>JAMHWF010000054.1:0-2914 GCA_035911095.1 Ideonella sp. | reverse complement strand
ATGCGCGGCGGCGCCTTCGTCAACGGCACCCAGCTCGACCGGGACGATCTGCTGGCCTTCGCCCGGCAGCGCAACCATCGCCTCGGCGCCGAACTGACCGAGCTGCTGTCGGGTCTGCCGCAACCGCTCGAACGCCAGCAGGCCCTGGCGGCGGTGCGTGCCGCCGGCAACGCGCAGGCCGAGCGCCTGCTGCTCGAGTACCTGCCGCTGACCTTCAGCCGCCGCCATGGCGACCCGAGCCGCCCGTGGAACCGCTTTTCCATCCGGGTGCGCGACGCCGAGGGCCGGCGCGTCGTCAACTACCAGGGAAACTGGCGCGACATCTTCCAGAACTGGGAGGCGCTGGTGCCCAGCGAGCCGGCCTACGTTGGCTCGATGATCACGGCCTTCCTCGGCGCCATGTCGGTCGACGGCTACAACCCCTACCGCATCGGTCGCGACGGCATCGACTGGGAGGTGGTCGACGAGCACGATCCCTGGAGCCATATCGGCTATTGGGGCGACCACCAGATCATCTATCTGCTCAAGCTGCTGGAGGCCGCCGAAACCCATGAGCCCGGGCTGTTGGACGGACTGTGGGACCGCGCGCTGTTCAGCTTCGCCGACATCCCCTACCGATTGAAGCCCCACACCGAGCAGGTCGCCCATCCCAAGCACACCATCGACTTCGACCACGAGGCCGACCGACGCGCGCGGCAGCGCCGCGAGCAGATCGGCGCCGACGGCTTGCTGCTGTGCGACGACGCGGGGGCACCGGTACTGGCCACGCTCGGCGAGAAGCTGGCCGTCATCTTGCTGACCAAGGCCGGCTCGCTGCTGCCCGGCGGCGGGCTGTGGCTGCACACCCAGCGCCCGGAGTGGAACGACGCCAACAACGCACTGGTCGGCAACGGCCTGTCGGTGGTCACGCTGGCGCATCTGCGCCGCCTGCTGGTTTTCCTGCTGGCACTGCCGGTCGCCGAGCAAGGTTTCCAGATCGACGCCGAGACGCTCGACGCGCTGCAGCAATTCGACGCGCTGCTGGCGCGCACCGACGCTGCCGCGGCGGACGACGCCGTGGCGCGCCGCGCCTTCCTCGACGCCGCCGGGGGCCTGCTCGAGCGCTGGCGCGCCGCCTCCTACACGGCCGGTCCAAAGCGCCGGCCGGTCGCCGCGCCAGCCGGCCTGCTGACCGGCCTGGCCCGCCGCCTGCTCCCCTTGGTCGACGCCACGCTGCGCCGCTGCAAACGCGAGGATGGGCTCTACGACAGCTACCAACTGGTCAGCTTCGATGCCGGGCGCGCCGACATCAGCCGCCTCTACCCGATGCTCGAGGGCCAGGTGGCCCTGCTGTCCTGCGGCCTGCTCGGCCCGGCCGAGGCGGTGAAACTGCTCGACACCCTGTTCGCCAGCCCGCTCTACACGCCCGAGCGGCGTTCCTTCCTGCTCTACCCCGACCGGCGGCTGCCGGGCTTCCTGGAGCGCAACCGGCTCGATGCCGAGGCGCTCGCCTTGCCCGTGGTGCAGCGCCTGCTGGATGAAGGTCGCGACGAGTTGCTGCAGCGCCAGAGCGACGGCACGGTGCGCTTTGCGCCGGGGCTCTCCAACCGTGCCGACCTGGAGGCCGCCGGCCGCGACCTCGGCGACGCGCTCGCGCCGCTGGCCGAAGCCTACGAGCGCGTGCTGCGGCACCACGAGTTCACCGGCCGCTCGGGCACCATGTTCGCCTACGAGGGACTGGGCTGCATCTACTGGCATATGGTGGCCAAGCTGCTGCTGGCGGTGCAGGAGCAGGTGTTCGAGGCCGCCGACCGTGGCGCCCCCGAGTTGCCGGCGCTCAAGGCGCACTACCGACGCGTGCGCGACGGCCTGGGCTACCGCAAGACGGTCGCCGAGTACGGCGCCTTCCCCGCCGACCCCTACAGCCACACGCCGGCTGAGGGGGGCGCGCAGCAGCCCGGCATGACCGGGCAGGTCAAGGAGGAGATCCTGACGCGCTGGGGCGAGCTGGGCCTGCGCAGACGCCAGGGTCGCATCCACATCGACCCGGTGCTGCTCGACGAGGCGGAACTGCCCGCCGGCGGCGAGCTCTGCTTCACCTGGGCACGCCTGCCCTATGCCTACCGACGCGGCCCGCGCCACCGTGTGCGCGTGCGCACCGCGGCCGGCTGGGCGGACTGCGCGGATCGCTGCTTCGATCCACGCGGCGTGCTCGCCGTCGAGGTGGAGATCGCGTTCCGGCCGACCTGAGCGGCGCGGCAGAGGTGCATGCGCCGGCTACGGCGCCTGCCAGACGCGCACATGCTCGACCTCGAGCGTGCGCGGAAAGATCGCATCGTCCACGGCGCCGCCCAGCGTGCCGCCGATGGCCAGATTCAGCAGCAGGTATTGCGGCGCGTCGAAAGGCCAGGCCGCGCGGCCGCTGCGCGGGTTGCGGTAGCGGTGGTACACGGCCCCGTCGACGCCGATGGCGATCTCGTCGGCGGTCCACAGCAACTGGTAGTCGTGGAAGGCCGTGCAGGCGCTCTCCAGCAGCCTGCGTGAGCCGTTTCCGCTGCCGCCGGTGACCGGCGTGTGCACGGTGCCGAGGATCTCGCCCGGCGTGCGGCCGACATGCTCGAGGATGTCAATCTCGCCGTCGTCGGGCCAGATGCCGCCGCTGCCCAGCATCCAGAGGGCCGGCCAGGTGCCGGTGCCGCAGGGCATGCGGGCGCGGATCTCGAAGAAGCCGTAGGTCCAGCTCGCCTTGCCGCGCGTGACGAGGCGCGCCGAGCTGTAGGCCTGACCGCCCCAGTCGGGCAGCGCCGAGAGCGCCTCGCGCCGCGCCGTGATGTGCAGGCGGCCGTCCTGCACCCCACTGTTCTGGAAACGCGCCGCCGCGTAGTACTGGCGTTCGTTGTTCCACCAACCGAGGCGGTTGCGCTCGGTGTCGTAG
>JAMHWF010000053.1:0-350764 GCA_035911095.1 Ideonella sp. | reverse complement strand
CGGCCTCCATGTCCCCCGCGGCGAGGCTGGACGCCCGCCGCTCCTCCTTCACTTGCGGCCGCCGGCCACCCGGCACCCTCGGCCTGAAGCGCCGAGGCGGTCGCTGAAAGGCCTGCAATACGGGCGTTCGAGTTCGGCTGGGGGAGTCCGCATGAACGAAGTGCCTCGCGTGCCATCGATGTGACTTGCCGAGGGTGTCGGGTGTCCGTCGCCCGCAGGTCAAGGAGGAGGCGATCGCGCAGCGATCGACGGGGGACACGGAGGGCGACGGACACCCGACGCCCTCGGCCGCACCGTCCCCCGTGCGCGGCAACCCTGGCCGCTGGCTCATGTGGTGAGCCGACCGCCTGAGACAATCGGGCCGATGACTGACCCCCGCTACGAGATCGCGTTGCTGGCCGCTGCCGCGGTCGTCTGCGTCGTCCTGCTGCTGCTGTTGTGGCGCCTCTGGCGCCCGCGCGACGAAGGGCTGCGGCGCGGCCTCGAGGAATGGCTCGACGCCGCGCTGCGCGACGAAGGCGAGCGCATCACGCGCGAGCTGCGCAGCGACGTCGAGGCCAACGCGCGCGGCAGCCGCGAGGAGCTGGCGCGCACGATCGGGCTCTTCCAGCAGACCCTGCTCGCGCAGGCCGGCGACGCCGCGCGCACGCAGAACGAGCAGATCGACAGCTTCCGCGTCCAGCTCGCGACGATGCAGCAGACGGTGGCGCAGGCGCTGGCCGGCACCACCGACGCGCTCGGCGCGCAAGCGCGCGGCGCACGCGAGGCGCAGGACGCCGCCTTCGGCCGCCTGCGCGACGCGGTCGACACCACGCTGCAGCGCCAGGGCGAGCTGCAGGGGCAGTCGCAGCAGGGGCTCGCGCAGCGCCTCGCGCAGCAGCTCGCCGACCAGGCGCAGGCCGGCGAGCGCCGGCTGGCCGAGGTGCGGCAGACGGTGGAGGAGCGCTTGGCCGGCGTGCAGGGCGCGGTCGAGCAGCGGCTGGGCGGGTTGCAGGGGGCGGTGGAGCAGCGCCTCGCGACGCTGTCGGCCGACAACGAGAAGAAGCTCGAGCAGATGCGCGCGACGGTCGACGAGAAGCTGCACGCGACGCTCGAGCAGCGCCTGGGCGAGAGCTTCCGCCAGGTCGCCGAACGGCTCGAGCAGGTGCACAAGGGCCTGGGCGAGATGCAGGGCTTGGCGAAGGACGTCGGCTCGCTGAACCGGGTGCTGACCAACGTCAAGACGCGCGGCGTCTTCGGCGAGGTGCAGCTCGCGCAGCTGCTCGAGCAGGTCTTCGCGCCCGAGCAGTACGGCCGCAACGTCGAGACGGTGCCCGGCACCGGGGCGCGAGTCGAGTTCGCGATCCGCCTGCCGGGCCGGCGCGACGACGGCCTGCCGCTGTGGCTGCCGATCGACGCCAAGTTCCCGCGCGAGGACTACGAGCGCCTGCTCGACGCGCAGGAGCGCGCCGACGCGCCGGCCGCCGAGCTCGCCGCCCGCGCGATCGAGCAGCGCCTGCGCCTGGAGGCGCGCACGATCCGCGAGAAGTACGTGGCGCCGCCGCACACGACCGAGTTCGCGATCCTCTTCGTGCCGACCGAGGGGCTCTATGCCGAGGCGCTGCGCCGCCCCGGCCTGGCCGAGGCGCTGCAGCGCGACCACCGCGTGACGCTGGCCGGCCCGACGACGCTGCTGGCGACGCTGAACAGCTTGCAGCTCGGTTTCCGCACGCTCGCGCTCGAGCAGCGCAGCGCCGAGGTCTGGGAGGTGCTGGGCGCGGTGAAGACCGAGTTCGCCAAGTTCGGCAACGTGCTGGCGCGCGTCAAGGGCCAGACCGAAACCGTGCTGCGCACGATCGACCAGGCCGAGACGCGCACCCGCGCGATGTCGCGTGCGCTGAAGACGGTCGAGGCCCTGCCCGAGGCGCAGGCCGGAGCGTTGCTGCCTTTCGACGACGGCCTGGCGCCCGATGCCGACGACCCGGGCAGCGCGAACGACACCGATGGCGCGAGCGGCGCCACCGGCGAGGACGGGCGCGCCGGGCGCACCGGCTGAGATGCCGGCCGGCGCGCCGTCGCCACCGGCGGGCGAGGGCGGCGCGCCTTCGGCCGGCTTCGACCGCGGCCTGTTCACGCTGATCATTGCCCAGGTCGGCCTGCATGCCTGCATGACGGGCGTGCGCCTGGCCGCGCCGCTGATGGCGCTGCAGCTCGGGTACTCGCCGCTCGCGGTCGGCTTGCTGATGGGGCTCTTCGCGCTGGCGCCGATCGCGCTCGCGATGCGCGCCGGGCGCCTGGCCGACCGCCACGGCTACCACCTGCCGATGCGGCGCGCGGTGGGGATGAGCGCCGCCGGCGCCGCGATCGCCCTGGCCGCGAGCCATGCCGGCGGCGCGGCCTACGGCGTGCTCTGCCTGGCGGCGGTGCTGACCGGGGCCGGCGCGAACTTCGGCCTCATCGTCTCGCAGACCAGCGCCGGTCGCCGCGCCCGCGACACGGTCGACCGCCGGCGCGTCTTCAGCTGGCTCGGCCTCGCGCCCTCGGTCGCGAACGCGGTCGGACCGGTGATCGCCGGCACGCTGATCGACAGCGCTGGCTTTGCGACGGCCTACGGCGTGCTGCTGGCACTGCCGTTCGCGGCGCTGATCGCGGTGCGCCGGGTGCCGGCGGAGTCGCGGCCGTGGCGAGCGGCCGAGGCATCGGGCCCGCCGGGCGTCCGTGGGGCTGGCGAACCGCCGGCGCAGATGTCCCCGCCGGCCGGCGCGGCAGGCGCGCGCGTGCCAGCCCCGCAGGCCTCGACCTGGTCGCTGCTGCGCCTGCCGGGCATGGGGCGGCTGCTGCTGGTCAACTGGGCGCTCTCGGCGAGCTGGGACCTGCACGCCTTCCTGCTGCCGATCCTCGGCCACGAGCGCGGCTTCAGCGCGACCGCGATCGGCAGCGTGCTCGGCGTCTTCGCCGCGACCGTCGCCGCGGTGCGGCTGCTGCTGCCTTTCATCGCCTCGCGCCTGCGCGAGGAGCGCGTGCTGCCGGGGGCGATGCTCTGGGCCGGCGCCGTCTTCGTCGCCTATCCCTTCGCCGGCAGCGTGGTGGCGATGGCCTGCTGCGCGGCCGGCCTCGGCCTCGCGCTGGGCATGGTGCAGCCGATGATCATGTCGGCACTGCACCACCTCGCGCCGCCGCAGCGCCAGGGCGAGGCGATCGCGCTGCGCTCGATGACGCTCAACCTGTCGAGCGCGCTGATGCCGCTCGGCTTCGGCCTGCTCGGCGGGGCCGTCGGCGCGGTCACGCTGTTCTGGCTGATGGGCGCGGTGCTCGGCGCGGGCAGCTGGCCGGCGCGGCGGGTGGTCGCCGGCTGAAACCCCTGGCGGCGGCGCGAAGTCGGGACCGGTGCCAGGACCGGACGGACGGGCCCGAGCCTGCGGCGCGACGAGTTCAGAGCTCGCGGGCCCAGGTCTGGCCGACCAGGTCCTGGCCGAAGCTGTGGTGCGGCGCCTCGTCGACGAGCTGGAAGCCGGCGCGCTCGTAGAGCCTGCGTGCCTCGGTCAGCACGCTGTTGGTCCACAGCGTCATGCGCCCGTAGCCCGCCAGGCGCGCGAAGCGCAGGCACTCGTCGACCAGCCGGCCGCCGATGCCCAGGCCGCGCGCCCGCGCGTCGACGTAGAGCAGGCGCAGCCTGGCGGTGCGCTCGTCCTGCGGCACGACGAAGACCGAGCCGACGACCTGGCCGAGCCGCTCGGCGATCCAGCAGCGGTGCCGTTTGGGGTCGAACGCGCGCACGTAGCTCGCGACGATCTCGGCGACCAGGGCCTCGTACTCGTCGTCGAAGCCGTACTCCTGGGCGTAGAGCAGCGCCTGGCGGTGGACGATCCAGCCCAGATCGCCGGGCCGAGGGTCGCGCAGCAGGTAGTTGCGGTCGGGCTCGCCGAGCAGGCCTTCGATCCGTGCCATCGCCTCGACCAGCTGCTGTTGATCGGCCTCGGGCAGTGTTCGCAGCAGGGCTTCCACCTCGCCTCGCGACGCCGCTTCCAGCGGCGCGAAGGCGGCGTACCCGGCTTCGGTCAGGTACAGCTCGGCGGCGCGGGCGTCGGCGCTCGAGCGGCGCTTCGCCAGCAGGCCGCGCTGCTCGAAGCCCGAAAGCACCCGGCTCAGGTAACCGGCGTTCAGCCCCAGCTCGCGGCACAGGTCGGCGCCGCTGAGGCCGGGCCGATGCACGAGCTCATAGAGGACCCGCGCTTCGGTCAGCGAGAAGCCGCTTTCCAGCAGGTGTTCCTGCAGCGCGCCGATGCGGCGCGTGTAGAAGCGGTTGAAGCGACGGACCGCATCGGCACGCGTGCTGAGCTCGGGTGAGGTGGGAGGCGAATTGATTGCCATAAGCAAATAATAAGTTGCCATTGGCATCAAATCAAACACGACACGCCCCTTGCCGTGCCGTCACCCGCTCGCCGTCGGGAAAGCGACGCCGGATCAGTACACGTCGCGGACGTAGCGTTTGTCGGCCGCCATCTTCTTGACATAGGCGCCGGCCCGGTCGGCGTCCATGCCGCCGTGCTCCCGGGCGACGTCGCGCAAGGCCTGGTCGACGTCCTTCGCCATCCGGGCCGCTTCGCCGCAGATGTAGAAGTGCGCGCCCTGTTCGAGCCAGTCCCACAGCTGGGCGCCGTGTTCGCGCATCCGGTCCTGCACGTAGACCTTGCGCGCCTGGTCGCGCGAGAAGGCCAAGCTTAAGCGGGTCAGCAGGCCATCCTCCTGCATCGCGAGCAGCTCGTCGCGGTAGTAGAAGTCGCTCGCCGCATGCTGCTCGCCGAAGAAGAGCCAGTTGGACGCCGTGTCGCCGCGTGCGCGGCGCTCCTGCAGGAAGGCGCGGAACGGTGCCACGCCGGTGCCGGGGCCGACCATGATCATCGGCGTGCGGGCATCGGCGGGCGGCCGGAAATGGGCCGACTTCTGCAGGAACAGCGGCACGCCGGCCTGCTCGGCCCGGTCGGCGAGGAAGGTCGAGCACACGCCGCCGCGGCGCCGGCCCTGATGTTCGTAGCGCACCGTCGAGACGGTCAGGTGGACCTCGCCTGCATGCGCCTTGGGGCTCGACGAGATCGAATAGAGGCGCGGCTGCAGCCGCTTGAGCGCCGACACCCACTCGGCCGGCGTGACCTCGATCGGAAACTCGTGCAGCAGGTCGACGATCTGGCGCCCCCAGAGCCAGCGTTGCAGCTCCTGCGCGCGGCCGGGCTCGAGCAGTTGCTTCAAGCTGTCGCTGCGCGAGCGCTCGCGCACGAACTCGAGCATGCCGGTGGTGATGCGCGTGACGTCGCAGCGGTGCAGCAGGGCCTCGCTCAGCGGCAGCTCGCCGACGTCCGGGATCGACACCGGTGCAGACGCCGGCAGGCGCAGCGTGGACAGCATCTCCGCCACCAGCGCCGGGCAGTTGGTCGGCCAGACGCCGAGCGCGTCGCCCGCCTCGTAGCCGAACTCGGCGTCCGCCAGCGCGAAGCCGAACTGGCGGGTCTCCTTCTGGGCGCCGGGGCCGTTGAGCAGGCGGTTGATGACCAGGCGGGCGTCCAGCGGCCGCAGGCGGCTGTACGGCGCTGCCTTCGCGGCGGCCGCGGGCGCGGCGCCGGGCGCGTCGGCGGCGCGCTCGCCGACGAGCGCCAAGGCTGGCATGGGGGCCGACGCCAGCGCCGGCGCGGCGGCCGGCACCGTCTGCCGCGAGGCCGCCAGCGCCTGGCTCACCGCGTCCAGCCAGGCCTCGGCGCTCGTCTGGTAGTCGGGCTCGCAGTCGACGCGGGCCAGCAGGCGCTGCGCGCCGGCGGCCTCGAGCTGTGCGTCGAGCTTGCGGCCGAAGCCGCAGAACTGGCCGTAGTTCGAGTCGCCGAACGCCAGCACCGCATAGCGGGCCTGCTTGAACCTGGCGGCGGCGTCGCCCTGCACCGCCTGCCAGAAGCCGCCGGCGTTGTCCGGCGGATCGCCATCGCCGAAGGTGCTGGTGATCAGCAGCAGCGGGCTGTCGGCGGGCAGGGCTTCGGGCTTGCAGTCGTCCATTGCCGAGAGGGTCACGGCGAAGCCTTCCTTGCGCAGCCGCTCGGCGCAACTGGCGGCGAAGGTCTCGGCATTGCCGGTCTGCGAGGCCCAGAGCACCGAGACCCCCGCCGGCGCGGGTGTCGCCGGGTCGCGGGCGGTGTCGGCAGCCGTCGCGAGCGCGCCCTCGTTTGCCGCCGGCTCCATCTGCGCATCGGTCGGCAGCCAGCTGCGCGAGAAGAGGCCGGCCAGCAGCCCGTCGATCATCGTCCGCTTGGCCGGCGCCAGCGGCGCGGTCGGTGGCAGCGTGGGCACGCCGCCGGGTCGCTGCGCCTCGGCGGACTCCAGGCCGACCAGGAAGCCCTGCAGGTAGACCTGCTCGTGGGCCTCCAGCGTCGGCAGCGGGGCGGCTTCGATGCCCAGGAGGCGGCTCAGTGAGTGCGTCTGCATGATGTGGAAGTCCGGTGGCGCGTCACGGCAGTACAGGTCGGGTCCGGGGCCCGCCGCGGCTGCCGGGCTCGGGTGGCGGTGGTCGGCGGCCGGGCGCGGTGCTTCGGCTGCCGCCGGCGCGGCGGCGACGCGGCGCAGGGCGACGGCGCAGAACTTGAAGCCGGGTTGCTGCGACAGCGGGTCGACCGCGTCGTGGGTGACGGCGTTGATCGCGAGGTCGTCGCCGAAGACGTCGTTCCAGTGGAAGGGGGCGAAGCAGTTGCCTGCGCGTACCCGGTCGGTGACGACGGCCGGCAGCACCGCCCGGCCGCGCCGCGAGCGCAGCTCGACCGGGTCCTTGTCCTTGACGCCGAGCGCGGCCGCGTCCTCGGGGTGCAGCTCGACGAAGGGCCCCGGGTTCAGCTTGTTCAGCGTCGGGATCTTTCCCGTCTTGGTCAGCGTGTGCCACTGGTGCTGGAGGCGGCCGGTGTTCAGCACCAGCGGGAACTCATCGTCCGGCAGTTCGTCGGCCTCGCAATGGGGGCGGGCGAAGAACACGGCCCGGCCGCTGGCGGTGGGGAAGACGATCGCCGGCGCCGTCCCGTCCGCGGCGTGCCGGGCCGTCTGGCTCACCCCGTCGTTGAGGTAGCGGATCGGGTGGCGGTCCGCGTCGTCCTCGGGCGGGCAGGGCCACTGCAGCGGCGTCTGGCGCAGGCGGGCGTGGCTCGCGCCGCGCAGGTCGTAGCCGGTGCGCGGATTCCAGAAGCGCTTGATCTCCTCGAAGACCTCGTCCGCGCTCGCGTAGGAGAAGGCGGCTTCGTAGCCCATCTTGCAGGCGACGCGGGCGATGATCTGCCAGTCCGGCATCGCCTCGCCGGGCGGCTCGACGGCCTTGCGCATCAGCGTCAGGTTGCGCTCGGAGTTGATCATCACGCCCTCGGCCTCGGCCCAGAGCGCGCCGGGCAGCAGCACGTCGGCGTAGCGGTTGGTCTCGGTGTCGAGATAGGCGTCCTGCGAGATGACGAGCTCGGCCTGCCGCAGCGCGGCGACGACCTTCTGCCGGTTCGGCACGGTGGCGACCGGGTTGGTGCAGACGATCCAGCAGGCCTTGACGTCGCCGGCCGCCATGCGCTCGAAGAGCGCCACCGTGCCGCCGACGAGGCGGGTGTGCAGCGTGCCGCGCGGCACCGCCCAGGCGTCCTCGACGAAGGCGCGGTCTTCCGCGTCGAGGACGCTGCGCTGGCCGGGCAGCCCCGGGCCCATGTAGCCCATCTCGCGACCCCCCATCGCGTTGGGCTGGCCGGTGAGCGAGAACGGCCCGCTGCCGGGCCGGCAGATGGCGCCGGTCGCCAGATGCAGGTTGCAGACCGCGTTGGTGTTCCAGGTGCCGCGCGTGCTCTGGTTGAGCCCCATGGTCCAGCAGCTCATCCATTCGCCAGCCTCGCCGATCATCCGCGCGGCCTCGCGCAGGTCGGCCTCGGGCAGGCCGGTGGTCTGCGCCACCGCCTCGGGCGTGTAGGCCTCGAGGAAGGGGAGCATCTCGGCCCAGCCCTCGGTGTGGCGGTCGATGAAGGCCTGGTCGATATGGCCCGCCTTGACCAGCAGGTGCAGCAGGCCGTTCAGCAGCGCGAGGTCGGTGCCGGGCTTGATCTGGAGGTACAGATGCGCCTTGTCGGCGGTCGCGTTGCGGCGCGGGTCGACAACGATCAGCTTCGCGCCCGCCTTGACCCGGTCCATCAGGCGCAGGAAGAGGATCGGGTGGCAGTCCGCCATGTTGGCGCCGATGACGAAGAACAGGTCGGCGCGGTCGAAGTCCTGGTACGAGCCGGGCGGGCCGTCGGCGCCGAGCGAGAGCTTGTAGCCGCTGCCCGCGCTCGCCATGCACAGGCGCGAGTTCGACTCGATCTGGTTGGTGCCGATGTAGCCCTTGCACAGCTTGTTGGCCAGGTACTGGGCTTCGAGCGACATCTGGCCCGAGACGTACATCGACAGCGCGTCGGGGCCGTGCGCATCGAGCAGGGCCTTGAGGCGCCGGGCCGTCTGCGTGATCGCGGCCGACATCCCGACCGCGTGCGGGTCGTGCTCGCGGCCCGTGCGCACGAAGGCCTGCGTCAGGCGGCCGGATTCGGCGATCGCCTGGGCGCAGGTGCTGCCCTTGGTGCACAGGCGGCCGAAGTTGGTCGGGTGCTGCTTGTTCCCCGCGACCTTGACGACGCGCCGCCCGGCGACGCTCATGACGATGCCGCAGCCGACGCCGCAGTAGGGGCACACGCTGGCAACGCTGTCGGTGTTCATCGAGGTCGCGCGATCGCCGTCGTCACGCGCGTGATGTGTCCTGGGATATAACGAACGAAGCAAGTCCCAAACCACCGCGGCGGGCCGGCATGCATGCCGGTCGCTCACGGTTGACGGGCGGGCCGGGCCGAGTTGGTGCGGCCCTCGCCCCGAAGAGGCACGCCGCCGGCCCGTACAGGGCCACCTCAAAGGAATCCCGAGTGAGCCAGGCCCTCGTTCTGCTGCATGTCGCCTTCGAAGACCTCGGCTCGCTCGGCGAAGCGCTGACAGACCTGGGCCACGCGATCACCCGCCTGGAAGCCAGCACGGCAGACCTGCAGGCCATCGACGCGCTCGCCCCCGAGCTGCTGGTCGTGCTGGGCGGGCCGATCGGCGTCTACGAGCGGGCGGCCTATCCCTTTCTCGACGCCGAGCTCGGGCTGATCAGGCGGCGGTTGGAGGCCCGGCGGCCGACCCTCGGCCTCTGCCTCGGTGCACAGTTGATGGCGGCGGCGCTGGGCGCGGCCGTGTACCCGGGCGCGAACGGCAAGGAGATCGGCTGGGCGCCGGTCGACGCCGGCGAGCATGCGGCCGCAGTGCCCGGCTTCGACGCGCTGGCCGGCGTGCCCGTGCTGCACTGGCACGGCGACACCTTCGACCTGCCGGCGGGCGCGCTGCCGGTCGCGTCGACACCGGCCTACCGGCAGCAGGCTTTCGCCGTCGGGCGCCATGCGCTGGGCCTGCAGTTCCATCCCGAGGTGCGCGAGCGCGACCTGGAGCGCTGGTACGTGGGCCATGCCTGCGAGCTGGCCGCGGCGGGGATCGACGTCGCCCAGCTGCGTCGCGACGGGCACGCCCATGCGCCCCGGCTCGAATCAGCCGCGCGGACCTTCTGGCGGCAGTGGCTCGAAGCGGTCGCGCCGGGGCGCGCTGCCGCGGCCTGAAGGAGGCATGGGCGCGGGTTCGACCGCGGGCTCGACCGGCAGCCAGACGGTGAACACCGCGCCCTGCACCCCGTCGGCGCGCGAGGCGGCGACCAGGTCGCCGCCGTAGCGCTCGATCAGGCTGCGGCTCAGCCACAGCCCGAGCCCGGTGCCGTCCTTGCGGCGCGAGACGAAAGGCTTGAACAGCTCGGCGAGCAGTTCGGGCCCGATGCCGATGCCGGTGTCGGCGACCTCGATCGCCAGGCGGCCATCGCCGTCGTCGTCACCCTCACCGGGGTCCCGCGTGCGCAGCTCGAGGCATCCGCCCTCCGGCATCGCCTGCGCCGCATTGACCAGCAGGTTGACCAGCACCTGCTGCAGCGCACGCCGGTTGACGGCCGCGGGCCGGCGCGCGCGGAACTTGCGCCGTACTTCGACCCGGTGCTCGGACAGCAGCTTGCCGACCAGCACCAGGCAGTCCTCGAGCAGCGCCCCCGGGTCCACCGGCTCGACGTCGCCGGCGTAGTCGCCGGGGCGCGCGAACTGCAGCATCTGGGTCACGACCAGGCGCATGCGATCGATCTGCTCGTCGACCAGGCGCAGCTCGCCGCGCACGCGCCCGGCGTCGTCGCCGAGCAGCTCGCGGACGAGGTCGAGGTTGCCCTGGATCACCGCGATCGGGTTGTTCACCTCGTGCGCGATGCTTGCGGTCAGCTGGCCCATCGCGGCCAGGCGGTCGGAGCGCAGCAGCTGTGCCTGCGCCTGCTCCAGCTCGCGGGTGCGCTCGACGACCTTGGCGTCGAGCGCGGCATTCCAGCGCTGCAACTCGGCGGTCTGTGCGTCGACCGCGTCGAGCAGGCGGTCGAAGTGGCCGGCGAGCTGGCCGATCTCGTCGCCGCTCGCGACCGGGCCGACGCGCGCCCCGGCGGCGCCGGCCTCGCGCTGCCGCATCGTCTGCGCCATGCGCTCGAGCGGCTGGAACACGCCGCGCGCCCAGCGCAGCGAGAACAGCGCCGCGCCGATCATCACCGCGAAGAAGACGATGCCGATGCTCGCCAGCACGCCGTACTTGACCCAGACGAACGGCCGCTCGAGGTAGCCGACGTAGAGCATGCCGATGCGCTGCCCGGTGGCATCTGCGAGCGGCCGGTAGGCCGAGACGTACCAGTCGTTGACGACGAAGGCGCGGTCGAGCCAGACATCGCCGCGCCCGAGCACCGCGTCACGCACGGTCTGGGAGACGCGGGTGCCGATCGCGCGGTCGGCCGCCGGGTCGTCGCCGAACAGGTGCACGTTGGTCGCGATGCGCACGTCGCCGAGGAAGAGCGTCGCGGTGCCCTGGCTGTCGAAGGGCAGCGAGCCCGGCGGGTAGACGATGTCGTTGATGTGGTCGATGAAGGGCAGGTTGCGGTTGAGCAGCACGCCGGCCTGCACGTACGCGATCGGCGTGCCGTCGGCCGCCCGCACCGGGGCGGAGGCGAGCACGACCATCGCGCGGTCCTCGCTGCGCCGGTCGGTGGGGACGGCATTGCGCGTGGCGACGAGCGGCACGTCGACCCGCCCGGCCAGGTCCGGCGCCAGGCGGGCGACGGCGCCTGCGGGCAGCAGCGTCAGGCCGACGGCGACCGGGCCCGGGCCGCGCTCGGTCGCGGTCGCGGGTGCGGGTGGGGGTGCGGATGCGATCGCCGGCGCCGCAGCGCCGGCGAGGGCATCGACCGGGCCGAAGGGCGTGACGCGCAGCGTCCCGTCGGCCGCGCGCAGGTTGATGAAGTCGAAGCCGTGGCGCCGCTTCAGGGCTTGCAGCAGCAGCGCCTGGTCGGCGGCGCTGCCCTCGGCGAGCGCGGCGTGCAGCGCCTGCGAATCGGCGACCGCGCCCGCGGCGTTGCCGATGCCGTCGACGACGCGCTCGAAGTAGCCCTGCGCCACCGCGAGGTCGCTGCGCACCTTGGTGATCAGCATGCGGTCGAAGGCGAGGTTGCCCCAGGCCAGCAGCAGCAGGCCGAGCAGCGGCAGCACCACCGCCAGTGGCAGCAGCACGAGGGCCAGCAGCTTCTGGCGGATCGAGAGCCTGGCCAGGTTCGGGCCCATCGCGCCTAGGCCTGCCGATGCCGCCGCCGGCGCCTCAGCTCGACCAGTCGGCGCAGCGCCGCTCGAGCGTGCGCCGCGAGATGCCGAGCAGGCGTGCTGCGCGCGTCTTGTCGCCCTGCACCGACTCGAGCACGCTGAGGATGTGGCGCTTCTCGAGCGCGTGCAGGTCGGTGGTCTGCGGGTCGGGTGCTGCCGGCGTGCGGCGTTGCAGGCTCTGGTAGAGCGCCGAGACGTTGAGCGCGCCGACGATCAGCGAGCGCTCGACCAGGTTGCGCAGCTCGCGCACGTTGCCCGGCCAGTCGTACTGCTGCAGGAAGTCCATCTCCTCCGGCGTCACCTCGATCGGCGCCACGCCGAGCTGCGGCGCGAGGCTGCCGATGAAGTGCGCGACCAGGTCGGGGATGTCCTCCTTGTGGGCACGCAGCGGCGGCAGTTGGATCTCGACCACCTGCAGCCGGTAGTACAGGTCCTTGCGGAAGCGGCCCGCCTCGACCTCGGCGGCGAGCGGCCGGTTGCTCGCGGCGACGATGCGCACGTCGACCGGCACCTCGTGCTCGCTGCCCACCGGCCGCACGAAGCGGTCCTCGAGCACGCGCAGGAAGGTGGCCTGCAGGGGCAGCGGCAGGTCGCCGACCTCGTCGAGGAAGATCGTGCCGCCCTGGGCGTAGACGAAGAGGCCGTCGCGCGCCTGGCGCCCGTCCCAGCCGGCCTGGCCGAAGAGCTCGTGCTCGATCAGGGTGGGCGACATCGTCGCGCAGCTCACCGGCACGAAGGGCGCGGCGGCATGCGGGCTCAGGCGGTGCAGCGCGAGCGCCGCGAGCTCCTTGCCGGTGCCCGATTCACCGGTCAGCAGCACCGTGCTGCCGACGCCGGCCACGCGGTGCAGCGCGGCCTGCAGGCCCTTGATGACGATCGAGCGGCCGACCAGCCCGTCGGCGGCCGCCGGCGTGCGCTGCGAGAGGCTGCGCCGCAGCACCCAGTTCTCGCGTCGCAGGTGGGCGCGCTCGAGGCCGCGGCGCACCGCGTTCAGGATCTGGGCGACGCGAAAGGGCTTGAGCAGGAAATCGCCGGCGCCGGCGCGCAGCGCCTCGATCGCGGTCTCGAGGTCGGCGAAGGCGGTGATCAGCACCACCTCCGAGCCGTTGCCCTGCGCGCGCAGCTCCTTCAGCAGCGCGATGCCGCTCTTGCCCGGCAGCGCGATGTCGAGGATCACGAGGTCGAAGCGGTGCCGCTTCATCAGCGCCTCGGCCTCTTCGGCGCTGCCGGCGCCGAGCACCTGCGCGCAGCGTGGCACGAGGGTCTTCTCAAGGAAGTGGCGCATGCCCGGCTCGTCGTCGACGACCAGCAGCGAGGCCCGCGGCCACGACTCGGCGACGGGGGTGTCGACAGCTTCGGGGGCGTTCGGCGGCATGGAGGCGGTCGTGGTCGGCCGTCGCGCGGACGGCCCGGGCCCGATGGTGCCAGCGGGGCCGCGACATTCTGTCGCAGGCCGCCGCGACAACTTGTCGTGGCCTTCGCGGGGTGTGGACGGATGGTCGACCCGACCCGCCTCGCGTCTCATGGCGCCACCCCACACAAGGAGACATGGCCCATGGCGAACACGCTCACCGGATTCCCGATCGACGCCCGCCCCGGATGGCTCGACAAGGAAAGGACCATCGCCGGCCGCGGTTTCAACCGCTGGCTGCTGCCGCCCTGCGCGCTCGCGATCCACCTGTGCATCGGCATGGCCTATGGCTTCTCCGTCTTCTGGCTGCCGCTGTCGAAGGCGCTGGCGGTGAGCGGCAGCGGGGCAGTGACCTGCCCGGCGGAGATGAGCTTTTTCGCCGAGCTCTTCGCCACCGGCTGCGACTGGCGCATCGCGACCCTGGGCTGGATGTACACGCTGTTCTTCGTCTTCCTCGGCTGCTCGGCCGCGGTCTGGGGCGGCTGGCTCGACCGGGTCGGCCCGCGCAAGGCCGGGGTCGTGAGCGCGGTGTGCTGGTGCGGCGGCATGCTGCTGTCGGCGCTGGGCATCCACCTGCACCAGTTCTGGCTGATGCTGCTCGGCTCGGGCGTGATCGGCGGCATCGGCCTCGGGCTCGGCTACATCAGCCCGGTGAGCACGCTGATCAAGTGGTTCCCCGACCGGCGCGGCATGGCCACCGGCATGGCGATCATGGGCTTCGGCGGCGGCGCGATGATCGGCTCGCCGCTCGCGGTCGAGCTGATGAAGCACTTCTCGACGCCGACCGACGTGGGCGTGCTGCAGACCTTCGTCGTGATGTCGCTGGTCTACTTCGTCTTCATGATGGCCGGCGCGCTCGGCTACCGCGTGCCGCCGAACGGCTGGAAGCCTGAGGGCTGGACGCCGCCGGCACCGGCCGCCACCCACGGGATGATCACCCAGCGCCACGTGCACGTGAGCAAGGTCTGGCGCATCCCGCAGTTCTGGCTCGTGTGGCTCGTGCTGTGCATGAACGTGAGCGCGGGCATCGGCGTGATCGGCATGTCCAGCCCGATGCTGCAGGAGGTGTTCGGCGGCGCGTTGATCGGCGTCGACAAGCCCTTCGGCGAGCTCACCGCGAGCGAACTCGCGGCGGTCGCCGCGGTGGCCGGCGGCTTCACCGCGTTGCTCAGCCTGTTCAACATCGGCGGGCGCTTCTGCTGGGCCAGCCTGTCGGACCGGCTGGGCCGCAAGCTGACCTACTTCGTGTTCTTCGTCGTCGGCGGCCTGCTCTACGCGAGCGTGCCCTCGTCGGCCGCGGCGGGGCAGATGCTGCTCTTCGTCGGCGCCTTCTGCCTGATCCTCAGCATGTACGGCGGCGGCTTCTCGACCGTGCCGGCCTACCTGGCCGACCTGTTCGGCACGCAGATGGTGGGCGCGATCCACGGCCGGCTGCTCACCGCCTGGGCGACCGCCGGCATCCTCGGGCCGGTGATCGTCAACTACATGCGCGAGTACCAGCTCGGCCTCGGCCTGCCGCGAGAGCAGGTCTACAACCAGACGATGTACATCCTGGTCGGCCTGCTGGCGGTGGGCTTCGTCGCCAACCTGGCGATCCGGCCGCTCGCCGACAGGTGGTTCATGAGCGACGACGAGCTGGCGCGCGAGAAGCGCGCCGCCCACGAGCGCGCGGCCCACGACCGTGCCGCCGTTTCGCCGGTCGGCAGCGGCGTGCCGGGCCGGGGCGACGGCCGCGTGCCGACCGTCTTCGTGTTCCTGGCCTGGGCGGCGGTCTCGGTGCCGCTCGCCTGGGGCATCTGGCGGACCCTGCAGAGCGCCGCGAAGTTCTTCGCCTGAGCGAAGGCACGGGCCACGGGGCCGGGGCATTCCGAGGGGCTTTGCCGTGGCGGCCCCAGGCCTCTGCTATATCTGCACGGACACATCGCCTCTCGCCACGGCCCCGACCCTCGATGCCCCCCGATGTTCATCCGTCAGCTCAACTACCTCGTCGCGCTCGCCCAGGAGAAGCACTTCGGCCGCGCGGCGGTCGCCTGTCACGTCTCGCAGCCCGCGCTGTCGGGCGCGATCCGCAGCATCGAGGAGGAGCTGGGCATCGTGATCGTCCAGCGCGGCCGCCGCTTCGAGGGCTTCACCGCCGACGGCGAGCGCGTGCTGGCCTGGGCGCGCCAGGTGCTGGCCGACTGCGAGTTCCTGCGCCAGGACGCCCGCGCCAACGCCGATGACCCGCAGGGCGTGCTGCGCATGGGCGCGATACCGGCCTCGCTGCCGCTGGTGCCGCAGCTGACCCAGGCCTGTCTCGGCAGCTTCCCGCGCATGCGGCACGAGATCTACACGCTGTCGGCGACCGAGATCCTGCGCAAGGTGGCCGGCTTCGAGCTCGACCTCGGCCTGAGCTACCTCGACGACGAGCGCCTCGAGCCCTTCGAGACCCTGCCGCTGTTCCGGGAGCGCTATGTGTTCGTCGCCGGCGATGCGGCGTCGATCGAGGGACTGGCGACGATGTCGTGGGCGCAGGCGGCGCGGCGGCCGCTGTGCCTCTTCACCGACAACATGCAGTGCCGGCGCGGCATCGACGCCGCCTTCGCCGCGGCGGGCCAGGCGGTCGTGCCGCGTGTCGAGACCGATTCGATGACCGCGCTGTGCGCCCACGTGCGGCACGCGGGCCTGTTCAGCGTGCTGCCGCACAGCGCGCTGGCGCTGGCCGAGTCGGGGCAGCAGCTGGCCTCGGTGCCGATGACGCCCGGACTGCATCGCGACATCGGCCTCGTGCTGCTGCCCAAGTCGCCGCGGGGGCCGCTGCTGGAGGCGGCGGTGCGGAGCTTCCGCGGCTGCAACCTGCAGGGGTTGATCGACGCGGTGGTGCCGGCGAGCACCGCCGCCGCCGTGTCGGCGACGGCGGGCCGCAGACGGTCCTCAGGTCGGGGCGCTGTTGCCGGCGGTGGCGGCGATGCGCCGGCGCTCGAGCGCCTGGTGCCAGAGGCGTGAGAGCGCGACCAGCACCAGGACGCCCGCCAGTGTCGGCATCAGCAGGAAGTCCCAGCCCGGCTGGGTGAGGAAGACGATCACCGGGTTGCTGCCGGCCGGCGGGTGGACGGTGCGCGTCAGCATCATGCCCATCATCGCGCAGGCCCCGGCCGCTCCCAGCGCGATCCAGCCCGGGCCGAAGGCATGCAGGAAGGCGAGCCCGACCGCGGACGACAGCAGGTGCCCGCCGATCGCGCAGCGAGGGCTGGAGAACGGGCCGTCCGGAAAGCCGAACAGCAGCACGCAGGAGGCGCCGAACGAGCCGAGCACCCATGCGGCATTGGAGGTCGAGGCCAGGGCGCCCAGCGTCGCCAGTGCGACGAAGCTGCCGCCGCCCGCCAGCGCGATGCGGGTGAGCGGCAGGCGCCCCGGCACGGCCGCTTTCGCGGGCGTGGCCGGAGGGGTCGACATGCTGCCGCCCTACTTCTTGTAGCGGGCGGCTTCTTCCGAGCCCCCGGTCGCGTTGCCCGCGCTGTACGAGTGCGCGCCGACGCCGGCCAGCTTGCCGCCCTGCACGATCAGGTACTCGTTGCGGATCGGGCGGTTCTCGAAGTAGCACTCGAGGATCTCGCGCGTGCCGGCCGCGTAGCGCGCCTGCGCCGAGAGGCTGGTGCCCGAGATGTGCGGCGTCATGCCGTGGTGCGGCATGTGGCGCCACGGGTGGTCGGCCGGTGCCGGCTGCGGGAACCAGACGTCGCCCGCGTAGCCGGCGAGCTGGCCGCTCTCAAGGGCGGAGGCGATCGCGTCACGGTCGCAGAGCTTGCCGCGCGCGGTGTTGATCAGGTAGGCGCCACGCTTGAAGTTCTTCAGCGTGTTGGCGTTGATCATGTGCTCGGTCTCGGGGTGCAGCGGGCAGTTCAGCGTGACCACGTCGCAGGCCTTGGTCAGGCTCTCGAGGTTCGTGTGGTGCGTGAGGTTCAGCTCCTTCTCGACCGACTCGGGCAGGCGGTGGCGGTCGAGGTAGTGCAGGCCGACGCCGAACGGGGCGAGCAGGCGCAGCACGCGCAGGCCGATGCGGCCGGCCGCGACCGTGCCCACCTGCATGCCTTCGACGTCGTACGAGCGCGCGACGCAGTCGGCGATGTTCCAGCCGCCCTTGAGCACCCAGTTGTACGAGGGGATGTAGTTGCGCACCAGGGCGAGCGTCATCATCACGACGTGCTCGGCCACGCTGTTGCTGTTGCAGTAGGTGACTTCGGCGACGGTGACGCCGCGCTCCATCGCCGCCTGCAGGTCGGTGTGGTCGGAGCCGATGCCGGCGGTGACGATCATCTTCAGCTTCGGCGCCTTGGCGATGCGCTCGGCCGTCATGTAGGCGGGCCAGAAGGGCTGCGAGATCACGATCTCGGCGTCGTGCAGTTCGCGGTCCAGGACGCTGTCCGCGCCGTCCTTGCTGGAGGTGACGACCAGCTGGTGGCCGTTCGACTCGAGGTACTTGCGCAGGCCCAACTCGCCCGACACGCTGCCCAGCAGCGCGCCGGGCTTGAAGTCGATGCCCTTCGGCGTCGGCAGGGTCTGGCCGTCGGGATAGCGATCGATCTTCGGCAGGTCGTCGCGCGCGTAGCTCTTGGGATAGCCGGTGACGGGGTCGTCGTAAAGGACACAAACGATCTTGGCCATGCAGTCTCCTGTGGGGGCACCGCACGCCGGGCGGCGTGCTTCGGTGGCAGCGGGTTACTGCTGCGACGGCATGGTTTCCGAAGCGCCAGGACGGCGCCAATCGTTTGATCGGATCTGCTGATCGGCGCCGCTTATCAGCGCCGGCGGCACGGCGCGCGATCCGGGCGTCTCGCGCGGCGCTCGAGCTCCTCCGGGCTCGCCCCGGATGGGCCCGACCTGAAGGCGGTCTAGAAGCGGATGCCGGTCGGGTTGTCCGGTGTCGGGGCTGGCCCGATCGGCGCCGGTGCGCTGATGGCGGGCGGCGCGGCCGGCGCGCCCGCCTCGCCGGCGACGCGCGGCGGCGGGATCAGCGGCGCCGCCGAAGGCTGACGGTAGCTCGCCGGCAGCACCGAGCTGGCGGGGTAGCCGGCGGCGCTCAGGTAGTCGCCCCAGTCGGCCGACGAGAAGCCGCGGATCGCCTGGGTGCCGATCGTCACGGCCGGCACCTCGTCGCCGCCGACGGTGCGCTGCAGCAGCGCGCGCTCGGCCTCGGTCGACACGACGCGCTCGGCGAAAGGCACGCCGCGCTGGCGCAGGTAGCGGCGCCCTTCCTCGCAAGGCGTGCAGCCGCCGCTGGTGTAGAGCGTCACCGGGTAGCGTTGCGAGGCCTCGCGCAGCGCGAGCGGCAGCTCGGGCTGGGCCGGGCCGGTCGCGCCGGGGTCGATCGCCCGCACGCGCGAGGGCGCTTCGTCGGGCGGACGGTCCGAGTAGGTGATCTTTCCGTCCGGGCCGACGACCTTGTAGAGGGCATGCGCCGGCAGCGCGCCGGCGAGCGCGAGGGCCGCCAGCAGGGCGCGCGTAATGCCCGAGGCGCGCGGGGCGGCACGACGCGACACGGGCCGGGGCAGGAGACGCGGGCCGGAACGGAGGTTCGAGCGGAGGCGGGCGAGGTGGCGGGGCAGGGCGTTCATCGACGGCTCCGGCGGGATTCGGCAGCGGCGCGGGCAATCTAGCGCATCGCCGGCCTCAGCGGGTGAGGCCTCAGGCCATCCCCTGGTGGCGCAGCAGCGGTTCGATACTTGGTTCACGCCCGCGGAAGGCCTTGAAGCTGTCCATCGCGGGGCGGCTGCCACCGACCTCGAGGATCGTCTCGCGCAGCCGGCGGCCGGTCGGCGTGTCGAGCACGCCGGCCTCCTCGAAGGCGCTCCAGGCGTCGGCGCTCAGCACCTCGGCCCACTTGTAGCTGTAGTAGCCGGCCGCATAGCCGCCCGCGAAGATGTGCGAGAACGTGTGGGTGAAGCGGTTGAACGGCGGCGGCTTCAGCAGCGCGACCTCGTCGCGTACCTCGCCGATCAGGGTGCCGATGTGCGCGGCCTGGCCGGATTCGGCGTGCAGGCGCATGTCGAAGAGGGCGAACTCGACCTGACGCAGCGTCGCCAGGCCGGCCTGGAAGTTCTTCGCCGCGAGCATCTTGTCGAACAGCGCGCGCGGCAGCGGCGCGCCGGTGTCGACATGCGCGGTCAGGTGCTGCAGCACCTCCCACTCCCAGCAGAAGTTCTCCATGAACTGGCTCGGCAGCTCCACCGCGTCCCATTCGACGCCCGACAGGCCCGAAACGCCGATGTCGTCGACCTGGGTCAGCATCAGGTGCAGGCCGTGGCCGAACTCGTGGAACAGCGTGATCACGTCGTCGTGCGTCAGCAGCGCCGGCCGGCCCTCGAGCGGCGGCGCGAAGTTGCACACCAGCGTGGCGACCGGCGTCTGCAGCCGGCCGGCGGCGTCGCGGTCGGGGCGCGCCCAGCGGGTGCGCACGTCGTCCATCCAGGCGCCCGGGCGCTTGCCGGGGCGGGCGTAGGGGTCGAGGTAGAACTGCGCCAGCAACTGGCCGCCGCGCTCGACCCGGTAGAAGCGCACGCCGTCGTTCCAGACCGGCGCGGTGTCGGGGCGGATCGCCACCTCGAACAGGGTCTCGACGATGCGGAACAGCCCTTCGAGCACCCGCGGCTCGGTGAAGTACTGCTTGACCTCCTGCTCGCCGAAGGCGTAGCGCGCCTCCTTCAGGCGCTCGCTGGCGTAGGCGATGTCCCAGGCCTCGAGGGTGGGCAGGCCGAGCTCGCTCGCCGCGAAGGCGGACAGCTCGTCGAGGTCGCGCTGGGCGTGCGGGCGGGCGCGGCGTGCGAGGTCGCGCAGGAACCCGTTCACCTGCTCGGGCGAGTCGGCCATCTTGCGTACCAGCGAGGCCTCGGCGTAGTTCGACTTGCCGAGCAGTGCCGCCTTCTCCTGGCGCAGCTCGACGATCTCGCGCATCAGCGCGCTGTTGTCGAGCCCGGGCGGCCCGAACTCGCTGGCGCGCGTCACATAGGCGCGGTAGAGGCGCTCGCGCAGCGGCCGGTGGCGCGCGTACTGCATCACCGGCAGGTAGGAGGGAAAGTGCAGCGTCAGCTTGTGGCCCTCGCGGCCCTCGGCTTCGGCTGCCGCGCGAGCGGCGGCGACGACGTCCTCCGGCACGCCTTCGAGCTCGTCGGCGTCGACATAGGCCGCGAAGGCGTCGGTGGCGTCGAGCACGTGTTCGCTGTAGGCCTGCGAGGCCGCCGCCAGGCGCTCCTGGATCTGCGCGAAGCGCTGCTTCGCCGCGCCTTCCAGCTCGGCGCCGGAGAGAACGAAGTCGCGCACCGCATTGCTCAGCACCTTGCGGCGGGCCGGGCCGAGCGCGGCGGCCCCGGGCGAGGCGAGCGCGGCCTTGTACTTCGCGTAGAGGCGCTCGTCGGCGCCGAGCCGCGTGTGGAACTCGGTCACGCGCGCGAGGTTGGCGTTGTAGGCGGCGCGCAGCTCGGGCGTGTCGGCCACCGCGGTCAGGTGCTGCACGGCGCCCCAGGCGCGGTCGAGCCGCTCGGTGGGGACGTCCAGCGCGCGCGACAAGGCCTCGTACTCGGCCGGCACGGTGTCACCCGCGGCCTGCTCGAGGGCGCGGTCGGCCTCGGCCAGCAGGGTGTCCAGTGCCGGGCCGACGTGCTCGGCGCGGATCGCGCGGAAGTCGGGCAGCCCTTGGGTCGTGAGGAGGGGGTTGTCGTTCATCGTGCCTCCGGATGGGGTCTGGCTTGGAGCGCAGGATCGGCCTGGGGTTCGGCGCCCGTGCCGTCGCGTGGCGCAGCATGAACGACGCCGGGCTGGCCGCGCTCGGCGGCCTCGACGGTGTTGACGAGCAGCATCGCGATCGTCATCGGGCCGACCCCGCCGGGCACCGGGGTCATCCAGCCGGCCACCTCGCGCACGCCCTGGAAGTCGACGTCGCCGCAGAGCTTGCCGTGGGCGTCGCGGTTCATGCCGACGTCGATCACGACGGCGCCTGGCTTGACCATGTCGGCGGTGAGCAGCCGGGCCCGGCCGACCGCGGCGACGACGATGTCGGCCTGCCGCGTGAAGTGGCCCAGGTCGGGCGTCGCGCTGTGGCAGAGGGTCACGGTGGCGTTCGCCTGCAGCAGCAGTTGAGCCATCGGCTTGCCGACGATGTTGCTGCGTCCGATCACCACCGCATGCCGGCCGCGCGGGTCGCAGCCGATCGACTCGAGCATCTTCATGCAGCCATAGGGCGTGCAGGGGCGGAAGCCCGGCCGGCCGACCATCAGCGCGCCGGCGCTCGCCACGTGGAAGCCGTCGACGTCCTTGGCGGGCGAGATCGCCTCGATCACCTGCTGGCTGTCGATCTGCGGCGGCAGCGGCAACTGGACGAGGATGCCGTGGATCGCCGGGTCGGCGTTCAGCGCTTCGATGCGCGCGAGCAACTCGGCCTGGGACAGCGTTGCGGCATACGTCTCGAGCACCGAGTGCAGCCCGGCCTCGTGGCAGGCCTTGACCTTGTTACGCACGTAGACCTGCGAGGCCGGATCGTCGCCGACCAGGACCACCGCGAGGCCCGGGGTGATGCCGCGTGCGGCGAGTGCGGCCGCCCGGGCGGCGACCTCTTGGCGGTAGTGGCGGGCGAGGGCCGCGCCGTCGATCAGTCGAGCCGTCATCGGGAAAGGTGTCGCGAAAGAGGAGCGCGGGGAAGGGGCACGGAGCGGTGGCGCCCGGCGGGGCGCTGGAAAGGGAGCCGTCTGAAAGGCAGGAAGGCCGCTTTGCAGCGGCCTTCATGGTGTTGGCGTCGGTCGCGCGGGGCGCTGCCGCTCAGACCTTGGCCTGGGCGCCGAGGGCGATCTTCAGCAGGTCGGCGACGGTGTTCGCGTTCAGCTTCTCCATGATGTTGGCGCGGTGCGCCTCGACCGTCTTGATGCTGATGCCCAGGTCGTCTGCGATCTGCTTGTTCAGGCGACCGGCGACGATGCGCTCCAGCACCTGGCTCTCGCGCGTGGTCAGGCGCGAGAGCAGCGCGTCGCGGCTCGCGGCCTCCTGGTGCTGCGAGAACGCGGTGCGGGCCTGCTCGAGCATGCGTTCGACGAGGCCGAGCAACTCGTCCTCCTTGAACGGCTTCTCGATGAAGTCCATCGCACCCTTCTTCATCGTCGTCACCGCCATCGGCACATCGCCGTGGCCGGTGATGAAGACGATCGGCAGCGGGGAGCGGCGCTCCATCAGCCGGTCCTGCAGTTCGAGGCCGCTCATGCCGTCCATGCGGATGTCGGCGATCAGGCAGGCGATCTCGCGCGGGTCGAAGCGGCTGAGGAACGACTCGGCCGAGTCGAAACACTTGACGCGGTAGTCCTTGCCCTCCAGCAGCCACTGCAGGGAGTCGCGGACGGCCTCGTCGTCGTCGACGACGTAGACGGTGCCCTTCTTCGGGATCAGGCTCATGAGGCGACGGTGGAGTTGGAGGTTGAACCCGCGGCCCCCGTGGCGGGGCCCGTCGGACCGGACACGCTGGAAGGCTCGTGTCGGGAAGTGTCCACCGGCAGCGTGAAGGTGAAACGGCAACCCGTCACGGACTCGCCATTGTATAAGTTCTGTGCACGAATCCGGCCGCGGTGCGACTCGATGATCGAGCGGCACAGCGACAGGCCGATGCCCAGGCCGTCGCGCTTGGTCGAGAAGAAGGCCTCGTACATGCGGCCCAGCACGTCCTCGTGCAGGCCCGGCCCCATGTCGCTCACGGTGAACTCGATGACCGCGCCTTCCTCCGGGGAGTGGCGCGGGATCACGCGCAGCTCGATGTTGCGCCGCGCCTGCGGCAGCTTCGCGTTGTCGATCGCCTCGGCGGCGTTCTTCAGCAGGTTCAGCACCACCTGCTCGATCAGGATCGGGTCGACCATCAGCGTCGGCAGGCGCTGCGCGACGTAGGTGTGGATCGTCACGTTGCGCCGGCGCAGCTCGATGCCGGCGAGCTCGACCGCGTCCTCCACGATCGTGCGCGCCTCGGCCGGCTGGCGCTGCGGTTCGCTGCGTTTCACGAAGGCGCGGATGCGGTGGATGATCTGGCCGGCCCGCTCGGCTTGGCGCGAGGTCTTGCGCAGCGCCTCGATCAGGTCCGGGTTCGAGATGCTGCCCGCCTGCACGCGCGAGACCATGCCGTTGCAGTAGTTGGCGATCGCGGTCAGCGGCTGGTTCAGCTCGTGCGCGACCGACGAGGCCATCTCGCCCATCGTCACCAGGCGGCTCGTCATCTGCGCCTTCTCGGCCTGCTGCGAGGCGAGCAGCTCGGCCTGCTGGCGCACGGTCACGTCGGTGGCGATCAGCATCTGCGCGAGTCGTCCGTCGGTCCACTGCAGGTAGCGCGAGCGCACGTCGAACCACTTCTGGAGCGATTCGAGGTAGACCTCGCGCGACGAAGGCGCCGCGTCGGTCAGCTCGTTGGCCGGCAGCCCGAGGAAGCTGTCGACCGCCTCGTCGATGTCGGTCCGCAGGCCGTCGCCCCCCTGGTGGCCGGCCAGCAGGGCGTGGCCCCGGGCATCGGCGCCGAACCACAGGCGGTACGAGCGGTTCGCGAACAGCAGCTCGCCGCGCTGCAGCGAGAGCACCGAGACCGCCGCGTCCAGCCCTTCGAGCACGGTCGTGAAGCGCTCGTGCCAGGCCGAGAGCTGGTCGCGGATGCGCTTGGCCTCGGTGATGTTGGTCATCGAGGTCATCCAGCCGGTCTGGACGCCGTTCGGGTCGATCAGCGGCGACACGTACATGCGGGCGTCGAACAGCGAGCCGTCCTTGCGCATCACCCGCAGCTCGATGCCGCCGGCCGGGCTGCGGCCCTGAAGCTCCTGGCGCAGCAGGCGGGTGTTCTCCTCGAAGCGGTCGGGCGGCCAGTACGGGAAGGGCGGCGTGCCGCCGATCAACTCGTGCTCCTGGAAACCGGTCATCGCGCAGAAGGCCGGATTGATGTAGGTGATGCGGCCTTCCATGTCCATCGCGCGCATGCCGGTGAGCATGGAGTTCTCCATCGCGCGGCGGAAGTTGGTCTCCTGCACCAGCTCGACCTGGGTCTGAGAGCGCCGACGCATGTGGCGCCAGGTGCCGAGCAGCATCCAGAGCGTCAGCGCGGACAGGGCCACGACGAGCCAGAAGAGGGCGTTGCCGACCAGCCCGATCGAGTCGCGGTAGCCCTCGCCGCGCAGGGTGAGGCCGTTGCCTGCCGGGGCGAGCGGCACCTCGTAGAGGATCGGCGAGCGCTGCGGCGCGCGGCCGGGCATCGCGGTGACGGTGCTTGCCAGCACGTTCTCGCCGGCGTCGAGCACGGTCATCGCGTGGCGGTTCGCCACCTCGATCGTCACGTAGTAGCGCACCAGGCGCTCGACCGCGTACTCGGCGACCAGGGTGCCGGCGAAGTTGTCGCGGTCGAGCAGCGGCACGTGGATCTGGAACACCGGGGCGCCGAACTCGTTGTCGAACGGGCGCGAATAGACCGGCTGGCGCAGGTCGCGCGCGGTGGTGTAGGCCCACTCGGGCTCGCTCCCGCGGCCGGCGGCCGGCGACGAGGGGCCCGGCAAGCCGGCGCCGGGGCCGGTCTCCGCCAGGAAGGTGAGCGACGAGTAGGACGCGCGCCGCTGGCGCTTGGCGTCGTACCAGGTGAGCGTCGTGACCTCGGGGTGCTCGCGGGCAAAGCCGGTGGCCTGCCCGAGAAAGGCCTGCTCGTCGATGCTGTGGACCGCGATCTCGCGCGCCACGCGCACGAGCTGCTCCTGGTTCTCGATCAGGCGCAGGCGGATGCCCTGCTGGGCGATCTCGGTGTCGCGCTGGACCGATTCGCGCTCTCGCTGGAATTCCTCGTTGCGCAGGTACCAGAAGGCCGCAATGATCGCCGCGAGGAAGAGGAGCACCGACATCAGCGGCGCCAGCGTCGCCAGCCGATCCTGCTGGGCTGGCGTCTTGGTTCGCCACCATCCAACGATGTCTTTCCACGATCGACCGACCGGGTCTTTCGAGGCCGAACGCGAGGGGGACGCTGTCGCCATCACTCGATTATCGAACGCAGAACGGGGTGCGGCAGGGTGATGATTTCATAATAAGAAATGCACTGGCACTATTTGAAATGTCACAACTTCTGTGCGACACTTCGCGCCGCCACGAAATTCCAACCAGGAGACTCCAGATGTCCGCCATGCCTGACTCGTTCTCCGGCGCCGCAGCGAACGACGCCGACGCCCAGGAAACCCGCGAATGGCTCGACGCCCTCTCGGCGGTGATCGAGACCGAAGGACGCGAGCGCGCCCACTTTCTGCTCGAGGAACTGCTCGAGCACGCGCGTCAGAACAGCATCGACATGCCGTTCTCGGCGACCACCGGCTACGTCAACACGATCGAGGCCGACGAGGAAGAGCGCTCCCCCGGCAACATCGAGATCGAGGAGCGTCTGCGCACCCTGATGCGCTGGAACGCGATGGCGATGGTCGTCAAGGCGAACCGCCTGCACCCGGCCGACGGCGGTGACCTCGGGGGGCACATCTCCAGCTTTGCGTCGGTGGCGACGATGTTCGGTACCGGCTTCAACCACTTCTGGCACGCCGAGAGCGAAGGCCACGGGGGCGACCTGCTCTACATCCAGGGCCACAGCGCCCCCGGGATCTACGCGCGGGCCTATATGGAAGGGCGCATCAGCGAGGAGCAGTTGCTGAACTTCCGGCAGGAGGTCGACGGCAAGGGCATCTCGAGCTACCCGCACCCGAAGCTGATGCCCGAGTTCTGGCAGTTCCCGACGGTCTCGATGGGCCTGGGCCCGCTGATGGCGATCTACCAGGCGCGCTTTCTGAAGTACCTGCATGCCCGCGGCATCGCGGATACCTCCAACCGCAAGGTCTGGGTCTTCTGCGGCGACGGCGAGATGGACGAGCCCGAGTCGCTCGGCGCGATCGGCCTGGCCGCGCGCGAGAAGCTCGACAACCTGATCTTCGTCATCAACTGCAACCTGCAGCGCCTCGACGGCCCGGTGCGCGGCAACGGCAAGATCATCCAGGAACTCGAGGGCGAGTTCCGCGGCTCGGGCTGGAACGTCATCAAGCTGCTCTGGGGCAGCTACTGGGACCCGCTGCTGGCGCGTGACAAGGACCGCCTGCTGCGCAAGGTGATGATGGACACCGTCGACGGTGACTACCAGGCGATGAAGGCCAACGACGGCGCCTTCGTGCGCAAGAACTTCTTCGGTCGCCATCCGAAGCTGCTCGAGATGGTCGCCAAGATGAGCGACGAGGACGTCTGGCGCCTCAACCGTGGCGGCCACGATCCGCAGAAGGTTTACGCAGCCTTCCACCGCGCCGCCAATACCCAGGGCCAGCCGACCGTCCTGCTGATCAAGACAGTCAAGGGCTTCGGCATGGGCAAGAGCGGTGAGGGCAAGAACACCGCCCACCAGACCAAGAAGCTGCTCGACGAAGACCTGAAGGCCTTCCGCGATCGCTTCAACATCCCGATCTCGGACGACCAGATCGCCGAGATCCCCTTCATCAAGCCGGCCGACGACACGCCGGAGATGAAGTACCTGCACGAGCGCCGCAAGGCGCTGGGCGGCTACCTGCCGCACCGCCGCACGAAGGCCGACGAAGTGCTCGCGGTGCCCGATCTCGACACCTTCAAGGCGGTGACGGAGCCGACGGCCGAAGGCCGCGAGATCTCGACGACGCAGGCCTATGTGCGCTTCCTCACCACGCTGCTGCGCGACAAGGCGCTGGGCCCGCGCGCGGTGCCGATCCTCGTCGACGAGGCGCGTACCTTCGGCATGGAAGGGCTCTTCCGCCAGATCGGCATCTACAACCCGGCAGGCCAGCAGTACACCCCGGTCGACAAGGACCAGGTCATGTACTACAAGGAAGACAAGGCCGGCCAGATCCTGCAAGAAGGCATCAACGAACCGGGCGGCATGGCGAGCTGGATCGCCGCGGCGACGTCGTACTCGACGAACAACCGCATCATGATTCCGTTCTACGTCTACTACTCGATGTTCGGCTTCCAGCGCATCGGTGACCTGGCCTGGGCCGCCGGCGACATGCAGGCCCGCGGTTTCCTGCTCGGCGGCACCTCCGGGCGCACGACGCTGAACGGCGAGGGTCTGCAGCACGAGGACGGCCACAGCCACATCCTTGCCGGCACGATCCCGAACTGCATCAGCTACGACCCGACCTTCGCGCACGAGGTCGGCGTGATCCTGCACCACGGCCTGAAGCGCATGGTCGAGCAGCAGGAGAACGTCTACTTCTACCTGACCCTGCTCAACGAGAACTACCCGATGCCCGGCCTCAAGCCCGGCACCGAGGAGCAGATCATCAAGGGCATGTACCTGCTCGAGGAAGGCGTCGAGCCGAAGAAGAAGGCGCCGCGCGTCAACCTGCTGGGCAGCGGCACGATCCTGCGCGAGTCGCAGGCGGCGAAGGAGCTGCTCGAGAAGGAATGGGGCGTCGCCGCCAACGTCTGGAGCTGCCCGAGCTTCAACGAACTCGGCCGCGACGGCCAGAACGTCGAGCGCTGGAACCTGCTGCACCCGACCGAGAAGCCGCGCACGGCCTTCGTCACGCAGCAGCTCGAGCCGCACGCCGGTCCGGTCATCGCGTCAACCGACTACATGAAGAGTTACGCCGACCAGATCCGCGCCTTCATCCCGAAGGGCCGCAGCTACAAGGTCCTCGGCACCGACGGTTTCGGCCGCAGCGACTTCCGCAGCAAGCTGCGCGAGCACTTCGAGGTCAATCGGCATTACATCGTCGTCGCCGCGCTGAAGGCGCTGGCCGACGAAGGGAGCGTCCCGGCGGAGAAGGCGGCCGAGGCGATCAAGCAGTACGGACTCGACGTCGACCGCGTCAACCCGCTCTACGCCTGAACCCAACACGAACGAAACGCGACGGAGACGAAGCCATGGCATTGGTGGAAGTGAAGGTGCCGGATATCGGCGACTTCAAGGATGTGGAAGTCATCGAGCTGCTGGTCAAGCCCGGCGACACGATCACCGCCGAGCAGTCGCTCGTGACGGTGGAGAGCGACAAGGCCTCGATGGAGATCCCCTCTTCGGCGGCCGGTGTCGTCAAGGAGCTGCTGGTCAAGATCGGCGACAAGGTGAGCGAAGGCACGCCGGTCCTGCGCCTCGAGGGAGAGGGCGGTGCGACCGCCGCGCCCGCCCCGGCTGCCGCGGCGCCGGCTCCCGCGCCCGCCGCGGCGGCACCCGCACCGGCTGCGGCCCCGGCGGCCGCGCCTGCCGCGGGCGGCGGCACGGTCGAGGTCGTGGTGCCCGACATCGGCGACTTCGACGAGGTCGCGGTGATCGAGGTCTTCGTCAAGCCCGGCGACACCGTGGCCGTCGAGCAAAGCCTGATCACCGTCGAGAGCGACAAGGCCTCGATGGAGATCCCGTCCTCGCACGCCGGCGTGGTCAAGTCGGTGGCGGTCAAGCTCGGCGACAAGGTCTCGAAGGGCTCGCCGGTCGTGGTGCTCGAAGGCGCCGGAGGCGGTGCCGCGGCGCCGGCCCCCGCGCCGGCGCCGAGCCCTGCCGCCGCGCAGGCCGCACCCGCTGCGGCTGCCGACAAGGCGGCCCCGACCGCTGCACTGCCGCCGCACGAGCCGACCGCGCCGAAGGGCGCGCTGCCTCATGCCTCGCCGTCGATCCGCTTGCTGGCGCGCGAACTGGGCGTGCCCCTGGCCGAGGTCAAGGGCACCGGCCCGAAGGGCCGCATCACGCAGGCCGACGTGCAGGGCTTCGTCAAGGCCGTGATGGCCGGCGACCAGCGCACCGCCGCCCAGGCGGCGAAGGCGCCGGCCGGCGGCGGAGGGGGCGGCGGCGGGCTGGAAGTGCTGGCCTGGCCGAAGGTCGACTTCGCCAAGTTCGGCCCGGTCGAGCGCAAGGACCTGTCGCGCATCAAGAAGATCAGCGGCGCGAACCTGCACCGCAACTGGGTGATGATCCCGCACGTCACGAACAACGACGAGGCGGACATCGGCGAGCTCGAGGCGCTGCGCGTCCAGCTCAACAAGGAGAACGAGAAGAGCGGCGTCAAGGTGACGATGCTCGCCTTCGTGATCAAGGCCGTGGTCGCGGCGCTGAAGAAGTTCCCCGAGTTCAACACCAGCCTCGACGGCGACCAGCTCGTCTACAAGCAGTACTACCACATCGGCTTCGCTGCCGACACGCCGAACGGCCTCGTCGTGCCGGTGCTGAAGGACGCCGACAAGAAGGGCCTGCTGCAGATCAGCAAGGAGATGAGCGAACTGGCCAAGAAGGCCCGTGACGGCAAGCTCGGCCCGGCCGACATGACCGGCGGCTGCTTCTCGATCAGTTCGCTCGGCGGCATCGGCGGCACGAACTTCACGCCGATCGTCAACGCGCCCGAGGTCGCGATCCTCGGCCTGTCCAAGGGCTACCTGAAGCCGGTGTGGGACGGCAAGGCCTTCCAGCCACGGCTCACGCTGCCGCTGTCGCTGTCCTACGACCACCGCGTGATCGACGGCGCCGCCGCCGCGCGTTTCAACGCCTACCTGGCGCAGATCCTCGCGGACTTCCGCCGCGTGGTGCTGTGACGAACCCGGAGAAAGGTCCGACATGGCACTGATCGAAATCAAGGTTCCCGACATCGGCGATTTCAAGGATGTCGCGGTCATCGAAGTCCTGGTCAAGCCGGGCGACAGCATCCAGGCCGAGCAGAGCCTGATCACCGTCGAGAGCGACAAGGCCTCGATGGAGATCCCGTCGTCGCACGCCGGCGTGGTCAAGGAGCTGCGCGTGAAGATCGGCGACACGGTGAGCGAAGGCTCGGCCGTGCTGACGCTGGAGGCCGAGGGTGCGTCGGCGGGCGCGCCGGCGCCCGCAGCGGCACCGGCCGCGGCGCCGACCCCTGCGCAAGCACCCGCGCCCGCGGCGGCAGTGCCTGCGCCGACTCCCGGCAGCTTCGGCGGCGCGGTCGATCTCGAGTGCGACATGCTCGTGCTCGGCGCCGGCCCCGGCGGCTACTCGGCCGCGTTCCGCGCCGCCGACCTCGGCATGAAGACGGTGCTCGTCGAGCGCTACGCGACGCTCGGTGGCGTCTGCCTCAACGTGGGCTGCATCCCGAGCAAGGCCTTGCTGCACGTGGCCGCGGTGATGGACGAGGTGAAGCACTTCGCCGACCTCGGCGTCAGCTTCGCCGAGCCGCAGGTCGACATGGCCAAGCTGCTCGCGCACAAGAACAAAGTCGTCGGCAAGCTCACCGGCGGCCTCGCCGCGATGGGCAAGATGCGCAAGGTCACCGTCGTGCGCGGCCTCGGCACTTTCGTCGACCCGCACCACCTGCAGGTCGAGGAGACCAGCGGCAGCACCGGCCAGGAGAAGACCGGCAAGTCGCAGGTCATCCGCTTCAAGAACTGCATCATCGCCGCCGGCTCGCAGTCGGTGCGGCTGCCGTTCCTGCCGGACGACCCGCGCATCGTCGACTCGACCGGCGCGCTCGAACTGCGCCAGCGCGCCAAGCGCATGCTGGTGGTGGGCGGCGGCATCATCGGGCTCGAGATGGGCACGGTCTACTCGACGCTCGGCGCCCGGCTCGACGTGGTCGAGATGCTCGACGGCTTGATGCAGGGCGCCGACCGCGACCTGGTCAAGGTGTGGCAGAAGATGAACACGCCGCGCTTCGACAACATCATGCTGAAGACGAAGACGGTCGGCGCCGAGGCCACGGCCGACGGCATCCTCGTGCGCTTCGAAGGCGAGGGTGCGCCGAAGGAGCCGCAGCTCTACGACCTGGTCCTCCAGGCCGTGGGCCGCAGCCCGAACGGCAAGAAGATCGGTGCCGAGAAGGCGGGCGTAATCGTCGGTGACCGGGGCTTCATCCCGGTCGACGTGCAGATGCGCACCAACGTGCCGCACATCTTCGCGATCGGCGACATCGTCGGCCAGCCGATGCTCGCCCACAAGGCGGTGCACGAGGCGCACGTCGCGGCCGAGGTCGCGAGCGGCGACACCAAGGCGCAGTTCGATGCCCGCGTGATCCCGAGCGTGGCCTACACCGATCCCGAGGTGGCCTGGGTCGGCCTGACCGAGGACGAGGCCAAGGCGCAGGGCATCAAGCTGAAGAAGGGCCACTTCCCGTGGACGGCCTCCGGCCGGGCGATCGCCAACGGGCGCGACGAGGGCTTCACCAAGCTGCTCTTCGATGCCGAGACGCATCGCATCCTCGGCGGCGGCATCGTCGGCACGCATGCCGGCGACATGATCGGCGAGGTCGCGCTGGCGATCGAGATGGGCGCCGACGAGGTCGACATCGGCAAGACCATCCACCCGCACCCGACGCTCGGCGAGAGCATCGGCATGGCGGCCGAGGTCGCGCACGGCACCTGTACCGACCTGCCACCGCAGAAGCGCTGAGGACAGGCCGCGAGCCGGTCGATGCCGGCTCGCGGGCTCCCGTCGTTCAAGGCTTCGGCCTCACCCCGGCCGTTGTCTCGTCGCTGGCCCGCGCAGTGCCGCGGGATCCACCCGGGGCGGCCCGGGCTCAGGTCAAGTCGGTTTCAGCGCGGCGGCGCCGATGCCGGCGCCGCCGGCGGCCTCACCGCGGGCGCGCCGGCCGGCTTCGGCGCGTCGGCCACCATCCGCTGCGCCCGCGCGTCGAGTTCGCTCAGCGGCGTCGCCGTGACCTCGAGCACTTCCACTGGGCAGCGGCCCGGCGCGTCGTCGCCGGCGCTCCAGTTGTCGGCTTCGCTCGCGCGGTCGCCGGCGTCCAGCGGCCGTAGGCCGAGGTGGCCGGTCAGGCGGCCGAGCGCGGCCTGGGTGCGCATGCGCGCGATCCCAAGATCGAAGTCGGCATTGGCATAGGCGCGGCGCGCCGTGTAGAGCTCGTTCTCGGCGTTCAGCAAGTCGAGCAGGCTGCGCTGGCCGATGTCGAACTGCTGCCGGTAGGCGTCGCGCGCGCGCAGGATCGCCGTCACGTTGCGGTCGAGGTAGGCCAGCTGGTCGACCAGGCGGCGCCCGTCGTTGAAGGCGATCGCCGCGGTCTGGCGGGCGTCGCGACAGGCCTTGTCGCGCAGGTCCGCGGCCTGGTTCAGCAGGTTCACGTGCTGGCGGATCAGCGCCTGGTCGGTGCCGCCCTTGTAGAGGTTCCAGTTCAGCGTGATCTCGGCGGTGGTGTCGCGCCGCTGGTCCTGCACGCCGTCGAAGTGGCGGCCGGCACCGCTGCGCAGCCGCGCCTCGACCAGCGGCTGCAGGGTCCCGCGGTAGCTCGCGACCGACTCGCGCGCCGCGCGCAGCGACTCGATGCTCGCGCTCACGGCCGGGCTCTGGTCGACCGCCAGGCCGATCGTCTCGGCGGCGCCGGCGGGCAGGCCGGTCGTCATCGGCGTCGGTTGCGCCATCGCCGCCGGGGGCGCCTCGCCGACCACGCGCAGGTAGCGCGCGCTGACGTCGTGCAGGTTCGAGACTTCGGCCGTCAGGTTCGACTCGGCCAGCGCCAGCCGCGCCGCCGACTGCTCGAGATCGACCCCCCGTCCGACGCCGGCGCGCACCCGCGACTCGATCTGCGAGTACGCGTAGCGGTGCTGCACGTAGTTGTCCTCGGCCAGCGCGACCATCTTCCGGTAGCGCACGACGTCATACCAGGCGCGGCCGACCTCGAGGGCCGTCTGCTCGCTCACGTCGCGGAACTGGAAGTACCGCGCCAGCTTCTCGTGGCCGAGCCGTCCGACCTCTCGGCTGGTCGTCATGCCGTCCCACAGCAGCTGGCGCACGCCGATCGCGATGCCGTTGTGGGTCAGGCTCTGGTTGGCCGGGTTGCGCGAGGTGATGCGGTCACGCGTGCGCGACACGCCGGCCTCCAGGTCGACGCGTGGGTACCAGCCGCCTCGTGCCGCGCTGACGCCTTCGTCGGCGGCGCGGAAGGCGTTGAAGCTGGCGGTGACTTCCGGGTTGTGTTCGAGCGCCTTCTGCGCCGCCGCGGTGAGGCCTTCGACGGTGGTGGCGTCGACGGCCGGCTGGGCCCAGGCGGCGCAGGCGCCGGCCGTCAGCAGGGCGAGTGCGGCGAGGCGCATTGGGCGAGTGACGGCGCCGGACGGCGACTTCGAGGCGTGGGTCTTGGGCATGGGATCGAGCGCGACGGCGAGCGTCAGTCGTGGTTGTTGTCGGGCGGGGACGTGCCCCTCAAGAAGTCGCAGCGTTGGTCGAGTATCGGCGCAGTGGTCGCTCCCTCACCCCACACCGGGGCGGCAAGCCGTGACGCCTTTCTCGGCGATCGTGGCATTTGTCCCGATCTGCGCGGCCTGCCACATATGCACGGCTTCGCGCCCCGCGTCGGCCTGCGGGGCGCCCGCGGCGCCTGCTGACTCAAGTCGCGCTCCCCGGCAGACGAAGACGCCCCGGTGGGCGTTCGCCAGCTGCCGTCGTGTTCCTGAACCTTTCGTCTTGCTCCAAGCCGGCGGCCCCCGGAGACGGCGGCCGCCGCCGTCTGCTGCGCGGCGGCCTGGCCCTGCTCGGCGTGGGGCTCGGGCTGGCCAGCGCGCCGCTGCGCGCCTGGGACGCGGCCCGGATGCTGCAGTCCGCCCGGGCGATGGGCGCGCAGACGCTGGAGGGCGCGCGGGCGCTGGCGGCCGTGCTGCAGGACGCCTCGGGTCGCGACGAGCCCGCCCAGCTGCGAGCGGTCAACGACTTCTACAACCGACGTATCGTCTTCATGGATGACATCGACAGCCGGGGCGTCGTGGACGATTGGGCGAGCCCGCTCGAGCTGATCTCCCGCGGCGTCGGTGACTGCGAGGATTACGCCATCGCCAAGTACTTCAGCCTGACGGCCCTCGGCCTGCCGGCGCGTCGGTTGCGCCTGGTCTACGTGCGGGCGATGGTCGACGGCGCCTCGCGCGCCCACATGGTGCTGGCGCACTACGCGAGCCCGAGCGCCGACCCGCTGATCCTGGACAACCTCGTCGCCGAGGTCCTGCCCGCCTCGCGGCGGCCCGACCTGACGCCGGTCTTCAGCTTCAACGGCGAAGGGCTCTGGCGCGGCACCTCGGGCCCGGCGGCCGGCGACCCGACGGCGCGGCTCTCGCGCTGGCGCGATGTGCTCGCCAAGGCGCGCGCCGAAGGATTCCCGTGACGCAGGCCCGCGGCACCGACCCATTGCTTTAGGCTCCGATCCGCCATGTCCCTGATCCGACAACTCTGGCTGCTGGTGCTTGCAACGGCGCTGCTCGCGCTGGGCGGGAGCCTGGCCGTGCACCTGGCCGCGACCCGCGACGTGCTGGCGACGCAGCTCGCGCTGAAGAACAGCGACAACGCGCAGGCCCTGTCGATCGCGCTGTCGCAGCAGCACGGGGACGTTACCTCGATGGACCTGTTGATGGCGGCCCAGTTCGACACCGGCCACTACCGGCAGATCCGCTTCGTCGACGAGGAAGGCAATGTCCGCTTCGAGCGCAGCGCCGAGGCCGGCAAGCAGCGTGCCCCCGCCTGGTTCCGGCGCCTGGCCCGCATCGAGGCGCCTGCCGGGAGCGCCGCGGTGTCCGACGGCTGGCACCCGCTGGGCACGATCGACGTGCTGAGCCAGGACGCGTTCGCGCACGACGAGCTCTGGCGCACCGCGCTGCAGTCGCTGGTCTGGCTGGCGTTCGTCGGCGCCGTCGCGGGCCTGGTCGCCTGGCGCGTGGTGGGCGGCATCCGGCGCCCGCTCGACGCCGCGGTGCGGCAGGCGCAGGCGCTGGTCGACGGCCAGTTCCTCACCGTCGCCGAGCCGCGTCCGCCGGAACTGGCGCGCCTGACGCAAGCGATGAACACGATGGTCGGGCGGCTGAAGAGCCTGTTCGACGCCCAGGCCACGCAGGTCGAGTCCCTGCGCCAGCAGGCGCACCACGACCCGCTGACCGGCCTGGCGAACCGGCGCCACTTTCTGCACCTGCTCGAGTCCTCGCTCGAGCGGGAGGACGGCCCCGGCGAATGCGGCCTGCTGCTGCTGCGGCTGCGCGACCTGGGCGAGATGAACCGCGTCCACGGCCATGACGTCGCCGACCGGGCGATCCTCGCGATCGCGCAGGCGCTGCAGATCTACCCGCAGCAGGTACCCGGCTGCGCGCTCGGGCGCCTCAACGGCTCGGACTTCGCGCTCGCGCTGCCGGTGGCCGGCGTGGCCGCCGAGACGGCCGAGGCGCTGGCCGAGGCGCTGCGCATGACGCTGCCGGCCTTCGGCAACGGGGTCAGCGTCGCGATCGGCGCCGTCGAGATGCCGCGTGGCACCTCGCTCGGCGCGCTGATGACGGCCGCCGATTCGGCGCTCGCCCATGCCGAGAGCCGCGGGCCGTTCGCGGTGCACGCGACGCAGGAGGGACTGGCGCTCGAGGCCAGCCGCGGCGAGCGCGCCTGGCGCTCGTCGATCGTCGAGTGCGTCACCCCGCTGCCGGGCGTCGACCGTGGTCGCGCCGCGGCCTATCCGCGGGCCCGCCTCGTCGAGTACCCGGTGGTGGATGCGGCCGGCCGCGTGCTGCACCTGGAATGCCCGCTGCGCCTGAGGCTCGACGCGGGCGGCGAGTTCGAGGCGGCGTCCAACTGGCTGCCGCATGCGTTGCGCGCCCGGCTCGGTTCGATGGTCGACCTCTGCGCCGTCTCCCTCGCGCTCGACGCGATCGAAGGCGACAGTGTGGCGCGCTGCGTGAACATTGCGGTTGCGTCGCTCGGCGACAGCGGCTTCGCGCCCGCGCTTCGCGAGCTGCTGCAGGCCCGGCCTGCGCTCGCGGGCCGCCTGCTGCTCGAGGTCGCCGAGGGCGCGGCGATCGAGCAGTTCGAGCTGCTGCAGGCCTTCGGGCGCCAACTGCGCCCGCTCGGCGTGCGCATCGGCCTCGAGCACGCCGGCGAGCGCCTCGCGCGCATCGAGCGGCTCTACGAAGCCGGCCTCGACTACGTCAAGCTCGACGGCAGCGTCTCGCGCGGCCTGGCGCAGGACGCGCGGGCCCAGGAGTTCGTGCGCACCACGCTGACCCTGCTGCGGGCACTGGCGCTCGAGGTGTTTGCCGAAGCGGTGGTCGACGGCACCGACGCGCGCGTGCTCTTCGACTGCGGCCTCGACGGCGTCACGGGGCCCTGGGTGGGGCAGCGGCGGGAGGGCGCCGAAGCCTGAGGCCTGGCGGCGCCACGCCCGCGCGCCGCCGCGACGCCCGGAGGCTGCCTCCCGGGGCGCGCCGCCGCTGCGGCGCTCCACCGGCCGCGTCAGCCGTTGTCGGTGATCAGCTTGCCCTGGTTGAGCAACTGCTGGATCACGTCAGCGTCCGACGCGCCTGAGCTGAGGCCGAGCCCGCTGCGCAGGTTGGTGCCTTCCAGCACGATGCGCTGGTCTTCGGCGCCGGCGCTGTAGTTGCCGCCGGTGAAGCCGCCGGTCGTGCTGATGCGGATCACCGTGGACCCCGGCGTCGACGTCGTGTTGAAGTCGAGGTAGTTGGAGAGCGTCGCGTTCGACTCGCCGGTCAGCAGGTCACGCAGGTCCAGCACGTCGCCGTTGTTCGAGTTGCCGCTGTTGAGGCTGAAGTCGCGGATCGTGTCGATCGCCGGGGCGCCGCGCGCCCCGGCATCGCCGAGATGCCAGCGGAAGACGTCGACCGCGCCGTCGTTGCCGGTGCCCGTGCCTCCGCTGAGCGTGTCGTTGCCGGCGCCGCCCTCGAGCACGTCGGCGCCGGCGCCACCGACGAGCACATCGTTGCCGGTGCCGCCTTCGAGCACGTCGTCGCCGGCCTGGCCGAGCAACTGGTCGTTGCCCGCGCCGCCGATCAGCACGTCGCGGCCGGCACCGCCGGCGAGGGTGTCGTCGCCGGCCAGCCCCCAGATGCGGTCGTCGCCGGAAGTGCCCGTGAGGCTGTCGTTGCCGACCGTGCCGTACAGGTTGCCCACGTCGGGCAGCACGTTGACCGTGACCTGCTGGCTCGTCGACGCGCTGCTGCCGTTGGGCTCGGTGGCCGTCGCGGTGACGTCGAGCGTCAGCGGGCCGGTGTAGGCGGCCGGCGGCGTCACCGCGAGATGCGTCAGGTCCCAGTCGGAGACGTCGGCGCTCGTGTTGCCGGCGACGGCGGTGAAGCTGTGCACGCCGTCGGTCAGCGTGCTGCCGACCGGGATGGCGCCGATGCGGGTCGTGAGCTGTTCGGAGCCGTCGGTGTCGGTCAGTGCGACCGTCAGGTCGGGCAGCGGCACCAGGTAGCCCTGGATGCCGGTGTTCGGCTGGAGCTGCAGCGAGATGTTGTCGAGCACGCCGCCGAGCGAGTTGGAGTCACCGGCGATGAACTCCAGCCGCGTCGATCCGGTCGTGGTCGCGACCAGGGTCAGCGTGTTGCTGGAAAGGGTCGTGCTGGTGCCGTTGAGCGTCTGCACCAGCTGGCCTTCCCAGTACACATGGATCACCGAGTTGTTCGTCGCGCCGCTGCGCGCAGCGAAGTCGAAGTTCAGCGTGTAGACCTCGCCAGCTTCGGTCGAGACGGTCGTGTACAGGTTGCTGCGGTCGCCGGGGTTGCGCTCCAGCTCGATGACCTTGGTGGTGCCCGGGGACACCCCGTAGACGCTGGCGTCGGCGATCTCGACCTGCGCGGCCGCGTTGTCGGTGCGCCAGGGGCCGCGACCGTCCGCGAAGTCGTTCGACACCCCTTCGAAGTTGGTGCCCACCGAGAACGTCTTGCTGCCGATCGTGAGTCGCGGCGCGTCGGCGACCGGCACGACGTTCAGCGTCACGGTCGCGGTCGAGACGCTGCCGTTCGCATCGGTGATGCGGTACGTGAAGCTGTCGGCGCCGCCGTAGTTCGCGGCCGGTACATAGCGGAAGCCGCCGTTCGCGTCGACGCTGACGCTGCCGTGAGCCGCCCCGGTGGCCAGGGACCAGACGTTGCCGCCGTCGCCCGAGGGCTGGTCGTTGGCCGCGAGATTGCCGACGAAGGGCGTGTCCTCGGTCGGCGAGAAGGTGTCGGCGCGGGCGACCGGCAGGTCGTCGACCGGCACGATCGTGCCGCGCACCGTGGCGATGGCTTCGCCGCCATTGCCGTCCGAGACCTTGTACTGGAACGAGAACGGGCCGTTGACATCCGGCGCCGGCGTGAAGCTCAGCGTTCCGTTGGCGTTCAGCGTCACGCTGCCCAGCGTGGCGCCGCCCGCGTCGCGCACCGTCACCGAGCCGCCGGTGGAGATGGCCTGGCCGGCGATCTCGGTCACGCGCAGGGTGTCGCGGTCGACGTCGCTGTCGTTGCCGAGCACGTTGAAGGTCACCGGCGTGTCTTCGTTCGTGCTGATCGTGTCGTCGACGGCAACCGGCGTGTCGTTGCGGCCGTTGACCGTGATCGTGACCGTGGTGGTCGAGCCGTCGTTGAGCGCGACGGGGAAGGTCTCGGTGACCACCTGGCCGGCCGCCAGTGCCTGCGAGGCCGGGCCGAGGGTGTAGGTCCAGGCGCCGTTGGCGGCCACGCTCAGGCTGCCGTAGCTGCCGCTCGACGAGCCCGTCACGAAGGCCAGGGCCGGGTTGTCGCTGTCCGTCGCGGTCAGGGTGCCCGAGATCGGCGGGCCGTCCTCGGTGATCGTGCCGCTGCCGGACGAGATCACCGGCGCGTCGTCCACGGGGCGCACCTGCACCGCGAAGTTCAGCTGCGAACTCGCCGTGCTGCCGTTGGGCTCGGTCGTGGTGGCTTGCAGGCTGAAGTTCAGCTCGCCGTTGAAATCCGCCGGGCCGCGCACGCGCAACGTCGACAGATCCCAGCCCGCGAGGTCGAGCGCGCCGCCGCCGGCCGGCACGGTCGCGGTGCGTGTGCCGTCGGTCAGGGTGCTGCCGGCCGGCAGGCCGGCCATCGACACGGCGAGCGATTCCGAGCCGTCCACGTCCGTGCGCGTCAGGCCGACCGGGCCGAGCGTGATGAACTGGTCTTCGTCGCCGGTGATCACGGCCGGGTAGTAGCCGCCCTCGGCATTGGGGACGAAGCCGCCCAGGCCGGCGCCGCCCGCGGTGATCGTCGCGGCATCGGGGTACAGCAGGTAGTTGCTGGTCGAGAGGTCGCGCGCAGGGCCGCCGTTGACCGACAGGTTGATGTCGAGGTTGCCGATGCCGTCGCCGTTGTACTGGATGACCTCGAAGCTGTAGTAGCCGCTCACCGCAGGCGTGAACCCGGCGGCGGAGAAGCTGCCCCACTGGTTGAAGCCCTGGTTGTAGACCAGCTCGCCACCGATCTCGATGCGCAGCGTGTCGTCGCGGCTGCCCGAGAGCTGGTAGTGGCTGCCCGCCTCCATGTAGATGAAGCCGGTGAAGCGATAGGCGTCGTCGACGTTGACGTCGGGCACGGCGACGTCGGAGACGACCGCGGTCGAGGTCGGCGTGACGCCGCGGAGGTTGGTCTCGACGACCATCGTGTTGCCGGCGTTGTCCGGGCCGACGGTCGGGACATCGACGAAGTGTTCCCTAAGCAGGCCGACCGAGGGCGGCGTGACGGCACCCGCAGTGGCGCTGCCGCCGGTGACGCTCTGGCCGCCGTGGCTCAGGGTCGGGGCGTCTGCGACCGGCGTGATGTCGACCGTGAGGCTCGCCGCGGCGCCCGGGCCGCTGCCGTCCACCGGCCGGAAGGCGATCGTCGTGTAGTGCGACTGCTGGTCGCCGGTGGCGCCGCCGCCGAAGCTGGCGTCGCCTGACTCCTGCGCATCGGGCACGAAGCGCAGGCCGCCGGCGTCGATGACAGCCTTGCCGACGGTCTGGCCCGGCGCGACGGCCGTCCAGCTGCCACCGATCAGCATTTGCAGCGCGCCGTCCGCCGGCAGGCTGTCGAACCGCACGCCCAGCGTGCCCTCGGCGCTGTCGGCATCGGTGATGCCGAAGCGCGCCCAGTCGAGCACGACCGGCGTGTCCTCGGGCCCGGTGACGCTGCCGCCGGTCGCCACGGGCGCATCGTTCGTTCCGGTGACCGTGATGGTGACGGTGGTCGTCGAGCCGTCGTTGAGCGCGACGGCGAAGGTTTCGGTCACGACCTGGCCGGCCGCCAAGGCCTGCGCGGCCGGTGCCAGGGTGTAGGTCCAGTCGCCGCCGGCCGAAAGCACCAGATTGCCGTAGGCGCCGGTGCTGCTGCCCGGCACGAAGGCCAGTGCGGGGTTGTCGGCGTCGGTCGCGGTGAGCGTGCCGCTGATCGGCGGCTGATCCTCGGTGATCGCACCGGTGCCGGCGGAGATGACCGGGGCGTCGTCGGTGCCGGTGACGGTGATCGTGACGGTCGTGGTCGAGCCGTCGTTGAGCGCGACGGTGAAGACCTCGGTCACGACCTGGCCGGCGGCCAGCGCCTGCGCGGCCGGGCCGAGCGTGTAAGCCCAGGCGCCGGTGGCGTCGACGGCCAGCGAGCCATAGCTGCCCGCCGGGTTCGCCGGCACGAAGGCCAGGGCGGGGTTGTCCGGGTCGGTGGCGGTGAGCGTGCCGCTGATCGGCGGCTGGTCTTCGGTGATGGTGCCGGTGCCCGACGAGACCACGGCGTCCGAATCGGTGCCGGTGACGGTGATCGTGACGCTGGTGGTCGAGCCGTCGGTGAGGGTGACGGTGAAGGTCTCGGTGACCACCTGTCCTTCGGCGAGGGCGGCGGCGGTGGGGCCGAGCGCATACGACCAGGCGCCCGCGGCATCCACCTGCAGCGTGCCGTAGGCGCCGGGGGTCGACGCGGCAACGAACGCGAGGCCAGGGTTGTCGGCATCGGTCGCTGACAAGTTGCCGCTGATCGGCGGCGCGCCTTCGCGGATCGCGCCCGTCGCCGACGAGATGACCGGCGCGTCATCGGTGCCGGTGACCGTGATCGTGACGGTCGTCGTAGAGCCGTCGTTCAGCGCGACGGTGAAGGTCTCGTTGACCACCTGGCCGGCGGCAAGGGCCTGCGCAGCCGGGCCGAGCGTGTAGGTCCAGTCGCCGCCGGCGGACAGCGACAGGCTGCCGTAGGCGCCGGCGCTGCTGCCCGGCACGAAGGCCAGGGCCGGGTTGTCGGCGTCGCTGGCGGTGAGCGTGCCGCTGATCGGCGGCTGGTCTTCGGTGATGGCGCCGGTGCCCGCCGAGACGACAGGGGCGTCGTCCGTTCCAGTGACCGTGATGGTGACGGTGGTCGTCGAGCCGTCGGTGAGCGCGACGGTGAACGTCTCGGTCACGATCTGGCCGACGCCCAGTGCTTGGGCCGCCGGGCCGAGCGTGTAGCTCCAGGCGCCGGTGGCGTCGAGCGTCAGCGAACCATAGCTGCCGGCCGGGTTCGCCGGCACGAAGGCCAGGCCGGGGTTGTCGGCGTCGGTGGCGGTGAGCTGGCCGCTGATCGGCGGTTGGTCCTCGGTGATCGCACCGGTGCCGGCGGAGATGACCGGCGCGTCGTCGGTACCGGTGACGGTGATCGTGACGGTCGTGGTCGAGCCGTCGGTGAGCGTGACGGTGAAGGCTTCGGTCACGACCTGGCCGGCGGCCAGCGCCTGCGATGACGGGCCGAGCGTGTAGCTCCAGGCGCCGGTGGCGTCGATGGCGAGCGAGCCGTAACTGCCGGCCGGGTTGGCCGGCACGAAGGCCAGGGCGGGGTTGTCCGCGTCGGTGGCGGTGAGCTGGCCGCTGATCGGCGGTTGGTCCTCGGTGATCGCGCCGGTGCCGGCGGAGATGACCGGCGCGTCGTCGGTGCCGGTGACAGTGATCGTGACGGTCGTGGTCGAGCCGTCGTTGAGCGCGACGGTGAAGGTCTCGGTGACCACCTGGCCGGCGGCCAGCGCCTGCGCGGCCGGTGCCAGGGTGTAGGTCCAGTCGCCGCCGGCCGAAAGCACCAGATTGCCGTAGGCGCCGGTGCTGCTGCCCGGCACGAAGGCCAGTGCGGGGTTGTCGGCGTCGGTCGCGGTGAGCGTGCCGCTGATCGGCGGCTGATCCTCGGTGATCGCGCCGGTGCCGGCGGAGATGACCGGGGCGTCGTCGGTGCCGGTGACGGTGATCGTGACGGTCGTGGTGGAGCCGTCGTTGAGCGCGACGGTGAAGACCTCGGTCACGACCTGGCCGGCGGCCAGCGCCTGCGCGGCCGGGCCGAGCGTGTAAGCCCAGGCGCCGGTGGCGTCGACGGCCAGCGAGCCATAGCTGCCCGCCGGGTTCGCCGGCACGAAGGCCAGGGCGGGGTTGTCGACGTCGGTGGCGGTGAGCTGGCCGCTGACCGGCGGCTGGTCTTCGGTGATCGCACCGGTGCCGGCGGAGATGACCGGGGCGTCGTCGGTGCCGGTGACGGTGATCGTGACGGTCGTGGTCGAGCCGTCGGTCAGGGCAACGGTGAAGGTCTCGGTCACGACCTGGCCCGCGGCCAGGGCCTGTGAGGCGGGGCCGAGGGTGTAGCTCCAGGCGCCGGTGGCGTCGACCGCCAGCGAGCCGTAGCTGCCGGCCGGGTTCGCCGGCACGAAGGCCAGGGCGGGGTTGTCAGGGTCGGTGGCGGTCAGGGTGCCCGAGATCGGCGGGGCGTCCTCGGTGATGGCGCCGGTCCCCGACGAGACCACGGCGTCCGAATCGGTGCCAGTGACGGTGATCGTGACGCTGGTGGTCGAGCCGTCGGTGAGGGTGACGGTGAAGACCTCGGTGACCACCTGGCCCTCGGCGAGGGCCGCGGCGGTGGGGCCGAGCGCATACGACCAGGCGCCCGCGGCATCCACCTGCAGCGTGCCGTAGGCGCCAGGGGTCGACGTGGCAACGAACGCGAGGCCGGGGTTGTCGGCATCGGTCGCTGACAAGTTGCCGCTGATCGGCGGCGCGCCTTCGCGGATCGCGCCCGTCGCCGACGAGATGACCGGCGCGTCGTCGGTGCCGGTGACAGTGATCGTGACGGTCGTGGTCGAGCCGTCGTTCAGCGCGACGGTGAAGGTCTCGGTGACCACCTGGCCGGCGGCCAGCGCCTGCGCGGCCGGTGCCAGGGTGTAGGTCCAGTCGCCGCCGGCCGAGAGCACCAGGTTGCCGTAGGCGCCGGTGCTGCTGCCCGGCAGGAAGGCCAGGGCCGGGTTGTCCGCGTCGGTCGCGGTGAGCGTGCCGCTGATCGGCGGGGCGTCCTCGGTGATGGCACCGGTGCCGGCGGAGATCACCGGCGCATCGTCGGTGCCGGTGACGGTGATCGTGACGGTGGTCGTCGAGCCGTCGTTGAGGGCGACGGTGAAGGTCTCGGTGGCGACCTGGCCGGCCGCGAGCGCCTGCGCAGCAGGGCCGAGCGTGTAGGTCCAGGCGCCGGTGGCGTCGACGGCCAGTGAGCCGTAGCTGCCGGCCGGATTGGCCGGCACGAAGGCGAGGCCGGGGTTGTCGACGTCGGTGGCGGTCAACGCACCGCTGATCGGCGGCTGGTCTTCGGTGATCGCGCCAGTTCCGGCGGAGATGACCGGGGCGTCGTCGGTGCCGGTGACGGTGATCGTGACCGTGGTCGTCGACCCGTCGGTGAGCGCGACAGTGAAAGTCTCTGTCGCGACCTGGCCGGCAGCGAGCGCCTGCGCAGCCGTGCCGAGCGTGTAGGTCCAGGCGCCGGTGGCGTCGAGCGTCAGCGAACCATAGCTGCCGGCCGGGTTCGCCGGCACGAAGGCCAGGCCGGGGTTGTCGGCGTCGGTGGCGGTGAGCTGGCCGCTGATCGGCGGTTGGTCCTCGGTGATCGCACCGGTGCCGGCAGAGATGACCGGCGCGTCGTCGGTGCCGGTGACGGTGATCGTGACGGTCGTTGTCGAGCCGTCGGTGAGCGTGACGGTGAAGGCTTCGGTCACGACCTGGCCGGCGGCCAGCGCCTGCGATGACGGGCCGAGCGTGTAGCTCCAGGCGCCGGTGGCGTCGATGGCGAGCGAGCCGTAGCTGCCGGCCGGGTTGGCCGGCACGAAGGCGAGGCCGGGGTTGTCGGCGTCACTCGCGGTGAGCTGGCCGCTGACCGGCGGCTGGTCCTCGGCGATCGCGCCGGTGCCGGCGGAGATGACTGGCGCGTCGTCGGTACCGGTGACGGTGATCGTGACGGTCGTGGTCGAACCGTCGGTCAGGGCAACGGTGAAGGTCTCGGTCACGACCTGGCCCGCGGCCAGCGCCTGCGCGGCCGGTGCCAGGGTGTAGGTCCAGTCGCCACCGGCCGAGAGGACCAGGTTGCCGTAGGCGCCGGTGCTGCTGCCCGGCACGAAGGCCAGGCCGGGGTTGTCGGCGTCAGTGGCGGTGAGCGTGCCGGTGACCGGCGGGCCGTCCTCGCTGGTGTTGCCGCTGCCGGAGGAGACCACGGCCGGGTCGTCGACCGGCGTCAGCGCGATCGTGGTGCCCCCGGTGGTAGTCGCCGTGCCGTCCGAGACGCTGTAGCCGAAGTCGACGCTCGCGCCGCCCGGCGGCACGTCGGTTGGGGGCGTGTAGAGCAGGCCCGCGAGTTCGGCCGGCGTCAGCTGCTGCCCGAGCACGAGCGGCGTGCCGTCGGCCCGGGTGATCGTGCCGCTGGCCGGCAGCGAGGTGACGGTGATCGTCAGCGCATCGCCGTCCGCATCGGTCGGTGCGCTCAGGCCGAGCGGCACCGGCGCACCTTCTTCGGTTGCACTGATCTGGGTCGAGCTCGCCACCGGCAGGTCGTTGACGGCCTGCAGGTCGATCGTCGTGCTGCCGCTCGCGCCGCCGCCGGGACCTTGGGCCGTGTAGCCGAAGTCGCCCACCGGCGAACGGCCGTCGTAGTCGGCCGGCGGCACGTAGACCAGACCCGACAGCTCGTCCGGTGTCAGCCGGTCGCCGACGGCGACGGTGCGGCCGTCGGCGGTGCGGATCTCGCCGATCGTCGGCACCGTGTCGACCGTGATGCCGGTCACGCTGCCTTCGGGCCGCGGCAGGCCGAGCGCGACCGGCGCGCCTTCCTCGGCAGCGGAAATGGTCGAGCTGCCGGCCCGCGGCGGCTCGATCGGCGGGTTGGGCGGCGTCGGGTCGACGGCCGGGTCGCGCGGCAGCTGCTCCTCGGGCGCGGTCTCGTAGCTCTCGAAGGCCACGGTCTCGGCCTGCGGGCCGTCGGTCAGCAGGCTGGCGGGGGTCACGCTCTCGCTGACGCGCCCGACGCGCAGGCCCGGGTCGAGCCGGCCGTCGCCGCCGCCGGCGGCCGGCGCCGCGTCGGGGTCGGCGGAGTCGAGCGCGGCGATGACGCGGTCGAAGTCATCGGCCGGCTGGGCCGCCTCGCGGTGGCGCTCGGCGGGCTCTTCGGTGATCTGGACGATGCCGTCCTGCGAGGTCAGTACGACATCGCCCTTGCGCAGCAGGTCGCCGAGCTCGAGCGGGCGCAGGCGGCCGTCGGCGGTGCGCACTTGCGCTGTGCCCCAGAGACCCGTGACGCGGCCGAAGGCGGGCTGGACGATGATCGGCATGTTGACCTCAGACGAAGAGAGCGGTGCCCGGCTCGCGGCGGGAACGGCGGCGTGCCGCGACGCGCGCGTGCACGACGTGGCGCGCAGCATAGGCAGCCTGCAGCGCGAGCGGGGGAGCGCCGCCCCGGGGCGGCGTGACGGGTTTCACTGCGCTGCCCGGCAACCCGGCATTCGGGGGGCGTGAATTTCTAACGTTCGCGCAGTGCATACGCCTGCGCACGCAGGACCGGCTTGAGCAGGTACGACAGCACCGTCTTCTGGCCGGTGAGGATGTCGACCTCGGCCGTCATGCCCGGGATGATCGGCAGCTTCTCGCTGAAGTTGCTCTGCGTCGTGCGCACCCGCACCAGGTAGTAGGCGTTGCCGCGGTCGTCGACGACGGTGTCCGGGCTGATGTTCTCGACCTTCGCGTCGAGCCCGCCATAGACCGCGAAGTCGTAGGCGGTGAACTTCACCGTCGCCGGCTGCTCCGGGTGGATGAAGGCGATGTCGCGCGGCATCACCTTGGTCTCGAGGACCAGCGCGTCGTCGAGCGGCACGATCTCGACGATGTCCTTGCCCGGCTGCACCACGCCGCCGACGGTGTTCGCCAGCAGGCGCTGCACGCGGCCGCGCACCGGGCTCTTGACCTGCGCCTTGTCGACCTTGTCGGCCAGCGCGACCGCGCCTTCGTTGAGCGTGTTGATCTTGCCGACCACCTCGGCGAGCTCCTTGCGCGCTTCGTTGCGGAAGACGAGTTCCGTCTCCTGCGTCTTGCGCTGCGCCTCGCCGATCGCGGCTTGCACGCGGGCGATCTGCGCCACGGCCTGCTCGGCGTCGCCGCGGCTCTTCGCGACGTCGCGCTCGAGGCGCAGGATCTCGACCTCCGAAACCGCGCCGGTGGCCAGCAGCGGGCGCGTCTTGTCCAGCTCCTGCTGTCCCAGCTCGCGGTTGCGGTCGGCGGTGCTGCGCCGGGCGCGCATCTCGCTGAGCTCCTGTTCGCGCTGCTGCAGCTGCTGGCGGTTGATCGACAGCTGGGTCGCGAGCTCGGTGATGCGCGCTTCGTAAAGCCGCCGCTCCTCCTCGACGATGCGCTGCTCCTCGGCGCCCTTGGCCGCCGGCGGGGCGAAGCGCGCGTTCTCGGCCAGTGCGCGCAGCCGTGCCTGGCGCGCGGCGAGGGCGAAACCCTGGGCGGCGCTCTCGCGCACGCCCGAGGTGGCGCGGATCTCTTCCAGGCGCAGCAGCACGTCGCCCGGCTCGACCGTCTGGCCCTCGGCCACCAGGATCTCGGTGACGACGCCGCCGTCGAGCGACTGCACAACCTGCAGCTGGCGCGAGGGGATCACCTTGCCGTCGCCGCGCGTCACCTCGTCGATCGGCGCCAGCGCGGCCCAGGCGACGAGCACGCCGGCCGCCAGCACGGCCGTGCGCACGATCAGACGCGACTCGCGCAGGCCGCGGCCCGACAGCAACTCTTCGGCCTCGAGTTCGAAGCTGCGCACCGCGCCGCGGCCGGTGGCGTCGCCAGGCTCGGCCGCGGGGCCGCCGAGCCAGCGGTCGGTGAGCGGCGCGAGCACGCGGCGCACGCCTTCCAGCACGCCGAGCACGGCGCGACCCAGCGTGCCGAGCGCCGTCAGCGCGGCGCCCTGCGCCTGGTGTCCCTGGTGTTCGGCCGAGCTCATCGGGGCACCCCTGCGCTGCGCGCGGTCGGGCCGGAAGGGAGGGCCGCCGCCTGCGCGCGGCCGGTGCCGAGTGCCCTCATGGCGCCGCCCTCGCGATGCGCCCGCTCTGCAGCGCTTCCATGATCCGGTCGCGCGGGCCGTCTGCGACGACGCGGCCGCCGTCGATCACGATCACGCGGTCGACCATCGCGAGCATCGAGGTGCGATGCGTCACCAGCACCACCGTCTTGTCGCGCGAGAAGGCGGCCACGCGCTGCGTGACCTGGGCCTCGGTGCTGAAGTCCATCGCGCTGGTCGGCTCGTCGAGCAGCAGCACCGGCGCGTGGTGCAGCAGCGCCCGCGCGAGGCCGACCGCCTGGCGCTGGCCGCCGGAGAGGAACTCGCCGCGCTCGCCGACCGGCATGTCGAAGCCGCGCGGGTGGCGGTTGACGAACTCGGCGAGGCCCGCGGTCTCGGCGGCGGCGACGATCGCGCCGTCGTCGGCGTGCGGCAGGCCGAAGGCGATGTTCTCGCGCAGGCTGCCGTAGAACAGGGTCACGTCCTGCGAGACGCAGGCCAGGTTGCGCCGCACGTCGGCCGGGTCGAGCTGGCGCAGGTCGATGCCGTCGAGCAGCACCGCGCCCTCGCTCGGCTGGAACAGGCCCAGCATCAGCTTGTGCACCGTGCTCTTGCCCGAGCCGACGCGGCCGATCAGCGCGACGCGCTCGCCGGCCGCGATGCGGAAGCTCACGCCGTCGAGGGCGGCGTCCTGCCGGTTCGGGTAGGCGAAGCGCACGTTGCGGAACTCGATGTCCCCGCGCAGCTGGCCGCGGTGGACGAAGCGCTCGCCGGCGGGCCGCTCGACCGGCTTGGCCATCACCGCGTTCAGGCTGTCGAGCGCGGTGCGCGCGCCCTGGTACTGCATCAGCAGGCCGACCACCTGCCCCGCCGGTGCCAGGGCGCGACCGGCCAGCATGCTGCAGGCGATCAGGCCCCCCATCGACAGCGCCCGCTCGCCGATCAAGTAGACGCCGACGACGACGATCGCCACCGTCGCGAGCTGGGTCAGCCAGGCGGTGCCGTAGCTCGCCTTGGCCGCCAGGCCGCGCATGCGCACCGTCAGGCGCGCGAGCTGGGTATTGGCCTGCTCCCAGCGCCCCTGCACCAGGCCTTCGGCGGCCTGCGACTTGATCGTCTCGATGCCGGTCAAGCTCTCGACCAGCGTGGCGTTGCGCAGCGCGCCGGCCTCGTGGCTGGCCTTGGCCAGCTCGTGGAGCCGGTACTGCAGCACGTAGCCCGCGACCAGGATCGCCACCGCCGCGACCAGCGGCGGCAGGGCCAGCCAGGGGGAGATCCAGAGCATCACGCCGAGGAACAGCACGGCGAAGGGCAGGTCGACCAGCGCCAGCACCGTGCCCGAGGCGATGAAGTCGCGCACCTGCTCGAAGCCGCGCAGGTTGGCGGCGAAGGAGCCGACCGACTCCGGCCGGTGGGCCAGGCGCATGCCGAGCACGCGTTCCATCAGGGTGGCCGACAGCTGCACGTCGATGCGCGCGCTCGCCTCGTCGACGAAGCGGCTGCGCAGGCTGCGCATGAAGAGATCCATGCACATCACCAGCGCCACGCCGATCGCCAGCGCCCAGAGCGTCTCCATCGCGTGGTTCGGCACCACGCGGTCGTAGACGTTCATCGTGAACAGGGGCAGGGCGAGGGCGAACAGGTTGATCAACAGTGCCGCCCAGAGCACGTCCGCGTAGACGCCGCGCTGGGCCGCGATCGCACGCCAGAACCAGTGGCCGGAGGCTTCCGCCGCCGCCGCCGGCGTGGCTTCCGCGCCGGCCGGCGCCACCGAGGCGCGGGCGTCGAAGCGCAGGCGCGGCCGCACGAAGACGGCGATGCCGGCGTAGCGCGCCGCCAGCTCGTCGCGCGGCAGGCGCATCTCGCCCTGGCCGGTCTCGGGCAGCAGCACGCGCGCGGCGCCGTCGTCGGCCCAGCCGAGCAGCAGGCAGGCGCCGTTGTCCTGCAGCGCCAGCAGCGCGGGCAGCGTGTAGGGGTCGAGGCTGTCGAGCGGCAGCCGGCGCAGCCGGGCGCTCATGCCGACGCGTTCGACCGCCCGCTCGACCAGGCCGAGTCGCAGGCGGCCGCGCTCGAGCGGCAGGCCGGCCGACAGCGCCGCCCGCGTCACTGCGACGCCCTGCAGCCGGCAGGCCTCGAGCAGGGCGTCGAGCAGAGAGTCGGGATGGACGAGGTCCTCGCGCAGGCGTTCGGCGCCGCCGGAGGGGGCTGTCACGGCAGCGGCAGTGGCGACGGCAGTGGCGGCCGCCGGCGCAGAGGCCTCAGGGGCCAGCTCGGCGGTCGCAGAACGAGAAGGGTCGGAACTCATCGTGGCGGACTAGACGGCCCGCGAACGACTGGGCGGGCAACCCCCTGAGGGAGTCGCGGGGCCGTCAGGGAATATCGACGCAGTGAACCCCGAAAGCACCCTCCCGACGGTCCTGGAAGTAGCGTTCGAGTGTCGTTCGCACGGTTCTGAAGGCCAGTTGATCCCAGGGCACCTCGGATTCGGCGAACAGCCGCGCCTCGATCGTCTCGGGGCCGGGCGCGAAGTCGGTGTCGAGCAGGCGTGCGCGGTAGAAGAGGTGCACCTGACCCACGCGCACGACGTTGAGCAGGGTGAACAGGCCCTGCAGCTCGATCCGAGCGCCCGCCTCTTCGTCGGTCTCGCGGGCGGCGCCGGCTGAGGTCGTCTCGCCGAGCTCCATGAAGCCGGCCGGCAACGTCCACAGCCCGTAGCGCGGCTCGATGTTGCGCCGGCACAGCAGCACCTGCTCGCCCCAGACCGGCACCGTGCCGACGACGTTCAGCGGGTTCTCGTAGAACACGCCGCCGCAGACGTCGCAGCAGGCGCGCTCGCGGTTGTCGTCCGGTGGGATGCGGTACTGCACCGCGCCTCCGCAGTTCTTGCAATGCTTGTAGCTGCGGGGCTGGAACATGGCGTCGAGTGTAGCGGCGCGCCTTGCCGCGGCTGTCGATGCCGGGGCGCGTGGCATCATCTTCGCCCCCTTTGGTCCGCCAGCCCGTTTCCCGCCCGGCGCGTGGTGCGTGGCGCAGCCCCCCACCCACGGAGAGATTCGATGGCCCATGTCATCACCGCACCCGCCGCCCGCGACGTCCGCGTGCGCGGCGGCGGCAGCTTCCCCGTCCATCGCATCTACTGTGTCGGCCGCAACTACGTCGAGCACGCGCAGGAGATGGGCTACTCGGGCCGCGAGGCGCCGTTCTTCTTCATGAAGCCGGCCGACGCCGTGGTGCCGGTGGCCGAAGGCGAGACCGCGACGATCGAGTATCCGAGCCTCACCCGGGACCTGCACCACGAGGTCGAGCTCGTCGTCGCGCTCGGCACCGGCGGGCGCGACATTCCCGCCGCGCGCGCGCTCGAGCATGTCTGGGGCTATGCGGTGGGGCTCGACATGACGCGGCGCGACCTGCAGTCCGAGATGAAGAAGCAGGGCCGCCCCTGGTCGATCGCCAAGGGCTTCGACGACTCGGCGCCGATCGGCGAGCTGGTGCCGGTGCGCGACGCGGGCATCGACGCCGACACCCCGATCGGCCTCGCGGTCAACGGCAAGGCGCGCCAGTCGAGCCGCATCGGCAAGCTGATCTGGAGCATTCCCGAGGTGATCGAGCACCTGTCGGCGGCCTGGACGCTGGCCCCCGGCGACCTGATCTACAGTGGCACGCCCGAGGGCGTCGCTGCCGTCGTGCCCGGCGACCGCCTCGAGGCGCAGGTCGGCTCGCTGCCGGTGCTGCGCGTCGAATACCGCGGGCGCTGAGGCGTTCGGGGGCCCGGTTCCCGCCGGGTCCGTGTCTCCCTGAGCCTGCGAGGAAGCGCGCGATGGAGCTCTACAACTACTTCCGGTCGTCGGCCTCGTTTCGCGTGCGGATCGCGCTCGCGCTGAAGGGCCTACCCTACGACTACCGCCCGATCCATCTGCTGCGCAACGAGCAGGCCCAACCCGCCTACGCCGAGCTGGCGCCGGCCCGGCTGGTGCCGCTGCTGGTCGACGGCGACGAGCGCCTGTCGCAGTCGCTCGCGATCATCGAGTACCTCGACGAGACCCACCCCGAGCCGCCGCTGCTGCCGAAGGTCCCGGCCGAGCGTGCCCGGGTGCGCGCGATCGCGCAGGACATCGCCTGCGAGATCCATCCGCTCAACAACCTGCGCGTGCTGCGCTACCTGGTGCACGACCTCGGCATCTCCGACGAGCAGAAGAACGCCTGGTACCGCCACTGGACAGAGAGCGGGCTCGAAGCGGTCGAACGGCGCCTCGCCGGCGACCCGCGTACCGGCCGCTACTGCCACGGCGACACGCCCACGCTGGCCGACTGCACGCTGGTGCCGCAGATCTTCAACGCGCAGCGCTTCGAGTCGCGGCTCGACCATGTGCCCACCGTGATGCGGATCTTCGAGCACTGCATGGCGCAGCCGGCGTTCCAGGCGGCCCAGCCGTCGGCCTGTCCCGACGCGGCGGCCTGACGGAATGCCCGGCGCACCGTCCGTCTGGCGCGGCGTGGGTCTGGGCCTGCGACTGCGACTGCGGCTGGCCGCATGGCTGGACGGCCGATGACGCCCGCCGCCGGCACCACCCCGACGCCGGCGCCCGAACTGCCCGACACGCAGGCGTGGCTGCGCCCGGCATGGCGCCAGCCCGGCATCGGTGCCGTGATGACGACGCGCGGCGGTGGCGCGAGCGCCGCGCCCTGGCAGGGCTTCAACCTCGGCGACCACGTCGGCGACCTGCCCGGTGCCGTGGCGGCGAACCGTGCCGCCTTCGCGCAGGTGCTGGGCGCGCGGCCCGTCTACCTGGGACAGGTGCACGGCAGCCGCGTCGTGCGTCTGACCGCTGCCGACCTGGAGCCGGCGGCCGCGACGCACGAGGCCGACGCCTGCGTCAGCACCGAGCCCGGCCTGGCCTGCACGATCCTGGTCGCCGACTGCCTGCCGGTGCTCTTCGCCGCGCCGCAGGGGCGGGCGGTTGCGGCCGCCCATGCCGGCTGGCGCGGGCTGGCGGGCGGTGTCCTCGAGGCCACCGTCTTGGCGCTGTGCGAGGCGGCGCAGTGCGAGCCGGCGGAGGTCGAGGCCTGGCTCGGCGCGGCGATCGGGCCGCAGCGCTTCGAGGTGGGCGCGGACGTGCTGCGGGCCTTCGGTGCCGAGCCGGCACGGCCGTCGGCGCACTTCCGCCCGTGGGCACGCGGCGGCGAGGTCGTGAGCGGAGGCGCCGCCCCGGGCGCTGTGCGCCCGACCTGGGCCGCCGATCTCGCCGGCCTGGCCGAGGAGCGGCTGCGCCGGGCGGGCGTCGCGATGCTCGACTCGGCCAGGGCCTGTACCGCGACCGGGGCGGAACGCTACTTTTCTTACCGGCGAGACGGCGCGACCGGCCGCATGGCGGCCGCCGTGTGGATCCACCGTCATGGCCCGACCCTTTGACCCGGCTGCCGAGCTTGGGGCGGACGCGGCGCGCTTATCACGCTACTCGCCCGATGGCCGCGTCGCGGAAAGCCTGACTGGAGAGCCCGGTGCGCACCGGTTGATGGGGCCCGATGCGGTATCGTCGCGCGTCGGCACGCGGCGCCGCCAGCGAGCGCGGACGTGAACGCCCCGACCATACGTGGCAAGACGAGGAGACAAGCAAGATGACCAGCAAGCCCGGCGCGCCGCAGACCCGCGGCGCGAACGAGTTGGCCGAGGCCGCACGCGCCTTCGGTACCAGCCTCGGAGATTCGTGGAAGTCCTTTGCGGGGCTTTCGCTGCCGCTGTCGTCGATGACCGCGTTGCAGACCGAGTACATCCAGCAGGCGGCTACCCTCTGGAACGAGACGATCAACCGGCTCCAGCAGGCCGCCACCAATGGCGAGGGCGCCAAGGGGGGCAAGCCGGTGCCCGACCGCCGCTTCGCGAACAGCGCCTGGGCCGAGAACCCCGCCGCGGCCTACGTCGCGCAGATGTACCTGCTGAACGCGCGCACGATGCTGCAGATGTCCGAGCAGCTCGAGGGCGGCGACGAGAAGACGCGCCAGCGCATCCGCTTCGCGGTCCAGCAGTGGGCCGATGCCGCGAGCCCGAGCAACTTCCTGGCGCTCAACCCCGAGGCGCAGCGCAAGGCGCTCGAGACCAAGGGTGAGAGCATCGCCCAGGGCCTGCAGCACCTGTGGCAGGACGTGCAGCAGGGCCGCATGTCGCAGACCGACGAGAGCGTGTTCGAGATCGGCCGCAACGTCGCGACGACGCCGGGCTCCGTGGTGTTCGAGAACGAGCTGTTCCAGCTGATCGAATACCACCCGACGACGGCGAAGGTCTACGAGCGGCCGATCCTGTTCGTGCCGCCGTGCATCAACAAGTTCTACATCCTCGACCTGCAGCCGGACAACTCGGTCCTCAACTACAGCGTCGGGCAGGGACACCGCACCTTCGTGGTCAGCTGGCGCAATCCCGACGAGAGCCTGGCCCACACGACCTGGGACGACTACATCGAGAACGGCGTCATCCGCGCGATCCACGAGGTGCAGGCGATCACGCGCAGCGCCGAGCTCAACACGCTCGGCTTCTGCGTCGGCGGCACGATTCTGACCACCGCGCTGGCCGTGCTGAAGGCGCGCGGCGAGGAGCCGGCGTCGAGCCTGACGCTGCTGACCACGCTGCTCGACTTCACCGACACCGGCGTGCTCGACCTCTTCATCGACGAGCCCTCGGTGCAGGTGCGCGAGATGACGCTCGGCCCGAACAGCCCGAGCGGCGGCGGCCTGCTGCGCGGCCAGGAACTGGCGACGACCTTCAGCTTCCTGCGCCCGAACGACCTGGTGTGGAACTACGTCGTCGGCAACTACCTGAAGGGCGAGAGCCCGCCGCCGTTCGACCTGCTGTACTGGAACAGCGACAGCACGAACCTGCCGGGGCCGATGTTCTGCTGGTACCTGCGCAACACCTACCTCGAGAACAAGCTGCGCGAGCCCGGTGCGCTGACCGTCTGCGGCGAGCCCGTCGACCTCGGCAGCATCAAGACGCCGGCCTACCTCTACGCTTCGCGCGAGGACCACATCGTGCCCTGGGAGTCCGCCTACGCGGGCACCCAACTGCTCGGCGGGCCGGTGCGCTTCATGCTGGGTGCCTCCGGGCACATCGCCGGCGTGATCAACCCCCCGGCAAAGAAGAAGCGCAGCCACTGGACCGGCCCGGCGAAGCTGCCTGCCACCGCCTCGGAATGGTTCGCCAAGTCGACCGAGCAGGCCGGCAGCTGGTGGCCTGACTGGTCCGACTGGCTGGCCTCGCACGCGGGCAAGCAGGTGAATGCACCGCGCGCGCCAGGCGGGCGGGCCCACCCGGTGATCGAACCCGCACCGGGCCGGTACGTGAAGGCCAAGGCCTGAGCGCACCGTTTGGGGCCCGCGAGGGCAGGGATGTCGCCCTGAGGGTCGGACACTGACGACACGGGGCTGACAGGGCGCCGTGGGCGCCGCCGACAAGGGACTTCTCGGGGTTGACGATCACCGGCGCAACCCCGAGCCTTGACGGGCTATTGGATTTGAACGGACTACCAACGGAGAAACAGATGAGTCAGAAACTGGCATACGTCACAGGTGGCATGGGCGGCATCGGGACCGCAATCTGCCAGCGCCTGCACAAGGACGGCTTCAAGGTCATCGCCGGCTGCGGCCCGAGCCGCGACCACAAGAAGTGGCTCGACGAGCAGAAGGCGCAGGGCTTCACGTTCTATGCCTCGGTGGGCAACGTGGCCGAGTGGGAGTCGACCGTCCAGGCCTTCGAGAAGGTCAAGGGAGAGCACGGTGTCGTCGACGTGCTGGTGAACAACGCCGGCATCACGCGCGACGGCATGTTCCGCAAGATGAGCCCGGCCGACTGGCAGGCCGTGATCTCGACCAACCTGGACAGCCTGTTCAACGTGACCAAGCAGGTGATCGATGGCATGTCCGAAAAGGGCTGGGGCCGCATCGTCAACATCAGCTCGGTCAACGGCGAGAAGGGCCAGGCCGGTCAGACCAACTATTCCGCTGCCAAGGCCGGCATGCATGGTTTCACGATGGCCCTGGCCCAGGAATTCGCCAGCAAGGGCGTGACGGTGAACACCGTGAGCCCCGGCTACATCGGCACCGAGATGGTCAAGGCGATCCGCCAGGACGTGCTCGACAAGATCATCGCGACGATCCCCGTCAAGCGCCTGGGTAGCGCGGAGGAGATCGCCTCGATGGTGAGCTGGGTCGCCTCCGACGAGGCCGGCTTCGCGACCGGCGCCGACTTCAGCATCAACGGCGGCCTGCACATGGGCTGACCGGCTCCGCCGAGTCGACAACGCCCTCGCGCCTCAGGCGCGAGGGCGTTTGTCTTTTGGTCAGACCACGGCGACCGGCACCTTGCCGATCTTCGCCTGCCATTCGGTCGGCCCCGTCTGGTGCACGCTGGTGCCGGCGGCATCGACCGCCACCGTCACCGGCATGTCCTTGACGTCGAACTCGTAGATCGCCTCCATGCCCAGGTCGGCGAAGCCCACGACCTGAGCCCCCTTGATCGCCTTCGCGACCAGGTAGGCCGCGCCGCCCACCGCCATCAGGTAGGCGCTCTTGTGCTTGCGGATCGCCTCGATCGCCACCGGCCCGCGCTCGGCCTTGCCGATCATCGCGATCAGGCCGGTCTTGGCCAGCATCATCTCGGTGAACTTGTCCATGCGGGTGGCCGTCGTCGGGCCGGCCGGGCCGACCACCTCGTCGCGCACCGGGTCGACCGGGCCGACGTAGTAGATGACCCGGTTGGCGAAGTCCACCGGCAGCGGCTCGCCCTTGGCCAGCATGTCCTGGATGCGCTTGTGCGCGGCGTCTCGGCCGGTCAGCATCTTGCCGTTCAGCAGCAGGGTGTCGCCGGGCTTCCAGCTCGCGACCTCCTCGCGCGTCAGCGTGTCGAGGTTGACCGACTTGCTCTTGTTGTAGTCGGGCGCCCAGTGCACGTCGGGCCAGAGGTCGAGGCTCGGCGGGTCGATGTAGGCCGGGCCCGAGCCGTCGAGCACGAAGTGCGCATGCCGAGTGGCGGCGCAGTTCGGGATCATCGCCACCGGCTTGCTCGCGGCATGGGTCGGGAACATCGAGATCTTCACGTCGAGCACGGTCGTGAGCCCGCCCAGGCCCTGGGCGCCGATGCCCAGCGCGTTGATCTTGTCGCACAGCTCGATGCGCAGCTCCTCGGCCTTGTTCTGCGGGCCTCGCTGCTTGAGCTCGTACATGTCGACCGGCTCCATCAGCGATTCCTTGGCCATCAGCATCGCCTTCTCGGCGCTGCCGCCGATGCCGATGCCGAGCATGCCGGGCGGGCACCAGCCTGCGCCCATCGTCGGCACCGTCTTGAGCACCCAGTCGACCAGGCTGTCGCTCGGGTTGAGCATCACAAACTTGGTCTTGTTCTCGCTGCCGCCGCCCTTGGCGGCGACCTGCACGTCGACGGTGCTGCCAGGCACGACGTCGATGTGCACCACCGCCGGCGTGTTGTCCTTGGTGTTCTTCCGCTCGAACTGCGGGTCGGCGACGATGCTCGCGCGCAGCTTGTTCTCGGGGTCGTTGTAGCCGCGTCGCACGCCCTCGTTGACGGCGGCATGGATGCCTTCGCCGAAGCCCTCGAAGCGCACGTCCATGCCGATCTTCAGGAAGACGTTGACGATGCCGGTGTCCTGGCAGATCGGGCGCCGGCCTTCGGCGCACATCTTCGAATTGGTCAGGATCTGCGCGATCGCGTCCTTGGCGGCGGGCGAGGCCTCGCCTTCGTAGGCGCGGGCGAGGTGTTCGATGTAGTCCGCCGGGTGGTAGTAGCTGATGTACTGGAGGGCGGCGGCGATGCTGTCGACAAAGTCGGCGTAGCGGATGACGGTCATTGGGCGAGCTCCGGCGGGTGCGCGCTTGGCCGCGACTTGCGCAGCGTCCTGGCTGCAGCGGCGGCATAGGCAGGATGGGGTCGCCAGTGTAGCGACGCCCCGCCGGCAGGGGCAGTGGCGTGGCCCTGGGGCATGGATCTCTGGAGCGCAGGCCTGCGATGAGTCCTGCGGCGTGTCGGGCGCGCCGCGGCGCGCCTCGGCCGGCTCAGCGCGACAGGCCTTCGGCGCCGCCGGCGAACAGGCGGTCGAGCTGGCTCTCGACTTCCAGGCGCAGCTCGACGCTGCGGGTGTCGGCGGCGTTCAGGCCGTCGAGCAACTCGAGCTGCAACGCGAGAAGCTCGAACGGGTCCTGCGCCCGGCGCACGCGCTGCTGCAGCGCGACGCCGGCACTGCCCGGCACATGGGCGGCGGCGCGCATGAAGCAGTCCTTCATCGCGACGAACCGGCGCCGCACGCCGATGCGGTGGTGCCGGCTGTCGACGGTGCCCGGCGCCTTGCCGCCGAAGAGCGGAATCGCCTTGGCACCGCCGGTGCTGGCAGGGGGGAAGCAGCGACCGTTCATCGGCGTCGGGCGTCCAGGTCGGCCAGCCGGTCGAGCGGCGCGAGGCCGGAGCGCGGCGAGCGGGTCGGGAAGTGGACGTTCAGGCGCGCCAGGCGCCGCTCAGCGTCCTGTTGGCTCTGCTGCCGGGCGACCAGATCGAACAGACGGGAGCGCAGATGCCACAGCTCGCGCAGGCTGGTCGCCATCTCGACCCGGTGGCACAGCTGCTCGGCATCACGGCTGCGGATGTCCTCGAGCTGGCCGACGAAGTCTGCGCGGGCGCGCTGGAGCTGCGCCTCGTCACCGTCACTGCGCAGGCGTTCGGCGTCGGTGCCTTCGACCCAGGGGCCCCGGAGCCAGGTCGCAAGGCGGCCGAGCGGCTTGCGCGGCGCCGCCGCGGGCGGGCAGACCTCGAGGCGGGTCTCCGCACGGGGCGGCGCGGCGCCGCGGAGGGCGGCGGCGGTACGGAGGATCAGCTTGATCGGCATGTGCTTCTAACGTTTGCGCCGATCTTGGCCGCTGGGGTGCGTGCCTGGTCGGTGGAAATGCGCCGCGGCGCAAGGCCAGTTCCGCATGCCGGGCGCTGGCCCGGATCTTGTTCACGGCCGTTCGGGCCTCGCGCCAGGCAAGACCGGATGCCCGGCGGGCGCTGGCGCGGGTAGGCTCGCGCACTCGTTGGGAGATCGAGAAGAAGGGACGGCGAGGCCGGGATGTCGTGGGCGCGCAAGCTGCTGGTCGCGGTGTTGCTGCTGGTGGGCGCTGTCGCCGTGACGGTGGGCGTCTACTTCCAGCGCGCGGCGCCGCTTTCCGACGGGGCGCTGGTGCTCGACGGCCTGCGGGCCGACCTGCGCATCGAGCGCGACCGCCACGGCATCCCGTCGATCCGCGCCGGATCGCTCGAGGACGCGACCTTCGGCCTCGGCTTCGTCCATGCCCAGGACCGGCTCTGGCAGCTCGAGACGCAGCGGCGCCTGGCGGCGGGGCGCCTGGCCGAGGCCTTCGGCGAGAGCACGCTCGCCACCGACCGATTCATGCGCACGCTGCAGGTGCGCCGCGCGGCCCAGGGCCAGTGGGAGGCGATGTTCGGCGAGTCACGGCGCCTGGTGACGGCCTACACGGCCGGCATCAACGCCGCGATCCGGCATGCGATGCGGGCCCGCCCGCCCGAGTTCCTGATGCTCGGCCTGACGCCGGAACCCTGGACGGCGACCGACAGCATGGCCTGGGCGATCCTGATGGCCTGGGACCTCGGCGGCAACTGGGGCAGCGAGCTGCTGCGCCTGCGCCTGGCACGCCGCCTGCCGGCCGAGCGCCTGGACGAGCTGCTGCCGCCGGCACCGGGCGAGCGGCCCCGCCTCGCCCCCGACTACGGCGAGCGCCTTGACAGCTGGGAGGTCTCCGGCCTCGACGACGCCGTGCTCGGGCGCCTGCTCGCCGCAGCGCCCGAGGCCGGGGTCGAGGGCGTCGGCTCGAACAACTGGGCGGTTGATGGCAGCCGCAGCGAGACCGGCCGGCCGCTGCTCGCCAACGACCCGCACCTGCGCCTGAGCGCGCCTTCGCTGTGGTACCTGGCGCGCCTCGTCACGCCTGACTTCGAGGTCGCCGGCGCCACGCTGCCCGGGCTGCCCGCAGTACTGCTGGGGCAGAACCGGCAGCTCGCCTGGGGCTTCACCAACACCGGCCCCGACGTGCAGGACCTCTATCTCGAGCGCATCGACCCGGCCGACCCGATGCGTTACCAGACGCCCGAGGGCTGGGCCCGCTTCGAGACCGCGCGCGAGACGATCCGCGTGCGCGGCGGCTCCGAGGTGGTGATGCAGGTGCGGCGCAGCCGACACGGCCCGGTGATCTCCGATGCCGGCGTCGCCGCCGGGCTGCCCGCCTTCGAGGGCCCCAAGCCGACCTACGCGCTGGCGCTGCGCTGGACCGCGCTCGACCCCGACCCCGGCTCGATGGTGGCGATGCTGCGCCTGCAGCAGACGCGCTCGCTCGACGAATTCGTGCGCGCCTCGGCGACCAGCGTCGCGCCGATGCAGAACATGCTGGTGGCCGACCGCGAAGGGCAGATCGGCTTCGTTGCCGCCGGCCGCGTGCCCAAGCGCGCCCCGGCCAACGACCTGATGGGCCTGGCGCCCGCGCCGGGCTGGGAGGCCCGCTTCGACTGGGACGGCTTCGTCGACGCCACGGCGACGCCGCGCGAGATCGCGCCCGAGCGCGGCTGGCTGGCCACCGCCAACCAGCGCATCCACGACGACACCTATCCCCACTTCATCACCAGCGAGTGGTCGCTGCCCTACCGCCAGCAGCGCATCGAGTCGCTGCTGCTGGCCCGGCCGCGCCACACCCTCGGCAGCTTCGCGGCGATGCAGGCCGACACCGTCTCGCCGGCGACGCAGCAGCTCCTGCCCTGGCTGCGCCGCGCCGCGGGCGCGCACCGGCTGCGTGCGGCCGCCCAGCATGAGCTGATCGACTTCGACGGCGACATGCAGGCCGGGCGGGCCGCGCCGCTGATCTTCTGGGCCTGGGTGCGCCAGCTCACGCGCGGCGTGTTCGCCGACGAGGTCGGCGCGGCGCCGTTCGACGCCAGCTTTGGCGCGCGCAGCTACCGCGACGCCCTGGAGGGCGTGCTGCGGCGCGACGACGCCTGGTGGTGCGATGACAAGGCGACGACCGACGTGCAGGAGAGCTGCGCCTGGCAGGTGGACGCCGCGCTTGACCGCGCCCTCGACGAGCTCGCGGCGCGCCATGGCGAGAACGTCGCCCGCTGGCGCTGGGGCGACGCCCACGTCGCGCGCGCCGAGCACCGTCCGTTCAGCCGTATCGCGGCGGTGGCGGGCCTGTTCGAGCTGCGCGTGCCGGTCGGCGGCGACAGCTACTCGATCAACGCCTCGCGCACCGGTCTGCGCCCGGACGCCCGCACCGGCGAGCTCTATCTGAACGAGCACGGGCCCGCGCTGCGCGCGCTCTACGACGTCGCCGACCCGTCACGCTCGGCGGTGATCCTCTCGTCCGGCCAGTCGGGCCTGCCGTTCTCGCGCCACTACCGCGACCTGCTGCGGCCCTGGGCACGGGTCGAGTACCTGCCGCTGTGGCCGCAGCCCGACGAACAGGTGCAGCGCCTCGACCTGCGCCCGCAGCGATGACCCGCGCCGCCGGCCCCGCCCGGCGCCTGCCGGCGCGGCGCGCATATAGTCCTCGCTGCGCTCTGCGGTGCAGCAGCCCTGGCGCTGCACGAGGACGGGCATGAGACGACGCGCATCAACGGTGATGGGGGGCGATACCAGCGTGCTCGGCGACGTCGGCGACGAAGGCTTCCTGACCGACATCGCGCAGCTCGACCAGCAGCGCCTTGCCAATCGGAGACGCCTGCACACCGTGCAGATTCCGGCCACCCGCGTGGCCGGCTTCATGGTGCTGAGCCTGATGACGGTGCTGCACGGCTCGCGCGGCGACCCCACGTCGGCGGGGCTGTCGGTCGTCGAACTGTGCGCGCTCAACTTCGGATTCGCCGCCCTGGCCTGGGCCTTCGCCTGGCGGTTCTGGTCGCGCCTGGGTTCGCTGGACGTCACGCTGCTGCTGCTGCACCTGGACATCCTGGTGTGGATCCCGACGCTCTACCGCTTCGAGCAGACCAGCGTGCTGTTCGGCCTGTTGCTGATCGTGCGCGTGGCCGACCAGGTTGGCTTCGGGGCGCCGCGCGCCTTCTACTTCACCCACGTCATCGTCGCCAGCTACCTGCTCTATGCCTACACCCTCGGCGTGAGCCCGCTGATCGACGGCGGCGAGCGGGCGATGGTAGTCGTGACGCTCTATTTCGGCGGCCTCTACATCTCGACCACCGGTCTCGTCACCGAGCGCCTTCGGCGCCGCATGCGGCGCGCGGTGCGCACCGGGCGGCTGCTGGTCGAGCAGCTCGGGCGCCAGACACAGTCGCTCGAGGCGCAGGCGCGCAAGCTCGAGAGCGCGCGCCGCGCCGCCGACCAGGCCAACGTCGCCAAGACCCAGTTCCTGGCGACGATCAGCCACGAGATCCGCACGCCGATGAGCGGCATCCTCGGGGCCACCGAGCTGATGCTCGGTGGCGAACTGCCGCCCGAGCAGCGTCGCCTCGCCCAGACCGCGCACGGTTCGGCCTCCGCGTTGCTGCACATCATCGACGAGATCCTCGACCTCGCCCGCATCGAGGCTGGCGGCCTGCGCATCGAGGCCGGCGTCTTCAGCCCGCGCCAGGTCTCGCGCGACGTGCTCGACCTGATGCGTCCGGTCGCCGGGGAGCTGTCGCTCGAGGGGCAGATCGACGAGACGCTGCCGCCGCTCGTGGTCGGCGACGCGGTGCGGGTGCGCCAGGTGCTCGTCAACCTGCTCGCCAACGCGATCAAGTTCACCGAGTGCGGGCGGGTGGTGCTCGGCGTGCGCGTCGTCGAGCACGACGGGGCGCACGCGACCCTGCGCTTCGAGGTGCGCGACAGTGGCATCGGCATCCCGGCCGACGACCTCGAGCGCATCTTCGATCCCTTCACGCAGGGCGACGCGTCGACCAGTCGCCGCCATGGCGGCAGCGGGCTCGGGCTGTCGATCGTGCGCCAGCTCATCGGTCTGATGGGCGGGCAGGTCGGCGTCGAGAGCCGCGTCGGCGAGGGTTCCGCCTTCTGGTGCCTGCTGCGCCTGCCGCTGGCGCCGGCCCCTGCGGCGAGCGCAGAGCCGGTGCCGGCCGAGCGGCTGCCGCGGCTCAGCGGCCGCGTGCTGCTGGCCGAGGACAACGACGTGAACCAGGTCGTGCTCGGCGCGATGCTCGAACGGCTGGGCTGCGAGGTCGACGTCGTGTCCGATGGCGCCCAGGCGGTGCAGGCGGCCGCCACCGGCCGCTATGACGCGCTGCTGATGGACTGCCACATGCCGGTCGTCGACGGCTACGAGGCGACCCGCCGCATCCGCGAAGGCGAGGCCGAGCGGCTGGGGGCGAGGCGCCTGCCGATCGTCGCGCTGACCGCCGCCGCGCTGGCCGAGGACCGCGCGAAGTGCCTCGCCTGCGGCATGGACGACCACCTGGGCAAGCCGGTCTCGCTGCCGCAGTTGGCCGCCGCCCTCGGGCGCTGGATGCCGGTGCGCGCGGCCCGGGCCGTGGCCCCCAGCCCCGACGCCGGGTAAGCGGTCGGGCGGCGGGCGCCGCGCCTGTTGTCCGGGGCGGGTCGCGGCGCCGGGGCCTTGCGCGAGGGGCGGCGGCCGAGCTTTCGCTCCGGCCCTGCTCAGGCCTTCGGTGCGCGGCCCGCCACCGTCTCGCTGCCGCTGTCGGCGAAGGCGGTGATCCAGTGCAGCACCTCGGCGGCGGTCTCGTCGGGCCGCTCGAACGGGAACAGGTGCGTGCCGGCCACCCAGGAGATCTGCCCGCCGGTCACCCGGCGCGTCAAGGCGAGTCCGAAGCGGTGCACTTCGGCCGAGCGCGTGCCGCCGACGAAGGCGGCAGGGCAGCGCAGCGGGTGGCGCCGCAGCAGCGCTTCGAGCTGGTGTGGCAGGGTGTCGTAGATGCGGGCCTCGATCTCGCGCTCGAAGGCCAGCCGGCGCAGGTCGCCGTCCTCGACCGTGCCGTGCAGCACGTAGGCTTCGAGCATGCGCGGGTCCCAGGCCGCGAAGATGGCCTTGGCGCCGAAGTGCCGGCGCACCGCGTCGAGGTCGGGCCATTCGTGGCGGCGTCGGCGCGCGGTGCGGCTCAGCGCCAGGCGGCGGATCAGCCCGCTCGCCTTGACCGCATGGACGCTGTGCGCGCGCCAGCCGCCGACCAGCGGCGAGTCGAGCATCACCACGCCCTGGGCCAGGTCGGGGCGCATGCAGGCGGCCATCAGGCTCAGATGGCCGCCCAGCGAGTGGCCGACGAGGATCACGCCCTCCGGCGCCGGCGAGGCCTCGCGCTCGATAAGGCTGACCAATTGCTCGCGCAGCTTGGGCCAGTTGGAGCTGACCGCGTGCGCCGGGTCGTGGCCGTACATCTCCTGCGCGACCACGCGGTGGCCGGCGGCGCGCCAGAGGTCGAAGAGCAGCCCGTAGGTCGAGGCGGGAAAGCCGTTGCCGTGCGAGAAGACGATCGTCGGCGGTGCCGCAGGGCGCCCGGGCGCCGCCCCCGGTGCACTCGCCCGGGCGTTCGTGTGTGCGGCGCGCGGCATGGCCTTCGGCTCAGACGATCTTCTCGTCCGGGTTCGAGATCTTGCGCAGCGTGGCGAAGCGCGCCGAGGCCACGCGCAGCGGGGTCGCGCCAGCGGTCTCGCCCCAGCTCGGCGCCTCGAGCGTGTCGAAGGCCTGGCGCAGCTTGAGGCCCCAGGTGTCGTGCACGAGGCGGTAGTAGGGGTTGTGCTCGTCGATGCAGACGTACTGGTCGGAGGCGAAGCTGTTCGCCTCGTAGACGATCAGGTCCAGCGGCAGGCCGACCGAGAGGTTCGACTTCATCGTCGAGTCCATCGACACCAGCGCGCACTTGGCCGCGATGTCGAGCGAGGTCTTCGGCGTGATCATGCGGTCGAGGATCGGCTTGCCGTACTTGCTCTCGCCGATCTGGAAGTAGCAGGTCTCCTGCGTGGCCTCGATGAAGTTGCCCGCCGAGTAGACGAGGAAGAGGCGCATGCCCTCGCCGCGGATCTGCCCGCCGAGCAGCATGCTCACGTTGAAGTCGATGCCCGCCGCGCGCAGCGAGGGCCCGTCCTGGCTGTAGACGCGACGCACCGCCGCACCGAGCACGCGCGCGACGTCGAACATGCTCTTTGCGTTCCAGAGCGTGATCGGTGGGTCGCCTTCCGCGTCGCCCGGGATCTTCTCGACCTGCAGGATCTCGCGCACCGACTGCGAGACCGACAGGTTGCCCGCCGACAGCAGCACCATGAAGCGGTCGCCCGGCCGCTCGTAGATGATCATCTTGCGGAAGGTGTTGATGTGATCGATGCCGGCGTTGGTGCGCGAGTCGGAGAGGAAGACGAGCCCGGCGTCGAGCTTGAGGGCAATGCAATAGGTCATTGGCGGGTCCTGGACAGGGGGTCGGCGCTGCGCCCGGAGGCGAGGGCGGGGGCGGCGAGGCCCTTGAGGCGGTAGAGCGCGTCGAGCGCTTCGCGCGGGCTGAGCGCGTCGGGGTCGAGGCTGTCCAGCGCCTCGACGAGGCCGTCGAGGGCCGGGTCCGTGGCCGCTGCCGGCGCGGCCGGCGGCGGGGCGGCGAAGAGGTCGATCTGCGAGGCGGCGGCGCGCTGCTGGGCCTCGAGCGATTCGAGCGCGGCGCGTGCCTGGCGCAGCAACGGCGCAGGCATGCCGGCCAGTCGCGCCACCTGCACGCCGTAGCTGCGGCTCGCCGGGCCGGGCTGGATCTCGTGCAGGAAGACGATGTCGGCCTGCCCGCGCTGCGCGCTCTCGACGGCGCTCACGTGCACGTTGAGCGCACGCGGATGGCGCTGCGGGAACTCGGTGAGCTCGAAGTAGTGGGTCGCGAAGAGCGTCATGGAGCGGTTGCGGTCGTGCAGATGGCTCGCGATCGCGCCGGCCAGCGCGAGGCCGTCAAAGGTCGAGGTGCCGCGGCCGATCTCGTCCATCAGCACCAGGCTCTGCTCGGTCGCGCCGTGCACGATCGCCGCGGCCTCGGTCATCTCGAGCATGAAGGTCGACTGCGCGTTGGCCAGGTCGTCGGCGGCGCCGATGCGGGTGTGGATCGCATCCAGCGGGCCGAGGCGGCAGGCCCGCGCTGGGACGAAGGAGCCGATCGAGGCGAGCAGCGCGATCAGCGCGACCTGGCGCATGAAGGTCGACTTGCCGCCCATGTTCGGGCCGGTGATCACCAGCATGCGGCGGTTTGCGTCGAGGCGACAGTCGTTGGCGATGAACGGCGTGCCGCTCTCCTGCAGACGGGCCTCGACGACGGGGTGGCGCCCGCCTTCGATCTCGATGCAGGGGTGGCCGACGAACTCCGGCCGGCACCAGCCGAGCGTCTGCGCGCGCTCGGCGAGCGCGGCGAGCGCGTCGAGCGTCGCCAATGCACGCGCCAGCGCGGCGAGCGTTGCGAGCTCAGGCTGCAGCGCATCGAGCAGTTGCTCCCAGAGCCACTTCTCGCGCGCCAGCGCGCGGTCCTGGGCCGACAGGGCCTTGTCCTCGAAGGCCTTCAGCTCCGGCGTGATGAAGCGCTCGGCGTTCTTCAGCGTCTGGCGCCGGCGATAGTCGGCCGGCACCTTGTCGAGCTGCCCCTGCGAGACCTCGATGTAGAAGCCGTGCACGCGGTTGAACTGGACGCGCAGGTTGGCGATGCCGGTGCGCGTGCGTTCCCGGGCCTCCAGTTCGAGCAGGAAGGCGTCGGCGTGCTGCGAGATCGCGCGCAGTTCGTCGAGCTCGGCGTCGTGGCCGGTGGCGATCACGCCGCCGTCGCGCAGCATCGCCGCAGGCTCGGCGGCGACCGCGGTGCCGAGCAGCGCGCCGATGCGCGGGGGCGGGTTCAGCGCGGCGCGGCAGTCGTCGAGCAGGGTGGCGCGCTGCGAGCGCAGGCCGGTCGTGGTCGCCGACGGCTCCGGCGCGGCGGCCGGTGCAAGATCGCCGGGCGGCGGTCCCGCCTCGCTGGTCGCCGCCGGCAGCGTGGCCCGCAGCATCGGCAGCGCGGCGAGCGTCGCGCGCAACCCCGACAGCTCGCGCGGCCGCACCTGGCGCAGCGCGATGCGCGCGGTGATGCGCTCGACGTCGCTCATCTGGCGCAGCGCCTCGCGCAGGGGATCGACGCCGTGGCGACGCAGCCGGTCGAGCGCCTCGTGGCGTGCCGTCGCGGGGCCGCGTTCGCGCCGTGGATGGGTCAGCCACTGGCGCAGGGCGCGGCTGCCCATGCCGCTGCGACAGGTGTCGAGCAGCGAGAGCAGGGTCGGCGCCGCCTCGCCGCGCAGGGTCTGCGTCAGCTCGAGGTTGCGGTGCGTCGCCGGCGGCAGCTCGATCAGCTCGTTCGCGCGCTCGACGACCAGCGTCGCGACGTGGGCGAAAGCGGGCGCGCTCTCGGCGCCGGTGGCCTCGCCGGTATCGGCCGGGCCGGAGGCGGCGGCGCTGCGGTGCGTGGTGTGCTCGGCGAAGCTGAGCAGCGCGGCGGCGGCGCCGTGGGCGACGGCAAGCTCCTGGGCGTTGTAGCCGGCCAGGTTGGCGACGCGCAGTTGGGCGCACAGCTTGCGCAGGCCGAGGGCAGGGTCGAACTGCCAGGCCGGGCGCGTGGTGACCGCGGCACCGCACTGACGCACGGCCTCGGGCAGGTCCGGGCCGTCAGCGCGTTCGACCAGCACTTCGGCGGGACGCAGGCGGGCGAGCCATGCAGCGAGCTCCGTCTCGCGGCACTCACCCAGGCCGAGCTGGCCGCTGGCGAGCCCCAGCCAGGCCAGGCCCCAGGTCGCCTGGCGACGGTGCAGCGCGACGAGCAGCGTGTCACGCCGCTCGTCCATCAACTCACCGTCGGTCACGGTGCCGGGCGTGACGACCCGGACCACCTTGCGCTCGACCGGTCCCTTGCCGGCACCGACCTCGCCGACCTGCTCGCAGATCGCGACCGCCTCGCCGAGGCGGATCAGGCGCGCGAGATAGTTCTCGACCGCGTGCACCGGCACGCCGGCCATCACCACGGGTTCTCCGGCGCTCTGGCCGCGCGTCGTCAGCGTGATGTCGAGCAGGCGGTGCGCGTGGCGGGCGTCTTCGTAGAACAGCTCGTAGAAGTCGCCCATCCGGTAGAAGACGAGCGTGTCCGGGAACTCGGCCTTGATGCGCAGGTACTGCTGCATCATCGGTGTGTGGTCCGCCAGCGCGCCACGTTCGGTCACAGGCAGTGCGCGGCGATCAACCGCCTGGGCGTGGTCGGAAGGCATGGGTTTGGTCGCGTCTTCGTGCCGGGGTGGGCCCGGTGGAACCCGGGAGTTTGCACGAGGCGCTCGACTGCTGCGTCGGACGTGGCGCGACGGCTGCCGACAGCCGGCTTCATCGAACGGCGAACCGCGATGCGCGGTGGCCGCGCAAGGGGGCGACCGGACGAGAATCAAGCAGACGGCCTGCCGATACCCGGAATCCGGCATATCAAGCAGGCCATCTGGAAAGAGACCAGGTCGGGCCCTCCGGTCTGCACCGGGAGCCGAATAACCACGAAGGACTTGGGTCAGGGCCGCAATTCGGCGACCCGGTACCCTTCCTTGAGCAACGCATGCCGCAGCCATTCTGGCTGCAGGCCTTCACCGTCCCAGGTCTCGCCGCTGACCGGGTGTCGATACTTGACGACAGGCTGGGTATTCACTGCTTGCGCAGTGTCCGGCTTTGGGCCTCGCGACGTTCGTCGCAACTCTGCTGGGGCGATGTCCCAGTACTCGCAAATCTGTTCGATGCGGGCCAGGACGGCCCGCTGTTCGCGCGTGAGCTGGCGGGCGTGCTCGATGGAGTTCATGGAATCGAGGAAGGGTATCCGGACGCTGCCCGGGAGGGCCCCTGGGCCGCTCCCTGAAATTCTAGGCTAGCACGCGACGCCTCATGACGGCTTCGGGCTTGTCCGGATTCGATTCCTCGCCCTTGATATTCAGGCGGGGGCGTTGACCGACTTGGCCGCAAGCCGCTTGTTGCGCGAACGGATATTCAGCGCTTCGACTGCGAGCGAGAAGGCCATCGCCGCGTAGATATAGCCCTTGGGCACATGCATGTCGAAGGATTCGGCCGTCAGCGCCATGCCGACCATTACGAGGAAGGCCAGGGCCAACACCTTCACCGACGGATGGCGGTCAACGAAGTCGCCGATTGTCTTGGCAGCCAGCAGCATCACGATGACCGCAGCCACGACCGCCGCAACCATCACAGGCAGCTGGTCGACCATGCCGACGGCGGTGATGACCGAGTCGAGCGAGAACACGATGTCGATGATCGCGATCTGGCCGATGATGCCCCAGAAGAGCTTCATGCCGGCTTCACGCATGGCCTTGTCGTCGGCTGCGCTCGCCGTCGCGGCGGGCGTGTCCGGCGCGTGGTGCAGCTCCTTTGCTTCGACCTCGACGAAGATCTCGTGCGAAGCCTTGTAGAGCAGGAACACGCCACCCAGCAGCAGGACGAGGTCGCGTCCGCTGATGCCCTGACCGAAGACGGTGAAGAGGTCGGCAGTCAGCCCCATGACCCAGGTCAGCGAGAACAGCAGCGCCAGGCGCGACAGCATCGCGAAGCCGAGCCCGAGTCGCCGTGCCTTGTCGCGCAGGTGCGGTGGCAGTCGTCCGACGAGGATCGAGATGAAGATGATGTTGTCGATGCCGAGGACGATCTCCAAGGCGGTCAGCATCCCGAAGGCGATCCAGACGTTCGGATCGAGCAGCAGTTCCATGATCGTGTACGGCGGGGCAGCGCCGGGCTGAAAGAGGAAGGCGCGAAGATATCGCGCGGCCTGTCTGCGGTAAATTCGAATTCCGGAGCCGATCGATTCGAAAAATCCGAAGCGATGCCGACGGTGTGGGGTCAGTCTCTCGCGACGAGCCGTGAATTTCAAGCATCTCTACTACTTCTGGGCCACGGCGAAGGCCGGCGGCATCGTGCGGGCCGGCGAGCAGCTGCACGTGACGCCGCAGACCCTGTCGGGCCAGGTGAAGCTGCTCGAATCGCGCCTCGGATGCAGCCTCTTGCGCAAGAGCGGGCGGCGGCTCGAGCTCACCGACGCGGGCCGCACCGCGTTGCGCTATGCCGACCAGATCTTCGCGCTCGGCAGCGAACTCGAGTCCGTGCTCGGCAGCGCCCGCCGTTCGCGGGCCTCTCTCGAGCTGCGCGTGGGCATCGCCGACGCAGTGCCGAAGTCGATCGCCTACCGGCTGCTCGAGCCTTCGCTGGCCCTCGACGAACCGGTTCACCTGGTCTGCCGTGAAGGTCCGCTGCAGGACCTGCTGGCCCAGCTGTCGGTCCACCGGCTCGACCTGGTGATCAGCGACGAGGCGCTCGAAGGCGGTCGCAGCAGCGTCAAGGCCTTCAGTCATCCGCTCGGCACCTCGTCGATGAGCTTTTTCGCCACGCCGGCCTTGAAGCGCAGCCTTGGCCGCCGCTTCCCCGACTGTCTGGACGGCGCGCCGATGCTGATCCAGGGGGCCGCCGGCGCGATGCGCCAGCGGCTGGACCTCTGGCTGGCCGAGCGCGGCCTGCACCCGCGCCGCATTGGCGAGTTCGACGATGCGGCGCTGATGAAAGCCTTCGGCGGCGAGGGGCGCGGCGTGTTCATGTCGCCGGCCGTGCTCGAGAGCGAGACCTGCGCCCAGTACCGGGTCAAGGTGCTCGGTTGTGCGCCCGAGCTGGTGGAAGCCTTCTTCGCGATCTCGGTCGAACGCCAGCTCACGCATCCGTGCGTGGTGGCGATCACGCAGGCGGCGCACCACTTTCTGCAGGCGCCGCAGGCGTCCTGAGCCCGCGCGCCGCGCGCGGACGGCCTGCACGCGTCAGCTGAAGGCGTTGGCGATCAGGAAGAGCGCGGCCTTCGCCATCGCATACACGACGCCCGAGACGACGACCGAGGCCACGACCGAGGCGCACAGGCCGGCGATGATCCACAGACCGTCGCGTTCCATGATGCCGAGCGTCAGGATGCTGATCGCCACCGCCGGCAGCACGTTGCCGAGCGGGATCGGCAGCGCCAGCACGATCGCGAGCAGCAGGCAGACCGTGCCGACCGCGTACTCCATCGGCGGCTGCGCGAGCCAGGTCAGGCGCGGGCGCATCAGCCGTTCGGCGCGGCCGAGCCAGGGCGAGATGCGGTCGACCACCGAGGCAAAGTCCCGTCGCGCGATCGATCGCCCGGCGATGAAGCGCGGCAGCCACGGTGGCCGGCCGAAGGCGAGTTGGGCGGCCAGGAAGACGAGCGGCGCCCCCAGCACGGCCGAGGTGCCGGGCGGTACGGGCAGCACGTTCGGCACCGCGAATACGAACATCAGCGCAGCGACGGCACGGTCGCCGAGGGCGTTCAGCAGGTCGCTGATCGCGATGCGCTCGCGCGTCGTGTCGTCTGCCAGCGCGCGCAGCGATGCCGAGAAGCTCGTCCGCGGGGGAGGAGGGGGGTCGAGGTCGAGCGGGGTCGTGATGCTCACGGAGGGCGCGCGGCGCGGCGGCAAATCGGAACCGGCAAGTATCGCAGCCGCGCGTGACGGACGAGGGTCCGGACGGCAAGAAGGGCGCGGCGCTTGACACGCCGCGACCTTCGCCGTCTGCCGGTGGTGCGCCTCAGGCGCGCTTCATTTCCGAGGGTGTGCGGCCTGTCCAGCGTTTGAAAGCGCGGCGGAAGGTGCGCAGATCGGAGAAGCCTGCTTCCAGCGCCACCTGCGTCAGCGGCATGCGGCTGTTGACGATCAGCTCGAGCGCGCGCGACTTGCGGCCGTCGTCGAGCAGTTGCTGGTAGCTCAGGCCGGCGTCCTGCAGGCGGCGCCGCAGGCTGCGTTCGCTGATGTGGAGCGACGAGGCGATCTGCGCCGGCGTCGGCGGCCGCGGCAGCGCGCGGCGGATCGCGCGCTCGACCGTCAGGCCGATCGGCGTCACGCCCGCGGCGGCGGCCGTCTCGCGCTCGAGCAGGTCTCCGGCAAGGCGGAAGGAGCGCTCGTCGGCATTCGGAAGGGGCCGGTCGAGCACGTCGATCGACGACACCAGGCGGTTCTGCGGGCAGTCGAATCGCACCGGGCAGCCGACTGCTTCTTCATAGGCGCTCGCCTGCTCCGGCCGGCTGCGCGTCAGCTCGACCCCGATCGGCGCGTAGCTGGCGTGCGTGACCAGGCGGCGCACGCGCACGATGGTGGCGAACAGGTTGTCGACGAGGAACGGTGCGATGTCGTGGTTGCCCTGGGTGGGCGAGGCGACCAGCACGTTGCCCTCGGCTTCGTCGCGGTCCTGGACCTCCAGCAGATGGCCGGCGCTGGCCGGATAGCGCTCGGCCAGCCGCGTCGCCTCGCGCAGCGTGGCGCTGGCCAGCACACCGAGGCCGAGCGCGCCGCGGTTGACGATGTTCGCGCGGGCACCGAGCTCGAGCCCGAGCGTGGGCCGGTCGATCGCGGCGAGCGCGCGCCGCACGACCGTGCAGGCTTCCTGGTGCGACACCATGAAACCGGGCTGCTCGAGATCCTCCGGCTCGAACCCCAGGCCGGCGCAGAGCGCTTGCACATCGATGCCGAGACGACGTGCCTCCTGCAGCAATGGGCGAAGCAGGACGGGAGCGACATTGGTGGTCATCGATCGACGGTCCTGTGCGGCGGGGCGTTCGAGTTGAGACAGGGTTTCAGGCGCATTCAAGAGGACTTCTCCTTCGCGAGACTCGCGCGCAAACGCAGTCACCGTCACTGGCGCACGAATGCGCAACAGCAAGTCCCATTCGGTGCCGCGTTTGATGCAAATGGACAGGGCGTGACTGTGAAAGTTCTCACGCTCCGTAATGGTTGTCTGTCACAAGGACGTTGTCGATGTGACCCGCTGTTGCAATGAGGCCTTTCTTGTCAGTGACGACCTACAGCGCCCCACTTCTTGGTGGACAGAGAGACCTCCCTTCTCTTTCGAGCCTTCGTTCATGCCGGTAATTCGAATGAAGAGAGGCTTCTCTTCGCGGCCGCAACCGTACCGCCCAATGCATTTTGAAACGAGCGTCGGAATGGAGATTTTGTTGTCAGCACATTCCTACATCTCGTCGCTTCTCGCGCTCCGGGAAGCGGTATTCACTCTGTCTCGAGCCGTCGCTCGCGGTCGTCTTTGCGCGTGAAGAGGCTTCTCGTGACGCGATGCCGCTGCCTCTTCTTTCGGTGATGGGCAGGGCCGTGCCGCGTGTCGAATGCACGTCGCGCTGACGAGTAGCGAAGCCTTGCTTGTCAGCGCATTCCTACAGCACACCTCTTCTTCGAAAAGAGGAAATGGCCTTATTCGGCTTCAGGGCTGGCAGCTGTACGCGACAGCATTCCAACGGGTCGGAGGCGTGTCCGTGCCTATTGGCCCGGCACGCCATTCCGCTTGTGTGCCTGTGTGAAGAGACGGCCTGCTGTTGCTGTCTGCGATGAGATTTTTCATTGCCTGGGCAATGGCAATGGATGCCGTTTGTCAGTGAACTCCTACAGCCCCCGCTCCTCGCAATGAACGAAGGGCGCTCACTCGGCTTCGAGTGGTCGAGATGCCTGTGCCGCCTCGGCATACGAGGGCACCCCTGCACCCCTGCACCCCTGCGCCTCGGCGCCTCGGCGCCTGGTGCTGAGAGAAGAGGAAAGGATTCAGAGACTGTCGGGCGGCGGCGCGCGCTCTGCCGCCCAAGCTGTTGCGTCTAGCGCACGCTTGTCAGCGATGTCCTACGACATAACGCTTTTCGCAGCGGGCGAGCCTCAGCCCGCTTTCGGGCCGTCTTTCACGTCGGCCCTGCGGATGCGCAGGGGCTTCCTCTTCGGCGCAGCCGCAGCATCGGCAGGCGAGCCTTCGGCCGGGGCGTTAGCGAGCGTCGAGAGGAACGCCTCGGTGCTATCGGGCGGCGCCGCCTCGGCCGGGGACGCGGCTTCGGCCGCCTGTTGCTTCACCTGGCTGAAGGACGACAGCAGTTGCACCAGTTGCCCGTAGATCTTCGGGTTGCCGGCGATGCACTCGCGCTGGAATAGGAAGTCCGCCTCGCCGGTGAAGTTGCCGACCAGGCCGCCGGCCTCGGTGATCATCAGCGAGCCCGCGGCGCAGTCCCAGGGGCTGAGCCCGGTCTCGAAGAAGCCGTCGTAGTAGCCGGCCGCCACGTAGCAGAGGTCGAGCGCGGCGGCCCCCGGTCGGCGCAGGCCGGCGCAGCGTTGCATTACCCTGCGGAACATCTCGAGGTAACGCTCGAAGTCGTCACCGCGGCGGAACGGGAAGCCGGTGCCGATCAGTGCCTCGGCCATCCGCGTGCGGCGCGAGACGCGCAGCCGCCGGTCGTTCAGGAAGGCGCCGCGACCGCGCGAGGCATAGAAGAGGTCGTTGCGCGAAGGGTCGTAGACCACGCCCTGCTGCACCTGGCCGCGGTAGGCCAGCGCGATCGAGACCGCGTAGACCGGAAAGCCGTGGATGAAGTTGGTGGTGCCGTCCAGCGGGTCGATGATCCACACGTACTCGCTGTCGCGCGCGCCGCGGGTCGTGCCCGACTCCTCGGCCAGGATGCCGTGCCCCGGGTAGGCGCCGAGCAGTGTGTCGATGATCGCGTGCTCGGCCGCCTGGTCGACCTCGGTGACGAAGTCGTTCGGCGCCTTGGTGTCGACATGCAGCAGGTCGACGTCGAGCGAGGCCCGGTTGATGATCGCCCCCGCGGCGCGGGCCGCCTTGATGGCGATGTTCAGCATCGGGTGTAGCGCTGGCGGCATGGGGAAAGGTCCTGCGAGAAGATCGGTGCGTGCCCCGGGCGGTGGCCGGTGGCGCAAAGGAAGCACACGCGGTGTAGGGGCGTGCCGGGATGACGTTCGATTTTAGGTGGGGGTTCGATGCACGCGGATGACACGCGTTTTGTGCTGGTGGGCACCAGCCATGCCGGCAATGTCGGCGCGGCGGCGCGCGCGATGAAGGTGATGGGGTTTCGGGACCTGGTGCTCGTTGCGCCGCGCTTCCCGGACGTGGCCTCGCACGAGGAGGCCGTGGCCCACGCCAGCGGCGCGGCCGACGTGCTGGCGCGGGCGCGCGTCGTGCCGAGCCTGGCCGAGGCGCTCGACGGCGTCACGCACGCCTGCGCGACGGCGATGACCCCGCGCGACTTCGGCCCGCCGAGCGCCAGCCCGCGCGAGCACTTCGCGCGCCTGGCGGGGCAGGAGCGCCAGCGCCTGGCCTTCGTCTTCGGGAGCGAGCGCTTCGGCCTCGCCAACGACGACATCTACCGCTGCCACGCCTGCCTCACGATCCCCACCGCAGCGGACTACGCTTCGCTGAACCTGGCGCAGGCGGTCCAGCTCATCGCCTACGACTGGCGTCAGGCGCTGGGTGGCCTGCCGTTGCCGGTCGCGCGTCGCGCCGACGACCCGATCGCCGACGGCACCTCCGTGCAGGCCGCGCTCGAGCACTGGCGGGAGGCGCTGACCGCCCTCGGCTTTCTCGACCGGCGGGCGCCGCGCAAGCTGATGCCGCGGCTCAACCAGCTGCTCAACCGTGCCCAGCCGGCGCGTTCCGAGGTCCAGGTGCTGCGTGGCATCGCTCGCGCCGTGCTCGAACGGTGCGCCGGCGTCGAGTCCGACACAGCCGCGCGACGGTCCTGAACGGCCCGGATCGATACACTGGCAGCGCCTCTTCCGGCACCCCATCGGTCCGTCGACATGGCCTTTTCCCGACTGCGCGAAGACATTGCCTGCATCCTCGAGCGCGACCCTGCGGCGCGCACGTCCTGGGAGGTGCTGACCTGCTACCCCGGCCTGCACGCGATGATCCTCCACCGGCGCGCGCACTGGTGCTGGACCCACGGCCTGAAGTGGCTCGGGCGATTCGTGTCCCATGTCGCGCGGATGTTGACGGGGGTCGAGATCCACCCCGGCGCGAAGATCGGGCGGCGCGTCTTCATCGACCACGGCATGGGCGTCGTGATCGGCGAGACCGCGGTCGTAGGCGACGGCTGCACGATCTACCAGGGGGTCACGCTCGGCGGAACCTCGCTCGGCAAGGGCGTGAAGCGCCACCCGACGCTGGAAGCCGGCGTGATCGTCGGCGCCAACGCGCAGGTGCTCGGCAGCTTCACCGTCGGCACCGGCGCCCGGGTCGGCTCGAACGCGGTCGTCGTCAAGCCGGTGCCGCCCGGCGCCACCGCCGTGGGCAACCCGGCGCGCGTGATCCATGCCGAGACCGACGTCCGTCGCGAGGAAGCGGCGGCCAAGATGGGCTTCTCTGCCTACGGCATCTCCCAGGGCGACGACCCGGTCGCCGTCGCGATGCGCGGCCTGATCGACAACGCGAGCGAGCACGAGCGACAGATCGCGATGCTGTGGCGCGCCTTCCAGCATGCGGCCGGGCCGCAGGTACGGCTGCCGCGCGACGCGCACCTGGAAGAAGAGTTCGACTCGAAGTGGATCAACCAGCTGCTCGAGTAGCGCGTCGGCAGGCCGGCGAGGCGCGCGCTGCCCGAGGGCCGGCCCGCCACTGCCCGCGCCGACCTGCGCGAAGGCTCAGGACGGGCGTGCCGGCCGCAGCGCCGATTTGGGCCTGAAGGCCTTGCAGACCTCGGCGTCGGTCTCGAGGTAGGGCCCGCCGATCAGGTCGATGCAGTAAGGCACCGCGGCGAAGATGCCGGGGGCCGGCGGGTTGGCGGCCGGCAGGCCTTCCAGCGTCTCGGCGATCGCCTTCGGCTGCCCCGGCAGGTTCAGGATCAGCGCGCGGCCGCGTGTCGCGCCGACCTGGCGCGACAGGATTGCGGTCGGCACGAAGCGCAGGCTGATCTGGCGCATCTGTTCGCCGAAGCCGGGCAGCTCGCGTTCGGCGATGTCGAGCGTCGCCTCGGGCGTCAGGTCGCGCGGGGCGGGGCCGGTACCGCCGGTGGTCAGCACCAGGTCGCAGTGCGCCTGGTCGATCAGCTCGACGAGGGTCGCCGCGATTGTCGCGCGTTCGTCGGGGATCAGGCGTGTCTCGTAGGCGACCGGGTTGCGCAGCGCGCGCTCGAGCCAGGCGCGCAGTGCGGGCAAGCCCTGGTCGGTGTACTCGCCGCGCGAAGCGCGGTCGCTGACCGAGACCAGGCCGATGCGCACCGCATCGAGCGGGGTCGGTTCCAGGGTCGCGTCGTTCATCGTGGCGTAGCGCCTCGGCCGTCGGCTGTGTCCGGATCCTCGTGCGTCTCGACACCGGACGCGTCTGCGGCGTCGTCCGCGGCCTGCTGCTGGAGGAAGCGGTACAGCTCGCGATAGGCGCGACCCTGCCTCGGCGGCGCGCCGGGCGCCGCGCTGTCGCGGGCCGGTGCGGCCGCCGCCGCCTGCTGGCGCGCGCTGCGGACCAGCGCCCGCAGCTGCTGTGCGTCGGTGCGCGGGTGGTCGCGCATCCAGCGCGCGACGGCCTCGTCGTCGGCGATCAGCTCGTCGCGCCAGCGCTCGCCCGCGTGCAGGGCGAGGCTCTCGCGGGCCTGGCCGAGGCGTGCCGCGGCCACCGCCTCGCGGATCGGCGCCGGGTCGGTCTTGCGCATCAGCTTGCCGATGTACTGCAGCTGGCGGCGGCGCCCTTCGTGCGAGCGCGTGCGCTTGTACTCGCGCACCGCGTCGTGGAGCGACTCGGGCATCGGCACCGCGGCGAGCCGCTCGTCGCCGAGCGCGGTGAGCGCGAGGCCGAGCGCCTGCAGGTCGTGCATCGCCTGTTTGAGCTGGGTCTTGCTCGGCGCGGTGTCCCCGTCGGCGCTCTCGGCCGGCAGGGGGGGAAGGGCGAGGGTACGAGGCATGGGCGCTGGGTATGATACCGACCCCCTGTGTGGTCCCCTTGTGGTCGCCTCAGAGCGGCCCTCGCGGCCCGCATGACCCGGCCGACGGGCTGCAGCACCACCACCCAACGCATGTCGTCACCTTCGACCACCGCGCCAACTGCCGCGCCCACGGCAGCCCCCGACCGAGGCTTCGCGCAGAGCCGCGAGCAGTTCCAGCAACTCGTCGAGGACGCGCTCGCGTATGCGCGCCAGCTCGGCGCCAGCGACGCGGCGGTCGAGGCCTCCGAAGGGTCCGGGCTCTCGGTATCGGTCCGCCTGGGCGAGGTCGAGAACGTCGAGCGCAATCGTGACAAGTCGCTCGGCGTCACCGTCTACATCGGGCAGCGGCGCGGCAATGCGAGCACCTCCGACTTTTCGCGTGCGGCCCTCGAGCAGACAGTGCGTGCCGCCTACGACATCGCGCGCTTCACGGCCGAGGACCCGGTCGCCGGCCTGCCCGACGTGGAGGACATCGCCACCCCGGCGCAAACGACGCTCGACCTCGACCTGTTCCATCCCTGGGCGATCGATGCGCAGCAGGCGATGCAGCTCGCGCTCGCCTGCGAGGCCGCCGCGCGCGGGACCGACCCTCGTATCACCAACTCCGAGGGCGCCGGCGTGTCGGCGCAGCAGTCGCACTTCTTCGCCGGCAACAGCCGCGGCTTCCGCGGCGGCTATGCGAGTTCACGCCACTCGATGTCGGTCGCGCCGATCGCCACTTCGACCCGGCGCGGCGAGGCCGACATGCAGCGCGACGCCTGGTACAGCTCGATGCGCGACTGGCGCGATCTCGCCTCCCCTGAGGCCGTCGGCCGCTATGCGGCCGAGCGGGCGCTGGCGCGGCTGCACGCCCGCAAGATCCCCACCTGCGAGGTGCCCGTGCTGTTCGAGTCGACGCTGGCCGCCGGGCTGCTCGGCGCCTACGTGCAGGCCACCAGCGGTGGCGCCTTGTACCGGCGCACCAGCTTCCTGCTCGACAGCCTCGGCAAGCAGGTCCTCGCCTCGCATATCGACGTGCACGAGGACCCGCACCAGCGCAAGGGCAAGGGCAGCGCCGCCTTCGACGACGAAGGCGTCGCGACGCGCGCGCGCGAGGTGGTCGAGGCCGGGGTCGTCCAGGGCTACTTCCTGTCGAGCTACTCGGCGCGCAAGCTGGGCATGCGCACCACCGGCCACGCGGGTGGCTCGCAGAACATGGTGCTGGGCAGCCGTCTCACCGTCCCCGGCGACGACCTTGACGCGATGCTGCGCAAGCTGCACCGCGGCCTCTTCGTCACCGAGCTGATGGGGCAGGGCGTCAACTACGTGACCGGCGACTACTCACGCGGGGCGGCCGGCTTCTGGGTCGAGGGCGGCCGCATCGTCCACCCGGTGCACGAGATCACGATCGCCGGCAACCTGGCCACGATGCTGAAGGCCATCGTCGCCGTCGGCGCCGACACCTACACGATGGGCAACAAGACCATCGGCTCGGTGCTGGTCGAGCGCATGAAGGTGGCGGGCAGCTGAACGCCCGATCACCTGCCCGACGCGGGCGGCCCTGGGCGGCCGCCGTTGGCGCGGCGCCTTGCGACTGCGCCGGTCAGGGCTGCTGGCTGGCAGCGACGAAGAGCTTGGTCGAGCGCGCCCCCGAACGGCAGAAGGCCAGCAGAGGGCGCGGCAGCTCGGCGAGCAGGGCTGCGAAGGCGGCGATCTGCTCGGGCGACTGGTAGGCGCCGTCCACCGGCAGGTGCCGGTACTCGAGCCCGGCGGCATGCGCGGCGGCCTCGATCTCGGCACTGGTCGGCTGGTCCGGGCCGTGCTCGAAGTCAGGGCGGTTGTTGACCACGCTGCGAAAGCCCGCGGCCGCGGCCTGGGCCATCGAGGCGGGCGACAGCTGGGGGGCGACGCTGATGTCGGGCGCTATGGGGCGGGCCGGCAGGGGGGCTTGTTCGTTCATCGCGGCCTCAGCGGTTCAGGCTGCGCTTGACGGCAGCGGAGACGGCGGCCATGTCCGCCTTGCCGGCCAGGCGCGCCTTGGCCGCGCCCATCACCTTGCCCATGTCGGCCGGGCCGCTGGCGCCGAGTTCGGCGACCAGGGCGTCGACGGCGCTGTCGATCTCGGCCTCGGTCAGCCGTTGCGGCAGGTAGGCCTCGAGCACCGTGACCTCGGCGCGTTCCTTGTCGGCCAGGTCGAGGCGGTTCGCGGTGGTGAACTGCGCGATCGACTCGCGGCGCTGCTTGATCAGCCGGTCGACGATCGCGACCACCGCCGCGTCGTCGAGGACGATGCGCTCGTCGACCTCGCGCTGCTTGCAGGCGGCCAGCAGCATGCGGATCGTCGACAGGCGCGCGGCGTCCTTCGCGCGCATCGCGTTCTTCATGTCGTCGGTGATGCGGTCCTTGAGGCTCATCGTGGTCCTCGGGGGCAGGGGTGGAGCGGAGGTCGGAGGTTCGGGCGAAGCGCAGCGTGCGATCCCGGAAGGGCAAGAAGCCCGCGACGGTGTCCGGCGCGGGCTTCGCGAATTCGAGCTTCCAGCAGTTCGCAACGGGCCGCCGCCTTTGGCGACGGCGCGGCGGGCCGTCAGTAAAGCTTCTTCGGCAGCTGCATGCTGCGCACGCGCTTGAAGTGACGCTTGACCGCAGCTGCCTTCTTGCGCTTGCGTTCGGCCGTCGGCTTTTCGTAGAACTCACGCGCCCGCAGTTCGGTCAGCAAACCGAGCTTTTCGATGGTGCGCTTGAAGCGGCGCAGTGCGACGTCGAACGGTTCGTTTTCCTTGACGCGAATCGTAGTCATTGAGGCCAGTCGTCCTTGTTCGGGCTCGGCAGGGTAGCCATCGGCGGCCCCTGCACGGCGGAATCACGCGGTCCCTTGGGTTCCGGGCCGGTTTCCGCAAAGTCCGCGAGTATAGCCTGAACGCGGGGGCGGCCAACTGCGCGCACCGGGCCGGAATCCGCTTCGCGGCGCCGCGGCCGGCCGCGGCGCCGCTTCCGGCGACCCTGTTGGACGCGTTGGCCGGCGAGTTGTGGACCGGCAATGCCTCAGCCGGGTGCCAGCGCCGACGCGCAGGCGGCGCCGCTCGCCCAGGCCCACTGGAAGTTGTAGCCGCCCAGCCAGCCGGTGACGTCGACAACCTCGCCGATGAAGTGCAGGCCGGGCTGCAACCGGCTTTCCATCGACTGGGAGCTGAGCTCGCGCGTGTCCACGCCGCCGGCAGTGACCTCTGCCTTGCGGTAGCCCTCGGTGCCATCGGGCAGCAGGGTCCAGCCCTGCAGTCCCTGAGCGACGGCCTGCAACTCGCGGTCCGGCATCTCGGCGATCGGTCGGCTCGCCAGGCCCGGCGTGCCATCGAGCCAGCGCTCGGCCAGGCGCGCCGGCAGCAGGCGCGCGAGTTCGGTGCCCAGCTGGCGCCCGGAGCCCCGTTTGGTGGCACGGAGAGCGCTGTCCAGGTCACGTCCGGCGGCCAGGTCGATCTGCAGCGCCTCGCCGGGCTGCCAGGGAGTCGAGATCTGCAGGATCGCCGGCCCCGACAGGCCGCGATGGGTGAACAGCAAGTCCTCGTCGAAAGTGCTGCGCTCGCGGCCGCTGCCAACCGTCACCCGGGCCGGTACCGACACACCGGCCAGTGCGGCGTAGGGGGCCCAGCGCTCGGCGGCGAAAGTCAGCGGCACCAGGGCGGGACGGGTCTCGACGAGGCGGTGGCCGAACTGCTTGGCGACGCGGTAGCCGAAGTCGGTTGCGCCGAGCTTCGGGATCGACAGGCCGCCGGTCGCGATGACCACGCGGGCGGTCTCCACCGGGCCGTTGGCCGTCTCGACGGCAAAGCCCGCGTCGCCGGTGCGGCGCACCCCGTGCACCGCGCAGCCCTGCCAGAGTTCGACGCGGCCGGCGCCCGCCTCGCGGCGCAGCATCTCGATGATCCGTTCGCTCGAGTCGTCGCAGAACAGCTGGCCGCGGTGCTTCTCGTGAAAGGCGATGCGATGGCGCCGCACCAGCGCGAGGAAGTCGGCGGCCCCATGGCGCGCGAGCGCCGAGCGGCAGAAGTGCGGGTTGCGCGAGAAGAACCGCCCGGGGTCGGTCTCCCGGTTGGTGAAATTGCAGCGGCCACCACCCGAGATGCGGATCTTCTCGGCCAGCTTCGTCGCATGGTCGACCAGCAGCACGCGCGCGCCGAGCTGCCCGGCGATGCCGGCGCAATAGAGGCCGGCCGCGCCGGCGCCGATGACGACCGCGTCGAGGCGCCGGCTCACCATCGTGCCGGCGCGGCGGACGCCGGCAGTGGCCAGGCGCGGGCGGAATCCGGCCAGCGCCTCGCGCGGATCGAGGGGGCCTGACGCAGGCCGGTGGCAGCGAGAGCGGTCGGAATGGGAAGCCCCGGCAGGGCCGGGTCAGGAGCGAGCGATCAGGCGATTCTCTCCCGCGATGTGGCCACCGGCATCAAGGCCAGTGCCGAGCGGATCCCCTCGACCTGGACCAGCAGCGGCGTCGGCGCGGGCTTCTCGCCGCTGACGACGCTCTGGATGTAGACCGCCGTGGTCGGTGCATCGTGCGTGCGAGGCAGCACCGGCAGCTCGGCCAGTACGCCTTCGTGCGGCGCGCTGGACAGTTCGGGGTGCAGGTCGCCCTGCAGGTAGACCTCGAGCCGCGGCAGGCGGCGCGGGTCGGCGGCCGGCTCGCCCTCGGTGCCGCGCAGCAGCATGGCGCTTGCCCGCACGTGGCGCAGGAACTGGCCGAGCACCTCGTGGTACTCGGGGTGGGTGTAGTTGACGACGCGCAGCGTCGGCATCCCGCCCAGCGGGTCGAGCAGCTTGGCGATCGTGTGGGCGGAGTTGCGCAGGCCGACCACGCGTCGCACGTCGAGCAGGCGCTGCAGCGGCGGGCACAGGGTCTCGGTGGGCATGAACACCGGCTGCTGGCGTGCCCAGGCGTTGGCGATGTCGTCGGGGTGGCGCGCCACCGGCAGGCCAAGGCCCTGGAACACCTCGGCGGTGGTCACCCGCTGCTGCGGATCCTCGGCTTGCCCGTGCACCAGCACCTGCACGCCTTCCTGGGCCAGCAGCTGGGCCAGCAAGGGGGTCAGGTTGGGGAGCCGGCGCGCGCCGTTGTAGGACGGCAGGATCGCCACCGCGCGCGCCTGGCTGCGCAGCGCCACCAGCGGCAGGCAACGCTCGTGCGTGGCACGCAGGAACCCGGCCAGCTCCGAGATCGACTCGCCCTTGATGCGCATGGCCAGCGCGAAGGCGCCGACCTCGAGGTCGGACAGCCGGCCGTCCAGCAGCTGCGACATCAGGTCGTGTGCCTGCTCCTCGTCGAGCGAACGGGCGCCTTCCTTGCCCCTGCCGATCTCACGGATGTATTGCGCGATACCCATCGACTTTCTCCTCGTCAGCCTCCGCAATTTCCGGGCCCATCACGCTGTCGGTTGAAGGCGTGGCGCGGCATCCGAAGCGCCGGATCGATGTCCGCGCCGACCGACCCTGACGACGGCTCGGACATTCGAGGACTACGCACGGAGTTGGGAGTTCCGGATTCAGTCTTGGCGGGGGCCGGTCCTTCGCCTTCGCGCATGCGTCGGCCAGAATCGGCCGCCGACAAACCCGGGGACGTGCGGCGACCCATGGTCGCCAGGCCGGTTCAGACCCATGTGGCTGCACCGGGCCCGTCGTCACCCCGCTTCGATCCAGGCGACACCATGTCCGTTGATTTGCCTTTATCAGCGCTGTCCCCGTCGGGTGAGGCGTCCGAGGAGGCCTCGTTGTTCGCGCTCTTCGGCGAGCATCCCGGCGCCTTCGGCCGCCTCCTGCACGAACACTGCCTCCGCTCGGCGCAGCCGCTGTCGATCAAGGAGGCGCCGAGCGGGCGCTACGTGTGGGTCAACGCGCCGATGGCTGCGCTGCTCGGCCGGCCGGCCGCCCAGGTCATCGGCCGCACCGACGACGAGCTGACCAACTCGGCGCAGGCCGGCCTGCTGCGGGCGGCCGACCATGCCGCGCTCGCCAGCCCGGGTCCCACCGTCACCGACCACCGGCTCGAGCTGCCGTCGGGCCGCCGTGCGCTCAGCGCGATGCGCCTGGCGGTGCGTGCCGCCGGCGACGTCGCGCCGCGCCTGCTTGCGACGCTTTGGACCGATCTCGGCGCACAACGCCAGCGCGAGGCACAGCTTGCCGCTGCGCTGACACAGATCGAGCAGCAGCAGGGCGAGCTCGAGGCCCTGCGCCATGAGCTCGACGACAGCCAGGTGCGCGACACCACCACCGGCATGCACCGCGGGACCCTGTTCGACGACATGCTGCGGCGCGAGCTGGACCTGTCGTCGCGCGAACACCGCGAGTTCGCGCTGGTGCTCGTCTCGCTCGACAGCGTGCCCGACGAGGCGGCGCTCGGCGTGCGTCTGCTGGCCGCGCTGGGCGGTCAGCTGCGGCGCAACACGCGGGCGATGGACTCGTCGTGCCAGCTCACCACCGCCCGCTTCGCGCTGGTGCTCTCCGGCGTCGGGTTGGCGACGGCGCATGCGCGCATGGAAAGCCTGCGTCGCCAGTGCGCGGCGCATATCGTCGTCGCCGACGGGCAGGAGCACCGCTACTCGGTCTCGATGGGCATCGCCAGCTATCCGCATACCGCGGAATCGCTGGCGGCGCTGGGTGAGGCGGCCGAGCGCGCGATGTCCGAGGCGGTCCGGCGCGGCGGCAACCACGTCGCGCTCGCGAGCATCAAGTTCGACTCCGGCGCGATGCCGCTCAGTAGCTGAGGCTCTCGTAGAGCATGTACCCGCCGAGCAGGTAGAACATCAGCGCGAAGGCGCGGCGCAGTTGCCGCATGTCCATCGCGTGCGCGGTGCGCGCACCGAGCGGCGCCGTGCTGACACTGGCCAGCGAGATCAGCGCGACGGCCGGCAGGTACAGGTAGCCGAAGCTGCCGGGCAGCGCGCTCGGCACCGACCAGCCGGAGGCCACGACGCCGATCGTGTTGGCCAGCGCGATCGGGAAGCCGAGCGCGGCACTGGTGGCCACCGCGTTGTGGATCGGCACGTTGCACCAGGTCATGAAGGGCACCGAGACGAAGGCGCCGCCCGCACCGACCAGGCCTGACAGGAAGCCGATCGTGCCGCCCGCGGCGAGCTGCCCGCCGAAGCCCGGCATGCGCCGGGTCGGCGCCGGCTTGCGCTCGAGCAGCATCTGTGTCGCCGAGAACAGCACGAACAGGCCGACGAAGGCGCCGAGCCACGCGCCCTTCAGCACGCGGAAAGCCCCCGCGCCGGCCAGCAGCCCGCCGAGCAGGATGCCCGGGGCGAGGCCGCGCGCCAGGTCCCAGCGCACCGCACCGCGCTTGTGGTGGGCGCGCAGGCTCGACATCGACGTGAAGAAGATCGTCGCCATCGAGGTCGCGATCGCCATCTTCACCGCGAGATCGTGCGCGACGCCGCGCTGCGTGAGGATCAGCATCGTGAACGGCACGAGGATCATGCCGCCGCCGATGCCGAGCAGCCCGGCGAGGAAGCCGCCGATGCAGCCCAGTGCGAGCAGTTCGGCGACGAGGATCCAGTCGACGCTCAAGCCGGCGTTCAGGCAGGCGGCAGCAGCCGCGCGACGGCCTGCCACTCCTCGGGCGTCACGGGTGTGATCGACAGGCGGTTGCCGCGTCGCAGCACCTGCATCGTCGCGAGCGAGGGCTCCTCACGCATCTGCTTGAGCGAGAGCAGGCCGGTCTTGCGCACGAGGTGCACATCGACCAGGTACCAGCGCGGCCGCTCCGGCCGCGACTTCGGGTCGTGATAAGGGCTCGACGGCTCGAACTGGGTCGCATCGGGGTAAGCCTCGGACGCGACCTCGGCGAGCCCCGCGACGCCGGGCTGCGGACACGACGAGTGATAGAACAGCACGCCGTCGCCGATGCGCATCTGCTCGCGCATGAAGTTGCGCGCCTGGAAGTTGCGCACGCCGGTCCAGGGCACACGCTGCCCGGGCGCCGCCACGAGGTCGTCGATCGAGCAATCGGCGGGCTCGCTCTTCATCAGCCAGAAACGATCTGCCATGCCGTTGCGCGCAAAGGTGTCCGCCGCAAACCGTGAGCCGCATTCCTGAACCCAGGGGATTCAGGTGGGCGAGGTCAGCAAGGCTTCGGGTTCATCTGACGCGAGACGATCACACCAGCCGAGCGATGTTCCAAGCCCTGGCTCGGAAAGAGCATCGGTTCAAGGAACTATAAGACTCACGCGGATGCGACGGACGAATTCATTCTACGCGCCGACCGCAGGCGGGGAAGGGGTGAAGAGCCCGGTTGCGAAGTCGCAAATTGCCGAAACGCGCGCCTCGGTTGTGCGGCATCCGGACGTGCCTCAGAGCAGGCGCCCGTCGTCGCCGAGTGCGGTGTCGAGGCGATGCACCAGGGCGTCGATGTCGACGTCCTTGCCCTCCTTCGGCGGCGGCTCGTACGGGCCGCTGTTGGCGGCGAGCGGGCCCTGCTCGAGACCGAAGGCAAGGTTGAGCGCGGCGAGCACGGCGATGCGCTCGCGCGCCTTCACCTTGCCCGCGTCGCGGATGCCGCACATCTCGCGGTCGACCGCGGAGACGGCGGCCAGCAGGTCGCGCTCGCCGCCCTCGGGACAGCCGAGGATGTAGCTCTGCCCCATGATCGTGACTTCGATCTGCTTCATGTGTTCTGCGGGCTCGTGGGCGGCGCATCGGTCTCGTCGGGCGGCAGCCTTTCGAGCAGGGCGTCGAGGCGCGTGCGCGCGACACCCAGGCGCGTGCGCACCGCATCGCGCTCGGCGATGACCTGCGCGAGCCGCTGTTCGAGCAGCTGGTTCGTGCGCTTCAGTTCGTCGTGGCGCAGCAGCAGGCGCTCGACGCGATCGGCAAGGTCCTCTAGGGTCGACATGGCTGGTCCGTGCTGAGCCGGCGATTGTAGGCGGCGCCCCGCGGCGGGCCAGCCGCGGCGGACCGGTTCGTGCGCTTGTTCTCGCCAGCAGGGATGCGTCAGCGGCCCGCGTCAGGCGACCGCGGTCTTCGGCGTGAAGTCGCACCAGGCCGCGACACCGCAGGCCGCGCAGCGTGGTGCGCGCGCGCGGCAGACGTAGCGCCCGTGCAGGATCAGCCAGTGGTGCGCGTCGACCAGGTAGCGCGCCGGCACGCGACGCAGCAGGCCCTGCTCGACCGCCAGCGGTGTGCGCCCCGGCGCCAGGCCTGTACGGTTGGCGACCCGGAACACATGCGTGTCGACCGCCATCGTCGGCTCGCCGAAGGCCACGTTGAGTACCACGTTGGCCGTCTTGCGGCCCACGCCTGGCAGCGCCTCCAGCGCCTCGCGGCTGCGCGGCACGAGGCCGCCATGCCGCTCGACGAGCAGGCGGCAGGTCTGCATCAGGTGGCGCGCCTTGTTGCGGTAGAGGCCAATCGTGCGGATGTAGCCGATCACGCCTTCCTCCCCGAGCGCGAGCAACTGCTGCGGCGTCCAGGCGACGGCGTAGAGCTTGCGCGTGGCCTTGTTGACGCCGACATCGGTCGCCTGCGCAGAAAGCAGCACCGCGACCAGCAGTTCGAACACGCTGGTGTACTCGAGCTCGCTCGTCGGCTGCGGGTTCGCGGCCGCCAGCGCTGCGAAGAAAGGTTCGATCGACGCGGCCTTCACGCCGCGCCGTCCGGCGCGCTGCGCGCAGCCCGTGCACGTCGCAAGGCGGCTTCGACGAGGCTGCGCTTGCGCTCGAGCGTGCTGGCCTCGGCGCCGGCCGCAGCCCCCGCTGCGGACGGTACGGCGGCCGGCGGGACGCGCAACGTCGCCTGCAGCGTCTGGCGCGGGGGGGCCTTGCGGCGCCGCTCCTCGTCGTCGCGGCGCTGCTGCCGCTGCGCGTGACGGCCGCGTGCCTCCTGCGCCTGCGCGGCGCTCCAGGCGTCCCAGCCGGTGCGCGCATCGTCCGGCGGCAGCCGCACGATGCAGTCGACCGGGCAGGCCGGCAGGCACAGCTCGCAGCCGGTGCACAGCGACTCGATCACGGTGTGCATGCCGCGCGGCGCGCCGACGATGCAGTCCACCGGGCAGGCGTCGAGGCACAGCGTGCAACCGATGCACCAGGCCTCGTCGATCGCCACCGTGCAGCGCGGGCCCTCCGCGCCGCACGCGGGGTCCAGCGATGTCGCGGGCAGGCCGGTCAGGCGCGACAGGCGGCGCACGCCCTCGGCGCCCCCGGGCGGGCAGCGGTTGATCGCCGCCTCACCGGCGGCGATCGCGTCGGCATAGCCGCGGCAATCCGGGTAGCCGCAGCGCGTGCATTGCGTCTGCGGCAGGGCGTCGAGAAGGGCATCGGCGAGCGGCTCTGGCACCGCCCGATTATCAACCGCCGGTCTTGGCGCGCGCCTTCTTGGCGGGGCCGGCGGCCTTGCGTGCCACGGTCTTGCGCGCGCTGGCCTTGCGGGGCGCCGCCTTCTCTGCCGCCACCTTGCGCACCGGCGCCTTGCGCGGGGCGGGCGGCTCGGCCGCCGCGCCATTGCCGAGGGCAAGGACCGGCTCGGCCGCGGGCGCCGCGCGCCGCCTGCCGCCTGCCGTGTCGCCGCCGAAGCGCTCGATGAAGTCGCGCAGCTGCGGATACACCATCTCGCGCCAGCGCCGGCCCGAGAAGATGCCGTAGTGGCCGGCGCCGATCGCGTCGTAGTGGAAGCGGCGGTCCTCGGGGATGCCGGTACACAGGTCGTGCGCGGCGCGGGTCTGGCCGGCGCCCGAGATGTCGTCGAGCTCGCCCTCGATCGTCAGCAGGGCGCTGGTGCGGATGTCCTGCGGCCGCACCAGTTCGTCATGCACCTTCCAGGTCCCGTTGACGAGGGCGAAGTCCTGGAACACCGTCTTGATCGTCTCGAGGTAGTACTCGGCCGGCATGTCGAGCACCGCGTTGTACTCGTCGTAGAAGCGACGGTGGTCCTCTGCGCTGTCATCGTCGCCGCGCACCAGGTCGAGGAAGTAGTCGTAGTGCGAGCTGAGGTGGCGGTCCGGGTTCATCGCGACGAAACCGGTGTGCTGCAGGAAGCCGGGGTAGACCTGCCGCTCGGCGCCCGGGTAGTTCGGCGGCACGCGGTAGATCACGTTCGAGGCGAACCAGCCGACGCTCTTGTTCATCGCCAGGTTGTTCACCGCGGTCGGGCTGCGGCGGGCATCGATCGGGCCGCCCATCATCGTCAGCGTGCGGGGCGTCGGCTCGCCGCGGCTGGCCATCAGCGAGACCGCTGCCAGCACCGGCACCGTCGGCTGGCACACCGAGATCACGTTGACGTCGGGGCCGATCAGGCGGATGAACTCCTGCACGTACTCGACGTAGTCGTCGAGGTGGAACGGGCCCATCGAGGCCGGGACCATGCGCGCATCGGTCCAGTCGGTGATGAGGACCTTGTGGTTCTGGAGCAGCGTGCGCACCGTCTCGCGCAGCAGCGTGCTGTGGTGGCCCGACAGCGGCGCCACCACCAGCACCGTCGGCTGCTGCTTCATCTCGGTCAGCACCGGCCCTTCGTCGGTGAAGCGCTTGAAGCGCAGCAGCCGGCAGAAGGGCTTCTCGAGCACCACCTGCTCCTGCACCGCGACGTCGACGCCATCGACCGCGACCGTCTTGATGTCGAACTCAGGCTTCTCGTACTCCTTCGCCAGACGGTGCAGGAGGTCGAAGCCGGCCGCGACCCGCTGCGACATCGGCGTGTGCGCGAACGGCGACAGCGGATGGTTGTAGAGCTTGGCGGAGGCCGACGCGAACTCCGCGAACGGACTCAGCAGGGCACGTTGGGTTTCGTAGAGCTGGTAGAGCATGTTCTTGGAAGCGGAATGTTGCGGCGCAGCAGGGAACGCAGTGTGCCTCTAGCGCCGAAAGGCTCATCTGCCGACAAACCCGGAGTCCGAAATGGGGAGCCGGTGTTCGGCATTCGACCCGGCGGGGTGTTCAGATGAACGTCAGACGACCTTGGCGATGGCCGTCGCCACGGCGTCGAGGTTACGAGGGTTCAATGCAGCCACGCAGATGCGACCCGAGTCGACGCCGTAAACGCCGAACTCGCTGCGCAGGCGCTGCATCTGGGCAGCGCTCAGCCCGGAGTAGCTGAACATCCCCCGCTGGCGGGTGATGAAGTCGAGGTCGCGCTTGACGCCGGCCGCCTCGAGCCGGCTCTTCAGCGCGCCGCGCATCTCGCGGATGCGCAGTCGCATGCCGGCCAGTTCCGCCTCCCAGGTGGCGCGCAGCGCCGGCGTGTTCAGGACCTGAGCGACCACCTGCGCGCCGTGCGTCGGCGGGTTGCTGTAGTTGGTGCGGATCACGATCTTCAGCTGGCTCAGCACGCGGGCCGCTTCCTCGGCGGTGGCGCAGACCACGCTGAGCGCGCCGACACGCTCGCCGTAGAGCGAGAAGCTCTTCGAGAACGAGGTCGAGACGAGAAAGTCGATGCCCGCGGCGAGGAACTGCTGCACCGCCGCGCCGTCCTCGGCGATACCGTCGCCGAAGCCCTGGTAGGCCATGTCGAGGAAGGCGACCAGGCCGCGCGCCTTCACCACCTCGACCACGCGCTGCCATTGCGCGGGGAGCAGGTCGCAGCCGGTCGGGTTGTGGCAGCAGGCATGCAGCACGACGACGGTGCCGGCCTTGGCCGCGTCGAGCGCGCCGAGCATGCCGTCGAAGTCGACGCCGCCGTCGCGCGCCGGGTCGTAGTACGGATAGGTCGCGACCGGGAAGCCGGCGTTGGTGAACAGCGCGCGGTGGTTCTCCCAGCTCGGGTCGCTGATGAGCACGGCGGCACCTGGGTTCAGGCGCTTCAAGAAGTCGGCGCCGATCTTCAGGCCGCCGGTGCCGCCGAGGGCCTGCACCGTGGCCACGCGGCCCTCGCGCACCACGGCCGCTTCGGCGCCGAAGACCAAACCCTGCACGGCCTTGTCATAGGCAGCGATGCCGTCGATCGGCAGGTAGCCGCGTGCCTTCGGCGCCTCGAGCATGAGGCGCTCGGCCTCGCTGACGCACTTGAGCAACGGCAGCTTACCGTCGGCGTCGTAGTAGACCCCGACGCCCAGATTGACCTTCGCCGGATTGGGGTCGGCATTGAACTGTTCGGTCAGGCCGAGGATGGGATCGCGAGGGGCCAGCTCGACGGCGGTGAAGAGCGACATGGTCGTAGTGGACGAGTCCTGAAGGCGCAATTGCGGGCGGGGCTGGCATTTTAGGAGTCGCAGCGAAGACCTGCCTGCACGGTCCCCGATCCAGCCTGGAGCAACAGAGGTCGCGAACGCCTTTGACGCGCGTCGCGCAAGCGAGGAGAACTCCTCGGGCAGGAAGGGAACTTCTCCCGCTCCCAAAGCACGGGCCCGTTCCTACGATGCGCCCGCGCCTCGGGAGGGCCCGTGGCGCGCAGGGCGGGCCTCCGCTGCAACCGGTTCCGAACATGGCGCAGCCTCCGGGCATTGGTCGTCGTCCCGCCTTGCGGCAGCGCCTGCTGCTCGCGGCGGCATCGCTGCCCCTGCACCTGTCGGCCCTGGCGCAGGAGGAGGCCGTGCCGGTGGTCCCTTCGGCCGAGGCGTCGGCCCCCGCGGCCGGTGCGGTCGCGCCCGCGAGCGGCGCCTCCGCGCCCGGCACGGCGCGGCCCACGCTGCAGCTGCAGCAGGTCATCGTGCCCGGCCGCCGCGTCTACGAGATCGGCCCGCTGCCGGGCCTGGCCGTCACGAAGGACCAGATCCCCGCCAACGTGCAGAGCGGCAGCGCCGAGCAGATCCGCGCCTCGCGGGCGCTGAACCTGGCCGACTTCATGAACAGCCAGCTGCAGGGCGTGAGCGTCAACGACTACAGCGGCAACCCCTTCCAGATGAGCGTGAACTACCGGGGCTTCACCGCCAGCCCCGAGATCGGCACGCCGCAGGGGCTGTCGGTGTTCTTCGACGGCGTGCGTGTCAACGAGCCCTTCGGCGACGTCGTCAACTGGGACCTGATCCCGGTCAACGCGATCGACCGCTTCGACCTCTTTCCCGGCAGCAACCCGGTGTTCGGCCTCAACACGCTCGGCGGCGCGCTCTCGGTGCGCAGCAAGAGCGGCTTCACCGCGCCGGGCCTCGAGGTGTCGGTGCTCGGTGGCTCGTGGCAGCGGCGCCAGCTGCTGGTTTCGGGCGGCGCCAACAACGGCGAGCTGGCCGGCTTCGGCGCGCTCTCGCTCTTCAAGGAGGGCGGCTGGCGCGACGACTCCAACTCGCGCGTCGTCCAGGCCTACGGCCGCGGCGACTGGGCCACCGACCGGGCCACGATCACCGCCAGCGTGCTCGGCGCCAACAACGACCTGATCGGCAACGGGCTGATTCCGCTCGAGCTCTACCAGCAGCGCCCGGAATCCGTCTTCACCTCGCCCGACCAGACGCGCAACCGCCTGCTGCAGGGCACGCTCTCGGCCGCGTTCGAAGTCAACGAGACGATGAACATCACGAGCCGGGCCTACTGGCGCCAGAGCAAGCGCAGTGGCTACAACGGCGACATCTACGAGGACTTCCAGGACTTCGGGCGCAGGGACATCGTGCAGCCCTGGCGACGCGTCGATCCGGCACTGCCGATCTGCCAGTACGGCCCGGGCGGGCCGGTGAGCGGGCAGCTCCTCAACGGGCCCTTCGGCGTCGGCTGCAACTACGTCACCTATGAGCCCACCCCTTACGAAGGCCAGCTTCGCAACGGCGGCAACTTCGACAACGGCATCCAGCAGCCCGGCGTCGTCGACGGCGGCACGCCGATCGGCCTGATCAACAAGGCCGAGCTGAACCAGGTCACCGACGGCATCGGTGCGCAGTTCAACTGGAACCTCGACCGCCACAAGGCGATGGTCGGCGTCTCGATCGACCGCAGCCGGGCCGATTACGTGCAGAAGCAGCGCCTGGCCATGATCGACGCGAGCCGCCACGTGTATCCCGACCCTGACAACATCGCCCCGCAGTTCGGCGCTGCGTTCGCCGACGTCACGGCCAACCAGTTCGACGGCAAGCAGCGCACCGACAGTCTCTATGCAAGCGACGTCTGGTCGCCGCGCGACAACCTGCACATCAGCGTGGCCGGTCGCTACAACCGCACCCGCACGCAATCGAACATCGGCGCGCGCGCCCGCTTCTTCAGCGACCTGGACGACGTCGCCGCCTCGCTGCCGTCCTACATCAACTGCCCGACCAACGACCCCGCCAGCTGCCCCTCGGAGCCGCAGGTGTCGTTCGACCCGCAGCAGTCGGCGCTGCCCGCCCACGAGGAACGCTTCAAGTTCAGCTCGTTCAACCCGTCGATCGGCTTCAACTGGCTGCCCACGCCGGAGACCAACCTCTTCGCCAACCTGAGCCGTGGCGCGCGTGTGCCTTCGGTGATCGAGCTCGGCTGCGCACTCGACCTCACACCGACCGACGTCGTGGCCGGCGATCCTTCGTTCGGCCAGGCGCCGCGCAGCCTGCTCGGCCCGGCCTGCACGCTGCCCACCACGCTCTCGGGCGACCCGTTCCTGCCGCAGATCCGCTCGACCTCCGGAGAGGTGGGCATCCGCGGCGTGCTCGCGCGCGGCTGGCAGTGGAACCTCAGCTTCTATCAGACCCACCTGCAGGACGACATCTACCTCGTCGGCGCCGGCCCCTCGCGCACCTACTTCGACACGATCGACCGCACGCGCCGCCGCGGCTTCGAGCTGGGCGTGCAGGGGGCCTCCGGGCCGTTCGACGCCAACGCCAGCTACAGCTACGTCGATGCGACCTTCGAGTCGACCTTCTACATGCTGAGCCCGAACAACAGCAGCGCCGACTTCGACCAGAACTCGCGCACCTACTGGAACGACCCGAGCTTCTTCGACGAAGGGCGCTTCACCCTGTTGCCGACCGAGGGCGCCAACGCGAACCGCGGCCTGGGCACCTTCCGCAACATCAAGGTCGAGCCGGGCTCGCGGATGCCCGGCGTGCCGGCGCACAACCTCAATGCCTCGATCGGCTGGCGCTTCACCCCGGCGCTGCGCTTCGGCTTGACGATGGTCGCCCGCTCGCGCACGTTCGTGCGCGGCAACGAGAACAACCAGCACACGCCCGGCGGCACCGACCAGCAGATCGGCCAGTACTACTGCGGCAGCGGCGGCGGCCCGCAGGACTGCCTTGGCGAGGGCGGCTACAGCCAGATGCCGGTGCCGCTCGGCCGGCCGTTCACCCACGGCGGCAAGGTGCCCGGCTACGCGATCTTCAACCTCGACGGCACCTACCGGGTGAACGAGGCGTTTGAGGTCAACCTGCGCATCACCAACCTGTTCAACCGGCGCTACTACACGGCGGGGCGGCTCGGCGTGAACCCGTTCGCCCCGTCCACCGTGGGCGCCACCGGGCCGAGCGGCTGGAATTACAACTCGTCGGAGTGGGTCAATACCAACTTCGTCGGGCCGGGTGCGCCGCGTGGCCTGTTCCTCACCCTGAGCTACAGGCTGAAATGAGCGCCGCCGTCACCCTGCCGGCACCGGGAAGCCGGTGGCTCCTGTCGACGACGCGTCGGCTCCTGTCGCTCGTCGCGGTGCTGCTCACCGCCTGCGGTGGCGGCAGCGCGACCGATGGCGATGCCCCGGACCAGGTGCGCGAGACCAACGCCGTCTATGCGCGCACCGCAGACGTGCCCGGCTACGAGTGGTACCGCGAGGTGAAGGCCTTCGGCGTCTCGGGTTACGCGCGCACCGGCAACTACCTGACGGTGCCGGACGCGGCCGTGGTCTCGCTCGTCTCGCTGACGGGGCCTTATGGCTTGTCGAACCGGCGAGTCAGCACGACCACCGGGCAGTCCGTCTACTTCGGCGCCATCGCGTTCGAGCCGGGGTCGGTCAACGTCACCTCGCTCACGACGCTGGCGGTCGGGCAGCTCTACGGCACCGACCCGTCCGCGTTCTTCGACGGCCTGGCCATCGCCGGCGACACGCGCCTCTCGCGTGCCACGCCCGAGGGCCTGGCGGTCGCGCAGACGAGGGTGCTGGCCTACCTGCAGCGCCGCCTGGGCATCACCCCGCCGCAAGGCCTGGGGGACTTCTTCACGGCCCCGTTCGAAGCCAAGGCCGGTGACCCGATGTTCGACCTGATGGCCGCCTTGGATACGACGCTGGCGGCCCGCAGCAGCGACGTGGTCGCGCTGGCCGGCGAGATCGCGGCCGAGGCCGCACGCTGCGATGCCGAGCGCCTCACGGTGACGGTGGCCGGTGTCGCGGAAGACTTCTGCCCCTCGACCAAGGCGACGGTGCCCGACGAGACCGACCTCCAGGTCGTGGTCTACAGCTTCACCTCCAGCGGCGGCGCGTCGATCGTCCTGCGCGCACGTTCCGGCGTCCTGTCCAGCGTGAGCTACCAGGCGGCAGACAGCGCGCCGGCGTCCACCTGCAGCGACGCGGCTTGTGTCGGCGTCGTCCTCGGGACGCCCGCGGCGGACGGCAGCCGGCCGGTCAGCTTCTCCGCCACCCGGTTGTCGGGCGCCGGCGGCGACGCGACCCTCGACGGCGCGCTGCAGGCGCCGAAGCCCGGCCCGGCATTCCCGGTGCTCGGCTGTGACAACCGCTACTTCATCGCCTACCCGGACAACGTCGTCGAATCCGCCTGCGCGGCACAGGACAACTCGATCCAGGCCGGCTACGGCGATGCCACGCGGGTCGGCGGGGAACGCGTCAGCTACGTCTTCCAGTCCGACGGCTCGGTCGAGCCGATGGCGGCGCAGCTCCAGGTGCGTGCCGAGGGCGAGACGCTGGTGGGCATCTTCGTCACGACGCAGGACCCGGCCACCGGCCAGCAGCAGCCGCTGTTCCACTGCGCTGGCACCGCCTGCGCCGGCGTCACGATCGGGCCCGCGCGCGACGACCCCGACAGCTTCGCGCCGTACATCCTGCGGTACAGGCAGATCACGATCGACGACGCCACGCTGCCGGCCGTCCCCGGCTCGACGGGCACGCCGACGGTGGGGGGCGCGATCGTGCGTGCCCAGCTCGACAGCTTCGAGATCATCTATCCCGATGGCTTCTGGCCGACGGCCTCGCCGTGCGGGTCGGCCGACCAGCGCCTCGAGGCGGCGCTGCCGTATCTGGCCACGCCGGTCGAGGTGTGCCCGCCCGCCTCGCTGCCCGACGGCTTCGTTCTCGATCAGCTGGTCTACACGACTGTGGGCGACGGCGGCAACCTCAGCTTCTTCATCGGGAGCTTCTACGGCAGCGCCGGCAGTGACAGCGGGGGCATCCGCATCAACATGGTCGGCGACACGGTCGCCAGCGCCACGTTCACCGAGAACTACGGCGCCACCTACCGATGCCTGGCGGCCGCCTGCAGCGGCATCACCGTCTCGGCGCCGGACGCCGGTGGGCGGCGGGCCATCCGCTTCGAGTCCGTGACGCTCCAGGAGCTGGAAGTCGGTGACGTGTCGGGCGACCGTGCGGCCACGGTCAACGGCGCGTTCACTGCACCGCCGCCGCCGTAGCGGTTGCCGTCACCCGATCGAGCCCGTGAATCGAAGAATCGCCTGCGGACGCAGGCGAAGGATCCCGCGTGAGCGGGGCATCTCCTTGGCAACTGAAGGAAACTGGAGGGAAGCGCAATGAAGCGTGGCACGCGTTTCGGGGTGATCGGCTGTCTGGGCACAGCCGCGACGCTCCTGGCCCTTGGGCAGGCACAGGCCGCGGGGTTCGAGTCGCTCTCGAACGCCGGAGGCACGGTGCTCAAGGTCTGCAATCCTTCGAGCTCCGGCAGTGTCACCGCCTGCAAGGTGACCAGCCTCCCGGGCGAGAGCGGCTTCGACCTCGTGTCGTCGCGGTCGAGCCCCCTGCTGATCAACGGCGTCACCGTCGGCACCCAGCACGAGAAGGTCTGGCGCCACTGCACCGACAGGAAGCTCTACATCTTCGGCGTGCGCCTGCAGATGAACGCCGAGCAGTGGGACGACTCCGGCGCTGCCTTCAATGTCAACGACCTGATCCGGCAGACGCGCACCGACGAGTCCGTCAAGGTGGCGTACCAGGTGGGCAGCCCGGCGGCGACCAAGCTGCTCAAGTATGCCGGTCGCACCTACTCCGGACTCAACGAGTACGACGAGGCGCAGCCTGAGCGCAACAAGGCATGGGTCGACTTCCGCATCGACGCCAACGCCGCCGAGAGCTCCGGCCGGAGCAGCCCGAACTCGCCCTGGCTCCTGATGCGAACCCGCGCACCGGAAGGCTTCGCGGTGAAGGACTTCGCGATGCGCCTGCTCAACTCGGAAGACGAAAGCCGGGACCAGAACAGCATCATCACCGCGGGCTACCAGCCCAAGTGCACGAGCGAAGACTGCGCGCCCGAAGAAGAAGACGACGACGATTGAACGCACGTCTGACCGCCGAACACGAGGACTCATCATGAACCTTCAGACCAGATTGCTTTTGGCCGCCGGGGCGGCGTTGACGGTCGTCTGTGCGCCGGCACAGGCGCAGTGGGTGACGCTCACCAACAGCGGTACGCCGATCCTCAGCACGATCAACCCGAAGACGGTCGTCTCGCCGACGCCCGCCACCTGCACGAACAACGGCCTGCCGCCGACCGAGCTGCCGGTCGAAACCCAGTCCGCCACCCTGGCGACGGGCAAGTTCGCCGGCCTGCCGGGCTCCGCCGCGATGACGGGCTACCGGACGACACCCTTCAGGACTGCGAGTTCGCCGATCTCGATCGGCACGCCGGCCAAGACGGTGGGCACGCTCTACACGCGTGTCTACTGCGCTGGCACGGCGAGTGCCTGCAGCACCGCCTCGCCGAACACCTACGTGTTCGCGACACGCGTGATCCTCAACTCGACGGTGTGGAGTTCGACCGGCCTGAGCTTCGAGGTCAACGACATCTTCCTGTCGGTCCCCAGCGCCGCGACGATCACGGCGGGCTACTACATGGGCACGTCGGGCGGCGCGGCACCGGACAACTCGCAGGCCTTCAAGTACCTCGAGTACGCGGGGCGCACGAACAATGGCCTGCTCGAGACGATCGCTCGCAACAACGCCTACGTCGCGTTTCGTGCGGACACGAACGCCAACGACCCCGACCGCTGCGAGCCCTACTCGCGCAACAGCTCGAACTCGCCATGGGTCTACGCGCGCATGGCCTGCAGCAGCATCAGCGCGTCGACGTCGACGTTCAAGGTGCGCATCCGGCAGGGCAACGAGGAAGGGCAGGGCGTCTACTCGGTGTCGCTGCCGGGCTTCGTCTGCACGCCGTAGCCAGCCGACGCGGCGACCTCGATGACGATCCGGTTTGACCCCCCGCCCCGGCGTTTCCGCGCCGGGCCGCGGGGGTGGGCCGTCGGCACTGTACTGGCCGTGACGCTGGTCGCGGCCGTCGTCGTCATGGGTCGTCAGGAAGGTGAATCGCCGCCACCCGCCTCGCAAGGGGCGGTGTGGCCGCCGGCCCAGGCCGCGCACCGCGTGACTGTGGCCACCGCCCCTGCGGCGCGGGCGGGCGCCACGTCCGACCGTCGCACCGCGGCAGGCGCCGATGCCGACACGACCTGCACCTATCAGCACCTCGACCTCTCCTGGTCGAACGGGACCCGGCAGCGCGTCTGCGTCGCCGACACGCGCGCCTCGCAAAGCGGGAGCCTGCGCAGCCTGTGGCTCGAAGGGCAGGGGCGTGCGCCCTGGTCGCTGCGTGTGAACACCGGCGACGGCCGGGTCATGGGCGCCAGCCTCACGTCGCCCGGCCGGCCGGAGTACCGCTGCGGCGACATTGACGGCGACGGCAAGGCCGACGTCGTCGCGTCGGGCGACGCCCGTTGCCGTGGCTTCGTGATCGGCCCGCGTGACGCGCAGGGCGCCCGCAGCCTGGCCGTGCAGGGCGCGCGGCTCGTCGCGGTTGCCCGTGGGCCGCACGACAAGGCCGGTCGTGTCGACGCGACTGCGCCCGGCGATCCGCGGCGCGACCTGTCGGGCACCGAGGGCGTCGTCGCCGAGGTCGGGCTGACGGCACATCTGGTGGTGCGCAGCGACGAGCAGGACCCCGACCTGGCCTGCCTGGACGACCGCGTCGCGATCGTCGAAAGCGGCGGCGCCGTGTGGCACCTGTGCCCTGCGGGCGGTGCCGGCGTCGCGACGCTGGACGACGGGCGGCGCATCTACAGCCTCACCGGCGCGGAAGGTGACACGCTGGTGGTCGGCGTCGACGCGCTGGGCCTGGTCGACGAGATCGAGCTGAACGGCCAGCGCTGCCGGGGTCACGCCTGCTCGGGTGCGACGACGCGGGCCGGCCCCGACGCGATCGACGAAGCCGGCCGCCGCTTCTGGTTCTCGGGCACGACCTTGACGGGGCAGGACGCCTCCGGGCCCCGCAGCTCGACCCTGAACGGCAGCGTCGAGCTGCCGAAGTGGTGAACCGCGCAGCGGCTGCGGCGCCCGCGGCCCGCGCCTGAACAGGAATCGCGATGGCGCTGCCCCGCTGGCTGGAAGACGAATGGCACGAGCGCGGCTGGGCGCTGCGCGGCCTGCTGCTCGCGGCCCTGGCGGCGGTCGGGGTGGTCGGCTGGCTGGCCTGGTCGCAGTGGGCGGAGCGGCCTGCGCCGGCGCCTGCCGTCGTCGTGCTGGCGGCGCCGGGAGCGTCCGCCAGTGGCCGCGGCGCGAGCCCGTCGGCGACCCCGGCACTGCCGCCGACGCACTCGACCGCCGCGGCGGCGGGCATCAGCGAGCCCCCGGCGCCTGCCTGCGCCCACCAGCGCCTCGAGATCGCCGGCGACGCGGGCACCGAGCACGGCTGCGTCTCGGCCACGCAGGCGAGCCAGAGCGGCAGCATCCGCACCTACCGCGTCGACCCCGAGGGCCTCTCGTCGTGGCAGCTCACGGTCGACGCGGTCGGTGAGCGTGTCGTGTCGCTGCGGCTGCACCGCGCCGCGTCGGGCGCCGAGGCTGAGACGCTCCACGTCTGCGACGGCCGCGCCTGCCGCGGCGCCGCTCGGCTGAGCCCGCCCGACGCCCACGGTGCGCGCCGGCTGCAGATCAGCGCGGCGCCGCTGCGCGCGCTGGCGCCGGGCGAACGCTGGCAGCGTCCGATGCCGGGGGCCGGCACGCCGCGGCGCGAAGCGCGTTCAGCCACCGACGATGCGGCCGCTGCGCCAAACGGGGACAGTGCCGCCGCTGCAGCCGAGCGCCCGATCCTGCGCCTGAGCGCCCAGCTCGAGATCCGGTCCGACGCGCCGCACGGCCTGCTGCCCGCCTGTCCCGACCCGGGCGTCACGGTCGTCGCCGGCCAGGGCGCCACCGTGAGCCCCTTCTGCCCGCTCGGCGGCGCCGGCTTCGAGCGCGACGACGACGGCCACCTGCGCTTCGTCTTCCGCGATCTGGAAGGCCGCGAGCTCGTGGTGGCGCTCGGCGACGACCAGCAGGTGGAGAGCGTCAGCTTCGGCGCCCTGGCCTGCCGCGCGCCGCACTGCGGCGGCCTGTCTATGGAGCCGCGCGGCGACCCGGCCGACCCGGCGGTCGAGCGGCGCTTCGCGTTCTCGGGCACGACGCTGGCCGGCCCCGGCAAGGCAGTGCCCGCCCGCACGGCGACGCTGAACGGCGCGGTCACGATGCCGTCGCAGCAGGAGTAGAGCTGCCCAGCGCGGGCCCTGCACAGCCCCGCGCGGCCCCGCGCGACCCGACCCGGCCGGTCGTGGCGCGAGAATCGCCGCCCGTCCCCGCCACAGGAGCCCGCGCCATGACCCGCGCCGCCTTCGACTGGAGCCTCGGCTACGACACCCGTCGCCAGCCGGTGTTCGGCCGCAACCTCGTCGCCACCTCGCACCCCTACGCCGCGCAGGCGGGCCTGCGCATGCTCGCTGCCGGCGGCAACGCGGTCGACGCGGCGATCGCGACGGCGGCCGCGATGATGGTCGTCGAGCCTTGCAGCAACGGCCTCGGCTCGGATGCCTTCGCGATCGTCTGGGACGGCGCGCAGCTGCATGGGCTGAACGCCTCCGGCCGCGCGCCGGCCGCCTGGTCGCCCGATTACTTCCGCGCCAAGTACGGCGAGACGGCCAAGGCGCCGCCGCAGCGCGGCTGGGATTCGGTCACCGTGCCTGGCGCCGTCGCCGGCTGGCGCGCGCTGCACCAGCGCCTCGGCCGCCTGCCGTTCGCCGACCTGCTGGCCCCGGCGATCGAGATCGCCGAGCGCGGCTATGCGGTGCCTCCGGTGGTGCAGGGCAAGTGGGCGGCTGCGGCCGCGACGCCCGCCATCGCGGGCCAGCCCGGCTTCGCCGAGGCCTTCCTGCCTTACGGGCGCGCGCCCGAGGTCGGCGAGCGCTTCGCGCTGCCCGGCGCGGCGAAGACGCTGCGCCTCATCGCCGAGACGAACGGCGAGGCCTACTACCGCGGCGAGATCGCCGAAGCCGCGGTGCGCCACGCGCGCGAGCACGGCGGCGTGATCAGCCTCGACGACTTCGCGAGCTACGAACCGGAGTGGGTCGCGCCGATCGTGCAGGGCTACCGGGTGCATGGGGCGAGCGGCGGCCACCTGCTGTTCGAGATCCCGCCGAACGGCCAGGGCCTTACCGCGCTGATCGCGATGGGCCTGCTCGAGCACTTCGACCTCGGCAGGCTGCCGGTGGACGGTGTGGCGGCGCAGCACCTGCAGATCGAGGCGGTGAAGCTCGCCTTCGCCGACGTCTACCGCTACGTCGCCGAGCCGGCGGCGATGACGGTCAGCCCCGAGCAACTGCTGCAGCCCGACTACCTGGCCGCGCGCGCGCGGCTGATCGACCCGAAGCGCGCGCTGGCCTTCGAGGCCGGCACACCGGCCGACCCGCACCGGCGCGGCGGCACGATCTACCTCACCGCGGCCGACGAGGAGGGGATGATGGTGAGCTTCATCCAGAGCAACTACATGGGCTTCGGTTCGGGCGTCGTCGTGCCGGGCTACGGCCTGTCGATGCAGAACCGCGGCCACGGCTTCTCGCTCGTCGACGGCAGCCCCAACCTCGTCTCGGGTGGCAAGCGGCCCTTCCACACGATCATCCCCGGCTTCCTCACCGACGCCGACGGCACGCCGCGCATGAGCTTCGGCGTGATGGGCGGCAACATGCAGCCGCAGGGCCAGGTGCAGACGCTGGTGCGCATGCTCGACCACCGCCAGTCGCCGCAGGCCGCCTGCGACGCGCCGCGCTGGCGCTTCAACCAGGGCCTGTCGCTGAACGTCGAGCCCGGCATGGACCCGGCGCTGCGCGAGGGCCTGCGCGCGCTCGGTCACCAGGTCGAGGACTTCCAGGACAGCTACCAGGACTTCGGCGCGGGCCAGTTCATCTGGCGGCTTGGCGAGCCTGCGGTGGAGGGATATGCGGGGGCCAGCGACTCGAGGCGGGACGGGTTGGTGGCGGCGTACTGAACCGACTCAGGAACGGCGCATGAAACCTCAGGCCGGCGAAGGGCCGGACCGCAAGGCGCCACACGTCCTCGTCCGTCCGCTCTCGCCGGCCGACGGGCCGGCGTTCGTCGCCGCGGCGCGCGCCAGCGCCTCGCTGCATCGGCCCTGGGTAACGGCGCCGGCCGACGCGCCGGCTTTCGCCCGCCACCTGGCGTGCTTCGACGACGGTGCCCACTTCGCGTTCGTCGTCTGTCTTGCAGAGGGTGGGGAACTGGTCGGCGCGATCCACCTGACCAACGTCGTCTACGGCCCGTTCTGCAGCGGCTACCTCGGCTACTACGCGTTCGCCGGGCACGAGGGCCAGGGCCTGATGACGCAGGGCCTGCGCGCCGTCGTCCGGCGCGCGTTCTCCACGCTCGGGCTGCACCGGCTCGAGGCCAACATCCAGCCGGGGAACGTCGCGTCGATCGCCCTGGTGCGCCGCTGCGGCTTCAGCCTAGAGGGCTGTTCGCCGGCCTACCTGAAGCTCGGCGGCCGCTGGCGCGACCATGAACGCTGGGCGGTGGTGCGCGGGCGGCAGCCCGGGCCTGCGTCGCCTGCGCCGAAGGCCGGCCGTCGATGACCGCGACAACCACTTCGCAGCCTGGGTTCGGGCGCCCAGAATCCCCGAGTCCACGCCAGGCAGGTCCCTGAGCCCATGAAGAACACCGATCGTCAGCAGCTGATCCGCACGCTCGAAGCGCGATTCGCAGCGCATCCGGGCCGCCACGTCGGCGTCGAATGGAGCGCGGTGCGGGCGCGGCTCGAGTCCCGCCCCGACCAGCTCCTCGCGCTGGCCGAGATGGAACGCACAGGTGGCGAGCCCGACGTCATCGGCCACGACGCCGCGACCGGCGAGATCGTCTTCTGCGACTGCGCGCCCGAAAGCCCGGCCGGTCGGCGCAGCCTCTGCTTCGACGATGAGGCCCTGGCCGCGCGCAAGCAGCACAAGCCGGCCGGCAGCGCGCTCGGCATGGCGGCCGCCCTCGGCATCGAGTTGCTGACCGAGGCGCAGTACCGCGCGCTGCAGGCGCTGGGCGAGTTCGACCGCAAGACCTCGAGCTGGGTCGCCACGCCGGCCGAGTTCAGGGCGCTGGGCGGCGCGCTCTTCTGCGACCGTCGCTATGACCGGGTCTTCGTCTATCACAACGGCGCCGAGTCCTACTACGCGTCGCGCGGCTTCCGCGGCTGCCTGCGGGTGTAGCGGCCCGGCCGGAGACGAGGTCAGCATGCTGGGGTGGCTCGCCATCGGCATCCTCGGGCTCCTGGTGGTGGCCACCGCTGCCGCCGCTCGAGTGGCACCAATCCTCGTCTCCGTCCTGCCTGTGCTCGTCGCTTTTCTCATCGGGAAGGTGATGTGGGGGTGGAAGGCCGCATGGATCCTTGCGGTGCCAGCGCTCGTCGGCCCTGCGTTCTGGGGCTGGATTGGGTATTCGAGGTTCTTGACCGCCTGCGAGAGTGGCGTGGCAGGAGCCACCTTCCTCAAGCCTCCCGCGAAGCCGGTCTGGCGATTCCTGCTGGAGCCTCGCCGCGATGCGTCGCAGTTCGGCGCTCAGGGGCAACTGAACAGGCACTATCTGGTGGCGACAGGGGCCTTCGAGTCCGTGAAGCTCCTGGAGGGCTCCCGGCCTGCCCCCGGCACGGAGGTCGTGGTGCGCGAGATGCCGCTCAAAAGGGCCTCGAGCCGGTGGCTGCCCGCGATCTACACGACAGGGCTCGAGGTGGTGTCGCCCACCGGAGAAGCGATGGCTCGGGCGACGGAATTCGTGTTCGCTGGCGGGAAGCTTGGGCCGCTCACAACAGTCCTCGACCGAGACTTTTACCCCCAAGCGCTCGGCTGCGGGTATGTGTCAATTCGACCTCTGCCCTGGCGCCCGGTCGGTGGCTTGGCGTTCGAGTGGTACCTGGATGCCGACCGCCGGTTCCTGGTCAGGGCCTTGCGTGGTGCCTGCCCGGGAGACACGGCGCATCCATCCCCGCTGCTCGCGCGCCCGACCACTGTCCCTGTCCCTACGCTCGAGACCGAGCCGGAGACCCCCACGCCGCCGGTCCTCCGCAGCGTCGAAGACTCCGCGCCAGGCGTCTCCGCCCCTCGACGCTGAACGCGGGGTCGCGTTGCCCGCACCGGCACCGGCTGTCACCGGCGCTTCATCGCCACCCGGCAAGCTGCGCAGCAAGGCGCGCCGATCGCGCAGGAGATGTCGATGCGCGCAGTGCTGGGGCCGATCACCCGGGGCAGGCCACCCCGCGGGTGGGCCGGCGCGCCTTGATGCGGCGCGGGTGCATGCCGCGCGGCTTCGGCCTGCTGATCAGCGCCCAGTTCGCCTCCGCGCTGGCCGACAACGCGCTGCTGATCGTCGCGATCGCGCTGCTGGTGCAGCAGGGCCTCCCCGGCTGGTGGGCGCCGATGCTCAAGCTGGGTTTCACGGTGAGCTATGTGGTGCTGGCGCCCTTCATCGGCCCGCTGGCCGATGCCTTCCCCAAGGGCCGGGTGATGGCGGCGATGAACGGCGTCAAGTTCACCGGCGTGCTGATGTTGCTGGCCGGCGCGCACCCGGTGGCGGCGCTCACGGTGGTCGGCATCGGCGCGGCGGCCTATGCGCCGGCCAAGTACGGGCTCATCACCGAAATCGTCGGTGCCGAGCGCCTGGTCGCCGCCAACGGCTGGATCGAGGTGACGGTCGTGTTTGCCGCGCTGTTCGGCGTGATGCTGGGCGGCCTGCTCGTCAGCCCCGTGTGGCTGGGCAGCGCCACCGCCGGCGTCGCGGTGGGGTTCGACCTGCCGGCCGCAGCGCTCACGGCCTCGCTGCTGCTGCTGCTGGCCCTGTACGCGGCCTCGGGCGCGCTCAACCTGGGCGTGCCCGCCAGCGGCAGGCGCTATGCCCGCGCCGCGCTGCACCCGGTCGCGATGCTGCGCAACTTCCAGCGCAGCAACCGGCGCCTGTGGCGCGACGGCGAGGGCGGGCTGTCGATGGCGGCGACGACGATCTTCTGGGGCGTCGGCGCGACGCTGCAGTTCGCGGTGCTGCGCTGGGCCGACGAGGCGCTCGGCCTGTCGCTCGACCGCGCCGCCTACCTGCAGGGCGCGGTGGCGGTCGGCGTCATGTTCGGCGCGGCGGCCGCCGGGCGCTGGGTGACGCTGGCGGGCGCGCGCCACATGCTCTGGGCCGGGGTCGCGCTGGGCCTGCTGCTGCCGGTGGTGGCCCACACCCGCGAGCTGCTGCCGGCCGCGCTGCTGCTCGGCGCGGTCGGGGCGATCGGCGGCGCGATGGTGGTGCCGCTCAACGCGCTGCTGCAGCACCGCGGCTGCACGCTGCTGACGGCCGGCCGCTCGATCGCGGTGCAGGGCTTCAACGAGAACCTGAGCGTGCTCGGCATGCTGGCCGTCTACGCCGCGGGCGAGGGGCTGGGCGCGCCGATCCGCGAGACGTTGACCGTGTTCGGCCTGCTCATCGCCAGCGCGATCGGCGTGCTGATCCTGCGTTCGCGGACGGTGGCCCGGGCCGACCTGTCGCGCCGCGGCGCCTGAGGGCCTTGCAGAGCCGCCGGCGTCTTCAGGCCGCCTGGCGTTGCAGCGCGCTGCCGCGGGTGGCGCGCGGCACCCGTTCGGCTTCGATCGCGGCTTCGAGCACCGCCTCGAAGCGCTGCACGATCTCGCCCCAGCCGAGCCCGGCCACGCTCTCGCGCGCGCCGGCGCTCCAGCGCGCGAGGCGGTGGCGGTCGAGCCCGGCGATGACGGCGGCGCGCACGAAGTCGGCTTCGGCCGTGCCGACGGCGAGCAGCCCGTTGCGCCGGTTGCGCACCAGCTGGCCCGCGGCCGCGCGGTCGAAGGCGACGACCGGCAGGCCGCTGGCGAGGGCTTCGGTCGTCACGTTGCCGAAGGTCTCGGTGAGGCTCGGGAAGAGGAAGAGGTCGCCCGATGCGAAGTGGGCCGCCAGGTCTTCGCCCTGGCGCTGGCCGGCGAACACCGCGTCCGGGCAGCGCTGCACCAGCGCCTGCCGGTGCGGGCCGTCACCGACGAACACCAGCTTCGTACCCGGCCGTTCGGCGCGCAGCGCCTCGAAGGCGGCGATCGCGGCGTCGAGGTTCTTCTCGGGCGCGAGGCGGCCGACGCAGAGCAGCACCAGGTCGTCGGCGCTTGCGCCCCAGGCCGCGCGCAGCGCCTCGCTGCGCCGTGCCGGGTCGAAGAGCCGCGTGTCGACGCCGCGGCTCACGACCGTCAGGCGCTCGAAGCCGCGCAGCGCCAGCTCGGCGCGCAGCGCCTCGGTCGGCACCATCGTGCACAGCGTGCCGTTGTGGAACTTGCGCAGGTAGCCGAGGATCGGCCGCGCCAGCCAGCCGAAGCGGTAGTGCCGGCCGTAAGCGTGAAAGTTGGTGCGGAAGTCCGAGGTCACCGGCAGCGCCAGGTGGCGCGCGGCCTGCAGCGCCGACCAGCCGAGCGGGCCTTCGGTCGCGATATGCACCACGTCCGGCCGGCGCAGGGTCCACAGCCGCGCCAGGGCGCGCTTGCAGGGCACGCCCAGGCGCAGGTGGGGGTACATCGGGATCGGCCAGCCGCCGGTCAGCACCTCGCTCTCGCCCGCGGCATCGGCGGTGTCGCGGCGCGGCCGCACGAGCTGCAGGTCGTGGTTGCGCTGGTGCAGGCCGTCGACGACGCGCGCCAGCGACATCGCGACGCCGTTGACCTCCGGGGGATAGGTCTCGGTCACGACGGCGATGCGTCGCGAGCGTTGCCGTGCCGGCAGGTCTTCGACCCAGAGATCCGCGATTGCGCTGCGCTCCATGAGCGATAGCGTGGCGGCTGTTCGCAACAGTCTGATGACAACGCGCCGCGCGTGATGGCGTTCCTGTGGCGGCGCGCCGCCGTCACGCCGCTTTCATCGCCGCTGGTCACCATCCGGACACACCGTTCGCCCCGATTCACAGGAGTGACATGACGAAGAGCTTCCGCGAGGTCCTGCACACCCAGCGCTGGGACGACCATCGCTACTACCACCACAGCCGCATCAACCAGAGCCTGCACCTGGTGAGCGCGATCAGCTTCGTCGTCGCCTACGGCCTGCTGTTCGTCGACCCGGCGTGGGCCGCGATCCTCGCCTGGTGCGTCTCGATGACGACGCGCCAGGCCGGCCACTTCTTCTTCGAGCCGCGCGGCTACGACCACGTCAACCAGGCCAGCGACGCGCACAAGGAGGCGATCAAGGTCGGCTACAACATCCGCCGCAAGATCGTGTTGATGAGCGCCTGGGTGCTGCTGCCGCTGCTGCTCTGGCTGTCGCCCTCGCTCGGCGGGCTGATCGAGCCGGCCACCGGCTTCGACGGCTGGCTGCACGACGTCGGCATATCGTGGCTGGCGCTGGGCGCGACCGGCCTGCTGGTGCGTGTCGCGCAGCTCTGGTGGCGCGACGGCGCGGTGCAGGCGCTGGCCTGGCTGACGAAGATCCTGACCGACCCCTTCCACGACATCGTGCTGTACCACAAGGCCCCGCTGCACCTGCTGCGCGGCGAGCTGATCGACCCGATGGGTCACGTGCAGCACTGAGGCCCGCGGCGCGCGCCCCGGCATCGGCCGGGCCGCGTGCCGCCGCCGCGGCAGGCGCTCAGCGCCGCGCGGCCCACATCTCCTTCAGGATCCCGCGCCGGATCGACTTGGTCGTCAGGCCCGGTGCGCTCCACCACCAGCCGTCGGCTTCCATCTGCCGGCAGGCGGCGACGAAGCGCTCGGCGACGGCCTCGAACTCGGCGTCGCCGTAGTCGAGGCTGAAGATCAGCCGCCCGCTGCCGACCCAGCTCAGGGCCAGCCCATGCGCACGCAGGTAGAACTGCAGCATCCAGTGGTACCGCCCGGGCCGGGTGTAGAGCACGGTCCAGATCGTCGACAGGTTCGCGACCCGCACCGGCACGCCGGCGGCGCGCAGCCGCTCGTTGAGCTCGGCCGCGCGCGCGTCCCAGCGCTCGTCGAGCCCTGCGTACAGCGCCTGCACCGGCGCCGTGTCGAGCCGGCGCAGGAAGGCCGACATCGCCGCCATCACGTAGGGGTGGGCGTTGAAGGTGCCGCGGGCGAAGCAGATGTCGGCCGGGCGGTCCTCGCGGTAGCGCCGCATCAGCGCGGCGCGGCCGCAGACCACGCCCACCGGCAGGCCGCCGCCGAGCGTCTTGCCGTAGGTGACCATGTCGGCCTGCACGCCGAAGTACTGCTGCGCGCCGCCGGGCGCGAGGCGGAAGCCGACGAACACCTCGTCGAAGATCAGCACGATGCCGCGCGCGCTGCACACCTCGCGCAGGCGCTGCAGCCAGGCGGTGTAGGCGGCGCGGTCGTAGTGGGCCTGGCGGCTGCCGTCGACCAGCGTCGAGTCGCCCGGGGCGCTGCGGTTCGGGTGCAGCGCCTGCAGCGGGTTCACCAGCACGCAGGCGATGTCGCGGCGCGTGGCCAGCACCTTCAGCGCCCGCTCGCCCATGTCCTCGAGCGTGTAGACGTCGCGCGGCGGCAGGGGGTTGCCCGGCCCGGGCTGCACGTCCTCCCACCAGCCATGGTAGGCACCGCAGAAGCGCACCAGCTGGCGCCGCCGCGTGTGATAGCGCGCCAGCCGCACCGCCTGCATCACCGCCTCGGTGCCGCTCATGTGGAACGACACCTCGTCCAGCCCCGAGAGGCGCTTGAGCCGCTCGGCGTTGTCGAGCACGCAGGGGTGGTAGGCGCCCAGCACCGGGCCGAGCGGCCGCGCGGTCTCGACGGCCTCCTCGATGCAGGCCTTGTAGAAGTCGTGGCCGAAGAGGTTGACGCCGTAGGAACCGGTGAGGTCGAACGAGCGGTTGCCGTCCAGGTCTTCGACCCGCACGCCGTCGGTGGCTTGTACGAAAGAAGGCACCGACAGGTGGCTGGCCAGCACGGGTGCGTACTGGAAGGGCACGCGGTAGCGGCCGGTGAAGCGCAGGTCCGGGATCGATGCGCGGGCCCGTTCAGTCATCGCCGCGCTGCGCGGCGCCCGCTCGACGGCCTCGGCCGAGAGGCGCGCGAGGGCGCGCCGGCGCTGCGCCGCGACCGCTTCCGGCGCGCCGTCGCTCGCATAGAAGCGCGCCTCGTCGTAGGCGTAGCCGGGGATCCAGCGCGCGATGCGCTTGGCCAGCCGCGAATGGCCGGCGAGCGAGCGGTGCTTGGCTTTCGAGAGCGCGAAGCGCCGCCTGGCGGCCGGCAGCAACGCCAGCACGCCAAGGGCGATGGCAGAGAGGGTCAGAGATTCATCCATGGGTGACAAGACAGTGAGCACGAGACCTATAGCCGCTGGCGTTGACAGGCGCGTGAAGGCCGGCCCGCTGGCCCGCCTGCTGCGCGGCCTGGGCGCGCAGGAAGACCTCAACTTCCTGTTGACCAACCGCCTGCCACGCGCCTTCGTCACGCGCTGGATGGGGCGCTTCTCGCGCATCGAGAGCCGGTGGCTCACGCGGCTGTCGATCTGGCTCTGGCGCCAGTTCACAGAGCTCGACCTCGGCGACGCGCAGCAGCGCGAGTTCCGCTCGCTGCACGCCTGCTTCACGCGCGAGCTGGTCGCCGGTGCCCGGCCCTTCGATGCGCGGCCCGAGGTGCTGGCCAGCCCCAGCGACGCGATCGTCGGCGCCTGCGGCACGCTGCGCGAGGGCCTGCTGCTGCAGGCCAAGGGCATGCCGTACACGATCGGGGAGCTGTTCGGCCCGACGCAGGACCCGTCGCCCTTCGACGGCGGCCGCTACCTGACGCTGCGGCTCACGTCGGCGATGTACCACCGCTTCCATGCGCCGCACGACCTCGAGATCGACCACGTCAGCTATATCAGCGGCGACACCTGGAACGTCAACCCGATCGCGCTGGCGCGCATCGAGCGGCTGTTCTGCCGCAACGAACGCGCGGTGATCCGCGCCCGCCTCGCGGTCGACGGCACGCCGGTCGCGCTGGTGCCGGTGGCGGCGATCCTGGTGGCGAGCATCCGGCTGCACTTCCTCGACGTGCTGCTGCACCTGCGCCATCGCGGCCCGAACGAGATGCCCTGCAAAGCCACGGTGCGCAAGGGCGAGGAACTCGGCTGGTTCGAGCACGGCTCGACGATCCTCGTCTTCGTGCCGCCGGGCTTCGAGCTGGCCGAAGGCATCGAGCCCGGCGCGCGCCTCCGCGCCGGGCAGGCGCTGCTGCGCAGGGGCTGAAGGGGCGTGGCGCCGCTGCATCAGGCCGGCCGCAGCGCGCCGGCCTGTCACACCCGCTTCATCGCTCCCCGACACGATCGCCGCCCGTGACGACGATCGACCTGGTGTACTTCAACGCGGGCGGCGGCCACCGGGCCGCGGCGCTCGCGCTGCGCGACGTGATGGCGCGGCAGCGCCCCGGCTGGCGGGTGCGGCTGGTCGACCTGGCGCGCGTGCTCGACCCGACCGACAGCTTCCGCCGCGTCGCCGGCTTCGCGCCCGAGGACTTCTACAACAAGCGCCTGCAGCGCGGCTGGACGCTCGGCCTCGCGCAGGAGTTGAAGCTGCTGCAGGGGATGATCCGCCTCGGCCACGGCACGATGCTGCGCGCGCTGACGCAGCACTGGGCGCGTACCGAGCCCGACCTCGTCGTCTCGCTGGTACCCAACTTCAACCGCGTGCTTTGCCAGTCGGTGGTGCAGGCGCTGCCCGGCGTGCCGTACCTGACGGTGCTCACCGACATGGCCGACCACCCGCCCAGCTTCTGGATCGAGCCCGGCCAGCCGCAGACCCTTGTGTGCGGCACCGCGCGCGCAGTCGAGCAGGCGCGCGCCGCCGGCTTCGGCACAGAGCAGATCGAGCGCACCTCCGGCATGGTGCTGCGGCCTTCGTTCTATGCGCCGCCGCCCGCGCTGCCGCAGGCCGAACGGCGGCGTCGCGAAGGGCTCGAGCCCGACCGGCCGACCGCGGTCGTGATGTTCGGCGGCCAGGGCTCGTCGCAGATGCTGCGGATCGCGCGCGAGCTCGACGACACCCAGCTGGTGCTGATGTGCGGCCGCAACGAGCCGCTGGCGGCGCGCCTGCGCGGTCTCAAGCGCTCCGCGCCGCAGGCCGTCTTCGGCTTCACCGAGGACGTGGTAGGCGCGATGCGCCTGGCCGACTTCTTCATCGGCAAGCCGGGCCCGGGCTGCCTGAGCGAGGCGGTGCAGCTCGGCCTGCCGGTGGTCACGATGCGCAACGCCTGGACGATGCCGCAGGAGCGCTACAACGCCGAGTGGGTCGCGGAGCAGGGCGTGGGCGTGGTGATCCGCTCGCTCGGCCGCCTGCCACAGGCCGTGCAGGACGTGGTGCGCCGCCTGCCCGAGCTGCGTGCGGCCACGGCCCGCATCGACAACCGGGCGGTGTTCGAGATCCCGTCGATCCTGGCCCGACGGCTGCAGACGGCGGCTGACCTCACGACGACGCGATGACGCGATTTGCGGTGAAATGAGTGTCGATACCCGACCCTCAGGAGCCCGCTTCATGTCGTCTGTCCGACAACCCGGTTACCCGATCGATGCCGTTTTCACCGACCGCTGGTCGCCGCGCGCCTTCACCGGCGAGCCTATCGACGAGCCCACGCTGCTCAGCTTCCTCGAGGCCGCGCGCTGGGCGCCGTCGGCCTTCAATGCGCAGCCCTGGCGCTTCGTCTACGGACGGCGCGACACGCCGGCCTGGACCCCGATCTTCGAGTCGCTGGTCGAGTTCAACCGCGGCTGGGCGCAGCGCGCCTCGGCGCTGGTGGCGGTGATCTCGGCACGGCAATGGGTGCCGCCGGGCAAGAGCGCGCCCGAGCCGATCAAGACGCATGCCTTCGACACCGGCGCCGCCTGGGCGAGCCTGGCGCTGGAGGCGACGAAGGCCGGCTGGTACACGCACGGCATGGCCGGCTTCGACGCCGATGCGCTGCGCGCGCGGCTGCAGGTGCCGGACACCCACCAGATCGAGGCCGTGGTCGCGATCGGCCGGCTCGGCGACAAGTCGGTGCTGCCCGAAGGCCTGCAGGCGCGCGAGCTGCCGAGCCAGCGCCGCCCGCTGGCGGAGATCGCGGCCGAAGGGCGCTTCAGCTTCGCGTCCTGAGCGCGTGGGCCGCGTGCTGCCGCGCTCCGGCGCGGCGGTGGGCGCGGCCCGCGGCACCGCCGCTCAGCCGCGTGGCACGGCGGCCCGCACGTCGAACGCGCCGCCGGTGACCGCGCGGTCGCGCAGCGTCACCGGCGCCTTGCCGGGCAGCAGCGGGAAGACGAGCTCCGCGAAGCGGATCGCTTCCTCGAGGTGCGGATAGCCCGACAGCACGAAGCTGTCGACGCCGGCGTCCACGTACTCCTTCAGGCGCGCGACGATCTCCTCGGGGTTCCCGACCAGCGCCGTGCCCGCGCCGCCGCGCACCAGGCCGACGCCGGCCCAGAGGTTGGGCCCGATCACCAGGCTGTCCCGACGGCCACCGTGCAGCTCGGCCATGCGGCGCTGGCCGACCGAGTCCATGCCGGCGTAGTTGCGCTGGGCGGCGGCGATGTCGTCGTCGGTCAGGTGGCTGATCAGGCGGTCGGCGTCGGCCCAGGCCTCTGCGCTCGTCTCGCGCACGATCACATGCAGCCGCACGCCGAAGCGCAGCCTGCGGCCGTGCTGTTCGGCGCGGCGGCGCACGTCGGCGATCTTGGCGGCCACGGCGGCCGGCGGCTCGCCCCAGGTCAGGTAGGCGTCGACATGCTTGGCCGCGAGCTCGTGCGCCGCCGGCGACGAGCCGCCGAAGTAGAGCGGTGGGTGCGGCTGGGTGGCCGGCGGGAAGAAGTTCTGCGCCTTGCGCACTTTCAGGTGCCTGCCCTCGAAGTCGAGTGTCTCGCCCTGCAGCAGGCGGCGCCAGATCGTCAGGAACTCGTCGCCGGCCTCGTAGCGGGTGTCGTGGTCGTAGAAGACGCCGTCGGCGGCCAGCTCGGTGGCGTCGCCGCCGGGCACCACGTTCATCAGCAGCCGGCCCGGGCCCAGGGCCTGGTCGAGCGTGGCGGCCTGGCGCGCCGACGCGGTCGGGTTGCCGAGCGAGGTGCGCAGCGCGACCAGTAGCTTGATGCGCTGCGTGACCGGCACCAGGCTGGCGGCGGTGACCCAGGGGTCGAGGCAGGAGCTGCCGGTCGGGATCAGCAGGCCGTCGAAGCCGAGCCGCTCGGCCGCCTCGGCGATCTGCCGCATGTAGGCATTGGTGGCGGGCCGGCCGAAGTCCGAGGTGCCGAGATAGCGCGTGTCGCCCGAGGTGGGCAGGAACCAGAAGATGTCCAGGCTCATCGGCTTTCCTTGAAGGAGGGGCTCGCGTGCTCCGCGAGCACCGGAGGGCCTGGGGCCCGTCTCGACGGCGGGCACGCGGTCGCATTGGACGCGATGCGTCGCCGAGTCCCTACGCAGGATTCGGTCGATGCATATGCGCGTCTTGCACAACGTCGCCGCTGCCCGAGGACCGACATGCGGTTTGTGGCGCCGCGCCGCAGGCCGGCGCCCGGCGCTGGCGTTCTCAGCACATCGGATTTCCTTCTTTGTGCGCTGCAGCGGCCTCGCCGAAGAATGACGTCGACCGTGGTGCCGCCTGCCGGCTTGCCACGTGACGAGCGGCTTTCGCCGCATGCAGAAAAAGACCTCTGAGGAATCCTCCCGATGTGGAATCGTCTTGCCCGGCGCGCACTGGTTGCCGCCGCCTTCAGCGCGGGCGTCGCCGCGCAGGCCCAGGAATTCACCGTCGCCTACCAGACGATCCCGACCCCTTCGCAGGTGGCCCAGGCCGACGGTGCCTACGAGAAGGCGACCGGCGCCAAGATCCACTGGCGCAAGTTCGACGGCGGCGCCGAGGTCATCAACGCGGTGGCCTCGGGTGACGTGCAGGTGGCCTACCTCGGCTCGAGCCCGCTGGCGGCGGCCGCGAGCCGCAAGCTGCCGATCGAGGTGTTCCTGATCGCCGCCGAACTGGGCAGCAGCGAGGCGCTGGTCGCACGCAACGGCAGCGGCATCGACAAGCCGCAGGACCTCGTCGGCAAGAAGGTCGCGGTGCCCTTCGTCTCCACCGGCCACTACAGCCTGCTGGCGGCGCTGAAGCACTGGCAGGTCGACCCGAAGGCGGTGAACATCGTCAACCTCTCGCCGCCGAACATCGCGGCGGCCTGGGGCCGCGGCGACATTGACGCGACCTACGTCTGGGACCCGGCGCTGGGCAAGGCGAAGGAGACGGGCAAAGTGCTGATCACCTCGGGCGAGCTGGCGCAGTTCGGCGCGCCGACCTTCGATGTCTGGCTGGTGCGCAAGGACTTCGCGCAGAAGCACCCGGCGCTGGTCAGCGCCTTCGCCAAGGTCACGCTCGACAGCTTCGCGGCCTACAACCGCGACCCGAAGGCCTGGCTCGCCGCGCCGGGCAACGTCGAGAAGCTGGCGCGCCTCACCGGCGCGTCGGCGGCCGAGATCCCCGGCGTGCTCGCCGGCAGCGGCCTGCCCGACGCGAAGGCGCAGATCGCCGCCCTCGGCGCGCCGACCGTCAAGGCACTGACCGACACCTCGGCCTTCCTGAAGGAGCAGAAGCGCATCGACGCGGTGCTGCCCGACTATTCCGCCTACGTCAACGCCGCCTACGTCAAGGCGACGGCCGACGTGCGCTGAAGGCAGGAGGCGACGATGTCCGTCCTGCGCCTGAGCCACGTCACTGCCACCTACCCCGGCGCCGCCGGCCCGGTGCTGCAGGACATCAGCTTCGAGATCGGGCCGCGCCAGCTCTTCGTCGCGCTCGGCCCTTCGGGCAGCGGCAAGACCTCGCTGCTGAACCTGATCGCCGGCTTCGTCGCGCCCAGCGCCGGCAGCATCACGCTCGACGGCCGGCCCGTGAGCGGGCCGGGCGCCGACCGCGGTGTCGTCTTCCAGGAGGACGCGCTGCTGCCCTGGCTCGACGTGCTCGGCAACGTCGCCTTCGGCCTGCGCCTGCGCGGCCTGCCGCCGGCCGAGCGCGAGGCGCTGGCGCGCGAGCAGCTCGCCAACGTCGGCCTGAAGGGCTTCGAGCACCGGCACATCTGGCAGCTCTCGGGCGGGCAGAAGCAGCGCGTGGGCATCGCCCGTGCGCTGGCCGCCGACCCGGGCGTGCTGCTGCTCGACGAGCCCTTCGGCGCGCTCGATGCCTTCACGCGCGAGCAGGTGCAGGAGCTGCTGCTGACCGTCTGGCAGCGTGCGGCCAAGCCGGTCTTCCTGATCACGCACGACATCGAGGAGGCGGTGTTCCTCGCCACCGACCTGGTGCTGCTCGGCGCCCACCCCGGGCGCATCGTCGAGCACATCCCGCTCGACTTCGGCCGCCGCTACGCCGAAGGCGGCGAGAAGGCGCGTGCGATCAAGTCCGACCCGCGCTTCATCGCGACGCGCGAGCACGTGCTGGCGCGCGTCTTCGAAGGCCAGAGCGCCACCCCGCCCGTCACATCGGCACCGGTGCTCGAGGCCGCGTGACCCCGCGCAAGGAACAGGAGGCCCCTGCATGACCACCACCGCTACCGGTACCACCCCCGGCACCACTCCCGGCGCCCCCACCGTCCCGCACCATGCCGCCGCCCCGCGGCCCCGCGCCGCGCTGAGCGTCGGCGCGATCAGCGCGATCACGCTCGCCTCGCTGCTCGTGCTGTGGGCGGGGGTCACCGGCCTCGGCCTGATCGAGCCGCTCTTCCTGCCGTCGCCCTGGCAGGTGCTGCAGCGCTTCGGCAGCCTGCTCACCGAAGGCTATGTCGACGCGACGCTGGCCCAGCACCTGGGCGCCAGCCTGCTGCGCATCGCGCTGGCGCTGCTGGGCGCGTTGCTGCTCGCGATCCCGGTGGGTATCGCGATCGGCTGCAGCCGCATCGCGCGCGGCATCTTCGACCCGTTGATCGAGTTCTACCGGCCGGTGCCGCCGCTGGCCTACCTGCCGCTGATCGTCATCTGGTTCGGCATCGGCGAGCTGTCGAAGGTGCTGTTGATCTTCCTCGCCATCTTCGCGCCCGTCGCGATCGCCGCCGCCAACGGCGTGCGCACCGTCGACCCGAGCCGGCTGCGCGCGGCGCAGTCGCTGGGCGCCACGCCGGCGCAGCTGCTGCGCCACGTGATCCTGCCGAGCGCGTTGCCCGACATCCTGACCGGGCTGCGCATCGGGCTCGGCGTCGGCTGGTCGACGCTCGTGGCGGCGGAACTCGTCGCGGCGACGCGCGGGCTCGGCTTCATGGTGCAGTCGGCCGGGCAGTTCCTGGCCACCGACGTCGTCGTGGCCGGCATCCTCGTCATCGCGGTCGTGGCCTTCGCGCTCGAACTCGGGCTGCGCTGGCTGCAGCGCCGGCTGGTGCCCTGGCACGGGCAGGCGGCGTAGGGGGAGGAAGGAGACGCGGGCCGAGCGCCGGCGCCCGTGCGCCGCGGGGCCCTCAGCCGCGCGGCGCCGCCCAGCCGAGCTTCAACCCGGCCCACACCGCGACCAGCACCGCGGCGCCGAAGACCCAGCCCGACACGGCGCCGGCCATCGTGCCCGACAGCAGGTTGCCGACGGTGCAGCCGAGCCCGGTCATCGCGCCCCAGCCGAGCAGCAGGCCGCCGCCCAGGCCGCGCAGCGCCTGCGCGGGCCGCGGCAGCGCGGGCTTGAACTGGCCCGAGAGCAGTGCGGCGGCCCAGGCTCCGCCGACGATGCCGCCGATGAGCAGCGCGTTGGGCGTCAGCCACCAGGCGCCCGGCAGCAGCGTCGCGCAGCCGCCGAGTTCGTCCAGGCCGTTCAGCCGTTCGGGCACCAGCCCCCAGGCCTCGCCCTGCTGGCGCGCGGCGGCGCCCAGGGCGGCGGTGACGCCGAGCGGGCGCAGGCGCAGCAGCACCAGCGTCGAGAGCCAGCCGACCGCCAGGCCGCCGACCCAGTAGGGCCAGCGCTGCGGGCTGAACAGCGCGCGCAGCCACGCCAGCGGCGAGGCCGCGCCTGCCGCCGCCGTCGACGGCGGCGCGTCGCCTGCGGCCACGTCCGCGCTGCCGGGGCGCGCGGCCCGCCAGACACACCAGGCCGCGAGCCCCGCCAGCACCGCCAGCGTCGCGAGCATCGAGCCGCCGTAGCCCAGGTGATGCGGCAGCCACAGCGGCGGCGCGGTCGCGACCGTCCAGCTGTAGAGCGTGTTCCAGCTGTTGAAGCCGAGCATGAAGCCGAGCACGGTGCCGACGAGCGCGAACGGCGCCGTCGGCGAGCCTTCGCCCAGCCGGTACCAGTGCGCGCTGATGCACGAGCCCGAGACGACCATGCCGAGGCCGAAGGCCAGGCCCGCCAGCACCAGCGCCCAGCTCACCGGGCCGATGTGCGCGTCGGCGGGCAGGCGCCCGGGCGTCGGCACCGGCAGCCAGCTGCCGAGCACCAGGTGCATGCCGACGGTGCCGACCGCCAGCGCGAGCAGGATCGCGAGCAGCCCGCGCGGGTCGCCGCCCTCGAACCAGTCCCGCGCATGGCAGTAGAAGCAGAAGCGCGAGCGCTGGAGCACGAGGCCGAGCGCGGCGCCGAGGCCGAGCGCGAACACCAGCGTGCGGCCGTCGCCACGCGTGCCGAGCGCCTGCGCGATCGCGCTCAGGCCGGCGACGACGAGCACCGCGGCGACGATGCCGGCCACCCTGGATGGGGCAGGTGGCAGGGAAAGGCTGGAGGTGGACATGCGGTCGCGGAAACAAGAAGACCCGCCGAAGCGGGTCGGTTGTCGGTGCCGCGCTGTCAGGCAGCGCGGCAGCGGCGCTTCACTTCGCGGCCCAGATGGTGCCGGAGGGATTGCTGACCGGCACGCCGACCGCGTTGCCGTACTCGGTCCAGGAGCCGTCGTAGTTCTTCACCTCGTAGCCGAGGATCTTTTTCAGCGCGAACCAGGTGTGGCTCGAACGCTCGCCGATGCGGCAGTAGGTGATGACCGGCTTGCTGCCGTCGATGCCCACCCCGGCGTACAGCGCCTTCAGTTCGGTCGCGCTCTTGAAGCTGCCGTCCTCGTTGACGGCGCGGCCCCAGGGCACGTTGGCGGCGGTCGGGATGTGGCCGGCGCGCACCGCGAGTTCGCTGAAGCCCTGCGGCGCGAAGATCTTGCCGCTGAACTCGTCGGCCGAGCGGATGTCGACCAGCTTGTGGTCGGCCTTGCCCTCGGCGACCGCGACCGCGTCGGCCAGGCGCGCGCGTAGCGCGGTGTTCACCTGCGCCACCTTGTAGCTCGAGGCCGCGACCTCGGGCGCGCGGTTGTCGAGCGGGCGGTTCTCGGCCTCCCACTTCTTGCGCCCGCCGTCGAGCAGCTTGACGTTCGCCACGTTGTAGATGTCGAACACCCAGGCGCCCCAGGCGGCGAACCAGTTGTTGCTGTCGCCGTAGATCACGACGGTGCTGTCCGGCGTCACGCCGGCCTTGGAGAGCAGCTTCTCGAAGTCCTCGCGGCCGACGATGTCGCGCCGGATGCGGTCGTTCAGGTCGGTGTGCCACGAGAAGTTGTGCGCGCCGGGGATGTGGCCCTTCTCGTAGACCCCCGGGTTGACGCTGACCTCGACGATGCGCAGCTTCGGGTCGCGCAGGTTCTTCTCGAGCCATTCGGTCGAGACGATCGGGCCGCTGCCATCGGCAGCGGGTTGCGCGTGTGCCGCGCCGCTGGCCAGCGCCAGTGCCACGGCGCCTGCGGCCACGCGGGCCGTCCATGCCCAGAGCTTCATCGTCGGTGCCTCCTTGAAACAGGTAAGGCGCGGACCATAGGTGCAGGTGGGAACGGGTTCAAGAAAGCATTGCGCATGAACAAAGACGCGATCCGGCTAAGACGGCGGCGCGTTCGGACTCCTTCGGTGCGAAGGCCTGCGCCAAGCCCGAGCGGCGGTTGGGCGGGCCTGCCGACATACAGTCGGCTTCCCGCCGATCGCCCCACCGCCACCGCCCGCAGGAGGTTCGCATGTCGCTGCCGCCGCCGCCCTTCGTGAACCTCGCCGACGTCGTCTTCGACGACATCGAGGACAACGGCTACTTCACCTCGCGCCGCGCGCGGTTCAGTGCCGGCATCGGCGCCCGCAAGCTCGGCTACAACCTGACCGAGCTGCCGCCGGGCAAGGCGCAGTGCCCGTTCCACTCGCACCGCGCGGAGGAGGAGATGTTCCTGATCCTCGACGGCGAGGGCGAGCTGCGCTTCGGCAGCCAGCGCTACCGCATCCGCCGCCACGACGTGATCGCCTGCCCGACCGGCGGGCACGACGTGGCGCACCAGATCATCAACACCGGCACCACGACGCTGCGCTATCTCTCGCTGTCGAACCTGTCGGACATCGAGATCTGCGAGTACCCGGATTCCGGCAAGCTCAACGTCGGCGCGGACGAGCCGGGCGGTCGCGGCCTGCGCAAGATCCTGCGCGCCGAGGCCACGGTCGACTACTACGACCGGGAGCCGATGGCGCCGAAGGCGCCGGGGGGCTGAGTCAGGGCGCACCGCAGGCCGGACGCGGTCCGATGTCTCGGTCCTCGGGTTTGCCGCAGCGAGGCGGCGCGCTCGTCCGGCGGGTGCGTGACGGGTGCTGTTGACAGCGGTCTGGGCATGCGGTCGACTGTCGCGCCGCCATCCGGGGACATCCATGTTGCCGCTTCGCAAGCTCTCGATCGCCGCTGCCGTCGCGCTTGCGGCGAGCGTCGCTGCCGCGGCAGCTGCGATTGCCGTCAACGGCCTCTCCGACCACGTCGCCTTCGCCGATGCGGTGGTCGTGCCAGGGAACACCGTGTATCCGGACGGTCGTTTGTCCGCGCGACTGCAGGGCAGGCTCGATGCGGCCGTCGGCGCCTATCGGGCCGGCCGTTGCAGGCTGATCTTCGTCAGCGGCGGGACCGGCGTCGAGGGCGTCGACGAAGCGCAGGCGATGCAGGCCTACCTGCTGAGCGAGGGCATCCCCGACGAGGTCGTCCTGCGCGACAGCGCCGGCGTCGACACCGAAGCGACGGCCGCCAACGCAGCGGCGGCGCTGCGCGCGCGGGGCGGCACGACGGTCCTGGCGGTGAGCCAGTTCTTCCATGTCCCGCGGCTGCGCCTGCTGCTCGAAGCCCAGGGGTTGACGGTCGTCGGCAGCGTGCACGCGCGGTTCTTCGAGGCACGGGACGCCTACTCGCTGCTGCGCGAGGTTGTCGCGCTCGGCGTCTACTTCGTGCAGCCGAGGCCCGCATGAGCGAACCGCGCGGCATTCGCCAGCCTTTGGGCCCTGGCCCTTTCCACCGCAGCGGCGCTGGTCTGGCGCCCGTCGCGTCGGTCGAGCTGACCCGTACGCCGGACCCCCCATGGGCTTCCTGACCTCGCTCCTCGCCGCGACCCTGTATGTCCAGATCGCGCCCGATCGCTTGTCGGTGCGTGACCCGAAGTCGGGAAAGGCGTACTCGGAACCACCCGACATCGCCGTCGCGCGCGGGCCGAAGCCCAGGATCGTCGCGATCGGGCTCGAGGCCCGGCTGCGTGCGGCCGAGCCCGGGGTCGAGCTCGTCAACCCGTTCGCCCATGCGCGCTCGCTGGTCTCCGACTTCACGCTCGGCGAGCAACTGCTGAAGGCGGCGATCGGGCGCGTCAAGGGCGCCGGGATCGGCCTCGCGCCGCGCATCGTGATGCATCCGTTGGGCGACCCGGCGGGCGGCTACACGCAGGTCGAGATCCGCGTCCTGCACGAGATGGCGCTCGGTGCCGGCGCCAGCGAGGTCAGGCTGTGGCAGGGCCGGCCGCTCACCGATGCCGAGCTGATCGCCGGCAGCTTCCCGCCGGACGGCCGGTTGCTGGCTTGAACCCTCCGCCGTCGGCTCAGGCTGGCAGCGGCAGGCCCTGCGCCTCCATTGCCTGCAGCTCCTGCAGCGGCGGGATCGTCGCCAGCATCTGCGGGTCGAGCAGGTCCCAGACGATGCCGCAGGTCGGCTTGTGCGGCTGGTCGACCTCGATCGTGCGCGTCGGCGTGAAGATCAGGTCGGCCACGGTGTCGAAGACCTCGGGGTAGAGCATCTCGGCGAGCACCTGGCAGTCGTGCACGACGGCGATCGCCGGGGTCGAGGTGTCGATGCGGCCGATGCGGTAGAGCATGCCCCACTCGGCATCGAAGAAGCCGTGGCCCTTGCCGAAGCGCACGCCGGCCTCGTTGATCGCGCCGGTGCCGGTGATCATCAGGTCGATCCGCGGCAGCTCGCGGCGGATGCGCTCCAGGCTCAGCGGCTCGGCGTGGCGCTCCATGCCGTCGAGCGTCGCCGCGTACAGCAGGCGCTCGGGCGGGATCTGCTTCGGGTCGAGCAGCCAGAAGCCGCGCCGGATCGAGTAGGTCGTCATCAGGATCCGCTTGCCGTCCATCAGCACGCGGTGGCGCAGCGCTTCCAGGCAGTTGTCCGGCGTGATGAACAGCAGCTGCGCGTCGCGGTAGCAGGGGTGCGCCATCAGGCGGCCGGTGGCGGCGCTGCTGCCCTCGAAGTCGGCGATGAACTCGCCGAAGTCGAAGTGGAAGCGGCTGTCGGGCAGCGCGACCTTGCGCAGCTCGGCGAAGACGCGTTCGCGGACGTCGCTCTTGTGGTCCATGGAGGCCTCGGGTGGGATGTCGGTGAGAGAAGGGTGGGTGCCTGCGCTCAGGCCATCGCCCGCCGCCGCAGCACCTGGCGTTCGACGGACGCCACCGCGGCATGCAGTGCGACGGCGATGACGATCGAGACGGCGGCGACGCTCCAGATCGTCCCGAAGTCGAGCATGCCGCGCGACTCGTTGAGCAGGTTGCCGAGGCCGGTGCCGGTGGCCAGCCACTCGGCGATCATCACGCCGAGCAGCGCGCGTGGCGCCGCGAGCCGCGCCGCGGCGCAGAGGTAGGGCAGCGCGCCGGGGATCGCGACCAGGCGCAGCCGCGTCCACTGGCCGCCGCCGAGGGCGCGCACCAGGTCGAGCACCGTCGGCGGCACCAGCGCCAGCCCTTGGGCAATCGTCACGAACGAGGGGAAGAAGGTCACCGAGACGGTGATGACGAGGATCGAGAGGCTGCCGCGCCCGGCCACCAGCACGACGAGCGGCGTCAGCGCGACCAGCGGCATCGACTGCGTCACCAGCGAGACCGGCAGCAGCACGCGCGCCAGCACCGGCCACAGCACGCCGACGATCGCCAGCGCGAAGGCGAAGGCCAGCCCGAGCGCCAGGCCCGCCAGCGCATGCGGCAGCGTCTGGGCCAGCGCCTCGGCCAGCCGCGTGCGCTGCTCGGCCGCGCCCTCGCCGGTCAGCAGATGCTCGACGACGCCGGCCGGGCTGCGCAACACCACCTCGGAGACGCCGGCCGCCTGCAGCAGCGCCACGCAGGCCCACCAGAGCAGCACCGGCATCGCCAGCGCGACGAGGGCGACGGCGACGCGCGCCGCCGGGTGGCCGGCACGCGGCACCGTACCGGCCGCGGTGCCGAGCGAGGTGCTGCTGCCGAGCGTGTCGCCGGCATGGCGCCGCGCGATCGCATCGACCGCGAACCAGGCCGCCGCGCTGATCGCGGTGGCCGCGAGGCCGATGCCCCAGAGCCTCGCCGGGTCGGCCCGCCCGAGCGAGCCGATCAGGTAGGTGCCGAGCCCGGCGTTGCCGCCGCTGCCGAACTCGGCCAGCAGCGAGCCGAGCACCGCGGCCGGCGCCGCGACGCGCAGGCCGGCGAGCAGTGTCGGCAGCCCGGCGCGCCAGCGCACGAGGCGCAGCGACGCCATCTCGCCGCCGCCATACACCTTCACCACGTCGCACCAGCGCGGGTCGACCTGGGTCAGGCCGAGCACGGTCGCGACCATCGTCGGGTAGTAGACCGAGAGCGCGGCCAGCACCACGCGCGGCGTGTCGCCGGAGAGCGCGATCACCAGCACCGGCACCAGCGCGATCGCCGGCATCGCGAAGACGGTGACGTTGACCCCGGCCATCAGCCGCCCGGCCAGCGGCCAGCGCACGAAGACCAGGCCGCAGGCGATCGCCACCGCATTGCCGATGACGAAGCCCGCAAAGGCGGTGCGCAAGGTGCCCCAGAGATGCGCCGGGTAGTCGGCGCGGTCGGCCCAGAACTGCAGCAGCACCGCGCTCGGCGCCGGCAGCGCGCCGTCGCCGACCCATTGCAGCCGCCCGGCGACTTCCCACAGCAGCAGGAGCGCGGCGAGACCCCAGGCCGTGCCGTGGCCTTTGACCGCGCGGCGCCGTGTCTGCGGCGCGGGCGGTGCCGGCGGCGCCGTCATGCCGGGGGTGACGCCGAGGGCGCCGTCAGTGGTCATGGTCTGCCCGCTCCAGCGCCGGCTCACCATAAAGCGCTCGCGCCACCCGTTCCTCCAGCGCGCGGAAGTCGGCGCGGTTGAACAGTGAGAGCGGCCGCGGCCGCTCGAAGGGCACGTCGAAGACCTCGACGATGCGCCCCGGCCGCCCCTGCATCACGACGACCCGGTCGGCGAGGAACAGCGCCTCGTCGATGCCGTGCGTCACCAGCACCGTCGTCGTCGGTCGCTCGCGCCAGATGCGTTGCAGCTCCTGGTTCATCGTGCGGCGCAGGATCTGGTCGAGCGCGCCGAAGGGCTCGTCGAGCAGCAGCACGTCCGGCTGCGTGACGAGCGCGCGCGCGATCGCGACGCGCTGGCGCATGCCGCCCGACAGCTGCGCCGGCAGCGACTGCTCGAAGCCCGCCAGGCCGACCAGCTCGATCAGCTCGGCGATGCGCGCGCGGTCGGCCGCGTCGGCGCGGCCCATCACGTCGAAGGGCAGGCGCACGTTCTCGACCACGCTGCGCCAGGGCAGCAGCGCCGCGTCCTGGAAGGCGATGCCCAGGCGGCCGCTGCGGCGCAGCGCCTGCGGCGTGCTGCCGCCGACCCGCACCTGGCCCGCGTCGGGCTCGTCGAGCCCGGCCAGCAGGCGCAGCAGCGTCGACTTGCCGCAGCCCGAAGGGCCGATCAGCGCGGTGAACGACCCCGGCGCGGCCTGCAGCGACACGTCCTTCAGCGCGACAAAAGGCGCGCCGCCGTCGGCCGACTCGAAGACGCGTTGCACCTGCTCGATGCGCAGGTCCGGCTGCGCGCCGGCGGAAGAACCCACCTCAGATCTCCGCCAGCAGGCCGGTCTCGAAGTGCGAGCGGTCGGCCTTGACGTCGACCGCGTTCAACGCGCCGATGCAGGCCGCGATCGCCGCCTCGCTCATCGAGTAGATGCCGCCCGGCGCCTGCATCAGCGGCTGCTGCGCGGCGTTGAAGTACACCTCGTTCTCGATGCTGCGGCCGGTGCCCTTGAACCAGCTGTCCTTGAACTTCGGCGGCCAGGCCGCGGTGTCCTTGAAGTTCTCGTCCCAGCCGCGCCGGCTGGCGCGCAGGAAGGCGACCAGCTCCTTGCGCCGCGTGGCCAGCGTCTCGCGGCTGACGACCACCACGTCGTTGAACAGCGGCAGCTTGTGGTCCGCCAGCAGGAAGCTCGTCGCCTCCTGGCCCTTGCTCTTGATCGTGTAGGGCACGTTGGTGGTGAAGTCGAGCGAGCCGTCGATCTCGCCCTTCAGCAGCGGCGTCGGGTCGTAGGCGTAGGGGACGATGCGCACCTTCGACTTGTCGATGCCGTTCAGCTTCAGCAGCGCGTCGACCGCCAGCCGGTTCACCGGCGGCACCGCGATCGTCTTGCCGACCAGGTCGGCCGGCGACTTCAGCGGCTTGCTCGCCAGGCTGACGATGCCGATCGGGTTCTTCTGGTACTGCGCGCCGATGATCACCAGCGGCGCCTTCTGCGTCGTGATCGCCTTCACCGCCGTCTCGACGGTGGTGAGCGCGACGTCGGCCTTCTTCGACAGCAGCGAGCTCTCGGGGATCACGTCCGGGCCGCCGGGCAGGTACTTCAGGTCCAGACCCTCGGCCCGGTACAGGCCCTGGTCGAGCGCGATGAAGTAGCCCATGAACTCGGCGTCGTTGATCCAGGCCGCCTGCAGCGTGAGGGGCGAGGCGGCCTGCGCGTGGCCGGCGAACGGAACGGCGAGCGGCGAGGCGGCGGCCAGGGCGGCGGCGCGGCGGAGGAAGGATCGGCGGTCGGTGGTCATGGCGGGCGGTGGGAGGTGGAGGGAAAGCCGAAGCGAGGCCCGTGCCGGGTCTCAGCGCTCGTAGGGCTGCAGCAGCGCGGCCGGCTGACGGCGGCGCCCGCCGAGCACGCCGGAGACGACGACCAGCGTCAGCACATAGGGCAGCGCGAGCAGCACCTGGGGCGGCAGGCCCCAGCCGCGCAGCTGCAGCGAGAGCTGCAGCGCATCGGCCGCGCCGAAGAGCAGCGCCGCGGCGACGACACGCCCCGGCTTCCAGGCGCCGAGGATGACCACCGCGAGCGCGATGAAGCCCTGGCCCGAGACGATGTTGTCGCGGAAGAGGCCGACGTCACAGAGCATCAGGTAGGCGCCGGCCAGTGCCGCACCCGCGCCCGAGATCAGCACGCCCGCGTAGCGCATGCGCGCCACGCCGATGCCGGCCGCCTCGGCGGCGCGCGGGTTCTCGCCGACCGCGCGCAGCGCAAGGCCGAAGCGGCTGCGGAACAGCAGCGGCGTTGCGACCAGTGCCAGCCCCAGCGTCAGGTAGAGCATCAGCGGCTGGCCGAAGAGCGCCGGGCCGATCAGCGGCAGCGTCGACAGGCCGGGGATCTCCAGCGGGCCGATCATCGGCGCCGTGCCGCCGAGGCCGGCGTCGCTGGCCATCCGGTAGACCAGGCTCGCGACGCCGAAGGCGAGCAGGTTGAAGACGATGCCGACGACCACCTGGCTCGCCTGCACCGTCACGTAGAGCCAGGACAGCAGCAGCCCCGCCGCGAGCCCGGTCACCAGCGCCGCGAGCAGGCCCCAGGCCGGCGAGCCGGTCGCCGCCGCGCCCAGGTAGGCGGCCAGCGCACCGAGCAGCAGCGTGCCCTCGATGCCCAGGTTCAGCACCCCGCCGCGCTCGGCGAAGAGCTCGCCCAGCGCCGCCAGCAGCACCGGGCCGGCGAGCCGCACCGAGGCCGCGAGCCAGGTCGCGAGGAAGGCCGCGTCGAGCCAGCCGCCGTCAGCCATGGCCGGGCTCCGCGGGGGCGGCGTCGGCACGCACGCCCAGGCGCGCCTCGCCGGTCGATGCCGGCGTGGCCGGGCGCCAGCCGATGCGGTAGCGCAGCAGCACCGGGCTCGCCAGCACCAGCAGCACGATCAGCGCCTGCAGGATGAAGACGATCGAGGTCGGCACGCCGGTGGCGCGCTGCATCGCGTCGGCGCCGACGCCCATGCCGCCGTAGAGCAGCGCCACCGGCAGCACCCACAGCGGGTGCAGGCGCGCGAGCAGCGCGACGACGATGCCGGTGAAGCCGACGCCGCCGGTCATGCCGTCCATCAACCGGTGCTGCACGCCCAGCACCTGCACCCCGCCGGCGAGGGCGCCGAGCCCGCCCGCCAGCGCCGCCGCCTGCAGCAGCCGCCGGCCGACCGCGATGCCGCCGTAGCGCGCGGTGCGCGGGTTGAGCCCGGCGACGACCATCTCATAGCCGGCCGGCGTCTTGCGCAGCAGCCCCCAGACGAGCAGCGCGGCGAGCAGCGCGACGAAGACGCCGGCATGCACGCGCGCCGTCTCGCCGATCAGCGGCAGCCAGGTCTCGGTCGGCAGGCGCGCGCTCTGCGGCAGGTCGCCGGGCGCGCGCAGCGGGCCCGAGACGACGTACTGCACCGCGAGCAGCGCGAGGTAGTTGGTCATCAGCGACATCAGCACCTCGCTGCCGCCGAAGCGGGCGCGCAGCCAGCCGACCGCGCCGGCCCAGGCAGCGCCGGCGGTGAAGCAGGCCGCCATGCACAGCGGCAGGAAGAGCCCGAACGGCCAGCCGCCGGCCGGCTGCGGCGCCCAGGACGAGAGCGCGACAGCCGTGGTCGCGATCGCGCCGACCGCGAAGCAGCCTTCGAAGCCGAGGTAGCCGAAGCCGGTGCGCCAGGCGACGATCGTCCCCAGCGCCACCAGCACCAGCGGCGTCGCGCGCACGATCGAGTAGCCGATGCCGCGCTCGGTGGTGAAGGCGAACTGGAGCAGCGAGGCATAGGCCTCGAGCGGCGAGACGCCGCGCAGCGCGAAGAGCCCGGCGCAGAGCAGCAGCGCAAGCCCGACCGCGGCCAGCGCCGCCGCCGTGACCGCGCCGCAGCCCGGCGGCGGGCCGACGCGGCGCTCAATGTGCAGGGCCATGAACCACGCTCGCCTCGGCCGGGGGCAGGGCGGCGCCCCCGGCACCGCCCTGCACCCCGGCGGGCGCCTCCTCCTCGAAACCTTCAAGACCCGCCATCAACGCGCCGATCCGCTGGCGCAGCGCCGGGCTGCGGTCGTTCGCCAGCACCGCGAGCAGCCGCCCGCCGTACATCACCCCGATGCGGTCGGCGAGCGCCAGGATCTCGTCCAGCTCGGCCGACACCAGCAGGACGGCGGTGCCGCGGTCGCGCGCCGCGAGCAGCTCCTGCCACACCGACTCGACCGCGCCGACGTCGAGCCCGCGCGTCGGCTGCTCGACCACCAGCGCCTGCGGCTCGAGCATCAGCTCGCGGCCCAGGATCAGCTTCTGCAGGTTGCCGCCCGAGAGCGTGCCCGCCGGCACCTCGATGCTGGCCGCGCGCACGCCGAAGCGCTGCACCAGCGCACGGGCATGCGCGCCGATGCGCGGCTCGTCGCGCCACAGCCCGCGCAGGCGGCTGAAGGCGCGCTGGCGCCCGAGCAGCGCGTTCTCGCGGATCGGCAGCTCGACCGCCGAGCCGACCTGGCGCCGGTCGGCCGGCACGTAGGCGAGGCCGAGGGCGCGCCGCGCGGCCACCGCGAGCAGGCTGGCGTCGCGCCCGCCGACGCTGACCCGTCCGCTGGTCGCCGGTCGCAGGCCGATCACCGCCTCGGCGAGCTCCGACTGGCCGTTGCCGTCGACGCCGGCGATGCCGACGATCTCGCCCGCCTGCACCGTCAGGTCGACGCCGCGCACCGCGGGCTGGCCGCGGTCGCCGTGCACGTGCAGGCCCTTGAGTTCGAGGCGCGCCGGCGCGGAGGCCTTGGCTGCGGTGCCGCCGGCGCCGTTGCCGCTGGCCGCGCCGGGATGCGACGGCTGCGCGGGCTGGCGCGCCGCGAACTGCGGGCCCAGCGCCACCTCGCGGCCGACCATCAGGCGCGCCAGTTCATGCTCCGACACGTCGGCGGTGCGCAGGCAGTCGACGGTGCGGCCGCCGCGCATCACCGTCACGCGTGCGGCGATCGCGCGGATCTCGTGCAGCTTGTGGGTGACGATGACGATCGAGCGCCCCTCGGCCGCGAGCGTGCGCAGGATCGCGAAGAAGCCGTCGATCTCGCCCGGCGTCAGCACGGCGGTCGGCTCGTCGAGGATCAGCAACCGGGCGTCGCGGCAGAGCAGCTTCAGGATCTCGACACGCTGCTGCACGCCCAGCGGCAGCTGCTCGATGCGCGCCCGCGGGTCGACCTGCAGGCCGTGGCGCGCCGCCACCGCGGCCACCTCGCGTTCGGCGGCGGCGAGGTCGAGCGCGCCCAGCGGGCCGCCGCGCCGGCCGAGCAGCACGCTCTCGGCGACGGTGAAGGGCGGCACCAGCATGAACTCCTGGTGGACCATGCCGATGCCGTGGGCGATCGCCTCGGCCGGCGAGGCCGGCATCAGCGGCCGGCCGTCGAGTTCGATGCGGCCCGTGTCGGCACGCACCATGCCGTACAGCACCTGCATCAGCGTGCTCTTGCCGGCGCCGTTCTCGCCGAGCAGCGCGTGGATCTCGCCGCGCCCCACCTCGAGGCTCGCGCCGTCGTTCGCCAGCACGCCGGGAAAGCGCTTGACGATGCCCGACATGCGCAGGCGGACGGAGGGCGAGGTCATGTCCCGCGCAGCCCGGCGTTCGCCCGGCTCAGAGCAGCGAAGACACGTCGACGCGGCGCGCCGCCACGTCCTGCCACACGGCCTGGAAGCGCTGCCAGGCGGCGGCCGGGATCAGCGCCGGGTTGCGGTCGCCGTGCGAGGCGGCGCGCAGCGACCACATGTCGGCCACCGTCGGCTTCCATTCCTTGCCGCCGAGGAAGCGCGAGGCGGCCACCGTCTCGGCCACCGTCTTCACCATCGGGCCCAGCTCCATCTGGAAGCTGGTGCCGACGACGTCCGGCGCCACCGCCGTCTGGTCCGAGTAACAGCCGAGCGCCTTGACCTTCGCCGCCTGCGCCGCCTGCAGCGCGCCGAGGCCGGTCTCGTTGGCGGCGTGCCAGATCACGTCGACGCCGTTGCCGATCATCGTCGCGGCGGCCTGGCGGCCCTTCGCGGCATTGGCGTAATCGCCGGTGACGATGCCGACGCCCCTGAGGCCGGGCACGCTGCGCTCGGCGCCGAGCACGAAGGCCTTGAGCATGCGCTGCTGCGTCGGGTTGTCGCCGCCGCCGACGAAGCCGACCGCCTTGCCGGCCGGCGAGATCAGCGCGGCCAGCGCGCCGGCGCAGTAGGCGGCGTCGAAGTAGGCCAGGTCGGCGTACTCGATGTTGGCCGGTACCGTGGGCTGCGGGATGAACGAGGAGACGAAGAACTTCGTTTTCGGGTAGTCGGGCGCGATCTCGAGCAGCGGGCTGCCGTACTCGTAGCCGTGGCCGATCACCAGGTCGTAGCCGTCGTCGGCATAGCCACGCGCCGTTTGCGGGATCTGCGCCTGCGAGATGTTCTCGACGTACACGGCCTTGAAGGCCGGGTCCTTCTGCAGCGCGGCGACGCCCTGGTGCGCCAGCTGCGCCCAGCCGCCGTCGTTGATGCTGCCCGACAGCAGCAGCGCGACCTGGGTCGGCTTCGCGGCCTGCGCGGGGGCGAGGCCCAGCCCGGCGCCGCCGCCCGCGGTGGCGGCCAGCAGCAGGCGGTGGAAGTCGCGACGGGACAGCTCTTTCATGGGGTTCTCCGAAGGGGGCGGTGTCTGGGAGCGGCGGGGCGGCCAGGGGCGATGTCGGCGGGCGGCGGCTCGGCGCCTCGTGCCGGCTCAGGCGCCCTTGCGCTGCAGCCGCGCGCGCAGGTCGCGCAGGAAGGGGATGTCGCGGATCTGGTCATCCTGCACCACGTCCCAGGCGACGCCGGCCGGCTGGGGGTAGGGCGAGCGGGTCTCGATCGCGCGCTCGGGCGTCACGATCCAGTCGAGCGCGGAGTCGTGCGGCAGCATCTCGATGCGCGCGTCGTCGACCACCTGCACCTCGTGCACCGTGGTCACGATCCGCGCATTGGTCGGTACCTTGCCCAGCTCGCGGAAGATGCCGAGCTCCAGGTCGGCGAAGCCGCCGCCCTTGCCGGTGCGGCCGCCCTGCGCGGTGACCGCGACGCAGCCGACGACGATCACGTCCATCGGCTGCATGTCCTCGAAGTTCACCGGCTGGCCGAACATCACCGCGCCCTGCGAGGTGGCGGCCAGCTCGAAGGAGACGTCGGCGGCCTTCAGCGCCTCCGGGTCGAGCAGCACGAAGGGGAAGCCCTTGACCAGCTCGGGCACCGGCGTGTAGAGCAGCTTGCCGTCGTAGAGCGCCCGCAGCCGCACCGGGATCTGCGGCGGGTCGGGGTTGCACTTGACGACGCGCGCCGCCTGCCAGAACGGCAGCTCGGCCAGGCGCTTCGCGGCGACGTCGGCGCCGACGAAGTTCGGGATGCGGCTCGCCACAGGGCCGACGTTGACCCGCGTCGAGGCCAGGCGGTCCCAGACATCGGCGCGCAACTGGTCCTTGCCGGCATGCCGGCCCTGCCAGCGGGCCTGTTCCTCGTGGTGGTAGCTCATCGTCTCGCTCGCTTGGGATGACGGCGCAGTCTAGGAACCGGCCCGGCCGGCGCCCAGCGGCGCGGCGGCATAGAGTTCATGCGCATTCGGCGATGGCCCCGGCGCCGCGGCCGCTCCTGGTGCCGTCCGGGCCGGCTTGGGGCGCGCGGCGGCTCAAGTCGGTGCCTGACCGGGTCGTCCCTAGAATCCCGTCCCGAGATGCAAGCCTTCGGCACGCTGTCCCTGCAGCTGTTGCACACGCTCGACGTGCTGCTGCGCACGCGCAGCGTCTCGCGCACGGCCGAGGAGCTGGGGCAGACGCAGTCCGCCATCAGCGTTTCGCTGCGGCGGCTGCGCGGCGCGATGGGCGACCCGCTGCTGGTGCGCAGCGGCAGCCACCTGGTGCCGACCGCCCGCGCGCTGGCGCTCGAAGGCCGGCTGCACGCGGTGCTCGGCGAGATGGACCAGGTGCTGCGCGCCGGCTCCGGCTTCGAGCCGGCCACCTCGACGCGCGAGTTCACGCTGGCCACCGCCGACTGCATGCAGAGCTTCTTCCTGCCGCGGCTGGTCGCCCACCTGCGCACGCTCGCGCCGCGGCTGCGCCTGCGGCTCAAGCCGCTGTCGCCGCAGTTCGACTTCGAGCGCGCGCTCGAGGACGCGGCCCTCGACGCGGTGGTCGGCAACTGGCCCGACCCGCCCGCGCACCTGCGCCGGCGCATGCTGCTCGAGGACCGGATGATCTGCCTCGTGCGTCCGGGGCACCCGGCCGCCGAGCGCGGCGCGCTCGACCTCGAGACCTACCTGCAGCTGGAGCACGTCGCGCCTGAGCCCTACCTGCCCTCGAGCGCGGCGGGGCCGGTCGACGGCGCCCTCGCGGGCGTCGGGGCCAAGCGTCGCATCGCCGTGACGGTGCCCGAGTTCGGCCTGGCGGCCTACCTCGTCGCCGACTCCGACCTCGTCTTCACCAGCAGCAGCCACTACGGCCACTACCACGCCGAGCAGCTCGGCCTGGTCGTGCTCGACGCCCCGGCCGAGCTGGCGCCGATGCGCTTCTACCTGCTGTGGCACGACCGCGCGCAACGTGACGTGGGGGCGGCCTGGCTGCGGCAGGAGATCGCGCAGGTGGGGGCGGAGCTGGGCTGAGGGGGCTGAGGGGCTCGTTGCCTCGGTGAGGGTTGTTGTCTGCCGAGGTCTTTGCGCGTGGAGGTCGGTGCGCCCCGCGCCAGGCGGCCCGCGGCCCCGGCGCCGACGGTGTCGGTCGGCCCCAGGGGGGGCCGACTCCCCAGCGATGCTCGCCTCGGGACGGCGCCGCATAACTCACTGCGCTCGCTCCGTTCAGACAGATGCGGCGAGAGTGTTCACGAAGCGCGCTGCGCGCGCCCGTCCCGAGGCTGTGCTTCTCGGCGACCCCCACGGCGCCGGGTCCGCGGGCCGCCTGCCGCTCGATGTGAGAAGGGGATTCGCACGCCACCCGGTCACAGCCCAGGTGCGGGCGGGGCGCTGCGGGCGTGCGTGGGGGGCGTCGAGGAGCGCAGGGCTTGCGGTCAGCGCGCGCAGCGCGCCTCGTGAACTGACTCACCGCATCTGTCTGAACGCAGCGAGCGCAGCGAGCGAAGTGAGTTATGCGGTGGACCGCAAGCCCGAGCACCGCAGAGCAGTCGGAGCGCAGCGACGACCGCCACCGTCGCACGCCGGCAGCGCCCCGCCCGCGCCTGGGCCGCGCCGAGCCCCGAGCCCCGAGCCCCGAGCCCCGAGCCCCGAGCCCCAAGCCCCAAGCCCCAAGCCCCAAGCCCCAAGCCCCATCGGGCTCCGGCCCGCCGCAGGGCGCTGCACCCTGCGGCGGGCGGCTGCCTCAGTTGTGCACCGCCGGCAGCGCCAGCATCGCCGCGGTGCAGCTGACCCGCTGGGCCACGACGTTGCCGAAGTAGCTGCTCGTGTCCCGCGAGCTGACGCCGCTCGGGCAGCTCGAGCCGGTGCAGATGCGGATGTGGTCGGAGACGACGGTGCCGGGACCGAAGAAGCTTGGGTTGGTCGTCGAGAGCGTCGCGCTGAAGACCTGGCCGTCGCTCGAGGTGCAGCCGCTGCCGCTGGTGTAGCCGATCACGTTGCTACCGGTCCTCAGGAAGCCCGACAGGGGCTTGCAGCTGCCGTTGGCCGGGATCGTCGCGCCCTGGGCGACGAAGGTGCCGCCGCCTTGGCCCTGGCCGCCGGCGACGTTGATGCACAGGCTCGCGGTCGAGCTCTCTTCCCACACCCAGCGCACGCCGTCCGCGACGACGACGCTGGCGCCGGTGCTGCCCGCGTCGAGCAGGCGGACTTCGGCGGTGCGCCCGGCCGTCAGCGCGACGCAGCCCAGCGTGCGCCAGGTGCCGCCGTTGACCCGCTGGTCGGCGGCGTAGGTCGCGCGCAGCGTGCTGCCGTCGTAGGCCTCGTAGCGGGCGGTGGCGCTGCGGTTGCTGCCCGCCGTCCAGCGCGCCTGGACGCAGTAGGTGCCGCTGGTGCTGATGGCACGCGGGCTGAGGAAGCGCGCCGCGTCGGCCGAGCCGCCGGCCGTGGCCGTCGCGAAGTCCGAGCCGTAGTAGCCGGGCACGGCGGTCGACTGGCTCCAGCTGCCGCTGAAGACCGCCGTGTTGTCGTCGGCCTCGATCACCACCTCGGCGAAGCTCTGCATCGCGAGGCTGCACAAGACGGCGGCAGCCAGGGTTTGGCGAGTGGTTTTGATGTGTCGAATGTTCATGGTATTTTGACTCTGCGTTTCAAATGATTCTCTGAATGTTTCGTCTGTTGCGCGGCCATGCGCGGTGCGACGTTTCATTCATGGTTTCTGGGGCGAGGTGAATATGTCGTGCTACCCGTCGGGGAAAGGAGTCACTCCGTCCAGAAGGCGCCGAGATCCTAGCGGAGATGAGGCCACCGCGGTGCCGACAAGCTAGGGATTGGGCTGCGCGATGGATTTCGCATAGAGGGGTTTGAAACCCAAAGAAAACGGGTCGTTGATACTCGTTTTTCGCGCCGCTGAAGGTCGGTGATCTGGGCGCAGTGAAATCTTCGCCTGAGTCGCGGATCGAATATCAAGGTCGGGTTCTGCGAGGAAACTGCGGGCTGCTGTCGCCGCCCGCCGGGGCCTGGGTTCAGCCCGCCGGCCGTGACGGCCCGCCGCGCGCCAGGCGCCAGACCATCCAGCCCAGGCCGGCCACGCCGAGGCCGATCACGCCCCAGAGCAGCCAGGGGCGCAGCGCCGCCTGCCGTTCGCGCGCCTGCTCGGCGCGCGCGGCCGGTTCGGCTTCTGCCCAGTCGCCGAGCTGGGCACGGCCGTAGCGGGTCGCTTCGGCTTCGGCGTCCGGCACCAGCATCGCCAGCGGCAGCGCGCCGGCCGGTGCGTCGCGCGCGCCGGCGAGCAATGCATAGGGCGGCTGGCCCTGGGCCGCGAAGACGAGGCCGGCCAGCTGCGCCTGCACGCGCAGGCGGGTCTGCGCCTCGGCCGGCACCGCAGCGCGCTCGTCGACGACGACCCGCAGGTAGCGGGCGGTGCGCGCGACCGGCACCGGCGGCGAGGTCACGACCGCGCCGTCGCGCTCGATGCGGTAGGCCAGCGCGGCGCCCAGCGGTTGCCAGGGCTGCTCGGCGCGCTGGCGCGCCTGCAGCCGCAGCGGCACGACCTGCGTGCCGCCGCCGAGTTGCAGCTCGACCGACACCAGCGGCAGGGGCGCGCCGAGGTCGAAGCTCAGCGCCCGCGCGGCGTCGGCGTCGCGGGCGCCCTGGGCGGCGGGCTCGGCGCTGGGTGCCACGACGAGCTCGGTCGGCGCCTCCAGGCTGACCCTGCGCGGCACCGTCGCGACCGACTGCGCGCCGCTCAGCTGCGGCGCCGTGCGATCGTCGAGCCAGACGAGCCGTGCGAAGCGCCCCGGCGCGGCCGGCAGCGCCACCGTCGGCTGGGTCAGCGGCCCGGCCGCCGAGGCGAGCGCCATCAGCTGCCCGCCCACGGCCGGCCGCCAGCGGCGCAGGTCGTCGCTCAGCTCCAGCGTGTAGGCCGCGCTGAACTCGACGGGGCCGGACCATTGCAGGCGCAGCGAGTGCGGCGCCGGGTCGCCGCGCCCGCGTTCGCCGAGGTCGAACAGCCAGCCGGGCGAGGGCGCCCTGGCCGGGCCGGGTGTGGAGCCCCCCGCCGTCGCGCCGCCAGCCGCTGCGTCGCCCCCGCCCCCGCCCCCGCCTGCGCCCGCGCCCGCGCCCGCGCCTCGCCGCACGGTGATGCGGTCGCCGTCGACGACCACTTCGACCGGCAGCGGCCAGCTGGCGCCGGTCGTCGTGCCGGCGCCCGGCGGGCGGGGCGGCAGCGGGTAGAGCGGGGCCGGGCGCTCCGTCTCGGTGGCCGGCACCTCGTCTGCCCGCGGCGCGAGCAGCGCGAAAGGCACGCGGGCGCCCAGGGCGTCGACGACGCGCAGGTCCTGCAGCCCTGGCTGCAGGCTGCGCGCGTAGGCCGCGGCCGGCAGCGGCAGGCGCAGGAAGGCGGCGTGCTGCTCGACGACGATCGGCGCGCGGTGGCGGAAGAGCGGCTCGTCGGCCGCGGCAGCTTGGGCCGTCGCGCTCAGGGCGCCGGCCGCCACGGCCAGTGCAGTGGCGAGCCGCCGCGTCACGGGGCGGCCCGCGGCCGTCGGGAGGGCGTCAAGCCGTCGCATCCGCGGTTCCTTCCGCCTGGCGCCGCGCGGCCGGCAGCGGCGCGACATAGCCGATCACGAGCATCAGCACGCCGACGCCGATGAACGAGACGATGCGCGTCACCGTGCCGCTGCCCGACAGGTCGACCAGCAGCAGCTTGCCGACGACCGCGGCGAGCAGCACCGCGCCGACGATCCAGGGCTCGCGCTGCGCGCGCCGCGCCGAGAGCCACATCAGCACCAGCGCAGTGATGCTCCAGAGCAGCGTGATGCCCGTCTGCACCGCCAGTGACTCGGTCCAGGCCGAGAAGCGGAAGGGCACGCCGCCCCAGTGGTGGAAGGCGCGCACGAGCATCGCGTTGAGCCAGACGAAGCCGGCCGCGCCCAGCAGCGACGGCGCCAGCGCCGGATGGCGGGCGAGGCCCAGTCGCGCCGGCGCGCTGCGCAGCCAGGCCCAGCTCGCGGCCAGCGCGACGCCGATGCCGAGGTCGAGCGGATTGAGCAGCGGCACGTGGGGCAGCGGCCGGGCCGAGCCGTTCGAGACGAGGTTGGCGGCCAGCGTCCAGAGCAGCAGGCCGAGCGTCAGCACCGCCGCTGCGCTGCTGCGGTAGGCCTGCAGCAGCGCGCTCACCGGCCAGCGGCGGGCCGAGGGCTCGCGCAGCAGCCAGAGCAGCAGCGCCGCCGGCACGACGAGCCAGCCGAGCCAGGCCCAGGCCGAGGCGGTGTCGCCCCAGCCCTGCGTCAGCTCGCGTCCGAGCAGTGCGCCGAGCCAGGCCAGCGCCAGGGCGCCGAGCGCATGGGCCCCGTGCCGCCCGCGCGGCGGCCAGGCCGGCTCGGCCCAGCGCAGCGTGGCCAGGTGCGCCGCGAACGCCAGCGGCCAGGCCCAGGCGCCGCCATGGCGCAGCGGGCCGGGCTGGTCGAGCGCGCTGGCGGCGACGCCGAGCAGCAGCAGCGGCGCATAGGCCAGCACCGGCAGTGCCACCTGGCGCCAGGCCAGGCGCGCGCTCAGCGCCGAGTACAGCAGCGCGAGGCCGGCGGCCGTCGCCAGCACCGCGGCGAGCCGCCACGGCGGCGACACCAGCGCGCCGATGTGCATCCCGGCGGTGGCGAGGCTCCACAGCACCGCCCAGCCGATCAGCAGCGGCTCGGCGATGCGCTCGCCGACCTCGTCTGCGGCCCGCCCTTGGGCTGCCGGCGGCGCGTGGCGCTGCACGAAGTACGCCGCCGCCAGTGCGCCGGCGGCCAGCATCGCGCCGTTGAAGAGCAGCGCATCGAAGACGCTGGCGGGCGGCCCGTAGCGCTCGCCCGCGGCCATCAGCGAGACGCCGGCCAGCACCAGCAGCGCATAGCCGAAGGCGCGCGCCAGCCGGCGCTGCTGGCGCCAGCCGAGCCAGACCAGGCCGGCGCCTTCGAGCGCCCAGGCGCCGGCGGTGCTGCGCGCGTCGAGCGCGAACGGGATCACCAGCGTCAGGAAGACGGTGCCGACGGCGAGGGCCGCCTCGAACACCAGCGCCAGGGCCGGGCGCCCCCGCAGCGCGAACGCGAGGCCGACGTAGAAGGCGGCCAGCGCGAGCGCCGAGAGGGCGGCGCCATGCGCGGTGTCGCGCACCAGCCCGTACTGCAGCGCGAAGACCACCGTCGGCAGGCCGAACAGCAGGCTGCCGTTGACCCAGCGGTTGGCGTGGCCGGCGGGGGGCGCGGCCTCGGCCTCGGCCTCGGCGCGGCGCGCGGGCATCAGCAGGATCGCCACGAAGAGCAGGAAGAAGGCGACGAGGAAGGCCTGGCTGCTCGCGTAGTGCTCGGGCGCGTACTTGAGCACGCCCCAGGCCGTGCCGACCAGGAAGGTGAAGGCGAAGCCCACCAGGTTCAGCACGCGCCAGGTACGGAACCAGGCCACCGCGGCGATGCCGAGGTCGAGCACCAGGTAGTAGCTGAAGAGCGCGACGTGGTTGCCGCTGCCGGTGGAGACGAGCAGCGGCGTCGCGAAGCCGCCGAGCGCGCCGATCACCGCGAGCGCCGGCGCGTTCTGCAGCACCGCGAGCGCGGCCGCCAGCGCGGCGACGACGACCATCAGCGCGAACACCGGCCCGACCGACAGCACGCCGTAGAAGCGGAAGGCGGCGAACAGCGTCAGGTACAGCACCGCGACCGCGCCGCCCTGCAGCACCTGCGCATAGCCCGGGCGCGAAAGGCGCAGCCGCCAGCCGAGGCCGAGCAGCGCCAGCGCTGCGCCGCCGATCCCGGCCAGGCGCAGCTCGATCGGCACCTCGACATGCTCGGAGGCGTACTTGGCGAGGAAGGCCAGCCCGACGAAGAGGATGCCGATGCCGGCCTTGACGATCGTGTTGCCACCGAAGAGCCATTCGCGCAGCGGGGCCAGCGGGTCGGGGCGGGGCGGTCGCGGCGCGGGCGCCGGCGGCACCGCCGGGGCGGGGAGCGGGTTCGTCTCGGCGAAGGGCGGCGGGGGTGCCGCCGCGGCGGGCGCCGTCGGGTCGAAGGCGATGGCCGCCGGGGCGTCGGGCAGCAGCGTATCCGGCGGCTCGAAGGCGTCTGCCGCGAAGGCGTGCGGCGCGGGCAGCGCCTCCGGCGGGGTGGCGACAGCCGGGGCGGCGGGCATCGGCGCCGCGTCGGTGACCTCCTTCAGGGCCTGCTGCAGCGACTCGATCGACCGCTGCTGGCGCACGCTGCGCACCAGCAGCCAGCCGACCAGGGCGCCGACCAGCACCCCGCCACCATCGACGGCCGCCCCGACGAAGGCGCCGATCAGGGCCACCACGATGCTCAGTCCCACACGCTCCCCCGTCCTCCCGGCCTTCCGGCACGCGCTGCGCGGTGAGGCGCGGCGCCGCAGTTCGCGGCGGCCGTCGGCTGATCTCACCGCGGCGCGGTTTTACCAGCGAGGAGGGCGGCGGCGCCAGTGCATAAGGCGCGTGGGATCGGGGCGGCCCGGCCGGAGGCCGGGAGCCGCTCAGCGGTTGAAGTCGCCCGCCGCCTCCGGCTGGTAGAGGATGGCCGCCACCTTCGCCTGGTGGGCATCACCGTCGGGGCCGGTCCATTCGATGACCTCTTCCGCCCGCGCGCCGAGCAGGCTCAGGCCGAGCGGCGAGAACACCGAGATGCGCCCGTCGCCGGCGCTCGCCTCGTCGGGGTAGGCCAGCGTGGCCTCGAGCTCGCGGCCGCCGGCCTGCACCAAGCGCACGCGGGAGCGCATCGTCACCAGGGCCGAGGGCACCTGGCGCGGGTCGACGATGTCGGCGTAGTCGAGCATGTCCTTGATCTGCTCGGCGGTCGAGGTGGAGACGGCCGCGCCGCGGGGGGCGCGAATCATGTTGAACAGGCGGATGTGGTCGAGCGACGTCACCTGGCGTTCGATGTGGTTCACGAGCTTCTCCGGTCAGCGTGACGTGTGCACGCACGGGTGGCCCCTGGGCAGAGGCCCGACGACCGTAGGGGAAGGTGGGGGAGTGGGTGGTCGCCGGGCCTAGGAGAGTGCGGCCGGGACCGGATCGCTCTGCATCGAGGCGATCGTGTCTCGCGCGCAGGCACGCGCGCCCCGGCCGACGAGCACGTCGGACCCTGGCATGGCGTGTTGCAGCGGACACATGCGCCGCATCATAGGCGGCTTTCCTCGGCCCGGGCCGCGCCCGACCCTGCCCAGCGTGAGAGGATTCCCTGCAAGGCCGCGAGCCCGTCGGTCAACGCGGCCGGCCCCGGCTGCAGGATCAGCGGCGACTTGATCTCGTGCAGTTCGCCGTCGCGCACCGCCGGGACGGCCTGCCAGCCCGGCCGCGCGGCGACCTGCTCGGGCCGGAACTTCTTGCCGCACCAGGAGCCGATGATGAGGTCCGGCGCCGCGGCGATCACCTCGCCCGGGTCGGCGACGATGCGGTCGCGCCCCAGGCTCGCCGCCGCCCGCGCGGGAAAGATGTCGTCGCCGCCCGCGATGCCGATCAGCTCGCTGACCCAGCGGATCGCGCTGATCTGCGGCGCGTCCCATTCCTCGAAGTAGACCTTCGGCCGCCTCGGCAGGCGCGCCGCCGCCGCGCGCACGCGCTCGACGCCGGCCTGCAGCTCGTCGGCGTAGCGCGCGGCCCGCTCGGCGGCGCCGACCATCGCGCCCAGCCGGCGCACGTAGCCGAGGATGCCGTCCACCGAGCGGTGGTTGGCGATCCACACCTCGACGCCGGCGCGGATCAGCGCGTTCGCGATCTCGGCCTGCATGTCCGAGAAGCCGATCGCAAGGTCGGGCTGCAGCGCGAGGATGCGGTCGACCTTGGCGCTGGTGAAGGCCGAGACGCGCAGCTTCTCCTGCCGCGCGCGCGGCGGGCGCACCGTGAAGCCCGAGATGCCGACGATGCGGTGCTCCTCGCCGAGGGCGTAGAGCACCTCGGTCGGCTCCTCGGTCAGGCAGACGATGCGCTCGGGCAGGCCGGCGCTGCGTGTCACAGGCGGCGCTCCGCGCGAGGTGCGGGGTTCGGCGCAGGGTGCGGAAGGGCCGCGCTCACATGCTGCGCCGGTACTGCCCGCCGACCTCGAACAGCGCCGAGGTGATCTGCCCCAGCGAGCAGACCCGCACCGCGTCCATCAGCACGTCGAAGAGGTTCTGGCCGTCGATTGCCGCCTGCTGCAGCCGCTGCAGCATCGCCGGCGCCTCGGCCGCATGGCGGGCATGGAAGTCGGCCAGGCGTGCGAGCTGGCTCTGCTTCTCGGCCTCGGTCGAGCGCGCGAGTTCGATCTGCGTGGGCACCGGGTCGCCGGCCGGGTTGCGGAAGGTGTTGACGCCGACGATCGGCAGCTCGCCGGTGTGCTTCAGCATCTCGTAGTGCATCGACTCTTCCTGGATCTTGCCGCGTTGGTAGCCGGTCTCCATCGCGCCGAGCACGCCGCCGCGCTCGGAGATCCGCTCGAACTCGGCGAGCACCGCCTCCTCGACCAGTTCGGTCAGCTCGTCGATGACGAAGGCGCCCTGGTTCGGGTTCTCGTTCTTCGCCAGGCCCCATTCGCGGTTGATCACCAGCTGGATCGCCATCGCGCGGCGCACGCTCTCGTCGGTGGGCGTGGTGATCGCCTCGTCGTAGGCGTTGGTGTGCAGGCTGTTGCAGTTGTCGTAGACGGCGATCAGCGCCTGCAGCGTGGTGCGGATGTCGTTGAAGGCGATCTCCTGCGCGTGCAGGCTGCGCCCGCTGGTCTGCACGTGGTACTTGAGCTTCTGGCTGCGCTCGTTGGCGCCGTAGCGCTCGCGCATCGCCACCGCCCAGAGGCGGCGCGCGACCCGGCCGAGCACCGCGTACTCGGCGTCCATGCCGTTGCTGAAGAAGAACGACAGGTTCGGCGCGAACTCGTCGATGTGCATGCCGCGCGCCAGGTAGGCCTCGACCAGCGTGAAGCCGTTGCTCAGCGTGAAGGCGAGCTGGCTGATCGGGTTGGCTCCCGCCTCGGCGATGTGATAGCCGCTGATCGAGACCGAATAGAAGTTGCGCACCTGGTGGCGCACGAAGGTCTCGGCGATGTCGCCCATCACCTTCAGGCTGAACTCGGTCGAGAAGATGCAGGTGTTCTGGCCCTGGTCTTCCTTCAGGATGTCGGCCTGCACCGTGCCGCGCACATTGGCCAGCGCCCAGGCGCGGAGGGTCTGCGCCTCGTCGGCGGTCGGCGCGCGGCCGTGGTCGGCCTCGAAGCGCGCGAGCTGCTGGTCGATCGCGGCGTTCATGAACATCGCGAGGATCGTCGGCGCCGGGCCGTTGATCGTCATGCTGACCGAGGTCGAGGGGTCGCAGAGGTCGAAGCCGTCGTACAGCGCCTTCAGGTCGTCGAGCGTCGCGATGCTGACGCCCGAGTTGCCGACCTTGCCGTAGATGTCGGGCCGCGGGTCGGGGTCGTGGCCGTAGAGCGTCACCGAGTCGAAGGCGGTCGACAGCCGCTTGGCCGGCATGCCTTCACTCACGAGCTTGAAGCGCCGGTTGGTGCGGAAGGCGTCGCCCTCGCCGGCGAACATGCGCGTCGGGTCCTCGCCCTCGCGCTTGAAGGCGAAGCTGCCGGCGGTGAACGGGAAGGCGCCGGGCACGTTCTCGAGCAGCAGCCACCTGAGGCGCTCGCCATCGTCCTCCCAGGCGGGCAGCGCGACCTTGCGCACGCGGCTGCCGGAAAGCGTGGTGTGGACGAGGCCGGTGCGGATCTCCTTGTCGCGGACCTTCACGACGTACTCGTCGCCGGCGTAGGCCTGCTGCAGCGCCGGCCATTGCGCGAGCAGGCGGCGTGCGTCCGGGCCCAGCTGCGTTTCGCGTTCGGCGGCCAGCGTCTCGAGCAGCGCGAGGGGCGCGGCTTTGGCGCCCTCGACCGAGGCCTCCGACTTCGCCTGGGCCTCGCCCGCGATGCGGTGCGCCGCCCTCAGTTGCTGCACCTCGCGCGCCAGCACGGCCTGGCTGCGCGCGCGGCGCTTGTAGGCGCGCAGCGTGTCGGCGATCTCGGCCAGGTAGCGCACCCGCTCGCCGGGCACGATCGGCCGCTGCTGCGTGCTGTGGCGCGTCGCCACCGGCGCCAGCCGGCCCTCGGCCAGCGGCATGCCGTGCTCGGCAAGGCGCGCCTTCAGCGCCTGGTAGAGCGCGGTGACGCCGTCGTCGTTGAATCGGCTGGCGATGGTGCCGAAGACCGGCATCGCCTCCGGCTTGACGCCGAAGGCCTCACGGTTGCGCTGCACCTGCTTGGCCACGTCGCGCAGCGCGGCGCCCGCGCCCTTGCGGTCGAACTTGTTGATCGCCACCAGCTCGGCGAAGTCGAGCATGTCGATCTTCTCGAGCTGGCTGGCGGCGCCGTACTCGGGCGTCATCACGTACATCGGCACGTCGACCAGCGGCACGATCGCGGCGTCGCCCTGGCCGATGCCCGAGGTCTCGACGACGACGAGGTCGAAGCCCGCCAGCTTGCAGGCCGCGATCACGTCGGGCAGGGCCGGGCTGATCTCGCTGCGGCCTTCGCGCGTGGCGAGGCTTCTGACGAAGACGCGCGGCCCCTGTTGCCAAGGTCCGATCGCATTCATGCGGATGCGGTCGCCGAGCAGCGCACCGCCGCTCTTGCGCCGCGAGGGGTCGATCGAGATCACCGCGATGCGCAGGCGGTCGTCCTGGTCGAGGCGCAGGCGCCGCACCAGCTCGTCGGTGAGGCTCGACTTGCCGGCGCCGCCGGTGCCGGTGATGCCGATGACCGGCGTCTTCAGCGCCTGGGCCCGCAGCGACTGCAGCAGCGCCGCGTCGGCCTGGCCGCCCTCGAGCGCGGTGATCAGCTGCGCCAGCGCGCGCCAGGCCGCCTCGTCGTGGCCGCGGATCGCGTCGAGCGAGCGCGGCGCGTGCACCGCGAGGTCGTGGTCGCAGCGCATCAGCATCTCGCCGATCATCCCCTGCAGGCCCATGCGCTGGCCGTCCTCGGGGCTGTAGAGGCGCGCCACGCCGTAGGCCTGCAGCTCGCGGATCTCGTCCGGCACGATCACGCCACCGCCGCCGCCGAACACCTGGATGTGCGCGCCGCCGCGTGCGCGCAGCAGGTCGACCGCGTACTTGAAGTACTCGACGTGCCCGCCCTGGTACGAGCTGATCGCGATGCCCTGCACGTCTTCCTGCAGCGCCGCGGTGACGACCTCGTCGACCGAGCGGTTGTGGCCCAGGTGGACGACCTCGGCGCCCATGCCGATCAGGATGCGCCGCATGATGCTGATCGCCGCGTCGTGGCCGTCGAACAGGCTGGCCGCGGTGACGAAGCGCAGCTTGTTCGTCGGGCGGTAGCGCGCGAGGGCCTGCGCCTCGGCGGAGAGGTCGGTCATGGCGGTCTCCTGCAACCTGCGCGCGGAGGTCGGCGTCGGGCCGCCCCGGCTTCATGTGGTCGGCCTGACTGTAAGCCCGGCGGGCGGCCTGTTCAGACTCCAGATGGCGTTCGGCCGCGAGACCCGGAACGGGTCACGCGGCCGAAGCGCATGCAGATCGTGCGGCGGGGGGGCCTGTGCGCGCCCCGGCCGTCCAGGCCAGGCAGCCGTCAGTACCGGAAGCGCACGCCGACGAAGACTGCCCGCGGCGCCCCCGGCGCGACGAAGACCGCGTCGGATTCGTCGCCGACGTAGGCGCCGCTCGGGCTGAACAGCGTTTCGGCGACCGCGGCGTAGGTCTCGTAGCGGCGGTCGAAGACGTTGTTGACCTTGGCGAAGACCTCCCAGCCGGGTGCGCCCTGCGGCTTCCACGAGCCGCGCAGGTTGAAGATCGCATAGCCCGGCAGGCTGACGTCGATCGCCTCGTCGCTGCCGTCCTCGACCCGCAGGTCCTCGTTGCCGGAGGCCGGCCGGCGCGTCACCGCGACCAGGTCGCCGCCGACGCTGAAGCCCAGCGGCAGCGCGGTGTCGGCGCCGAGCTTCAGCGTGTGCTTCGGCAGCCCGGCGATGCGCGTGCCGGGCCGCACGACGACGTTGCGCTCGCCCTGGCGCAGCACGCCGTCGGCCTCGTAGGTGGCCTTCAGGTAGCTGTAGGCGACGCTCAGGTCGACCGGGCCGAGCCGCGCCTGCAGCTCGGCGTCGACACCCTGGTTGCGCGTGCGGTCGAAGTTCTGGAAGTAGCCGAGCTGCCCGGCGACGCTGGTGCTGCGGAACAGGATGTCGTCGCGGTTGTTCGTGCGGTAGGCCGAGACCGCCATGCGCAGGGTGGGCGAAAGGGTCCAGCGCGCACCGGCCTCGAAGCTGGTCGACTTCACCTGCTTCAGGTACGGGTCGGCCTGCAGGCCGGCCGGCAGGCGGCAGGGCTCTTCGGGGTCGGCGCAGCCCAGCTCGATCACCGTCGGCACGCGCGTGTTGCGCGCGAGGTTGGCGAACAGGGTCGGCCCGACGGCGAGCTTGTGCGCGATGCCGAGCGCCGGGTTGGCGCTGGTGTAGTTGAAGGTCTCGGTCGGCCGCGCTTCGACGTCGCCGGTGTCGTCGTCGACGCTGGTCAGCGTGTTTTCGACGCGGGTGCGGTTGAGGCGCAGCGTGCCGGTGACGAAGGTCGACGGCGTCACCGTCACGGTGTCGGTGCCGAACAGGCCGACCGCGAACGAGCGGCCCTTGACCCGTGCCGACAGCTCGGCCGGTTCGTCGCCGGCGATCACGCCGCGGTCGGGTGTGAAGAAGCCTTCCTGCTCGAGCTGCTCGTAGCGGGTACGGCTGGCGTCGAGCGTGGTGCCGATCTGCCACTGGTGGATGCCGTGCTTGCCCGACAGGCCGAGGCCGAAGCCGTAGCCGGTCTGCTCGGTGTCGGTCCTGTTGAACGAGGCGTTGAGGTCGGGCTCGTCCGGGTCCACCTCCTCGGCCTCGTCGCCGTTGATCGTCTTGCGCGAGGAGTCGCGCAGGTAGACGAGGCCGGTCAGCAGCGTGCTGGCGTCGAGCTGGTGGCGCAGGTTGGCGGTGACTTGCACGAGGCGGTTGCGCGTCTCGTCGGGGTAGGTGTAGACGCTCTCGCGGCGGTAGTCATACAGGTCGTTCGTCCGGTTGCCCGGGCTGGCACTCGGGCGCTCGCGGGCGCTGGCATTCGGCCCCTCGCGCCCGCGGCCACCGTCGTCGTCGTCATCGTCGTCGTCATCCCCGTCACCGGCCAGGGTGTAGGCCGGCACGAGGCCGTTGCCGATCAGCTTGCTGCGGCCGTAGAGCAGGCCGACGTCCCACTCGGTCGGCCCGGAGACGCGCCCGACCTTCGCCAGCACGGTGCCGAGACGCCCGTCGGAATGGTCGCGCCAGCCGTCCTCGTCGAACACGGTGCCGGCGATGTAGCTGTGCCAGCCGCTCGCGTACTCGCGACCGTAGGCGAGGTCGAGCCGCTTGCGGCCGAAGCTGCCGGCCGAGAGCTCGGCGCGCAGGCCGGGCGCGCTGCGCCCGTCGTGGGTGGTGAAGGCGAGGGCGCCGCCCAGGCTGTTGAGGCCGAAGGCGGGGTTGGCGCCGGGCACCAGGGTCAGGCTGTTGATCGAGAACTCGGGCAGCAGGTCCCAGTTGATGACGTCGCCGAAGGGCTCGTTGATGCGCACGCCGTCGAGGTAGACCGAGATGCCCTGTCCGGCGCCGAGCAGCGGCGACGCGCGGAAGCCGCGGTAGGTCAGGTCGCCCTGGAACGGGCTGCCCTGGATGTCGTTGACCTGCGCGCCCGGCACGTTGCGGTTCATGAAGTCGAGCAGGTTGTCCGGCTGCGTCTGGTCGATGCGGTCGCGCCGGTAGACGTGGGTCTGGTAGGGCAGCTGGTTGCGGTCGACGCCCTGGCCCGGCAGTGGTGAGGTGCCGATCACCTCGACCGGCGGCAGCGTCGCTTCCGGCGCCGTCTGCTGCGCAACCGCCGGCGTGGCGGCGAGCCAGGCCGGCGCCAGGCCGGCGCCGACGCAACGCGCCAGCTGGCAGGCGACGCGGCGTGCCCGCGCACGCGCGGACGCCTTGCGGCCGGACGGCCGCTGCGGCGATAGTCGCGCGCTGATCCCTGCGGTGGGCGTATGGGATTTCAAAGGCCTCTCCTCGGATGTTGTTGGATGTGATGACCTACCGGTGTGTGCCGCAAAGACCGTTCCGATGACTACGGGAGAAATTCCCGATCCGAAGTCGGAGGCCGGCGCTGAGGGAACTTCCTACCGTCGGATGGGTGTGATGCGCAACACCGACCCCCCGTTGGAGTTGCCGCGTCAAGTGATGCGGCGCGCCTTGGCGGTGGCGCTCGGCGGCCTGCTGCTGACGCTGCTGCTTGGCCTCTGGCGGGTGCAGGCCGACACCCGCCAGGAGCTGGACGCCGCGCTGGCCCTGGCCCGGGCGACCGAGCGGCTGGCCAACCTCTCGGCCTTCGACGACGTGGCGGTGCTGCATGAGCTGGAGGCGGTCGGCCAGGGGCTGCGCCACCTGCGCCTGACGATCACCGATGGCGAAGGCCGGGTGCGCTACCAATCCCCTGTCGAGGACGAAGGCTGGCGCGACTGGCTCCCGGGCGCGCGGCGCGGCGACGCGGCGGCTGCGGCGCCGGGTGCCGAGAGCGCTGCCACGCCCGCGCGACAGTCTGTGTCGTGGCGTGTCGACCGTGGCGGCGGGCGCTTCTGGACCGTTCTGTTCACCACCGTGCCCGAGAGCGAGCAGGACGAGGCGCTGGCGAGCCTGGCCGACCTGGTGCTGCTGATGGCGGTGTCCTGCGCGGCGATGCTGCTCGTGATGCGCTGGAACCTGCGCCGCGCCTTCCGCCCGCTGGAGCCGCTGCTGGCGGCGATCGCCCGTCTCGAGCGGCAGGACCTGGCGGCGGTGCGCGCGCTGCCGACGATGCCGATCCGCGAGCTGGAATCGATCTCGGCCGCCCTCAAGCACCTGGCGCAGGCGCTGCAGGAGGCCGAGACGGCGCGCCGCGTGCTGGCCCACCAGGTGCTCTCGCTGCAGGAGGACGAGCGCACCCGGCTGGCTGCCGAACTGCACGACGAGTTCGGCCAGCGCCTGACCGCGCTGCGCGTCGACGCGGCCTGGCTCGCGCGCCAGCTGCCAGAAGCCGACCCGCGTCGTCCGGTGGTGGACGGCATGAGCGGGCAGATCACGCTGATCCAGCAGGACGTGCGCGGGCTGCTGGCGCGCCTGCGGCCGCTCGCGCAGGACGGCGAGCCGGCCTCGCTGGCGCGGCTGCAGGGCCTGCTCGCCTCGCTGGTCGAGGGCTGGTCCCGGCCCGGCGCGCGCGCGCTCGGCGCCGAGCTCAGGCTGCGCCACGGGCCGGCGCCCGACGCGCCGCTGTGCAATCCGGCCCGTGATGCGGCCTGGCTGCATGCGGTGGTGCTGCCGCGCGTGCTGGTGCTGGCCGTCTACCGGATCACCCAGGAGGCGCTGACGAACGTGGCGCGCCACGCGGGCGCGACGCGGGCGATCGTCGTGCTGCGCGCCGAACTCGACGCCGCGCAGCCCGGCGTCACCGGCACGCTGCACTGGAGCGTCGCCGACGACGGCAGCGGCCACGCCGACCTGCGCGGTGCGATGCAGCAGGGCAGCGGCCTGGCCGGCATGCAAGAGCGCGTCTGGGCCCTGGGCGGCGAGTTCGGCACCGCGGCCGATGCCGAGGCCGCCCGCGGTGGGCAGGACGCCATGCCGCCGCTCGCCGCGGCCGATCGCCTGCCGGGCCTGGTGCTGCAGGCCCGGCTGCCGTTCATGGTCGGGACGGAATCCCAGGCCGCCCCGGGGGCGGCACACTCCGGGCCGGCGTCGGCGACCCCCGACGCCGCAGCCGCCGCGCCCCCGCCCGCGCGCGAGGCCTCGCGTTGACACCACCGCCGTTGAACCCTGCCCGATGACGCTGCCTGACGATGAACGCCGGCCGATGAACGCCCCCCGACCCGCCTTGCGCGTCGCGCTGGTCGACGACCACGCGGTCGTTCGCACCGGCTACCGGCGCCTGCTCGAGCTCGAGAAGGACCTGAGCGTGGTGGCCGAGTTCGCCGACGCCGATGCCGCCTATGCGGCGCTGGCGCGAGAGCCGGTCTGCCCGGTCGACCTGCTGGTGCTCGACCTGTCGATGCCCGGGCGCAGCGGGCTCGACCTGATGCGCCGCCTGCTGCTGCGCTGGCCGGCGCTGCGCATCCTGGTGTTCACGATGCACGACGGCGCGGCGATGGTCAGCCAGTGCCTGCGCGCCGGCGCCGCCGGCTTCGTCACCAAGAGCAGCCCGCCCGAGTTCCTGGTCGACGCGGTGCGCCGCGCCGCACGCGGCGAGCGGCCGCTGTCACCCGACGTCGTCGAGGCGGCGCGCCACGCCGAGGAACTGCCACCCCATCTCGACCTGTCGGCGCGCGAGTTCGACATCCTCCAGCAGCTCCTCACCGGCCGCAGCGTCGAGGAGATCGCGCAGTCGCTCTACCTGAGCCACAAGACGGTCGCCAACTACCAGACCCTGATCCGCCAGAAGCTCGGCGTGGCCAATGCGGTCGAACTCGTCCACTACGGGCGGGTGCACGGGCTGGTGCCGATGTAGGGCCGCCCCGCCCGGAATGCAAAAGGGCCGGGCTTTCGCCCGGCCCTTGCAGCCTTCAGGAGCGCTGGGGGATCAGAGGCGTTCGAACACCGTCGCGATGCCCTGGCCGCCGCCGATGCACATCGTCACCAGCGCGTAGCGGCCGTTGGTGCGCTGCAGCTCGTACAGCGCCTTGGTCGCGATCACCGCGCCGGAGGCGCCGATCGGGTGGCCGAGCGCGATCGCGCCGCCGTTCACGTTGGTCTTGGCCAGGTCGAGCTCGAGGCCGCGCGCCACCGCGAGCGCCTGCGCCGCGAAGGCCTCGTTGCTCTCGATCACGTCGATCTGGTCGAGCGTCAGGCCGGCCTTCTTCAGCGCCAGCTTCGACGCCGGGATCGGGCCTTCGCCCATCACGTCGTTGGGCACGCCGGCCACGGCGTACGACACCAGGCGGGCAATCGGCTTGTGGCCGTCGCGCGCCGCCACGGCGGCGTCGCCGAGCACGAAGAATGAGGCGCCGTCGTTGATGCCCGAGGCGTTGCCGGCGGTCACGGTGCCGCCGTCCTTCTTGAACGCCGGCTTCATCTTCGCGAGCGTCTCGACCGTGGTGTTGGCCTTCACGTGCTCGTCGGTGTCGAAGGTGACGTCGCCCTTGCGGGTCTGCTTGACGATCGGGACGATCTGGCTCTTGAAGCGGCCCTCGGCGATCGCTGCCGCAGCGCGGCGGTGCGACTCGGCAGCCAGCGCGTCCTGCTGCTCACGGGTGAGGGTCCACTTGGTGGCCAGGTTCTCTGCGGTGATGCCCATGTGGCCGACGCCGAACGGGTCGGTCAGCGTGGCGACCATCGTGTCGATGAGCTTGGTGTCGCCCATGCGTGCGCCGGAGCGCATCGCCGTCGAGAGGTAGCCGCCGCGGCTCATCACCTCGACGCCGCCGCCGATGCCGTAGTCGCAGTCGTTGAGCAGGATGTTCTGTGCCGTCGTGACGATGCCTTGCAGGCCCGACGAACAGAGACGGTTGACCGCCATCGCCACCGACTCCATCGGCAGGCCGGCCTGGATCGACGCGACGCGCGCGACATACGGGAAGCGGCTTTCCGTCGGGATCGTGTTGCCGACCGTGACGTAGTTGATCGCCTTCGGGTCGACGCCCGAGCGCTTCACCGCTTCCTTCATGACGATGCCGGCGAGTTCGGCCGGTTCGGTGTCGGCGAGCGAGCCGCCGAAAGTCCCGATGGCAGAGCGCACGGCGCTCAGAACGACTACATCACGTGTGGCCATGTGTCAATTCTCCTGATCTAAGTCGAGCCGGATCGTCCATTTGACGACCTCCCATTGTCGCGGAATGAGTCACATCCCTGGGAAAGGCTGAGTATCGCGCGTTGCCGCCAGTCCGGTCGGCGACGCCGGTTCGCGGCCTGGCCAGTCGGCCGTTCGGCGGCCCGGTTCGGGGCTCGGGTCGGTGCGGTCCGCCGCCCTCAGGCGCAGCAGCGCCGCACCCACTGCACCAGGGCCTGCGCGCTGCGGAAGTCGTCGCAGGAGCGCGCCGGCACGTCGTTGGGCGCCTGCGCCTGCCACAGCCGCGCCAGCGCCTGGCCGGGGCCGATCTCGACGACGCAGCGCGGCTGGCGCTCCAGCAGCAGCGCCATGCAGGCGCGCCACTGCACCGTGGTCGAGAGCTGCGCGGCGAGGGCGTCGCGCGCCGTGGCGGCGTCGCGCACGCGGCGGCCGTCGGCGTTGGCGACCAGCACCGTCGCCGGGCGGGCGAAGGGCGTCGCGGCGAGCACGGCGGCAAAGGCCTGCCGGGCGCCGGCCATCGCCGAGGTGTGCGAGGCGACGCCGATGCGCAGCCGCGTGCAGCGCGCGCCCTCGGCCGTGGCCGCGGCCTCGAGCGCGTCGAGTCCTTCGACCGGGCCGCCGCAGACGGCGCTGCCCGGGCCGTTGTCGATGGCGAGCTCGGTGCCGGTCTCGGCGCGCAGCGCCTGCAGTCGTGCGTCCGGCAGCCCGGTGACCGCGACGAGGCCGCCCTTCGCGATGGCGGCACCGGCGTCCATCGCTTCGGCACGCTGTGCTGCCAGGCGCAGCGCGGTCTCGTCGTCGTAGACGCCGGCAGCCGCCCAGGCGGCCATCTCGCCGACGCTGTAGCCGGCGACCGCCGCCGGCGGCGGCAGCCCCGGCGCCAGTTCGCGCCAGGCGGCGAGGCCGAGGCCGGTCAGCAGCAACTGGGCGTGGAGGTTGCGCGTCGCCCAGCCCGGCTCGGCCAGCGCGGCACGCCAGTCGTCGACGCCGAGGCGCCGGCAGGTCGCGCGCACCAGCGGCGTGTCGCCCAGCCAGGGCAGCATCTCCGGATGCTGGGTGCCCTGGCCGCTGAAGAGCAGTGCGTAGGACACGGTGTGGCGCGGCCTGCGGCTGTGGCGTCGGGCGGCGGCTCAGCGCCGGTCGCAGACGCGCGCCAGCCAGCAGGCCGCGGCCAGCGTGTCGGCCGCGCCGCCGGGCGACAGGCGGCGGGCGACGAGCTCGCGGTGGATCTCGCGCGCCGCCTCGACGGCGCCGGGCTGCGCCGCGCCGCCGGCCGCGACGAAGCCGCGCGCCGCCGCCTTGACGTCCTTCAGCGCGCGCAGGCCGCCGCGGTGGGCGACGTTGCAGTCGTCGAGCACCGCCATCGTGCGGAAGAGCGCGTCGAGTCGCGCCAGCCGGGGCGCGAGGCCGCGGTCGAGCGCGGCTCTCAGGGCCGGGTACGCGACCTCGAAGACGGCCGGGAAGCCGAGTGCCGCCTCGGCCGAGGCGCCGCGCAACCCGAGGGCCCGCGCCGCGAGGCCGCCGGGCAGCCGTGGGGGGCGCAGGCTGCGCGCCCGCAGGGCCGCGCCCCAGTGCCAGAGCAGCTCCTCGCGCAGCGCCGACGCGGTGGGCCGCGCCATGCCGGTGGCCCCAGCCGCCGCGCAGAGCAGCCCCAGCATGAAGACCGCGCCGCGGTGCGTGTTGACGCCACCGGTGGCCGCCAGCATCCGCGCCTCGGCCGCGATGCCGCAGCGCTCCAGCACCGCGAGCGGCGCCCGGGCGCGGCCGAGCGCGGTGATGCTGACGAAGTAGCCGCGCAGTGCGAACAGGCTGCGCATGAAGGTCCGCCCGTCCATGTCGTCGTGGCTGCCGGCGTCGGCGAACGAGACGAGGCCCGGCTTGGGCTCCAGCGCCAGTTCGTCGTAGAGCGCGAGCGTCGCGGCGCGGCCGAGGGTGACGACGGTCGCGTCAGGGCGGCCCGCGGCCGACTGGGCGGCGCGGTCGACAGGAGCCCAGGAGGCCCGGGCGGTACGGGAAGAGGTCGTCGTCGGCATCGTCGTCGGTCTTCAGGGGCTCACACGGTGGCAGGCGGCAGCCACCACGCCGACCGCTCGAGCGTCGCGCCGTGCAACCGCTTGACGAGGACCGCTGCCGCCTGGCCCCCGCGCCAAGCCGCCCATTCTCGCCAAGCGACCGAGGTGTCGCCGGCCAGGAGCAACTCGCCATCCAGACGGGGGGCGGAGACGGCCTGCTCGAACGCGCCGAGCAGCCGGGCCGACGCGTCTGCCATCGCGGCATCCGCCACCGTGATGCACAGGTCGAGGTCCGACCCCGGCCGCAGGTGGTCGAGCCCGGTGATCACCTGCCAGCCATGGCTGCCGTGCACGCGCGCGTCGGCGCCGACGGCGGCGAGGTCGCGGCAGAGGGCTTGCCAGGCTGCCTGCGCGGCTTCCGGCAGCGTCGTCAGCGCGCAGGCGGTCGGGAAGGCCTCGCGGCGCGACACATCGGCGAGCGCCGCGTCGAGCGCCAGCCGGCGCCGGCGCCAGCGCCCCGGGGCGGCGATGCCGAGCGCGACACGGCCGGCTGGCAGTTCCAGCGGCTGGCGCGTGACGACGAGCGGCAGGTCGTGCGCTGCCCAGTGCGCCAGGCAGGCGCGCGCCTCGTCGTCCCAGGGCTTCGCGAGCACCGCCTGCCACCCCCGCGTGCCGAGGTGGACCAGCGCGTATCGCTGCAGCGCCTTCATTTCTTCGCCGTGTGTGATGGCTCTCGGGCGCGACCCGTGCTCAGGCCGCGTCGAGCACCCGCTGCACGACGCCCGCCGCGAGCCGACGCCCGCCGCGCGCGGCACCGTCGAGCATGCGCCGGTCCTCGGCACCGGCGCCGGCCAGGGCCTGTCGCAGCCCGGCGGCCAGGTCTCCCTGCCAGAGCGCATGGACGCCGCCCATCGCGACGTAGTTCGCGACCCCCGGCGCGAACACCGGGTTGGCCTTGGACAGCTCGGTCAGCATCGCCTCGGGCAGCTTGGTCACGCGCGCCATCGCCGGGATGCGCATGACGCGGATCTCGGCCTCGGGCAGCGCGTCGCAGACGTCGGCGATCAGCCCCGAGGTGATGAAGCCGCCCGACAACGCCTGGTCGTAGACCAGGCCGACGACGCGATGCCCGCGCCGCCGCGCGAGGTCGATCGCCTGGCCCAGGTGGGCCATCGCGCGGTTGATGCCGAGCAGCTCGTCGCGCCGGCGCAGCTGCTGGCCCTGGGTGTCGATCAGCAGCAGGATCGCGCGGCCGGGGTGCGCGGCGACGACGTCGAGCACCACGCGCGCCTGGGCCAGCGCCAGCTGCACGCCGATCGGCGCATGGCCGGTGGTGCCGACGACGGCGAGCGTCTCGCCGTCGAAGCGCGGCGTGCCGCTCAGGAAATCGCCGTCGGCGCGGATGCCGTGGTCGGGCCCGAACAGCGTCGTGGCCAGGGTGTTCCAGTCCATCGTGGTTCCTTCAGTCAGACATCAGAGCGGCAGCGCCGGGCGCAGACCCTGCAGCTCGGCCACGTCCATCTCGGGCACGCGCGCCGCGTCGGTGACGCCGAGGCGCTGCCAGAGGCGTTGCGCCGCGTCGCCGGTGTCGTCGGCATCGGCCGGCGACGCCTGCCACTCGGCTTCCGGCATCGCCGCCAGGCGCGCCGCGAGCAGCTGGTGCTCGGCCTCGAGCGCCTCCGGCGTCACCGGCGCGCTCGCGTCGGGCGCGGCAAGCAGCGCGATCGCCGCGGCGCGGAAGGCGGCGACGTCGTCGTCGACCAGCGCGTCGCAGTCGCCGGTCAGCCAGCGGTGCTTGCCGCCGGTGGTGCGCCAGACCAGCGCGCGGTCGCGCGAGTCGAACTCCTCGGCGCCGTGCGAGGCCTCGATCACCTCGGGGCCCGACATCGCCAGCCGCCCGACGTCGCTCATCACGATGCGGCTCGCGCAACGCGCGACGATGCCCATGCCGCCGAAGCAGCCGTTGGCGCCGCCGATCAGCACCAGCACCGGGATGCCGGCGGCGCGCACGTCGAGCACCGCGCGCATCACTTCCGAGACGGCGATCAGCCCTGCGTTCGCCTCGTGCAGGCGCACGCCGCCCGATTCGGCCAGCAGCAGCACCGCCTCGGGCCGGTCGCGCAGCGCGCGGCGCAGCAGGCCGACCAGCTTGGCGCCATGCACCTCGCCGACGCCGCCGCCCATGAAGGCGCCTTCCTGTGCGGCGACGAAGACCGGCCGCCCCGCCAGCGTGGCGCGCCCGATCGCGACGCCGTCGTCGAAGGCCGAGGGCACGCCGAGCTGGGCCAGGTGAGGGCTCGACAGCCGCTCGGACGGCGGCAGCCATTCATGGAAGCTGCCCGCGTCGAGCACGCGGGCCAGGCGCTCGCGGGCGCTGCATTCGGCATAGCTGATCATCGTGTCGGCTCCTCGAGCGCGGCGGCCGCCTGGTCGAGGCGCAGCCCGACCACCGCCGGCGTCGCGCCCATGTCGTTGATGCTGATGCGCACGCCGGCCAGCGGGTGGCGGGCGTGGAAGTCGCCGAGCACCGCCTGCCAGATCGGCGCGAAGCCGCGCGCCGAGGTCTCGATGCGCACGCGGCAGGGCGCGCCGGCGTCTGGCTCCAGCAGCACCTCGAGGTTGCCGGAGCCGACGACGCCGACCAGCACCGGCGCGAAGGGCGCCGGCCGTCGCGTGCCGTCGAAGCTGAGCTCGATCGTCTCGAGCCCCGGGGGGATGTCGCTCATCTCGTGTTCCTCGTGTGGTCCTCGGTTGAACCTGGTGTTCAGGCCGGTCGGCGGCGCCTACCAGTTGCGGAAGCGCCGCGGCGGCTGGTACAGGCCGCCCGAGGCGCGCACCAGGTCGCGCATGCTGCGCGCCGCCAGCAGGTTGCGCGTGGCCTCGCGCGGGTCGATGCCCAGGTCCTGCGGGCGCCGGATCACGCCGCGGTCGCGCAGGTTCTCGACCGCGCGTCGGTCGCGCGCCAGGCCCACTGCGGTGTAGCCGGCCACGCCGCGGATCGCCTGCTCGCGCTCCTCGTCGCTGCGGCACAGCAGCAGGTTGGCGATGCCTTCCTCGGTCAGCACGTGCGTCACGTCCTCGCCGTAGACCATGATCGGCGGCAGGGCCATGCCCGTCTGCTCCTGCAGCGTCCAGGCGTCGAGCCGCTCGACGAAGGCCGGCTGCATGTGCTCGCGGAAGGTCTCGACCATCTGCACCACCAGCTTCTGCCCGCGCGGTGTGCCGGCCGCCCCTTGCCGCCCGCGGCGCGCCTCGGCGCCGGCCTTGAGCCAGGCCGGGCTCGCGTGGCGCCGGCCGCGCGCGTCGGCGCCCATGTTCGGCGCGCCGCCGAAGCCGGCGATGCGCCCGAGCGTCGCGGTCGAGCTGTTGCCGTCCAGGTCCATCTGCAGCGTCGAGCCGATGAACAGGTCGCAGGCGTAGTGGCCGGCCGCCTGGCAGAAGGCGCGGTTGCTGCGCAGGCTGCCGTCGGCGCCGGTGAAGAAGACGTCGGAGCGGGCGCGGATGTAGTCCTCCATGCCGAGCTCGGAGCCGAAGGAGTGGATCGACTCCACCCAGCCGGCCTCGATCGCCGGGATCAGCGCCGGGTGCGGGTTGAGCGCCCAGTGACGGCCGATCCTGCCCTTGAGCCCGAGCGATTCGGCATAGGTCGGCAGCAGCAGCTCGATCGCCGCGGTGTCGAAGCCGATGCCGTGGTTCAGGCGCTCGACGCCGTATTCGGCGTAGATGCCCTTGATCGCCATCATCGCCATCAGCACCTGGATCTCGCTGATCTGCGCCGGGTCGCGGGTGAAGAGCGGCTCGATGACGTTGGGCTGCGGCGCGCGCACGACAAAGTCGACCCAGCCGCCGGGGATGTCGACGCGCGGCAGCGCCTCGCCGGGCGGCGCCCATTCGTTGACCTGGGCGATCACGATGCCCCCGGAGAAGGCCGTGGCCTCGACGATCGCCGGCGTGTCCTCGGTGTTGGGGCCGGTGTAGAGGTTGCCGTCGGCGTCGGCCGACTGCGCCGCGACCAGCGCGACCTGCGGCGAGAGGTCGACGAAGTAGCGCGCGAAGAGCTCGAGGTAGGTGTGGATCGCGCCGATCTTCAGGCTGCCGGCCGAGGCCAGCTGCGCCAGCCGGCCGCCCTGCGGGCCCGAGAAGCTGAAGTCGAGTCGCGAGGCGATGCCGTTCTCGAACACGTCGAGGTGCTCGGGCAGCGCGAGCACGGACTGCACCATGTGCAGGTCGTGCACCCGCGCCGGGTCGAGGTCGACCAGGGCGCGGGCGAGGAAGTCGGCCTGCTTCTGGTTGTTGCCTTCGAGGCAGACGCGGTCGCCGGGCTGCAGCACCGCTTCGAGCAGGGCGCCGATGCCCTCGGTGGCGACGCGCTTGCCGGCGAGCCGGCCGCCGAGGGCGGCGGCGGCGCGTTCCAGGCGCCGCCGGCGCTGCTCGGCCTTCGTGTTCCAGTTTCTGGCGTTCATGGGCAGGGAGTGTGAAGTGAGGAAGGCGGGTCAGAGCACGATGAACAGCAGCCACAGCACGACCGGCGCGATGACCGTGACGGCCATGCCGTAGGCGAGCAGCTGGCGGAAGAAGACGCGGCGGTCGACGCCCTTGGCATTGGCCAGCACGAGCGCGCCGTTGGTCGAGAACGGGCTCACGTCGACGATCGTCGAGGAGACCGCCATCGCGGCGATGAAGCCGATCGCGCTGACGCCGGTGTCGCCCTGGAGGAAGGGCACCGCCAGCGGGATCAGCGAGCCCAGCACCGCGGTCGACGAGGCGAAGGCCGAGACCACCGCGCCGATCAGGCACAGCATCAGCGCCGCCATCAGCGGCGAGGTCAGGCCGGCGACGCTGTGGCCGACGAAGTCGATCGTGCCCATCTTGTCCATCACGCCGACGAAAGTGCTGACCCCGACGATCAGCATGATCTCGGGCCACGAGACCTGGCTCAGCGCACGCATCTGCAGGTTGGGCGCCATCAGCGTCAGCAGCAGGCCGATCGTGATCGAGACGAAGCCGATGTCGAGCTTGAAGTAGAGCGTCAGCACCGCCAGCGCGACCAGGCCGAGCAGCGTCGCGGCCTGGTACAGGCCGGAGCCGGGGGCCTGCGGTGCGTCGGTGGCCGGCGCCATCAGCGATTCGTCGCCGCCCTCGGCGGTGCGCTTCTCGGCGCCGAAGCTCTCGCCTTCGGCGTCGCCGTAGACCTGGGCGCCGCCCTGGGCATGGGCGACGCGGGCGACGTCGACGCGCTCCTTCGCCACCGGGGCGCGCTGGCGCAACAGCTTCATCCCGCCAAGTGAGACGAACAGCAGCAGCGCCACGCCGAGGTTCACCACCAGGCTGGCCATCATGGTCGCGATCTCGTTCAGCGGCAGGCCGGCGGCGGCGACGACCTTGTTGGTGATGCCGCCGTAGATGCTGATCGGCGAGAAGCCGCCGCCCTGCGCGCCGTGCACCACCATCAGGCCCATCATCAGCGGGCTGATGTTGTAGCGGGCGGCGAAGCCGAGCGCGATCGGCGCGATGATCGCCACCGCCGCCGGGCTCACCGCGCCCACGCCGGTCAGCAGCGCGGCGATGAAGAACATGATCCACGGGATCGCTGCGATGCGCCCGCGCACCGCGCGCACCGCCATCCGCACCAGCAGGTCGATCGTGCCGTTGTTCTGCGCCAGCGCGAACAGGTAGGTGATGCCCACCAGCGTCAGGAACAGGTCGGCCGGGAAGCCGGCGAGGATCGCCTTGCTGCTCATGCCGGCCACCAAGGTGCCGACCAGGAAGGCGCCGACAAAGGCGATCACCCCCATGTTGATCGGCAGCGCGGTGGCCAGCACGAACATGCCGGCCAGCGAAGTGATCGAGATCCAGTGTGCGGTCATCTGTCTTGTCCCCGGTTGCCGCGGCCCTTTGCCGTGGCTTGTCTCCGGGGGTGGACTGTCCGGGGACGGGAGGGACCGATCAATCAAGCGGCGGCGCGGATCGTTTCGCGGGGCGCAACGATCGCGGGTTAACCCGAGGATGCTGCCGACGCCTGTGTGTCGCGCGATCAGTGCTCCGGCTCGGGGCCGGGGGGGCGCAGGCCTTGCGCGGGATGCAGCCCGCGGATGTCTCCGCTCAGGGCGAGAGATCCGCCGTCCGGCACACCGCCAGCAACGCCAGCAGGTTGGGGTCGCGCTCGCGGGTGCGCAGGAAGCACGCGCCGATCTGCTGGCGCATCGAGAACTGCGGCAGCAGTGGCAGCAACTGCACCTCGGGCGGCAGCACGCCGCGCACGCGACCGGGCAGCAGCGTGTAGCCGATGCCGCCGGCGACCAGGTTCATCAGCGAGAAGATGTCGCCGGTCGTCATCACCACCTGCGGCCGGAAGCCCGCGACGCGGAAGGCCTCCATGAAACCGCGGTAGGTCGCGAAGCCCTCGCTCAGGCTGACGAACTGCTCGTCGGCGCAGGCGGCCAGGTCGACCGCCGGCGCCTGCGCGCGGCGCGAGCCGACCGGCGCGGCGAAGAAGATCTCGTCCTCGAACAGCGGCTGCGCCTCGACCTCGGGCGCGTCCTCGGGCACCGCCATCAGCGCGGCGTCGATGGAGCCGTCGCGCAGGCGGCGCAGCAGCTCGTCGTTCGAGCCCAGCACCAGCTCGGTCTGCAGCTCCGAGCGGCGCAGCTTCAGGCCGCGGATCAGCGAGGGCACGGTGCGGTTGGTCAGCGAATAGAGCGAGCCGATGCGCAGCGTCTCGGCCGCGTAGCCGCCGACCTGGCGCGTCAGGCGCAGGCCGTCGTCCATCGTGCGCAGCACCTCGCGCGCCACCTCGGCCAGCGCCTGCGCGGCCTCCAGCGGCTGCAGGTTGCGCCCCTCGAGGCGGAAGAGCTGGCAGCGCGCGCCTTCCTCCAGCGAATGCAGCGCGCGGTGCACGCTGACGGCACTGGTGCCCAACCGCTCGGCCGCCCTCGACAGGCTGCCCGCCTCCATGAAGGCGAGCAGGATCTCGAGCTTGCGGAAGGTGATGGTCTCGTCGATGTGGATCGACATGGGGCGGGGGCGCCGTGGCAGATCGGCGCGTCGGCGCGAGCATACGCGCGAGGCCGCTTGGCGGAGGTGTTCGCGTCAGGGCTCGCCGTCGCGTGCGGCGTCGGCCTTCGCCCGCTCGAGCAGCGGCGCTTCGAGCGTGCGCAGCGACTCCACCAGCGCCTGCGGCGGTTCGCCGCGCGCGAAGCGCAGCGCCGGCGGCGCCAGCGTCGACATGTAGAGCTCGCGGAACAGGCGGTCGTTGCGCTGCCATTGCAGGCCCATCTGTCCGGCGATCGCCAGGCCGGCCATGCCTGCCAGCACCAGCGGCAGGCGCCGCCGCTGGGCCGGCAGCACCAGCGACAGGTGGTGGCAGATCATCGCCGCGATCAGCGCGATGCCCAGCGGCTCGCGGATGCGGCTCGCCCAGGGCCAGTCGAACATGTAGGCCACAAGCGAGAGGACGGTGTCGCCAACGAAGCCGGCGAGCGTGTAGCCGAGCGCGATGCGCAGGTGCCCGAGCAGTTCCACGCGATGCGTGAACAGCTTCGACAGCAGGGCCCAGAGGCCGAGCCAGAGCACCAGAGTGGAGACGAGGCCGACGAGCGGCAGCGCGTAGGCCTCCCAGGTGGTCGACGGGTTGCCGCGCAGCCAGAGGTGGCCGGCCTGCCAGCCGAGCGCGCCCAGCGCGAGGGCGGCGATCGCGAGCTTCGACGGCGGCGCCTGCACCGCGGCCAGGCGGCGTTCGTCGGGCAGCGGGTCGGCGGGCAGGCGCAGGCGCAAGCAGGTGTCACCGATGCGCCAGAGCGCCAGCGGCGGCAGCAGTGCCGACTCGCCGCTGGCCAGGGTGCGCGCGCCGGGCCCTTCGAGGCGCACGCCGTTGCGGCTCTCGACCACCACGAGGCGCGGCGTGCCGGCGACGTCGGGCGTGATGCGGGCGTGGTGGGCGGCCGCGTGCGGGTCGTGCAGCACCACGTCGTTGTCGAGCGCGCGGCCCAGGCGCAGCGGCCAGGCACGCACGTCGTGGTCGCGCAGCAGGCGGCCGTCGGCATCGAGCACCTCCAGCAGCGCGAGCCGCGGCGCCGCCGCGAGGGGCTGCGGTTCAAAGCCTCGGCCGAACGGCTCCGCGTCGCTCATTGCGGCGCCGGCCGATGGATCCATGCGAAGCCCCGCAGGTAGTGCTCGACGAGTTTCATCGCGCCCTCGAAGTCGACCCCGTCGGCATCGAGCCGGCCGAGAACGCCCTCGGTCGGCTGGTCGACGGTGGCGGCGAGCACCGAGAGGTCGAACAGCCCTTCGAGGCGCTTCAGCGCCGAGAGGCAGACGACGCTGCGCAAGGTGAGTCCATCGCGGTCGACGAAGCCTTCCTTGCACTGCGGCGCGGTCGCGCTGCGGCCGGACGAAAAGCTTTCGTTCTCGAAGCTGTCGGAGTACATGCGCGAGAAGCGCAGGGCGCCCAGGCGCTCGGCGCCGTAGGCCTCGTGCCGGACCGTGATCGAGCCGGTCGTCAGGCGCTCGCCGACGAAGACGCGCTGGTCCATCACGCAGTCGCTGCGCTCGAAGTCGAGCGACTGGCCCTCGGCCGGCGCCGCGTCGCCCCAGCAGCGCATGAAGTCCTCGCTCGGCACCGGCACCGCGTAGCGCGGGTGGTGCGCGCTGCGCCAGGGCAGGGCGACGAAGCGCTCGACCAGCGTGGCCTGGTGGGCCTGGAGCTGGCGCGTGAGCGTCGGGTAGACAGTGCTGCGGATCGGCGCGGCGTCGCGCCCGCGGGCGAGCAGCGCTTCGGCAAAGTGTGCTGGCACCAGGAAGCTGACCTGCTGGCCGTCGAGCCGGGTCGCGACGTTGATGCCGATCACGCGCCCCGCCTCGTCGACCGCCGGCCCACCGCTCATGCCGGGGCTGAGGGCACCGCCGAAGAAGATCTGCGGCAGGTAGCTGCGCTCGACCAGGCCGTTGTAGATGCCCTCGACGACCGCGAAGCCGACGTCGAGCGGGTTGCCGAGCGAGAAGAGCCGCTCGCCCTTCGTCAGCGCGCGGGCCGCAGGCCGGAAGTCGAGCGGCTTGATCGGCGCCGACGCGCTGGCCTGCGGCACCAGGCGCACGAGCGCAAGGTCGTGCACCACGTCGAAGTCGAGCAGCTCGAGCGCGCCGCTCGCGCCCTCGGCCATCGTGAACGCCAGGCGGTAGCGCTGCGGCTGCAGCGCGTACTGGCTGACGACGTGGTAGTTGGTGATCGCCAGCCCGGCCGGGTCGACGATGAAGCCGGAGCCGACCGAGGCCTGACTGTCCTGCTCGCGCAGCAGCGTGCGCACCTGCAGCAGCTGGGCGCGGGTGCCCGAGAAGATGCGCTGCCCGCTGGCCGACAGCGGTGGCGGCTCGGGCGACGCGGCGGTGGGCCCGCCGGCGGGAAGCGCGGGGAGCGTCGGCGGCGAGTCCGGCGGCAGCACGGCCGGTGGCGGCACGGCGGGGACCACTGTCGGGCCGGCGACCGCAGGCGGCGCGGCGAGCGGTGCCGCGGTGGCGGGCGCCGAAGCCGCGGCCGCCGCCGGCTGGGCCGTCGCCGCCCCGACGAGGCCCGCCGCGCAGGCCAGCGCCAGGCCCAGGACCCGAAGCCAGGCCCCCGCACGGACGGGCCGGGGGGCGGCGGGCGGCGGCGGACTCAAGCGGCGAGCAACTGGCGCAGCACGAACGGCAGGATGCCCCCGTGCCGGTAGTAGTCGACTTCGATCGCGGTGTCGATGCGCAGCGTCACCGGCACCTCTCGCTTCGTGCCGTCGGCCGCGGTGATCACCAGCTTCGCGTCGCTCAGCGGCTTGACGTCGGCGCCGAGCCGCACGTCGACTGTCTCGTCACCGACCAGGCCGAGCGTCTCCCAGCTCGTGCCCGCGCGGAACTGCAGCGGCAGCACGCCCATGCCGATCAGGTTGCTGCGGTGGATGCGCTCGAAGCTCTTCGCGACCACCGCCTTGATGCCCAGCAACTGCGTGCCCTTGGCCGCCCAGTCGCGGCTCGAGCCGGTGCCGTACTCCTCGCCGGCGAAGATGACGGTCGGGATGCCGGCGGCGACGTACTTCATCGCCGCATCGTAGATCGCGAGCTTCTGGCCATGCGCCTCGCCGGGGCCCTGGTAGACGGTGTAGCCGCCTTCCTCGCGCGAGCCGTCGGGCAAGGGCTGCAGCATCAGGTTCTTGATGCGCACGTTGGCGAAGGTGCCTCGCATCATCACCTCGTGGTTGCCGCGCCGTGAGCCGTAGCTGTTGAAGTCGGCCTTGCGCACGCCGTGCTCGAGGAGGTAGATGCCCGCCGGCGTCGTCTCGCGGAAGGAGCCGGCCGGCGAGATGTGGTCGGTGGTGATGCTGTCGCCGAAGAGCCCCATGACCCTGGCGCCGGTGACGCCCGCCTCGGGCGGCGGCGGGTTCATCGTGAAGCCCTGGAAGAACGGCGGCTCGGCGATGTAGGTGCTCTTGGGCCACGAGTAAACATTCCCCGTCACGCCCTCGATGCGCTCCCAGAGCTTGCCGGGCTCGGTCTTGACCTTGCCGTAGTTGCGGCGGAACGCGTCGCCGTTCATTGCGAACTTCATCAACTGGTGGATCTCGTCGCTCGAGGGCCAGATGTCGCCGAGCCAGACCGGCCTGCCGCGCTTGCCGGTGCCCACCGGCTCGGTCATCAGGTCGCGCAGCACGGTGCCGGCGATCGCGTAGGCGACGACCAGCGGCGGCGAGGCGAGGAAGTTGGCCTTCAGGTTCGGGTGGATGCGCGCCTCGAAGTTGCGGTTGCCCGAGAGCACCGCGGCGCAGACCAGGTCGTTGGCGACGATCACCTCGTTCAGTTCGGGTGCCAGGTCGCCCGCGTTGCCGATGCAGGTGGTGCAGCCGTAGGCGGCGAGGTTGAAGCCGAGCTGGTCCAGGTAGGGCAGCAGCCCGGCCTTCTCGAGGTATTCGGTGACGATGCGCGAGCCGGGTGCGAGCGAGGTCTTGATGTGCTTCTTGACCGTGAGCCCGGCCTCGACCGCCTTCTTCGCCAGCAGGCCGGCGGCGAGCATCACGCCGGGGTTGCTGGTGTTGGTGCAGCTGGTGATGGCGGCGATCAGCACGTCGCCGTTCTTCACCTCGATGCCGTTGCTGGTTTTGAAGGACTGGGCGAGCTTGTCGGGCCGCTGGTTGAAGCCGTTCTCGGCCGGCGGCTTGCTGAACAGCGACGCGAACTGCGTCTTCACGTGGCCGATCTCGATGCGGTCCTGCGGGCGCTTCGGGCCCGACAGGCTGGGCGCGACCGTGCCCAGGTCGAGCGTGACGACGCTGGTGTAGTCGAGCTCGCCCCGCCGCGGGATGCCGAACATGCCCTGCGCCTTGAAGTAGGCCTCGAAGGCCTCGATCTCGGCCTGGGTGCGGCCGGTGCCCTCGAAGTAGGTGACCGTCTTCTCGTCGACCGGGAAGAAGCCCATCGTCGCGCCGTACTCGGGTGCCATGTTGCCGATCGTCGCGCGGTCGGGCACCGACAGCGAGGCCGTGCCCTCGCCGAAGAACTCGACGAACTTGCCGACCACCTTGTGCTTGCGCAGGATCTCGGTGACGGTGAGCACCAGGTCGGTCGCGGTGACGCCCTCGCGCAGCGCGCCGGTGAGCTCGAAGCCGACCACGTCGGGTGTCAGGAAGTAGACCGGCTGGCCGAGCATGCCGGCCTCGGCCTCGATGCCGCCGACGCCCCAGGCGACGACGCCGATGCCGTTGATCATCGTCGTGTGGCTGTCGGTGCCGACCAGCGAATCCGGGTAGCTGACGCCGTCGGCCCCGCGGAACACGCCGCGCGCCAGGTATTCGAGGTTGACCTGGTGGACGATGCCGAAGCCCGGCGGCACGACGCCGAAGGTGTCGAAGGCGTCCATGCCCCACTTCATGAACTGGTAGCGCTCGCGGTTGCGCTGGAACTCCAGCTTCATGTTCAGGTCGAGCGCCTGCTTCTCGCCATAGTGGTCGATCATCACCGAGTGGTCGACGACGAGGTCGACCGGCACCAGCGGCTCGATCGTCTTCGGGTCCTTGCCCATCTTCTGCGCCACGTTGCGCATCGCCGCCAGGTCGGCCAGCAGCGGCACGCCGGTGAAGTCCTGCAGCACGACGCGCGCGACGATGAACGGGATCTCCTCGGTGCGCTCGGCGTTCGCGCCCCAGTTGGCGAGCTGCTCGACGTGGGCGGGCGTCACCTTCTGGCCGTCGCAGTTGCGCAGCACGCTCTCGAGCACGATGCGGATCGACACCGGCAGGCGTTTCACGTTCGGGAAGCGTTTGGCCAGCGCGGGCAGCGAAAAGTGCTTGCCCGTGACGCCGGAGGCGGTCTTGAAGCTGAGCAGGGTTTCGGAGAACGCGTGCGTGGGGGCGGTGGCAGGCATGGGCGGTCTCGGCAGTCGCAGGGCACCAGCGATAGGCAGGTGCCGGACGATTATGCGGGCTCGACTTCGGGGACACCGTGACGGGGGCACTGCCCCGGGGGCAGGCGCCGCGGCGGCCCGATGGGCGTGTGGCCGGGCCCTCGCGCGGGCGGCGGCGCACGCGGCGCGCGAGGGGAGCATCGGCCGCCTCGCCACGCCAGTGGCCCCCCGCCGGAGCACCGACCATGGGCTTGCCTTCATCCTCCTCCCGCCCCTGCAAGCGCCGCGCGCCCCCTGCCGCCGAAGTCGATCGGCCAGCACCGGCCGGGCTTGGCGCTTGCGTCGGCAGGAGGCGGTTCCTCCACCTGGCCGCGGGCGCGGTCGGCGCCGCCGCCTGCTGTCCGGCGGCCGGTGCCGTGTCGGCGGGCACGGCCGCGCCGCCGCTGCTGCTGGCGCGCGAGGCGCCGGCCGGTCTCGACCCGGCCGGCTACCTGGTCAGCGAGAAGCTGGATGGCATTCGCGCCTACTGGGACGGGCGGGTGCTGCGCTTTCGCGGCGGCGGCTTGGTGCAGGCCCCGCCCAGCTTCACCCGAGGTCTCCCGGCGCAGCCGCTCGACGGCGAGCTCTGGGCGGGTCGTGGGCGGTTCGAGGCGCTTGCCGCGGCGGTGCGCGACGCCCGGCCGGACGCCGTGGCCTGGCGGGCGGTGGGCTATCACGTCTTCGACCTGCCCGAGGCCGGTGGAGGCTTCGAGGCGCGCGCGGCGCGACTGCAGCGTCTGGTCGGCCGGCTGGCGCTGCCGCAGCTCGTCGCGGTGGCGCAGCGCCGGGTGGACGACCGCGCAGCGCTGCGGCGCTGGCTCGACGAGGTCGTCGCCGCTGGCGGCGAGGGCCTGATGCTGCACCGCGCCGATGCCTCGCGGCGGCCCGGCCGCCACGAGGCGTTGCTCAAGCTCAAGCCGTCGCAGGACGCGGAAGCGCTCGTCGTCGGCCACCTGCCGGGGCGCGGGCGCCACGAGGGGCGGCTCGGAGCGCTGAAGCTGCGCCTGCCGGACGGGCGCGAGTTCGCGGCCGGCAGTGGCCTCACCGACGCCGAGCGCGCCGCACCGCCGCCGATCGGCAGCACCGTCACCTACCGCCACCGCGGACTCACCGCGCGCGGGCTGCCGCGCTTTCCCAGCTTCGTGCGCGTGCGCGAGGCGGCCTGGTGAGGCGCCGCGCCTCCGCCGCGCCGGGCGCGTGCAAGAGCTGGGGTATGTTGCCCGCATGAGCACCCTCAGCTACTTCTGGCACGACTACGAAACCTTCGGCCGCGAGCCGCGCCGCGACCGGCCGGCGCAGTTCGCCGGCCTGCGCACCGACGCCGAGCTGCAGGAGATCGATGCGCCGGTGATGCACTACTGCCAGCCGGCGCCCGACTTCCTGCCCGAACCCGAGGCCTGCCTGCTCACCGGCATCCTGCCGCAGACCTGCCTGGAGCGCGGCCTGCCGGAGCACGCCTTCGCCGCCGCGGTCGAGGCCGAGCTCGGCCGGCCGGGCACGATCGGCGTCGGCTACAACTCGATCCGCTTCGACGACGAGGTGACGCGCCATCTCTTCTGGCGCAGCCTGATCGACCCCTACGCGCGCGAGTGGCAGAACCAGTGCAGCCGCTGGGACCTGCTCGACGTGGTGCGCTGCACCTGGGCGCTGCGGCCCGAGGGCATCGTCTGGCCGAAGCGGGAGGACGGCGCCGTCTCGTTCCGTCTCGGCGACCTGACGGGCGCCAACGGCCTCGCGCACGAGTCCGCGCACGACGCGCTGTCGGACGTGCGCGCGACGCTCGCGCTCGCCCGCCTGGTGCGCAAACGCCAGCCGCGGCTCTTCGACTTCTGCCTGCGCCTGCGTCACAAGGACGCGGTCAACGCCGAGATCGCCCGGGCGCGCGGCGCCGGCCGGCCGTTCCTGCACGTCTCGGGCATGTACGGCGTCGAGCGCGGCTGCATGGCCCTGGTGTGGCCGTTGGCGCCGCACCCGGTCAACCGCAACGAACTGATCGTCTGGGACCTCGCGGCCGACCCGGCCCAGCTCGACGGGCTGGACGCCGAGGCGCTGCGGCTGCGACTGTTCACCCGGCGCGAGGCGCTGCCGCCGGGCGTCGAGCGGCTGCCGGTGAAGACGATCCACATCAACAAGTCACCGGTCGTCGTCGCCGACCTGCGCATCCTCGGTGCGGCCACGGCCGAGCGCTTCGGGCTCTCGCTCGACACCGCGCTGCGCCATGCCGCCGCCGCGCCGGTGCATGCCGAGCGCGTCGCCGGCCTCTGGGCGGAGGTGTACCGCCGCCCGCCGCCCGAGCGCACGCCCGACGTCGACGAGGACCTGTACGGCGGCTTCGTCTCGCCGGCCGACCGGCGCGCGCTCGACCGCCTGCGCGCGCTGCCGCCCGAGGACCTGGCGTCGAAGCGCCCGGGCTTCGAGGACGGCCGCCTTGAGGAACTGCTGTTCCGCTACCGGGCGCGAAACTTCCCGGAGGTGCTGGAGCCGGAAGATCGCGAGCGCTGGCTGCAGCACTGCGCGCAGCGCCTGCACGTCGATGCCGGCGGCGGGCTGACGCTGGCGGCCTACTTCGATCGCCTCGACACGCTCGGCGAGGCGGCGGCCGAGGCGTCCGACGACCGGGCACAGGCGCTGCTCGGCGCGCTCTACGACTACGGCGTGCAGATCGCGCCGCCGGCACCCTGAGGGCGGCCGCCCTGCCGCATCGCGCCTTCGGGCGGGCGTTCGGCGCAGGGGTGATGCGGAGGCACCACTAGCGCGAATTCCGTTGCCCAGACGCACCGGCGCGCGGTATGGTCGCGCCTCGCGGCGAGCCGCCGCTCGGCCGATCCGAGACGTATTCCAACCCAAACGAGGAGACCACCATGTTGAAGTCCGGCATCGATCAGCAAGCCCTGATCGAAATGTTCGCCACCGCCGGCGCGAAACAGGCCGAGCAGGTGCGCCAGCAGGTCAGCGCCGCCACCCTGGCCGCGCTGCAGGGCCGCGAACTGACGCTGAAGAACATCCGTGCGGTGCTGAAGTCGGTTGCGCAGGCTGCCTCCGCCGGCGCCGCGCAGAACACCACCGGCGATCTCGAAGGGCTGCTGGACCGCGCGGTGAGCGGCATGGACGACGCGCTGCTGAAGGCGGTCGAGGCGAACCGCACCGCGCTGCAGCAGTTCGTCGACCAGGGCGCCGACCTGCGCGACAAGCAGCTGAAGAAGGCGCTCGACGACCTCGAGAAGATGGAAGACGCCTTCCTCGGCTCGCTGAAGAAGGCGACCGAGTCGGCCGGCGGCGGCTTTGCGGCGCAATGGGCGCCGGTGCTCGAGAAGGTGCAGGCCGGCGGCACGCTGTCGGGCGCGAAGGCGAGCGAGGCGGCCGAGCAGTTCACCAACCAGTTCCGCAGCGCGGTGCGCGACAGCCGCGCCGCCGGCCTGAAGACAGCGCAGACGCTGGCGACCAACTACGCCTCCTTCGTCAGCGGCGTGCTGATCGGCATGACCGACGCGATCACCCAGGCCGGTTCGGGCACCGCCGCGAAGACGCGCCGCGCCCGTTGAATGCGCGCCTGCGCCGCGGGGCGCAGGGCGTAGCGCTGATCGGCCGCGGGTCGTCCGTGGCCGTGTCGTTCCCGTGAGCGAGGCGCCGGCGCGCCCGGACGGCCGTCAGGCCTGGATCCGCCTGGCCACCTCGCTGGCGCTGATGACGGTCGGCAGCGCCGGCATGTATGTCGTCGCCGTGGTGCTGCCGGTCGTCCAGGCCGAGTTCGGCATCGGCCGCTCCGAGGCCTCGCTGCCGTACACGCTGATGCTGGTGGGCTTCGGCATCGGCGGCATCCTGATGGGGCGGCTGGCCGATCGCCACGGCGTGACGAGGCCGCTGCTGATCGGGGCCGCGGGGCTCGCCGCCGGCTTCACCTGGGCGGCGCTGTCGGGCAGCATCCTCTCGTTCGCGCTCGCGCACGGGCTGGCGATCGGCCTCTTCGGCTGCTCGGCGACCTTCGCGCCGCTGGTGGCGGACACCGCCCTCTGGTTCGTGCGCCGGCGCGGCATCGCGGTGGCGATCTGCGCCAGCGGCAACTACCTGGCCGGCACGATCTGGCCGCCGGTCGTCCAGCACTTCGTCGAGACCGTCGGCTGGCGCGAGGCCTACCTGGGCCTGGCGGCGCTGAGCGCGCTGACGCTGCCGCTGCTGGCGCTGCGGATGCGGGCACGGCCGCCGGTCGACGGCGGCGGGGCGGCGGCCCGGGCGTCGGTGACCGCGGATGCCGCACCTGGCGCCGTCGCCGGCGCCAATGTCGGTGTCGGTGTCGGTGTCGGCGCCGTGCGGCCCTTCGGCCTGGCGCCTGGCCACGCCCAGGCGCTGCTGTGCGTCGCCGGCGTGGCCTGCTGCGTGGCGATGGCGATGCCCCAGGTGCACATCGTTGCCTACTGCAGCGACCTCGGCTACGGCGCGGCGCGCGGCGCCGAGATGCTGTCGCTGATGCTCGGCTTCGGCATCGTGAGCCGGCTCGTCTCGGGGGCGATCTGCGACCGCATCGGCGGCCTGCGCACCCTGCTGCTCGGCTCGGCGCTGCAAGGCATCGCGCTGCTGCTCTTCCTGCCGTTCGACGGGCTCGTGCCGCTGTATTTGATCTCGGCGCTGTTCGGCCTCTTCCAGGGCGGCATCGTGCCGAGCTACGCGATCATCGTGCGGGAGCATTTTCCGGTCGCTGGGGTCGGCGGGCGGACGGCGACGGTGCTGACGGCAACCCTGCTCGGCATGGCGCTCGGCGGCTGGATGTCGGGCTGGATCCACGACCTCAGCGGCTCCTACCAGGCGGCCTTCATCAACGGCATCGGCTGGAACCTGCTGAACCTGTCCATCGCGTTCTGGCTCCTGCGTGCCGCGGGCCGCATGCCCCGGGGTGGCGGCACACCGGCGCCTGCCTGAAACCTGCGTCGGGGCGCTGCGCCGGACAGCGGGCGCGCGGCCGTCACGCTCCGAGGGCGCAAGGGATGCGCAGACGCAACACCGCTTGCCCTGCACGGCCTCCGGGTCTCTCGACACCACCGGCGACAGTGCCGATGATGGCCCCGCCCTCGCGCGCGGGCACGGCGCTTGCGGAGACGGCGGCAGCTTGCAACCTCGACGGAGGTGTCTCGATGGCTGACGAGATCAAGACCGATGCCCAGGCCGGTACCGACAGTGCCGAGCCCACGCTGCACCGTGTGATGGGCCCCTGGCTGTTGCTGCTGTTCATCGTCGGCGACATCCTCGGCACGGGCATCTACGCGCTGACCGGCCAAGTGGCCAAGCAGGTCGGCGGGGTGGTGTGGCTGCCCTTCCTGGTCGCCTTCGTCGTCGCGGTGATCACCGCGTTCAGCTACCTCGAACTGGTCACCAAGTACCCGAAGGCCGCCGGCGCGGCGCTGTACACGCACAAGGCCTTCGGCATCCACTTCATCACCTTCATCGTCGCCTTCGCGGTGATGTGTTCGGGCATCACCTCGGCCTCGACCGCGTCGCGCGCCTTCGCGGCCAACATGTCGCAGGCCTTCGACCTCAATCTGGAAGGCGGCCTCGGCATCACGATCGCGGGCCTGGCCTTCATGGCGGTCGTCGCGGCGATCAACTTCCGCGGCGTGGCCGAGAGCGTCAAGTTCAACGTGCTGCTGACCTGCGTCGAGCTGACCGGCTTGCTGATCATCATCTTCATCGGCCTGTCGGCGATCACGGGTGGCGTCGGCGACTTCTCGCGCGTCACGCAGTTCAACGCCGGCGACAGGGGCGTCTTCTGGTCGGTGATCGCGGGCACGACACTCGCCTTCTTCGCGATGGTCGGCTTCGAGGATTCGGTCAACATGGCCGAGGAGTGCAAGGACCCGGTGCGCCACTTCCCGAAGGTGCTGCTCGCGGGTCTGCTGATCACCGGCGTGATCTACGTGCTGGTGTCGATCTCGGCGATCGCGCTCGTGCCGCCGGAGCAACTCGGCGAGGGCGAGACGCCGCTGCTGAAGGTGGTGCAGGCCGGGGCGCCGAACTTCCCGATCGGCATCTTCGGGTTGATCACGATGTTCGCGGTGGCCAACAGTGCGCTGATCAACATGCTGATGGCCAGCCGTCTCGTCTACGGCATGAGCCGCGAGCAAGTGCTGCCGCCCTCGCTCGGCAGGGTGCACCCGACGCGGCGCACGCCTTACATCGCGATCATCTTCACGACGCTGATCGCCTTCGGCCTGATCACCTTCGTCGGCGAGGTGCCGGCGCTCGGCGGCACGACGGCGCTGCTGCTGCTATGCGTGTTCACGATCGTCAACGTCGCGGTGCTGGTGCTGCGCAAGGACACGGTGGGGCACAAGCACTTCAAGTCGCCGACGATCCTGCCGGTGCTGGGCGCGCTCAGCTGCGCCTTCCTCGCCGGGCCCTGGACGGGGCGCAACCCGGTGCAGTACGAGATCGCCGGCGTTCTGCTCGGCATCGGTGTCGTGCTGTGGCTGGTGAACCACTTCGTCGTGACCCGCGCGGGCCTGCAGGCGGCGACCGGCCGCTCCTGAGGAGGGGCAGGGCGCCACCGGGCAAGCAGGCGTCGCCGCCCGGTGACCTGGCGCGCTCCTACAATCGCGCCCCCGAATCCGCCCGGGCAGCAGCGATCGCCGCCGCGCAGCACCGAAGCGCTGGCGTCCGAGCGGTTGCCCCCGCTGCGCATGGACATGATCCCGGCCCTGTCGACATTGCCGCCGGCCTCGCGCCGCGTTGCCCTGCGGCGCCTCCTGGCGCTGCTGACGGTGCTGGCACCGGGCCTGCACGCCGGGCCCGCTATGGCGCAGGACGATGGCCCCGTCCGCCTCGGGCTGATCGAGGGCCTCTCGGGTCCGTTCGCGAACGCCGGCGAGGTGGTCTTCCGCAACCTGCTGTGGGCGGTCGAGCGGGTGAACGCCCGTGGCGGCGTCAGGCTGGCCGACGGGCGGCGCGTGCCGCTCGAGCTCGTGCGCTTCGACAGCAAGGGCAACACCGAGGAGGCGCTGACGATGCTGCGGGCCGCGCTCGACGGCGGCGTGCGCTTCGTCTTCCAGGGCAACAGCTCGGCGGCGGCGGCGGCGATCGTCGAGGCGCTGAACAAGCACAACGAGCGCTCGCCGCAGGCGCGCGCGCTCTTCCTCAACTACTCGGCGGTCGACCCGGTGCTGACCAACGCGCAGTGCAGCTACTGGCACTTCCGTTTCGACGCCCATGCCGACATGCGCCTGGCCGCGCTGACCGACGTGCTGCGCGACGACCGCTCGGTGCGCAAGGCCTACCTGATCGGCCAGGACTACAGCTTCGGCCAGCACGTGCTGCGCAGCGCGCGGGCGATGATCGCCGCCAAGCGGCCGGACATCGAGATCGTCGGCGATGAGCTGCACCCGGTCGGTCGGGTCAAGGATTTCCTGCCCTATGCGCAGAAGATCCGCGCCAGCGGCGCGCAGGCGGTGCTGACCGGCAACTGGGGCAACGACCTGACGCTGCTGGTGAAGGCCGCGCGCGAGGCGGGGGTCGAGGCGCGCTTCTACACCTTCTACGGCAATGCGCTGGGCGTGCCGGCGGCGCTCGGCGAAGCCGGCATCGGGCGCGTCATCGCGGTCGCCGAATGGCACCCGAACGTCGGCGGCGAGGCCTCGGACCGCTTCTACGAGGCCTTCCGCAAGCGCTTCCCCGAGCCGCGCGACGACTACGTGCACGTGCGCATGCAGGCGATGGTCGAGATGCTGGCCGCGGCGATCGAGCGCGCCGGCCGTGTCGACGCCACCGCGGTGGCCGCTGCACTGGAGGGCCTGCGCTTCGACCCGCGGCGCCTCGGCGGCCTGCACGAAGGCGTGATGCGCGCCGAGGACCACCAGTTCCTGCAGCCACTGGTCGTCAGCGAGATGCAGCGTGCGGGGGCGGAGGGCGTCCGCTTCGACAACGAGGGCTCCGGCTACGGCTTTCGCACGCTGCGGCGCCTGGGCACGGACGACTCGGCGCAGCCTTCGACCTGCCGCATGGTGCGGCCTTCCTGAGGCCGCCGGGCCGGGTGCGCCGGACCGACTATCCTGCCTTCAGCCCATCCGCTGATCGTGACCCCGATGCGCCCAGAGATCGAACGCCTGCCCGCTTCCAAGATCCGCGAGGTCGCCAACGCCGGCCTCGGCCGTGCTGACGTACTGGCCTTCTGGTTCGGCGAGAGCGACGAGCCGACGCCCGAGGCGGTGCGCGAGGCGGCCGTCGCCGCGCTGCGCGCCGGCGAGACCTTCTACGCCCACAACCTCGGCCTGCCCGAGTTGCGCGAATCGATCGCCGCCTACATGACGGCGCTGCACGGCCCGATCGACGCCGGGCGCATCGCGGTCACGTCCTCCGGGGTCAACGCCCTGATGGTCGCGGTGCAGGCCCTGGTCGGTGCCGGCGACGAGGTGGTCGCGGTGGTGCCGGTGTGGCCGAACCTGACGGCGCAGCCGGCGATCCTCGGGGCCGACGTGAAGCGGTTGCCGCTGCGGCCTGGGGTGGGCGGCCGCTGGGCGCTGGATCTCGACGAGCTGAGGGCGGCGGTGACGCCGCGCACGCGCGTGCTGATCGTCAACGCGCCGAACAACCCGAGCGGCTGGACCCTGACGCGCGAGGCGCAGCGCGAGATCCTGGCGCACTGCCGGGCCACCGGCACCTGGATCCTCGCCGACGAGGTGTACGAGCGCGTCTGGTTCGGCGCCGGCTCCGCGGCGCCGAGCTTTCTCGACCTCGCGGGCGCGGACGACCGGCTGATCGTCGTGCACAGCTTCTCGAAGAGCTTCCTGATGACCGGCTGGCGCCTGGGCTGGCTGGTGCTGCCCCCCGGGCGGGCCGACACCGTGGGCAAGCTGATCGAGTTCAACACCTCCTGTGCGCCGGTTTTCGTGCAGCGCGCGGGCTTGGCCGCGCTGGCGGGCGCCGAGGCCTTCGTGCCCGGCCTCGTCGAGCGCCTGCGCGGCTGTCGCGACACGTTGTTGCCTGCGCTGCAGGCGCTGCCCGGCCTCGAGGCGGCGACACCCGAGGGCGGCCTGTACGCCTGGTTCCGCGTGCCGGGCGAGGGCGACTCGCTCGCCTTCGCCAAGCGCCTGGTGGTCGACGCAGGCCTCGGCCTGGCGCCCGGCGCCGCCTTCGGCCCGGAAGGCGAGGGCTGGCTGCGCTGGTGCTTTGCATCACGCGAGCCGCAGCGCCTCCTCGACGGGGTCGCCAGGCTGGCGCGGGCCCTGCGGCTATAATCCGCGGCTTTTGCGTCGCCCGGGCACTTGTCCAGGCAATGCAGGAAGCAGGCACGGCGCGGGTCGGTTTCACCCGCGTTCGCAAGTGGAAGGCCGGCGCACCGCCTGGGTGCCGGCCACAACCGAGACCGCAGCGTGAACGTCGACTCGAGGGCCAAGCCCGCAGCGTTCGGTGCGCCGCCGTGGTCCGCCCGAGAGGAAACGCACCATGGCAGTAGCCGACATCGTCAAGGCCGACATCATCCAGGCCAACGCTCGCAGCACGAGCGACACCGGGTCGCCGGAAGTGCAGGTCGCCCTGCTCACCGCCCGCATCAACGAGCTGACGCCGCACTTCAAGACCCACAAGAAAGACCACCACGGCCGCCGCGGCCTTCTGAAGATGGTCAACCAGCGCAAGCGCCTGCTGGCCTACCTCAAGGACCGCGACGCCGACCGCTACACCGCGCTGATCCAGAAGCTGGGCCTGCGCAAGTAAGTCCGCGCCCGATGACGCATCGAGCCCCGGGGTCGAACCCTGCACGGGCCCGATCTGCGTCCGGGCCCGCTACCTCCTTCGCGATGATTGCCACCGGCCGGGCAACGGCTGTGTCTTTCCAGCGGCGCGCGCCCTGTGCGGCGCCGCTGGAAAGGCATGCTTGCCTTGCCGGGTGGGTTCGCGACCTCGCGCCCGGCCGGCCACCGCCGGCGGGCGTTTTACCGGAGACATCCGCATGAGCATCTTCAACAAGGTCACCAAGTCGTTCCAGTGGGGCCCGCACCGGGTGACGCTCGAGACCGGCGAGATCGCCCGCCAGGCCAGCGGGGCCGTCGTGGTCGACATCGAGGGCACGGTCGTGCTGGCCACCGTCGTCGCCGCGAAGAACGCCAAGCCGGGGCAGGACTTCTTCCCGCTCACGGTCGACTACATCGAGAAGACCTACGCCGCCGGCCGCATCCCCGGCAGCTTCTTCAAGCGTGAAGGCCGTCCGAGCGAGCTCGAGACGCTGACCAGCCGCCTGATCGACCGCCCGATCCGCCCGCTTTTCCCGGACGGCTTCTTCAACGAGGTGCAGGTCATCATCCACGTGCTGAGCCTGAACCCCGAAGTGCAGGCCGACATCGCCGCGCTCATCGCCTCGAGCGCCGCGCTGGCCGTCTCCGGCATCCCGTTCAACGGCCCGATCGGCGCGGCGCGCGTCGGCTACATCAACGGCGAATACGTCCTGAACCCGGGCAAGACGCAGCTTGCCGACTCGAAGCTCGACCTCGTCGTCGCCGGCACCGAAGCCGCGGTGCTGATGGTCGAGTCCGAGGCCGACCAACTGAGCGAAGAGATCATGCTCGGCGCAGTCGTCTTCGGCCACGACCAGGGCAGGCTCGCGATCGAGGCGATCCATGCGCTGGTGCGCGACGCCGGCAAGCCTGAATGGCAGTGGGCCGCGCCGCAGAAGGACGAGGCCTTCATTGCCAAGGTCGACGGCCTGGCCGAAGGCCCGCTGCGCGAGGCCTACCAGATCCGCAGCAAGCAGGCCCGCACCCAGGCCTGCCGCGAGGCCTACGCCTCGGTGAAGGCGGCACTCGCCAACGAAGGCGTGGCCTTCGACGAGGTCAAGCTCGAAGGCCTGCTGTTCGATATCGAGGCGCGCATCGTGCGCAGCCAGATCCTGGCGGGCGAGCCGCGCATCGACGGCCGCGACACGCGCACCGTGCGCCCGATCGAGATCCGCTCGAGCGTGCTGCCGCGGGCGCATGGCTCGGCCCTCTTCACGCGCGGCGAGACGCAGGCGCTGGTGGTGTCGACGCTCGGCACCGAGCGCGACGCGCAGAAGATCGACGCGCTGGCCGGCGAGTTCAGCGAGCGCTTCCTGCTGCACTACAACATGCCGCCCTTCGCCACCGGCGAGACCGGGCGCGTCGGCACGCCGAAGCGGCGCGAGATCGGCCACGGCCGGCTCGCCAAGCGCGCGCTGGTCGCGGTGCTGCCGTCGAAGGAGGACTTCCCCTACACGATGCGCGTGGTCAGCGAGATCACCGAGTCGAACGGCTCCTCGTCGATGGCCTCGGTCTGCGGCGGCTGCCTGTCGCTGATGGACGCCGGCGTGCCGCTGAAGGCGCACGTGGCCGGCATCGCGATGGGTCTGATCAAGGACGGCAACCGTTTCGCGGTGCTGACCGACATCCTCGGCGACGAGGATCACCTCGGTGACATGGACTTCAAGGTGGCCGGCACCGGCAGCGGCGTCACCGCGCTGCAGATGGACATCAAGATCCAGGGCATCACGAAGGAAATCATGCAGGTCGCGCTGGCGCAGGCCAAGGAAGCGCGGCTGCACATCCTGGGCAAGATGACCGAGGCGATGGGCGAAGCGAAGGCCGAGGTCTCGCAGTTCGCCCCGCGCCTCTACACGATGAAGATCAACCCGGAGAAGATCCGCGACGTGATCGGCAAGGGCGGCGCGACGATCCGCGCGCTGACCGAGGAGACCGGCACCCAGATCGACATCGCCGAGGACGGCACGATCACGATCGCCTCGACCGACGGCGCGATGGCGGACCTGGCGAAGAAGAAGATCGCCGAGCTGACCGCCGAGGTCGAGGTCGGCAAGGTCTACGAGGGCCCGATCACGAAGATCCTCGACTTCGGCGCGCTGGTGAACCTGCTGCCGGGCAAGGACGGCCTGCTGCACATCAGCCAGATCGCGCACCAGCGCGTCGAGAAGGTGACCGACTACCTGAAGGAAGGTCAGGTCGTGCGCGTCAAGGTGCTCGAGACCGACGAGAAGGGCCGCGTCAAGCTCTCGATGAAGGCGCTGCTGGAGCGCGAGCCGCGTGAACCTCGCGAGCCTCGCGAGCCTCGCGAGCCGGCACCGCAAGACCTCGAGTGAGTCCGGCGGGGCCACGGCCGGCATCGCGGCCGGCCGCAGCCCACCACGCGACGGAGCACACGCCATGAGAGCCATCGAAATCGTCAAGCCCGGGCGTCCGGAGGTTCTGACGCTCACCGAGCGTGCACGCCCGGTGCCGGCGCCGGGCGAGGTGCTGGTGCGTGTGCGGGCGGCAGGCGTCAACCGCCCCGACGTGCTGCAGCGCCGCGGTCATTACCCGGTGCCGCCGGGTATCACCGACATCCCGGGCCTGGAGATCGCCGGCGAGATCGTCGACGGCGATGCCAAGGCAATGACCGATGCAGGCTTCGCGGTCGGCGACCGCGTCTGTGCGCTGGTCGCCGGCGGCGGCTATGCCGAGTACTGTGTCGCGCCGGTCGCGCAGTGCCTGCCAGTGCCCGCCGGCTACGACGACGTGCAAGCGGCGAGCCTGCCGGAGACCTTCTTCACCGTCTGGTCCAACGTGTTCCAGCGCGGTGCACTGAAGGCCGGCGAGACGCTGCTGGTGCATGGCGGTACGAGCGGCATCGGCGTCACCGCGATCCAGCTCGGCAAGGCCTTCGGCGCGACGGTGCTCGCCACCGCCGGCAGCGCCGACAAGTGCCGCGCCTGCGTCGAGCTGGGCGCCGACCACGCGATCGACTACAAGACGCAGGACTTCGCGGCCGAGGCGCTGCGCCTGACCGGCGGGCGGGGCGTCGACCTGATCCTCGACATGGTCGCCGGCGACTACGTGGCGCGTGGCGTGAGCTGCCTGGCCGAGGACGGCCGGCTGGTGATCATCGCGGTCCAGGGCGGCACCGACGCGCGCGTCGACGCCGGCCTCGTGCTGCGCCGCCGCCTGACCGTCACCGGCTCGACCCTGCGCGCCCGCCCGATCGCCTTCAAGGGCGAGATCGCCGCGGCGCTGCGGGGAGAGGTCTGGCCGCGACTGGCGGGCGGGGCCATCAAGCCGGTCGTGCACGCGGTGTTCCCGGCCGCCGAGGCCGCGCGGGCGCACGAGACGATGGAAGCCGGTACCCATGTGGGCAAGCTCGTCCTGACCTGGGGCGACGACGCAAAGGAGACGCACTGATGAGACGCAAGCTGGTCGTCGGCAACTGGAAGATGCACGGCAGTCACGCGGCGAACGCGGAGCTGCTGTCGGGCCTGAAGGCCGCGCTGCCCCTGCTGGCGGACGCCGCGGTCTGCGCCCCCTTTCCCTACCTGGCCGAGGTGGCGCTGACGCTGACCGGCCAGTCGATCGCCTGGGGCGCGCAGGACTGCTCGGCGCACGAACAGGGCGCCTACACCGGCGAGGTGGCGGCGCCGATGCTCGCCGAGCTGGGCTGCCGCTACGTGATCGTCGGCCACTCCGAGCGCCGCGCCTACCACGCCGAGAGCGATCAACTCGTTGCCGACAAGGCGAAGGCCGCGATCGCCCACCGTCTGACGCCGATCGTCTGCGTCGGCGAGACGCTGGCCGAGCGCGACGCGGGCCAGACCGAGGCGGTGGTCAAGCGCCAGCTCTCGGCGGTGATCCACACGCTGACGCACTGCGTGCCGCAGATCGTCGTCGCCTACGAGCCGGTCTGGGCCATCGGCACCGGCCGCACCGCGACGCCCGAGCAGGCGCAGGCGGTGCACGCGGTGCTGCGCGCCCAGCTGCGCGCCGCAACGCCGAAGGCCGACGAGATGCGGCTGCTGTACGGCGGCAGCGTGAAGCCCGACAACGCGAAGACCCTGTTCGGCCAGGCCGACATCGATGGCGGACTGATCGGCGGCGCCTCGCTCAAGGCGGCCGATTTCGTCGCCATCTGCCGCGCGGCCGAGTGAGCCGTCGCGGGCCCAGAAGACACCGGAGTTTCCAAGCATGCAGATGCTGTTGAATGTGATGCAGGTCGTGCAGATCCTGTCTGCGCTGGCCATGATCGGCCTCGTGCTGGTGCAGCACGGCAAGGGGGCCGACATGGGCGCCTCCTTCGGCAGCGGCTCGTCGGGCAGCCTGTTCGGCGCGACGGGCAGCGCCAACTTCCTGTCGCGCTCGACGGCCGTCTGCGCGGCGGTGTTCTTCTGCGTCACGCTCGCGCTGGCCTATCACGGCACCGACACCCTGCGTGCCCCGGCGGGTGGCGGTGGCAGCGTGCTCGATCAGGGTGCGCCGGCCGCACCCGCAAGCGCCGCACCGGCCGCGGGCGAGATCCCCGGCGTGGCGCCGGCAGGCAACCCGCAGGGCGCCACGCCCTCGGCCTCGCCGGCAGCGCCTGCGTCTGCTGAACCGGCAGCGCCTGCGGCATCGGGTCAGATCCCGATCCCGACGCGCTGACGCGACGCCGTATACGCGCTCAGCATGCAATCGAGTCGAAGGGTCGAATCGAGCTAAACTCCAAGGCTGTTCGACGAGCCAACCTCATGCGAGTCGAGCCTGCAGTGACACACCGCCGACGTGGTGAAATTGGTAGACACGCTATCTTGAGGGGGTAGTGGCGAAAGCTGTGCGAGTTCGAGTCTCGCCGTCGGCACCAGACGCATCGGTCACGGCCCCAGTGGGCCGATGACGGTCCGGGCAAGGTTCTTCGGGCGCGCTGTTTGCTTCGTGACAGCGCAAGCGCAGGCTGCGATCCGGATGTCATCCGATACGATGCGCGCCATCATCGCCAGAGCCGCACGCCGACCATGAACCTAGAACAGTACCTGCCTGTCATCCTGTTCATCTTGGTCGGTGCAGGTGTAGGGGTCGCTCCCCAGGTGCTCGGCTTCCTCCTCGGGCCACGTCGCCCAGACGCGCAGAAGAACTCGCCGTACGAATGCGGCTTCGAGGCCTTCGAAGATGCGCGCATGAAGTTCGACGTGCGCTACTACCTCGTCGCGATCCTCTTCATCCTGTTCGACCTCGAGATCGCCTTTCTCTTTCCCTGGGCGGTGGCGTTGCACGACATCGGGGCGTCAGGTTTCTGGGCGATGATGGTCTTCCTGGGCATCCTCGTCGTGGGCTTCGTCTACGAATGGAAGAAGGGCGCGCTGGACTGGGAGTGACCCTGGGGTGACCCTCAAGGCTGGCATCGAGGAACGAGCGCAATGGGCATCGAAGGCGTACTCAAAGAAGGATTCGTGACCACCTCGGTGGACACGCTGGTCAACTGGTCGAAGACCGGCTCGCTCTGGCCGATGACCTTCGGTCTCGCCTGCTGCGCCGTCGAGATGATGCATGCGGGAGCGGCGCGCTACGACATCGACCGCTTCGGCATGCTGTTTCGACCCAGCCCGCGCCAGAGCGATCTGATGATCGTCGCCGGCACGCTGTGCAACAAGATGGCGCCGGCGCTGCGCAAGGTCTACGATCAGATGGCCGAGCCGCGCTGGGTCCTGAGCATGGGCTCCTGCGCGAACGGCGGGGGCTACTACCACTACAGCTATTCGGTCGTCCGTGGTTGCGACCGGATCGTGCCGGTGGACGTCTACGTGCCGGGCTGTCCGCCGACAGCCGAGGCGCTGCTGTACGGGATCCTGCAACTGCAGGCGAAGATCAGGCGCGAGAACACGATCGCCCGCTGAGGCGAGGTCGCAGACGATGAGCCGACTCGATACCCTGCAATCCGCGCTGGAAGCCAGCCTCGGCGCGCGACTCAAGCGCCTGGTGCGCGAACGCGGTGAGATCACGATCACCGTGGCCGCCGCCGACTATGCGGCCGTAGCCCTGCTGTTGCGCGACGATCCGGCGCTGCGGTTCGAGCAACTGATCGACCTCTGCGGGATGGACTACTCCAGCTGGCGCGACGAGCCCTGGGAAGGTCCGCGCTTCGCGGCCGTCTCGCACCTGCTGTCGATCAGCCACAACTGGCGCCTGCGTCTCAAGGTCTCATGTCCGGACGACGACCTGCCGGTGGTCGCCTCGCTGACCGAGGTCTGGAACTCGGCCAACTGGTTCGAGCGCGAGGCCTTCGATCTCTACGGGATCATCTTCGAGGGCCACCTCGACCTGCGCCGCATCCTGACCGACTACGGCTTCATCGGCCACCCGTTCCGCAAGGACTTCCCGATCTCCGGCCACGTCGAGATGCGCTACGACCCCGAGCGCAAGCGCGTCATCTACCAGCCGGTGACGATCGAGCCGCGCGAGATCACGCCGCGGATCATCCGCGAAGACCGCTACGGCGGCCTGCACTGAGCGAGCCGGCGCGACGACCATGGCCGAGATCAAGAACTACACGCTGAACTTCGGACCCCAGCATCCGGCGGCGCACGGGGTGCTGCGCCTCGTGCTCGAGCTGGACGGCGAGGTGATCCAGCGCGCCGACCCTCACATCGGCCTGCTGCACCGCGCAACCGAGAAGCTGGCCGAGACGCGCACCTTCATCCAGTCGCTGCCGTACATGGACCGCCTCGACTATGTGTCGATGATGTCCAACGAGCATGCCTACTGCATGGCGATCGAGAAGCTGCTCGGCATCGAGGTGCCGTTGCGCGCGCAGTACATCCGGGTGATGTTCGACGAGATCACGCGCCTGCTGAACCACCTGATGTGGCTCGGTGCGCACGGGCTCGATTGCGGTGCGATGAACATGCTCATCTACTGCTTCCGCGAGCGCGAAGACCTGTTCGACATGTACGAGGCGGTCTCGGGCGCGCGCATGCACGCGGCCTACTACCGACCGGGCGGCGTCTACCGCGACCTGCCGGACTCGATGCCGCAGTACAAGGTCTCGAAGATCCACAACGCGAAGGCGATCTCGCGCCTGAACGAGAACCGCCAGGGCTCGCTGCTGGACTTCATCGACGACTTCTGCCGCCGCTTCCCGAAGAACGTCGACGACTACGAGACCCTGCTCACCGACAACCGCATCTGGAAACAGCGCACGGTCGGCATCGGCGTCGTCACGCCGGAGCGTGCGCTGAACCTCGGCTTCTCCGGCCCGATGCTGCGAGGCTCGGGCATCGAGTGGGACCTGCGCAAGAAGCAACCGTACGAGGTCTACGATCGCGTCGACTTCGACATCCCGGTCGGCGTCAATGGCGACACCTACGACCGCTATCTGGTGCGCGTCGAGGAGATGCGCCAGTCCAACCGCATCATCCAGCAGTGCGTGAAGTGGCTGCGCGCGAACCCAGGCCCCGTGATCATCGACAACCACAAGGTGGCGCCGCCGCCGCGCGTGGACATGAAGTCGAACATGGAAGAGCTGATCCACCACTTCAAGCTCTTCACCGAGGGCTTCCACGTGCCTGAAGGCGAGGCCTATGCCTCGGTCGAGCACCCGAAGGGTGAGTTCGGCATCTACCTGGTCAGCGATGGCGCCAACAAGCCCTACCGCCTCAAGATCCGCGCGCCCGGTTTCGTTCATCTGTCCGCGATGGACGAGATGTCGCGCGGCCACATGATCGCCGACGCCGTGGCGGTGATCGGCACCATGGACATCGTGTTCGGCGAGATCGATCGATGAGCCTGCCCCAGACGACCCTGACCCGCACCGCGGCCCTCACCGACGCGACGCTGGAACGCTTCGAGCGCGAGATCGCGAAGTACCCTGCCGACCAAAAGCAGTCGGCGGTGATGGCCTGCTTGTCGATCGCCCAGCAGGAACAGGGCTACGTCTCGGCCGAGACCGAATGCGCCATCGCCGAGGTACTCGGCATGGCGCCGATCGCGGTGCACGAGGTGACGACCTTCTACAACATGTACAACCAGGAGCCGGTCGGACGTTTCAAGCTGAACGTCTGCACGAACCTGCCCTGCCAACTGCGCGAAGGCCAGACGGCGCTCGACCACCTCTGCCACAAGCTCGGCGTCGAGCCCTATGGCAGCACGGCCGACGGCGTCTTCACGGTGCAGCCCAGTGAATGCCTCGGCGCCTGTGCCGACGCGCCGGTGATGCTGGTCAACGACCGGCAGATGCTGAGCTACATGAGCCACGAGCGCCTCGACGAACTGGTCGAGACGCTGAAGTCGGCGACGCCGAACACCACGGCCTGAGGAGGCACGGCGATGCTCGATCTGTCGAAGTTCCAGTCCACCGGCCGCGAGACCTGCTTCCACGGCCGCCACATCGACCCGCAGATCTACGCCGGGCTCGACGGCGCCAACTGGCACCTGGCCGACTACGAGGCGCGGGGCGGCTACAAGGCGCTGCGTCGCATCCTGGGTGCCGACGGCGGCGAGGGCATGACGCCCGACCAGGTGATCGCCGAGGTCAAGGCCTCCGGCCTGCGCGGGCGCGGCGGTGCCGGCTTCCCGACCGGGCTCAAGTGGAGCTTCATGCCGCGCATGTACGCAGGCCCGAAGTACCTCGTGTGCAACTCGGACGAGGGCGAGCCGGGCACCTGCAAGGACCGCGACATCCTGATGTTCAACCCGCATAGCGTGATCGAAGGCATGGCGATCGCGGCGTATGCGATGGGCATCGGGACGGGCTACAACTACATCCACGGCGAGATCTTCGAGGTCTACGAGCGTTTCGAGGCCGCTCTCGAGGAGGCGCGCGCCGCCGGCTACCTCGGCCGCAAGCTGCTGGGCAGCGGCTTCGACTTCCAGCTGCACGCCCACCACGGCTTCGGCGCCTATATCTGCGGCGAGGAGACGGCCCTGCTCGAGTCGCTCGAGGGCAAGAAGGGTCAGCCGCGCTTCAAGCCGCCGTTCCCGGCCAGCTTCGGCCTCTACGGCAAGCCGACGACGATCAACAACACCGAAACCTTCGCGGCGGTGCCCTGGATCATCCGCGAGGGCGGTGCGGCCTATCTCGAGATCGGCAAGCCGAACAACGGCGGCACCAAGATCTTCTCGATGGTCGGCGACGTCGAGCGTCCCGGCAACTACGAGATACCGCTCGGCACGCCGTTCTCCAAGCTGCTCGAGCTGGCCGGTGGGGTCAGCGGCGGGCGGGCGCTGAAGGCGGTGATCCCCGGCGGCTCGTCGGCCCCGGTGCTGCCGGCGGCCATCATGATGGACACGACGATGGACTACGACGCCATCGCCAAGGCCGGCTCGATGCTCGGCTCGGGCGCGGTGATCGTGATGGACGAGCGTCGCTGCATGGTCAAGAGCCTGCTGCGCCTGTCGTACTTCTACCAGCACGAGAGCTGCGGCCAGTGCACGCCGTGCCGCGAGGGCACTGGCTGGCTGTGGCGCATGGTCGACCGCATCGAGCATGGCAAGGGCCGGCTGGAGGACATCGACCTGCTGAACTCGGTGTCCGACAACATCCAGGGGCGCACGATCTGTGCGCTCGGCGACGCGGCCGCGATGCCGGTGCGCGCGATGATCAAGCACTTCCGCGACGAGTTCGTCTACCACGTCGAGCACCGGCGATGTGCGGTCAAGGTGGCGGCATGAGCGGCGGCGACACAGGCGCAATGGTCGGCAGAAGCGGCACGGGCGGCACAACGAGATGATCGAAATCGAACTCGACGGGCGCAAGGTGTCGGTGCCCGAAGGCAGCATGGTGATGCACGCGGCCGATGCGGCTGGGACCTACGTGCCGCATTTCTGCTATCACAAGAAGCTCTCCATCGCGGCCAACTGCCGCATGTGTCTGGTCGAGGTCGAGAAGGCGCCCAAGCCGATGCCGGCCTGCGCGACGCCGGTGACCAACGGCATGATCGTGCGCACCAAGAGCGACAAGGCACTGAAGGCCCAGCAGGGGGTGATGGAGTTCCTGCTGATCAACCATCCGCTCGACTGTCCGATCTGCGACCAGGGTGGAGAGTGCCAGCTGCAGGACCTGGCGGTCGGCTATGGCGGCTCTTCCTCGCGCTACACCGAGGAGAAGCGTGTCGTCTTCCACAAGGACGTCGGCCCGCTGATCTCGATGGAAGAGATGAGCCGCTGCATCCACTGCACGCGCTGCGTGCGCTTCGGCCAGGAAGTGGCCGGGGTGATGGAGCTCGGCATGATCCACCGGGGCGAGCACTCCGAGATCACGACGATGGTCGGCTCGACGGTCGACTCCGAACTATCGGGCAACATGATCGACATCTGCCCGGTCGGCGCCCTGACGAGCAAGCCCTTCCGCTACAGCGCCCGCACCTGGGAGCTCTCGCGTCGCAAGAGTGTGAGCCCGCACGATTCGAACGGCTCGAACCTGATCGTGCAGGTCAAGGCGGGCAAGGTGATGCGCATCGTGCCGCTCGAGAACGAGGCGGTGAACGAGTGCTGGATCGCCGACCGTGACCGCTTCTCGTACGAGGCGCTGGGTGCCCCCGAGCGCCTGACCGCGCCGATGATCCGTCAGGGTGGCGTCTGGCAGACGGTCGACTGGACGACCGCGCTCGACTATGTCGCGCGCAGCCTGAAGCAGATCGCAGCCGACGAAGGCGCTGCGCAGATCGGTGGCCTGGCCTCGCCGCACCGCACGGTCGAGGAATTGCAGCTGTTCAGCCGCCTCGTGCGCGGGCTGGGCAGCGAGAACGTCGACCACCGCCTGCGCCATGCCGCACCCGCGGTCGCAGACCCGCAGGCGGTGCGCTGGCTTGGCCTGCCGATCGCCGAGCTGTCGTCGCTGCAGCGCGCGTTCGTCGTCGGTTCCTTCCTGCGCAAGGACCATCCGCTGTTCGCGCAGCGCCTGCGCCAGGCGGCACGGCGCGGCGCGCAGGTCAGCGTGCTGCACGCGACGGAGGACGACTGGCTGCTGCCGGTCGCCGCCCGCCTGACGGTGGCGCCTAGCGGCTGGTGGCGTGCGCTGGCCGAAGTGGCCGCGGCCGTCGCGCTCGCCAAGGGCGTCGCGGCGCCGGTCGCCGGCGTCGAGCCGGGCGCCGACGCCCAGGCGATCGCGGCGTCGCTGCTCGGCGGCGAGCGCAAGGCGGTGCTGCTCGGCAACGCCACCGCACAGCACCCGCAGGCCGAGGCGCTGTTCGCGCTCGCCTGGTGGATCGCGCAGCAGACCGGCGCACGCTGCGGCTGGCTCGGCGAGGCGGCCAACAGCGTCGGCGCGCAACTGGTCGGCGCGACGCCTCGCGACGGCGGCCTTTCGGCGGCGGAAATGATCGCCGCCCCGCGCAAGGCGTACCTGCTGCTCGACGTCGAGCCGCCGCTGGATCTTGCCGATGGCGCCGCGGCCAGCGCCGCGATGCACGCGGCGAGCTTCGTCGTCGCGCTGACCTCGTTCCGCGACGCGGCCGTGCCCGACGCCGACGTGCTGCTGCCGATCGCGCCGTTCACCGAGACCTCGGGCAGCTTCGTCAATGCCGAGGGTCGCCTGCAGAGCTTCCACGGCGTCGTCAAGCCGCTCGGCGAGGCGCGTCCCGCCTGGAAGGTGCTGCGCGTGCTCGGCAACCTGCTCGGGCTCGCGGGCTTCGACCAGGAGTCGAGCGAAGAGGTGCTGAAGGAGGCGCTGGGCGACCCGGCGACCGTGCCGGCGCGCCTGGCCAACCGCGCCGACGAGCCGCTCGCGACGCGACTGCCCTACGTGGCGGGTGTCGAGCGCATCGCCGAGGTGCCGATCTACGCGACCGACCCGCTGGTGCGCCGCGCAACGTCGCTGCAGCTGACCTCCGACGCCAGGCCGCCCGCGGCCGGGCTGCCGGCCACGCTCTGGCGCGACCTGGGCCTGTCGGCGGGGGACCGCGTGCGGGTCGCGCAGGGGACGGCGAGCATCGAGCTGCCGGCCGTGCTGGACGACGGACTGCCCGAGGGCACGGTCCGCGTGCCGGCCGGACACCCTGACACCGCGGCGCTCGGCCCGATGTTCGGGCCGCTGAACGTCACCAGGGCCTGACGCCATGATCGACACGATCGACACCTACGGTGCGTCGCTGCTGGGCGGCTTCTGGCCCGTCGTCTGGACCCTCGTCAAGATCGTCGTCCTGGTGGCGCCGCTGATGGGCTGCGTGGCCTACCTGACGCTCTGGGAGCGCAAGGCCATCGGCTGGACGCAGATCCGCCCGGGCCCGAACCGGGTCGGCCCGGCCGGGCTGCTGACGCCGATCGCCGACGCGGTGAAGCTGATCTTCAAGGAGATCATCGTCCCGACGGCGGCCAACAAGGGGTTGTTCTTCCTCGGGCCGGTGATGACGATCATGCCGGCGCTGGCCGCCTGGGTCGTGATCCCCTTCGGGCCCGACGTGGCGCTGGCCAACATCAATGCCGGCCTGCTCTTCCTGATGGCGGTGACCTCGATCGAGGTCTACGGCGTGATCATCGCCGGCTGGGCCTCGAATTCGAAGTACGCCTTCCTCGGTGCGCTGCGGGCCTCGGCGCAGATGGTCAGCTACGAGATCGCGATGGGCTTCTGCCTCGTCGTTGTGCTGATGGTCGCCGGCACGATGAACATGAGCGAGATCGTGCTCGGCCAAGGCAAGGGCATTTTTGCCGACATGGGTCTCGGCATCTTCTCGTGGAACTGGCTGCCGCTGCTGCCGATCTTCGGCGTGTTCTTCATCTCGGGCCTTGCCGAGACGAACCGGCATCCATTCGACGTCGTCGAGGGCGAGTCCGAGATCGTCGCCGGCCACATGGTCGAGTACTCGGGCATGGCCTTCGCGATGTTCTTCCTCGCCGAGTACGCGAACATGATCCTCGTCAGCACGCTGACGGTGACGCTGTTCCTCGGCGGGTGGTTGCCCCCGTTCGCGTTCCTCGACTTCATCCCGGGCTGGATCTGGCTGGCGATCAAGATCTTCTGCGTCGTCACCGTGTTCCTGTGGGTGCGCGCGACCTTCCCGCGCTTCCGCTACGACCAGATCATGCGCCTGGGCTGGAAGATCTTCATCCCGGTGACGCTGGTGTGGCTCGTGGTCGTGGGCCTGTGGATCCAGTCGCCATTCAACATCTGGAAGTGAGGCCATGAGACACGCCGTGCAGAGCTGCCGCCCGCGCGCCGAGGGGACCGGATCATGAGCGCCGTCAAGGACTTCTTCTCCACCTTCATGCTGGCGGAGCTGTTCAAGGGGCTGATGGTCACCGGCCGCCACTTCCTCTCGCCGCACATCACGGTGCAGTTTCCCGAGGAGAAGACGCCGCTGTCGCCGCGCTTCCGCGGCCTGCATGCGCTGCGTCGCTACGAGAACGGTGAGGAGCGCTGCATTGCCTGCAAGCTCTGCGAGGCCGTCTGCCCGGCGCTGGCGATCACGATCGAGTCCGACGTGCGCACCGACGGCTCGCGGCGCACGACGCGCTACGACATCGACCTCACCAAGTGCATCTTCTGCGGCTTCTGCGAAGAGAGCTGCCCGGTCGACTCGATCGTCGAGACGCACATCTTCGAATACCACGGCGAGAAGCGCGGCGACCTGTACTTCACGAAGGACATGCTGCTGGCCGTCGGCGACCGCTACGAGAAAGAGATCGCCGCCAACAAGGAGGCCGACGCCCGCTACCGCTGAAGGCTGACGCGCGCGCCGCCAACGTGGCGCGCACACGGCCTCCGGTCGCGGCGCTCGAAAAGAACATGACGATCCCCACCGCGCTCTTCTACGTCTTCTCCGCCGTCCTGCTGTTCGCGTCGTTCCGCGTCATCACGGCGCGCAGCACGGTGCACGCCGCGCTCTTCCTGGTCCTGGCGTTCTTCAACGCCGCCTGCATCTGGATGCTGCTGGCCGCCGAGTTCCTGGCCATCACGCTGGTACTGGTCTACGTCGGCGCGGTGATGGTGCTGTTCCTGTTCGTCGTGATGATGCTCGACATCAATGTCGAGGGCGTGCGCGTCGGTTTCTGGAAGCACTTTCCGCTGGCAGCGATCGTCGGCGTCGTGATCGCGCTCGAAATGGCGGCGGTCCTGATGGGCGGCTTCGGCATCGGCGAGGCGCCGGTGCTCAGCGAGGAAGCGCAGCGCATCGGCAACACCAAGCTGCTCGGCCTCGAGGTCTACCAGCACTACCTGTATCCGCTGCAGATCGCTGCGGTGCTGCTGCTGGTGGCGATCATCTCGGCGATCGCGCTGACGCTGCGCCGGCGCAGGGACTCGCGTGCACTCGACGTCTCCCAGCAACTGCGTGCCCGCAAGGCCGACCGCCTGCGCGTTGTGCCGATGAAGGCCGCGGTCGAGCCACCTCCGGCACCGCCGGCGGGCACGGCAGGCGAGGGGGCCGCGACATGACGGCCACGCTGCTCGGCCCGGTCACGCTCGGGCACTACCTATCGCTCGGCGCGGTGCTCTTCGCGCTGTCGGTGATCGGCATCTTCCTCAACCGGCGCAACCTGATCGTGCTGCTGATGGCGATCGAGTTGATGCTGCTGGCCGTCAACCTGAACTTCGTCGCGTTCTCGCACTACCTCAACGACATGGCGGGGCAGGTGTTCGTCTTCTTCATCCTGACGGTGGCGGCGGCCGAGTCGGCGATCGGGCTGGCGATCCTCGTTGTGCTGTTCCGCAACCGGGCAACGATCGACGTCAGCGAACTCGACGAGCTGAAGGGCTGAGCACGCGGCGCAAGCCTGCACCGAACCGAGCCGACAGAAGAACGAACGACCATGGCTGCATCCCTCTCCCCGACCCTGCTGCTGGCCGTGCCCCTGGCGCCGCTGGCGGGCTCGATCATCGCCGGGCTGTTCGGCAAGCTCGTCGGCCGGCGCGGCGCGCATGTGTTCACCGTGCTCGGCGTGGCGATCGCCTTCGCGCTGTCTGCATACGTGCTGAAGGCTGTCGCGCTGGACGGCGCGCGCTACAACGCGACGGTCTACGAGTGGATGGTGCTCGGCGACCTGAAGATGGAGGTCGGCTTCCTGATCGACGGCCTCTCGGCGATGATGATGTGCGTCGTCACCTTCGTCTCGCTGATGGTGCACGTCTACACCATCGGCTACATGGCCGAGGACCCGGGCTACCAGCGTTTCTTCTCGTACATCTCGCTGTTCACCTTCTCGATGTTGATGCTCGTGATGAGCAACAACATGCTGCAGCTGTTCTTCGGCTGGGAGGCGGTGGGCCTGGTCAGCTACCTGTTGATCGGCTTCTGGTACACCAAGCCGACCGCGATCTTCGCCAACATGAAGGCCTTCCTGGTCAACCGGGTGGGCGACTTCGGCTTCATCCTCGGCATCGGTCTCGTGCTGGCCTACACCGGCTCGCTGAATTACGGCGAGATCTTCGCGAAGGCGCCCGAACTGGGGCAGCTCACCTTCCCCGGCACGAGCTGGATGCTGATCACGGTGATCTGCATCTGCCTGTTCATCGGCGCGATGGGCAAGAGCGCGCAATTCCCGCTGCACGTCTGGCTCCCCGACTCGATGGAGGGCCCCACCCCGATTTCTGCGCTGATCCACGCAGCGACGATGGTGACGGCGGGCATCTTCATGGTCGCGCGCATGTCGCCGCTCTATGAACTGTCGGACGCGGCGCTGAGCTTCATCCTCGTGATCGGCGCGATCACCGCGCTGTTCATGGGCTTCCTCGGCATCATCCAGAACGACATCAAGCGCGTCGTCGCCTACTCGACGCTGAGCCAGCTCGGCTACATGACGGTGGCGCTCGGCGCCTCGGCCTACTCGGTCGCCGTCTTCCACCTGATGACGCACGCGTTCTTCAAGGCGCTGCTCTTCCTCGGGGCGGGTGCGGTGATCGTCGCGATGCATCACAACCAGGACATCCGCTGGATGGGCGGGCTGGCGCGCCATGCCAATACGCGCATCGCCTGGATCACCTCGCTGCTCGGCTCGCTGGCGCTGATCGGCACGCCGCTTTTCGCCGGCTTCTATTCGAAGGACATGATCATCGAGGCGGTGCGCGCGAGCGAACTGCCCGGCGCCGGCTTTGCCTATCTCGCCGTGCTGGCCGGCGTGTTCGTCACGGCCTTCTACTCGTTCCGCATGTACTTCCTGGTGTTCCACGGCAAGGAACGCTGGGATCAGGCGCCGCACGACGACCATGCGGCCGCTGCGCACGACGATGGGCATGCCCACGACGACGGACACGGTGCCGCGCATGCCGACGCCCACCACGGGGGCCATGACGACGGACACGGCCACGACGACCACGGCCACGGCCATCACGACCTGCCGATCAACCCCGGCTGGAGCATCAACCTGCCGCTGATCCTGCTCGCGATCCCCTCGGTCGTGATCGGCTTCCTGACGATCCAGCCGATGCTGTTCGGCGAGTTCTTCCGGGACTCGATCGTCGTCGACGCCGCGCGCCACCCGGCGATGTCGGAACTGGCCCACCACTTCCACGGCGCGATGGCGCTCGCGACGCACGCCTTCGTCACCTGGCCGTTCTGGCTGGCGCTGGCGGGTGTGGTCACGGCCTGGTTCCTGTACATGAAGGCGACGCACCTGCCGGCCGCGATCCAGGCGCGCTTCGGCTTCCTGTACCGCCTGCTCGAGAACAAGTACTACATGGACTGGATCAACGAGCGCATCCTCGCGCCGCTGGCCCGTGGCATCGGCGTCGGGCTGTGGAAGGGCGGCGATGTCGGCGTGATCGACGGCCTGCTCGTCAACGGTTCAGCCAAGGCGGTCGGCGCCTTCGCGGGCGTGGTGCGCCACTTCCAGACTGGTTACCTGTATTTCTACGCGCTGGTGATGTTGCTCGGCGTGATCGGCCTGATGACTTGGCAGCTGTGGCCCTACCTCAGCAGCCTGCTCGGCGCCTGAAGCCCGGAGAAGAACGACACATGGGTCTGCTGAGCCTTGCCATCTGGCTGCCGATCGTCTGCGGCGTGCTGCTGCTGGCCTTTGGCCGTGACGAATACGCCAACGCCGTGCGTTGGGCGGCGCTCGTCGCGGCGCTGGTCTCCTTCGTCGTCACGTTGCCGCTGATCACCGGCTTCGACACGACGACCGCCGCGATGCAGTTCGTCGAGAACTTCTCGTGGATCGAGCGCTTCAACGTGAGCTACCACCTGGGGGTCGACGGCATCTCGGTCTGGTTCGTGCCGCTGACGGCCTTCATCACGGTGATCGTCGTGATCTCGGCCTGGGAGGTGATCGAGAGTCGCGTGAACCAGTACATGGGCGCGTTCCTGACCCTCTCCGGGATCATGATCGGCGTCTTCAGCGCGCTCGACGGCCTGCTGTTCTACGTCTTTTTCGAGGCCACCCTGATCCCGATGTACATCATCATCGGCATCTGGGGCGGGCCGCGGCGCGTCTATGCGGCGTTCAAGTTCTTCCTCTACACGCTGGCCGGCTCGCTGCTGATGCTGGTCGCGCTGATCTACCTGTACTACAAGTCGGGTGGCAGCTTCGAGATCCTCGACTGGCACAGGCTGCCACTGCCGCTGGGGGCGCAAACGCTGCTGTTCTTTGCCTTCTTCGCCGCCTTCGCGGTGAAGGTGCCGATGTGGCCGGTGCACACCTGGCTGCCCGACGCGCACGTCGAGGCGCCGACCGGGGGCTCGGTGGTGCTGGCGGCGATCATGCTGAAGCTCGGCGCCTACGGTTTCCTGCGCTTCTCGATGCCGATCCTGCCGGATGCGAGCCGCGAATGGGCCGGCCTCGTGATCGCCTTGTCGCTGATCGCGGTGCTCTACATCGGCCTCGTGGCGCTGGTGCAGCAGGATATGAAGAAGCTGGTCGCCTATTCGTCGATCGCCCACATGGGTTTCGTGACGATGGGCTTCTTTCTCTTCAACGAGCTCGGCATGTCGGGGGGCATCGTGCAGATGATCAGCCACGGATTCGTCTCGGGCGCGATGTTCCTGTGCATCGGCGTGCTCTACGACCGGGTGCACTCGCGCGAGATCGCGGCCTACGGCGGGGTGGTCAACAAGATGCCGCGCTTCGCTGCCTTCGCGCTGCTGTTCTTCATGGCCAACTGCGGCCTGCCGGGGACGGCAGGGTTCGTCGGCGAATGGATGGTCATCCTCGGCGCGGTCGAGGTCAGCTTCTGGCTCGGCCTGCTCGCGGCGACGGCGCTGATCTCCGGCGCCGCTTACACGCTGTGGATGTACAAGCGGGTCTACTTCGGCCCGGTCACGAATCATCACGTCGCCGAACTGACCGACATCAATGCCCGCGAGACGGTGATGCTGGCCGTGCTGGCGCTGGCCGTGCTGGCGATGGGCATCTACCCGAAGCCGTTCACCGACGTGATGCACGTGTCGGTCAACGAGCTGCTGCGGCATGTCGCCGTCTCGAAGCTGAACTGAGGACGGGGCGCCGGAGATGAACGTCGAGATGAACTGGGTCGCGGTCTACCCCGAGTTGGTGCTGCTGGCGATGGCGTTGTTCGTCGCCCTGGCGGACCTGTGGGTGAACGACCCGCGGCGCACGCCGACCTATGTGCTGACGCAACTGTCGCTGGCGGTGTTCGCCGGCCTTCACCTGGTGTACTTCCAGGGTGGCTTCACGCTGTACGGCATGCAGCAGATGATCGTCACCGATCCGCTGAGCCACCTGCTGGCGGCCTGCGCGGCGTTGTCGGTGATGGTGACGCTCGCCTATTCGCGTGCCTACGTCGCCTCGCGCGAGATGCTGAAGGGCGAGCTGTTCACGCTGACGTTGTTCACGCTGCTGGGTGCCTGCGTGATGATCTCGGCGAACAACTTCCTCGTCGTCTACCTCGGCCTGGAGCTGATGTCGCTCAGCCTCTACGCGATGACGGCACTGCGACGCGACAACGCCGTGGCCACCGAAGCGGCGATGAAGTACTTCGTGCTGGGCGCGCTGGCGAGCGGCTTCCTGCTCTACGGCCTGTCGATGATGTACGGCGCGACCGGTTCGCTCGACATCCCCGAGGTATCGGATGCGATCGCGACCGGCCAGATCAACGGCGCCGTGCTGACCTTCGGCATCGTCTTCGTCGTCTCCGGCCTCGCCTTCAAGCTCGGTGTCGTGCCGTTCCACATGTGGGTGCCCGACGTCTACCAGGGCGCGCCGACGGCGATCACGCTGCTGATCGCGAGCGCGCCGAAGCTCGCCGCCTTCGCGATGACCTTCCGGTTGCTCGTCGAGGGCATGAGCGACCTCGCGGTCGACTGGCAGCAGATGCTGATCGTGCTTTCGGTCGCCTCGATGGCGCTCGGCAACCTCGCGGCGATCGCCCAGAGCAACCTGAAGCGGATGCTCGCGTACTCGACCATCGGTCAGCTCGGCTTCATGCTGCTCGGCTTCACGCCGACGGTGATCACAGGCAACACGCTGTCGGCGACCAACGGCTACAGCTCGGCGCTGTTCTACCTGGTCACCTACGTCCTCACGACGCTCGGCACCTTCGGCGTGATCCTGCTGCTGTCGCGTCCGGGCTTCGAATCGGAGCAGATCAGCGACCTCGCCGGGCTCGGCAAGCGCGCGCCCTGGCTGGCCGCGATGATGGCGATCTTCATGTTCTCGCTGGCCGGCATTCCGCCGACCGTCGGCTTCTACGCGAAGCTGGCGGTGCTGCAGGCGCTGGTGTCGACCAACGTCACCGGCTACATCGTGCTGGCGGTGATCGCGGTGCTGCTGTCGCTGATCGGCGCCTTCTACTACCTTCGGCTGGTCAAGACGATGTACTTCGACGAGCCGGTCGATACCTCGCCGATCGAGGGCAGCGGCGACGCGAAGGCACTGTTGTCGCTCAACGGCGCGGCAGTGCTCCTGTTCGGCCTGTTGCCGGGTGGCCTGATGGCGATCTGCGCCCAGGCAGTCGTGCAGGCGCTTTCGAACTGATGCGGGCACCGTGCCCCGGCCCGAGCCGCGCGCGGCGCAGCCGCCCGGCGAGGGCATTGGCGGCGCCTGCGCGTCTGCACCGGTCCCGGAAGCCGTGACCGAAAGCGCCGCCAGCGCCGGAGGCCAGGTGCAGGGCGGACGCGCCACGCCGGACGACGGCCACCTGCGCGAAACGCTGCAACGCTCCGAGCAGGTGTACGTCGGCCACTTTCTCGACGTGCGTCGCGACACCGTGGCCCTCCCGGACGGCAGCCTCGCCACGCGGGAGTACATCCGCCATCCGGGTGCCGTGATGATCGTGCCGCTGCTCGACGACGGCCGGCTGGTCGTCGAGCGCCAGTACCGCTATCCGCTCGGCCAGGTGATGCTCGAGTTCCCGGCCGGCAAGCTCGACGCGGGCGAGCCGCCGCTCGACTGCGCGATGCGCGAACTGGCCGAGGAGACCGGCTATCGCGCCGCCGAGTGGGCGCGCGCCGGCCTGCTGCACAACGCGATCGCCTACTCGAACGAGGGCATCGAAGTCTGGTTCGCGCGTGGGTTGACCCTCGGCACGCGGCGTCTCGACAGCGGTGAGTTCCTCGATGTCGACACCGCGACGGCCGACGAGCTGATGGCCGCGGCGCAGCGTGGTGAGCTCACCGATGCGAAGACGCTGATCGGCCTGCTTTGGTTGCAGAACTGGCGCTCGGGCCGATGGTCACTGAGCTGGACAGCAACGCCGTGAGCGGGGGCTGGCGATAATGCCCCGATGAAGGTCCTCGACCTGCACTGTTCCAACGGCCATCGCTTCGAGGGCTGGTTTGCCTCCGAAGCCGACTTCGCATCGCAGAAGGAGCGTGCGCTCGTCGAGTGCCCGGTCTGCGGTGACCATGCAGTCCAGAAGCTCCCGTCGGCGCCGCGCCTCAACCTCGGGGCCACGCCGCCCGCCGCCGCGCCGGCGCAGCCGGCACCGCCGGAGGCCGCGGCAGGGCATCCGACCCAGGTGGTCCAGGGGGCGGACGTGCAGGGGCTGTGGCTGCAGATGATGCGTCGCGTCCTGGAGCGCACCGAGGACGTCGGCGATCGTTTCGCCGAAGAGGCCCGGCGCATTCACTACGGCGAGGTCGCCGAGCGGGCGATACGGGGCCAGGCGACGTCTGACGAGACGCAAGCGCTGCGCGAAGAGGGGATCGAAGTGATGCCGCTGCCGCTGCCGCCGGCACTCAAGGGGCCGGTCCAGTGATCGCGACGGGCGGGCGAGACGGCGCCGGCTAACGGCCGAGCGGATGCCGCACGAAATGGCTGATGCGCTGGTAGGTGCGCGTCAGCAGCGGCGGCCTCGTCAGCGACTGCATGCGGCGCATCAGCGGCGTCATCCGCCGCGCGAACAGCTTCAGGTCGCCTTGCCTGCGTGCTTCGGCGAAGGCGTCATGGCTCAAGCACGCAATTTGCTGGCGCAACTCGACGATCTTGCGCCGCTGCGGCGTGACCGTGCGCGACCCGGCGGCAACGCGCTTCGTCGGCGCCCATTCGCCACGCTGTGACGCCTGTTCCAGGCGGACCGAAAGGCCGTCGCGCCGGTGCCGCACGTTGCCGGCCTGGGTCGCGATCGCGTCCTCGGCGCTCAGGTCCTCCAGCATGATCGATCGGCCGCTCGCCCGGAGCAGCAGGCCTTCCAGCATCGGGTTCCGGGTCACCACGACATTCGTGCCCCGCCAGTCATGCTCGTAGCGGAACAGCCAGGCATCGCCGAACGCGGCATCGGCACATTCGCCGAAGATGTCGTCGCAGAAGTCGCAGGCCTTGAGCTGCATCATCGCGTGGCCCCAGTTGGCGCCGAGCAGGTCGTGGGCGCGCGCCGTGTGGGTCTGACCGCCGGTGTCGACGGCACTGAAACGGTAGTCGCTGGTCTTCGCGCCGCGGGCCTTGACGCGGAAATCGACGGTGGCCAGCGCGTCGGGCGCCACGCCGGCCTGCCAGGCCAGCAGCTCGGCGTAGGCTGCGGACTTCAGGTGCCCGCACACCAGGGCCAGCATGAAGGGGAACTGCTCGCGCAACGTGTCGTCGCTGGCGCAGAGCAGGCGCATCGCCTTGACGTAACAGGGCACGCCGATGAACGCGTAGCGCTTGCCATCGCCGCGGATCGAACGCACAGCGTCGGCGAAGTCGGCGCCGTAGTACTTCGACTTGCGTGCCGCGAGCAGCGCTTCGACGCTGCGCGACACCCCGAAGCGGAACATGTCGGAGGCCGGCCCGTCGCCGTGGCCGAGGTGCACGACCCCGTCCACGCTGCCGCTGCGCAAAAGGGTTTCGGCCATCCAGTGGGTCAGGCCGCCCGAACTGGAGTCGACGATCTGTTGCTCGTCGGCCACCCGGCCCGCATGCAAGCCGATGTAGCGGCCGATCAGAGGGTCCTGCTTCGGCGCCTCCGGAAAGAGGCGGGCCGCCAGCACGTCTTCATTCGTCGACTCGTCGGCAAAGGGGCACACACCCGTGGCCTCGACCAGCCGCTCGGGCTGTACGTCGTCCAGCACGGCGCGGATCTCTCCGGTCGCGCCGCGCTTCATCGTGATGATCGGCGAGGCCACGGCACAGGCGCCGCAGCCGACGCAGAAACCACCGGCGACGACGCGCCCGATGGACGGTGCCGGGCCGGGGAAGGTGACCTCGACGGTGTCGGGGTGGGCGGTTTCCATCACAGCACGCGTCCGGGGTTGAGCCTGCCGTACGGGTCGAGTGCCCGCTTGATCGCACGCATCATCGAAAGCGCCACCGGCGACTTGCGGCGCGCCAGCTCGTCGCGCTTGAGCGCGCCGATGCCGTGCTCTGCGGAGATCGAGCCCCCGTGCGCGATCACGTTGTCGAAGACCATCGCGTTGACCTCGTGCTCGTGCTCGCGCAGGAAGTCGACAGGTGCAATGCCTTCGGGACCCTGAAGGTTGTAGTGCAGGTTGCCGTCACCGAGGTGTCCGAAGTTCACGATTCGTGCACCTTGCCAGCGATCGAGCAGCGCGGCATCCGTCGCCCGCACGAAGGCCGGGATGCGAGAGGTCGGCAGCGAAATATCGTGCTTGACGTTCGGCCCTTCCTCGCTCTGGGCGAGCGGAATCGACTCGCGCAGCCGCCACATCGCCCGCGACTGGGCCAGACTGGTGGCGACCGCCGCGTCGTCGACGATGCCGATCTCGATCGCGTCGGCCAGGAGCATTTCGAGCACCGCCTGGACATGCGCTTCGCCTTCGCTGTCGGCCAGCTCCAGCAACACGCACCAGGGGTGGGGCGCGAGCGGCTGGGGCAGCTGCGGGAAGTGGCGGCGGACGAGTTCGAGCGCATAGCCGCTCATCGCCTCGAAGCCGGTCAGCGCGGGGCCTGCGCGGGCCTGCGCGTGCTGCAGCAGTGCCACCGCGGCGTCCAGCGACGCGCAGGCGGCGAACGCGGTGCGCTCGGCCGCGGGCCGCGGGTAGAGGCGCAGCGTGGCGGCCGTGATGATGCCCAGGGTGCCTTCGCTGCCGATGAAGAGGTCGCGCAGGTCATAGCCGGAGTTGTCCTTGCGCAGGCCGCCGAGCCCGTCCCAGACCTCGCCTTCGGCGGTGACGACCTCGAGGCCGAGGCAGAGCTCGCGCGCATTGCCGTAGCGCAGCACCTGGGTGCCGCCGGCATTCGTCGCCAGGTTGCCGCCGATCGTGCAGCTGCCCTCGGAGGCCAGGCTGAGCGGGAAGCGCAATCCCTGCGCATCGGCGGCCGCCTGCACCGCCTGCAGCACGCAGCCGGCCTCGACCGTCATCGTCAGGTTCGCCGCATCGATGCCGCGCACGCGCTGCAGGCGCGTCAGGCTCAGCAGCACCTGGCTGCCGCTGGCGTCCGGCACCCCACCGCCGACGAGACCGGTGTTGCCGCCCTGCGGGACGATCGTGGCACCCGCCTCGGCGCAGGCGCGCACCACCGCGGCCACCTCGGCCGTGGAGCCCGGCCGCACAACCGCCAGCGAGCGCCCGCGGTAGCGCCGTCGCCAGTCCTGCTCCCATGCGCTGCGGTCGCCGTCGACGATCACCTGCGCCGCGCCGACCACGCCTCGCAGGCGTTCGACGAGCGCGGCGGCGGCGCTGGCGACGGTGGAGCCGCCGTCCGCGCCGCCCGTGGTCATCGCCCGTCCCCGGCCGCCGGTGGCAGGCCCGCGGCCCGGCGCGAGGCCGCATGCTTCAGGCGCCCGCGCACATGCACCGCGCAGGCCGCGAAGAGCAGCAGGCACAGCACGATCTGGAGCGCGGCAAGCGCGGCACCGGTCCCGGACTCGGTCGTCGCGCGCACCACGCCTTCGGCGAAGTAGGGCCAGACGAGCAGGCTGACCCAGCGGAAGGTGTAGAGCCTGCGCTTGAGCAGGCCGGCCAGCGGCAGCAGCAGTGGCAGCACCTTCAGCGCCAGCGTGCCGCTGCCGGTGGGCGCCAGCCAGAGCTCCCAGGCGAGGCCCAGCAAGATGAGCCCGACGAGGCTGCCCAGCGCGAGAAGGCGCGTCTGTTCCAGGCGGCGTGGCCATGACGCCACGGACGCCTCATCGTCCGTGGCGGCGCTCACGGGGCCGGCCAGAGGCTTGGCTGGGGTCACGGCTGGCATCATAGCCAGCATGGATGTTCCCAATGCCGGCCATGTGCGCTGGCGCGAGCAGCTCGCCGAGCTGCTCGCCACGCTGCAGCACTGGCCCTGGCTCGACACGCTGCGCACGCTGCGTCAGCGCTTCGGCGAGGACCGTCTCGGCCTCACCGCCGGCAGCCTGACCTTCACGACGACGATCGCGCTCGTCCCGCTGCTGACCGTCGCGCTGGCGGTCTTCGCGGCCTTCCCGATCTTCTCGACCTTCCAGCTCGCGCTGCAGAAGTACTTCCTGGAGGCGCTGGTGCCGGAGGGCATCGCGCGCCAGGTGATCGCGACGCTGACCGAGTTCGCGTCGAAGGCGCAGACGATCGGCGCGGTCGGGCTCGCGCTGCTGTTCGTCGCCGCGCTGATGCTGATGCTGACGATCGACCGCACGCTGAACGGCATCTGGCGCGTGCGGAAATCACGCCCGCTCGCCCAGCGCGTGCTCGTCTACTGGGCCGCCGCGACGCTCGGCCCGCTGCTGCTCGGCGGCAGCCTGAGCATGACCTCGTATGCGATCTCGGCGTCGCGCGGCCTCGTCGGCGGTCTCCCTGGAAGCGTCGAGCTGCTGCTGGCCTGGGTCGAGTTCGCGCTGCTCGCCCTGGGCATGGCCGGGCTCTACCACTATGTGCCGAACACCGCGGTGCGCTGGCGCCATGCGCTGTCCGGCGGGCTGTTCGTCGCCGTCGGCATCGAGATCGCGAAGAGCGGGCTGGCGTGGTACCTGGGCCGGGTGCCGACGTTCTCGGCCGTGTACGGCGCGTTCGCGACGGTGCCGATCTTTCTCGTCTGGATCTACCTGGTGTGGGTCGTCGTGCTGCTCGGCGCGGTGATCGCCGCCTATGCCCCCAGCCTGCAGATGCGCATCGTGCGGCGCCCGGTGCGGCCGGGCCATCGCTTCCAGCTCGCCCTCACGCTGCTGCGCGAGCTCGACCGCAGCCGGCGCGCCGGGCGCCACGGGGCGAGTGCCGCCGAGTTGTCGCAGCTGCTGCGCGCAGACCCGCTGCAGGTCGAGCCGATCCTCGACCTGCTGGTCGAGTTCGACTGGGTGGGCCGTCTCGACGAACCCGACAGTCCCCGTCACGTGCTGCTCTGTGACGCCGAGACGACCCCGGCGCGGCCGCTGCTCGCGCGCCTGTTGCTCGACGACACCGCGGAGTCGCACGCCTTCTGGCAGCGCGCGCAGTTCGACGCGCTGCGGGTACGCGACCTGCTCTGACCTGAGCCGCCGGTTTCAGGGCGCCGGCGCCAGCACCTCGCGCAGCGCGTCGAGCACGCCGTCCGGCGCTTCGCCGGGCAGCGTGTGCCCGCTGGGCAGCAGGGTCACCGACGCGTCCAGCGCCTCGCGCAGGCGGCCGGCGGCTTTCGGTGGCGTCATCACGTCGGCCGTGCCGAGGACCAGCCGGGCAGGGCATTGCACCCGGCCGGCGGCCTCGAGCGCACCCGCGTAGGCGTCGCAGGCGCTGAAGTCCTGATGAAACAGGTTGCCGTGCCCGGCCGCCGCGTAGACGGCCTGCTGGCGCCGCATCAGCTGCCGCAGTCCACCGTGCAGCCAGCTGCCGGGTCCGGGCGCGCCCGGCTTGGTCGCCAGCGAGCCGACCGAGAACGCGGTGACGCGGTCGATCGCCTCCAGCGGCGTTTCCAGTGAGGCCTGCAGCAGGGCCGGCGCGACCTTCATCGGGAACGCGGTGCCGATCATCACCAGCGCCCGCGCCGCGGCGCCGAGCCGCGCCGCGGCTTCGAGCGCGATCAGCGAGCCCATGCTGTGGCCGACCAGCGCCGGCCGGGTCGCACCGGCTGCCGCGAGGAGCGTGACCAGCCAGTCGGCCATCGCCTCGACGCTCGCCAGGGCCGGCCCCTCGCTGCGGCCGTGGCCCGGCAGGTCGACCGCCAGGACCGACTGGCCGTGGTGCGCCAACCACCGGCCCTGCAGGCCCCAGAGGCTGTGGTCGGCGAGTGCGCCATGCACCATCACCGCGGTCGGTTGGGCCGGATCGAACGGCCGGCCGCCGGTGTAGGCCCAGGCGCGGCGCCCGTCGATGCGCAGGTCCATCGGCTTCAGGTTCCGGCTTTCTCGGCGGCCTTGAGCGCGCGCCCCAGGTCGTCGAGCAGGTCGTCCGCTGCCTCCAGCCCGATCGACAGGCGGATCGTGCCCGGCGTGATCCCGGCCGCGCGCAGCGCCGCGTCGTCCATCCGGAAATGCGTCGTCGACGCCGGGTGGATCACCAGCGAGCGGCAGTCGCCGACGTTGGCCAGGTGCGAGAAGAGGCGCAGCGCCTCGATGAAGGCGCGGCCCTGGGCGCGGCTGCCCTTGAGGTCGAAGCTGAACACCGCGCCGCATCCCCGCGGCAGCAGGCGGGCGGCCAGCGCCTGGCTCGGATGCCCGTCGAGCTCGGGGTAGCCGACACGCGCGACCATCGGGTGCCGGTTCAGGAACTCGACCACCCGCCGCGTGTTGGCCACATGGCGCTCCATGCGCAGCGGCAGCGTCTCCAGGCCCTGCAGCAGCAGCCAGGCCGTGTGCGGGCTCATCGAGGCGCCGAAGTCGCGCAGCCCTTCGCGCCGCGCGCGCAGCAGGAAGGCGCCGACCGTGCTCTCCTCGGTGAACACCATGCCGTGGAAGCCGGCATAAGGCGCGGCCAGCTCGGCGAAGCGGCCGTGCACGGCGTGCGCCGCGTCCCAGTCGAAGCTGCCACCGTCGACCAGCACGCCGCCGATCACGGTGCCGTGGCCGCCAAGGAACTTGGTCGCCGAGTGGTAGACGAGGTCGGCGCCATGCTCGAAGGGGCGCATCAGCCAGGGCGTCGTGAAGGTCGAGTCGACCAGCAGCGGCAGGCCGTGCTCGTGCGCGATCGCCGAGACACTCGGGATGTCGAGCACCTCGAGGCCGGGGTTGCCCAGCGTCTCGCCGAAGAGCAGCCGCGTCTCGGGCCGGATCGCCGCCCGCCAGGCGTCGACATCGCCTGGCGCGACGAAGGTCGTCTCGATGCCGAATCGGCGCAGCGTGTAGTGCAGCAGGTTGTGCGAGCCGCCGTAGAGCGCCGACGACGCGACCAGGTGCGCGCCGGCGCCGGCCAGCGTCGCGATCGCGAGGTGCAGCGCCGCCTGGCCGCTGGCGGTCGCGATGGCGCCGACGCCGCCTTCGAGGGCGGCCATCCGCTCCTCGAAGACGGCATTGGTCGGGTTCGAGATGCGGCTGTAGACGTGGCCGCTGCGCTCCATGTTGAAGAGCGACGCGGCATGCGCGCTGTCCTCGAAGACGAACGAGGTCGTCAGATGGATCGGCACCGCCCTCGCGCCGGTCTCGTCCGGGCGCTGGCCGGCGTGCAGCGTGAGCGTGTCGAAGCCGGGGTCGCTTGCGCCGGGCATGGGGGCCTCCAGGCTGTCTCCTGGGGGGATTGTGTGCTATGTTGGCCACAGCTTTGCCTAATGGGAGACCGCCATGAAAGTCAGCGACATTCTTCGCGTCAAGGGCAACACGCTGTTCACCGTCGCGCCGGACCAGTTGCTCTCCGATGCCGTGGTTGCGATGGCCGAGCACGATGTCGGTTCGTTGATCGTGATGTCGCACGGCGAACTGATCGGGATGCTGAGCTTCCGCGAAGTGATCCGCGCCGTCGTCAAGAACAACGGCTCCGTCATCGGCGTGGTGGTGCGCAGCGTGATGGACGATGCGCCCCTGACGTGCACGCCCGACACCAGCATCGACGAGGTGCGCCGCATGATGCTCGGGCGCCATGCGCGCTACATGCCTGTGATGTCGAGCCGGACGTTGCTCGGGGTGATCTCGTTCCACGACGTGGCGCGGGCGGTGGTCGACAGCCAGGACTTCGAGAACCGCATGCTCAAGGCGTACATCCGCGACTGGCCGGTCGAGGACGAGGCCGAACCGACCGGCGGCTCCAAGCTGCAGTAGGCGCGCGGGGCCGGACGCGTCGCGCGAGGCCCGCGCTCCCGGCCGTTGCCGGGGCGCGGCCTAGAATCGCGCCATGTCCGGCAGCACCTTCGGCGCGCTCTTCCGCGTCACCAACTTCGGCGAATCCCACGGGCCTGCCATCGGTTGCGTGATCGACGGCTGTCCGCCGGGCATGGCCCTGTCCGAGGCCGACATCCAGCCCGAACTCGACCGTCGCCGCCCCGGCACCAGCCGGCACGTCACTCAGCGCAACGAGCCCGACACGGTCGAGATCCTCTCCGGCGTCTACGAGGGCCTGACGACCGGCACGCCGATCTGCCTCTTGATCCGCAACACGGACCAGCGCAGCAAGGACTACGGCAACCTGCTCGACACCTTCCGGCCCGGCCATGCCGACTACACCTACTGGCGCAAGTACGGCCTGCGCGACCCGCGCGGCGGTGGCCGTGCGTCCGCGCGCCTGACGGCGCCGATGGTCGGTGCCGGTGCCGTGGCCCGCAAGTGGCTGGGCCAGCAGTACGGCACGACCTTCCGCGGCGGCATGACCGCGATCGGCGACATCGAGATCCCGTTCGAAGGCTGGGAGCACGTGCCGAACAATCCCTTCTTCGCGCCCAACGTGTCGAAGATCGCCGAACTCGAGTCGGCGATGGACGCGTTGCGCCGCGCCGGCGACTCGGTCGGCGCGCGCCTGCGCGTCGAGGCCTGCAACGTGCCGCCGGGGCTCGGCGCGCCGCTCTTCGACAAGCTCGACGCCGACATCGCCTACGCGATGATGGGCATCAACGCGGTGAAGGGCGTCGAGATCGGCGCCGGCTTCGCGAGCGTCGCCCAGCACGGCAGTGAGCACGGCGACGAGCTCAGTCCCGACGGCTTCCGCAGCAACCACGCCGGCGGGGTGCTCGGCGGCATCAGCACCGGCCAGGACATCACGGTGCAGATCGCCGTCAAGCCGACCAGCTCGATCCGCACGCCTCGCGCCTCGATCGACCGCCAGGGCGCACCGACGACCGTCGAGACCTTCGGTCGCCACGACCCCTGCGTAGGCATCCGGGCGACCCCGATCGCCGAGGCGATGCTGGCCCTGGTGCTGATCGACCATGCGCTGCGCCACCGCGCCCAGTGCGGCGACGTGCGGCTGGACGTGCCGCCGATCCCGGGTCGCTGAACGGCAGCCGGTCGACCGCATCGACCGTTCGTCCGGCCCGGAGCGCATTTCGTCCCTTGGGGATTTCGCCGGTGTCCGGCGTCGATAGACTGCGCTCGCCATGCCGGACGCCACGCCCCCGACGCCCGACGCCTCGCCGCGACGCGGCCGGGCGTGGTGGGTCGGCACGCTGTTGCTGCTCGCCGCCGCGGCCGCCGGCGTCGCCCTGTGGCAACTGCGCACCGAACCCGCGGAGCCGCCGCCGGTCGCGCTGGTCTTCGGTCCCCACGAGGTGGCCCGCGCCGGCTTCGAGCCGATGGCCCAGACGATCGAGTTCTCCGGCCCCCTGGTGGCGCCGCACACGGCCGTGGTGCGCTCGCGGGCCGCGGGCACGCTCGTCGCGCTCGAGGTCGCCGAAGGCCACCGGGTGCATGCCGGCCAGGTCCTTGGCCGGCTCGACCTGGCCGACCTGAACAGCCGGGTCGACGACCGACGCGCGGCGCTCGAAGCGGCGATGGCGACGCTCGCCGAGGCGAAGCAGCACCTCGACTCGCAGCGCCGCCTCGCGACCCAGGGCTTCATCTCTTCGAACGCGCTGCAGTCGGCCGAGGCGCGCCATGACGCGGCCGCGGCGCAATGGCGTTCCGCCCAGGCACAGCTCGCGACGACGCGCATCGGCGTGCGGGACGCGGCGCTCGTCGCGCCGATCGACGGCATCGTCGGCAAGCGCCACGTGCTGCCCGGAGAGATGCTCGCGCCCGAGCAGGCGGTGGTGACGATCGTCGACCTCTCGCGCCTCGAGCTGGCGGGCAGCGTTGGTACGCACGAGGTCTCGCTGCTCGCCGTCGGCCAGACGGTCGAGGTGCGTGTCGAAGGTCTGTCAACGCCGCGGGCGGGCCGGATCGACCGCATCGCGCCGGCGGCGGAGGCCGCGGCGCGCGCGATCGGCGTCACCGTCACGCTCGACAACCCGGGCGAGCGCCTGCGCGCCGGCCAGTACGCGGTGGCCTGGCTGCGGCTGGACGACCCGGCGCCGCGGCTGACGGTGCCGATCGGCGCGCTGACGCAGGTGTCCGGCCAGGACCAGCTGTGGACGATCGAATCGGGCGTGCTGGTGCGGCGCCTCGTCGTCACCGGGCGGCGCGACCCGATGCGCGACCGCGTCGAGCTGCTGAGCGGGGCGGCGCCCGGGCTGACGGTGCTCGCCCAGCGCTTCGACAACCTGCGCGAAGGGGCGCCGGCGGTGCTGCGCGAGGGCAGTGCATCGGGGCCGGCGTCGGGCGTCGCGCCCGGTCCACCCCCGGCCGTGCAGCCCGCCGCCGCGTCCGCCCCGGCACGCTTCTGAGCCGCGGCCCGGCCGCCCGCCGCCATGTGGTTCACCCGCGTCTCGGTCGCCCACCCGGTCTTCGCGACCATGATGATGGTCGCGCTGTGCGTGCTCGGCCTGTTCTCGTACGCCCAACTGCGCGTCGAGCGCCTGCCCGAGATCGCGCCGCCGGTCGTCTTCATCAGCATCGCCTATCCCGGCGCCTCGCCGGAGGCGATCGAGGCCGAGATCACGCGCCCGGTCGAGCTGGCCGTCAGCGGCATCGCCGGCGTCAAGCTGATCCGCAGCAACAGCTTCGAGGGGCTGAGCCAGACCGCTGTCGAGTTCCGCCTCGACGCCGACATGTCGCGCGCGGTGCAGGACGTGCGCGACAAGGTCGCGGTGCTGCAGGCCGACTTCGCGCGCGATGTCGAGGCCCCGTTCATCTCGCGCTTCGACGGCGAGAACGCGCAGCCGACCGCCTACCTCTCGCTGATCGGCCCCGACCGCAGCGCGCGCGAGCTCTCGATGCTCGGCGAGCAGCTGGTGCGCAAGCGCCTCGAGCGTGTCGACGGCGTCGCGCGGGTCGACGTCGGCGGCCTCACGGTGCGCCAGGTGCGCATCGATCTCGACCCGCAGCGCCTGCGCGCCGAGGGCCTGACGCCGGCGCAGGTCGCCACCGCGCTGCAGCGCGCCAACGTCGACGTGCCGGTCGGCGTGCTGAAGGGCGCGCAGGCCGAGTCGATCGTGCGCGTGGAAGGCAAGCTGCGCGAGGCGCGCGACTTCGCCGACGTCATCGTCGGCGCGCGCGAGGGCCGTGTCGTGCGCCTGGCCGACCTCGGCCGCCTGGAAGAGCGCGAGCGCGAGCCCGATTCGATCGCGCGCCTGGACGGCCGGCCGGCGATCAACTTCCACGTCTACAAGCAGCAGGACGCCAACATCGTCGCCACCGGCGAGGCGCTGAAGGCCGCGCTGAACGAGCTGAAGGGCGAACTGCCGCCGGGCGTCGAGCTGCGCCTGCTGCATGCCGACAGCGACTGGGTGCGCGACTCGCTGAACGGGCTGCAGCGCACCCTGATCGAGGGCGGCCTGCTGACGGTGGCGATCGTCTTCCTCTTCCTGCACAGCTGGCGCAGCACGGTGATCACCGGGCTCACGCTGCCGATCTCGGTGATCGCCTCGTTCATCGCGGTGCATGCCTTCGGCTTCACGCTGAACTTCATGACGATGATGGCGCTCAGCCTGTGCATCGGCCTGCTGATCGACGACGCGATCGTGGTGCGCGAGAACATCGTGCGCCACCTCGCGCTCGGCGCCGACCACCACCGCGCGGCGCTCGAAGGCACGGCCGAGATCGGCCTCGCGGTGATGGCGACCACCTTCGCGATCTGCGCGGTCTTCGTGCCGGTCGCGTTCATGGGCGGCATCGTCGGCCAGGTCTTCTACCCGTTCGGCGTCACGGTGACGGTGGCGGTGCTGGTGAGCCTGTTCGTCAGCTTCACGCTCGACCCGATGCTCTCCAGCGTCTGGCGCGACCCGTCGGCGGCGCGCCTCGCGCGGCTGCCGGGGCTCGGCGCGCTGATGCGTAGCACCGAGCGCGCGATGGACGCGCTGCACGCGGGCTATGCGCGGCTGATCCGCTGGGTGTTCTCGGGCCGGCGCTATGCGCTCGGGCTGACGCCCCGCCGTCTCGTCGTCGCGGGCGGCGCGGCGAGCTTCGTGCTGGCGCTCGCGCTCGCTCCGCTGGTCGGCACCGAGTTCATCCCGGTCACCGACAACGGCTACATCGACATCGAGGTGCGCCTGCCGGTCGGCACCAGCCTGCCGCGGGCGAGCGAGAAGATGGCGCAGGTCGAGCATGCGGTGCGCGGCCTGCCGGAAGTCGACTTCGTCTCGACCACGATCGGCGACGTGGGCAATGGCGGGCGCAACCTGGCCAGCCTGTGGATCCACCTGCTGCCGCGCGCCGAGCGCGCGCGCAGCCAGAAGGAGATCGAGGACGCCGTGCGCGAGCTGCTGAAGCCGATCCCCGGCGTCGGCCTCGCCTTCGGCGAGCGGCCGATCTACGTCGCGCTGCTCGGCAGCGACCCGCAGGTGCTCGAGCGCGAGGTCGAACGCCTGGCCGACGAGATCCGCCGCATCCCCGGCATCACCGACCTCGAGACCTCGGTGCAGCCCGGCCTGCCCGCCTATGCGATCCGCCTGCAGCGCGACGCGGTGCGCGAGCTCGGCCTGACGCCGACCGACCTCGCGGCCAGCCTGCGCGCCTTCGTCAACGGCGACGTCGCCACCTGGTGGACGGCGCCCGACGGCGAGCAGATCGAGGTGGAGCTGCGCCTGCCCGCCGCGGCACGCGAGAACGTCGCCCAGCTGCACGAGTTGCCGGTGGCCTACACGCGTGAGGGCACGCCGATCGCGCTCGGCCGCGTCGCGCGCATCGAGTCGATCGAGAACCCCGAGGTGATCAAGCGCCAGGACCTGCAGCGCCGGCAGGCCGTCTACGCCGGCGTCACCGGCCGCCCGACCGGCGATGTCGGGCGCGAGGTGCAGCAGCTGGTCGAGCAGACCACGCTGCCGCCGGGCTACCGCTTCGACATCGGCGGCGAGACGAAGGAGCAGCAGGAAGCCTTTGCCGCGGTGCTCGGCGCGCTGGCCTTGAGCGTCGTCTTCATCTACATCGTGCTCGCGTCGCAGTTCGGCAGCTTCCTCCAGCCGCTGGCGATCATGGCCTCGCTGCCGCTGGCGCTGATCGGCGTGATGCTCGCGCTGCTGGCCACGCGCACGACGCTGAACCTGTTCTCGATGATCGGCCTCGTGATGCTGATGGGCCTGGTGACGAAGAACGCGATCCTGCTCGTCGACTTCGCGAACCACGCGCGCCGCCGCGGGCTGGCGACGCCCGAAGCGCTGCTCGAAGCGGGCCAGGTGCGCCTGCGCCCGATCCTGATGACGACCGCGGCGATGGTCTTCGGCATGCTGCCCCTGGCGCTGGCGCTGCACGAGGGCGGCGAGATCCAGGCCCCGATGGGGCGGGCGATCATCGGCGGCGTGCTGACCTCCACGCTGCTGACCCTGGTCGTCGTGCCGGTGGCCTACAGCTATGTGGTCGGGTGGCGCGACGAAAAGCGCGCCCTGCCTGCCGTGACGGCTGCGGCGCGCGGCGACGCTGTCGCATCGGAGGATCGTTCGGCCGCTTCGTAGCGGCCCTGGGCGCCGCCGGTCGCGACCTCAGGTGCTGCCGCGCACGACGAGCGAGAACCCGAGGTCGATGCAGGTGCTCTCGACCACCTCGCCGCGCATCAGCCGCAGCAGCATGGTCGCCGCCTCGGTGCCGATCTCGGCGCGCGGGGTGTGCACGCTGGTCAGCGGCGGGATCATCTGGTCGCTGCCCGCAAGGTCGTTGAAGCCGGCGACGGCGACCCGGCCCGGCACGGCGACGCCCAGGCGCAGCGCCGCGAGCAGACCGCCCTGGGCCAGGTCGTCGTTGCAGAAGAAGATCGCGTCGACCTGGGGGTGCTGCGCGAGCAACTGCGCGAAGAGCCGCCCGCCCAGGGCGAGCGACGAGGGCTCGGGGTTCAGCAGCTCCAGCCCGGCGTCGTAGAGGCCTGCCGCGCGCATCGCCCGCCGATAGCCCTCCGCCCGCTGCATCACCCGCGCGTCGAGTTGCGCCCCGACGAAGGCGATGTGACGGCGGCCGCGCGACAGCAGGTGCTCGGTGATCGCCTGCCCGGCGTCCTGCTGGGAGAAGCCGACGCTGTGGGCGCCGCTGGCGTCGGTCGTCTCCATCACGTGCACGCAGGGCAGGCCTCCTTGCGACAGCAGGCAGCGGCTGGCCTCGGTGCGGTCGAAGCCCGTCACGAGCAGACCCGCCGGGCGGTGGGCCATGTAGCTGCGCAGCAACTGCTCTTCCTCCAGCCGGTCGTAGTGGGTGATGCCGATCAGGGTCTGGAAGCCCGCCGGCAGCAGCGTGCGGTGCACCGCTTCGAGCAGGTCGACGAAGAGGTTGTTCGTCAGCAGCGGGATCAGCACCACGACGTGCGAGCTGCGCGCCGAGGCGAGGGCGCGGGCCGCCGGGTCCGGCACGTAGCCGAGCTGCTTGGCGGCGGCCGCGACGCGCTCGACCAGCGCCGGGTCGACGCTGCGCTGCCCCCGCAGGGCGCGCGAGGCGGTGATCGGGCTCACGCCGGCTTCGCGTGCAACGTCATCGAGGGTCATGCGCCCGGAGGCGCGTCGGCGGAGCGGAAGGCCATTCATGCGTACAGGGTCGTGTCGGCAGCGGGTCGTGAGGAGATCGGCGAGGGGCTGAAAACCGCCGGCCCGGAAGGTGGCGCTGTCCTGCGCGGAACACATCCGATGATTCCCTGGAAGCTTGTCAACGGGGCGACTTTCGTAAGGGGAAACTCCGCATGGCACAGGCCTGCTGCGGACGTATCTTGAAATCTGACAGCGCTATCCACTCCGGGCTGCGCGAAGCACAAGAAAGGTCGGACGCGATGTCTTCCTTGGTCGTCATGGGGGTCGCCGGCTGCGGCAAGTCCAGCTTGGCATCGGCGGTCGCGAGAGCGCTGGAACTGCCGCTGATCGAGGGCGACGATTTCCACTCTGCCGAGAACCAGGCGCGGATGCGGGCCGGCATCCCGCTGACCGATGCCGACCGCAGCGGCTGGCTCGACGCGCTGGCCGCGCAGCTCGCGTCCCGCCCGCGGGGCGCGGTGCTGACCTGCTCGGCGCTGCGGCGCGCCTACCGCCAGCGGCTGCGCGCGGCGGTGCACGACCTGCGCTTCGCGCATCTCGTCCTCACGCGCGAGGAATCGGCACGCCGCGTCGGCGGCCGGGCCGAGCACCTGTTCCCGACCAGCCTGGTCGCGAGCCAGTTCGCGACGCTCGAGTCGCCGGCCGGCGAGGCGGGCGTGCTCGAACTCGACGCGACGCGGCCGATGGCCGAGCTGGTCGACGAGGTCACGGGCTGGCTCGCCGGCGTTGACGCGCGCGCCGCGCGCAGCGCCGTCAGCTGAGGCCCGGGCCGGGCGTCCGCAGCTCGCGGATGCGGCTGACGGTTGGCCCATGGGGGTTGACGGTTGACGGTTGGCGGCGCCGCACCGAGGCCGGGCCAGAATGCCGCCATGCACATCACGAGCCGGTTCTTCGCTTGGGTCTGACCAGCGGCAGCGCGGGCCTGCCGCACCTGCTCGCGTTTCTCCTCGGCACCGGCTTTTTCGCCTGGGTGTCGCGCCACGCGCTTCGTCGCCCGCGCTCGCACGGCTTCTACCGCTTCTTCGCCTGGGAGGCGATCCTGGCGCTGATGCTGCTCAACCTGCCGGTCTGGGAGCGCGAGCCGTTCTCGCCGCCGCAGCTCGCCTCGTGGGGGCTGCTCGCGGCCTCGCTGGCGCTGGCGATCCACGCGGTGCAGCGGCTGCGCCGCCAGGGGCGCCCGAGCGCGGCGCGCGGTGACGCCGAGCTCTACGCCTTCGAGAAGACCTCGGCGCTGGTGACGAGCGGCATCTACCGCTACATCCGGCACCCGATGTACGCGGCCCTGGGGCTGCTCGCCTGGGGCGCGTACCTGAAGGACCCGGGCTCGGCGGCGGGTATCGCACTGGTCGGCCTCGCCAGCCTCGCGCTGTGGCTCACGGCACTGCGCGACGAGGCCGAGTGCCTCGCGCACTTCGGTGCGGACTACCGGGCCTACATGCGGAGGAGCAAGCGCTTCATCCCCTTCGTGCTTTGAGGGTGCGGCACGGCACCCCGCGCCGCCGCCTGCGTCAGGCCGGCGGCTGCCAGAAGCCGCGGTGCGGCGCGGCCGCCTCGTCCTCGATCAGCGGGCCGAGCACCTCGATGCGACGCTGGCCGCGCGCGAACACCTCGCGGCAAGGCAGCGAGAAGGTCGGGTTCTCCGGGTGGTCGCCGGTGAGGCCGAGCAGCGCGTGCTCCGACAGCGCATACACGACCCGGCCGATGCCGGCCCAGTAGATCGCGCCGGCGCACATGCAGCAGGGCTCGGCGCTGGTGTAGAGCGTGCAGCCCGCCAGCTGCGGTGGCGTCAGCAGGCGCGCCGCCCGCGCCGCGGCGAGCAGTTCGGCGTGCTGCGTCGGGTCGCCGCCGGGGGGCATCGAGTTGTTGCCGGCGCGCACCACAACCTCGCCGTGCTCGTCGGCGACGAGCGCCGCGAACGGGTGGCGGCCGCGCGCCTTCGCGTCCTCGGCGAGCGCCAGGGCCTGGCGCAGCAGTTCCAGGTCGCGCGGGTTCGGCGGCGGAGGCGAGGGGGCGGTCGCGGGCATCGTGGTGGGGCGGCAGTCGGGTCGGCTGCCGATTGTCGTGTCGGCGCGCCCGTGTCGGTGCGGCCGCCCGGCCGCGCGATGTGCCCGGGCACGCCCGCGTCGGGCGCCTAAGGCGGTGCGCCCGGCCGGGCGGTGGGGCGTCAGCCGCGGCGGCGGCGCGCGCCGTCGACCTTGCGCCAGTAGCCGAACTCGTCCTCGTGGATCTCCAGGTCGACCTCGGCGACGCGCTGCTGCAGCCGCTCCTGCACGTCGGCGACGGCCCGGTTGTAGATGCTCGGCCCGATCTCCTCGAGGAGGAAGCCGAGCAGGCCGCCGGCGGCGACGTTGCCGATCGGCTCGTCCATGTGCTCGCGGAAGTAGCGCTCGATCGAGGCGATCGCCGCCTGGCGCGCCTCCTTCGGCAGTTCGATCGGCATGGGCTTGCGTCCTTCTCAGGCGGCAGCGCGGCGCGACCGGCCGCGGTCGGCGCTCAGACGGCGCTCTTCGTCGTCCCGCCGTCGACGCGCAGCGCGGCGCCGGTCGTCGCCGAGGCGAGCGGGCTCGCGACGTAGGCGACGAGCGAGGCCACCTCGGCCGGCGTCGCGAAGCGCTTGATCAGCGAGGTCGGCCGCATCGTGCGGAAGAACTCGCGCTCGACCTCGTCCTCGGTCTTGCCGTCGGCCTTGGCCAGCGCGCCGACGAAGTCGCCGACGCCGCGCGAGCGCGTCGGCCCGGGCAGGATGCTGTTGACGGTGATGCCGGTGCCGGCCACGGCCTCGGCCAGGCCGCGCGAGACGGCGAGCTGGGCCAGCTTCGTGGTGCCGTAGTGAATCATCTCGGCCGGGATCTGCAGCGCGCTCTCGCTCGAGATGAAGATGATGCGGCCCCAGTCGGCCTTGCGCATCGCCGGCAGCACCAGGCGCGCCAGGCGCACGCCGCTGAGCACGTTGACCTCGAAGAAGCGGAGCCAGTCGGCATCCGGGATCTCCTCGTAGGGCTTGGGCTCGAAGATGCCGAGGCTGTTGACGAGGATCTCGATGCCGGGGTGGCGCTGCACCAGCGCCTCGGCCCCCTCGGCCTGCGACAGGTCGCCGGCGTAGCCGAGCGCCTGGCCGCCGGCGGCCGTGATCGACGCGACGGTTGCATCGACCGCGTCCTGGCTGCGTCCGTTGACGATGACCCTCGCGCCCTCGGCGGCCAGCGCCTCGGCGATCGCCAGGCCGATGCCGGCGGTGCTGCCCGAGACCAGGGCCAGCTTGTCGCGCAACTGCAGATCCATGTGAGCGTCTCCTGTCGCCGGTCCCGGCCGCGGTGACGACCGGTCGCCGGCGAGGGCGCCGAGCATAGCGGGCGGGCTGTCGACCCCAGGGGCGTCGCGGCCTTGTGGTGCCGCAGGCGGGGCGCGCTGCAGGCGCGCGCGGCAGGCTTACTCGGCCGACGGCCAGCTGCTCTGCGTCAGGCTGGCCCAGAGCGGCCGCTCGGCGGTGTAGCGTGCCTCGAAGGCCTCGGCATCGAGCGGGTCGAGTTCGAGGCCGAGCTGCTCGACGCGCTGGCGAAAGGCGGGGTCGCGGCAGACCGCGCGCAGCTGCTGGTCGAGGCGGGCGACCAGCCCCTCCGGCGCGTCGGCCGGCAGCGCGATGCCGGCCCAGCCGGTGGTGCGCAGGACCGGGTCGTCGAGGCCGCGTTCGCGCAGGGTCGGCACGTCGGGCTGGGTCGCCAGGCGCCGCTCGCCGGTCACGCCGAGCACGCGCACGCGGCCCGCATCGACCAGCGCGCGCGCCGCCGGCACGTTGGCGAAGGCGAGCTGGATGTGGTCGCCGGCGAGGTCGCGCAGCATCGTCGTCTCGATGCGGTAGGGCACGTGCGTCATGCGCGCGTTGGCCGCGCGGCTGACACAGGCGCCGGCCAGGTGAGCCTGGCTGCCGATGCCCTGCGAGCCGTAGGCCAGCGGGTCGACGACGTCGGCGAGGTGCTCGAGCAGGGCCGGGCCGGAGCGCGAGGGCAGGTCGGGGTGCACGACGAGCATCAGCGGCGCGCTGGCCACCTGCGTCACCAGGCGCAGGTCGCGCCGCGCATCGAGCGGCGCGCGGGGATGCAGCACCAGGTTGTCGAGCAGGGCTGCGCTGTGGGCGAGCAGCAGGGTGTTGCCGTCGCCCGCCGCGCGCAGCGCGAGCTGGGTGCCGACGAGGCCGGATGCGCCGGGGCGGTTGTCGACGAACACCGCCTGCCCCGACCGCGCCGAGAGGCCGTCCGCCAGCAGGCGGCCCAGTTGGTCGGCGCTGCTGCCCGAGGCAAAGGGCACGACCAGGCGCAGCGGCCGCAGGCGCTCGCCCGGGTACGCATCCATCCGCGCCTGCGATGCCGGGGCGAGCAGCAGGCTGCCGAGGGCGCCGGCAACAGCTCGTCGGGAAAGCAGCGTGCGCATGGACGGGATCGACCGGAAGGTGAAGAGACCGTGAAAACCCTATTGTCGATCGGCACCCTGAGTTCCAACTGACACAGCGGGGTCAGCGCGGGACCAGCGGCCAGTCATCGATCACGAAACGCGTTTCGCGGGACACGGCACCGGCGCGGTCGAAGCTGCGCTCGCGCACATGGGCGCGCCGGCGTCCGCCCGGGCGCCCTTCGGCCTCGACGATCACCACCGTCGAGGCACGGGTGCCGTACTCGGCCAACAGGTCGTCGTCGCTGGCGCGGATATGGATGAAGGCGGGCGCCAGCAGGCGTTCGCGTTCGAGCGTGACGCCGGTCGACGGCAGGGCGCTGTCCGGCGGAATCTCGCGGTCGGACAGTGCCGCCCAGAGACGTTCGGCGAGGGCGTCGAGGCCGGGCTCGGCGTCGAGGGCCGCGGCCAGGCGCCGGTTCAGGGCGACCAGCTTCGGCCAGGGCGTGTCCAGTGCCGCGTTCGACAGGCCGTGCAGGCCGCCCGCCGCACCACGGTTGGGGCTGTCGTCGAGGCGGCCGCCTGGTCCGTTGCCGGCTCCCTCACCGGGCTTCTCCCGCAAGGCCTGCGGCGCATCGGCGCGGTTGCTCAGCCACCAGGCGCCGCCAGCCGGCGCGTCGAAGGCGAGCAGGTTGAAGCCGTTGTAGCCCGCCGGGCGGGTGCGGGCGTCGAAGGCCGCAGCGGTCTCGCCGTCGAGGCACCAGTCGAGCGGCAATGCGCCGCGCGAGGGCGCCCCGGCGCGCAGGAGGGCCGGCTCGCGCACGTTGGTGACCAGGGCCGCGCGGCCGGCCGCGGTCAGCGCGAGCCAGGTGCCGCCGGCGGTCAGGTCGCGCCCCGAGAGCACCGGTGGCTGCCCCGGCGCGGCCGTCCACCAGTCGAGCGGCGCGGCGGGGCGGGCGAAGAACTCGTCGCGGTTGGCCGCGATGACGAAGGGAAAGCGTTCACTGCGGCCAAGGGCGACGGAGGCGAGGCACATGGCGGTGGCCTCAGCCGAGCTCGCGCCAACAGTGCGACATCTGCAGCGCGAGCAGGTCGGCGCGCTGGCCGTTGTCGGCCGCGCCGCCGTGGCCACCTTCGATGTTCTCGTAGTACAGCACCGTGTGGCCTTGCGCCTCCATGCGGGCCGCCATCTTGCGCGCGTGGCCCGGGTGGACGCGGTCGTCGCGCGTGCTCGTCGTGAACAGCACCGGCGGCAGGCGCGTGTCGGCACGCACATTCTGGTAGGGGCTGTAGGGCGCGATCCAGGCCCATTCGTCGGGCCGGTCGGGGTTGCCGTACTCGGCCATCCAGCTCGCACCGGCGAGCAGGTGGTGGTAGCGCCGCATGTCGAGCAGCGGCACCTGGCAGACGACCGCGCCGAACAGCTCGGGCCGCTGCAGCATCACCGCGCCGACCAGCAGGCCGCCGTTGCTGCCGCCCTCGATGCCCAGGCGCGGTGCGCTCGTGATGCCGCGCGCGATCGCGTCCTCGGCCACGGCGGCGAAGTCGTCGAAGCCGTTCTGCTTGTGCTCGCGGCTGCCGGCCTGGTGCCAGGCCGGGCCGTACTCGCCGCCGCCGCGGATGTTGGCCAGCAGCAGCACGCCGCCCTCGGCCAGCCAGGCGGTGCCGAGCGAGCCCGAGTACCAGGGCAGGTACGAGACCTCGAAGCCGCCGTAGCCGCGCAGCAGTGCCGGCCGGCCGCCGGGCGGCGCCGGCTCCTGCGGCAGCACGGCGAAGTAGGGCACGCGCGTGCCGTCCTTCGAGTGCGCGAAGTGCTGCTCGACCTGCAGGCCGCTGGCGTCGAAGAACGCGGGCTCGGTCTTCAGCAGCTCGAAGTCGTCGCTGCCGGTGCGCCCGAGCATCAGCCGGCCCGGTGTCAGGAAGTCCTCGTAGCCGAGCGCGTAGTGCTCGGCCAGCGGGTCGTCGGCCAGCAGCGGGTCGTGCCAGGCAGCCACCGACAGCGTGCCCGGCCGCGGCGCGGCCACGGCCCGTCGCACCCAGCCCCCGGCGCCGTCCGGGCGCAGTTCCTCGAGCGTGGACACGACGTCGTCGAGGCATTCGAGCAGCACGTGGCTGCGCGTGACGGACCAGGCGGCGAGCGAGCGGGTGGGCGTCGGCGTGAAGAGCGCCTGCCAGCGCGGCGTGCCCTCCATCAGTGCCTCGGCATCCGTGACGAGCAGCGAGCCGGCCGGGAACTCGCGCCCGCCGTGGGCGAACGGCGTGCGCAGCTCGAGCAGCGCGCGCTCGCGCCAGAAGGCGAGCGAGGCGTCCTCCGGGCGTTCGATCGGCCGCAGGCCGCCGTCGGCGCCGAGCAGCCAGGAGCGCGAGCGGTAGAAGTCGAGCGCGCGCGAGAACACCGTGCGCTCGTGCCCCGGCGTGCGGTCGACCTGGACCGCGGCCGACACGTCCGCCTGCTCGCCTTCGAAGACCAGGGGCGCCGCCGCCAGCGGCTCGCCGCGGCGCCAGCGGCGCAGCGTGCGCGGATAGCCGGAATCGGTCATCGAGCCCGGGCCGGTGTCGGTGGCGACGTAGATCGTGTCGGTGTCGACCCACTCGACATCCGACTTCGCCTCGGGCAGCGTGAAGCCGCCGTCGATGAAGCGCAGCGTCGCGAGGTCGAACTCGCGCACGACGACCGCGTCCGCGCCGCCGCGGCTCAGCTGCAGCAGGGCGCGCCGGCAGTCCGGGCCGAGGACGCGGGCGCCGCCCCAGACCCAGTTCTCGCCTTCGGCGGCGGCCAGCGCGTCGAGGTCGAGCAGCAACTGCCACTGCGGCGCCGGCTTGCGGTACTCGTCCAGCGTCGTGCGCCGCCACAGGCCGCGCGGGTGCTCGTCGTCGCGCCACAGGTTCCACAGCCAGCCGGCACGGCGGGTCACCTGGGCGATGTGGTCGCGCGAATCGAGCACCGCAAGCACGCGTTCGCGTCGCGCGGCGTGGCCGGGCACGGCCTCGAGCACGCGCCGCGCGGCGGCGTCGTGCTGGCGCACCCAGGCCAGCGACCGCTCGCTGTCGATCTCTTCGAGCCAGAGATAGGGGTCGTCGTCGGGGGTCGTGGTCATGGCGTGTGCAGCGGGGTTCGTGGGCGGTCCGGTGCCGGCGTGGCGCACCGGCGGGATGCCGGCGCAGCCGGCGGCGGCGGGCGCGACCAGGCTCGCGAGCAGACGGTGCAGGGCATGGCGGCGGGTGGGCATGGGTCGCGGCGTGGGCGGGAGTGCGCGGCAGGGGGACGGCAGGCGGCGGCAGAGGTCAGGGACGGGGCCCGCGCCGAGCCGGTCAGGGTGCCGGACGCCATTGTGGATACTTCGGCCCGGGAGCTCCGGGCCACGGCCCGGCAACCCCAAGTCTGCACACACATGATCGAATCCCTGCTTCTCACCACCGCCCGCGTGTCGACCTTCGACGGCACGCGCCTGCTCACCGGCGCCAGCGGCTTCTTCTTCGAGCGCGACAAGCGCCTCTTCTTCGTCACCAGCCGCCACGTCCTGCGCGACCTGCCGACGCGCCACCAGCCGACGCGCATCGAGATCGAACTGCACGAAGATCCGGACAACCTGACGCGCTCGACGATGCTTTCGGTGCCGCTCTACGAGAACGGCATGGGCCGCTGGCTCGAAGGCCGCGACGGCGGCGGCGACGTCGACGTGGCGGTGATCGAGATCGACCGCCGGCAACTGCCCGCCGGCGTCGTGCTGCGCAGCTTCACGACGGCGCACCTGCAGGCCTCGTTCGCCGAGGTCGACGTCGGCAGCTCGCTCCTGATCGTCGGCTTCCCGCTCGGCTTCCACGACACGCTGCACCACCTGCCGGTGGTGCGCCAGGCGGTGATCGCCTCGTCGTTCGGGCTGCGCTTCCAGGGCGAGGGCTACTTCCTCACCGACGCGCGCACCCACCGCGGCACCAGCGGGGCGCCGGTCGTGATGCGTGACGTCGGCGCGCCGGGCGGCCTGCCGTGGAAGCTCCTCGGCGTGCACGCGGCGCGCATGGACATCGGCGGGCGCGACCTGCGCCTGGACGAATCGCTCGGCCTCAACTGCGCCTGGTATGCGGACATCCTGATGACGCTGACAGCGCCTCGCGCGCCTGCGGCCGAGGGCCCGGCAGCGGCTTCGCGGCCCGTGCCGGCGACCGGCCCGACGCCCACGGCCGCCGCAGGCGCAGCCGCACCCGCAGCAGCCGCGCCGGCGGAGACCGCCGCGCGCGAGGCGCCCGCCGCGTCGGCCGCGCCACGCATCGACCCGGCGACCGTCGCCGGCGAGGCGACGGCAGCGGCGCACGGCCTGCCGACCTCGCCCGAGCCGCCGCCGAGCGCCGGCTGAAGCGCCGGGCCGCGGCCGGCGCCCGACGAAGGGTCGGCGGCGACGGCAGGCTCCGCTGGAGCGTTCCGGCGGCAGGGATCGGCGGGTCTTGGGTCCGGGCCGCCGAGGCAGGCGGCCCGTCAGGCAGACCGTCAGGCGGCGCGGCTGACGTTCAGGTCGCGATGCAGAGCGCGACGACGAGCGCCAGCGTCACCACCGTGGCCCACAGGCCCAGGCGCCGCTCGGCGCGCTCCCCGTGCGGCGACGCGTGCTGCGGCGTCATCGAGCCCTCGCGCAACGCGGACGTGGGCAGGTTCAGCAGCGACATCGGGCTCATCGACGACTCCAGCGGGCCCGGCCCTGTGGCCGGAGGCGCAGTGTCGGCGAGGCCCGGGGCGGACGGTAAGCCCTGGGAATGCGGGAGGGGGCGCTTCCGTTGCAAAGCGCACGTCGAGGGGGCGGCGCTGCGGCCGGTCGGTCAACGCAACGGCTGGCTTCGTACCTTCGGCTCGGGTTCGGCGTCGCGCGGACGCCCTGGGTTCAGCCCCGGGTGCAGGCCGCGTAGGCGTCGAGGGCGGGCTGGTAGGCCCGTGTTTCCACGTCGAGCAGACCGAGCACCGAGTGGAACAGGTTGTCGTGCGACAGCGGCAGCGTCGCCTGACGTGTCAGGCACGCGGTGCTGAGGCCGCTGCGTGCGGCGAAGCCCGGTGACAGCCAGGTGATCCAGGGCACCTGCTTCTGCTCCGGCGGGGCGATGGAGTAGGGCAGGCCGTGCAGGTAGAGGTTGTGCTCGCCGAGCGACTCGCCGTGGTCCGACAGGTAGAGCAGCGCCGGCGCCTGCTGCGCCGTGTGCGCCTCGAGCCAGCGGATCGTGCGCACCAGGAAGGCGTCGGTGGCGACGATGCTGTTGTCGTAGGCGTTCTGCAGCGACTCGTGGGTGCAGCGCTGCAGGTCGATGCTGTCGCACTCGGGCAGGAAGCGCTTCTCGTCCGGGCGCGAACGCTTGAAGTAGGCCGGGCCGTGGCTGCCCATCGTGTGCAGCACCACCACCACGCCGCGCGCGCGGCGTTCGCCCGGCAGCGCGGCGATGCGCTCGTCCAGGCCCTCGAGCAGGACCTCGTCATGGCAGTCCCCGTCGGCGCAGAGCGCCGCGTTGCGCGAGCCGACCGTGCTCACGTTCGGCACCCGGTCGCACACGCCCTTGCAGCCACCGGCCTGGTTGTCGACCCACAGCACGGCCAGCCCGGCGTGCTGCAGCACGTCGAGCAGGTTCTCGTGATCGGCGTCGCGCTTCGCGAAGCCCTCGCGGCCGAGCGGCGAGAACATGCAGGGCACCGAGGCGGCGGTGCTCGTCCCGCAGGAGCGCACGTCGCGGAAGCTCGCCACCGGCTCGCGGGAGAGGCCCGGCGTCGTGTCCCGCGCGTAGCCGTTGAGGCCGAGGCGGTCGGCGCGCGCCGTCTCGCCCAGCACCAGCACGAAGAGCGGCGGCCGCCCGGCCTGCGCCGCCGCGGCGCCGCGCGCGCCGAGCACCGCGTCGGTGCCGACGAGCTGCAGCGGCCCGGGCGGGCGCGCCAGCGGCGCCGCCGCCAGCTTGCCGACCGCGACCAGACCGCTGATCGGGTTCACCAGGTAGCGCAGCGACTTGTTGTTGCGCGAGGTGGAGGCGATCGGCTGGAAGCCGGCGAGGATCGCCACCGCCGCCAGCGCCAGCATCGAGACCAGCAGCAGCGAGTTCGCGCGCAGTGCACGGCCGGCGGCCATCGGCCGCAGACGCACGCGCCAGAGCAGCAGCAGCGGCGGCGCCAGCAGCCAGCCCAGGTCGCGCCATAGCGGCCAGCCGATCAGGTCGACGACCTCGCGCCGGTCGGTCAGCAGCACGTTGGTCATCATCGTCGTGTCGATCACGACGTTGTAGGTCAGCATGTAGTGGGCGCCCAGCGCCTGCACGACGAGCAGCACCGCCAGCGCCGGCTTCAGCGTGCCGCGCCAGGCGAAGAGGCTCATCAGCGCCGCGAGCAGGGCCAAGATCGTCACGGCCATGCTCGTGCCGAGCAGCGCGCCGGCGCGACCGTCGAGCATGCCCAGGCGGTGCAGCGCGCGCCAGAGCGGCAGGTTGCCGGGCAGGGCCGTCCAGAAGCAGATGGCCAGCACCAGCGAGGCCGGGTGCCACCCCTGCGCCGCCTTCGCCGCGGCGCGACCCGCCAGGCCGCTGCGGACGCCGGCACCCTCACCCGTGCCTGTGCCCGCACCCGTGCCCACAAGCTCGGAGAATTCAGCGGCCACGGCTGGCCTCCTCGGCGATCGACACGGGAACGACAGCAGCGGCGATCACCGCGCTGTCGGGTTGCCGCAGCCAGAGCCGGGGCCTGGCGACGGCGCGGCGCAGCGCATCGAGCGCCCCCGCCAGCGCGAAGCAGAGCCAGCCGGTCCACAGCGTGTGGCTCATGAAGTGCGCGCCGCGCCACTGCTGGGCCACCCCGAGGGCGAATCCCGCGGCGAGCGCTGCGCACAGCCAGCGGCGCGCTGCCGCCGGCGCCCGCTCGCGCAGGGCGAACCAGCCACCGACGAAGCCGAAGCCGGCCGACGCATGACCGGCGGGGAAGCAATGGCCGTTGCCGCCGTCGCCGTGCAGGTAGGCGAACCAGTGGCTCGTCGCCTGTGCGGTGCCGCCGAAGTCGGCGAGGTCCCAGGGGCAGCTCGCGCCGCCGCCCTGCTTGAGCAGGCCGACGACGGCGGTCGCGATCACCGGCGTCGCGACCAGTTGCAGGCGTTCTGCCATCGTCAGCCGCCGCAGCACCCCGACCGGCCAGCGCACGGCCGCCGTGAGGCAGAGCACCAGCGCCCAGGCGAGAGCGCGCGCGCCTTCGTGCAGCACCGCCGTCAGCCACCAGTTCTCGTGCAGGGGGAAGCCACCGGCGTTGCCGGCCAGATGGGCCAGCGGCAGGTCGAGCCCGCCGAACTCCCAGCCCACGGCCGGCAGCAGCGCGGCCAGCACGAGCCATGTGTCGCCGATCGGTCGCGAGGCGGCGGCAGGCGGGAGGGGGCGGGCGCCGCGGGTCGCGCGGCTGCGGCCTTCGCGGGCGCGGATCGCCGCTTCGGTCATCTTCTTCGTCGCCGGCCTCAGGGTGCCGGTCGCTGGGCTGTGAAGCGGCGATGCTCGGCGTGCAAGCTGAAGCCCAAATGAAGCGGCGCGTGCCCGGGCGGGCGCGCTGACGATAATCGCCCGGGCCATCCGAACCCCGGCTGTCCACCGCGCCCCCCAGGGCGCCACCAGACGCCCAGCCATGCGCCTGCTCATCGTCGAAGACGACGTCCAACTCGGCGAAGCCCTGTCCGGCGGACTGCGCCAGCTCGGCCATGTCGTCGACTGGTTCCGCGACGGGGCGAGCGCCGACGCCGCGGTCGGCGCCGGGCCCTACGACGCGATCGTGCTCGACCTTGGCCTGCCCGGGCGCGACGGCCTGCAGTGGCTGCGGCAGTGGCGCGAGCGCGGCACCGGCCTGCCGGTGCTGATCCTCACGGCGCGCGACGCCGTCGAGGACCGCATCGCCGGCCTCGACACCGGCGGCGACGACTACCTCGTCAAGCCGATCACGATCGACGAGCTGGCCGCGCGTCTGCGCGCCCTGCTGCGCCGCAGCCGAGGCCAGGCCGCCGCGCTCTGGCAGCACGGGCCGCTCGAGCTCGACCCGGCCGCCCGCCGCGTGCGCTGGCATGGCGCACCGGTGGAGCTCACCGCGCGCGAGCTGGCGCTGCTCGAGGTGCTGCTGATGCAGCCGCAGCGCGTGCTGTCGCGCGCCCACCTGCTGGAGAGGCTCTACGACTGGGGCGGCGCCGAGCCGGAGAGCAATGCGCTCGAGGTGCACGTCTACAACCTGCGGCGCAAGATCGACCCGGGCGTCGTGCGCACGGTGCGCGGCGTCGGCTACGCGCTCGGTGCCTTCGAGTGAGCCTGCAGAAGCGGCTGCTGCTGTACCTGCTGGCCTGCGCGCCGCTGGTGTGGGCGCTGGCGCTGGCGCTGTCGGTGCAGCTCGGGCGCCACGAGGTCGACGAGCTGTTCGACTCCGAGATGGTCCGCCTGGCGCGCCAGGTGCAGGCCATGCTGGACGCCGGTGCCGCGGCCGCCGGAACCGCAGGGGCCGCATCGGGGGCGGAGACGACCGTGCGGCGGTCCACGGTCGCAAGCACGCCAGACCTCGGCGAGGCCTCGCTCGGCGACCTGAGCGTGGCCGTGTGGGACCGCCAGGGGCGGCGCCTGTTCGATGGCGGTGACGGCGTCGCGCTGCCCGGCCCCGAGCCGGTGGACGGCTTCGTCGACCGAAGCCTCAGCGGCGCCCCCTGGCGCCTCTACACGCTGAGTTCCGCCGACGGTGTTTGGCGCGTCGCGGTCGGCCAGGCGCTGAACGAGCGGCGCGAGGTGAGTCTCGACCTGTCGCTCGGACAGGTGCTGCCCTGGCTGCTGATGCTGCCGTTGCTGCTCGCCGCGATGGCCTGGGCGGTGCGCCGCGCGTTGGCGCCGCTGCGCGAGCTGACCGCCGAGCTGCAGGGGCGCGACGCGCGCGACCTGCGGCCGCTGCCCGATGCCGCCACGCCGGCCGACCTGCGCCCGATGGTGGGCGCGGTCAACGGCTGGCTCGACCGCGTGCGCGCCGCGGTGGAACGCGAACGGCGCTTCACCGCCGATGCCGCGCACGAACTGCGCACGCCGCTGGCCGTGCTGCGCGCGCAGTGGGACGTGACGCGCCGCGCCGCCGACGGCGCCGAGCGCCGGCATGCCGAGGCGCAGCTGACAGCCGGGCTCGACCGCATGGACCGGCTGGTGACGCAGCTGCTGGCGTTGTCGCGCGTGGAGGCGCGGGCGGCGGCCCTGGGTGGCGAGCGCCTGGCGCGGGAGCCAGCGGCCGAGTCGCCGGCGCCTGTTGCGGCGGTGCCGGCGCCGGACCACGTCGCGCAGGCGGCCGTCGCGGCGGTCCAGGTCGTTCCGGGGCCGGTCGACTGGCCGGCGATCGTCGAGCAGGTCGCGAGCGACTGCCTCGCGCTCGCCGGGCGGCGCGGCGTCGAGCTGGCGGTCGACTGGCCGCGCGCCGGCGCACCGTTGCCGCTCGCGGGCGACCCGGCGCTGCTGGCGGTGATGCTGCGCAACCTGGTCGACAACGCGCTGCGCTATGCGCGGGCCGGCTCGCTGGTGCAGCTGCGCTTCGAGGCCGACCGGCTCGAGATCGACAACGAGGCCGAGCCGCCCGGGCCCGAGCTGCTGGCCCGCCTCGGCGAGCGCTTCCACCGCCCGGACGGGCAGGAAGAGGGCGGTAGCGGCCTGGGGGTCTCGATCGCGCGCCGGGTCGCCGAGCTGCACGGTCTGCGCCTGCAGCACCAGGCTGCGCCCGGGGGCGCCGGCTGGCGGGTGCTGGTGACGCACCTCGGCGCCTGAGCGTCCTCGCGGGCGAGGCGAGCAGGGTGACCGGCTTTCGAATGCTCAGCTGACGATGTAGGCCGCGGAGCCGGCGCTGACGAGCCGGCCCTGCGCGTCGTGCAGTTCCATCCGCGTCGAGGCCACCCGGCTGCCGAGCCGCAGCACCGTCGCGGCAGCGGTGAAGCGCGGGCCGGTGCCCTGGCGCAGGTAGTCGATGCGCAGGTCGATCGTGCCGAGGCGGCTGAAGCGGGCGAGCCGCGTCTCGACCGGCTCGTCGAGATGACGCGCCCCGATCGCCGCCATCGCGGCGATCGCGCCCATGTTGTCGAGCGCCGCGCTGACGACGCCGCCATGCAACCGCTGGTGCAGGAAGTGCCCGACCAGCTCGGGCCGCATCTCGAAGTGGCCTCTTGCCTCCGCCGCCGCGAGGTGGTCGATGCGCAGGCCCAGCAGCTGGTTGAACGGGATGCGCTGCTCGAAGATGTCCTTCAGGGCGTGGACGAAGGCGGGTTCGAAGACGTCGGCGTCGGCGGGCGGCGGCGGGGTCGGTGCGGTCATCGGCTGCGGTGGGGGAGAAGGCGGGTGCAGGCGCCGTGGCGGACGCGCCCTGCGGCGCGCGAAGGGGCGACATTGAGCCAGCCGTTGCCGGGGCCGTCAACGCGGCGGCGCAGGCAGTGCCAGGGACGCAGAGCGGGGCATCGGGCATCGCCTACAGTCGGCGCTCCAGCCTTCGAACCGCCGGAGCCATCGCCATGAAGATGCCAGCGGACAACCCCGTCAAAACTTGTCAGGTGGTGTGCCTGCCGGCCACCACGCCGTCCGGGCCTCGGGCGCGGTCCCGCGCCGCGCTCGCGGCGGCCATCACCACCGCCGCGGCACTGCTGGCCGCCTGCGCGCACTCCTACGGCCCCGGCGCCCTCGCCCCCGGCCAGAGCGAGCAGGCCGCGATCGAACGCCTGGGCCCGCCGACCGCGCGCTATCCGGGCACCGATGGCGGCGTCCGGCTCGAGTTCGCACGCGGGCCCTACGGCATCCACACCTTCATGGTCGACGTCGACGCCGGCCGGCAGATCACGCAGGTCCGACAGGTGCTGACCGAGCAGGTCTTCGCGACGCTGAAGCCGGGCATGACCGGCGACGAGGTCCGCTACGCGATCGGCACGCCGTCGGACACGATGCGCATCGGGCGCCAGAACCTCGACGTCTGGTCGTACCGCTACGACAACCCGTTCTGCGTCTGGTACCAGGTGTCGGTCGACCTGACGAGCCAGCGCGTGCGCGAGCTCGGCAACGGCCCCGACCCCCGGTGCGAGCGCAACGACCGCGACATGTTCGGGAGGGCCCGATGAACGGCCGCCTGCAGCTCTACGGCATCGTCAACTGCGACACGGTCAAGCGCGCCCGCGCCTTCCTCGCCGAGCGCGGCGTCGCGGTCGACTTCCACGACTTCAAGCGCGAGGGCGTGGCCGACGCCTCGCTGCGCCGCTGGGCCGACGCGGTGGGCTGGGAGCGCCTGCTGAACCGCCAGGGCACGACCTGGCGCCGCCTCGCCCCCGAGGTACAGGCCGCGGCGGCCGACGAGGCGGGCGCCCGCGCGCTGATGACGGCGCAGACCAGCGTGATCAAGCGCCCGGTCGTCGAGTGGCCGGGCGGGGCGGTGAGCGTCGGCTTCGACGCGGAGGACTGGGCGCGGCGGCTCGGGGCGGGCTGAACGCGACGCGGCGCCCCCCGGCGCCGGCGGCAGCCTGCGTTGCCGCCCTCCTCAGCCGGCGTGCCGGCGCGTCTCGTCCGGTGCCTGCGCCGAGACCAGCTTCAGCGCCGGCGCCCGGCGCTCGGTGCCGACCCAGGGCAGGGCGGCCTGGCGGCGGTCGGCCATCTCCTGGAGCCAGGGCGGGGAGGCGGGTGCGGGCCGCTGGCGCTCGCACAGCGCGACGTAGGCGTCGACCCCGATCTGCAGCAGCGTCAGGCTGACGAATCCGCTGACGGCGATGAGAAAGAAACTCTCCACGTGCGACTCCGTAGCCTTGCGGCGGCAAGCGATGGGCGATCGTCGCAGGCCTGTGCCCGCCGGGCCGGGCGGGGCCATGCAGGACGTGCACGATTTATCGGCAGCCCGTCACGGCTGGGCGCGTCGCATCGCTGCTGCAGCGCAGCGCAGCGCAGCGCAGTGTGCGGTGGGGTGGCCCGTGCGGCACGCTGGGTCAGCCGCGGGCCGGCCATCGCGCGTTGCGCCGTCGCGCCAGGTCCCTGGTGCCCTCCGCGCCGGCAGCGTAGGCTTGGGCCCCCGCCGCCCGGTGGCGGGTCGTGACCCAGCGCGCTGGTCGCCGTCCGCCGAGGCGGCGAGCGCTTCCCCCAGGAGACCTGCATGGCCGCTGCCCGCTCGATCGCCTCGCTGACCTTGAGCTTCGGGCTCGTCTCGATCCCGGTGCGCCTGTATTCGGCAACCGAGAGCGACTCGAGCCTGCGCTTCAACCTGCTGGCACCGGACGGCTCGCGGCTGAAGCAGCAGTACGTCTCCGAGAAGACGCAGCAGGTCGTGCCGCGATCAGAGATGGTCAAGGGCTACGAGTTCGAGAAGGACCGCTTCGTGCTCTTCACGCCCGAGGAGCTGAAGCAGCTCGAGGAGACGAGCAGCCACGTGGTGGAGATCGTCGCCTTCATCCCCGAGAAGTCGGTCGACCCGCTGTACTACGACAAGGCCTACCTGCTCGCGCCCGACAAGCGCGGCGGCAAGCCCTATGCGCTGCTGATGGAGGCGATGCGCAGGAGCGAGCGCTGCGCGCTGGCCAAGTGGGCCTGGAAGGCCAAGCAGTACGTCGTGCAGGTGCGCGCGGCCGACGGCGGCCTGGTGCTGCAGCAGCTGCGCTATGCCGACGAGGTGCGCTCGCTGCACGACCTCGACATCGAGCAGGTGGCTGTCGCGCCGGGCGAACTGCAGCTCGCGCTGCAGCTGATCGAGCAGATCGCCGAGGACGGCTACGCGCCGGAGCGCTACGAGGACGAAGAGAAGAAGCGCGTGCTCGCCGCGATCGACGAGAAGATCGGCGGCAAGGAGGTGGTCGTCAGCACCCGCGCCGAAGAGGCGCCGGCGCCCGGCGGCCAGGTGATCGACCTGATGGAGGCGCTGAAGGCGAGCCTGGGCAAGAAGGCCGCGAAGCCGGCGGCGCCCGCGCCCGCCGCCGCCCGGCGTGCGGCCGCCGCGCCCGAACCCGAGGCCGCCGCCGCGCCGGCCGAGCGCCAGCGCAAGGGTGCGAAGCGCACCGCCGCCGTCGCCGCCCCGGCCGAAGCTGCCCCCGCACCGGCGCGCGCCCGCGCGCGGAAGTGACCGCGCCCGACGCCGAGGCGCCGTACAGCCTGCGGCGCGTGCAGGCGATGCTGGGGCTCTCGCGCGCGGTGCTCGACGGCCTGATCGCCGCCGGCTTCGTGACGCCGGCCCGCGGCCCGCGCAACGCGCTGCGCTTCTCCTTCCGCGACCTGATGCTGCTGCGCACCGCGCACGCGCTGCAGCAGGCCGGCATCGCGCCGCGCCGCATCGTGCGCGCGCTGGCCGGCCTGCGCGCGCGACTGCCGGCCCAGGTGCCGCTGTCGGGCCTGCGCATCACCGCGGTCGGCTCGGACGTCGCGGTGCACGACCGCAACGGCCGCTGGGAGGCCGGCAGCGGCCAGGGCCTGATGGACTTCGAGGTGGCGCCGGCCGAGGGGGGCCTCCTGTTCCTGGTGCCCGGCGTGGCGCCGGCGCGGCCTGCCGGCGGTGATGCCGCCGGGCCTGGGCCGGAAGGGGTCGGGGCTGGACATGGTCGGGGCCCGCATGGGCGGTCCCGGCCCGCGGCGGCGACGGTCCCAGCCGCCGCGGCTGAGGGCGTGGACGCCGACACCTGGTACGGCCGCGCCCTGGCGGCCGAGGGCGGCGACCCGGCTGCCGCCGAAGCCTTCTACCGCAGGGCGCTGGCGCTGGTGCCGGCCCATGTCGACGCCAGCCTGAACCTCGCGGCGCTGCTCTGCGAGGCCGGGCGCAGCGCCGAGGCGCTGGAGATCTGTGAGGCCGCGCTGGAGCAACACCCACAGGCGGCGCTGCTTCACTTCAACCGCGCGATCGCGCTCGAGGACGCGCAGCGCTGGCGCGAGGCGCTGGCGAGCTACGAGCGCAGCCTGGCGATCGAGCCCGACCTGGCCGACGCCCATTTCAACGCCGGGCGCCTGCGCGAGCAGCTCGGCGACAAGCGCGGGGCGCTGCGCCATTTCAGCGCCTACCGCCGGCTGGCGCCGGGTGCGCCGGCCTGAAGCCCGGCACCCGCGGCGATCAGCCGCCGCTGGCCCGGTACCAGGCCACGCCTTGCGCGTCGAGCTCGCGCGTCGCCCGCCCGCGTTGCAGCAGGTAGTTGAGGCAGGCCAGCGCCTCGCCGGTGGCCATGCCGAGCAGTGCCACGTCGCTCTCGGAGACGGGCCGCGCGAAGAGCGCGGAGAAGACATCGGTCGCGCGGCGCGGCTCGGCCAGAGTGTTCAGGAGGCGCTCAAGCGCAAGATGCTGGCCGCGGCGCAGGGCCTCCAGCCGTGCGTGCAGGCCGCGGAAGCAGCTGTTGTGCGCCGGCAGCACCAGCACGTCGTCGGGCACCAGGCGCTGCAGCTTGTCGAGCGAGGCGAGCCAGTCGCCCATCGGGTCGGCCTCGGGCTCGAGCGGGTAGACCGAGACGTTCGACGAAATGCGTGGCAGGACCTGGTCGCCCGAGATGAAGAGCTTCAGCTCTGGGCAGTACAGGCAGGCATGCTCGGGCGAGTGGCCGTTGCCGACGATGACGCGCCAGGTGTGCGCGCCGATCTGCAGTTCGTCGCCGTCGCTTAAGCGGCGGAAGCTGTCGGGCAGCGGGTGGATGTGCTTGCCGAAGTTGCCGAAGCGCGCGAGGTAGGCCTCGAGCGCCGCCGCCCCCCAGCCGCAGCGGCGGTAGAACTCGATCGCGTCGGGAGGAGCTTCGCGGCCCGTGTCGGCGACGATCGTGCGGCAGTGCAGGTACTCGAGCCGCGTCATCCACAGCCGCACGTCGAACTTGCGCGTGAGCCAGCCGGCCATGCCGACGTGGTCGGGGTGCATGTGGGTGACGAGCACGCGCGTCATGCGGCGCTGGTCGGGCGCGTGGGCGAACTGCTCGCGCCAGGCGGCGGCGACGCTGTCGCAGCAGGCGCCGGTGTCGACGATCGCCCAGCCCTCGCCGTCGTCGATCGCATAGAGGTTGATGTGGTCGAGCTTGTAGGGCAGCGGCATGCGCAGCCAGTGCACGCCCGGGATCACCTGCAGGCGGCGGCCGGGCGCGGGCGGCGCCTCGAACGGGTATTCGAGGCCGCCGCGATCAGCGGGGGCGGGTGCGACGGTGGCGTCGGTCATCGGGCCTTCCGGTCCCGCCCGTCTCGCCTCACGGTGCCGAGCTGCGGATCAGGTGGTCGAAGGCCGACAGCGCCGCCTTGGCGCCGTCGCCGGCCGCGATGACGATCTGCTTGTACGGCACGGTCGTCGCGTCGCCGGCGGCGAAGACGCCGGGCACGCTGGTCGCGCCGCGCGCGTCGACCACGATCTCGCCGAACTTCGAGAGCTCGATCGTGCCCTTCAGCCACTCGGTGTTCGGCACCAGGCCGATCTGCACGAAGACGCCCGCCAGCGGCACGCGGTGCTGCTCGCCGCTCGCGCGGTCCTTGTAGATCAGGCCGTCGACCTTCGAGCCGTCGCCGGTGATCTCGGTGGTCTGCGCGTTGGTGCGGATGTCGACGTTGGGCAGGCTCTTGAGCTTGCTCACCAGCACCGCGTCGGCCTTCAGCTCGGGCAGGAACTCGACCAGCGTCACGTGGTCGACGACGCCCGCGAGGTCGATCGCCGCCTCGACGCCCGAGTTGCCGCCGCCGATCACCGCCACCCGCTTGCCCTTGTAGAGCGGCCCGTCGCAGTGGGGGCAGTAGGCGACGCCCTTGTTGCGGTACTCGGCTTCGCCGGGCACGTTCACGTTGCGCCAGCGCGCGCCGGTGGCGAGGATCACCGAGCGCCCCTCCAGCTTCGCGCCGTTGCTGAGCTTGATGCCGATCAGGTCGCCTTCCTGCGTCGGCGGCTCGAGTGCCTCGACGCGTTGGCCGCCCATGATGTCGACATCGTAGGCGCGCGCATGCGCCTCGAGCGCGGCGGCGAACTTCGGCCCTTCGGTCGCCAGCACCGAGATGTAGTTCTCGATGCCCAGCGTGTCGAGCGTCTGCCCGCCCGATCGCTCGGCGACGACGCCGGTGCGGATGCCCTTGCGCGCGGCGTAGACCGCGCTGGCGAAGCCGGCCGGCCCGCCGCCGACGATCAGCACGTCGAAGGCCGACTTTGCGGCCATCTTGGCGGCGTCGCGCGCGCCGGCATTGGTGTCGATCTTGGCCAGGATCTCGCTGAGCTCCATGCGGCCCGAGCCGAACATCTCGCCGTTCAGGAAGATGGTCGGCACGCCCATGATCTGGCGCTCGTCGATCTCCTTCTGGAACAGCCCGCCGTCGATCGCGACGTGGCGGATGCGCGGGTTCAGCACCGCCATCAGGTTCAGCGCCTGCACGACGTCGGGGCAGTTGTGACAGGTGAGCGACATGTAGGTCTCGAAGACGAAGTCGCCCTCGAGCGTGCGGATCTGGTCGATCACGTCGGCCTCCACCTTGGGTGGGTGGCCGCCGGCCTGCAGCAGCGCGAGCACCAGCGAGGTGAACTCGTGGCCCATCGGGATCGCCGCGAAGCGGATGCCCATGCTTTCGTCGGCACGGGAGATCGAGAACGAGGGGCGGCGCGCGTCGTCGCCGTCATAGCGCACCTGCACGCGCGGGCTGAGCGAGGAGATGTCCTCGAGCAGTTCGCGCATCTCCTGCGAGGCAGGGCGGTCGTCGAGCGAAGCGACGAGCGCGACGTCGTGGGTCACGCGCTCGAGATAGGCCTTGAGCTGGGACTTGAGGGTGTCGTCGAGCATCGGGGAACTCCTGCGAGAGGTGAAGCTGGATCTGTGTCCGGCAGACCGGTCTGCCAGCACCCGCCAGGTGCCGCGACATGCGCCGCGGCCGGCAGGTGCTCGCAGCCCGGACCGCCCGGCCGCGCGCGGCGGCCGGGACGGACGAGCTAGCGGCGGTCGCTCAGATCTTGCCGACCAGGTCGAGCGAAGGCGTCAGCGTCTTCGCGCCTTCCTGCCACTTGGCCGGGCAGACCTGGCCCGGATGGCTGGCCACGTACTGCGCGGCCTTGACCTTGCGCAGCAGTTCCTTGGCGTCGCGGCCGATGCCGTTGTCGTGGATCTCGGCGGTCTTGATGACGCCTTCCGGGTTGACCAGGAAAGTGCCGCGATAGGCGAGGCCTTCGGATTCGATCAGCACGTCGAAGTTGCGCGACAGCGTGCCGGTCGGGTCGCCGACGAGAGGGTAGTTGACCTTCTTGATCGCTTCCGAGGTGTCATGCCACGCCTTGTGGGCGAAGTGGGTGTCGGTCGACACGCCGTAGATCTCGACGCCCAGCTTCTGGAACTCGGCGTAGTTGTCGGCCAGGTCCTCGAGCTCGGTCGGGCAGACGAAGGTGAAGTCCGCCGGGTAGAAGACGAACACGCTCCACTTGCCCTTCAGGCTTTCGTCCGAGACATCGACGAACTTGCCGTTGTGGAAGGCGGTCGCCTTGAAAGGCTTGACTTGGCTGTTGATCAAAGGCATGCACATGCTCCTTGTTGCGGGGTGGGATCGGGGTTCGAGGAGTGAGGGAGGCCAGCCCTCGAAGCCTTGGATTTTGAGCCCGGTGAGTGATTGTCAAGATTGATTCATGGCATCGAATCGATCGCCAAAGTCAATGATGAATGCTTGCTTTCCAGGCCGGATCGCAGGCCTGCGCGTGGCCTGGTCGCCGCAGCCGGCGTATCTGTTTGAAACGCAGCATTGGTGCGGTGCCGCATCGCCGTCGATACTCCGGGACCGGAGCCACACGAACGAGTCGGAGGGGTAGGGAGATGATGTCCTTCAACCGCGGCGGCAGCCGTGCGCGGCGAAAAGCCAACGTCGACATCGATACCGACGAGCTGGCCGCCAAGGGCGCGACCGTTGGCACCCCCGAAGACGATCCGAGCTTCGGCTGGCATGCCTCCTCGCTCGACCTGCGCCTGGGCTGCCAGGTGAGCGAGCGTCCGATGGACACGCTGCCCGGCGAACTGCTGGAGCGCTTCTTCCGCCGCTGAGCGGCCGGCGGCTTCCGCCCCCGTTCCGCCCGGCCACTGCCGGGAACCGGCGCCGACAACATCGCCCAGGTGCGGGCCTCTCGCCGGGCCGGCACAGGGTTGGGCCTGCGGCGGCCCCCGTCCGAAGGTTGGCCTCGCCGGTGCGCCGCCGCGAGACTCTCGCTCCGCGCTCTGCTGTTCACTGGAGCGCTTCCGGGGGAGGGTCGATGTTCACGGGTTTTCTGCAGGGTCGCGGCGCGTCTTCGTCGATCTGGTGGCGGCCTTGGCCGTCGTTCCGCGGCGGAAGCGGAGGGCGCATCGGCTCCGCGCCCCCCGACCCGCTGCGCGCGCCGCGCCAGGTCGCGCATCAGCTGCTCGGGCGGCTGATGGCCGCGATGAAGGAAGACCGTGGCGTCCACATCGACAGCCTGCTTGCCGCACTTGCCGCCCTGGCCGGTCACGCCTGCCAGGCGAGCGTGCGTGAAGAGCTGGTCGAGCAGCGCGGGTTCGACGAGCGCCAGGTCTTCGTCGTGCTGCAGGCGCCGGACGGCCGCCTGCGCTACCGCGGCGAGCTGATCGACGACGCACTGTTCGACCATCGGCATTCGGTGTGGCGCCTCGTCGGCACGCGCGCGCGGCAACTGGGCGCCGAGGATCTTCCCGACCTGCGGGAGCTGCGCGCGCATGTCGGTGCCCGCCTGCTCGACCCGGATTTCGGCCTGCCGCGCTGGCCGCGAGGAAGCGGCGCCGCGTCCTCGCCCGAGGCCTACCTGCGCGAGCATTGGGCGGCCTTTCATGCCCTCGCCAGCGCCGGTTGTGCGGCACCGCGCCAATGGCCGATCGCCTGCGGCCTGGCGATCGTCGAGGTGATGACCCACGGGACCCGGGCGATCCCGCCCGAGGCCGCGCTGAAGCTGGTCATGGAGTGCGCGCTGCCGATGTCGAGGATCGCGCTGCCGTCGGGCCCGGGCCCGTCGACGTCGCCCCCGGTGATGGCGGCGCGGCCCCCGGCGCCGGGCCCCCGCCACGCCTGGCCGCGGCCGGCGTCGGCAGCCGTGGCGCCGACCGCCGACTGACCGGCGCGCGGCACGGCCGCGCTCGTCCGGTCCGCCCGGGGGCCTTCCGCCATCGAGTGTGTCGCGGGCTTGCGGCACACTGCGAGCCCGACGCATGGAAGGCGAGATGGAATCGATCACCCTGGGCCACAGCGACCTGAACGTCAGCCGCATCTGCCTGGGCACGATGACCTTCGGCCAGCAGGTCGGCGAGACACAAGCGCATGCGCTGCTCGACCACGCGCTCGAGCGCGGCGTCGACTTCATCGACACGGCCGAGATGTATTCGGTGCCGGCGCGCCGCGAGACCTTCGGCGCCACCGAGGCGATCATCGGCCGCTGGTTTGCGCGCCGTCCCGATGCGCGCCGGCGCGTCGTGCTCGCGACCAAGGTGGCCGGCCCTTCGCGCAACATGGACTGGATCCGCGGCGGCAGCCTCGACATGACACCGGCCGACATCGTCGCCGCCTGCGACGCGAGCCTGAAGCGCCTGCAGACCGAGGTGATCGACCTCTACCAGATCCATTGGCCGAACCGCAACGCACCGGCGTTCGGCGCGATGTACTTCGACCCGGCCAACGACCGCGAGCAGACCTCGATCCACGCCCAGCTCGAAGCCTTCGCCGGCCTCGTCAAGGCGGGCAAGGTGCGCCACATCGGGCTGTCCAACGAGACGCCCTGGGGCTGTGGCGAGTTCTTGCGCCTGGCCGAGGCGCACGCCCTCCCGCGCGTGGCCACCGTGCAGAACCCGTACTGCCTGATCAACCGCACGCTCGAGAACGGGCTCGACGAGGCGATGTACCGCGGCGGCGTCTCGCTGCTCGCCTATTCGCCGCTCGGCTTCGGGCTGCTCACCGGCAAGTACGACGTCGCCGGTCTCGACGATCCGGCCAGGCCCGGGCGCCTCGCGATGTTCGACACCATGAAGGCGCAGCGCTGGGGGCGGCCCGAGGCGCTGGCCGCCGCGCGGCGCTACAACGCGCTCGCCCGCAGGCAGGGCCTGACGCCGACCCGCATGGCGCTCGCCTGGTGCTACGGCCGCTGGCAGACCGCCAGCACGATCATCGGCGTGACCACCCGCGCCCAGCTCGACGAGAACCTCGACGCCTGGGGCACGAGGCTGGCGCCGGAGCTGCTCGCGGCGATCGACGCGATCCGATGGGAGTCGCGGGATCCAGCCGTCTGAGGCACCGCGACCCGCCGCGCCGCCGCCGACACCCTGCCCGCCGACCGACCCCGACATGGCCCGCAAGCCTGCCCACGTGAGCGAGACGCCGGCGACGCAATGGCTTCGCCGCCACGGCATCGGCTTCACCGAGCATGTCTACGACTACGTCGAGCACGGCGGCACCGCCGAGTCGGCGCGCCAGCTCGGCGTGCCCGAGCACGAGGTGGTGAAGACGCTGGTGATGCAGGACGAGAAGGCGGCGCCGCTCGTCGTGCTGATGCACGGCGACCGGCAGGTCAGCCTGAAGGCGCTGGCGCGCCAGATCGGCAGCAAGAAGGTCGAGCCCTGCCGCCCCGAGGTCGCCGAGCGTCACAGCGGCTACCGCGTCGGCGGCACCTCGCCGTTCGGCACGCGCAAGGCGATGCCGGTCTACGTCGAGGCGAGCATCCTCGAGCTGCCGCGCATCTGCATCAACGGCGGGCAGCGCGGCTATCTGGTCGGCATCGCGCCGGCGGTGCTGACCCGCGCGCTCGGCGCGCGGCCGGTGGCTTGCGCCGGCGCGGACGGATGAACAAGGTGTGATCGCAATGACCTCGAGCTTCTGGTTGCCGGCACTGGCGACCCTCGTCGCCTATCTGTTCGGCTCGCTGTCGTTTGCGGTGATCGTGAGCCGCGTGATGGGTCTGAGCGACCCGCGGACCTACGGCTCGGGCAACCCCGGCGCGACCAACGTGCTGCGCTCGGGCAACCGCAAGGCGGCGCTGCTGACGCTGTTGCTCGATGCGCTGAAGGGCTACCTGCCGGTGCTGCTGGTCGTGGTCTACGGGCCGCGCTTCGGGCTCGGCGCCGGGACGCAGGCGCTGGTCGGCGTGGCGGCCTTCGTCGGCCACCTGTGGCCGGTGTTCTTCCGTTTCTTCGGCGGCAAGGGTGTCGCGACGGCCGCTGGCGTGCTGCTCGCGCTCAACCCGCTGCTCGGTGCGGCGACGCTCGCGACCTGGCTGATCATCGCCTGGTTCTTCCGCTACGCGTCGCTGGCCTCGATCGTCGCGGCGGCCTTCGCGCCGTTCTACCAGTTGCTGATCTGGGGCCCGGGGCCGCTGGCGATCGGCATCGCGGTGATGAGCTTGCTGCTCGTCTGGCGGCACGGCGGCAACATCGCCAAGCTGCTGGCGGGCACCGAAAGCCGCATCGGCCAGAAGGCGTCCGGAGCCCAGGCCAAGGCGCCGACGCCCGCCGAGCCAAGGCCCGCGGGCGCCAAGGGCCGCGGGCGCGCCCGGCGGCACTGAGGCAGACCTTCCCGGCGTCGTGGTCTTGATTGGCCAGCGGCGCGCAACGGGCGCAGCCTGTCGTTGCGGGCCGACGAGGTCGGCAAGGAGACCGCCATGCAACACATGGACAAGCGCAGGGTTCCCGAGTCCTTCGGCGTGTTCAAGCCGGTGGGCCATGTGGTGATGGCCTTCGAGCGGGAGGCCGACCGAGACGGCGCTCATGCCGAGCTCTCTCGCTCGGGTTTCGACGACGAGGACCTGACCCGCTACACGGCCGAGGAGATGCGCGAGCAGGTGCAGCACGAGCTCGACACGGCGAGCGGCACCGCGAGCTTCGGCTACGAGATCGTGCTCGCGAAGGAGCACCTGAAGCTCGCCGAGAGCGGCCATGCCTGGCTGATCGCCTATGCGCCCGACGGCCGGCGCAGCGCGACGGTGGCGGAGATCGCCCGCGGGCACCACGCGTCGATCGCCGACCGCTACGGCCGGCTGGTGGTCGAGCACATGCTGCAGCCGCCGCCGAACAGCTGAGCGCATCGCCCCGGGCGCTGTCGGGCGGCTACGGGAGGGGGCGCGGAGGCGCAGGGCCGCCCGCCGCCGCGGGCCGCCCGTCCGGTTACTGCTCGGCGAACGCGCGCTCGACGACGAAGTCGCCGGGCGTGGTGGTGTTGCCTTCCTTGAAGCCGCGTGACTCCAGCAGGTGCTTCAGGTCGCGCAGCATGCCCGGGCTGCCGCAGATCATCACGCGGTCCTGCTCGGGGTCGAGCGGCGGCATGCCGAGGTCCTCGAACAGCTTGCCGTTCTCCATCAGGTGGGTCACGCGGCCCATGTTCTTGTAGCTCTCGCGCGTGACCGTCGGGTAGTAGCGCAGCTGGCTCGAGATCATCTCGCCGAGGATCTCGTGCGCAGGCAGGTGCTCGGTGACGAGGTCGTGGTAGGCCAGTTCATCCTTCTGCCGCACGCCGTGCACGAGGATCACGTGCTCGAACTGCTCATAGGTCGCCGGGTCGCGGATGATGCTCATGAAGGGCGCCAGGCCGGTGCCGGTGCCCACCAGGTACAGCCGCTTGCCGGGCAGCAGGTAGTCGATCAGCAGGGTGCCGGTCGGCTTGCGGCCGACGATCACCGTGTCGCCGACCTGCAGGTGCTGCAGCTTCGACGTGAGCGGGCCGTCGGGCACCTTGATGCTCAGGAACTCGAGGTGGTCCTCGTAGTTGGCGCTGACGATGCTGTAGGCGCGCAGCAGCGGCTTGTTGTTGACCTTCAGGCCGATCATCGTGAAGTGGCCGTTCGAGAAGCGCAGCGCGGGGTCGCGCGTCGTCGTGAAGGTGAACAGCTTGTTGGTCCAGTGGTGCACGCTCAGCACGCGCTCTTCGTTGAAGGCAGCCATGGGTCGGATCGGGGCAAATGAGATTCAGACTCGATTGTGCCTGTCGGGCAGGCGATGCCTCGCGTTTGCCCTTATTGAATTTCCGCTGATGCTTAATCGGTGACGATCTGAAGGCTGCGGACCGCCGGGGCGGTCCGCGCAGGCCTCACTTCACCGTGACCGTGATCTGGGGCGACGAGACGACGGGCTCGTGCGGCACGTGGCCGGCGTCGCCCAGCAGCAGCTGCAGCGTGTGGGTGCCCGGCGAGAGGGTGAGCTGCGTCTCGGTCTGGCCCTTGCCGAAGTGCAGGTGGTTGGCGTCCATCGGGATCGGCGCGTTCGGCGGCGGCAGCTTCGCGTCGACGATCAGGTGATGGTGGCCCGAGCCCTCGAAGCTGACGCCGGCCGGGGCGACGCCCATGCCCTTGAGGCCGAACCTCACGGTGAAGGGGCTCGTCACCGTCTGGCCGTCGCGCGGCTCGATGAAGTAGAGCTCGGCACCGGCCGGCGAGGGCGTGCGTGCCGGGGTCTGCGCGAGGGCCGTGCCGGCGCAGGCGCCGAGGGCGAGCGCCAGCAGGCTGCGGCGCGAAGGGAAGGGGATCATCCAACGACTCCGTGGCTCAAAGGGGTTCGGGTACGCCGCACAGTCGACTCGCGTCGCCGTGTGCGGCGGCTCACGGGTGCGGGATGGTCCGCGATGAGGCCACAGCCCTCGCCCGAATGACGAAAGACCCCGGCCCGCTCGCGGTTGCCGGGTGCCGGAGAGCCCGCGGGGCGTGCCAGGCCGCCGACGTGGCTGGGCCATCATTCGGGCTGCCCCACCGACCAGCGAACACCAACCGACGAGCGGTCTCTCATGCAACGCCGCCATCTGCTGCAGGCCAGCGCCCTTCTCGCCGCGTTGGCCGCGGCACCGCTGGCCGCCCGTGCCGGGCCGATCGAGCCCGGCCCGAATGCGGTGCTGGTCGTCGTCGACGTGCAGAACTGCCACGTCCAGGGTGGCAGCCTCCCGGTGCCCGGCGGCGCCGAGGTCGTGCCGGTCATCAACCGGCTGGCCGCGGCCTTCGACAACATCGTCGTCACGCAGGACTGGCACCCGCCTGACCACGCCTCGTTCGCCAGCCAGCATCCCGGCCGGCGACCCTTCGAGACGGTCAGGCTCGGGTACGGCCTGCAGGTGCTCTGGCCCGACCACTGCGTGCAGGGCAGCGAGGACGCGGGCCTGCACCCGGAGCTGCGGTTGCCGACCGCGCAGCTGATCCTGCGCAAGGGCTTCCAGCGCGATGTCGACAGCTATTCGGCCTTCGAGGCGGCCGACCGCCGGACCTCGACCGGCCTGGCCGGCTACCTGTGGACGCGCCGCATCACCGACGTCTACGTCGTCGGCCTGCCGACCGACTTCGCCGTCGCCTGGACGGCGCTCGACGCACGCAAGGCGGGCTTCCACGTCAGCGTGATCGAGGACGCGACGCGCCCGCTCGACCTTGAAGGCTCGCGCGCCGCGGCCTGGAAGGAGATGGCCGCCAAGGGGGTGCGGCGCATCTGGTCGTCCGGGATCGCCGCTCCGATGCCGCCGGCCGCCCGCCCGGTCAGCCGCTGACCTCGTCCGGGTCCCGCGCGACGAGCCGGCCTGCACCCCGCGAACCGCGGCGGCCGCGGCGCGGGTCGGGCGTGATCGCGCTCAGTCGGTCTCGTCGGTCACTTCGAGCCCGAGCAGCGCCGGGTCGCCGCGCCCGACGCGCACCAGGCGCGGCTCCTCGCCGCTGAGGTCGACCACGGTCGTCGGCGCCATCGGGCAGGCGCCGGCGTCGACGACCGCCTGGACCTGCTTCTGCAGCCGCTCGCGGATCTCGAGCGGGTCGTTCATCGGCTCGCTCTCGCCGGGGCAGATCAGCGTCGTCGCGAGTAGCGGCTGGCCGAAGGCCGCGAGCAGCTCCTGCGTCACGCGGTGGTCGGGTACGCGCAGGCCGATCGTGCGCCGCGAGGGGTGAGAGACGCGCCGCGGCACCTCCTTCGTCGCCTCGAGGATGAAGGTGAACGGTCCGGGCGAGCCGAGCTTCATCAGGCGGTACTGACGGTTGTCGACGCGCGCGTAGCTCGCCAGCTCCGAGAGGTCGCGGCAGAGCAGCGTCAGGTGGTGCTGCTCGTCGACCTGGCGGATGCGGCGCAGCCGCTCGGCGGCCGCCTTGTCGTCGAGCCGGCAGACCAGCGCGTAGCTCGAGTCGGTCGGGATCGCGGCGATGCCGCCGTCGTGCAGGATCTGCGCGGCCTGCTTGAGCAGCCGGCCCTGCGGGTTCTCTGGGTGGACTTCGAAGTATTGGGACATGCTGTGTCGACTTCACGCGGCGGCGCAGGTTCTGTGGCCGCTCGGGTCGCTGCCGATCCGTCGCCGCGGTTCAGTCCGCGATCGTATCGGCCGAGACCGAGTTGTCGGGCACCCGCGCGCGGTTTGCCTCGCCGCCGGGGCGGGCGTTGAGCCACACGGCCGCCGCGCCGCAGACCGCGATGATGCCCATGCCGGCCAGCGCCGCCGCGTCGGGCACGTGACCGAACACCAGCCAGCCGGCGACCGTCGCGAACAGGATCTGCGCGTAGGTGAAGGGCATCAGGGTCGACACCGGCGCCATGCCCATCGCGAGGATCAGCATCAGGTGACCGACCGTGCCCAGCGCGCCGAGCAGCAACAGCAGGGCGCCCAGGCGCGGGCCGGCTTCGGCCAGCACGGTCCCGAACGGCACAGCCAGCGCCACCAGCGCGGCCGATGCGGCGGCGGTGCCGACCACGCCGGTGTAGAAGTGGGTCGTCAGCGGGCTCTCGAGGGTCGCCATGCGGCGCGTGAGCAACTGGAAGGCCGCGTAGCAGGTGGCGCCGATGGCCGGCAGCAGCGCCGCCCAGCCGAACAGCCCGCTGCCGGGGCGCGCGATGATCAACGCGCCGGCCAGGCCCCCGGCCGCCAGCGCCCAGCGCAAGGGCGTCATCGCCTCCTTCAGCACGACCACCGCGATCACCGTGACGATCACCGGCGTGAGCATCACGATCGCGGTGAACTCGGCCACCGGCAGGTATTGCAGGCTCAGCACGGCGAGCGCCGTCACCGTGACCAGCAGGCCGCCGCGCAGCAGCTGGAAGCGCGGGTGGCGTGTCGGCAGCAGGTGGCGCCGCGCCGGGTGCAGCAGCCACAAGCCCATCGCCACCGCCTGCACGGCGTAGCGCGCCCACACGACCACCACCACCGGCAGCGCGGCGACGGCCGTCTTGGAGGCGGAGTCGAGCAGGGCGAAAGCCGCGCAGCTCAACAGGATCAGCCCGATACCGAGCAACGGCCGCTGCACCGGCAGGCCGGTCGGCAGGGGCACTGGGCGGGCCGCTGCGCGGCCCGAGGCAGGCGCACTCACCCGGCGGTCCTGCCCGGGCGAGGGGTGCTGCCGTTCACGGGCGCTGGACGCGGTCGGCCAGCGCTTCCCAGACCGGTGTCAGCTGTCCCGGCAGCGGAGGCAGGCGGCCGAGGTCGGTATGGCTCTCTTCGGGGCTGTGGAAGTCGGAGCCGCGCGAGGCGAGCAGGTCGAACTCGAGCGCCATCTCCGCGTATCTCAGCGCGTCGGCGCTGCTGTGGCTGCCGGTGACGACCTCGACACCGCGCCCGCCGTGCTGCTTGAACTCGGAGAACAGCGCGTACTCCTCGTTCGCGGTGAACTTGTAGCGGCCGGGGTGCGCGATGACGGCGGTGCCGCCCGCGCGCGTGATCCAGCCGACGGCGTCGCCCAGCGTCGCCCAGCGGTGCGGCACGTAGCCGGGCTTGCCTTCGGTCAGGTAGCGGCGGAACACCTCGTGCGTGTCGGCGCAGACGCCGCTCTCGACCAGGTGGCGAGCAAAGTGGGTGCGCGAGATCAGCTCCGGGTTGCCGACATAGCGCTGCGCGCCCTCGAAGGCACCGCGGATGCCGACCGCCGCCAGCGCCGCCGCCATCTCGCGGGCACGGCGCTCGCGCCCGGCGCGCATGTCGCGCAGGCCTTCGACCAGTCCCGCGTCTTCGGCATCGAAGCCGAGGCCGACGATGTGCACCGTGCGGTCGGCGAAGGTCACCGAGAGCTCGGCACCGTTGAGATAGGGCATGCCCAGCGCCAGCGCGGCGTCGCGGGCGCGGCGTTGGCCGCCGACTTCGTCGTGGTCGGTCAGGGCCCAGAGTTCGACGCCGTTCGCGTGCGCGCGCGCAGCGAGGGCCTCCGGCGGCAAGGTGCCGTCGGAGACGATCGAGTGGCAGTGCAGGTCCGCGTTCAGGAAAATGGTGGGAAAGGGTGTTGCAGTCACCCGGCGATTTTAGGATTTACCCTGATCTCGCGTCGTGCAGGCGCCACGGAAACCCCGTTTGCGGCGGGCTCGTGACGCTCGTGCTGCTACCGGACAACGCCGGCGAGCTGCGCGTAGGGCTTGCACAGCGGCGACTCGAAGCGCTCGTCGACGACGAGCACGGGCAGCGGCGCCTCCGGCGTGGGCGTGGCCGCGGAAGCTGCTGCCGCTGGGGCAGAAGCCGGGACCGCGCAGCTGACTGCATACGGCCCTTCAAAACGCGCCGAGGCCCCGTTGGCATGGGCGCGACCGGTGAGCCGGCCCTCGCGCAGCGCGAGTTGCAGTGTGCCGCCGGTGGCCGAACGGGTGTCGGCCGCGGCGCGGCCGTGTTCGACCCCCGCCTGGCCGGGCCCGAGCGGCCCGCGAACGATGTGCGCCGTGAAGCCGGGCATGCCCGGAAACGACGACGGCGCCCAGGCCCGAAACCCCCAGACCTGCCCCTCGTCGTCTCCAGCCGAGACGGTCACCTCGATCTGCGGCGCCTGCAGCGCATCGAGGTGGCGGATGTCGATGCGCGCCGGCGCACCGGAGAGGCGCCGGCCCTCCGCGGTCTCGACGACGAAGCGGTCCGGTGGGGCTGGCCGTTCCGCTTTGGCGTCGAGGCTCATGGCCGCGTCGGAGGCCGTGCCGGGCGCGCTCGATGCGCCAGGCGGCGACACGGCCGCCGCCCCCAGCGCCGCCGCGAGTGCGGCGGCGACCATGGCGCCGGGTGCGAAGGCCGATCGCATCGCTTCGGCCTCAGCAGGCGACCCGCACCCGCTTCGCGCTGACCGTCCGGTTGTCGCCCTCACGCAGTTCGGAGATCGTGCCGGTGTAGTCCATGTCGTGATAGATGAAGTAGGTCCCGTTGGGCAAGGTCGAAGGGACGCGGAACGACAGGTCGAAGGTGCCCTGCGAGAAGGCGCCGATCGAATGGGTAAAGCTGGCCGCCACGCCGGCGGCACCCGTATAGCCGGCCATCGGCGAGGTCGGGCTCAGGCGGATGCGCAGGTTGTAGGTGCCAGAGCCGATGTTGCCGGCGTTGCCGAGGTAGATGCGCGAGCTGCCGATCGAGCCGCGGCACATGGTCGTCGTGACGGCCGGGTCCAGCGTCTGCACCACGCCGCCGACGACGCCCAACGCCGACGGCAGCAGGTTGGGGCGCGCGGTGGCGAAGCCGTAGAGCGCGTTCATCCCGGCGGTGTCGCTCGGCCAGACCGTCGAGGGCTCGGTGCCGCCGGTCAGCAGGTGCGGCGGCGTGGTGCGCATTACCGCGTGCACGTCGTCGTGCAGGAAGCCGAAGAAATGCCCGAACTCGTGCACGAAGGTGCTGCGCCCGGTGGTGCCGCGGAAGTTGCCCCACTGCGCGACGAAGCTCAGGTCGTTGGCGATCATCACGTCGGCCTCGTCGATGTCGTTGCTGCCGATGAAGCACAGGCCGAGCTGCAGCACCGTCACGCCGTTCGCGCCGTCGATGTTCGCGCGGTTCACCAAGCCGACTTCGTTCTGCCCGTCGCCATGGCCGATCGAGCAGTCGCTGGCGGCGTTGACGAAGGTGCCGTCGACGACGTTCGACAGGCTGTTCCACTGCCGCATGCCGTTCCAGTACGCGCTGTTGACGATGCCGGTGTCGGGGATGCTGCAGCGGTTGCGGTGGATGTTCACGGTGCCGCGCCACTGCACCGGCGTGCCGTTGCAGGTTCTCCAGCGCGCGGCTTCCGCGGTCTGGGGCGCGAGCAGCAGCGGCGGCGCAGCAAGGGAGGCTGCCAGGGCGAGCGGGCCGAGAGCCTTCAGGTGTCCGATCATGACCGTTCCTTTCAGCGGGACGTGGTTCCGGAGGTGTCGCGCTCTGCGGCGGCGGGCGTTGACGCCGCAGTGCGTGCCGTCATCGGCGTGCCGGCAGCCTGCCGGCCCGGCCTCGCCGCCACCTGCACCGCGCGCCACTTGAAGGCACCGGCGGGTCGCGTGAGGAAGCTGCCTTCGACCTTCAGCCCCTGGGCCGCGAGGTTCTGGCCGAGCTGACGCACCAGGGTCTCCGGCCGCAGCGCCTGCCGGCTGGCAGAGGCGGCGGCCACGGAAGCCAGGGCTTTCGGCGCGCTGCCGTCGATCTGCGGGCCTTCGAACAGTGCTGCGCCCAGCGACACGCCCTTGGCGCCCACGCCTGTGACGGCACGGCCGTCGGAATCGACCAGCAACTCGCTGCCGCCCTGGCTCTCGACGCGCAAGGCCAGGTCGCCGACCACCGGCGAGAGGTTCCACGCCGTGTTGCGCAGGAAGACGAGGTAGCGCTTGTCCTTCACGAACACCGGCAGCTCGGCCGCGACGACCATGCGCCCGTTCGGCGTCGGCCCACCGAAGTGGCGGATCTCGACCGTGTCGCTGGCCTGACCGAAGTGGGTCTTGACGCCGGTGAGCGTGACGACGGTCCAGGGCCCGTCCTCCTCCGTGTACTCGTGGCGGATGTCGCTCGCCAGGCCTTCGACGACGGCCGCCGTCTGGCGGATCGCGCCGCGCAGATCCGCCATCGCCGCGGGTTGGGCAAACCCCGCCGGTGCGCGCTGCGCAATGGCCTGTGCCTGTGCCTGTGCCTGCGCTGCGCCAGTCAAGGCGAGCATGCCGAGCACTGCAGCCGTGTACCTCGTGGCCGCCCTTCCGGTGTGTCCCATCTGAGTTCCTCCGCACCGGCACCGTTTGCCGGGTGAAGGAAATCTAGGAACCGTGCGTGGAAACCGCCCTCCCTAGCCCGACAGGGGGCGAGGGGCGATCTCATCTGTCGAAGGGAAACCTCGCGCCACCGCCATGCAGGCCGCTCGGCGCGGGCGCCCTGCCGTGCAGCGCACTCGGGTCAGGTCTTCGCGCTCGCTTCGGCGCCGCCGGGCACCGGCTCGCCGAGCACCTGGCCTTCGCGTTGCGGCCTGGTGAACGGCGTGGGCTTGATGATGTTGCCCCGCATCAGTTCGCGCCCGGCGGCGATGTCGCCCTGCGACTGCTGGATCGCGAGGCGCTCGCCGTCGAGGCGGCGCACCTCGGCCACCGTGTCGTCGACCTCCGCCTCGCTCACCTCGAGCGCGGCGAGCGTCGCGCCGCCGAAGGCCAGCGCCGACTCGAAGGTCTCGCGGATCTGGTAGTCGACGCCGGTCTCGATCAGCTTCAGCGCATGCCCGCGGTCGAAGGCGCGGGCCAGGCACTTGGCGAGCGGAAACTCGTCGCGCACCAGCTCGGCGATGTAGGTCGCCACCTCCGGCCGGTCGACGCAGATCGCCACCGCGCGCGCCTTGCCGGCGCCGCTCGTGTGCAGCACGTCGAGCCGCGTGCCGTCGCCGTAGTAGACCTTGAAGCCGAAGCCGGCCGCGGCCCGGATCATGTCGGTGTCGTTGTCGATGATCGTCACGTCGAGCCCGCGCGCGAGCAGCACCTGGCAGGTGACCTGCCCGAAGCGGCCGAAGCCGATCACCAGCACGCTGCCCTGCAGGCCGTCGGCTGCATCGATGCCGTCCATCGACTGGTTCGGCTTGCGGGGCAGCGAGCGCGAGACGACGATGATCACCAGCGGCGTCAGGGCCATCGAGGCGATCACGACGGTGGTGAAGATCGCGTTCGTCTGCGCGTCGAAGATGCCGCTGGCGGCGGCCGTGGCATAGAGCACGAAGGCGAACTCGCCGCCCTGGGCCATCAGCGCGGTGCGGTAGACCCGCTCGCGCAGGTTCGCGCCGGTGAAGTGGGCGACGGCATAGATGCCGATCGCCTTGACCACCATGAAGGCGACCACCCAGCCGAGGATCTTCGGCCAGTGCGCCGCGATCACGCCCAGGTCGAGCGCCATGCCCACGCCGAGGAAGAACAGGCCGAGCAGCAGGCCGCGGAAGGGCTCGATGTCGGCCTCGAGCTGGTGGCGGAAGCTCGACTCCGACAGCAGCACGCCGGCGAGGAAGGCCCCCATCGCCATCGACAGGCCGCCGAGCTGCATCAGCAGCGCCGCGCCGAGCACGACGAGCAGGGCCGCGGCGGTCATCATCTCGCGCGCCTTCGAGCGCGCGAGCACGCCGAACAGCGGGTTGAGCAGCCACAGCCCGGCGGCGATCAGCGCGACCAGCGAGCCGAGCGCGATGCCGACCTCGGCCCAGCGCGCCGAGGCGCCCTCGACGGCGCCGCTCGGCACGAGCAGCGCGACGATCGCCAGCAGCGGCACGATCGCCAGGTCTTCCAGCAGCAGGATCGCGACCGCGCGCTGGCCGGGCTCGGTGGCGGTGACGCCGCGCTCGTCGAGGATCTGCATCACGATCGCGGTCGAGGTGAGCACGAAGCCCATCGCCGCGACGAAGGCCACCGGGCCGCTGAGGCCGGCGAGCAGGCCGACACCGGTGAGCAGCGCGCCGCAGACGGCGACCTGCAGCGTGCCGAGGCCGAAGATCTGGCGCCGCAGCGCCCACAGGCGCGACGGCTGCATCTCGAGCCCGATGACGAACAGGAACATCACGACGCCGAGCTCGGCGACGTGCAGGATCGCCTGAGGGTCGTCGAAAAGGCCGAGGCCGAAGGGGCCGATCGCGAGGCCCGCCGCCAGGTAGCCGAGCACCGAGCCGAGGCCGAGCCGCTTGAACAGCGGCACCGCGACCACGGCGGCGCCCAGCAGCGCGACGACGTGCACCAGGTCGGCGCCGCCTTGCGGGGGGCTCATCGCGACGGTCCTCGTTCGATGCGCCTGTGCGCCTTGTCGCTTCGTGTCGGCATCCCGCCCTCCTGGCTCTCGTGGTCACGCTCCTGCGGGAGTGTGGGGCCAGTGGCCGGCTCGAACGAGGTCGAGCCGGGCGGCGTCGTGCCGCGCGGTGGTCAGCCCCGGCTCGGCGCCTCGATGCGCAGGACGCGGCCGTCGGAGTTGTCGGTCAGCAGGTACAGCAGACCGTCCGGCCCCTGGCGCACGTCGCGGAGGCGCTCGAACAGGGTCGACAGCAGGCGCTCCTCGCGCACGACGCGGCGGCCGTCGAGTTCGAGGCGCACCAGCGTCTGGCCGCGCAGCGCGCCGACGAACAGGCTGCCGCGCCAGCCGGGGTAGTGGTCGCTGCTGACGAAGGCCATGCCGCTGGGCGCGATCGACGGCACCCAGGTCGTCACCGCGGGTTCGATGTCGTCGCGCGTCGTGCCTTCGCCGATCTGCGTGCCCAGGCCGTAGGCGCGGCCGAAGGTGATGACGGGCCAGCCGTAGTTGCGACCGGCCAGCGTCACGTTGACCTCGTCGCCGCCCTGCGGGCCGTGCTCGTGGGTCCAGAGCTCGCCGGTGTCGGGGTGCAGCGCGGCGCCCTGGACGTTGCGGTGGCCGTAGCTCCAGATCTCGGGCAGCGCGCCGGCCTTGCCGACAAAGGGGTTGTCGGCGGGCACGCGGCCGTCGGGCTCGATGCGCACGACCTTGCCGATCAGGTTGTCGAGCGACTGGGCCTGGTCGCTCAGGTTGCCGCGGTCGCCCAACGTGACGAACAGGCGCCCGTCTCGCGCGAAGACGAGGCGGCAGCCGAAGTGGCTGCTGCCGCCCGCCTTGGGCCGCTGGCGGAAGATCACCTCCACCGCGTCGAGGCGTGCGGCATTGGCGCTCGTCTCGAGCCGCCCGCGCGCCACCGCGGTGCCGACGCCGTCGTCGCCCCGCTCGCTGTAGCCGAGGTAGACGAGGCGGTTCTCCGCGAAGCGTGGGTCGAGCACCACGTCGAGCAGGCCGCCCTGGCCGCGGGCCACGACCTCGGGCACGCCGGTCACGGGGCGGTGCGGTCGGTTGTCGCGGCCGACGAGCTGCAACTGGCCGCGCCGCTCGGTGACGAGCATCAGGCCGTCGCGTTCGAAGTCGGGCAGGAAGGCCAGGCTCCATGGGTACTGCAGGCCACGGGCGACGGTCGAGGTGCGCGGGCTGCGCTGTGCGGCGGCATCGGCGGGCGGGGTGCCCGCGCAGCCTGCGAGCAGCGCCGCCATGGCGCCGAGGCTGCTCCGGCGCGTGAGCGGCAGGGCGGCGGTGCGGCGGGCGGTAGGCGTCGAGGGTGCGGTCATCGGCTCAGCGTGCGTAGGGGGTGGCGCCCGCCTCGGGGGCGGGATGATGCCCCGATGGACGCGGGCCGGCCGCGATAGGTTCCGCGCCGGCGGGGGCAAGTCCGAGCGCGTTACGCGCCGGGCCGGCGCTGGCAGCGCGGTCTTCGTCGAGCGCCTCGATCACCCACTGGACGCGCTGGCGGCCGTTCCATTCGTCGAGCTGCAGGCGGTAGGCCAGTCGCGCGCGCGCCGGCAGCGGCGCGGTGCGGCCGAACCAGATCGCCTCGTGCAGGGCGCCGGCCAGGCGCAGCGTGAGCTTCAGGTGCTTCTCGCCGACGCAGCGCTGCGCGACCACCTCGGCGTCGTCGCAGAAGACCGGGGCGTCGAAGCCGGCGCCCCAGACCTCGCGCTCGAGCACGCGCACCGTCTCGGGCGTGCAGGCGCCGGCCGGCATCGGGCCGTCGGTGAGCAGGGTGCGGGCGAGCGTCGCGGCGTCGAGTGCCTCGGCCGCGACCAGGCGCAGCGCCGCGTCGAAGCGCGCCAAGCCGTCCTCGGTCAGCGTGCAGCCGGCCGCCATCGCATGCCCCCCGAAGCGCAGCAGCAGGCCCGGGTGGCGCTTGGCGACGAGGTCGAGCGCGTCGCGCAGGTGGAAGCCGGCGATCGAGCGGCCCGAGCCCTTCAGCAGCCCGTCGCGACCGCGCGCGAAGACGAAGCAGGGGCGGTGAAAGCGGTCCTTGAGTCTCGCGGCGACGATGCCGACCACGCCCTCGTGGAAGGCGGGGTCGAAGAGGGCGATCGCGGGCGGTGTGTCTGGTGCCCCGGGGGCGGCCGCAGGCGCGGCGGCCGGCGGTGCATCCGGGAGGTGCGTGTCCATGAGCCGTGCGAGCAGGGCCTCGGCCTGGGCCTTCATGCCGTCCTCGACCTCGCGCCGCTCGCGGTTGATCGCGTCGAGCCGCTGCGCCAGCTCGGCGGCGCGCGCCGGGTCGTCGGTGAGCAGGCACTCGATGCCGAGCGTCATGTCGGCCAGGCGCCCGGCCGCGTTGAGGCGCGGGCCGAGCGCGAAGCCGAAGTCGAAGCCCGAGGCGCGCACCGGGTCCCGGGCGGCGGCCGCGAACAACGCCGCGACGCCCGGTTGCATGCGCCCGGCGCGCACCCGCGCCAGGCCCTGCGCGACGAGGCGGCGGTTGTTGGCGTCGAGCTTCACCACGTCGGCGACGGTGCCGAGCGCGACCAGGTCGAGCAGGCGGTCGAGCCGCGGCTGCGTTCCGGCATCAAAGGCACCACGCGCGCGCAGCTCGGCGCGCAGCGCGAGCAGCACGTAGAAGACGACGCCGACGCCGGCCAGGTGCTTGCTCTCGAAGCCGCAGCCCGGCTGGTTCGGGTTGACGATCGCATCCGCCTCGGGCAGCGAGACCACGCCCGCCACCTGCGCCGGCAGGTGGTGGTCGGTGACGATCACCTCGAGGCCGCGCGCCCGCGCATGGGCCACGCCCTCGTGGCTCGCGATGCCGTTGTCCACCGTGATCAGCACCGCGGGCCGCTGTTCGAGCGCCAGGTCGACGATCGCCGGCGTCAGGCCGTAGCCGTGGCGCGCGCGGTCGGGCACGACGTAGGCCAGCGTGCCGCGCGCGGCGCCGAGCAGCGCCAGCCCACGCAGCGCGACCGCGCAGGCGGTGGCGCCGTCGCAGTCGTAGTCGGCGACGACGCACAGGCGCCGGCGCGCCGCGATCGCGTCGGCCAGGCGGCGTGCCGCGGCCTCGGCGCCGAGCAGCGTGGCAGGGGGCAGCAGGCGCGCGGGCTGGGCGTCCAGCTCGTCGGCCGAGCGCACGCCACGCGCCGCATAGAGGCGTGCGAGCAGCGGGTGCACGCCGGCCTGCTCCAGTGCCCACGCAGTGCGCGGCGGCACCTCGCGCTGGCGCAGCGTGGTCATCCCTGCCTCCACGGCGCGGGCCGGGCACCGGACGACGCGGCCTGCCTCACAGCGGCTCCAGCCAATCTGCCGGCTTGGCCCGCCGCCATGAGGCGCGCCAGCGCGACCACCAGGACTGTGGCAGCGCCTCGAAGGTCTGCACATGGCGCTCGCCACAGAGCGACAGGCGCAGCGGCCCGCCGTTGCGTGCGTGCGCCAGCGCCTCTGCGACCGGGCCGGCGTCGAGCTCGCGCCAGGCCTGCGACCAGGCCGGCCAGTCGGCCGCCAGCGCGGACGCGCGCAGGCGGTCGTCGAGCTTCAAGCCGGCCGCGGTCGTGGCCGGCTGGACGAGGCCGCAGCCGCTGAGCCAGAACGAGTTGACCGCCAGCGTGCCGCGGTCTTCGCGCTGCGCGTTGAGCGGGTGCGTGAAGAGCAGCATCTGCACCTCGTTCTGCAGCCGGCGGAGTCGCGCCACTCGCGGGTCGCTGCCCGAGCCCGCCGCGCTGCGCAGCCAGAGGTCGACGTTGCGGCCGACGACGCGGTCGAGCGAGGCGCAGGGCAGGTCGGTCAGCGAGGGGTGCGAGACGTACCAGCGCAGCGGCGCGCCCCAGGCGAGATGCCAGCCGTCCTCCTCGAACAGCGGCCGCACCGCTTCGAGCAGCGCCTTCGATTCCGCCTCGCCGAGGCCGAGCTGGGCCGGGTTGCCGAGCGACACCTGCTCGGCGCCGACATGCCAGTGCGAAGGTGTCATCTCGCCCCAGGCGAGGTCGAGCGGCTCGAGCCCGTCCTCGCGCGCGTGCAGCGCGGCCCAGGGCAGGCAGCCGTCGCCGCCGACGAGGCCGAGGGCGCGGGCCAGCGCCCGCTCGTGCGGCGGCGTGAGGCTGAACTCGTCGCCCTCGTCGCGCGCGGTCGGCACGAGGCGGCCGAGCAGCGCTTCGAGGCGCGGCAACTCGAGCGCGGCGAGGGCCTGCCGCCCCTCGTCGGCCAGCACCGAGGCGAACGGGATCAGCAGCTGCATGACGGGTGGGGCATCGGCGGATTATCCGCGCCGCCCTTGCGTCGCCCGTTCACGGCCCCGGCGCCGCCGCCCCGGCGGACGCATCGCATCACCGCGCCGGACGAGGGCCGGCCGCGGGGCAGGTAGCATGCCGCCCGCATGAACTGGCCCTACGAACTGCAGGTCGGCTGGCGCTACACCCGCGCCGGCCGGGCCGGGCGCCGCAACGGCTTCATCTCCTTCATCTCGGGCGTGTCGATGTTCGGCATCGCGCTCGGCGTGGCGGCGCTGATCATCGTGCTCTCGGTGATGAACGGCTTCCAGAAGGAGGTGCGCGACCGCATGCTCAGCGTGATCTCGCACATCGAGATCTACGACGCGCGGGGCGCGGCGCTGCCCGACTGGCAGGCCACCGCCGCGGCTGCGGCGCGCGACGAGCCGCAGGTGGCGGGCAGCGCGCCGTTCATCGCGGTGCAGGCCCTGGTGGCGCGGGGCGACGCGATGCGCGGCGCCGTCGTGCGCGGCGTGCTGCCGGTGGCCGAGGCCAACGTCACGCCCCTGGCCGCCTCGCTGCGGCAGGGCGCCTTCGCGAAGCTGGTGCCCGGCAGCTGGGGCATCGTGCTCGGCGCCGAACTGGCGCGCGCACTGGGCGTGATCGAGGGCGACGCGGTGACGATCATCGCCCCCGGCGGCCAGGTGACGCCGGCCGGCACGATGCCGCGGCTGCGCCAGTTCACGGTGGTGGGCACCTTCGAGGTCGGCCACTACGAGTACGACAGCGCGCTGGCGATGATCCACATCGAGGACGCGGCGCGGCTCTTCCGCGTCGCCGGGCCCACCGGCGTGCAGCTGCGCCTGGCCGACGTGCAGCAGGCGCGCCCGGTGGCCGACCGCCTGGCTGTCGAGCTGGGGCCGATGGTGGTGGTGCGCGACTGGACTCGAACCAATCGCAACTGGTACGACGCGGTGCAGCTCGAGAAGCGGATGATGTTCATCATCCTGACGCTGATCGTCGCGGTGGCCGCCTTCAACCTCGTCTCGACGCTGGTGATGACGGTGACCGACAAGCAGGCCGACATCGCGATCCTGCGCACCCTGGGCGCGAGCCCGCGCTCGATCATGGGCATCTTCATGGTGCAGGGCGCGGCCTCGGGCGTGATCGGCACGCTGGCCGGTGTCGGGCTCGGCCTGCTGATCGCGCTGAACATCGACGTCATCGTGCCGGCGATCGAGCGCGCGCTGAACGTCAGCTTCCTGCCCGGCAGCATCTACCTGATCAGCAAGATGCCGAGCGACCCGCAGCAAGGCGACATCCTGCCGATCGCGCTGATCTCGCTGGTGCTGGCCTTCCTCGCGACGCTGTACCCGAGCTGGCGCGCCAGCCGCGTGCAGCCGGCGCAGGCCCTGCGCTATGAGTGAGGCGGGCGTGGGGGAGGTGGGCCCGGGTCCGGGCGGGCGTGCGGCGGCGCAGCGGGTGGCCGATGGGCCGGTCGTGCTGCGCTGCCACGGGCTGGACAAGCACTTCCTCGACGGCGCCGGCGCCTCGCGGCTCGACGTGCACGTGCTGCGCGGCGTCGAGCTGGCGGTGCACCGCGGCGAGACGCTGGCGGTGGTGGGCGCCTCCGGCTCGGGCAAGAGCACCCTGCTGCACCTGCTGGGCGGGCTCGACGCGCCGACCGCCGGCCGCGTCGAGCTGATGGGCCGCGACTTCGCGACGATGAGCGCCACCGCGCAGGGCGAGTGGCGCAACCGGCACCTGGGCTTTGTCTACCAGTTCCACCACTTGCTGCCGGAGTTCACCGCGCTCGACAACGTCGCGATGCCGCTGCGCATCCGGCGCCAGCCGCTGGCGCAGGCCCAGGCGACGGCGGCGCAGATGCTGGCGCGCGTGGGCCTGGCCGATCGCACCCAGCACCGGCCGGCCGAGCTGAGCGGCGGCGAGCGCCAGCGCGTGGCGCTGGCGCGGGCGCTGGTGGCCGGCCCCGCCTGCGTGCTGGCCGACGAGCCGACCGGCAACCTCGACCGCGAGACCGCGGACGGCGTGTTCGCGCTGATGCTCGAGATGGCGCGCGTGCTGGGCACGGCCTTCGTGCTCGTGACGCACGACGCGTCGCTCGCGGCGCGCTGCGACCGCACGCTGAAGCTGCGGCGCGGGGTGCTGGTCGACTGACCGGCGCGACGGCTGCCGCCCGGCCCGGGATCAGGCCCCGATTTCCCGGCCAGCTCGGGGCTTCGCCGACAGGCCGGCCGGCTACGCTGGGCCCGCACCCTCGTCGCGCGTGACGGGGGCAGGAGCAGCAGATTGAATATCGGTGGTGTGCGTACCGTGCCTGCGGCGGCAGGCGCCGAATACAAGGCCAGCCTTTCCCGCCAGGCCGCGCCGTGGACGGCAGAGGCCGGCGCCGACCAGCTGACCCTCTCGGAGGCGGCGAAGGCACTGCTGGCAAAGGCCCAGGGCGGCGGGCCCGAGACCTTGACCGCCGACGAGCTGGACCGGATGCAGAAGGCTGGCGGCCTCGTCAACACGATGGCGAACCTGTCCGCGAAGGAGCGCGCGCTCTACGACGAGTTCGTCGCCGGCGGCAACCAGGCGGCGGCGCAGGGCCTGCGCAACGTGGCCCTGGCTCGCGTCGGCATGGGCGGCCAGCAGGTGACGCTGCCGAACGGGCAGCGCTTCGACCCGGCGAACACCGAGCTGACGGGCACCAGCGTCCGGCAGCTCTACCGGTTCATGTTCGCCGATCCCTCGGGCGAGACGAACCGCGCCTTCGACGCGCTGGCCGCGGCGCTCGATGCGCGCGGCCTCAGATGAGCTTGCGAACCGGGGGGCAGCGCCACGCGGTTCAGGGTTTCGACGACACCGGGCAGGTGCTGATGCCGAGCATCGAGTACAGCGGGCAGAGGCTGAACAGGCCGGTGGCCAGCGGCACCACGCCGATCCAGCCCCAGGCACCGATGCTGCCGGTGGCCGCCAGCGCGATCAGGACGAGCCCGGCGACGATGCGGGCGATGCGGTCGAAACCGCCGACGTTGCGGGTCATATCGAACTCCTTGCAGGGGCTTTCAGAGGGATCACGGGACGGCGCCGGTGGCCATGGCCCCACTGTGCGAGCCCGCAGACGCCGCGTCTGTGACCTGGGTCACCCCCGCTCTCCGAGCTCCCCGGCCGCCAGCCGCCGCAGCGCGACCGGGTCCTGCAGTTCGATGCGCTCGCGCCCGGTGCGGATCCAGCCCGCGCGCTCGAAGCGCTTCAGAAGACGGGTGACGATCTCGCGCACCGTGCCGAGCTCGTCGGCCAGCGCCTGCTGCGTGCCCAGGCGCACCGGGCCGTGACCGAGCAGCGCGGCCGCCAGGCGCTGGTCCAGGCGCTGAAAGGCCACCGCCTCGGCCAGGCTCATCAGGTCGGCCAGGCGGTCGGCGAAGATGCCGAAGACGAAGCGCCGGAAGGCCTCGTGGCCGGTCCAGCGGCTGAAAGCCTCGGGGCTCAGCACCGCCAGCTCGCTCGGCAGGCTGGTGGCGCCATGGGCCACCAGCGGCCGATCGCCGAACAGGCAGGAGGTGGAGGCGACGCAGACGTCGCCCGGCCCGACCCGGTACAGCTCCAGGCTGCGCCCTTCCGGCCCGCCGCGCGCCACCCGCACCTCGCCTGACAGCAGCAGCGGAAAGCCCCGGCAGGGCGTGCCCTCGTCGAACAGCCGCGTGCCGGCCGGCACCTCCGGCAGGTGCAGCGTCTCGTGCGCCAGGTCCTGCCGCAGCAGCTCGACGGGCAGGCCGGCGAGCGCCGGGTAGAGCGCGGCCAGGCGTGCCGCCAGCGACGGGTCGCCGCGCGGGGGCGGGGGGTCGTGCGGCTCGTCGTGTTCGGGCATGCGGCGCTCTCCTGTGGCGATCATCGCAGCCAGCGCCGTGGCTGTGGCTGCCGTCCCCGGCCCGGGACCAGTCAAGGGCGGATGCATAGCTCAGGGTCGGCGACGGTCCTGCCGTCGGACCGCCTGGAGGACTCTGGATCGGGGGATAACCCCTATCGCGCAGGGCCACCCGCCGCGGCCTCCGCATCGACTGGAGTGCGCGCGAGGCTTTCGCCGCATCGGGCAAAAGCATAAAGACAACGCATAGCTCGCACCCGCGCCCGCATTGGTCCGGCCGGACGCAAAGTGAAATGCTCCGTCCCGGTCCCGACGCAGGAGAACCTTGCGGCAGGGCCGGCTGACGGCACGGAGACGACACAGCGCTCACGGGGCCCGTCCACAAGAACGGGGCGCGTCACGGCGCGCCAGGGAAAGGCGCTGGCCGGCCCGCGTTCGACCTCGGGTTCACCGGCCCGCGCCCCGCACACAGATGACGCCGTCCCCGGCGGGCGCGCCTGCGCCAGGGGGCGGGCGGCCCGGCTGCGCCTGCGTGTGCGCCGGCACGCCGCGTCCCTGCAGAACGAAGGAGACCTGATATGACATTGCCCATCCGCCCGTCATCGGTCCGCGCGACCACCCTGACCGTGCTCGCGGTCGCTGCACTCGCCGCCTGCGGCGGCAGCGACGACGACGACGCGGCGCCGTACGCGACGCCGGTCGTCGTCACCGGCGCTGCCGAGAAGTGCGCGGCGCTCGGCGGGCAGTCGCTGCCGGCCGACGTGTTCGGCGAGCCGACCCGTGGCGCCGTCGTGACCGCGGCCAGCTATCAGGCCGCCGTGCCCGACGCGCCCAACGCCGGGGGCACGGCCCTGGTTCGCGGCACGCCGGACCACTGCCAGGTGCTGGTGGACATCCAGCCGGTCGACGCGACCGCGCCGCTGATCAAGTCGCAGGTCAACCTGCCGGCCTCGTGGAACGGCAAGAGCCTGCAGCTCGGCGGCGGTGGGCTGAACGGCACGCTCGTCACCGGCCTGGGCCGGCCGCAGGCGGCCGGCCCGGAGCTGCCGCTGCCGCTCACCCGCGGCTACATGACGCTCGGCACCGATTCGGGCCACCAGGTCGCCGCCGGCGTCAGCGCCGCGGCCTTCTCGCTCAACGACGAGGCGCTGGTCAACTACGCCTACGCCTCGTACAAGAAGACGCGCGATCTCGGCGTCGAGCTGGCGCGTCGGTTCTACGGCCTGCTGCCGCAGCGCGCCTACTACATCGGCGGCTCGGAGGGCGGGCGCGAAGGCATGCTGATGGCCCAGCGCTACCCGGCCGACTTCGACGGCATCGTCGTCGTCGACCCGGTGATCCGCCTGACCGGCCTGTGGCAGTTCCAGCTCAGCATGGGCCAGGTGCAGAGCAGCCCGGGCACCTGGCTGGGCGGCAAGACGCAGCTGGTCCAGGACACCGTCGCCGCCGCCTGCGATGCCGAGGACGGCATCGTCGACAACGTCGTCAGCAACCCCTTCGCCTGCAAGCCCCTGGCAACCGCGGCGCTGGTCGAGAAGCGCTGCGCCAGCGGGAACGACGACGGCGCCGGCTGCTTCTCGGACGGCCAGCTGGAGACGCTGCGCTGGATCCACACCGGGCAGCTCTATCCGTTCGACCTCGCCAACGGCCTCAACAGCTACCCCGGCTACCTGTTCGGCAGCGAAGGCGTGCCGGGCGCGCTCGACTTCTGGGTGATCGGCACGGCACAGCCGACGGCCGACTCGTCGGCGAGCGGCGTGCCGGGCAGCTACGGGATGGGTGCCGAGACGGCGAAGTACTTCTATGCGAAGGACCCGGCGTTCAACCCGCTGAACTTCAACGCCGCCGCCTTCCAGCCCCGGCTGCAGGAGCTGTCGGCCCTGATGGACATGACCGACCCGGACCTCAGTGCCTTCCACGCCCGCGGCGGCAAGCTGATCCTGCGCGAGAACCTGTCCGACAAGGGCAACAGCCCGCAGACCGGCTTCGACTACTACGACGCGGTGGTCGACCGCCTGGGCCAGTCGACGGTCGACGACTTCTTCGTCGCCTACGGCGCCACCGGCCTGCCGCATACCTCGCCCGGCCTCGACGCCGGCACGGCGAACGCGCCGGCCTACGGCACGCCCGGGGAGGTGGACCTGCTGGGGCTGATCGACGAGTGGGTCGTCAACGGCAGCAAGCCGGCCGAATCGGTGACGCTGGCCAACCGCCAGCCGCTGCCGCCGCACGACGTCAAGGTGTCCAAGCCGATGTGCCGCTTCGGCTTCTACCCGCGCTACACCGGCAGCACGCCGGACGGCGGGAGCCTGGCGGCGAACTACAGCTGCACGCCGAACTGATCGGCGCGGCGGGGGCTGCCGCCCGCCTCCGCCCGCCGGATCAGGCGAACGCATAGCCCGGCGGCCGAATGGCATTGGCGCCGGGCACCGTCCTGGCGCATCTTCAGGCAGGGCTTCGGCGACGTACCGAAGCCCGGCCACGGCGCCCGCCAACGAGCCTTCCGGCCCCAGCCGGCCGCAGGCCCGCGGCGCAGACGGCACCGGGCACGAGCGAGACAACCTGATCCGACAAGGACTTGTATGACAGACACGCGCAAGACGATGGACGAAGGGCCGATGACGTCGTTCCAGTGGCTCGCGGTCGCCATCTGCACGATGCTCATCATGCTCGACGGCTTCGACGTGCTGGTGATGGCCTTCACCGCGTCGTCGGTCGCCGCCGAGTGGCAGCTCAACGGCGCGCAGCTCGGCATCCTGTTCAGTGCGGGCCTGTTCGGCATGGCCGCCGGCTCGCTGTTCATCGCCCCGCTGGCCGACCGGCTCGGGCGGCAGCCGGTGATCGTGCTGTGCCTGGTGGTGGTGTCGCTCGGCATGCTGGCCTCGGCGCTGGCGCGCAGCCACATCGAGCTGGCGCTGCTGCGGGCCATCACCGGTGTCGGCATCGGCGGCATGCTCGCCAGCGTGGGCGTCATCACGGCGGAGTACTCGTCGCTGAAGTGGCGCAGCTCCTGCGTCGCGCTGCAGGCCACCGGCTATCCGATCGGCGCGACGCTGGGCGGCCTTGCGGCGGCCTGGCTGCTCACGCACTACGGCTGGCGCTCGGTGTTCGTCTTCGGCGGCCTCGCCACGGCGGCGATGCTGCCGGTGGTGCTGTGGCGGCTGCCGGAGTCGGTGGACTTCCTGCTCGCCCGCCGGCCCGCGCGGGCGCTCGAGAAGCTCAACCGCCTGCTCGGGCTGATGGGCCATGCGCCCGCCGAGCGCCTGCCCGCCCGCGCGGTGGGCGCCGTCGAGGGCGGCAACACCGTGGCGGCGCTGTTCCACAACGGCCTGGCGCGGCCGACGCTGATGCTCTGGGCGGGCTTCTTCCTGCTGATGTTCAGCGTCTACTTCTCGCTCAGCTGGACGCCCAAGCTGCTGGTGCAGGCCGGCCTCTCGGCGCAACAGGGGGTGACGGGCGGCGTGCTGCTGAACCTCGGCGGCATCCTCGGCGGCAGCCTTTTCGGCCTGTTCGCGCTGCGGGTGCGGCTGGTGCGCCTGGCGGTGGCGAGCCTCGTGCTCAACGCGGCCTTCACCGCGCTGTTCGGCGCCGCCTCGACCAGCCTGGGCCTCGCCTTCGCGGCCGCCTTCGGCCTCGGCGTGTTCCTGTTCGCGTCGATGGCCGGCCTGTACGGCCTGGTGCCGGCCACCTACCCGCCGGCGGTGCGCGCCACCGGCATGGGCTGGGCGATCGGCATCGGCCGGCTGGGGGCGATCGTCGCGCCGATGAGCGCCGGCTTTCTCGTCGATGACGGCTGGCCGCCGGCCTCGCTGTACTACGCGTTCGCGGTCCCGCTGCTGGCGGCGGCGACGGCGGTGGTGGCCACCGGCGCCGGCCGCGTGATGCCGGGGCGGCCGCTGCCGGCCGCCGCGCACTGACATCCGCGCCAGTCGCCGGCCCGTCCCCTTCCTGCAACTCGCAACTGAGAAGCCGAACATGTTCCTGACCAACACCTGGTACGTCGCCGCCAAGTCCGAGGAGGTGTCCGACGTCAAGCCGCTCGGCCGCACGATCTGCAACGAGCGCATGGTCTTCTACCGGCAGGCCGACCGCCGCCTCGCCGCGGTGGAGGACTTCTGCCCGCACCGCGGCGCGCCGCTGTCGCTGGGCTACGTCTGCGAGGGCAAGCTGGTCTGCGGCTACCACGGGCTGGAGATGGGCTGCGACGGCAAGGTCATCGCGATGCCGGGCCAGCGCGTGCGCGGCTTCCCCTCGATCAGGACCTTCGAGGTCGTCGAGCGCCACGGCTTCATCTGGGTCTGGCCGGGCGACCAGGAGCAGGCCGACCCGGCGCTGATCCCGAACCTGCACTGGGCGGACCACCCCGAGTGGGCCTACGGCGGCGGCTACTACCGCATCAAGGCCAGCCACCTGCTGATGATCGACAACCTGATGGACCTGACGCACGAGACCTACGTGCACGCGACCAGCATCGGCCAGAAGGAGATCGACGAGACTCCATGCACGACGAAGGTCGAAGGCGACCACGTCATGACCAGCCGCCACATGCAGAACCTGCCGGAGGCGCCGCCCTTCTGGCGCATGGCGCTGCGCGGCAACGGCCTGCCGGACGACCAGCCGGTGGACCGCTGGCAGATCTGCCACTTCGAGCCGCCGAGCCACGTGATGATCGAGGTCGGCGTCGCGCTGGCCGGGCACGGCGGCTACGGCGCGCCGGCCGACAAGAAGGTGTACTCGGTCGTGGTCGACTTCATCACGCCCGAGACCGAGACCACGCACCACTACTTCTGGGGCATGGCGCGGCACTTCAAGCCGGAGGACGCCGCGCTGACGGATCAGATCTGCGAAGGCCAGGGCAAGGTGTTCGCCGAGGACACCGAGGTGCTCGAGCGCCAGCAGTCCAACCTGACCCACTGGCCCGAGCGCCGCCTGCTGATGCTCAACATCGACGCCGGCGGCGTGCAGGCGCGCCGGGTGATCGATCGCCTGCTCGCGCAGCAGCGCGAGGCGACGACCACCGCGGAGGCCGTGCAATGAGCGGCATGCTGCAGGTGCGCGTCGCGCGCCGGGTCGAGGAGGCCGAGGACATCTGCGCGCTCGAACTGGTGGCGGTCGACGGCCGGCCGCTGCCGGCCTTCTCGGCCGGCTCGCATGTCGACGTCCACCTGCCGGGCGGCTTCGTGCGCCAGTACTCGCTGTGCAACGACCCGGCCGAGTCGCACCGCTACCAGATCGCGGTGCTGCGCGACCCGGCCTCGCGCGGCGGCTCGGCCGCGGTGCACAGCGCGCTGCACGAGGGCACGGCGCTGAGCATCAGCGCGCCGAAGAACCACTTCGGGCTGGCGCACGGCGCCGCGCGCCATTTGCTGATGGCGGGCGGCATCGGCGTGACGCCGATCCTCTGCATGGCCGAGCGGCTGGCCGCGGTGGGCGGCGCGTTCGAGATGCACTACGCCTGCCGCTCGCCTGCGCGCATGGCCTTCGCCGAGCGCATCCGCAGCGCGCCCTTCGCGGCCAGCGTGCAGTTCCACTTCGACGACGGCGCCGAGGCGCAGCGGCTGGACATCGATGCGGTGCTCGCCGCCGCCGGCGCCGACACGCACCTGTACGTCTGTGGCCCCAAGGGTTACATGGACGCGGTGCTCGGCACGGCCCGGGCCCGCGCCTGGGACGAGGCGCGGCTGCACTGGGAGTTCTTCGCCGCCGATGCCGGGCCGCGCGGCGGCGATGCGGCCTTCGAGGTGCAGATCGCGAGCTCGGGGCGCGTGATCGCCGTGGCCCACGACCAGACGGTGCACCAGGCGCTGTCGGACGCCGGCGTCGAGGTGATGGTGTCCTGCGAGCAGGGCGTGTGCGGCACCTGCCTGACGCGTGTGCTCGAAGGCGAGGTCGACCACCGCGACTCGTACCTGACGCCGGAAGAGCAGGCCGCCCACGACCAGTTCACGCCCTGCTGCTCGCGGGCGAAATCGGCCCGGCTGGTGCTGGACCTCTGACCCGGAGCCCGAGACATGGCCTTGGACAAACCCTATCTGGACGTGCCGGGAACGACCGTCTTCGACGCCGAGCAGTCGCGCAAGGGCTACTGGCTGAACCAGTTCTGCATGTCGCTGATGAAGGCCGGGAACCGCGCGCGGTTCAAGGCCGACGAGCGCGCGTACCTCGACGAATGGGCGATGAGCGAGGCGCAGAAGCAGGCCGTGCTCGCGCGCGACCTGACGCGCTGCATCGCGCTCGGCGGAAACATCTACTTCCTCGTGAAGATCGGCGCCACCGACGGCGTGAGCGTGCAGAACATGGTCTCGACGATGACCGACATGAGCGAGGAGGAGTACCGGCTGATGATGCTGCGCGGCGGCCGCCCGATCGAAGGCAACCGCTACCTGCACGAGCCGGCCTGGGCAGGGAGGAAGAACTGACATGGCCCGGATCACCGCCTCCGTCTACACCTCGCACGTGCCGGCGATCGGCGCCGCCCTCGACCTGGGCAAGACCGGCGAGCCGTACTGGAAGCCGCTGTTCGAGGGCTACGAGGCCTCGCGCCGCTGGATGAAGGACCACCGGCCCGACGTCGTGCTGCTCGTCTACAACGACCACGCCACGGCCTTCAGCCTCGAGATCATCCCGACCTTCGCGATCGGCACCGCGGCCCGGTTCGAGCCCGCCGACGAGGGCTGGGGCCCGCGGCCGGTGCCGCCGGTGCTCGGCCATCAGGAACTCTCCGCGCACATCGCGCAGAGCGTGATCCAGCAGGACTTCGACCTGACGCTGGTCAACCGCATGGACGTCGACCACGGCCTCACGGTGCCGCTGTCGCTGATGTGCGGCCCGCTGGACCCGAAGCGTGAGGCCTGGCCGTTCGCCGTGATCCCGATCGCGGTCAACGTCGTGCAGTACCCGATGCCCTCCGGCCGGCGCTGCTTCCAGCTCGGCCAGGCGCTGCGTCGCGCGGTCGAGTGCTACGACGAGCCGCTCAACGTGCAGGTCTGGGGCACCGGCGGCATGAGCCACCAGCTGCAGGGCGCGCGCGCCGGGCTGATCAACCGGGAGTGGGACAACCGCTTCCTCGACCGGCTGATCGACGCGCCCGCCGCGCTGGCCGAGATGCCCTATGTCGAGTACCTGCGCGAGTCGGGCTCGGAGGGCGCCGAGCTGGTGATGTGGCTGATCGCCCGCGGCGCGATGGCCGATGTCGCGGGCGGCGCGCCGCCCCGGGTGCGGCACCGCTTCTATCACGTGCCGGCGTCGAACACCGCCGTCGGCCATCTGATCCTGGAGGACGCATGAGGCAGCAGATGTCCCTCCGCCCGTCCCTCGGCCCTCGACTTCGACGGACCCTCCGTGCGCGCGAGGCCCGGCGATGAGCCGGCCCTGCGTCGTGCTGCTGCCGGGCCTGCTCTGCGACGAGGTGGTCTGGCGCGACCAGTGCGAGGCGCTGGCCTTCGCCGACTGCGTCGTGCCGTCCTACGGCGAGTGCGACTCGGTGACCGAGATGGCGCGCGGCGTGCTGGCCGCGCTGCCGGCCGCGCGCGTGTCGGTGGTGGGCCACTCGATGGGCGGCCGCGTCGCCCTGGAGATCGCCCGCCTCGCGCCGGAGCGCGTGCAGCGCATGGCCCTGCTGGACACCGGCACCGACCCGCTGCCCGACGGCCCGGCCGGCCGGCAGGAGCACGACAAGCGCATGCTGCTGCTGCAGACGGCGCGACAGCACGGCATGCGCCACATGGGCCGGGCCTGGGCGCGCGGCATGGTGCACCCGCAGTGCCTGGACACGCCGCTGTTCGACGAGATCCTGGACATGATCGAGCGTCGCAGCCCGGCGGTGTTCGCGGCGCAGATCCAGGCGCTGCTCGACCGCCCCGACGCGGGCGAGGTGCTGGCCGGGCTGCGCTGCCCGACGCTGCTCGCCTGCGGCCGCGAGGACCTGTGGAGCCCGCTCTCGCGCCACGAGCGCATGCAGGAGCTCTGCCCCGGCTCGCGCCTCGTGGTGATCGAGGACAGCGGCCACATGACGACGATGGAGCAGCCGCAGGCCGTCTCGCGGGCGCTGCGCGAATGGATGGCGCTCGAGGCCCTAGGCAGCCACTGAGGCGGCCAATGAAGCGGCCACCTCGCGGCAGGCCTGCAGGAAGAGCTGCAGGTCCTGCGGCGGGGTGCCGACCGCGCGCGTCGCGAGGCCGATCTGCCGGCGCGTCGACGGCAGCGCGAGCGGCACGATCGCGAGCCGGCCGCCGAACTCGTCGAGCAGCGCATGGCCGCGCGAGGCGAGGGCGAGGCGGTCCGTCTGCACGACGAAGGACAGCGTCATCGCCGGGCTGCTGGCGCGCAGGCTGCCGCGCGGCGGCGGCAGGCCCTGGGCCTCGAACAGGCGGCGCAGCGCATGGTCGGCCGGCGTGCCGGGCAGCGGCGTGACCCAGTCCCAGCCGAGCAGGTCGGCCAGCGTGAGCGAGCGGCGGGCGAGCGACGGGTGGTTCGCGCGGGCGATCACGACCAGGTCGTCGTCGAACAGGTGCAACTGCTGCACCTCGTCGGCGGGCGCATCGGCGCGCAGCGCGCCGGCGATCGCATCGACGTCGGCGCTCAGCAGGTGGCGCATCAGGCTCTCGTAGGTGCCGTCGACGATCCGGATCTCGATGTCCGGGTGCTTCGCGGCCAGCGCGTCGACCGCGCGCGGCAGGAAGATCGGCACCGACAGCGGCAGCATGCCGACCACGACCCGTCCGCGGATGTCGCCGCGCCAGGCGGCGATGTCGCCTTCCATGCCACGGATCTCGGCCAGCGCCAGCTTGACGCGGCGCAAGAGTGCCTCGCCCGCCGGCGTCAGCCGGGTCCCGAGCGGCAGCTTGTGGAAGAGGCGCAGGCCCATCAGCGCCTCCAGCCCCTGCAGCGCGGCGTGCACCGCCGGCTGGCTCACGCCCAGCCAGCCCGCGGCCTTGGCCTCGCTGCCGCAGAGGGCGATCGTGACCAGTGCCCGCAGCTGGCTCGGCCCGACCACGGCCGGGAAGCGGGCCGGCACCGTGTGGCCGCGCTCGCTCGCCGCCGCCGCGGCAAAGGCCTCGCTGGCGCCACCGGACAGGTGCTGCAGCAGCGTCTCGATGCGCGCGGCGATCAGGCTGCCCGGCGCGGTCGGCAGCATGCCGCGGCTGGCGCGGGTGAAGAGCGGCACGCCGCAGGCCTGCTCCAGCTGCATCACCGAGCGGGCGACCGCCGGCTGCGAAAGGTGGATGGCCGCCGCGGCCTGCACGGTGCTGCCGTGCTGCACCACGGCCAGCAGCGCACGCATCGCGCGCAGGTGGTTGGCCAGCGGCGGGAACTGCACGGCGTCCGCTGAGAACGCGTCTTGCCAGGCCGGGGAGGGGGCGTCCGTGCGCAAGGGGCTTGACTCCGCGCTGCGAGGGGGCCGACAGCCCGCGGATTGTCCCATAAGCAAAACGCATCAATCGGCGGACCCCGGGCATTGGCCTGCGCCAGGGCTTCATGGAATGCTCCAGGCGGTCCGGAAGGTCGCGAGCCGATGACCACGCAACAGGGAACCGAGGAGACAACGATGTGGCAACCGATCGAGCGCCTGCTGGCGCAGCAGGCCTGCCGTGACCTGGTGCTGCGCGCCGCGGCCTGCGCCGATGCCGGCGACGCGCAGGCGCTGTCGCAGCTGTTCGCCGAGGACGCGGTGCTCGTGCGGCCCAATGCCCAGCCGCTGCAGGGCCGCGCGGCGATCCTGGGCGCGTACGCGCAGCGCCCGGCCGACCGCATCACCCGGCACCTGGTGACCAACACGCTGGTCGAGCTCGGCGAGCCCGGCCGCGCGCAGGCGCGCAGCTACGTGCTGCTGTGGTCGGGTGCCGAAGGCGACCCGGCCGGCCCCGCGGGGCGCCCGGCGCAGGCGCGCCAGATGGTCGGCGAGTTCGACGACGAGTTCAGCTGCGACGCCGAGAGCCGTTGGCAGATCGCGCGCCGCGAAGCGCGCTTCGTGCTGCACCGCGATGGCTGAGCCGGGCCTGCGAGGCATTTCGTCGCAGGCCACCCGGCTCGTGTTGGCCGACCTGGCGCGGGCCTGGCAGGCCGAAGGCGGCGAGGCGGTCGAGATCGAGTCGATGGGCGGCGTGGACGCGGCCCGGCGCGTGCAGGCCGGCGAGCCCTGGGACGTCGTGTTCCTCGCCGCCGAGGCGATCGACCGGCTCGAAGCGGCCGGGCGCGTCGAGGCGGGCAGCCGGGTCGACCTGATGGACTCGGGCGTCGCCGTCGCGGTGCGCAGCGGCCGCCCGGCGCCCGACCTGGGCTCCGAGGCCGCGCTGCGCGCGGCGGTGCAGGCGGCGCCGACGCTGGGCGTTTCCACCGGGCCGAGCGGCGTGGCGCTGCTGGCGCTGTTCGAGCGCTGGGGCCTGGCCGAGCAGCTGCGGTCGCGCCTGGTGCAGGCGCCACCGGGCGTGCCGGTGGGGTCGCTGGTGGCAGCGGGGCAGGTGGCACTGGGCTTCCAGCAGCTGAGCGAGCTGCTGCATGTCGATGGCATCCGGGTCCTCGGTCCGCTGCCGCCGGCGGTGCAGATCGTCACCACCTTCTCGGGCGGCGTCGTCGCCGGTTCGCCGCAGGCGGCGGCTGCACGCCGGCTGCTGGCGTTCATGGCCTCCGATGCCGCCGCACCGGCCAAGCGGGCTCAGGGCATGACGCCCGCGTGAGACCACGGGCCGGCGTGGAACCCCGCGCCTGCCTTTCACACTTCGGAGACGACTCATGATCATCGACTGCCACGGGCACTACACCACCGCCCCGAAGGCGCTGGAGGCTTGGCGCAACGCCCAGGTCGCCGCCCTCGGCAACCCCTCGGCACGGCCGCGCGTGGCCGACCTGCGGATCAGCGACGACGAGCTGCGCGAGTCGATCGAGCAGAACCAGCTGCGCCTGATGAAGGAGCGCGGCTGCGACCTGACGATCTTCAGCCCGCGCGCCAGTTTCATGGCCCACCACATCGGCGACTTCGAGGTCTCGAGCACCTGGGCCGCGATTTGCAACGAGCTGTGCCACCGGGTGAGCCGGCTGTTCCCCGACCACTTCATCGGCGCGGCGATGCTGCCGCAGAGCCCGGGCGTCGACCCGAAGACCTGCATCCCCGAGCTCGAGCGCTGTGTGCGCGAGTACGGCTTCGTCGGCCTCAACCTGAACCCCGACCCCTCGGGCGGCCACTGGACCAGCCCGCCGCTGACCGACCGCCACTGGTACCCGATCTACGAAAAGATGGTGGAGCACGACCTCCCGGCGATGGTCCATGTCAGCACCAGCTGCAACGCCTGCTTCCACACCACCGGCGCGCACTACCTGAACGCCGACACGACGGCCTTCATGCAGTGTCTGCAGGGCGACCTGTTCAAGGACTTCCCGACGCTGAAGTTCGTGATCCCGCACGGCGGCGGCGCGGTGCCGTACCACTGGGGCCGCTTCCGCGGCCTGGCGCAGGAGATGAAGAAGCCGCTGCTCGAGGAGCATCTGCTGAACAACATCTACTTCGACACCTGCGTCTACCACCAGCCCGGCATCGACCTGCTGACCGGGGTGATCCCGGTGCGCAACATCCTGTTCGCCAGCGAAATGATCGGCGCGGTGCGCGGCATCGACCCCACGACCGGCCACTATTACGACGACACGCGGCGCTACATCGACGCCACCGCCCAGCTGAGCGACGAGCAGCGCCACCTGGTGTTCGAAGGCAATGCGCGCCGTGTGTATCCCCGGCTCGATGCCACCCTGAAGGCCAAGGGCCTCTGACCCTGACTGGAGCAGCCCCATGTACGAACTCGGCGTCGTCTACCGCCACATCGAACGCAACCCGCCCGACACCGTGGACGCGCTCGCCCCGCTCGGCTCGGCCACCGTCCATGAAGCGATGGGCCGCGTCGGCCTGCTCAAGCCCTACATGCGCCCGATCTACGCGGGCGCGCAGGTGTCGGGCTCGGCCGTCACCGTGCTGCTGCACCCAGGGGACAACTGGATGCTGCATGTCGCGGCCGAGCAGATCCGGCCCGGCGACATCGTCGTCGCCGCGGTCACCGCCGAATGCACCGACGGCTACTTCGGCGACCTGCTGGCCACCAGCTTCCAGGCGCGCGGCGCGCGGGCGCTGGTGATCGACGCCGGCGTGCGCGACGTGAAGACGCTGCACGAGATGGGCTTCCCCGTCTGGAGCAAGGCCATCAGCAGCAAGGGCTGCATCAAGGCGACGATCGGCTCGGTCAACATCCCGGTGGTCTGCGCCGGCATGTGGGTGACGCCGGGCGACGTGATCGTCGCCGACGACGACGGCGTGGTCTGCGTGCCGCGTGCCATCGCAGCCAAGACGCTGGAGGCCGCGCGCGCCCGCGAGGCGCTCGAAGGCGCCAAGCGCGAGACGCTCGCCACCGGCGTGCTCGGGCTCGACATGTACAAGATGCGCGAGCCGCTCGCCAAGGCCGGCCTGCGCTACATCGACTGATGAGCGTGATGCCCGCCGACCCGCGGCACTGGCGCGTCGGCCTCGTCGGCTACGGCGAGGTCGGCCGCATCCTGGCGGAAGACTTGCGCGCCCGGGGCATCGCCGTCTCGGCGCACGACCTGAAGCTCGGCACGCCGGCGGCGCCGCCGCTGGTGGCGCATGCGCGCGAGCATGGCGTGCAGCTGCCGGGCAGCGCGGACGGCCTCGCCGCAGAGGCGGACCTGGTCGTCTCCGCCGTGACCGCGAGCCAGACGCTGGCGGCCGCACAGGCCAGCAGCGCGGGCCTGCGGCCCGGCCGGTGGTTTCTCGACTTCAACTCTGCATCGCCCGGCACCAAGATCGACGCCGCCGCGAGGGTCGCCGCCGTGGGTGCGCGCTATGTCGAGGGCGCGGTGATGACCTCGGTGCCGCCGTACCGCATCCGCGTGCCGCTGCTGCTCGGCGGGCCGGACGCGCCGGCGCTGGCCCCGGCGCTCGAGGTGCTCGGCTTTGCCCCCCGCGTCACCGACGAGCGGCTGGGCAAGGCTTCGGCCACCAAGATGTGCCGCAGCGTCATGATCAAGGGGCTGGAGGCGATGGTGATCGAGAGCCTGACGGCCGCCCGCGCCCACGGCGTGGAATACGCGGTGATCGCCTCGCTGTACGAGACCTTCCCCGGCATCGACTGGGAGAAGCAGGCCGCGTACTTCTTCCAGCGCGTGATCGAGCACGGCCGCCGCCGCAGCGAGGAAGTGCGCGAGGTGGCACGCACCGTGCGCGAGGCCGGGCTGCAGCCCTGGTCGGCCGAGGGCACGGCCGAGCGCCAGGCCTGGGTCGCCGACCTCGCCGACCAGGGGCTGTTCGGCGAGCGCGGCACACCCGGCTTCGCGCGCAGCCCCGACTGGCGTACCGAGGCCGACCGCATCCTGCGACGGCTGCCGCGGGTGGCCTGAACCCCGAAGGGAGCGACCGCATGACCCTGAAGCTGGCCCTGGCCGGGGCGGGCGCCTTCGGGCTCAAGCACCTCGACGCGCTGCGCCACATCGACGACGTCGAGGTGGTCTCGCTGGTCGACCCCGAGCCGGACCGGGCGCGCGAGGTGGCGCAGCGCCACGGCATCGCGCATGTCGGGCACGCACTGGCCGACTGCCTGGCGATCGGCGAGGTCGACGCCGTCATCCTCTGCACGCCGACGCCGCTGCACGCCGCGCAGGCCCGGGCCTGCCTCGAGGCCGGCAAGCACGTGCAGGTCGAGATCCCGCTGTGCGACGTGCTGCGGGAGGGAGAGGCGGTGGACGCGTTGCAGCGGCAGACCGGCCTGGTCGCGATGTGCGGCCACACGCGCCGCTTCAACCCCAGCCACCAGCTCGTGCGCCGGCGTGTGCTGGACGGAAGCTTCCGCATCCAGCAGATGGACGTGCAGACCTACTTCTTCCGCCGCAGCAACCTCAACGCCCTGGGGCAGCCGCGCAGCTGGACCGACCACCTGCTGTGGCACCACGCCGCCCACACGGTCGACCTCTTCGCCTACCAGACCGGCAGCCCGATCGTGAAGGCCCAGGCGCTGCAGGGGCCGAGGCATCCGACGCTGGGCATCGCGATGGACATGAGCCTCCAGCTGCAGACCGCCGACGGCGCCCTCTGCACGCTGAGCCTGTCGTTCAACAACGATGGCCCGCTCGGCACGACCTTCCGCTACATAGGCGACTCGGCCACCTACCTCGCGCGCTACGACGAGCTGCTGCAGTCGTACCGCGACGGCAGCGAGACGGCCGTGGACCTGGGCGGGATCGGCGTGAGCCTCAACGGCATCGAGCTGCAGGACCGCGAGTTCTGCGCCGCGATCCGCGAAGGCCGTGAACCGAACGCCAGCGTGGCGCAGGTGCTGCCGTGCTACAGGACGCTGGGGGCGCTGGAGGGGCAGTTGTCGGCGCCGCCCGGCGAAGGGCCGGGCACGCCGTAGACGTCGCAGCCAGGCCGGGGTGGCGGGGCACCTGAGTATCAGCCCATAAAATGAGAACGCTTCTCAACCACAAATCGGCTGCGCTCGATGTCCGACTCCGTCCGCCTGCTGTACAGCGCGCATCACGGCTGGCTGCAAGGCTGGCTGCGGCGCCATCTGGCCAGCGCCGAGGATGCAGCCGACCTGGCGCAGGACACCTTCATGCGCCTGCTCGGGCGGCCGGTGCCGGTGCTGGCCGAGAACCTCCGGGCGCCGCGCGCCTATCTGGCGACGGTCGCGCGCGGCCTGCTGGTGGACCACTGGCGCCGCGGCGAACTGGAGCGCGCGTGGCTGGCCGACCTGGCGGCCCGACCCGAGTCGCTGCAGCCCTCGCCTGAGGAGCGGCTGGCCGCCCTGCAGGCGCTGCAGGCGGTGGACGCCCTGCTCGACAGCCTCACGCCCAAGACCCGCCGGGCCTGGCTGCTGAGCCGGCTGGACGGGCTTTCGCACGCCGAGATCGCGGCCCAGTTGCAGGTCTCGGTGCCGCGGGTGCGCCAGTACCTGGCCAGTGCCACGCGCAAGGCCTACGGCCTGCGCTTCGGCACCGCATGACGGCCGCCGTCGACGCACCCGTCCCGCGCCCGGTGCTGGACGCGGCGATCGCCTGGCAGCTGCGGCTGGACGCGGGCCGCGGCGCCACCGAGGCGGCCGACCGCGCCGCGCTGCAGGCCTGGCTGGCCGCCGATCCCGACCATGCACGGGTGTGGCGACAGCTCGGCCAGCTCGATGCCGAGCTGGCGGCGGGCGCGCCCGGCCCGGCCACACGGGCGGTGCTGCAGCAGCCGGCACGCCCCGCCACCCGAGCCGTGGGCAGGCTGCTCGGCCTGCTGCTGGCGGTCGGGGTGGGGCTGGCGGTTTTCGACCGCTTCCAGCCCGCCACGCAGCTGCTGGCCGACCTGCACACCGGCACCGGCGAACGCCGCGCGCTCAGCCTGCCCGACGGCAGCCGCCTGCACCTGGACACCCGCAGCGCGGTCGACCTGGCCTTCGACGACCGCCGGCGCGCCGTCGTGCTGCGTGCCGGCCGGATCGCGATCGAGACCGCCCGGCCCGCGGGCTCCGGCGCCGCCGACCCGCGGCCCTTCGTCGTGCTGACGCCCGACGGCAGCCTGCGCGCGCTGGGCACGCGCTTCACGGCGCAGGCGGAGGAGGGCGCCACCCGCCTGACCGTCACCGAGGCCGCGGTCGCCGCCCGGCCGGCGCGCTGCGCGGCATCGCCCGCGCAGGCCTGTGCTGCCGAGCGCCGGGTGCAGGCCGGCCAGACGGTGCGGGTGCAGGCCGGCCAGGTGGGGCCGGCGCAACCCGCGCCGCCCGAGGCCGACGCCTGGAAGGACGGCATGCTGGTGGTCGAGGACCGGCCGCTCGGCGAGGTGGTCGCCGAGCTGGCGCGCTACCGCCCCGGCCGGCTGGCCGTGGACCCGGCGGTGGCCGGCCTGCGCGTCACCGGCACGCTGCCGTTGGAAAACACCGACCAGGCCCTGCTGGCGCTGACGGCCGCGGTGCCGGTCGAGATCGTCCGCATCACGCGCTGGTGGGTGAGGCTGCGGCCCCGCGCCGACTGATCTCTTTCGCGGCGGCGCTCTCAAGGCCCTCTCACTTTTCGCGTCTGGTCCGGCCAGGGGAGGTAGGCCCGCGCGCAGGCGCCGGCCGCGTCCCCCTCATCCGGAGCCTCCCCGTGCCGCGTCCCTCCCGCTTCCCCGGCCTGCCACCGCTCGCCGCGCTGCCGCTGGCGCTGGCTGCCGCCAGCCTGCCCGCGTTCGCCCAACAACCCGCCCAGCAACCCGCTCAACAAGCCGCCCAGGAAATCGCCCAGGCCGCCTCCCCGGCCGCCTCGCCGACCCTCTCCCCGGCGGACACGCGTGACTACGACCTGCCCGCCGGCCCGCTGGCCGCCACGCTGAACCGGATCGCCCGCGAGGCTGGCCTGGTGCTGACCGTCGATGCGCAACTGGTGGCCGACCGCCGGTCCGCGCCGGTGCAGGGCCACCTCGACGCGCCGTCCGCGCTGCGGCAGGCGCTGCAGGGCACGGGCCTGGAGCTGCTGCCCACGTCTGCCGGCAGCTACACGCTGCGGCCGGCCGCGGCGGGGGCCCAGCCCGTCGCCCCGGCGGCCGCCGCCGGCGCCACGCAGCTGCCGGCGATCCGGGTGGTCGAGAGCGCGCCCAGCGCCACCAGCGAGGGCACGCAGGCCTACGCGGCCCGCGGCACCACGATCGGCAAGACCGAACAGGCGCCGAAGGACATCCCGCAGTCGGTCACGGTGCTGACGCGCCAGCTGATCGACGACCAGCACATCAGCAGCCTCAACGACCTGATGGAGCAGACGCCCGGCGTGGTCGTGGTGAAGGACTCGAACGCCTACCAGGCCTTCTATTCACGCGGCCTGCGGGTCGACAACTACCAGATCGACGGCACCGGCATCGCCTACGGCTCGACCTACCGGCCCGACACCGACCTGGTGATCTACGACCGCGTCGAGGTGCTGCGCGGCGCCGAGGGCTTGTTCTCGGGCGCGGGCGAACCCAGCGGCACGGTGAACCTGGTGCGCAAGCGGCCGGGCGCGCAGTGGCAGCGACGGTTCAGCCTCTCGGCCGGCCGCTGGAACGACTACCGCGGCGAGCTGGATGTCGGCGGGCCGCTGGCCTGGGACGGCCGGCTGCGCGGGCGGCTGGTGGCGGCCCACCGCGACCGGGACTTCTTCTACGAGCCCGCCGACCAGCGCAGCAGCGTGCTGTACGGTGTGCTCGAAGTCGATCTCGGCCCCTCGACGCTGCTGAGCGCCGGCTCGAGCTGGCAGCGCAAAAGAGGCACGCACTGGAGCTATGGCCTGCCGACCTATGCGGACGGCGGCGACGTCGGCTTCGCGCGCGAGCGCGCGCTCACCACGCCCTGGGCCGACCAGGCGAGCACGATCCGCGAGCACTTCGTGACGCTGGAGCAGACGCTCGGCCCGGACTGGACCGTCCGGCTGAACCTGCTGCGCCAGGAGTTCGACGTCGACACGCTGCGCTTCGTCGTGGCCGGCAGTGTCGACCGCGACACCCGCCGCTTCGCCTTTGCCAGTGCCGGCTTTCAGCGCACCGGCAACCATGCGGACAGCGTCGACCTGAACCTGGCTGGCGGCTTCCGCGCCTGGGGCCGGCGCCACCAGCTGGTGGCCGGACTGGACTGGCGCCGCAGCCGGGCCAAGGAAATGGGCTACCACACCAGCATCGACACCTATCCCGAAGGCGCGACGCTGGACACCGACCTCGGCGGCTTTGCGCGGCCGGAGGTGCAGGGCCTGAGGAACGGCTGGCCGGCCTACGGCAGCACGCAGAAGGGCGTGTACGCCAAGCTGCAGCTGCAGGCCACCGAGGCGCTGCGGCTGATCGTCGGCGGGCGCTACGGCGGCTTCGAGCACGACGAGCCGTACTACACCTACGACACCAGCGGCGCGGTCACCAGCTTCACCGAGTACCGCTACCGCAACGGCGACATCTTCACGCCCTATGCCGGCGTGGTGTACGCGCTGAGCCCCGACTGGAACGCCTACGCCAGCGTGACCGAGATCTTCAAGCCGCAGTCCAACTACCGGGCCGGCCCGCCCGAGAGCCCGACGCCGCTGGACCCGATCCGCGGCCGCAACACCGAGCTGGGCGTGAAGGGCTCGCTGCTCGGCGGCGCGCTCGACGCCTCGCTGGCGCTGTACCGCATCGTGCGCACCGGCGAGGCGGCGGAGGACCCGGCCTATCCGGTCACCCCGGGCGAGCTGGGCAGCTCCTGCTGCTACTTCGCGCAGGGCCGCCTCGTCAGCCAGGGCGTGGACACCGAGCTGTCGGGCCGCGTCGCGCCCGGCTGGCAGCTGTTCGCGGGCTACACCTGGAACCAGAACCAGAACAAGGAGACGCAGCAGACCTTCCACGCCCGCACGCCGCGCCACATGCTCAAGCTGTGGAGCACGGTCGAGCTGCCGGGCGAGCTGTCGGCCTGGAAGCTCGGCGGCGGCGTGACGCTGCGCAGCAAGCAGGCCAACACCGGCCTCGACTGGGTCTACGACGCGGCCACCGGCTGGAGCCAGGCGCCGTTCGCGATCCGCCAGGGCGGGTATGCGCTCTGGAGCGCCAGCCTGCAGTACCGGCTGGATAGCGAATGGTCGCTGGCGCTCAACCTGGGCAACCTGCTCGACAAGCACTACTACCAGACGCTGGGCACTCCGCGTGGCGGCAGCTGGTATGGCGAGCCGCGCAACGCGGCGCTGACGCTGCGCGGGAGTTTCTGAGTGCGCAGGCGCGCCTCGGCATTCCCTCCGGGCGGGGAAACCGATCGTCCGCGGTGGCAGCGCCGCGATCCGCTGCTGCCCCTGAGCGCCGCGTACCCGGCGGTGGTGCCGGTCGAAGGCTGGCTGCCGCTAGTGGCGGCTGGGCCTGATGTCGACTGACCAGCTGCGGGGCCGAGAGGCCGGGGGCGCTGAGGGCTGCAATGTCGTCCGGCACCTGCCGGAACGGGCCTGCAAGCCGACTGCTTGCGTGGATGAGCCCACCATCCGCCCGCACGAGCGCGGGCTGAGCGCCATGTGTGGAGTGGTCACCCGACGTCGGCGGTTGCGTCGACGTTGATCTGCGGGGCCCGACGTATTGACCGGGTGAACCTGGGCGGGCAGGGCGTCTTGCCGGGCCACAGGACGCCAAGTTCGTCACAGGATTGCCGAAGTTGGTGCGGACGTCGCTCGCTCTAATGACGGCGTTTTGCTGGGGTTGTGGATGATCGGTTTGGCTGGAGCAGGTAAATGGAAGCTGTTCATAGTCCAGATTGGCGGGCTGCGCGCCCATAACCTGTTGTGGGCGCAAATTCGATGCGGCGTTCCGGTTAGTGGCGCAGGATCGCGCCAGTTTGAGGTGCGCCATAAAAATGGTTAGCCTTCCATACAAACCACTAAGAAGGAGATCACATGGCTCTATACAAGAATGGCAATCGCTTGGCGCAATCACAAGATGCGGCGTTCGACACTTTGCATTCACCCGGCACGGCCGCTCCGCATCCAGGCATCTATCGGTGCACGTCTTGTGGAGACGAAATTGCCATTGCAGGCGGTAACACTTTGCCGCCACAAAATCATAAGCAACATAGTCCCGCGAACGGCCAAATTAAGTGGCAGCTTTTGGTTTATCCAGTTCAGCAGTAAAAGAGGGGCGTGTCCAACCCATCGTTCCAGTCGACCGCCTCCGGCGGCGACTGAACTCAAACATCTCCCCAATTTTCGCAAGGAGACTTCAATGAAAATAACGGAAATGATCGAGGCCGTTCAGAAGAAGCTTCAGATTCAGGTTGACGGTAAAGCTGGCTCGGAGACTTGGGGTGCGATCTACGCAGCAATTGTGAAGCCCACAATAGGTGGAGAAGTACCAGAGCTAGCTATCTCTAAAGTCGATGACCGAAGCGAAAAGAACATTGCAACACTCCTACCAGAAGTGCAGCCAATTGCCCGCGCTTTGGTGCAGAAAGCGGCCATCAACGGCATCAGCATAAAGATCATTAGTGGGCTGCGAACATATGCAGCGCAAGATGCACTGTATGCAAAGGGCAGAACCGCCCCCGGCCCCAAGGTGACAAATGCTCGAGGCGGTTACTCGAATCATAATTTCGGTATCGCCTTTGATGTGGGCGTGTTTTCGGGTGCTAACTATTTGCCGAATTCGCCAAAGTACAAAGCAGTTGGGGTGCTTGGCATGGATCTTGGCTTAGAGTGGGGGGGAAACTGGAAGTCGATCGTTGATCAGCCTCACTTTCAGCTACGCCCTGCCTGGGCAGCTGCGTTGACAGAGCGTGACATGTTGGCCGCATTTCGAGATCGTGTCTCAAATAATCAGCCAGTCTACGCATAGCGCGTGACGCACCGTCCATCGAACGGACATGCCCCGGCAAGCTGGGTCCTGCCTCTCATGTCAAACGACGACTGAAAAGGTTTCAACCTGCGCCCAACTGCGGACTCGATTGACTTTTCGAGGCTCCCCGTCGAGCCAGGCTGCCAGTTCGACCGGGAGGATCTTTTGGTCCGTGACGTCCGTCCGCCTCAAAACCCCGTCCGCATCGAAAACGCCACCGTCCGCGGCAGCCCGAGCTGCCAGTACGAAGACCAATAGTCCTTGTTCGTCAGGTTCGAGACGAAGACGTTGAAGCTGGTCGGTCGGCCGGCAACATGGGTGCGGTAGCTGAGGCCCAGGTCGAAGAGCGTGTAGCCGTCGATCGGCTGCAGGTTGGCGCTGTCCTTGTACTTCTTGCCCGAGTAGTAGGCCCCGCCGGAGACGGACAGGCCCTCGACGCCGGGCACCGCGTATTGCAGCGCGAGCTTGGCGAGCACGGGCGAGGAGCCGATCGGCTTCTTGCCCTTCAGGTCCGGGTTGGTCGCCTTCTCGATGCCCAGGTCCATGACGGTGCCGCCGGCGGAGAGGCTCAGCCGCTCGGTGAGCTGCCCGGCCAGCGTCAGCTCCAGGCCCTGGTGCACCTGCAGGCCGTCCTGGTTGACGGTCATGCGGCCGTCGGCGCCGGTCTCGGTGTACGAATTGCCCTTCTCGATGCGGAACAGCGCCGAGGTCAGCAGCAGGTTCGGCGAGAGGCTGAACTTGGCGCCGACCTCGTACTGCTTGCTGATGATGGCTTCGAGGATCGCGCCCGGGTTGGTGTAGAGCACCGGGTCGTCGGGCACCGTGCCGCCCGATTCCAGGCTCTCCATGTAGCTGAGGTAGGTCGTCAGCTGCGGCGTGGGCTTGTAGACGATCGACACCGTCGGCGTCACGGCCGAGTCTTCGTAGCTCGAAGAGAGCTCGCCGGTCGTGGCGTAGGAGCGCGTCACGAGCTTGGCGTAGTTCACGCCCACCAGGGCGCTCCACTGGTCGCCGAAGCTGATGTCGTCGCCCAGCACCAGGTTCTGGTTGCTCGATTGCGAGGCCTTGTAGCGCGGACCGTAGTCGGTGGAGAACACCGGCGAGGGGAGGTCGAGCAGCTCCTGCGTGCTCAGGCCGACGGGGGTGACATAGGGCGAGCCATCGCTGGCCGTCGCATCGACGTAGCTGTTGACGTGCTTGTCTTCGCGGTAGGTGTCCCAGGAGCCGCCGAAGGTCAGCTTGTGGCCGATGGCGCCGGTCTTGAAGGCGGCGTCCAGGTAGGCGTAGGCGCCCTGCGAGGTCGTGTCGTAGGGCGCCGCCAGGCTCGGGTCGTACATCGTCCAGCCGGTCGGGGAATAGCGCGGGTAGATGATGTTGAACTCGCGCCGGTCCTTCTTGTGCAGGTAGGCGGAGCGCACCGTCAGGGCGTCGTTGATCTGGTAGCGCAGGTTGACGCCCACCCGGTCGGATTCGGTTTCGTTGTAGGTCCAGCCCGGCGTGTAGGTCTTCTTGACGTCGAAGGCGTCGGGCCAGTAGTCGATGTCCGACGAATAGAAGCGGCTGTCCACCCGGTCGAGATGCCAGTAGGTGTGCGCCGCCTCCAGTTGCAGCAGCAGGCGGTCGGTCACGTTGAAGTCGAGGGCGCCGCTGACGACCCACTTCTTCAGTTGCTGGTCGTCCTTCGAGGTGTCGCCGTCCGAGTAGGCCGCGTTGAAGCGGTAGGCGAAGCGCCCGTCCTCGTCGATGCGGTTGCCCAGGTCGACATGCGCGAACCACTGGCTGCCGCCGTAGTTGCCGAGCGTGAGGTTGGCCAGCCGCTCGTAGGTCGGCCGCTTCAGCACGTAGTTGGAGACGCCGCCCACGTTGCCCGCGCCGTAGAGGAAGCCGGAGAGGCCGTTCAGCACCTCGACCCGCTCGGTCTCCTCGGTGCTCAGGCCATACGAGTACGACGACAGCCGCACGCCGTCGATGATGCTGGCGCTGTGGTCGAAGCCGCGGATCTTCACCGAGGGGTAGCCGAAGATGGTCATCGGTGCATTGCTCTGCACCACCGGGTTCATCTTGTAGAGCTGGTCGAAGTCGCGCGCGACCGTCGCTTCGGCCTGCTCGTTGGTCATCACGCTGAGCGAGTACGGCGTGTCCTGCACGCTGCGCCCGGCCCAGGGGCCGACCGCCGGTGCCGCCTGGCTCAAGAAGCCGCCGGCCGTCGCGCCACCGGAACCGTCGCGGCTGGCGGTGACCCGCACCGCCGGCAGCGCGGTGTCGCTGGTGTCCGGCGTCGCCGCCGGCGCGGCGCGGCGCAGCGTGTAGCCGCCATCGGCGCCGCGCACCGCCTCCAGCCCGCTGCCGGCGAGGATGATCGCCAGCGCGGCGTCCACGTCACGCGCGCCTGCCAGGCCTTCGCTGGTCTTGCCGGCGGTGAGCGAGCTGTCGATGACGAGCAGGATGCCGGCCGAGGCGGCGTAGCGGTTGAGCACCTGGTCCAGCGGGCCGGGCGCGATGTCGACCTGGCGCGCGGGGGCGGTGGCGGCGGCGGGCGCGGCCTCGCCGGGCGCCGGCTGCGCGGTGGCGTTCAGGCAGGCCAGGCCGAGCAGCAGGGGCAGGCCGAGCGGGGCGGCGCGGCGTGGGGATGGGGATCGCGAGGCGGCGGGCGAGGCAGCGCGCGAGGCCAGGCGCGAGACCAGGTACACGGGCAGGCGTCCTGGGTGCGGACGGGACGGCATCGGGTTCTCCTTGAAGGCGTCGAAACGGCGCGCCGTCGATCGGCCCGCCTCTGACTCCTCACCGAACACGGCCACCGCGACCGAAACCCCGAGATGCAACAGGCTGCAACCGGGGCGGCGCGTTCAGGCCGCGCTCACCGTCACCCAATAGCGGCTCAGGCGGTGCAGTCGCACCGGCAGCGCGGTGGCCAGGGTGGCCAGGATCGCGTCGGTGTCGCGCAGCGGGAACACGCCCGAGACCCGCAGCTCGGCCGCCGAGGGGTCGCAACGCAGGACGCCGGGGCGGTAGCGCCCCAGTTCGGCGAGGAAGTCGGCCAGGCGCCGCGCCTCCGCGATCAGCAGGCCGCGCGTCCAGGCATCGGCGTGCTCGTCGACGGCCCGGGCCGGCAGCACCTGCCGGGCATCGAAGCGCGTCTGCCGCACGGCCTGGAGCGTCTCGGTCGCGCCCGACTGGCATCGCAGCGCCGCCTGGCCCTCGAAGAGCTGGATCTGCGTGGCGGGCGCCGGGCCGTCGTCGAACAGCCTCAGCACGAAGTGCGCCGCAGAGGTCGTGACCTGCCCGCTGTGCGTCTCGACAACGAATGGCCGAGGGTCGTTGCCAGCGGCGCGGACCTCGATCTCGCCCAAGCGCAGCGCGATGCGCCGGGCCGAGGCGTCGAAGTGCAGGTCGACCGCCGACGCGGTGTTCAACGCCAGGCGGGAGCCGTCGGGCAGCACGGTGTCGAGCCGCTCGCCGCGGGCGGTGCCGAGGTCGGCGCGCGCCAGTGTCCAGACCTCGCTGCGCTGGGTCGCCCAGCCGCAGGCGCCGGCGCCCAGCAGCAGGCCACCCAGCAGCTGGCGGCGGCGCGCGCGGCGCTTGGCTTCGGCGCTGGACTTGAGCACCTCGCCGGCAAGCCCGGCGGGCGTGGCCGGCCCGAGGCTGCCGGTGAGGTCCTGCAGCCGCCGGCTCGAACGCTCGATGCGCTGCCAGGCACTGCGATGGCGCGGGTGGCGCGCCAGCCAGTGCTCGAAGCCGCGCTGCTCCTCGGCCGTCACCTCGCCGGACCACAGCAGCACCTGCCAGGCCAAGGCCTGTTCCTGTGCGGCAGCGTCCGGCTCGTCGCCCGGGAGGCCCGCGGTGATCGAAGGCGAGGCGCTCATCGCGGCCCGGCGTCAGGGGTCGGCCCGCGGGCGGCCGGCAGCGGCAGCAGCGCCTCGTCGTCCAGTGCCCGCAGGCAGCGCCCGAGCGCGAGCTGCATGTGCTTGCGCACCGTGACCGTCGAGATCGAGAGCTTCGCGCCGATCTCGCTGTAGGTCAGCCCGGCGAGCTGCGATAGCAGGAAGGTCTCGCGCACGACGGGGGGCAGGCCGTCGAGCAGGGCGTCGATGCGCATCAGCGTGTCGATCGCGATCGCCCGTTCCTCGGGCGAGGGCGCCAGCGCTTCGCCCTGCCGGGCCAGTTCGTCGAGGTAGGTGCGCTCGATGCGCGCGCGGCGGTGGCGGTCGACGACCAGGCCCTTGGCGATCAGCACCAGGTGGGGCCGCGCATGCTCGGGCGCCGGGGCGCGGCCCGAGAGCAGCACGCGCAGGTAGGTGTCGTGGGCCAGGTCGGCTGCCTGGTGCGAACAGCCCAGGCGCCGGCACAACCAGGCCAGCAACCAGCCGTGGTGATGACGGTAGAGCGAGTGAACCTCCTGCGTCAACGGATCGCACGCCGTCGCCACGAACCCCTCCTTCTGCGAGCGCCGCACGAAGCTGCCGGCGCGTCATTGAGAATGCTTCTTATTTTATTCAGAGCGCCGCCGTGGCCGTCACGACGCGTCGGGCGGCGACCCATGGCGGGCATGGCATCCTCGCCCTCGCCATGTGGCTCGACACCCACTGCCACCTCGACGCTCACGAGTTCGACACCGACCGCGACGCGGTCGTGGCGCGTGCGCGCGGGGCCGGCGTTGCGCTGGTGCTGCCCGCCGTCTCGGCCGCCAACCTCGACACCGTGCGCGCGCTGGCGCACCGGCACGACGCGGCCTATGCGCTCGGCCTGCACCCGCTGGCGGTGCGCGACGCGGAGGAGGGCGACCTCGAGGTGCTCCGCCAGGCGCTGCAGCGGCACCGCGACGACCCGCGCCTGGTCGCCGTCGGCGAGATCGGCCTCGACCAGTTCGTGCCCGGCCACGACCTCGCGCGGCAGGAGCACTTCTATGCCGCGCAGCTCGCGCTGGCGCGCGAGGCCGGGCTGCCGGTGATCCTGCACGTGCGGCGCTCGGCCGACCGGCTGCTGAAGCACCTGCGTGCCGTGCCGGTGGCGGGCGGCATCGCGCATGCCTTCAACGGCAGCGCGCAGCAGGCGCAGGGCTTCGTCGGCCTGGGCTTCCGGCTCGGCTTCGGCGGCGCGATGAGCTTCGAGCGCGCGCTGCAGATCCGCCGGCTGGCCGCGTCGGTCGACGCCTCGGTGCCGGTGCTCGAGACCGACGCGCCCGACATCCCGCCGCACTGGCTCTACCGCGACGCCGAGCGCCGCCGCGCGGGCGAGCCGCAGGGGCGCAACGAGCCGGCCGAGCTGCCGCGCATCGCCGCGGTGCTCGCCGAACTGCGCGGCTGGACGCTCGGTGAGACGGCCGCGCGCACGACGGTCAACGCGCTGACGGCGCTGCCGCGCCTGGCGGCCCTGCGCGGTCTCGGCACCGTCGGGGTCGGCGCCGACGAGGGTCGCGCGTGACCACGGCCGCGGACCGCATCGCCGCTGGCCCCCGGGCGCCGGCCGGCACGCCGCCACCGGCGCGCTTGCAAGGCCTGCCGCCGGTCGTCGCGCCGAATGCACGCCTGCTCGTGCTCGGCAGCTTTCCCGGCGCGGCCTCGCTCGCCGCCGGCCAGTACTACGCGCACCCGCGCAACCAGTTCTGGTCGCTGCTGTCGGCGATCTGGGGCGTCGACCTTGCGGCCTTGCCGTACCCAGAGCGGCTCGACGCGTTGCGCGCGCGCGGCCTGGCGCTGTGGGACGTCTACGCCAGCTGCGAGCGGGAGGGCAGCCTCGACAGCGCGATCCGCGGCGCCGAGCGCAACGACCTCGGCGCGCTGCGCGCGGTCGCGCCGGGCCTGCGCCTGGTGGCGCACAACGGCGGCGAGTCGGCCCGCACGATGCGCATCACCGCGGCGCTCGGTTGGCGCGTCGTGCGATTGCCGTCGACCAGCCCGGCCAACGCGAGCTGGTCCTTCGAGCGCAAGCGCGAGGCCTGGGCCGCGGCGCTGCGCGACGCCGGCATCGCCTGAATCCTCGCCTGCGCCACGCTGCTCCGCTCTCGGCCGCCGCCCTCGCCACGCGCCCCTCTCATCCCATCCCCGCCTTCTTCCTGCATCCCCCGCCATGCCCGACTGGTCGACACGCCCCTTGCGCACTGCCGCCGCAGGCCAGCCGGTGCTCGCGCCGGCCACCATCTCGGAGGCCGACGGCGTGCGCTACCTGCACCTCGACTCGCCCTGGGTGCAGGGCGCGATGCGCCTGCGCAAGCCCTACGAGATCGAGCTCGAGTACGTGCTTCGCATGATGGCCTGGGCGCTGCTGTGCGACGAGGCGGTGCTGGGCGAGGGCCACGCGGTGCAGCTCGGCCTCGGCGCTGGCGCAATCACGCGCTTCACCCACGGCGTGATGAAGCTGCGCACGACCGCGGTCGAGATCAACCCGCGCGTCATCCTCGCCTGCCGCCAGTGGTTCCGCCTGCCCGCCAACGGCGAGCGGCTGCAGGTGGTCGAGTCCGATGCGATGCGCTGGCTCGAGGCCGCCGAGCCGGGCAGCGTCGACGTGCTGTGCGTCGACCTCTACGACCACGACGCCGCCGCCCCGGTGCTCGACGACGAGGCCTTCTACGACGCCTGCCACCGCGTGCTCGGCGACGGCGGCGTGATGAGCGTCAACCTCTTCGGCCGCGACGCGCGCTTCGCCGCCAGTGCCGGGCGCATCGCCGACGCCTTCGGCGCCGCACCGGGCGCCGCGCGCGCCTGGTCGATACAGCCCACGCGCGAGGGCAACACGGTCGTGCTGGCCGCGCGCGGGCGCGCCCTGCCGGGGCGCCAGGCCCTGTCCGCAAGGGCCGAGCTGCTGCAGGAGCGCTATGGGCTGCCGGCGCGGAAGTGGCTGCGGATGATCCGGTCGCTGCCGGCGGGTGCAGGCGGGGACTGACCGGGGTCGAGCCCGCCGGCGAGGCTGCCGGGCGGCCGCTCAAGCCTCGCGACGGTCGTCCTTCTTGCGGCTCGGCCAGTCGCAGCTCGCGCAGTCGCTGAAGCCCTCGCAGATGTTCGACAGGCCGCCGTTGCCAGGGCCGTCGCAGCCGATGGCGCAGGGCAGGTCGCAGTCGCCGCGCTGCGCGAGCAGCGGCCGTGGCCGCGGGGGGTGGTGGCGCCGGTGGATCTCGCCGCACCGGCGGGTGCGCTGGCGGATCAGCTCGAGCCCGCCGAGCCGGCCGTGGCGCCGCACTGCGCGGTAACCCAGCGTCGAGCAGCTCGCGCCGCCGGTGTGGCAGCGCCAGGCACAGGCGTAGCCCTTGTGCGGCGAGACGTGCCGCTGATACAAGCGGATGGCGAGGAGGCCGAGGCCCCGGGCGGGCGAGAAGAGCAGGTCGCGGAACGATCGACTCATTGCCGGTGCTCCCCGAGTTCGGCCGTGAGCTCGTCCACATACCGACGGTACCCAAACACCCGGCCGCGCTGGCGGCTCGTCAGCTCGCCGACGATGTCCAGCCGCTCCAGGTGCGCGAGCGACTTGTTGACCGTGGCGGCGGTCAGTGCGGTGGCCTTCACCAGTGCGCCCGAGGTGGCGATCGGCTGGCGCTGCAGCGCCTGGTGCACCGCCAGTGCCGAACCCGCCGCTCGGCCGAGCGAAGCGATGCGCTCGCGGTCGGCGTTCACCAGCGCCAGGAGCGTATTCGCAGTGGCAACGGCCTGCGTGGCGCTCGCCTCGACGCCTTCGGCGAAGAAGTCGAGCCAGCGTTCCCAGTCGCCATGCAGCCGCGCCTCGTTCAGCAGCTCGTAGTACAGCGCGCGGTGCCTCTTGAAGAAGAGGCTGGGGTACAGCATCGGCTCGCGCAGCACGCCGCCGGCCACCAGCTGCAGCACGATCAGCAGGCGCCCGAGTCGGCCGTTGCCGTCGAGGAAGGGGTGGATGGTCTCGAACTGCACGTGCGCGAGCGCCGCCTTGATCAGCGGCGGCGTCGGCTCGGGCTCGTCGTTGAGAAAGCGTTGGAAGGGCTTCAGGCATTCGGCCAGCTTGCTTGCCGGCGGTGGCACGAAGACGGCGTTGCCGGGGCGAGTGCCGCCGATCCAGACCTGCGAGCGGCGCACCTCGCCGGGTGTCTTCCCGCGGCCGCCAGGGTGTGCGAGCAATACCTCGTGCATGCCGCTCAGCAGCCGCATCGAAAGCGGCAGCCCGCCGCGCAGGTCGGTACGCCGGGCCGGCCTTCGTGAGGCACTGCGCGCTGCGCCCGGGCGGGCAGGGGCAGAATCGACCGTCGTTCGCTGCACAGGCCCCGATGAAGACGATCACACCCCCCACGCCGGCGTCGGGCACCTCGCCGGCCGCCGCCGCGGTGCCGCGCAGCGGCCGCCTCGACTGGCGCGAGCTGATCGACTGGCTCCAGGCCGACGGCTGGATCGACGCCGAGGCCGCGCAGAACACCAAGCGCCGCTTCATGGCCGCCGACAGCGCGCAGCACCCGCTGGTGCGCCTGGGCAACGCCGGCCTCGTGCGCGCGGGCAGCGGCAAGCCGCTCGATGTTGAGGCGCTGACCGAGTGGCTCGCGAAGCGTCTCGCGATGCGCTACCTGCGCATCGACCCCCTGAAGGTCGACGTCGGCCGCGTCACCGAGGTGATGTCGATCAGCTATGCCGAGCGGCACCGCGCGCTGCCGGTCAACGTCGGCGCGCACGAGGTGACGGTGGCCACCAGCGAGCCGCTCGACCGCGGCTGGATCCCTGAGATCGAGGCGCACACGCGGCGCACGCTGAAGCTCGTTGTCGCGAGCCCGGTCGAGCTGCAGAAGTACACGACCGAGTTCTACACGCTGGCGCGCTCGGTGCGCGCGGCGCAGAAGAGCGGCGAGTCCGCGTCGAGCAGCGCGAGCTTCGAGCAGCTGGTCGAGCTGGGCAAGACCAAGGGCCCGCTCGACGCCAACGACCAGGGCGTGGTGCAGGTCGTCGACTGGCTCTGGCAGTACGCCTTCGACCAGCGCGCGAGCGACATCCACCTCGAGCCGCGGCGCGACATGGGCACGATCCGCTTCCGCATCGACGGCGTGCTGCACACGGTCTACCAGCTGCCGATGGGCGTGATGAACGCGATGACGGCGCGCATCAAGCTGCTCGGCCGCATGGACGTGGTCGAGCGCCGCCGCCCGCAGGACGGGCGCATCAAGACGCGCAGCGCCGGCAGCTCGACGCGCCAGGGCGACGAGGTCGAGATGCGGCTGGCGACGATCCCGACCGCCTTCGGCGAGAAGATGGTGATGCGCATCTTCGACCCCGACACCGCGGTCAAGAGCCTGGACGCGCTCGGCTTCGCCACGCACGACGCGCAGCGCTGGAACGACCTGACCGCGCGCGGGCACGGGATCATCCTCGTCACCGGGCCGACCGGCTCGGGCAAGACGACGACGCTCTACTCGACGCTCAAGCGCCTGGCCACCGACGAGGTCAACGTCTGCACGATCGAGGACCCGATCGAGATGATCGAGCCGGCCTTCAACCAGACGCAGGTGCAACCGGCGCTGGACCTCGGCTTCGCCGAAGGCGTGCGCAGCCTGATGCGGCAGGACCCGGACATCATCATGGTCGGCGAGATCCGCGACCTCGAGACCGCCGAGATGGCGATCCAGGCGGCGTTGACCGGCCATCTGGTGCTCAGCACGCTGCACACCAACGACTCGGCCTCGGCGATCACGCGCCTGATCGACCTGGGCGTGCCTTCGTACCTGATCAACGCCACCGTCGTCGGCGTGCTCGCGCAACGCCTGGTGCGCACGCTGTGCCCGGCCTGCAAGCAGCCCGACGAGCACGCCTCGGCCGAGACGCTGCAGGAGGTGATCAAGCCCTGGCGGCTCTCGGGCGAGGCGCGCATCCACAAGCCGGTGGGCTGCCTCGAGTGCCGGATGACCGGCTACCGCGGGCGCGCTGGCCTCTACGAGCTGCTGCTGCTCGACGAGGCCGCGCGCGGCGCCGTGCACCCGACGACCGACATCCCGCGCCTGCGCCAGCTGGCGGCCAAGAACGGCCTGCGCCCGCTGCGCATGGCCGGCGCGATGAAGGTCGCCGAAGGGGTCACGACGGTCGACGAGGTGCTGCGCAGCACGCCGGTGTGGGAGTGAGCTGCTTCCGAAACCCAGGAGTCCGGCCATGGATGTGACTGCCATCGACGCGAAGAACCGCTCCGGCCAGTTGCCGGCCCATGCCCTGCCCGAGCCGGTGTTCATCGAGAACGAGCGCGCCGATCCGGGGCGCGAGTTCTACGAAAAGTACAAGGGCTGGGTCGATGCCCAGAATGCGCTGGTCGAAAAGTACGGCATCCCCGGCGAAGAGTTCCGCGCCTGGTGAGCGGCGACGACACCCTTCTGCCGCCGATTCAAGGCAGCTGATGCAGTACCAGGGGCAGTACCGCTGTGGCACCGGCCTCGCGCAGCACTGCGGCCGCCACGGTCATCGACCAGCCGCTGCGATAGCGGGCGTCGACGAGCAGCAGCGGCCCGGCCGGGACTTCCACCCCGGGCCGCAGCGCCAGGCTGTCGAGCAACGCCGCCACCTTCGCGCCTGACGCCAGATCGGCGCCCGGCATCGGGCCCGTCAGGCGCAGCGCGTCGACCAGCGGCAGGCGGCCCAGCGACGCCAGGTGTGACGCCACCGACTTCACCAGCTGCGGGTGCAACGCAGACGGCATGGCCACCACGGCCACCGGCCTGTCAGCCCAGTGGCGTCGCCATCGGGCCAGCACGCCGATGACTCCGTCCAGCACCGGCTGCGGCGCGGGCCCGTCCGGCGCGGTGAACAGCGGCAGCAGCGCGTCGGCCCAGCCGGGATCGTCGGCAAAGGCCAGGGCACGGCCCTCGCTGCAGCCCGTGATCCGACCCTTCTGGCCCTTGAGGGCCTTGCTGCCTCCGCTTGGCCAGAGCTTGCGCGGCTCGATGACCACGTCCTGCCCGCGTGCGTACACGCGCGCCGCCTCGACGCGCTGCGCGCCCGGCCTTGCCCCCGGGCCGGGCAGGCGGCCGGTGCAGACGCTGCAACGCCCGCAGTCGGCGGGCTCGGGGTCGTCGAGCGCCACTTGCAGGAAGCGCATCAGGCAGCCGGTGCCCGCGGCGAACGCGCGCATCAGGCCCGCCTCGCGTTCGCGCACCTGCGCCAGGGCGCGCCAGCGCTCGGCATCGAAGTGCCACGGGGTGCCCGTCAGCGCCCAGGCCGGGCCTTCGCGCCGCACCACCTCGTCGACGGCCAGGATCTTCAGCAGGCCTTCGAGCCGGCCGCGGCGGATCGCGGTGGCGTGCTCCAGCTCCAGCAGCGTCTGCGGCCGCGGGGCCAGCGCGTCGAGGATCCTGCCGACACGCTGCTCGTCGGGCACGCCCGCCGTCGCGAAGTAGGCCCAGATCGCCTCATCGGTCTCGGCAGGCAGCAGCACGGCCACGGCGTCGTCGAGCGCCCGACCCGCCCGGCCCACCTGCTGGTAGTAGGCCACCGGCGAGGCCGGCGAGCCGACGTGGATGCAAAAGGCGAGATCGGGCTTGTCGTAGCCCATGCCCAGCGCCGAGGTCGCCACCACGGCCTTCAGCGCGTTGCGGCGCAGCGCATCCTCGATGCCCTGGCGCGCGCCGGTGTCGAGTGCCCCGTGGTAGGCCGCCACCTCGAAGCCGCAGGATTTCAGGAACCCCGCCAGCCGTTCGGTCTCGGCCACCGTCAGCGCGTAGACGATGCCGGAACCCGCGAACGTGTCCAGCGCATCGGCGACCCAGGCGTAGCGCTGCAGCGCATCCAGCCCGGGCACCACGGCCAGGCGCAAGGACGACCGCGCGAGCGAGCCGCGGAAGGTCAGCGTCTGCGGGCCGAGCTGGCGCGCGATGTCCTGCGTGACGCGCTGGTTGGCCGTCGCGGTCGTGGCCAGTACCGGCGTGCCGGCCGCGATGCCCAGCAGCGTCTTCGCCAGCCGCTGGTAGTCGGGGCGGAAGTCGAAGCCCCAGTCCGAGATGCAGTGGGCCTCGTCGATCACCACCAGCCCGGCCGCGGCCAGCAACCCGGGCAGGCGCTGGGCGAAGCCGGCGTTGCCCAGCCGTTCGGGCGACACCAGCAGCACGTCCAGCCGATCGCCGGCGATGTCGTCGAAGACCGCGTCCCAGTCGTCGAGGTTGGTGGAGTTGACGGTGGCCGCGCGCAGCCCGGCCTGCCCCGCCGCCGCGACCTGGTCGCGCATCAAGGCCAGTAGCGGCGAGACGATCAACGTCGGCCCTCGTCGCCCGCCTTCTGCGCTGCGCAGCGCCGATGTCGCGGCCCAGTAGACGGCCGACTTGCCCCATCCCGTGGCCTGCACGACGAGCACGCGGGCCCGCTGCTCGACCAGCGCCGCCACGGCCGCGCGCTGGTCTTCGCGCGGACGCGCCGCCGGGCCTGCCATCGCGGCGAGAACCTGGTGCAGGTGGGTGTCGGCCAGATTCATCGCGGGAAGGGGGTGCGGTCGGCCTGCCGCTTCACGCGGGAGGCGCATCGAGCAGTTCGGGTCCGACGAGAAAGGGGTTGACGACGCGCACGCGGTCGAAGGGCTGGTCGTGCTGCAGGTCTTCGGTGAGCAGCCAGACGCACCCCTGTAGCTGCGCGGCCGCGACGACCAGCGCGTCCCAGTAGCTCAGGCCGTAGCGCGTTTCGACGGACCAGGCCGCCTCCACCGTGGCTTGGTCGATCTGCCACGGCGTCCAGCGCTGGTAAAGCCGCACCTCGGCGCGCGCGTCCCCCGGCGGCATGGGCGGTGTGATCTTGCGCGTGGCGTTGACGTAGAACTCGTTGAGCACCTGGGTGCTGAGCCGGCCGCACCGGCGCTGCCACAGCGCGCGTAACCACTCCAGCGCCCGGGCCTGTTTGCGGGGGTCGGCGGCGTCCTCGCCATACAGGAGGACGTTGGTGTCGACGAACACCATGGTCACCGGCCGTGCCGTGCGTAGGTGTCGTCGCGGCCGGGATATGGGCGGCCGTCGGACCTCCAGCGGCGGTCGCGCGTCAGCCAGTCGCTCATGGCCCGCTCATAAGCGTCGTCGTGCCCCATCTTCTCGGCCAGCATCTCGCCGACCAGGCGCGAGACGCTGGTGTTGCGGCGCGCCGCCTCCAGTCGGGCCCATTCGGCAACGCTGTCTTCCATCGTGACGGTGACATTCTTCATCGCAGGCTCACGGGTTTCGTGTTGCACGATTTTCGTGTTGCACGAACTTCGTGTCAACGGAACTCGAGGCCGAGGCCTCACCCCAGCGTGACCTCGAGCCGGCCTTTCCCTGCATCGAGCGCGGCGAGCAGCGGCGCCAACGGCACGCGCGCCCCGCCGAGGCGGTACGGATGGGCTTCACGCTCGAAGTCCAGCGCCTGGCCGTCGAGTCGCAAGCGCGTCGGCCCGCAGCCCGCAGGCCCGACGCGGTAGACGAGGTCAAGCAGGCGCCCGGCCACCGGCACCTGCGCCCGAAGGCCGTCGAGCGCGGGCGGCATCACCGGGTCCACGACGAGTTCGCCCCCCTCGCGCCGGATGCCGAGGAAGCTGCCGACGAAGAGGCTGATCGCGATGCCCGGCCCGCTGGAGTAGATGCGCCAGCCGCCGTCGAGCGCGACCTCTCCCGAGGTGACCTTCGCGTAGTCGCGCAGCGCCTCGTAGCGGTCGGCGAAGGCCGCGTCGCTGCTCGAGTAGTAGCAGTTCGCCTGCCTCAGGCTGGCGGGCAGCACGCGCTCGCGCAGCCCCACCGGGTGCACCTTGCACAGCGCCTCGAAGAAGCGGTCGGCCTCGCCCAGGTGGGCCAGCATCTGCGCATAGCGCAGGTGCGCATGCATGTACATGACGCCGATCTCGCGGCCGAAGAAGGCGCTGCTCTCGGCGCGCTGGAACAGCCGTTGCGGGCCGCCGCGATAGGGCAGCGGGCGGTCGAAGAGGCGGGCGCCGTCGGGCCCGCTCAGGTGCTGCTCGATCAGGCGCAACTGCGCCGCGGCCTGGCCGGGGTCGAGCATGTCGTCGAGCACCGCATGCATCAGCGGCAGCAGGCTGTGCTGCACGCCGGTGGTGTCGTCCTCCGGGTGCAGCAACAGTTGCCGCGGCTGGCCCGGCGAGAACAGCGCGTAGCCGGCGACCGTGCCGCCCGCGACCAGCAGCCGCTGGAAGTCGGCGAGGACCTGCTGTGCCTCGGCCTCGAGGGCCTGCGCCGCCGCCTCGCGGCCGACGCCGCGCAGTGCCCGCGCCAGGCTGCGCAAGGTCTGGTGGTGCAGCGTCACGGTCCAGGCGCTGCACAGGTGCTCGCGCAGCGCCGGGTCGGCGGGTTGCAGCGAGTCGTTCCAGTCGCCGTGGCCGTAGGCGGCCAGGTGCGTGCCGGCGACGCGCCGCACCGCGATCACGGCCAGCGCGCGCTCGACGTGCTGCCACACGGTGCCGACCTCGGCCTGCGCGGCGTTCGCGGCGTAGTACGGCAGCGGCTGGTCGAGGACCGCGGCGTCGCCGCTGGCGAGCAGGTAGCGCGCCAGGCCCAGCACCGGCCAGAAGACGATGTCGCCGTGCGAGTCGCCGGCGCGGATGTGCCGCTCGCGCTCGAAGAACATGAACCACTGCGGCCAGTCGCCCGTCGCGTCCTGCATCGCGTAGACGCGCAGCAGCAGGTCGCGCACCGGCGCCGGCTGGTCGAGCGCGAGCAGGGCTTCGAGCGGGCCCTGGCACACGTCGCGCGTGCCCCAGCCGCCGCCCGAGTACTGCTCCAGCCCGCGCGGCGCGAGGTAGTGCACCAGGGCGTTGTGCAGGTACCAGGGCAGGATTTCGGCCAGGCTCGCAGTTGCCGCTGCCGCCGCGCTGTCGTCCGGGGCCTGCCAGCGCGGCAACGCGAGTGCGCTGGTCTCGCTGCTGGCCGGCGTGCCGATCAGGTGGCCGGTGATGCGCAGCCCGAATGCCCGCGTCGCGTCCGTGCCGAGGCAGACGTAAGGCTCGCCGCGCGAGCGCCCGTCGGCGTAGAGCAGCTCGTCGCCGCCGAGGCGGTCGAAGCGGGTCGACGGCGCCGCAGCGACGTGGAAGCCGCCCTCGGGAAAGCGCGCCGAGAGGTCGCCGCCAGGGGGCACGCCGATGAAGACGCCCGCGCCGTCGCGCTCGGGTCCGCCAGCGCCGTTGGCGTCCACGCGTAGCGCCGGCAGCGGCGCGCCCCGGTCGTCGCCGTCGTCCCCGCCGAGCGCGACGTGCAGCGTCGCCAGCAGGTCCACCGCGTCGCCTTCGAGCACGCGCAGCCTCAGGTCCATCGCATGCTCGCCGGCGGACGTGCTCGCGCGGACTTCCAGCAGGCCCGCGGCGTCGCGATACAGCCAGCGGCAGCCGTCGGGCTCGATCTCGAAGGCCGAGGGCACGCCGAGCTGCTGCCAGGCCCCGCCGCCCCGCCGCACGAAGAGGCGCAGGCCCCGCGCGCGGTATTGGCCGAGCCAGCCGCGGTCGGTGGACAGGAAGCGGTTGATGCTGACGTGCCCTTCGGTCAGCATCGAATGGAAGACGCCGGCCATCCACGCCGTCGACGTGAGCGAGGCCTCGTCAGGCACCAGGTGCCCGCCGCTGCGCAGGATGTGGCCGTGTGGCCGATGCACGCGCAGCTCCTTCTCGCGCAGCACGACGTGCGCTGCCTCGCCGCGAAAGAACGACAGCAGCGCGCCGTCCTCGCGCTCTTCATGGCGGCGCGGGCCGGGGAGCAGCGCCTCGATGTCGGCCTCTGTCAGGTCGTCGGCCACCAGCAGCTCGCTGCGATCGAAGAGCGAAGGCGCGTGTTCGTCAGCGGCCTGGCTCGCCACCCTGCCGCCGGCGGCCCCGTCGATCGACTTGGCCGCGCCTGCGGCCGGACCGGCGGGCCCGGGCCGGGGGGGGGCGGCCAACGCGAGCAGCGCGTCGACACGTGCCAGGTCCGACACCGACGTCGCCTCGGGGTGGTCGGCGACCACGACGCCGAAGAAGCCGAAGTCGGCCTCCGACCCCGGCGCGAGGCTGCGCGGCGCCTCCTGGATCGCCGCCATCGCATGCTCGTGCTGCAGGCGCCGTGACGGCAGGCCCTGCACCAGGCCGGTCGGCGCCAGGCCGGCGCGCGCGCCGGTGCCGAGCAGTTGCAGCGCGTCGGTCGCGAAGCCGATGCCGCGGCCGAGCGAGCCGACCAGCGCCCAGGGGTGCGTGCCGCCCGACTGCGCCTGGTTCTGGCGCGCGGCGACCATCCAGCCGTGGCGCGCGTGTTCCAGCGGGGTCAGGTCGACGTACTGGCTGACGTAGTACTCGTTCATGCGGATCGCGCCGCGCGCGGCAAGGCCCAAGTCCTGGGCGTGCACGAGGTCGATCGTCTGCGTCTCGCCGCTGTTGTTGCGCACCTGCAGGTGCCAGAACCACGCGGCGGCCTCGTCGGCCAGTTGCAGGGTCAGCCGCAGCTTGAGTCCTTGCCAGCGGCCGGTGGCTTCGTAGCGGCCATCGGCGGCGGCGCCACGCAATGGCGAGCGCGCGCCTAGCAGCGGCACGAACGACCAGCCACCATCGGTGGCACGCAGGCGCAGCCAGAGGTTCGCGGGCCCGCCCTCGGCCTCGCTGCCGGGGAACAGGTTCAGCATCAGCGTGCCGAACTGCAACTGCCGCAGCGCGCCGTGCCGGGTGAGTTCGACCGACAGGCCGGCCGCGTTGCGCAGGACGATCGACGAGGGCAGGTGTGCGTTCATGGGACGCTCCCAGGGGGTTCGCGGCGTTCGCGGACGTTCGCCGGGGTTCGCGGGATCAGGCCGGGGCGAGGGCGCTTCCGGCGGCATCGAAGACCAGGGCGCTCGCCGGGTCGAAGCGCAGGCGCAGCGCCGAGCCCAGCGGCAGCTCGGTGCTCGGCGCCGCGCGCACGGTGAGCGTGCGCCCGTCCGCGTCCTGGGCGTGCACATAGACCACGTCGCCGAGGTGTTCGACCAGCTGCACCGTCGCGGCGATGCCGGGCACGCCTGCCTCGCCGGCCGCGGCGATCTCGAGCGCTTCGGGGCGCAGGCCCAGCGTCAGCGGGGTGCCGGGTGCTGGCACCGAGGCCCGGCCCGGCAGCTCGATCGGCGTGCCATCGGCCAGCGTGACCGTCACGCGATCGGGGCCGGCGCTGCGCACGGTCGCGTCGACCAGGTTGATGCGCGGCGAGCCGAGGAAGCCGGCGACGAACACGTTGGCCGGGCGGCGGTACAGCTCGAGCGGGGCGCCGACCTGTTCGATGCGCCCGCCGTTCAGCACCACGATGCGGTCGGCCAGCGTCATCGCCTCGGCCTGGTCGTGGGTGACGTAGATCACCGTGGCGCGGAGCGTCTCGTGCAGGCGGGCCATCTCGATGCGCATCTGCGTGCGCAGCGCGGTGTCGAGGTTGGACAGCGGTTCATCGAACAGGAACACGCCGGGGCGCCGCACGATCGCGCGCCCGATCGCCACGCGCTGGCGCTGCCCGCCCGAGAGCTGGGCCGGCCGCCGGTCGAGCAGCGGCACGATCTGCAGCGCCTCGGCCGCCTCGCGCACCGCGCGCTCGGTCTCGGCCTTCGGCGTGCCGACCATGCGCAGTCCGAAGGACATGTTCTCCGCCACCGTCATGTGCGGGTAGAGCGCGTAGCTCTGGAAGACCATCGCCAGGCCGCGGCCCGACGAGGGCACGTCGTTCATCGGCCGGCCGTCGATCGTCAGTTCACCGGCGCTGATCTCCTCGAGCCCGGCGATGCAGCGCAGCAGCGTGCTCTTGCCGCAGCCCGAGGGGCCGACGAAGACGACGAACTCGCCGTCGCGCACGTCGAGGTCGATGCCGCGCAGCACCTCGGTGTCACCGAAGCGCTTGACCAGCCCCTTCATCCCGATCGACGACATCTGTTCGCGCCTGTTCCCGTTATGCGTTGTCGTTCTCCGTGCCGCCCGCGCCGTCCCGGCGGCCGCCGGCCTCAGGGCCCCGCCAGGTGCAGGGTCAGCGGCGTGGCGGGCAGCGCCAGGCGCCGCCCGGCCCAGGCCAGCTCGCGGCCGTCCAGCGTCGCCCGCGGCAGCGGGCCGCTGCCCGGCCAGTGCAGGTGCACGCCGCCCTGCGCGCCGGGCAGGGTACTCGCGAGTGTGAAGCGCCAGCCGCCGGCCTCGGGTTCGAGCCGGTAGCCGAAGGGGCCGTAGGCGGTCGACAGACCGCTCAGCGCCAGCCCCTCGGCCAGCCACTCGGGCTTCCAGCCGGCGCCGACGACGATGCTGGCGTCGGCTTCGCGCACGTACGCGAAGAGGTCGAGCGCCGAGCGGATGAAGTCCGAGGCGACCCAGGCGTGCGGCAGGTCGCCGATGAAGCCGCGCTCGCGATAGCCCGGGCGCACGACCTCGGCCCACTGGTTCCAGGCGCTGGGCCGCCGGTCGCGCATGAAGTAGTCGAGCATCGCGTGCGCGCGCCCGGCCGCGCCCAGGCGCGCCAGCGTGCCCACGGTGCGCCATTCGTAGGGCGTGTAGTCCTTCCACGCGAGGCGGCCCTCGCTGCGGGCCAGCGCGGCCTGCCAGTAGCGCTCGAACGTGGCCTCGACGGCCGGCCCCGGGAGCGTGGCCTCGACCGGGTCGAAGGCGATCGTGGTCGAGGTGGCGTCGAAGTCGCCGCGGTCGGCCGCGCCGGGGATGAAGGCGATGCCATGGTGGCGCATCGCGGCGGGAATCGAGGCGCCGAGTTCGCGCTCGAACTCGTCGGCCCATCCCGCCCAGCGGGCGGCCGCCTCGTCGGCGCCGACCGAGCCGATCGCGCGGGCGATCTGGACCGCGTCCTTGTAGCCGCGCAGCGCCCAGAAGTTGTCCCAGTAGGCGTAGGCCGGCTTGTCCGAATAGCCCTCGTGGCTGATCGAGGGTGGCATCAGGCCGAACAGCGCCTCACGGCCAGGCTCGCGGTTCTTCTGCCCGCGTTCGCTCTGGCGCAACTGCTCCTGGTAGGCGACGACGCGCTGCACCGTCGGCCAGTGGTGTTCCAGGAATGCCCGGTCGCGGGTGTGGCGCCAGACCTCGGCGACCGCATAGAGGTATTCGCCGTGGCTGTCGTTCTCGGCCACCGGGTCCGCGCCGCGTGCATCGACGCAGCAGGGCACCTTGCCCGAGTCGAAGACGAACGGCGCATACCAGTCGACGAACTCGCGCGCGCCATCGACCTCGCCCAGCCGCAGCAGCGCCACGGCCATCATCGCGCCGTCGCGCACCCAGGTGCGCGCGTACGAGCGCGTGCCCGGCCGCAGCGCCGGCCCGTCGCGCGAGATCAGGATCTGCGCGAGCGCGCTGCGCAGGCTGTCGGCCAGCGGCTGCGCGTCGTGCGGCACGCTGAAGGTGACGCGGTTCAGCCGCTCGCGCCAACGCGTGGCGGCGCGGAGAAAGGCCGCGTCGACGCGGTCGACGTCGGCAGTGTCGGACACGCTGCCCCCGGCCGCCAGCGGCGCCGTCCAGGCGATGCGGCGGCGCTCGCCCGGCTGCAGCGTCAGCTCGAAGCGCAGCAGGGCCGAGGCGTGGGCCTGGGGGTCGGCGAGGTGCCCGAGCGGGGGCGCGGCTGCGAGTGCTTCGAGCGAGGCACCGCCGTCGAACGGCAGGCCACTGACCGCGCTCGGCGCCTGCGAGGGCCGCAGGGCGGGGCGGCCGTCGACCGCGAGCACGCCGTCCGACCAGACGAGCTCGCGCACCGGGCGCGCGCCGCCCGGCGTGGTGAGGAACTGCTGCGGCGGGTTGACCTGCCAGGGCCGCAGCGCCAGCAGCAGCGTGAAGCGGCGCGGCTTGGTGCCCACGTTGGTCAGCGTGTAGCGCGCCAGCGCCTGCGGCGCGTCGCGCGGGCCGTCGGCGGCAGCCTCGATGTCGAGCGTGAAGGCTTCGTGCTGCCAGTGCACCGCAGGCAGCGGCAGGTAGCCGTCGGGCAGCGACTGCGACACGGCTGCCGCTTTCCAGGTCACCGTCTGGGCCTCGGCCCCTGCCTGCGCGTCGAGGCGCACCGCGGGCTCGATCGAGAACCCGCCGCGGCCAAGCTCGATCGCGCCGTCCTCCGACAGCAGGGCCGAGCGTTCGCCGCCGCCGTCCACGCCGACGAGCGACCAGTAGTTCTGCTCGCCGAGGAAGGCGCGTGGCAGCTGGCCGGGGGGTGCGTCGTGCGCGAGCTCGGCGAGCACGGCGTTGAAGTCGGGCCACTGCGACGGCTCGCGCAGTTCGACCTGCGGCCGCGCTGCCGGGCCGCGTGTGCGCGGGCGTTCAGAGGGCGGCGCATCGACGCGGATGCGCAGCCGGCGTGCCTCGCTGTCGGGCAGGAACAGCGCGTCGAGCCCGCCGTCACTGCCGGTGACGCGGCGCAGTCGGCGCCAATGGCGGCCGTCGTCGGAGGCGAGCAGCTCGTAGTCGAGACCCCTGTCGCGGGCGCTGGCCGTGGCCGGCCAGCGCAGCGCGACGCCGTTGAATTCGCGCCGCAGGCCGAAGTCGATGTCGGTCATCGCGCCGCGCGAGCGCACGGTCGGCTCGGGCCAGTGCGGCGGGTCGGGCACGCGCTCGGCCAGCGCCAATCGGGCCACGCAGAGCGAGCCCTTGCCGCCGTCGCGGCCGGCGGCGACGACGAACTCGACGCTCGCAGTGCGTCGCAGCGTCCGGTCGGCGGTCGGGCCCCAGGCGAAGCTGAGGTGCCGTTGGCGCAGCGTCCAGTCGGTGAGCGCGGCGGGCAGCGCCTGATTCGGCCGCGGGACCCACCAGACGTTGTCGCCGCTGGCGTCGACGAACTTCAGCTGGACGTCGTTGGCCCCGCCCGTGCCCTTGACGCGCAGTTGCAGGTCGAAGCGCCCGGGCCAGTCCAGCGGCAGGTCGCGCTGCATCACCGCATAGCCCGAGACGCCGGCGAAGTCGTAGTCCAGGCACAGGCTGCCGTCGCTCGCGTCGCGGCGCAGGGCGGCTTTGACCTGGTCGGAGGCCGAGGCTTCCCAGGCCGATGGGTCGCGGAAATCGTCGAGCAGTTCGTGTCGCAGCGGGGCGTCGGTGCCGGTCTGTGCCGCTGGCGCCGCCGTTTGCGCTGCCGCAGGCGCAGCGATGGGGAAAGCGGCTGCGATCGCTGCGGCGGCAGCCAGCACCATCGCCGGCGAGCAGATCGTGCGTGCGCGCCGGCTCATCCCTTGACGCTCCCGACGAGCAGCCCCTGCATGTAATAGCGCTGCAGCGCCAGGAACAGCGCGAGCACCGGCAGCACGGTGACGACCGCCCCGGCCATCATCAGCTCGGTGTCGGACACGTGTTCGCGCGACAGCCCGGCCAGCGCCACCGGCAGCGTCTGCAGGTCACGGTCGGACAGCACGATCAGCGGCCACATGAAGTCGTTCCAGGCACCGAGGAAGCTGAGCAGCGCGAGGGTGACGATCACCGGCTTCAGCAGCGGCAGCACGATCAGGCGGAAGATGCGCCACTCGTTGGCGCCGTCCATGCGCGCGGCCTCGATCAGCTCGTCGGGGATCGACAGCGCGTACTGGCGCACGAGGAAGATGCCGAACACGCTCGCCAGCCAGGGCACCAGCACGCCGGGCAGCGTGTTGACCAGGCCCATGCGTTCGAGCATCAGGAAGAGCGGCATCATCGCCACCTGGCCCGGGATCACGAGCGCGCCCAACAGCAGGCGAAACAGCCGCTCGCGACCGGTGAAGCGCAGCTTGGCGAACGCATAGCCGGCGGAGAGGTTGAACGCGAGGGAGAGCAGCGTCGCGCCGACGGCCATGGCGAGGCTGTTGAGGAACTGGCGGCCGATGCCGACGCTGGCGAACAGCTCGTGGTAGTTCGCGAGGGTGGGTGCGCCGGGCAGCAGCGGCGGCGGGAAGCGGCTCGCTTCGCCGGGCGCCATGAACGAGGCCGACAGCATCCAGCCCAGCGGCGCGAGCGTCAGCACGGCGATGACGAGCAGCGCGCCGTTGACGGCGAGCGTTTCGACGGTGCGTGGCTTCACGTCAGAGGGCCCTGGCCTGACGCGCCACGCGCAGCTGCAGCAGCGTGAAGCCGAACATGATGACGAACAGCAGGAACGCCACCGCCGATGCCGAACCGAGACTCCACCACTTGAACCCTTCCTCGTACATGAAGTACAGCACGGTCACGGTGCGCTGCGCCGGGCCGCCCTGGGTCATGACGTAGGGCTCGGCGAACAGCTGGAAGTGGCCGGCCGTGGTCAGGATCGCGACCATCAGCAGCATCGGTGCCAGCGACGGCAGCGTGATGTGGCGCAGCTGCTGCCAGCGCGTCGCGCCCTCGATGCCGGCGGCCTCGTACAGGTCGCGCGGGATCGCCTGCAGGCCGGCCAGCAGGATGATCATGTTGTAGCCGAAGTTCTTCCACACCGACATCAGCGCGATCGACGGCATCGCCCACAGCGGGTCGCCGAGCCAGTCGATCGGCGTGATGCCCAGTTGCGCCAGGCCATGGTTGATCAGGCCGTAGCGCGCGTGCAGTAGGTAGCGCCAGACCACGGCCACCGCCACCAGCGTCGTCACCACCGGCGCGAAGAGCGCGGTGCGGAACAGGCCGCGCAGCCGCACCAGCGGCGAGTTCAGCAGCAGCGCCGCGCCGAGCGACGCGCCGATCGACAGCGGCACGCCGACGATGACGAAGAAGCCGGTGTTGGCCAGGGCCTGCCAGAACAGCGGCGTCACGAGCAGGTTCGCGTAGTTGTCGAGCCCGACGAAGCGCAGGTTCGCGAGGTCGGCCAGCGCGTAGATGTCGAAGTCGGTGAAGCTCATCGCCAGCGCCGCGGCCACCGGCACGACGAAGAACACCGCGATGGCGATCATCGCCGGCGCGACGAACAGCCAGCCGGCCCAGGCCACGCGGCGCTTGCTGCTCATCCCGGGACGGCGCGCGACAGCATCCAGCGTCGCTTCTCGAGGATGCGGTCGACGCGCGCGTCGAGCGTCTCGAGCGCGCGCCCGCGGTCGAGCACGCCGCGCATCACGCTCTCGGTGACGAGCTTGATCTCGGTGGCGATGCGCTCCCACTCGGGCACCTTGGGTACCGGTCGCACGCGTTCGAGCTGCTCGCGAAACGCGCGCGCCGGCTCGCTGCGCGCCAGTGCCTCGCCGGCCCAGGCGCTGCGCCGAGGCGGCAGGTTGCCGCTCAGCGCGTAGAAGCGCTGCTGCACCTCGGGCCGCGCCAGGAAGCGCAGCAGCGCCCACGCGGCGTCCTGGTTGCGCGAGTGCCGGAAGATCGCGAGGCTCGAGCCGCCGGCGATGGACACGCCGGGGCCCTCGGGGCCGGGCAGCGGGGCGGTGGCCCAGGCCGATTGCAGCGCCGCGGGCAGCCGGCGGCGGAACTCGCCGATCTGCCAGGGGCCGCTGACGTAGAAGCCGAAGTGGCCGCGTGCGAACTCGTCCCAGACGTTGACGATCTCGCTGTCGGACGCCGGCGGCGCCAGCCGCTGCTCGAACATCGACAGGTAGTAGCGCCAGGCGCGCGCGAAGCCCTCGCCACGGAAGTTGCCGTAGCGGCCGCCTTCGCGCAACAGCGAGTCGCCAGGTTGCTGCAGCGCGAACGCGATCTGCGGCGCGTATTCGTTGATCGGGAGGAAGACGGCGAAGCGATCGGCCCCCAGATGACGCTTGAGCGCGTGCAGCGACGCCTGCCAGGCGTCCCAGCGCGTGGGCACGTCCGCCACGCCGGCCGCGGAGAGCAGGTCGCGCCGGTAGAAGAGCACGCGCGTGTCGACGTACCAGGGTAGGCCGTAGAGCCTGCCGTCGACGACGTTGGTGTCCCAGATGCCGCCGAAGTGGTCGTCGGCGGGCAGGTCGGGCGCGGCGGCCACGCGCGCGTCGAGTGGCTCAAGGGCGCCGAGCGCCACGAGTTCGGGCAGCCAGGTGTTGCCCAGTTGTGCCACGTCGGGCAGCACGTTGCCCGCAAAGGCGGTCAGCAGCTTTTCGTGCGCCGCGGTCCAGGGCAACTGCTCGATGCGCACCCGAAGGCCCGGGTGTTCACGCTCGAAGTCGGCGATCAGCTCGCCGGCGACCTCGGCTTCGCGGCCCATCGCCCAGAAGCGCAGGGTGTCCGGGTCGCGCCGCAGGCAGCCCGCAAGGCCCAGGCCAGCGGCTGCGCCGCCGAGGACCAGGCGCCGCCGCGCAAGGGCCACGGCCCCGTTGTGCGTCACGCGGCAACCCCCGCGCCGGGCAGGCCTGGGAATGCCGAGCGGAGCGCCGGCCGCGGGGCGAAGGCCGCGCGCTCTCGGCGGTCAGCCGAGCCAGCCGCCGGCGAAGCCCGCGCGCCGAAGCCCGCGCTCGAGATGCGCGTTGCGGCGCATCGCGCGCCAGACCGCTTCGTCCTGGTGGTTGGCCAGCATCGCGAGCAGCGGCCCGACCTCGATCCCGAGGTAGTCGTCGTTGACCCAGCCCGTCCCGGGGACGACGCGGCCGTGGCGCAGCGGCACATCGGTGAAGTTGAAGCTGGGGTTGAAGGCGAAGAAGCCGTAGCGCCCGTAGATCTTCTCGCCGTAGCGCTCGCGCATCGCCACCAGGGCCTGCGAGGCTTGCTCGGGCGCAAAGACGATCGACGAGCCGGCACCATAGGGCGCTATCGTGCCATCGTCCCATTCGTCCATGCCGCGACCGGCATAGCTGATGAAGTTGCGCTGCAGGCCGCCGTACTCGAGCACGGCGTCGACAGGGCCGTCGCAGGGCGTGATGCCCCAGACGTCGGGCCCGTAACCGGCCCAGCCTCGCGGATTGGCGATCGCGTACTCGCGTTGTGCTAGCGTCGCGCGGCGCGAGTTCTCGAAGTAGTCGATGCCGCGTTCTCGCATGTAGGGATCGGCGACGCCGCGCAGGTCGACCCAGGCATGGGTGAACTGGTGGCCGAACAGCGGCGCGAAGCGCAGGTAGGTCTGGCCGAACTCGGTACCCCAGCCTGAGCCGTAGCTGTCGGTGTACGCCTTCCAGGTGTCGGATGCGAGCGGCATGCTCGGCGAGCCCAGTGCCAGCAGGTACAGCAGCTTGGCCTCGGAGTAGCCTTCCCACTCGTGGCCGATATAGCCTTCCTCGGGCTTCCAGCCGCGCGCGACGTACCCTGACTGCGCTTGCGCCCAGGGCCAGTCGACGCGCGCGTACAGGTCGTCGACGATGGAACGGATCTGCGACTCTTCGGCATCAGAGCCGTCGAAGAACGACTGGACGTGCAGCGCACCCGCCAGCAGCAGCGCGGTGTCGATCGTCGAGAGCTCGCACTGGCCGATCCGGGTGCAGGTCGCCATGTCGAGGAAGTGATAGAAGAAGCCCTTGTAGCCGGCCACACCCGTCGCTTCCGGGCCCTGTGGTGCCTGGTGGAGGGTGCGCAGTGTCGTCAGCACCCGCTCCCGGGCCTGCTCGCGGGTGATCCAGCCGCGGTCGACGCCGATCGGGTAGGCGGTCAACGCGAAGCCCACGGCCGCGATGCTGGCGAACGACGGCGACGGCCAGCGGTCGGGAGCGAGGCCGGTCCGGGGGTCGGTGGTCTCCCAGAAGAAGCGGAAGCTGCGCTGGAACAGATCTGCCAGCAGCGTGGGCGGCGTGACGCGCGGCGGTGCCAGCGCGGTGACGGCCGGGACGGGCACGGGTATCGCGGCGGGCGCCCGGCGGGCGGACTCGAAGGCCGCATACAGCGGTGCCAGCGAGAGGGCGCCGGCGCCGAGCATGAGTTGTCGGCGGCTCAATCCGGGACGTTCGGCGGTGGTCGATGACATGGTCGGTCGGAATTCGAGTGCTCCGGTCAACTCTCGCAACGCATCGCGGATCTGCGGAGGAACAACCGCACGCCTCCCGGCACGGAGATGTCTTGCAGGGCGTCATGCCTGGTGGGAAGCGGTAATTCCCAGCGGTGCGCGCTTCGGGTCCGGCCGCCGCAGGAGGGACCTGCACCGGGCGAACGCCGAACGAGACGGGGCGCGAACGCCGCAATCAACCGCATCTCAGACCTCGCTGCTTTCGAACGAAGCGGTTTCAATTCGTTTCAATCTATTGCATTTTTCAGGTGGTGCCAATCGGGGCGGCGACGGCTGATCAGTCAACTAGGGGGGCACTACGGTGAGAATCAGTCGACGCAGGTTCTGCGGGCCTTCCCGCCAATGCCATGACGAGCACCGCTGCCACTGCCCTCGAACCGCTTGCGCCGCCTGTCGGGTCGGCGATGAACCGCCGCGGCTTCACCTGGGGCGTGGCGACCGCGTCGTACCAGATCGAGGGCGCCGCCGAAGCCGACGGTCGCGTGCCGTCGATCTGGGACATCTTCTGCGCCGAGCCGGGCAAGGTGCTGCATGGTGACAGTGGCGCGGTCGCCTGCGACCACTACCACCGCTGGGCGGAAGACGTCGACCTGATCGCGGGCCTCGGCGTCGACGCGTATCGGCTCTCGGTGGCCTGGCCGCGCGTGATGCGCGAGGACGGCAGCGCGAACCGGGCAGGCCTCGATTTCTACAAGCGATTACTCGACCGATTGGCCGAGCGCGGCATCCGCTGCATGGTCACGCTCTACCACTGGGACCTGCCACAGTACCTCGAAGACCGCGGCGGCTGGCTGCACCGCGACACCGCGCAGCGTTTTGCCGACTACGCCGACCTGATGAGCCGCGAGCTCGCCGGCCGTGTCGATGCCTGGGCCACGCTGAACGAGCCCTGGTGCTCGGCCTGGCTGGGCTATGGCTGCGGCCATCACGCACCGGGCCTCGCCGAGCCGCGCCACGCCACGCAGGCGATGCACCACCTGCTGCTGGCCCACGGCCTGGCGCTGGCGCCGCTGAAGGCGAACGACCCGAGCGCCCGGCGCGGCATCGTGCTCAACGTGGGCCGGGGCTCGACGCTGGGCGACCGCGAGGCGGACCGCGAGGCTGCCGAGATGTTCGAGACGCATCACAACGCGTGGGCGCTGCAGCCCTTGATGCAGGGCCGCTACCCAGCCTCGCTCTTCGAGCGGATGTGGCCGGGCACCGAGCCGGCGATGCAGGTGGGGGACCTGACGCTGATCAGCCAGCCGATCGACTTCCTCGGCCTCAACTACTACACCCGCGGCACCGTGCGCAGCGACGGCCGCGGCGGCTTCGAGACCGTCGAGCGGCCCGGCGTCGAGCGCACGCAGATGGGCTGGGAGGTGCACCCCGCGTCCTTCGAGGAGCTGCTGCTCGGCTTCCGGCGCGACTACGCGAATCTCCCGCCGATCGTCATCACCGAGAACGGCATGGCGAGTGACGACCACGTCGTCGACGGCCGGGTCGACGACGTGCAGCGCCAGCACTACCTCGAGCGCCACTTCGCCGCGGTGAGCCGTGCGATGGATGCCGGGGTCGACGTGCGCGGCTACTACGTCTGGTCGCTGATGGACAACTTCGAGTGGGCCTTCGGCTACGAGCGCCGGTTCGGACTGGTGCATGTGGACTACGCCACCCAGCGCCGCACGCTCAAGGACAGTGCGCTGCGGTGGCGGGCGTTCCTGCAGCACCGCGATCCGGCGGCGTGAGGCCGCCGGGCAGGCGGCCCGGACGCGACGCGGTCAGGGCAGCGCGAGTCGCTGCTGACCGTCGGTCAGCTCGATGCCGGTGAACTGCGCCATGCCCTCGCGCTTCTGGAACATGCTGTTGGCGATCAGCCAGACGCGGGTGATGCGCTTCGGCATCTCGCCGCCGATGGCACGCTGGTAGGCCGCGTGCAGGTCGACGCTTTCGTCGTGCCACCGCCCCAGTCCTTCCTTGCCGCTGCGCAGCACCCAGTGCGTTTCGCGCGCCTGCCAGGCCGGCAGCGGACAGGCGAAGATCTCGCCCTCGGGCAGGCTGTGGCTCCACATGAAGGTGATGTCGCGCCCGTTGTCGAACTCCACCGCGATGCTCAGGTAGTCGTGGGTCGGCACGGTGTTCTCCGGCGCGGTCGAGGGCAGGGCGTCGACCTGCCACCGCCAGTTCAGGCGCGTGCCGGGCTTCAGGTCGAACGGTGCGTCCTTCTGCAGGATGCCGACGTCGTCGTGCGTGTGGGCCTGGATCACCGGGCCGGGCGACGCGCCCGCGTGCTTCGACGCGTGGGTGAAGATCTCTGACCGGCCCAGTTCCCACATCAGCTGCCAGCCGGGGGGTACGGGTGCCGGACCCTCGGCCAGGCGGCGGCTCTCGGCCCGCACGAAGGGCGCCAGCAGGGCCTGGCCTTCCATGCCACGCAACGCGGCGGCCGGGTCGGTACCGGGTTTCCAGGCCAGCAGCGCCACGCTGACGCCGCCGCCGCCATCGGGGTTCACCGCGGGCGGCTCCCCCTCGTAGCTGCCCTGCAGGCTGGTCCATCCCAGCCCGGGGAACAACTTCAGCTGCAAGCTGCCCGTGCGGTCGGCGACGAAGCCGTGCGTGCCGCGGCTGCCGTTGAAGATCGTGCCCTGCTCGCCGATGCGCCCCCAGACCGCGAACTGCGGCGACAGGCCGAGCTTGGCGGCGCGAGACCAGTGCACCTGGCCGCTCATCAACATCGTGACCGGCTGACCCGCGACCAGCGGCAGCCCGGTGTCGAGCCAGGGGCCGACATCGGCGCTCAGGTGCAGGACCTTCAGGCCTGCCAGGGAGGCCGCGGCCGACGGCGCCACCGCCTCGCGCACCGCCGTCTCGAAGCGCTCGTGCGGCACGAGCGGCAGGCCCGGCTCGACGCCGGCCGCACCGACCTGCGACGCGATGAGCGCAAAGGAGGCGACGAGCAGCGCGCGCGCCATGGCTCGTTGGGGTCTGTGGTGTCGTGTTCTCGCGCTCAAGTTGACTTCCCGATCGGTTGCGGTGGACAAGGTCGCGAGCAGTGTGGGTGGCCGGGTCGGCGAAGCGGTCGGGCAAGCTGCCCGTCGTCGTGACCGCAGCCTGCCCGTCGTCCGCCAGCGGTCGTCGGCCTGGCCTAGAGTGCGGTGCCCTGCTGCCGACCCCCATGACCGCCGCCCCCGCATCGTTCCGCCTGCCCGACCTCCTCGTGCGCCGCATGGCCTGGCTGACCGGCCTGTCGCTCCTGCTGGCGGCGGGGCTGGACCTGCGGCATTGGCAGCAGCGGCAGGGCGAGCTCCTGCCCGCCACGGCCGACCTGGTCGCCCGATACCTTGCCGACGACCTGGGGCGGCGCGTCGGCTCCTTCGACCGAAGCTCGATCGAAGTCCGTCTCCAGGACCTGGCGCCGCTGGCGCAGCGGCTGCCCTTTTGCGTCGCCGTCCACGACATCCACCAACGCCCGCTGAGCGCGGCCTGCCTGCCCCATGGCGATGCCGCGAGCTGGCCGGCGGGCCTGGCGCAGGGGCTGGGCACGGCAGCCACCGCCACCCGGACGCTGACCCTCCCGGGCGGCATCACCGTCGGCACGCTCGAGGTCAGCCCGCACTGGCAGGCCGAGGTCGCCGTCCTGATGCGGGGCTGGACGGCCTACGCGCTGCTGCTGCTCGTCTCGGCCGTCATGGTGGTGTCCGTCTGGCTCACGGCGCGGCGTGCGCTGCAGCCCGCGGCACAGGTCCTCGACGCGCTGCACCGCGTGGCCGACGGCGACACGGCGGTCCGGCTGCCGCGACAGGGCTTTGCCGAGTTCGACCGTATCGCGATGGGTCTGAACCAGGCGCTCGAGAGCGTGGACAGCCTGACGACCGGCCAGCGCCGCCTGGCCGCGGCCTTGCTGCACACGCGCGAGGCCGAGCGCCGGCGCCTGGCGCGGGAACTGCACGACGAGCTCGGCCAGTCGCTGGCGGCGCTCGGGGCCGAGGCGACGGTGCTCAGGCAACTGCTCGGCGAGCGGGAGCCCGCGGCGCAGGCCAGCACCCGGGCCATCGGCGAGCTGAGCGCCCGCATGCTCGACGAACTGCAGCGGGTGCTGGCCGACCTGCGGCCGGCCTCGCTCGACCGCTTCGGCCTGCGCCTGGCGCTGCAATCGCTGGTCGATCAGCCGCGTCCCAGGCCGCAGGGGCCTGCATTGGTGGCGCGGCTGGCGTGGGACCCGGCCGACCCAGCGGCGTGGGTCGCGCTGCCGCATGACGGCGACATGCACGTCTACCGGATCGTCCAGGAGGGGCTCACCAACGCATGGCGCCACGGCCAGGCGTCCCAGGTCGACATCCAGGTGTGCCGCAGCGCGGCCCGCGTGGAGGTCCGCATCGAACAGGCCGCCTCGCCGGCCGGCGCCGTACCGCGCGCGGTGCGGCCCTCGGCGGAGGCGAGCGGCGACACGAGCGGCGCTCCGTCGCGCCAGCCGCAGGGCCTGGCCGGGATCCGCGAACGCGCCCGGGCGCTCGGCGGCGATGCACAGTGGTGGGAGGACAGGCCCGGCGACGACCGGGGCTGGCGTGTGCTGGCGCACTGGCCGCTGGCGGCGGGAGGCGAGGGGCCGGCATGATCCAGGTGATGCTGGTCGACGACCATGCCGTCGTGCGCGCCGGCTACCGGCGCCTGCTCGAGCTCGACCAGCAGGTGCAGGTGGTGGCCGAAGCCGAGGACGGCGCCTCGGCCCTGCGGCGCTGGCGCGAGGGCGGCATCGACGTCGGGGTCGTCGACCTGGCGCTGGACGCGCCGGCGGACGGCGCCGGCATGGGCGGGCTGGAGCTGATCGCCCGCATCGTCCAGCGTGACGCCCACGCGCGCCTCCTGGCCTTCAGCATGCATCGGGACCCGGTCTGGGCCACGCAGGCACTGAAGGCCGGGGCGCTCGGGTTCGTCACCAAGAGCAGCCCGCCCGACACGCTGGTCGCCGCGGTGCGGACGGTGGCCCAGGGCCGGCGCATCGTCAGCCAGGACGTCGCGGGCGCCGTGGCGGACCACCTGCTGCAAGGCGAGGACGAAGCCCCGCTGTCCCCGCGCGAGTTCGACGTGCTGCGCGCCCTGGTCGCCGGGCAGCGGCCGCAGGACATCGCCCAGGCCCTGCACCTGAGCGTCAAGACCGTGCACAACCTGCACTACCAGGTCAAGTCCAAGCTCGGCGTCGCCACCGACTTCGAGCTGGCGCGCCTGGCCATCCGGCGCGGCTGGGTCCGCTGATGCCGCTCGGGGCCGCGCCGGGTCCCGCCACGCTGTGCCGGGACGCCGCGCCGCGCACCCCGCCGGGTTTGTCCGGCGAAGGTCTCGATCGTCAGCCGGCCGCTTCCGGCCGCGCCGGTTCGTCGTCCGGGGGAAAGGGCGGTGCGCCAGCGCGGAACTCCGCCGACGGCGACGGGCCGCGGTCCTCGGCACGGACCATCGGCGGCCGGTGGCGCGGCTCGGGGCGGCCGCGGGCGGTCGCCTCGTTGCGCTTGGCGCGGTACATCGCCTCGTCGGCGCGCGCGATCGCCGCCTCCAGGTCGGCCATGTCGCCGGAGCGCAGCCGGGCGTAGCCAAGGCTGACGCGGCCGACGAGGCCGCCGCCGGGCATCGGGGCGGCCAGTTGGTCGGGCGCCTGCGGCGTGTCGCCGTCGGTGATGACGACGAACTCGTCGCCGCCGGTGCGGCCGATGCGCGCGCACTCGCCGAAGCGCTGGCGCAGCGCGTGCGCGACGGCCTTCAGCATCTCGTCGCCTGCCGCGTGGCCGTGGGTGTCGTTGACCTGTTTGAACTCGTTCAGGTCGGCCACCACCACCAGCTGGCCGGCCTGGGGCGGCGGCCCGCCCAGGAACAGGCCATGGCGGTTCAGCACGCCGGTCAGCACGTCGTGCTCGGCCAGGTAGCGGTAGCGCTCGCCGAGGCGCCGGTTGTAGTCGAGCACGGTCAGGATCGGCCCGGCCACCGGCGGCGTGATCAGCATCGGCGTCAGCACCGGGATGATCAGGTTGACCGGTGTCAGGTAGGCGTCGAGGCCCTGGAAGGTCGTGACGATCGTGAACGTGGTCAGGGCACTGAACACGCAGATGCCGAAAGTCATCGCCGACAGCAGGCCGATGCGCCCGAGGCGCGAGTGCCAGTGGTGCACGAAGCCCTGCAGGCGTGGCAGCCAGGCAGGTTCGCCCTGGTCCAGCGGCGTTCGGTGCGGAGGCGACGCGTTCATCGGGATGCAGTCGGCCGGAAGGTGCGCGACTGCACCCCGTCGTTCGGCAGGCCCTGATTGTCTTCAGTTCCTGCCGCGGGTGTGGTCGCTCAGCCCCGGCCGGGCGTGCGCTTGCCGGACACGGCCGCAGGGCTGTTCGCCTCGGCGACCGCTCCGCAGGCGTCGCCGCGGTCGGCCCCGCGCACCGGGACCGGCGGGTGGCGTGGTTCGGGGCGGCCACGCCGCCCGGCTTCGGGCCGCTTGGCTTCGGACAAGGCCGCGCCTGCGCCCCCCGTCGCCTCAGCCCTGCGCCGCCGCCAGCGCCGCGTTGAGCGTCGCGCTCGGGCGCATCACGGCCTTCACCTTCTCGGGGTCGGCGTGGTAGTAGCCACCGATGTCGACCTTCTTGCCCTGGACCTCGGCCAGCTCGGCGACGATCTTGGCCTCGTTCTCGGTCAGGGTCTTGGCCAGCGGCGCGAAGTGGGCGGCGAGGTCGGCGTCCTCCTTCTGCGCGGCCAGTGCCTGGGCCCAGTACATCGCCAGGTAGAACTGGCTGCCGCGGTTGTCCAGCTCGCCGGTCTTCGGGTTCGGGTTCTTGCGGTTGTCGAGCAGCTTGCCGGTGGCGGCGTCGAGCGTCTTGGCGAGCAGCTTGGCCTTCTGGTTGCCCGTCTTGAGGCCCAGGTCTTCCAGGCTCACCGCCAGCGCGAGGAACTCGCCCAGCGAATCCCAGCGCAGGTGGTTCTCCTCGACCAGCTGCTGCACGTGCTTGGGTGCCGAGCCGCCGGCGCCGGTCTCGTACATGCCGCCGCCGGCCATCAGCGGCACGATCGACAGCATCTTCGCGCTGGTGCCCAGTTCCATGATCGGGAACAGGTCGGTCAGGTAGTCGCGCAGGATGTTGCCGGTGACGCTGATGGTGTCGAAGCCCCGGACGACGCGCTCGAGCGTGAAGCGCATGGCCCGCACCTGGCTCATGATCTGGATGTCCAGGCCTTCGGTGTTGTGGTCCTTCAGGTACAGCTTGACCTTCTTGATCACCTCGTTCTCGTGCGGGCGGTACGGGTCGAGCCAGAACACCGCCGGCATGCCCGAGTTGCGTGCCCGCGTGACCGCGAGCTTGACCCAGTCGCGGATTGGCGCGTCCTTCACCTGACACATGCGCCAGATGTCGCCGGCCTCGACGTTCTGCGTGAGCAGCACCTCGCCGCTGGCGAGGTCGGTGATGTTGGCGACGCCGTCCTCCGGCACCTCGAAGGTCTTGTCGTGGCTGCCGTACTCCTCGGCCTGCTGTGCCATCAGGCCGACGTTCGGCACCGTGCCCATCGTCTTCGGGTCGAAGGCGCCGTGCCACTTGCAGAAGTTGATCATCTCCTGGTAGATGCGGGCGAAGGTGCTCTCGGGCATCACTGCCTTGACTTCCTTCAGCCGGCCATCGGCGCCGTACATCTTGCCGCCGTTGCGGATCATCGCCGGCATCGAGGCGTCGACGATCACGTCGTTGGGCGAATGGAAGTTGGTGATGCCCTTGGCCGAGTCGACCATCGCCAGCTCCGGGCGGTGCTCATGGCAGGCGTGCAGGTCACGCATCACCTCTTCGCGCTGCGACTCGGGCAGGGTCTTCAGCTTGTCCAGCAGGTTGACCATGCCGTTGTTGACGTTGACGCCCAGCTCCTCGAACAGCTTGGCGTGCTTCTCGAACGCGTCCTTGTAGAAGATGCGCACGCAGTGGCCGAAGACGATCGGGTGCGAGACCTTCATCATCGTCGCCTTGACGTGGAGCGAGAACATCACGCCGTACTTGCGCGCGTCCTCGATCTCCTTCTCGTAGAAGGCCTGCAGCGCCTTCTTGCTCATGAACATCGAGTCGATGATCTCGCCGGCCTGCAGCGAGACCTTCGGCTTGAGCACCAGCGTCTTGCCGCTCTTGGTAACGAGCTCCATCTTGACGTCGCGCGCCTTGTCGAGCGTGATCGACTTTTCGCCGTGATAGAAGTCGCCCTCGTGCATGTGCGAGACGTGGGTGCGCGAGGCCTGCGCCCAGTCGGCCATGCTGTGAGGGTTCTTGCGCGCGTATTCCTTCACCGCCTTCGGTGCGCGGCGGTCGGAGTTGCCCTCGCGCAGCACCGGGTTCACCGCGCTGCCCAGGCAGCGGCCGTAGCGCGCGCGGGTCTTCTTCTCGTCCTCGGTCTGCGGGTTCTCGGGGTAGTCCGGCAGCTTGTAGCCCTGGCCCTGCAGTTCCTTGATCGCCGCCTGCAGCTGCGCCACCGAGGCCGAGATGTTCGGCAGCTTGATGATGTTGGCGTCGGGCTCCAGGGTCTTCTTGCCCAGCTCGGTCAGCGTGTCGGGTACCCGCTGCTCGGGCGTCAGCACGTCCGGGAATTCACCGAGGATGCGCGCGCCCAGCGAGATGTCGCTCTTCGTCACCTCGATGCCGGCCGGTTTGGTGAAGGTGCGGATGATCGGCAGGAAGGCGTTGGTCGCCAGCAGCGGTGCCTCGTCGGTGAGGGTGTAGATGATGGTGGGCGGCTTCGTGGTCATGGGGTCTCCTGGGGGTGCAAGGCTACCTGCGCGCGTGACCGGACCGACCGGGCCGGCACGAGGGCGGACATTCTCGGCGAAGTGCAGCGGCAGCCGGGCCGGGCCGCCGCCGGCTTGCGCCGAGGCGGCTCGCAGCGTGCCATCCGAATCTGACACGATCCCTCCAGCGGGCGCGACGGCGCACGCCCGCGGGGCCCGGGACCCGCACCGGGCGACGCAGGAATCGTGCGCGTCGCCGGCGGGGCAGGGCGGATCGGCTTGGTGCCCGGCGGCACTGCGCGCGTGCATTGCAGGGCGGTGGTTCGATCCGCATCTCGGGGCTCGGTCGCTGCGGGTTCCGGCAGACGGGTCGTGGGCTACAGCGAGCCGACGCGGTCGAACAGGCTCGCGCACCAGTCGGCGACGTGGCAGGCCAGCGGGTCGTCGCGGGCATGCGACTGGGTCAGCAGCCAGACCTCGCGCTGGGCGTCGATCGGCTGCACCTGAAGGCGGTCGTTGTCCAGCAGGGTTTGCGCCAGGAAGGCCGGCAGCACGCCGATCCCTGCGCCCGACTGGATCAGCGCGCAGATCAGCGCGACGTCCGAGGTCTGCACCCGCACCGGCCCCGCGGCTTCGTGGCGGAGCAGGCAGGCCATCTCCGGCGTGCCGTTGAGGCCGTCCGTGTAGGCGATGAGCGGCATCGGGTCGAGGCGGTCCGCCGCCGTGGCCTCATCGCCCCGGCCGGGGCGGGGCGAGACGAGGCAGAAGTCGAGCACGCCGACGCGCCGCACGTTGAAGGCGCCGCGTGCGGGCCGGCCCAGGCGGATCGCGAGGTCGGCCTCCCAGCGCGACATGTCGACGTTGTGGTCGCCGGTCTCGATCACCAGCGTCAGGCCCGGCTCGGCGCCCAGCAGCCGCTCGACGGCCGGGGCGACGAAGTGCTCGGCGATGCTCGAGATCGTCGACAGCCGCAGCCGCCGCATCGGCTGCCCGGCATGGGCCGTCAGCGTCTGCACGTCGGCCGAGGCGCGCTCCATCGCCGCCAGCGCCGGCAGGATCGCGCGACAGCTGTCGGTCGGGGTGCGCACGCCGTCGGTGGTCTCGAACAGGCGCATGCCCAGCGCCGCCTCGATGCGCGCGAGCCTGCGCGCGACCGTGGTCTCGTCGATGCCCATCTCGCGCCCGGCGCGCATGTACGAGCCCGTCCGGTAGACGGCGCCGACGATCCGGAGGTCGTCCCAGTTCATGTTCGAACCCGCCAGCAATCCATCACCTCGTGAGTCAGCGTCGCCCTGCGGCCGGCGGCCCGGCAGCGAGGCGCGGCGAGACCGTGCGGGGGCGCCGCCTGCGTTCTCGCCACCGTGGGCTGCACCAACGCAGGGCCTGGAGCTATTGTCATCGTCTGCAACGCTGAATGAAACTCCATCCAAACGCACCGGGTAGGCCAAGGCCAAGCCCGGATGTGCAGCCGGCGTCCGTCAAGGACCGCAAGCGAATCCGGCTGCGACACAGAAGAACAGCTGGGCGCAGGAGACGAGGATGGATGCGATCGAACGGTTCCCCGGCCTGGGGGACGAGCACAGGGCCGTTCCCCACGCGCTGAACGCCGGTGCCGTCCATGGCGTGCCGGACTGCGTGAGTTTCGCCCCGGCCTTCACGCCGGTGTCTCGCGGGGTCATCCTGGCGGCTTCAGCCATCGTCGGGGCCTTCGGCGGTGCCGCGCTGCACGAGGCCGGGCCGGCGTCGCCGGCGCCGGCCTGGGTGCTGGGCAGCGTGGCCTTCGTCGGCGGCCTGCTGTCGACCTGGTCACCCTGCGGCTATTCGTCGATCTCGTTGCTGCGGCCCACCGGCCAGGGCGCCGGCGCCGTGTGGCGCTGGATGCCGACCTTCCTCGTGCATGGCGCGGGCTATGCGCTGGGTGCCGTGGTGCTGGCCCTGCTGCTGGGCGGGCTGGGCGGGCTGCTCGGCTTCGGCGGGGCCTCGGCCTTCACCGTGGGCGTGCTGGCGACGGTCGGCCTGGTCTATGGCGCGCACCAGCTGGACTTCCTGCGCGTGCCCTATCCGCAGCGCAAGGCCCAGGTGCCGCACGACGCGCGCCAGCGCTTCGGCAAGACGACGATCGGCGGCCTCTACGGCCTGGCGCTGGGGCTGAACTACATGACCTACGTGCAGACGCCGCTGCTGTACGTGGTGACGCTGGTCGCCCTGTTCAGCGGCAACCTGGCCGAGGCGCTGGCGATCTTCGCGCTCTTCAACCTCGGCCGCTTCCTGCCGATGGCCGTGAACATGCTGCCGGTGCCGGATCACGCGATCCAGGCCTGGCTTGCCCGCAATCAGGAACGCGCCGCGATGCTGGATGGCGCGATCCTCGTTTCGCTCGGAGCCGCGCTCGCCGTCTGGCTGATGCTCTGAGCCCGCCCTGGTGTCGGGCCCCCCGACCCGCCTTCTTCTTCACGAGAACTCCTCGTCGGCCGCCACCGGCGGCTGCCTTGCCGCCCATACCAGGAGGACATGATGGCCCCACAACGCCACCCCTCGCCCCTCGGCTCGAAGCACCTGCTGCCTGCCGCGGTCCTCAGCGGCCTGCTGGCCTGCAGCAGCGCCTGGTCCCAGCTCGCGCCGCAGAGCAACGACAGCCGTGCGGCGGCGGCCGCGGCGGCGGCCGACCTCAAGGCCGGCAAGGCCGACGAGCCGGTGATCCTCAAGGTGCCGCCGACGGACGCCCATCGCGTCTGGGTCAATGACCCGGCCCACTTCGCGGCGGTGACGCAGCAGTTCGTGATCGACGCGGCGCACGGCCGCGTCCTCGGCACGATCGACGGTGGCTTCCTGCCCAACCCGGTGGTGGCCGACAACGGCTCGCTGTTCGCGCATGCCTCGACCGTGTTCTCGCGCGTGGCGCGCGGCAAGCGCACCGACTACGTCGAGGTCTTCGACCCCGAGACGTTCAAACCCACGGCAGACATCGAGCTGCCCGAGTCGGCGCGCTTCCTGGTCGGCACCTATCCGTGGATGACGGCGCTCGCGCCGGACAACAAGCGGCTGCTCTTCTACCGCTTCGCGCCATCGCCGGCCGTCGGCGTGGTCGACCTGGCCGGCAAGAAGTTCGACCGCATGCTCGACGTGCCGGACTGCTTCCATATCTTCCCGACCACGGCCGACACCTTCTACATGCACTGCCGCGACGGCACGCTGGCCAAGGTGGTCTACCCCGGCGGCGGCGAGCCGAAGGTCACGCACTCGCGCGCCTTCCACGGCGAGGACGAATTCCTGATCAACCACCCGGCCTACTCGGCCAAGGCCAAGCGGCTGATCTGGCCGACCTACACCGGCCGCATCCACCAGATCGACCTGAGCGGCAGCGAGCCGCGCTTCCTGCCCACGCTGGAGGCCCTGACCCAGGCCGAGCGTGCCGCCGAGTGGGCGCCGGGCGGCTGGCAGCAGGTGGCCTACCACCGCGCCAGCGACCGCATCTACCTGTTGGTAGACCAGCGCGACAAGTGGCGCCACAAGACGGCAAGCCGCTACGTGGTGGTGCTGAACGCGAAGAACGGCCAGCGCGTCGCTCGGTACGAGATGGGCCGGCCGATCGATTCGATCAACGTCAGCCAGGACGCCAAGACCCTGCTGTACGGCCTGTCGACCGGCGACAAGACGCTCTTCGTCTACGACGCGGCCACCGGCAAGGAACTGCGCAGCGTCAACCAGCTCGGCCACGGCCCGCAGGTGATCACCACGGCAGACCTGGACTGAAGCGCGATGGACACCTTGCTGCAGGAACCGGTGCTGACGGTCTGCCTGAGGACCTTCCTCGCGCTGCTGTTCGCCTCCGCCGCCTGGTCGAAGCTGCAGCACCTCGAGGAGTTCCACGGGGTGGTGCGCAACTTTCGCCTGCTGCCGGCGGGCGCGGCGCGGCCGGTCGCCTGGCTGCTGCCGCTGGTCGAGCTGGCGGTGGCGGCCGGGCTGCTGGTGCGGCCGCTGGCAGGGGCCGCGGCCCTTACGGCGGCGGCCCTGCTCGCGGTCTTCGCGCTGGCGATCACGGTCAATGTGCTGCGCGGCCGCCGTGCGATCGACTGCGGCTGCCTGCGTCAGGGCATGAAGCAGCCGCTCAGCTGGCTGCTGGTCGGCCGCAACCTGTTGCTGGCCGCGCTGGCGGTCGGCGTCGCGGCGACGCTGCCGCGCGTGGACGAGGCCGGCTGGCTCGACCTGGTGGCGGGCATCGCCGCCGGTGCCACGCTGATGCTGATCTACCTGGGGGCCTCACTGCTCGGCGGCATGGCCGGCGCACGAGCCCCCTCCGTTCCGTCCACTCAGGGTCGCTGACATGAGCTTTCTGATCGTCTCGAATGTGCTGCTCTGGATCGCCTTTCTCGGCCTGGCGGTCCTCATGCTCGGCCTGATCCGCCAGGTCGGCCTGCTGCATGAACGCTCGTCGCCGATGGGCGCGATGATCACCGACCACGGGCCGGACATCGGCGACGCGGCGCCCAGCTTCAACCTGGCCGACATCCCACGGCCGCCCGGTGCAGATCGGCGTGTCCGCCGGCCCGGTGCCGGCCGGCGCGGCCGGGGCCACGGCGGGCGCCGAGGCCCGCCCGACGCTGCTGATGTTCACCGCGCCCACCTGCCCGGTGTGCGACAAGCTGTTCCCGATCATCCGTTCGATCGCCCGCGCCGAGCGGCTCGCGGTGGTGATGGTCAGTGACGGCGCGCCCGACGAGCACCAGCGCTTCCTGGAGAGCCATGAGCTCGGGCCGATCCGCTACGTCGTGTCGGCCGAGATCGGCATGGCCTTCCAGGTCGGCAAGATCCCCTACGGCGTGCTGCTCGACGCCCAGGGCGTGATCCGGGCCAAGGGGCTGACCAACACGCGGGAGCACCTGGAAAGCCTGCTCGAGGCCGACAAGACCGGCTTTGCCTCGCTGCAGGAGTACATCGCCAGCCGGCGCATCAAGAAGGCGGCCTGATCCAGGCCGAAGCAGCGGCTTGCCGCGCAGAGGAAGGAGACATCGATGCTGGGAAGATTCGGATTCGACGACATGGTCGAAAAGATGTCGCGCCGGGTGGCAGGACTGACCAGCCGGCGCGGGGTGATCGGCAAGCTGGGCATGGTCGTGGCCGGCGTCGGGCTGACGCCGCTGCTGCCGGTCGACCGGCGCGGCCGGGTGGGCCGGGCGCATGCCGCCACGACGGGCGACGACAACCCGCGCGCCAAGTTCAAGCCGCAGGACCAGGACATCCAGTCCTGCGACTACTGGCGCCACTGCTCGATCGACGGGAACATCTGCGACTGCTCCGGCGGCTCGCTGACCAACTGCCCGCCGGGCACCAAGCTGGCTTCCAGCTCCTGGGTCGCCAGCTGCTACAACCCGACCGATCAGCAGAGCTACCTGATTGCCTATCGCGACTGCTGCGGCAACAACGTCTCCGGCCGTTGCCCCTGCCTCAACACCGAGGGCGAGCTGCCGGTGTACCGGCCCGAGTTCGCGAACGACATCATCTGGTGCTTCGGCGCCGAGGATGACGCGATGACCTATCACTGCACGATCTCGCCGATCGTCGGCAAGACCGGCTGAGCCGCCGGGCCCTGCATCCCCACGGCGCCGCCGCTACCGGCGGCGCCGGCCCCTTCCTCAGAGCGTTGAAACGATGATGTGCTCCCCCAAGCTCCGCGGCGCCGTCGGCGCCTGCCTGGTCTCGCTCGTCACCGCCGGCCCGGCGCTGGCGGCCGGCGCGGTCGAGGCCGTGTCGACCGGCCCCGACAGCGAAGCCAAGCCGGCGGCGGTGGTCGTGACGATCGACAAGATGAAGTACGGCCAGGCCGAGGTGAAGGTCAAGGCCGGCGACTCGGTCACCTGGACCAACCTCGAGGTGATGCCGCACAACGTGCACTTCCAGAAGGCCGACATCGGTGCCGAGCAGGACCTGATGGGCGCGATGCTGACCGCCAAGCAGAGTTGCACCGTCAAGTTCATCAAGGCCGGCACCTACGGCTACCACTGCACCCCGCATCCGTTCATGCGCGGCAAGGTGGTCGTCGAATAGCGGTTCAAGGACTCGCGGGCGACGCCGCCCGCGGCAGACCGAGGCAAGGGCGGCCGCCGCCCCGCCCGACAAGGCATGTGGATTCCGTATGACATCAGGGGCTCGCTGAAGGCCGAGACCGACATCGACACGATCCGGCGCTCTCGCGCCGACAGCGGGCTGCGCGACTTCCTGGTGGGCTTTCACGTCCGCAACCCGGTCACGCAGGCCTGGGAGCTGGACATCGTCGCCTCGCCCGAGGGCGACGAGATCGTCGTCCGCAGCGCCGATGGCGCGCCGATGGTGCTGAAGTTCTGCGCCAACGAGTCCGGCAAGGTCGGCGAGGTGCTGGTGCAGCTGCGCGCCGGCTCGCCCGAGGCCGCGCTGGCACGCGCCCACGACGCCTTGCAGCGGCGCTTGCTGCGCTACGTGGTCGAGACCGGCCGCGGCATGGCGATCGCCGGCTGGCGCATCGCCGACACCACCCACAACGCCCGCTGGCGCTGCACGCCCTTCCGGCCGAGCGCGCTGCAGATCGACCACGACAGGCTCAACGAGATGCCGTCCGACCTGCAGCCGATGGTCGAGCTGATGCAGCGCGCCCGCAATGCCGCCGATGCGGCGACGCGCTTCCTGTCGGCCTATTCGATCCTCGTCGCGGCGGTGCGCGGCCATCCGGCGCTGGCCCGTGCCCGGGCCGATGGCCTGCGCGTGAGCCAGGAGATGCTGGTGCACGCCGGCGCGATGACGCTCGCGCCGCAGCTCAACGGCTGTAGCCTGGCCGAGCTGATGACCGTCCTGAAGTCGCAACGCGACCGCCTGGTCACGCCCGAAGGCCTGCTCGCCGCCGCCGCGGACGACCTGCAGAGCCAGCAGGCCCTGGCCCGGCTGGCGAACCTCGGCGACCTGATCGCGCACCGCCTGCTCCGGCAGGAACTGGAAGGGCGCCAGCCGGCGGCCCCGGACGGCCTGGCCCGCTTCATCCGGCTGCGCGAACGCGCCGCCCGCGCCAGCGCGCCTTCTGCGATCCGGCCGTGAAGTCCGCTCTCGCGCTGGCCCGCCGCGTCGCCCGGCGACGTGCTGCACTGGCGGCGCTGCTGCTGGCCGCGGCGTCGCTCGGCGCCGGCGAGACAGGCCCTGCCGGCGCGCGGCCGCCCGATGAGCCGGCTCCTGTGGACGCGGTGACGCCGCAGGTGCCGACGGGCGTGACCGGCGCGGCGGCGAAGGGCGCCCCGGCGCCCGAACCCGCGCTGGCCGACCTCGGCCGCCTGCTGTTCCACGACCCCGCACTGTCGAAGAGCGGGAGCCAGTCCTGCGCGACCTGTCACGACCCGACGCGGGCCTTCACCGACCCGCGGACGGGTCGGGCAGGGCAGGCGGTGTCGGTTGGCCACGACGGCCGCTCGCACGGCGTGCGCAACACGCCGACGCTGTCCTATGCCGCGCTGACCCCGCGTTTCCAGCGCAACGACAAGGGTGTCTACAAGGGCGGGCAGTTCTGGGATGGTCGCGCCGACGACCTGAAGGCCCAGGCCGGCATGCCGATGCTCAACCCGGTCGAGATGGGCATGCCCGACCCCGGCGCCGTGGTCGCGGCCCTGCGCGCCAACCCGGGCTACGGCCCACTGTTCGACCGCCTCTTCGGCCGCGGCACGCTGGACGATGCGGCGCGTGGCTTCGACGCGGCGGCCGAGGCGCTGGCCGCCTACCAGCGCAGCGACGAGTTCTCGCCCTTCGACTCCAAGTACGACCGCTTCCTGCGCGGCGAGGCCCAGCTCAGCGCGCAGGAGGCCTTCGGCCGCTACGTGTTCGTGACCTGGAACTGCCGGCTGTGCCACATGGAGCGCAAGCAGAACATCTCGCCGCGCGAAACCTTCACCAGCTTCGAATATCACAACATCGGAGTGCCGGCGAACCCGGCGGCCCTGGCCGCTGCGGGCCGGCCGGACTATGTGGACCAGGGACTGCTCGAGCATCCGGGCATCGACGACCCGGCCCAGGGTGGGCGCTTCCGGGTGCCGACGCTGCGCAACATCGCGATCACCGCGCCCTACATGCACAACGGCGTGTTCGCCGACCTGCGCACGACGATCGTCTTCTACAACAAGTACACCAGCACCGCGGAGCGCTGGCAGGTCAATCCGGAGACCGGCGGCCCCTGGGGCGATGCCGAGGTCGGCGAGAACCTGTCGAACTACGAGCTGCGCTCGGGTCTGTCGATCGACGACGCGCGCATCGACGCGCTGGTGGCCTTCCTCGAGACGCTCACCGACCGCCGCTACGAGCCCCTGCTGGAAGCCCGGCGGGCGGCCCGCGCATCAGCAAGGACCCCGTCCCCGACGCCCGCGGCCGGCAGCGCGGCCGGCGCCGGGGACAAGGGGCCTCGACAGCCCGGCGTGGCGACGACGGCAACGCGCCCGGCCTCGATCGACCTTGGGAGTCAGCCATGAGCCAGAACCCACCCAAGAGCGCCAAGGGCGCCCCTGAGCAGCCGGCGCGCCGCGCGGTGATGGTCGATGCGGTGCGTGCCGCCGGCGCGACCGGCCTGGCCGGCTTCTCGCTGGCCGCGCTCGTCCAGTCGGCCAGCCGCGCTGACGCGCGGGCGATCCGCCCGCCCGGCGCGATGCCGGAGGACGAGTTCCTCTCCGCCTGCGTGCACTGCGGCCTGTGCGTGCAGGCCTGTCCCTACGACACCCTCTCGCTGGCCAAGTGGGGGCAGGAGGCCGCGGTCGGCACGCCGTTCTTCACGCCGCGCGAGACGCCCTGCTTCATGTGCCCGGACGTGCCCTGCGCCCGCGCCTGTCCGACCGGCGCGCTCGACCGCGAGATCCCCGACATCCGCAGCGCCGACATGGGCGTGGCGGTACTGGTGGGCCACGAGACCTGCCTGAACTTCAAGGGCCTGACCTGCGGCATCTGCTGGCGCGTCTGCCCGATCCGCGACGAGGCGATCACGCTCGAGCGCGGCAAGCTGAACGGCCGCAACGTCGAACTGCCGGTGGTCCATACCGACAAGTGCACCGGCTGCGGCACCTGCGAGAAGCACTGCGTGCTCGGCCATGCCGCGATCCGCGTGCTGCCGCGTGACCTCGGCCTGGGCGGGCCGGGGCGCAACCGCGCCGGGCGCGAGACGTGATCGGCCCGCTCGTCGGCGAGCACCGCCGCGGCTCGATGGCGGCCCGCGGCTGGTGGGCCGCGCACAAGTGGTGGCTGTTGCGGCGCGCGAGCCAGTTCACCGCGCTCGGGCTGTTCATGGCCGGGCCCTGGCTCGGCCTCTGGCTGGTGCGCGGCAACTTCGCGTCGAGCAACATCGCCGGCGTGATCGGTCTTTCCGACCCCTTCATCGCCGCCCAGGGCCTGGCCGCGGGCTGGATGCTCGGCGCGCCGGCGCTCATCGGCGCGGGCCTGATCCTGGTCTTCTACCTGCTGGTGGGCGGGCGGGCCTACTGCGGCTGGATCTGCCCTGTCAACGTCGTCACCGACACCGCCCAGTGGCTGCGCGAGAAGACCGGCCTGAACCGCGACCGCAAGCTGCACCGGCGCACCCGGCTCTACATCCTGGGCGGCGTGCTGATCGCCTCGGCGGTGACCGGCACCATGGCCTGGGAGTTCATCAACCCGGTGACGCTGCTGCAGCGCGCCTTCATCTCCGGCATCGGGCTGGGCTGGCTCGTCATCCTCGCCGTCTTCCTGATCGATCTGTTCGTCACGCGGCGCGGCTGGTGCAGCCACCTGTGCCCGATGGGCGCGTTCTACGGGCTGGTCGGCAAGGGCTCGTTCACCCGCGTCGCGGCCGCCAGGCGCAGCGCCTGCGACGACTGCGGCGCCTGCTTCAACATCTGCCCCGAGCCGCACGTGATCGTGCCGGCGCTGAAGGGCAAGGGCAGCACGCTGATCCTGTCGGGCGACTGCCTCAACTGCGGCGCCTGCATCGACTCCTGCCATGCCGACGTGTTCCGCATGAGCACACGGCTCGACCAGCGCGCGCCGGCGGCCTCCGCCGAGCCCTGACGCCGCCGGTGGCTGGTGGCCGGATGGCGGGGGCACGGCCGCCGCGGCCCGCGCGCCAGCGGACCGGGTGGCCCTGCCTACAATCCCACGGCCCGCTGACCGGGGCGGGAATCCCGTATCGGTCAGGGTTGTCTTCCCGTTGTCGCGCGAAGTGGCGGTGCATCGGAAGCGGCCCGCGAGCGCCCAGCGACACAGGAGACAGCTTGTTGACGATCCGCAGCGCGCGAGACTTCTGGTCCGGGGCGATGTTCCTCGCGATCGGCGCGGTCTTCGCGATCGCCGCCTGGCACTACCCCTTCGGCAACTCGGCCGAGCCGGGGCCGGGCTACTTCCCCTTCGGTTTGGGCGTGATCCTGACCCTGCTCGGCGCGGCCGGCATGTGGCGCGGGCTGGGCCGCCGTGAAGGCCGCAGTGAGGACGGCGAGGCGGCACGGCTCGGGCCGACCGCCTGGCGGCCGCTGCTGTTCGTCTGCCTCGCGGTCGCGGCCTTCGGCTTCACGCTGCCGCGCTACGGCATCTTCGTCGCGCTGCCGCTGGCCGTCGTTGTCGCAGCGCTCGGCGGCGACGAGTTCCGCTGGGGCGAGGCGCTGGCGACGGCCACTGCGCTTACTGCCGGCTCGTGGCTGATCTTCGTCTGGGGCCTGCAGCTTTCGATACCGGTGTGGCCGGGGTCGGTCCGCTGACGCACGGGCAAGAGCCGTTGCAGACACTGCCCGGGTGAAGGGCGCCTCAGCCTTCCTCGATCACCACCACGCACTGCCCCGCCCGCACCGCCGTCCCCGGCTGCACGCGCAGCTCGCGCACGAGGCCGGCGCAGGGTGCGGCGACCGGGATCTCCATCTTCATCGACTCGAGCACGAGCAGCACCTCGCCCGCGTCGACCCGCGTGCCCTGGCCGACACGCACCTGCCAGAGGTTGCCGGCGAGCGGGCATTCGACGCCGACCTGGCCGGCGGCGAGCGGGGGCTCGTCGCCGCGCTCGGCCGGCGCCTCCTCGCTCTCGAAGTGCGCCTGGCCGGTCGCGATCCAGCGCTCGCGCTCGGCGTCGAAGGCGGCGCGCTGCTGCGCGCGGAAGGCGGCGATGCCCTCGGCCTCGCGTGCGAGGAAGGCCTGGTAGTCGGCCAGCGCCAGCTCGCCCGGCTCGATGCGCAGCGGGTAGCGGCCGAGCGGGAAGTCGCGCCGGATGCGCAGCAGCTCCTCGGCCGACACCGGGTAGAAGCGGATCTGGTCGAAGAAGCGCAGCAGCCAGGGCTTGCTGTCGAAGGCCGGCACCTCGCGCCAGCGGTTCCACATCTGCAGGGTGCGGCCGACGAACTGATAGCCACCGGGCCCTTCCATGCCGTAGACGCACATGTACGCGCCGCCGATGCCGACCGAGTTCTCGGCGGTCCAGGTGCGCGCCGGGTTGTACTTGGTCGTCACCAGGCGGTGGCGCGGGTCGAGCGGGGTCGCGACCGGCGCGCCCAGGTAGACGTCGCCCAGGCCCATCACCAGGTAGCGCGCGTCGAAGACCGTGCGCTGCACCGCGTCGAGGTCGGGCAGGTCGTTGATGCGTCGGATGAACTCCAGGTTGCTCGGGCACCAGGGCGCGTCCTTGCGCACCGTCGTCATGTACTTCTCGATCGCCAGCTGGCAGGCCGGGTCGTCCCAGGACAGCGGCAGGTGCACGGTGCGCGAGGGCACGCTGAGGTCGCGCGCCGCGCAGACGGCGTCCCATCGGCTGGCAACGGCGTCGAGCAGCCGCGCGAGCGGCAGCGTCTCGGGTCGGTAGTGGACCTGCAGCGAGCGGATGCCGGGCGTCAGGTCGACGACGCCGTCGAGCGCCAGCCCTTCGAGCGCCTGCATCAGCGCATGGACGCGAAACCGCAGCACCAGGTCGAGCTCGGGCGCGCCGACCTCGAGCAGCAGGTGGGTGTCGCCGGAGAGTCGGGCGACGAGGCGCCGGTCGTCGGCGCCGAGGTCGAGGACGATCGGCGACGTGAGGGCCGACGCGAGGGTCGGGGCGAGCGGGGCGGCGGCGAGTGGCGCAGGCGTCGCGTCGTCCACCCCGGGCGCTGCCGCAGGCCGCAGCGTGCGGCTCTCCTCGGCCCGGGCACGCGCCAGTGCGCGCGCCGTCGCAAGGTCCACCGGCACGAAGCGCAGACTGTCGCCGGCCTTCAGCTGGCCGAGTTGCCAGAGGTCGGCCTCGATCACTGTCACCGGGCAGACGAAGCCGCCGAGGCTCGGCCCGTCCGGCCCGAGGATCACCGGCATGTCGCCGGTGAAGTCGACGGCGCCGACCGCGTAGGGGTTGTCGTGAATGTTCGACGGGTGCAGCCCGGCCTCGCCGCCGCTCTCGCGCGCCCATTCGGGCTTCGGCCCGACGAGGCGCACGCCGGTGCGGCTGGAGTTGAAGTGCACCTCCCACTCGGCGGCGAAGAAGGTCTCGATGGCGGCCGGGGTGAAGTACTCGGGCGCACCGTGCGGGCCGTAGATCACGCGCAGCGTGCGCACAGGGGGCAGGGCGGTGGTCAGCGCCTCCGGCAGCCGTGAGCCGACCCGGGCGACACCGTCGTTCGGACCCGGCGCCGCGGATGCCGCATCTGCCGCGGCCAGGTGCAGCACGTCCCCCGGCCGCAGCGCCCGCCCGCCGTGGCCGCCGAAGCGGCCGAGCGTGAACGCGCTCTTGCTGCCCAGGTAGTCGGGCAGTTGCAGGCCACCGCGCAGGCAGAGATAGCTGCGCGCGCCGGCGCCGGCGATCGTCCCCAGGCGCAGCGTCGCACCGGCCGGCACCGCGAGCACCGTGTCCATGGCCTGCGCCTCGCCGTCGAGCTCGACCGGGATCGGCGCGCCGGTCACCGCGACGAGCGCTGCGGCGTGGAAGCGCAGGATTGGCCCGCTCATCGTCACTTCGAGGCCGGCCGCGCCTTCGTCGTTGCCGAGCAGGCGGTTGCCCAGGCGCAGCGCGCGGTCGTCCATCGGCCCCGAGGGCGGCACGCCGACCGCCCAGTAGCCGAGCCGCCCGGGCCAGTCCTGCACCGTGGTCTGGGTGCCGCCGGCCACCACCTCGACCGTCGCGGCGCGGTAGACCAGGCGTTCGAGGCAGCGCGTCCAGGGCCGGCCGCTGGCGAAGGGCGCGTCGGCGAGGATCTGGCGCAGGTAGCCGAGGTTGGTCTCGACGCCGTAGAGGGCGGTCGCGGCCAGTGCCTCGTCGAGCGCGAGGCGCGCCCCTTCGCGATCCGGCGCCCAGGCGATCAGCTTGGCGATCATCGGGTCGAAGTCGGGCGGGATCTGGCAGCCCGCCTCGACCCAGGTGTCGATGCGCAGGCCGCGGCCGTCGGCGGTGGGGAAGTCGGCCTGCGTCAGCAGGCCGGGGCTGGGCTGGAAGCCGCGGCCCGGGTCCTCGGCGTAGAGCCGCGCCTGGATCGCGTGGCCGCGCGGCGCGAGGCCGCGCGCCAGCTCGGCCAGCGGCGCCAGCTCGCCGGCCGCCAGCTCGACCATCCAGCGCACCAGGTCGACGCCCCAGACCTGCTCGGTCACGCCGTGCTCGACCTGCAGCCGCGTGTTCACTTCGAGGAAGTAGAAGCACCCGGCCGCGTCGTCGTAGACGAACTCGACCGTGCCGGCGCTGCGGTAGGCGACGGCTTTCGCCAGCTTGATCGCGGCCTCGCAGAGCGCATCGGCGACGCCCTCGGGGAGGTTCGGCGCCGGTGTCTCCTCGAGCACCTTCTGGTTGCGCCGCTGCACCGAGCAGTCACGCACGCCGAGCGCGAGCACGCTGCCGCGCCCGTCGCCGAAGACCTGCACCTCGAGGTGGCGCGCGCGCTCGATGTACTTCTCGACGAAGACGCCGGCGTCGCCGAAGTTGTTGCGCCCCAGGCGCTGGACGCTGTCGAAGGCCTCGGCCAGCTCGGCATCGCTGCGGCACACCCGCATGCCGATGCCGCCGCCGCCGGCGGTGCTCTTCAGCATCACCGGGTAGCCCACCGCGGCGCCGGCCGCCAGCGCCGCCGCCACGTCGGCCAGCAGCTCGCTGCCTTCGAGCATCGGCAGGCCCTGCTCGCGCGCCAGCGCGCGCGCCGTGTGCTTGAGGCCGAAGAGGCGCAGCTGCTCGGGCGTCGGCCCGACGAAGGCGATGCCGGCGGCCTCGCAGGCTTCGGCGAAGGCCGCGTTCTCGGACAGGAAGCCGTAGCCGGGGTGGATCGCGCCGGCGCCGCTGGCGCGCGCGGCGGCGAGGATCTTGTCGACCGCGAGGTAGGTCTGTGCGGCGGGGCCGGCGCCCAGGCTCAGCGCCTCGTCGGCCTGCTGCACGTGCAGGCTGGCGGTGTCGGCCTCGGCGTGGACGGCGACGCCTTGCACGCCCAGGGCGCGCAGGCTGCGCAGGATGCGGCAGGCGATCGCGCCGCGGTTGGCGATCAGGAGCTTGGTGAACATCGTGGGGCTCTCGTCGATGGCGGGTCGTCCCGCCGAGAGGCAGTGCGCGCCGTGGTCGTCCACGGGCGGTTCGTTTCGGTCGCCGGCCGGGCGGGCTGGCGAAGGACCTGCGTGGGGCTCAGTCCCAGACCAGCACTTCGGCCGGCGTCGGGTTCCAGCCGTTGCAGGGGTTGTTGAGCTGCGGGCAGTTCGAGATCAGCACGATCACGTCCGTCTCCGCGCGCAGCTCGACGTACTTGCCGGGCGCCGAGATGCCGTCCTCGAAGGTGAGGCCCCCTTCGGGCGTGACCGGCACGTTCATGAAGAAGTTGATGTTCGCGCCGACGTCCTTCTTGTCGAGCCGCCCGTCGTGCAGGCAGGCGCAGAGGAAGTTGTCGCGGCAGCTGTGCATGTAGCGCTTGCCGAGCGCGTAGCGCACGGTGTTGCTCTCTTGCGCGCAGGCGCCGCCCAGCGTGTCGTGGCGGCCGCAGGTGTCGGCGACGATCGTCAGCAGCGGCCGGCCGAGGTTCGAATACAGCACCGTGCCGGTCGTCAGGTACACCTTGTTCTGGCGCCGCATCGTGCGCTGCGGGTCATAGCGCTCGCGCGGGTTGGCGGCGCTGTAGAACAGGGTGTCGACGGCCTGGTTGCCTTCGAGGTCGAGCAGGCGCAGGGTCTGGCCTGCCTTGAGGTCGAACAGGTAGGGCTCGCCGGCGGGGATCACGTGGCGGAAGGACGCGTCCTGCGGCTGGCGGTCGCTCGGAGTCAGGGTGTGGGTCGATGCGGTCATCGCGGGCCTCGTCACAGGAAGAGCCGTTCGGTGTTGTGGAAGGCGCGGCCGTTCTCCGGGCGCGAGGCGCGGCAGGCGGCGGCGATGGCGTCGCCCGGCGGGCGGAACCAAGAGAGCTGCACCGGCTTCGGCGCGTAGCGCGGCGCCGGGTCCATCGGGTGCTGCAGCGCGGTCAGCACGACCAGCGTGTCCATCGGCGCGTAGAGCTCGACGTGGTCGCCGGGCTTCGAGTGCCCCGGGTGGAAGCGGAAGCCGCCTTCGGCGTCGACCGTGACCTTGCTGAACAGGTTGAGCACCATCAGCAGGTCCTGCAGGTTCAGGTTCCACTTGCCCATTTCGACCAGCAGGTTGTCGACGCCGTTGCGGAAGTAGCCGTTGCGCAGCTCCTGGTAGCGGCCGGCGCCGTACTTCTCGCGCACCTCGTCGGCGTCGAGCACGCCGCCGAAGGGGTCGTGCCAGCCGCAGCTGTCGGCGGTGATCGCGGCCAGCACGCGGCCCATGTCGGAATAGAGGCAGTGGCCGGCGGTCAGCTTGGCCGTGTGCTGGCCCTTCAGCGTGTCGGGCAGGTTCAGGCGCTCGCTGGGGCGGGCGGCGTTGAGCAGCATCAGGCTGACGTTGGCGCCGCCTTCCAGGTCGGTCAGCCGCAGCAGCTCCCCGCGCTTGAGCACGAACGAGGTGTGGCCGCCGCCGGGCACGGTCTCCTCGTAGAGCAGGGTCTGGGGCGGGGCGGTGTCGGGGGCGCTGGCGTCGGCCGTCGCGGGGGGCGGCACGATGGAGGTCGGGGTGTCGGTCATCGGTGTCTCGCGAATCTGGGGTCGGGGGTCCGGGTCGTGTCCGGTGTCGTGTCCGGGTCTCGCGGGTCGCGGCCTCAGGCCGCGGGCGCTGGCCTCGCGCCGCCGTCGACGACGGCGTCGGTCACATGCGGCGGCAGCGCCGCGATCGCATCGCGGACGCCGCGCCGACCCGGGTTGAGCGGGATGTCGTAGGTGATGCGGGCGCCGTAGGCGTTCGGCGCCTGCGGGTCGACGCGCGTCTTGTCGAAGACGAGCAGGCGCGTGCCGAGGTGGAAGCCTTCGGCCAGGTCGTGCGTGACCATGAAGACGGTCAGCCGCGTCTCCTGCCACAGCTCGAGCATCAGCGCGTGCATGTCCTTGCGGATGCCCGGGTCGAGCGCGCCGAAGGGCTCGTCGAGCAGCAGCACGCGCGGGCGGCCGACGATCGCCTGCGCGATCGCGAGCCGTTGCTGCATGCCGCCCGAGAGCTCGCTCGGGTAGCGGCCGAGCGCGTGGCCCAGGCCGACGCGCTTCAGCAGTTCGGTCGAGCGCTCGCGCGCCTCGGCCTTGCGCGCGCCGAAGAGGCGACCGCTCCAGCGCGCGGCCGGCAGCTCGAGCGCGATCGCGACGTTGTCCAGCACCGAGAGGTGCGGGAACACCGAGTAGCGCTGGAAGACCACGCCGCGCGTCGCGTCCGGCTCGGCGGGCAGCGGTTCGCCCTGCAGCAGCAGCGTGCCGCGGCTCGGCCGCTCCTGGCCGAGCAGCAGGCGCAGGAAGGTCGACTTGCCGCAGCCCGAAGCGCCGACCAGGGTGCAGAACTCGCCCTCGGCGACCGTGAGGTTGAGACCTTCGAGCACGACGTGGTCGCCGTAGCGCTGCCAGACGTTGCGCACGTCGATGAAGCGCGAGCGGTCGGTGGCGGGCGCGGCCTGGGCGGCGGCGGCGGTTGCGGTGGCGATGATGTTCATGCCTTGGCGCCTTCCGACCAGGGGAAGGCGTAGCGCGTCAACCGTCGCAGCCCGTAGTCCATCAGCCAGGCGAGCAGCGTGATCCAGGCGACATAGGGCAGGATCACGTCCATCGCCAGGAAGCGCCGCACGAGGAAGATGCGGTAGCCCAGGCCGGCGGTGGCCGAGATCGCCTCGGCCGAGATCAGGAACAGCCAGGCCGAGCCGAGCAGCAGCCGCAGCGAGACGAGCAGCCTCGACAGCAGCTGCGGCAGCACGACGCGCAGCACCAGGGTCCAGCTGTTCGCGCCCAGCGTCTGCGCCTTCACCAGGATCTCGGGCGGGATCTCGCGCGCCCGCTGTTCGAGATCGCGCGCCAGCATCGGCGTGATGCCGACGACGATCAGCATCACCTTCGACAGCTCGTCGAGCCCGAAGACGATGAACAGGATCGGCAGCACCGCCAGCGGCGGGATCATCGACAGGATCGTCATCAGCGGCGACAACGCCGCCCCGAAGAGCGGGAACACGCCCGAGGCGATGCCCAGGCAGAGCCCCGCCAGCGCCGAGATGCCGAGCCCGAGCAGGAGGCGCTTGAGGCTCGCCGCGGTGTCGCTCCACAGCATGACCTCGCCGGTGCGGCGGTCCTCGGAGAAGGCCATGCGGTCGACCGCGTCGGCCATCTGCGCGGCGCTCGGCAGCAGCTTGTCGTCGGGGTTGTCGGCCAGGCGCTGGGCCGAGCCGAAGAAGTAGGCCGCGATGAGCAGGACGAACGGCAGCAGCATCAGCAGCAGCCGTCCGGCCCGCTCGGGCCGGCGGTTGACGAGGCGCATGGCGGGCTCCGCGGGCTAGAGCTTGCCGTCGACGGCCTGGCGCAGGAAGCTGTCGTCGAAGCGCAGCTTGGTGTTCTTGGCGTTGCCGTTGACCACGCCGCCCGGGAAGGCGACGCCGATCGCGTCGGCGCTGCGGGCGCCTTCGCCGAGCAGGCCCTTGTCGAACGAGAACTGCGACACGCGCTTCATCGTCTTCGGCAGCTCGGGGCTGGTGACGAAGCTCAGCATCTCGGCCGGCGTGTGGAAGAGGGCCGTCGTGGCGAGCTGCGCCTGATAGCCGGCCAGGTCGGTGCCGCCGGCCTGGGCCATGTGCTCGAGCGCGGCCTTGTCGCCCGCCTTCATCAGCGCCATCACTTCGAACCAGGCGCCGGTCAGGGCCTTGCCGAGTGCGGGGTTGTCCTTCAGCGTCGCGCTGTTGACGACCATCAGGTCGATGATCTCGCCCGGCACCTGGCTCGAGTCGAACACCCGGCTGGTGTCGGGCGTGGCGGCGATCTCGGCGAGTTGCGGATTCCAGGCGACGACGGCCTTGACGGCAGGCGTGGCGAAGGCGGCGACGATGTCGGCGTCGGAGGTGTTGACGACCTTGAGGTCCTTCTCGGCGAGGCTGACCGTCTCGAGGCCGCGCGCGAGCAGGTAGTGCGAGACCGAGAGCTCGACCAGGTTGACGTTCATGCCCTTCAGGTCGGCGAGCTTCTTGCCCTTGCCCTTCAGCACGATGCCGTCATTGCCGTTCGAGTAGCTGCCGGCCACCAGCGCGGTGGAATCGACGCCGCCGGCTGCGGGCACCGTCAGCGCGTCCATGTTGGTCATGGTGCAGCCGTCGTACTGGCCGGCGGTGTACTGGTTGATCGACTCGATGTAGTCGTTGAGCTGGGTGACCTTGATGGTGATGCCGTACTTCTTCGCCCACTTGTCGACGATGCCCTGGGTGCCGGCGTAGTCCCAGGGCATCCAGCCGGCGTAGATCGTCCAGCAGACGTTGAAGTCCGTCTTCGGCGCGGCCTGTGCGGCAAGGCTCAGACAGGCGGCAGCGAGTGCGGCAGCGCCGTGGCGGACGAGGCGGGAGAGGTTCATCGAGAGCTCCAGTGGTGGCGGGCGGGTGCGGGAGCAGCGCGCAACGGTGGTGCGGCTCTCTCCCGGGCTTTTGTCCCGCCGTGTAACCTCGACTGGAGGTCGCCAGCTCTCGGACCAGACATCCGCGCGCGCGTCGCGGACCGGAACCCTAGCCAGCCATTTGGGCAGCACGACTCGAAGGCCGGGCGCTGCTCCCGGCAGCAGGGATCGCATGAAGCGTGCCCGCCGAAACACGGCGATCGGCGTCGCGTGGCGGGCCGAACGGGTGATTTCGGCTGCGTGACGGTGCGCCGGCGGAGCGTCCGTGGTGCCTGCGCCGTGTCCGGCGGCGCACCGTGAGCGGGAGGGCCGCCGACGCAGGCATGGTTCAATGCCGCCACGGTCGTGGGCCCGCCGGAGCCCGCGAGCCGACAAGGGAGACCCCGGTCCCATGGCGACCCGATGGACCTGCTCCACCACCTGTTGACCGGCTTCTCGGTGGCGCTGAGCGCGCAGAACCTGCTCTATGCGCTCGGCGGCACGCTGCTCGGCACGCTGGTCGGCGTGCTGCCCGGGCTCGGGCCGGTGGCGACGATGGCGATGCTGCTGCCGTCGATCGCCGCGCTCGACGCGACGCCGGCGCTGATCATGCTGGCCGGCATCTACTACGGTGCCCAGTACGGCGGATCGACCACGGCGATCCTGATCAACGTGCCCGGCGAGGCCTCGGCGGTGGTGACCGCGGTCGACGGCTACCAGATGGCGCGCCGTGGCCGCGCCGGTGCGGCGCTGTCGGCGGCGGCGCTCGGCTCCTTCTTCGCCGGCTGCGTGGGCACGCTGCTGATCGCCGCCTTCGGGCCGCCGCTGGCGCGCATCGCCTTCCAGTTCGGCGACGCCGAGCGCTTCTCGCTGATGGTGCTGGGCCTGGTCGGCGCGGTGGTGCTCGCCTCGGGTTCGGTGCTGCGCGCGGTGTCGATGATCGTGCTCGGCCTGCTGCTCGGCCAGGTCAACACCGACGTGATCTCGGGTACGGCGCGCTTCTCGTTCGACTTTCCGGAGCTGACCGACGGCATCGGCTTCGTCGTCATCGCGATGGGCGTGTTCGGCTTCGGCGAGATCATCCACAACCTCGGCCGGCCGCACGGTCAGCGCCAGGTGTTCACGAAGGACGTGCACGGGCTGTGGCCGACGCGCGCCGACCTGCGCCTGGCCGCCCCGGCGGTGCTGCGCGGCACCGCGCTGGGCGCGCTGCTCGGCGTGCTGCCGGGGGGCGGGCTGGTGCTGGCCTCGTTCGCGAGCTACTCGATCGAGAAGAAGCTCGCGCGCGACCCCTCGCGCTTCGGCCAGGGTGCGATCGAGGGTGTGGCGGCGCCTGAATCGGCCAACAACGCGGCGGCGCAGACCTCGTTCATCCCGATGCTGACGCTCGGCATCCCGCCGAACGCGGTGATGGCCGTGATGATCGGCGCGATGACGATCAAGGGCATCCAGCCGGGCCCGCAGGTGATGACGAGCAACCCCGAGCTCTTCTGGGGCCTGGTGGCGTCGATGTGGATCGGCAACCTGATGCTCGTGATCTTGAACCTGCCGCTGATCGGCATCTGGATCCGTCTGCTGACGGTGCCCTACCGGCTGCTGTTCCCAGCCATCGTCGCCTTCTGCTGCATCGGGCTTTACACGCTGCAGAGCCACAACTTCGACGTCTACCTGGCGATCGTCTTCGCGGCGGCCGGGTACCTCTTCCACCGCCTCGGCTGCGAGCCGGCGCCGCTGCTGCTGGGCTTCGTCCTCGGGCCGATGATGGAGGAGAACCTGCGCCGCGCACTGCTGCTGTCGGACGGCCACTGGAGCACCTTCGTCCAGCGGCCGCTCTCGGCCGGGCTGCTCGCGGGCGCAGCGCTGCTGGTGCTGGGGGTGACGCTGCCGGCGATGGAGCGCCGGCGGCAGCGGGCGTTCGGAGGCGGGCCGAAGACCTGACGCGCAAGGCTCAGATCACCGCATAGCGCCCGGGCTTGTGGTTGATCGCCAGGAAGAGGCTCGTCACCACCGCGGCGAGCACCGACCAGGCGACGCGCGGAGGCTCGATCACGCGAGGAAGAGGCAGCCCGCCCCGAGCAAGAGGCCGCCGAGCACCGCCGCGTAGGTCGGGTGCAGGCGCTCGATCGCGAACAGGCGCGCGAGGCCGGCCGTGCCGCCGGTGAGCAGACCGACCTGGGCGAACAGCACCATCGCCAGCGAGACGAAGAGCGTGCCCGCGAAGATCGCCAGCGCGCCCTCGACAACACTGTGCCGCTGGGCGGGGAGGGGGGAGGGGATCGCAGACACGGCCTGCGAGGTACAGCAGGAGCCGTGCCGTCTGGGGCCGGGCGGCGTGCGGCGCTTCACGCGCCGGTGCAGCGCACTCGGCTCGGGGCTCGTCGTCGTCCGACGCCACCACCGCGCGCGGCGCAGGCACGGCCCTGCTCGCAGGGTGCTAGGGGCTCAGCGGCTCGTCCATCGCCACCAGCGCATCCAGCAGCGCGCGCAGCGCCGGCGTCACGCCGCGCTGCGTCGGGTAGACCGCCTGCAAATGGGCCGGCGCGTAGCCCCAGCCGGGCATCACCTCGACCAGCCGGCCTGCGGCCAGATCGGGTGCGGCCATGGGCGCAGGCAGCATCGTGACGCCGAGGCCGGCCACCGCCGCCTGCAGGCGCAGCGCGAAGTCCTCGCAGACGAGGCGCGCCGGCGCCGAGACGTCCCGCACCTGCCCGGCCGGGCCGGTCAGCTGCCAGTGCACGCGCCGGTCGGGGCCGGCGGAGCCGAGTGCCGGCGTGGCCGACACCGCGGCGAAGTCGCCCAGGCCGCCATGGGCCGCGGCGCAGCCGGGGCTGGCCACGAGCTTCGACAGCGCGAGCTGGAGGCGGCGGGTCGCCCACTGCGGGTCCTCGTCGTCCTCGGTGCGCACGCGCAGCGCGAGGTCGATACCTTCGGCGATCAGGTCGACGCGGCGCGTCGTCAGCACCGTTTCGAGCGTCACCTTGGGGTGGTCTGCCAGATAGCGCGTGAAGACGGTGCCTAGCGTGCTCGCCCGGCCCAGCATCTGCGGCGGCAGGCTCACGCGCAGCAGGCCGCTGGCCTCGGCGCGCAGCGCGCTGGCGGCGGCTTCGGCGGCCTCGGCCTCGCGCAGCAGGGCCTGGCTGTGCACCAGCACCTGGCGACCGACGTCGGTCAGCGTCAGCCTGCGCGTGCTGCGCTGAAGCAGGCGCACGCCGAGGCGCGCCTCCAGCCCTGCGACCCGACGCGACAGGCGCGACTTCGGCAACCCGAGGGCGCGGGCGGCCGCCGAAAAGCCACCGCTGTCGACCACGACCGCGAAGTAGCGCCAGTCGTTCAGGTCACCGACGGCCATTTGGTTCATGAGTGGAACGAAGAGACTCGATATCTGTATCTAGTTCTATATGTATCTCGAATCTACCATTCAGGCATCAACCCATTGCCTCCGTCACGGCCCCAGCGGCTGGCGGCCTCTCATAGGAGCTACCTGAATGAAACTGCTGCACCTCGACTCCAGCATCCTCGGCGACCAGTCCGTCTCGCGTCATCTCGGGCGCGAGCTCGTCGAGGCGATCCGCCTCGCGGAGGCCCAGGTCGACCTGCGCTACCGCGATCTCGCGGCCGAGCCGCCGCCAGCTTTCGACGCCGCGCTGCTTGCCGCCCGGGCGCTGCCGGCCGAGGCCCGCAGCGCCGCCCAGCGCCAGCTCGTCGCCCGCGCCGACGCGGTGCTGGCCGAGTTTGTCGATGCCGACCTGCTGGTGATCGGGGCGCCGATGTACAACTTCGGCATCCCGAGCCAGCTCAAGAGCTGGATCGACCTGGTCTCGGTGGCGGGCGTCACCTTCCGCTACGGCGCGAACGGCCCCGAGGGGCTGATGAAGGGCAAGCGGGCGCTGATCGTGGCGACCAGCGGCGGCCAGCACGCCGGCAGGCCCGGACTGGGCCATGTCGACTACCTGCAGTCGCTGCTGAACTTCCTCGGCGTAGAGGACGTGCGCGTGATCACTGCCGAAGGTCTCGCGATGGGCCCGGGCGTACGCGAACCCGCTCTGGCGGCAGCGCGCGAGCGCATCGCCGAGGAAGCGGCGGCTGCCTGAAGCCGCTCAGCGGCTGAGCGTCTTTCGGCCGCGCGCGGGAGCGGCGCGACGAAGGGGCCTCAGCCCCTGTGGCGCACCGTGCCGCGGCGTGCCGAGCGACCGCCTGTCAGCGCGCGCCGCACCGCAGCTTCGAGGCGGTCGGCGTTGATCGGCTTCACGATGTACTCGTAGGCGCCCAGGCTCAGTGCCTTCACGACGTCCATCGTGAAGCTGTCCACCGTCAGCAGGGTGACGAGGAGGTCGCGTTCGGCGATCTCCTCGCTGAGACGCCGCACCACCTCGAGCCCGGAGATGTCGGGCAGGTGCATGTCGAGCAAGACGAAATCCGGCTGCTGCTCACGCACCAGCCGGATCCCGTCCAGGCCGTTCGCGGCATGCAGCAACTCGATGCCGGGGTGCTTGGAGAGGATGTCCTCGACGACGACGACGTTGATCGGCAGGTCCTCGATGTAGAGCACCTTGCCTTGCAGGATCTCGGACGGGGGCGGGTTGTCGACCACGGTGGCGTTGGTTCCCACGGCCCATGGCGCCTTCGGGCGGCGCCGGGCAATCCCGAAGAATAGAGGGGCGGGCACGCGCCTCTGCCAATCCCGACTCGGCTGCGCGGGCGGCATGACTAGAATGCGAATCGATGTCATTTCTTGCCAGATCCGATTCGAAGCGAGTGCTCGCGCCCGTCGGGGCGTGCCGGTGCGTTGGCGAACCCGTTGCTCGAAGGGCGCAGCGGGCCGGCTCGCTCGGACGTCCGCCGTGTGACGGCGCTGGCGGGCGCCGCGAGGCGCGGCAGGAGGGCTCTGCGTGAGCCCGGAGGCGCGTCGCCTCTGGGGCTGGCCGATCGTGCTCGGCGTCTTGACCGCCAGCGGGCTGGGCAGCGCGCTCGTCTCCGACGGCGGCGGCGATTTCTGGTCGTGGTTTGCGCTCGGCGTTCCGGTCGCGGTGATGGCCCAGCGCGGACTGCGCCGTCAGCCGGGATTGCGCGCGGAGCCGGCGCCGAAGGCGCGCGCCGGTGGCGCGACGACGCCCTCGTCTGCCGAAGTGCGTTCACCATGAGGTCGTCTCGGACGTCGCCAGCCGTCCATCCCGACGGCGGCCGTATCGCCCTCGGCGCTCCGCGCGCCGCGTCGCCGGCTGCGATCGCCGACTCGTAGCGGCGAATGGCGCGCCGGTGGCGACCGCCTCCAGCGCCACCAACAGAGGAAGTCGAACCATGCCCACCGCCCGCTCGATCCGCGTCTGGTCCTGGCTGCACAAGTGGACGAGCCTGGTCTGCACGCTGTTCATGCTGCTGTTGTGCCTGACCGGGCTGCCGCTGATCTTCCACCACGAGATCGGCCACCTGCTCGGCACCGAGGTCGAAGCCCCCGAGCGCCCGGCCGGCATGCCGCACCAACCCCTCGACCGCATCATCGACGCGGCGAAGGCCGCCTTCCCCGACCGCGTCGTGCAGTTCGCGTCGCCGCACGAAGACGACCCGAACGTCTGGTTCGCGACGATGACGCCGACGCCGGAGCCGACCGACGACTTCCGCTCGGTGGCGATGGACTCGCGCACCGCCGAGGTCATCTCCACGCCCCGCTTCGACGAAGGCTTCATGTGGGTCATGTTCAAGCTGCACGTCGACCTGTTCGCCGGGCTGCCGGGCATGCTCTTTCTCGGGCTGATGGGCCTGCTGCTGCTGGTGTCGATCGTGTCCGGCGTCGTGCTCTACGCGCCCTTCATGCGCAAACTGGATTTCGGCGAGGTCAGGCGTGAGAAATCGACGCGCATCAAGTGGCTCGACTTGCACAACCTGCTCGGCATCGTGACGCTGGTGTGGCTGTTCGTGGTCGGCGCGACCGGGATGATCAACACCTGGGCCGACCTGATGATCAAGTACTGGCAGCACGACCAGTTGAGCGCGCTGCTCGCGCCCTACAAGGGCCAGCCCATGGTGCCGCCGACCGAGCGTGCCTCGCTGCAGCAGTCGATGGAGGCGGCGCTCGCCAGCCAGCCGGGGCGCGACGTGGCGTTCATCGCCTTCCCCGGCACCGCCTTCTCGAGCCCGCACCACACCACCTTCTTCCTGCGCGGCGCGACGCCGCTCACCTCGCGCCTGCTGCAGCCGGTGCTGGTCGACGCAAAGACGGCCGAGGTGACGGCCGCGCCCAAGCTGCCCTGGTACCTGATGATGCTGCTCGTCTCGCAGCCGCTGCACTTCGGCGACTACGCGGGCATGCCGATGCAGATCCTCTGGGCCCTGCTCGACATCGCGACCATCATCGTGCTGGGGAGCGGGCTCTACCTGTGGCTCAAGCGCAGACAGCCGCGCGCGCTGGCGGACGAGGCGGGGGCGGTGATGCCGCAGGGGAGGGTGGCTTGACGCGGCAATGGCCGCGAGGACGGCGGCGTTGCCGAGGATCTCCAAGGAACTGCTTGACCAGATTTTCGGCGGTAGTCGCCAGTGAGTCGATGTACTCGACGTCCGCTGCCGCGGACAAGTCTCCGAGCGCCTCGAACACAATGATTCAGACAAGCCCGATCTTGGTCTACCAGAACGGCAAGATGCTGTGCCGACGCACCCTCTTGATGTCTGAAGCTTCGAACGGCAGGTTCCCTTCGCCGTTCGGATCGCTCGCTCGGCCGGTGATACACCATCCCTCCCGAATCACGAGGCACTTGAACACACGCCCATCGTTGAGCCTCACGTCAACTTTCGAACTGTCGCGCCCAAGTAGCCCCAGTGCGCGCTGAGTTCTGTCATCCAGTGCTATTGGCATGGCCAGTCAATGGGGAGGGGGTCCGATTCTGTACATTGATGGTGTCACAGGGCTGTAGATCCTGGTTTCAATGCCACCTCCAGCTCTCCCATACAAAGACCAAACAGGTCGCGGCGTCACGATCTCCGTCCCCTTGGGCAGAGTCACGGTCAGAAGCGTGTCATAGCCCGAACCGTGCGGCAGGGCCAAGCGGCGAATTGCATCGCTGGACGTCAGGCGTTCGGGCGTCACCCAAAGCTGCAAGTTGTCATAGGTCAGATCCGGCTTCAAGTAGTTCGAGTTCTTATAGCTGTAGAACGTCCTCTCAGACTCAAGAGTTATCTTCCCAGAGAAGTGGTGCCGGGCGTTGTAGTTGATCCACTCTTTGCCGGTCTGCTCTAGCCGGTACATAGCTGAACCGCCCGAGCCAACACCCTTAAAGATAGAAGGCATTGCCAACTGCGAGGCGAAACCTCCAAGAGCTTGAGCACTGTTGTCGTACTCGAAGATCCTCCCTGTGACACGCTCGTACTGAGCGAACATGCGGTCTGAAACCTCAGTGTCAAAGAGGCTGACAGCCCCTGCCGAAGCGTATCCCGTCATGCGATACAAGGTCGCCGCAGTCTCAGGCAGAAGGTTGTCTAGTCCCTTGACCGCACCGATGCCAATGTCGGTAGCAAATCGACCGACGTTGCGCATCTGCTCACCGTAGCTCATGGTGAGAGAAGCATCGACCATTTGCACCGTACCGACATAGTTTCCTAGGGCGTCATACTCCCCAGCAGTAGACGTACCTGCAGAACTCGAAGTGTCTGGCTCCGGCCAAGCGGCGTACGAGACTTGATCGGTCCCATCTGGCACGTTCGGTACTAGGTGGGCATCTTCATGAGGTACGCGGGCCCTCTCCGCTGTTCCGACGTACCACTCTCCAGCCTGCATGGGCTTCAGCCCGGAGCCCTGCGCATCGGCCGCGTCGATCGCTTCGCTTCTCCCGGCTCTCTCGGCCAACCCGCGGCTGTTGTTGGCAACAATGCTCCCGCCTGCGCGCGCAAGTGCATCGAGCCGTTGGCTGTCGAGAGGCAGGTCCGAGGCCGTGAGGCCTTGGCCCACGCGCAGCACGGGGCTGCCCCACTGATTGAGCGCGATCTGGTTCTCCAGGATCAGTTGCGTGACACCCGCGCGCCACTGGTCCCCATAGCGGCTGCGGGCGATGCCTTCGAGCGTCTGGCCGGCTTCGACGGTGAAGGTGGGCGGTCCGGCCGGTTGAGCATCGGGCAGGGCCGCCTCAGGCGCCGCGGCACTCGCACCGCTGTCGCCTGCCGGTGCTTCGGACATTTCGCCGAATGAGTCTTGCGTCACGTGTTCAGGCGCGAGTTCGCCTCCGATGTCATCCTGGGTCACCTGCGCGCGCTGCTGCGCGGCAAGGCTGTCGGCTTCGCTGCGAGCCTGCTGGGCAACTTGCATGCTTGAGGCTAGGCCGTGCGCAGCGTCGAGATTGCCGCGCTCGATCTGCTGCGCCACGCGCAGCCCGGTGACGACATCGCCCAACTGAGCCAGCGCGGGGTCGGCCCCGTCGACGCCGCTGCCGGCGAGACTGAGCCCATTGCCGATCGCGCCCAGCACGTCGCCGTCGCGGGCGGCCCTGGCGACGCCGTAGGCCTGCTGCGCGTACTGGGCGTAGCCAGCGACTGCACCCGGCGCGCCGGCCTGGCCCGCCTGTCCAGCCAGCAGCCCCAGCGCCGCGCCGAGATCCTTCTGCGCCACGGCGTTGTAGGCCATGCTCAGGTTGCTTGCCGCCGTCGCCACGCTCCCGATCGTGCTGACCGTCGTAGCGCTGGCCCCCAAGGCTCCGGCGAGCTGGCCGGCACCTCCGGCGAGGCTGGCCACGCCGCTGAACACGGCTGACAGGCTCCGGTTCTTGGCGCCCTGGTAGATCATGTAGGCGGCCCGCACCAGGTCGATCACGCGCACCACGAGCTGCACGACCGGGATCGGAATGAAGCGGCAGATGGTCAGGACGACGGCGAACCACTTGCTCTGCATCAGCTTGTGGAGGGCCTCCTTGGCGATGGCGCGCAGTTCCTTGTCGGTCTCTTTGACCGCCTTGAAGACGGCCTTGCCCGTGTCCTGGACCGCGTCGGCCGAGGTCTTGGCGCCTTCGCGCACGCGGTCGAGGTTCAGCGTGAGCGCGCCGTTCGTCATCTGAAGGCTGCCCCTGGTGAGGTCGACGGCGCCCTTGACGATGCTCTTGGTGACCGACTTGATGCCCTTCTTGAGAGCGCGCTTGATCTTGCTGAAGAAGCCGTACTCGACCGAGACGCTACGCCCGTCGATCGTGACCAGGCCGTGATCGTTCTCGGCGCGCAGGGCGGCGAGCTCGCTCGCATCGAGCTGGCCGTCGTGAACGAGCCTCGAGAAGATCTCGCCTTCGTCGCCCGCGGCGTCGCGTGCGTTCAGGCGGGCGTCGAGCGCGTGGCCGAGTTCCTCGGTAAGCAGGCGGCCGGCGCGTTCCGCGTCGCCCAGGAGCTCGCGGCTGACATAGATCGTGTCGGTGTCGGCAACGTAGGCACCCAGGACGACGCCTTCCCCTTGAGTACCGGAGGTGTCGGTGAGCGCACGGGCGTCGGCCACGCGGATGCTGGGCATCCAGGAGAAGTCACCGGCAAGGGTCTGCAGGCGGATGGTCTCGGCGCGTGCGGTGTCGTAGCCGTCGCCGAACGCTTGGGCGAGCAGGGCATGAAAGCCTTGGCGATCGGCCGCCCTGGCGGCGAAGCGTTGCTGCAGCGACGAGGTCAGGCGCTCGAGGGCCTGGGTGTCGGCGCTGGCGGCTGCACCGGTGGCAGTGGGGCCGCTTGTCGCCTGGGCGCTGGGGGTGTGCGCGCTGCCAGTGGCGCGGCGCAGGCGAGAGAGGAAGCTGCTCCCTCCGAACCTCAGGCGCGACAGGGCCGACAGCCAGCGCGGCGAGCCTGCAGCGCCGGTCAGCGCAGCATGTCGCTCATGGGCGCGGGCGAAGACGCGCAGGTGGCGGCGTCCGACAAGCGACAGGAGGCTCCCCTTGCGTGGCGACGGCTCGATGGCATGGGCGTCGCGGCGCACGAAGGGGAGTTGCTGTCGCAGACGCGCGGCGGCGGCCACCGCCGACGCGCCGCCCGGATCGGCGCCGCCCGTGTCGATCGGGCGGCTGGCGTTGCTCTCGACTTGCATGTGGTCCTCCTGGTTGCGCCTGGATGGCTAGCTCGGCCGCATCGCGGCCAGCGCCTCGAGCCGGGCCTGGGTCTCGGTGGGTCGGGAAATCTCGTTCGTTGCCTGTCGCAGGAAGCCCGTCAGTTCGTCCTGCGCGGCGAGTGCCCGGTCGGCCACGGCATCGGCGCCGGGCCGGTACTCGCCGATCTGCACCAGGGTCTCGATGTCCTGCAGCTTCTGCATCAGCTCGCGCACTTCACGCGCGGACGCGGCTTGACCGGGCGAGGCGACGCGCTGCATCACGCGGCTGCGGCTGGCCAGGATGTCGATAGCGGGGTAGTGGCCTGCATCCGCCAGGCGTGACGAGAGCAGGATGTGCCCGTCCAGGGTGGCGCGCGCCTCTTCGAACACCGGGTCTCCCGCCGCGTCGTCGTCGATCAGTACGGTGAAGAAGGCGCTGATCTCGCCACGCTCGCTGCATCCGGCCCGCTCGAACAATCGGGGCAGGGCGTTGAAGACCGAAGGGGGATAGCCGCGGCGTGTCGGCGGCTCGCCGGCGGCCAGGCCGATCTCCCGCAAAGCCCGTGCGTAGCGGGTGACGGAGTCCATCAGCAGCAGCACCGAACGGCCCTGGTCGCGGAAGTGCTCGGCGCAGGTCATCGCGACTTCAGCGGCCTTCGCGCGCTCGGCCGCTGGCCGGTCGGAAGTGGCGACGACGACGACGCTGCGCTCGGCAATGCCGAGCTGGCGAAACTCCTGCAGAAACTCGCCGACCTCGCGTCCACGCTCACCGACGAGGGCGAGGACGACGACATCGCAGGCGCAGCCGCGGGCGATCATCGACAGCAGGCTGCTCTTTCCGCCGCCGGCGGGCGCGAAGATGCCGACGCGCTGGCCGCGCCCGCAGGTGAGCAGGCCGTCGATGGCGCGGACCCCGGTGATGAGTGGGGTCGCGACGGGCGCGCGCGTCAGCGCGTCGGGTGGCGAGCCCCGCAGCGGACGGCACTGCAGGCAGGGAGACCGGTTCCCGTTGCCTATCGATCGACCATGGCCGTCAAGCACGCGTCCTAGCAGTTCGTCGCCGACGCCGACCTCCGCGGCGCGCCCCAGGCCGATGACCTGGGTGCGGCTCGAGAGGCCCGACATCTCGCCGAGGGGCACGACGATCACGTGCTCGCCTTCCAGCCCGACCACTTCGCCGAGCAGTCGCTCCTCGCGTCCGGGTTGCACGAACTCGCAGGCGTCGCCGATCCTCGCCTGCAGCCCGGCCACCTGCACGATGCCGCCCAGTGCGCGCACGACCCTGCCGCGCCGCTCCGGCGCCGGCCATCGTGAACCCAGGCCGCGCAGAGCTTCGCTCCAGTCGGTGTCGGCAGGTGCAGACGTGCTCGTTTGCGTGCTCATCGGCGCTCTTCCGGCAAGACCTGGGTGATGGCCGCCGCCAGGCTGGCGAGCCGAACGTCGAGGCGACCGTCGATGGCACCGGCCTCCATCTCGACGAGGCAGTCCCCGGGGGCCAGGCATTCGTCATCGCTGAGCTCGACCGTCTGAACTGCCGGATGCAGGGCGCGCCAGCGTTCGAGCAGATGGCGTCCCGCCGCAATGTCGGACGGGGCGACGACGAGACGCACGCGGCGTGCGCCCGTCGCTTCGTCCAGCACTCGCGGTGCCAGCGCTTCCAGGCGTGCGTCCGGAGGCAGTTCGCCGAGGAGATGCCGCAATGCCTGCAACACGGTGTCGACGAGGACCGGCTTCAGGCCTTCGAGGCGTGCCTGCCGGCGGGCCTCGCGCTCGACGCGCTCCCGCACCCAGGCTGCGTGGCCATCGGCCCAGCCGGCAGCGAATCCGTCTTGCTGTGCCGTCAGGCGACATTGCGCCAGACCCTCTTCGAACCGGGCGGCCGAGTCCCGGGCTGCCTGCAGCAACGCGAGTCCCGACTGCCACTGCTCGAACGCTGCGCGCTTGACCACGGGCGACGAGGTTTCCCGCAGCGCGTCCCTGCCGATCCAACGCAGTTCCTGATCCGGTCTCGCGGCCTGGATCTCGGGTGTCGTTGTCATGTCGAGCACCCGGTCGTGCCGCCGGTGGATGCGGCCTCGTCGTACGCCTGCATCGCGTTGCCGAACCAGTCGGCATCGGTCCCTTGAGCCAAGTACGGCTCGTACCGGCGCAAGGCGATCGGCCATGCCATGCGCAAGCGAGCCCAGGCGGCGAGACCCAGGCCGGCGAGGGCGCCCAAGGCCAGGCGAAGGCAGATCACTTGCCAGTTTTCTCGCGAATGCGAGGCTTCGATCAGCGCTTGCCGAAACCGGCCACTGGGGGGCGGTGTCGACCCTTGCACCCTTGACAACAAGGTGGTGCCGCGCACCTCGGGGCCGAGCACCTCTTCCCAGCGCCTTGCGGCTTCGCCACTCACTGCGCGTCGCAGCTCGGGCATGAGTGGCTGCGCCGCGACGACCGAGGATCGGTGGCGCAACGATTGCTCCGGCAGCAGGGCCCACAAGGGCAAGCGATGCACCGGCGTGGGCGCACGCGGGTCCACACCGGCTTCGTGCATCAGAGCGTGGGCGACGGCAACGTCCAGCAGGCCGGCGCCCGGGCCGATGCCGCGTGGCAGCGTCACACCGAGGCGGTGTTCGACGGCTTCGATCCAGGAAGGGTGCGCGTAGGCCTGCGGCCAGGCAGCGAAGTGGAGGCGCCTGACGAGGTCGTCGTGGACGTCGATGTCTTGCCCTTCGAAGGCGAAGCGGGATGCCTTCATGCGAGCCCGCCTTCCGCCGTGCCTCTCAGGCCTCGAGATCCGGATGGGCGAGGCCCGTTCGAGCTCGTGCCCGACGCGGGCCGGGTCGGGCGATCGCCTGCGCGCCGCAGAAGCAGCACGATCGCCGCCGCCATCGCGATCGAGAGACCGAAGCGCAGCCAGAGGCCCCCCACGCTGGCGGCGGGTACCGCCAGCCCCAGGAAGGATCCGCCGCGGAGCGCGGCGGCGTGCGTGTGGCCGTTCAGCGGGGCGGGCGCGCTGGCGGCAAACAAGGTGACCGCCACACGGTCGACGGCCAGGCCCTCGATGCTGCGTACGACCAAGTCCTTGATCGCCGGCACCGCCGCCGAAAGGTCCTGTTCGGAGCGATGCTTGATGAAGACCGACGCCGAGGAGGGCTTGAGCGTGGTCGCGAGCGGGTCGTTCTGCGGCAGCACGATGTGGACCCGCGCCATCAGCACCCCGTCGATCTTGGACAGCGTCTCGGCCAGGCCCTGCTCGGTGCCATAGACGAAGCGCACGCGCTCCTCAGTCGGTGTGCTGATCAGTTGGCTGCGACCAAAGAGATCCCCGAGGTTCTGGTGCTTGATCTCCGGCTGTGCGTTGGCCTTCAGGAGTCCTATCGCGGCAGCCATCTCGCGCTGCTCTGCCCAGAGGCTGAAGCCTGCGTCGCCGTCATTGCGCTTCTCCGCGTCCACGCCGCCCTGCAACAGGGTGTACAGCGCCTCGTTGGCCTCGGGTTCGGCAAGCTTCGTCAGCACTGGCGCCTTGCAGCCGGCAAGCAGCAGCGCAAGGGCGCTGGCGGTCACCAGGCGACGCCAGATCCGTTGCCGCGTCGAGGGTTGATTCAGGTGGGAAGACATGTCACCGCCGGTCATGCACGAGTCGTCAGGGACTGCACGCCCTGGCTGAGCGTCTGCGTGGTCTTGGACAGCAGTTCGATGCCGATCGCGGCCTGAGACACCGCAACCTGGGTGCGCAACATGCCCATCGCAAACTCGGCCGGCGACGCGTCGGCCGGAGGCACGTGGGCCATCAGGGCCTGCTCGATGTCGAGGCCCAGGCGCTGTGCTGCGGTGCCTGCCTGGGGGGCTCCGGGGGCGGCGGCTTCGCCCGGAGCGGCCATCAGCTCGCCGAACCGGCGGGCGGTGGCTGAGGCGACTTCGCGCGGGCCACCGTTCGCTAATGCGAAGGACCCGGCGAGGGCACTTGAGGTGTCGACGGTCGTCATGATCGTTCGGCTTTCTGGGTGTCGAGGGCCAGGCGGGTGTAGAGGTGCCGGAGCGGGCGGGGAGCGCCCTCTGGCGCCGGCAGCGTCGACCCGGAGGGAGCGGGGTTGAGAATCTCGTCGCTGACTGCGCGGGCCAGCTGGCGGGCGTCCGGATCTTTCAGGCCGGTCAGTGCGGCGCGCAAGAGCGCGCGGCCGTTGTCATCGCCGGACGCGTGCAGATGGATGGCCAGCATCACGCGCGCCATGTCGTGGTCCGGCTCGTGGCGCAGTGCAAGGCGCAGAGTCGCGTTCGCGGCGGCGGTGTCACCGGCACGGGACTCGGCAACCGCCAGCGCCACCCAGGCATTGGCGTCCGTGCCCCGGGCCTGCGCCAGATAGCGAAAGATCAACAGCGCGCGCTCGTGCAGCCCGAGATCGCTGGCAAGTGCGGCGATCTGGGACATCAGCTTCAGCGGCTCGCGGGGAAGGGTGTGCATGGCACTGGGGCCGAGCCCGAAGGCCCGGCCATGGCGATGTCGAGCGACTACTTCGAGGCGACCTGGCCGTGGGCCTGGTAGGCCTTGTCGATGGCCGAGGACGCCTTCTGCTCCATGTTGGTGGCGATCCCGATCTGGAGCTGGGCCTTCAGCAAGGCCTCGGAGAAGGCCTTCATGTCCGTCTTGTCGACCTTGTCCAGTGCGGCGAGCTGTTGCTCGGCGCCGTTCCAGACGGAGCCGGTCGATCCAATCATTCCGGTGAAAGTGCTCATACGTTTCCTGTGACGTGGTTCAGCTTGGAAGGACGGCTCTCGTCCGAACCGATTCGGACGAGAGCCCCGCTTGTTCCCGACCTGCACTGACGCAGCTCGCGTGGAACTCCTTCACCACCTGCGCGCAGGTCTGCGTGCAATGCAGCGCCGACAGTCGCTGCTGGTAGACGGTGGGCGCCGAGGCTTCTCGCATCTGCCGCTGCACGGTCGCACCGTGCTCGAGCAGGTCTTGCAGCAGCTGGTCGCGGACCGCGCCGGTGGTGTCTCCGGCCAGCGCGATGCCGACCGGGTTGTTGCCGAGGTACTTCATATGGGGTGTCAGGGCTGCGTGATGAGCGGGCTGTCGAGCGCGGCGCCGACCGCCACGCTGTAGCGGCGACCCTGGTAGGCGACCTCGAGCGTGTTGAACCGGATGGCCACCACCCGGCCACCTTCGAACTCGTCACCGACTCGCAGCGTGCGGCCGCTCGAGTCGATCGCCAGGCCTCCCCGCGGTCCGATGGCCACGTGCCGTATCGACGGAAGGGGCGGCTTTGGCCGGTCAGGGACCGTGATGACTCCCAGCGGCGGCAGAGGCGACGGCGCAGGCGGCGGCTTGGGCACGACCTCTGCTGGCGGGGCAGCCCGCAGGGCCAGCGACTGCACGCCTGGCACCTGCGCCGCAAGCTCGTGCATCCGCTGCACTGCAGACGCGTCTGGCAACACAAGGCCGCAGTCGAAGCGGCCGCCACCCAGGTGCCGCGCTTCGCAGCCATGGCCTGCCAGGCCGGCCATGCGGTCGAGCGATTCGGTCATCAGCCGCGCGGACTGCACCCGCACGTCGGCTCTTGCGCCGGCAGCCGTCACCGCCTTGTCCAGCGCCGTGCGGGCGGCCGCGTCGGCAACGACGCCCTGCAGCACTGGCCCGGTGTGTCCAGCGGCAATGGTGATCGAAGCGCCGCGAGCATTGAAGTCGGCGATGACTTGCTCGAGGCTTCGGCTCGGGTCGTCCCCTGGGGTGCGCGCGTCGGAAGGCGCGACTGCCGCCGCAGCAGCGACGGCCAGCACGCCCGCAAGCGCGGTGCCGCCCACCAAATAAGGCAGGCGGCTGCGACGCTTCGTCGACGGCGCCTGGGTGGGCGAGTGGCGGCGATGAATGAGCTCCGCCCCGATGCGGACCCCAGCGATGTTCAGCCGGAGACTCTCGGCCCCGGACGCCGTGCGACCAGGACGTAGCGGCTCCCCGTTCGACTCGACCCCTTCGCCCAGTGCCTCGACGACGATGGCGCCGTTCTCCGTCGCCAGTCGCAGCGCCTCCGAAGGGACGCCGGCATCCATCAAGACCAGATCGCAGGTGGCCGCCTGCCCGACGAGCACGCCGCGGCCAGTGTCTGCGGCCAGTGCCCCTTGGTGTATGCCGCTTTGCACTGAAATCAGCAGCCAGCAACGCTCGGATGATTCTGCGTCGTCCGTTGGCATTTTTGAGTAATCCTCAGTGGATGCGCGTCGGTAAATCAATCAGCAAGCCGACCGGCGAAGAGAGATCACCGGAATCGCTGCGTGCGCGAGGATAGATTCACTCATCGTGAGTATTGATGAGGCTCTGGTGGATAGAGTCTCATATCAATGATGGATGCCATCGATGTCGCCGTCCGTCGGTTCGAATAACGATCCAACTCAGATCAGATCAGATCAGATCAGATCAGATCAGATCGATCGGTTTGCGCCCCAAGGTATATCGGGCGGGCGAAGGAATCTTGGGTAACAAGGAGCCATTCGATGTCGCGGTCGGTGCACCCAGCGCCGTGACCCCTCGCCGTGAAAGGGGCGTGGAGCCACGGAGGCGACACGTCCGCTGCCCTCGTTCGAGCACGTCAAATCCAACCTCATGGTTTCCCCAACGTCTGAATGGCGGCGCATCTGTATTTGTGTTTCAGCGCCTGGAGGTCAGATTGCCTGAGCCCGCCGCTCGGGTCAGCCGCTCCGGAGAGGGGAGTCTCCGACGCACCCATAAGTCGGACGTCACCGATATCTTCAGGCGAGGCACGATGCCGTCAGTCGCCATCCGGGCGAGATGTTTCATGCGTCGCTGGGAACAAGAAGTTGGATTCAGGTGAAAGAGCCTTCTCATTGCGCGAAAGGCCGCATCCTTGGGATTCGATGCGGTCCGAAGGAAAACTCGTTGGGATCACATAAATGACTGCGCTTGCATCAGCAGGGGAGGGGGTCGTGTCGACCCAGCTGTCGGCCGTGGCGACGACGCGGCAGGTGCGCCTGAGGCGAGAGCGGGCGCTCCTCGCCGAGCGTGAGAGCCAGCTCGCCGACGAACGGTCGGCCCTGCAGCGCGACGAGGCCTTGTTGCTCGGCCAGCACCGCCTCTGGGCCGATCGCTGGCGAGCCTGGGCAGCAGCGGGCGGAAGGTTGCCGGTCGCCGCGGGCCTGCGAGGGGACCGTGGTTTGCTGAACGAAATGAGCGTCGTCCATCGGGACCGACAGGACGCCTGGTCGAGGGCTCTCGAGGGCTTCCAGAACGACCTGGCCGACTGGTTGCGTCGCTGGCGTGCTGCGGAGGCCCTGGCGGAGCACCTCGAGCGCTCCGTTCAGCGGTGCGGCGTGCTCGCTGAACGGGTCGCCGAGCGCAGAGCCGCCGAGGAGTCCTTGCTCGGTGCCCGTCTCCGACTCCGGCCGCAGGCCACCGGGCGCGGGGAGGCCGTGTGAGGTCGCCGCTCCCCGCATACGGTCACTCTGATTCGCCGGCCTGCTCGGGCTCCTTGGCCGTCGGCGCGCATGGGTTGCTGGCGCCACCGCTGCCGTCGTCCACGCGTCTGGAGCGTTGGTCTCTGACCCAGGCCTGGCCGCAGGGGCGTGGCTACGGCTCTTCGGCAGGCGCCGATGAGGTGGGCTGCCAGGTGTCGAGCGGCGGGGCGACGGCGCTGTCGGTAGGGCTCTGCCCGGGGAGGAACTTGCGTGCGAGACACCAGAGCCAGGGCGATGAAGAGGGTCGGACGTCGGCTTTCGACACTGAGCGTCGGGCAACGACCGCGTCGTTGGGGACGGGCGGGTCTATCGAGCCGTTCCTTCAGGCGTTCGTGCTGCACCGCCCGCCCTCAGAGAACCCACGGGGCGCGGCCGAGAGAAGGCATGGGGCGGTCGAGCATCTGACCGCGCTCATCGCGTCTTGCTGCGAGCGCCTCTGGATTGCCGAATCTGCGCGCCACGCCACGCCGGCTGTGATGCTCGACCTGTCGGGATGGATGCCGGGTTGCACGGTCGAAGTTGCACGTCGTCAGGGGCAACTGCAGGTGCGCTTGCGCGGGGTCGACCCTTGCCGCCGCGGTGAGGTGGGGGCTGGCTTGCCGCGCCTCGAGGAGGTACTGGCCGAGCGCATGGGGTATCGGATCGTCGTCTCCGTCGAGGAGACGGCCGCATGAGGCGCTGCGACCTCGGCGAATCCGTGATCGGCGTGGCGTCGGCCGATCGAGCCTCGAGTTGGGTCTGGTCCGACGACGTCGGCGCCATGGCAGTCGGTTCGATGCATCTTCAATGGCTGGGCGTCGACGTTGCCTGCTGGGTGGACGGTTGGAGCGGCTTCGACGGTCGGCTGACTCCCGCGTCGCTCTCGCAGCTGCCGGTGCCCCTTCGAACGGTGCTCCTGCTGCGCCTGCTGGAGCAGGCATTGGATCGAGACGCGGACGTTCCGAGTCAGGGGGCGGGCTGGGGCACTGTCGTCCTCAAGTCGGCCCGCGTCCTCAAGGAGCCGATGCCGATGGGCGAAGCGGGCTACGGCTTCTCGCTCCGCCTGGCGGGTGCCGGGGGCCGTACGGGCGGCCGTCTGGTCGTGGAGCCGGCTGACGTTTCCCGTCTTGCGCAGGCGTTGCTCCGACAAGGCTTCGCGCTGCCGCCATCGATGTCCAGGATCGAGGGTCACCTCCAGGTCGGGACGGTCGACCCCAGGGCGCTAAGGGGCGCGAACCTCGAGCCGGGTGACCTTGTCTGGCTGGAAGCTGCGGAGCTCTCGGCCAGCGGGGTGCGCGTGCGCTTTCACCCCTCTGCCGGGCTGGCAGAAGGCGCTCCAGAACGCGACGAGCAGCCGCTCTGGGGCTGGGTGCGTGGAAGTCGACTGCTCCGGGACACGATGCCCCCCTCGGGCGCCTTGGCCGCCGGCCCCGGCCATTGGCAGGTACGCAGCCCGCAAGGTCTGGCGCTGCGCCGCGAGTGGTGCCTGGGGCTCACGCCGGAGATCCGCCTTCCGGGCACGGCCAGGGAACTGGAGTGGTTCATTGCAGACGCGCAGGCGCCGGTGTTCGCCGGGCGTCTGATGGTGGTTGATCGGCGCGTGGGCCTTCGGGTAACCCGCTCGATCGCTTGAAGGCCGTTTGCGGATTGTTGTTGTAGGAGAGGCGAATGCTCGGCCACGACCCCTTGTTGTTGATCCTCGGCCTGGCCTTGATCGGCATCGCGCCCTTCCTCGCGGTCATGCTGACCTCGTACGCGAAGCTGGTCGTGGTGTTCAGCCTGGTCCGCAACGCGCTGGGCTTGCCTCAGGTTCCGCCGAACATGGTGGTGAACGGCCTGGCGCTGGTCCTCTCGTTCTACGTCATGGCGCCGGTAGCCAAGCAGATCACCGCGGCGCTGGGGCCCGCCGTCAACGGTGGGGCCGTGAAGCTCGAAGCGCTGGTGGCCGGGGTTGCCCAGGCGCGAGAACCGCTGCGTGGCTTCCTGGACAAGCATGCCGACCAGCGCGAGAAGGAGTTCTTCGCGCGGACCACCCGGAGCCTCTGGCCGGAGGCGGACGCCGCTGCGGTCGCCAGGGATGACCTGCTGATCCTCGTGCCTGCCTTCACCGCGACCGAGCTGACCGAGGCCTTCAAGATCGGATTCCTGCTGTACCTCGGGTTCGTGATCGTCGATCTCGTCGTGGCGAACGTGCTGACCGCGATGGGCATGATGATGTTCTCGCCCACGGTGGTGTCGACGCCGCTCAAGCTGATGCTGTTCGTCGCTGTCGACGGATGGGACAAGCTGATCCACGGCCTCGTGCTGACCTACCGCTGATGGACGCGGCAAGCCTTTCGGCGCTGGTGAAGCAGGCCCTCGTGCTGGTGCTGCTGCTGTCGCTGCCCACGGTGCTGACGATCGCGATCGTCGGCCTGATCGTCGCGCTGGTACAGGCGGTGACGCAGGTGCAGGAGTCGTCGGTCGGGTTCGGCGTCAAGCTGATCGCCGCCGTGGTCGTCATTGCGGCGACGGCCCAATGGTCAGGGGCCGAGCTCTACCACTTCGTCGACGGGCTCTTCGCCGCGATCGCGACGGCCTGAGCATCGGCATGGACGCCTCGATGCTCAACCACGGGTCAATCTCGAACCTGCTGTTCATGATCGGCATCGTCGGCGCCCGCATCGGCACGGCGCTCGCGATCTTTCCGATGTTCGCGTTGACGACGCTGCCCGCCGGTGTGCGGGCCACGATCGTCGTCGGCCTGTCGCTGTGCCTGCTGCCGAGCTTCGGCCTGGCCGACCTGAGGGGGTTCGGGCACCTGGACGGATTCACGCTGGCCATGTTGCTGGCCAAGGAGGTGATGCTCGGTTTCGGCATCGGCCTGGTGGGCAGCGCAGGCTTCTGGGCGATCCACGCCGCCGGCGCGATCATCGAAAGCCAGGCCGGGCTCTCGGGCGCGAGCGCAGTCGATCCCTTGTCCGGCGAGGAAGACTCGCTCCTCGGCGGCTTTCTCGTGCACGTGGTGTCGCTGCTGTTCATCGTGTCCGGCGGGCTTCTGAGCCTGCTGGGCGTGCTGTACGAGAGCTTTCGCGTCTGGCCGCTCGCAGAGCTGACGCCGAGGCTCGACCCCTCGCTGTGGCTCGACGCCGGGCAGCAGGTGGTGGGGGTCGTCACCGAGCTCGCGGTGAGGGTCGCGGCGCCGTTCGTGCTGGCCATGCTGATGGTCGAGGTCAGCCTGGGCTTGCTGGGCCGGTATGCGCCGCAGTTCAGCGTGTTCTTCCTGGCGCTTCCGCTGAAGGCAGCCCTGCTCGTCGGCCTGCTGTTCGTCTATGCCGTGGTGCTGGCGGACGGCTCGATGCTCCCCGATGCCGCAGAAGGCATCCGCCGCCTGCTGGCGCAGGCGCGCTGAACTCGAGGGAGATCGAAAGTGGCCGAGCAGGGAGGCTCTCAGTCCAAGACCGAGGCCCCGACCCCCAAGAAGCTGCGCGACGCGCGCCGGCGCGGCGATGTCTGGCAGAGCCAGGACTTCAGCGCCACCCTGGTGATCGCCTTGTTCTGCCTGGCGGCCATTGTCGGAGCGCCGACTGCGCTGGCCTGGCTGATGGCGCGCCTGTCGTCCTCGTTGGCATCGGCAACGGACCGGGCGACAGATCCGCTCGCGCACGCCCGTGAGCTGCTGATCGAAGTGGTTGGCGGGTCGATCGCGTTCGCCTTGGTGACGCTCGCCGTGGCGGCGCTGGCCAGTGCACTGCAGGTTGGAGGCGTGCTGGCCTTCGAAAGGATCCGGCCGGACATCAAGCGTCTGAACCCTGTCGACGGCCTCAAGCGCATCTTCTCGCGGCGGACCCTGATCGAGCTGCTGCGGCTGACGATCAAGCTGGGGGCAGTGGCCGTGGTCCTGTGGTTCCTGATCCGTCACCAGGCGCCGCTGCTTGCGCAGGCAGCGCGGGTGTCGTTGCCGCACTGGTTGTCGTTCGGTGGGCAGCAGTTCCTGATCCTGTTCGGCCTGGTCTGCGGGATCTTCGGCGTCGTCGCCCTGGCCGACCTGGCCTGGCAGCGATGGGACTGGAGGCGCCGGCTGCGGATGAGCAAGGAAGAGCTGCGGCGCGAGCACAAGGAACGCGAGGGTGATCCGATCCTGCGCGGTCGCCGCAAGCAGATGCACCACGAGATCGGCTTCAGCGACATGCTGCAGCAGGTGCGTGAGGCGTCGGTGGTCGTCGTGAACCCTACGCACGTGGCCGTGGCCCTCAGGTACGTCTACGGTGAGACGCCCCTGCCGCTCGTCGTTGCGAAAGGCGAGGGGGAGGTCGCGCGGGCGATCCGCGAGGCGGCCGAGGAGGCAGCCGTGCCGATCTATCGGGACGTCTCGCTGGCCCGGGCGCTGCGGGCCGGGACGCCGCTGAACGACTACATCCCGGATGAACTGATGGACGCCGTGGCGCAGGTGCTGCGCTGGGTCGAGCAGATGCGGTGCCAGTCGCTGGGCGATGGCGACGGGTCGCCCGAGGCGGGGCAAGCGAGAAGCTAAAGGACGTGAATCGATGCGAACGGTGAACGGAATGAGCCACTCGTCGACGGCGGGTCGAGGAGCGATCGCACAGGCCACGCAAGGCCTGGGGCGACACAGCGACTTGCTGCTGATCGCGGCAGTGGTCGCGATCATCGCCTTGATGGTGCTGCCGCTGCCGCCCTGGGTGCTCGACTCGTTGATCGCCACGAACCTGGCGGTGTCGATCGGCGTGCTCTTCGTCGCGGTCTACATCGGCACGCCGCTGGGGTTGTCGACGTTCCCGGCGTTGCTGCTGTTCACGACGCTGTTCCGCCTCTCGCTCAACATCGCCTCGACACGGCAGATCCTGATGAACGCGCACGCCGGGGACATCATCAAGTCCTTCGGACAGATGGTGGTCGGGGGAGACGTGATCATCGGGCTGGTGGTCTTCCTGATCATCGCGCTCGTGCAGTTCATCGTCATCGCGAAGGGCTCCGAGCGCATCGCGGAAGTGGCGGCGCGGTTCAGCCTCGATGCGATGCCGGGCAAGCAGATGAGCATCGATGCCGACCTGCGGGCGGGGATTGTCTCGAAGGACGAGGCGCGCCAGCGTCGCCATGCGCTGGAGAGCGAGAGCCAGCTCTACGGCGCGATGGACGGTGCGATGAAGTTCGTCAAGGGCGACGCGATCGCGGCGATCGTGATCGCGGCGGTCAACATCGTCGGCGGCATCGCGATCGGGATGTTGCGCAAGGGCATGTCCTTCGACGTGGCGACGCACACCTACTCGGTGCTGGCTGTGGGCGATGCGCTGGTTTCCCAGATCCCGTCGCTGTTCATGTCGGTGGCGGCCGGCGTCGTGGTCACGCGGGTGGCCCGCCAGGACGGTGCGCAGGGCAACCTTGCGCAAGACATCCTGGCCCAGGTGACGGCACACCCTCGGGCGCTGACGATCTGCGGTGTCGTCGTGTCCGCCATGGCGCTCGTGCCCGGCTTCCCGGTGGCGCAGTTCGCCGTGCTGGGGGCGATCGCCATCGGGGTTGGCTGGTGGGGTGCCCCGGCGCAGCGCCGTCGGCGCCAGGGGATCGGTGGGGAGGCCCTGCCGTCCCTGGCGCGCGAGGGGGGCGGCCAGGTGCAGCACTTCGGGGAGCCGGCATCGCATCCTTGGGCGAGCGGCTTGACGTTGCGCCTCGGGGCAGACCTGACGGCCCGCCTCGATCCGGGGCGACTGGACGAGCTCTTCGGCACGCTGCGAGGGGCCTTGCAGCTCTCCACCGGCCTGCCGTTCCCGGGCGTCACATTGGCCGGGGGCATCGAGGAGGGCTGCGTCGCTGTCGACGTCCACGGCGTTCCTGCGCTGACCCTCGTCGTCCCGGAGGGCAGGGCCCTCGTGCCGCTGGCCCTGGCTCGGGCGCGCCGCTGGCCGGTCGGCTTGCCCGGTCCGGTGCTCGGTCAGCTGTCGACGGTGTGGGTATCGGCGGACGAGGTGGCGGAAGGCGACGAAGGGAAGGATGAGGCCCTCAGTCTCGAGGGGTCGCTGGCGGTCCTGGTGCGCGGCGTCATCGAGTCGCGCCCCGCGCGATTCCTCGGTGTGCAGGAGGCCATGGTCCTGATGCAGCAGTTGGAGGCCTGCTTCCCACAGTTCGAACGCGAACTGCGTCAGGCCGTTCCTGCGCCGCGGCTGGCCGAAGTGGGTCGCCGGCTGCTCGAGGAGAGGGTGTCACTACACGACCTGCCGCAGCTGGCGCAGGCCTTGATCGATCATGCGCCGCGGGAAAGGGACAACGCGCAGTTGGTCGAGAGGGTGCGACAGGCACTGGGCGAGCAGCTTACGCACCAGTACACGAACGCGCGTGACGAACTCGTGGCGGTGATCCTGAGCCCGGACCTGGAAGACCAGCTGGCCGGCTCGTTGCGCGTCAGCTCCCAGGGGAGCAGCTTCGCCTTGCCGCAGGGCGCCGGCGAGACGCTGGTGTCGGGCATCGCCCGCGCACTGGCACCGACCAGCGCGTCGGCGGTGCAGGGGCCGCGGCCGGTCGTTCTGGTGCATACGCCGGCGCTTCGGTCGGCGCTGCGCGCGCTGTTGCGCGACAGGGGCCAGGGCGAGGCGGCGGTGCTGTCGGCGGAAGAGCTCCGGCCGAACCTGAACGTGCTCGTCGTCTCCGAGATCGGCTCGTCGGCCTTGCTTCCGCTGGCTCCGGAGATCGCGATGGCCCAGTAGGCGGGCTGGAGCGCTGCAGGGGCTCCCCTCCCGCCGGCGCGGCCGGGACAGGGCGTCGAAAGCGGAGGAGTGCGCTAGCTGGCCGTTGAATTACCTGCGATGACTGCGATTTCCGCCATCGCAACTTCGGCCGGAGGCTTCATACAGGCCTGTGGAATTGCCGGAGCGCTCTCAACCGAGCCCGCTGGTGGTGATTCGGTCGCTTGCCGGCAGTCATTTGGGCGTTGCCTGCGCTCATTGGGCGCACGGCGGGCACGGCTGCGCCAAGGTCCGCAGTCGCGTGAGGTTGTAGGCGGCCATCGTCAGCGTCAGAAGCTGGTCGACCTTGTCCAGTCCCTTGACCATCACCTGGCGCATCGGGCCGACGAGCTTGCCCCAGCCGAAGCACTGCTCGATGCACTTGCGCTTGCGCTGGCTGACCTCGTAGCCCGGGTGCCGGGTGGTGCGACCATCGATGGCGCTGCCGCCCAGGCGGCGGGTGTTCTGCGCGACGTGCGGGGTGACGTTGATCTCGCGGCACGCCTTGACGAAGCCCCTGGTGTCGTAGGCCTTGTCTGCGCCCACCGTCACGCGCTGGCCCGGCTCGGCCACGTCGGCCAGCATCTGCGCGGCGATGTCGCGCTCGGCGGTGCCGTTGGAGCTGCTGGCGCGCACGTTGACCACCAGGCCGTGGCGGTTGTCGGTCAGCACGTGGCCCAGGTAGCTGGGCAGCGCCGGTGCGGCGTTGCTCTTGCGGTACAGCCTCGAGTCCGGGTCGGTCTTCGACTCGTGCGTGTCGTTG
>JAMHWF010000052.1:0-1219 GCA_035911095.1 Ideonella sp. | reverse complement strand
CAGGCCGTGCGGGGCCGTCTCGGCCTCGATGACCGAGACGGCGTGCGGGATGCGCGGGTACTTCTCGATGATCTCGCGGCGCATCACGTCGGCCGCCAGGGGGCTGCCGGAGAGTTCCGCGCGCGAGGCGAAGCCGTCGCCATCCACGTGGGCGAACAGCAGGCGGCGGCCGTTCTCGGTGGTCGCGTCGGGCACGGGCAGCGGCGGCAGGTGCAGGGCGCGCGTGAGCAGCGTGAACGGGTCGGCCACCCAGTGCGAATACTCGGTGCCCGGCACTTCAGAGGTGACGAAGGGGTTGGCCAGGAAGCCGCCCCAGTCCGCGAGCGCGCCGCCCGTCAGGGCCTGGCCGTGTTCGTCCTGCAATTCGATCAGCGGCTCGTGCCCTGCGGCGCCGTTGGTGGTGAAGCGCGGGCCGTCCAGCGGCTCGGGCTCGGCCTCGAAGCCCAGCAGCGGGCCGTGGCGCACGATGCGCTGCGGGCCGTGCGCCCGGGCGGGCGCGATGCCCAGCCGCTCCGAGAGTGCGGGCGTGAGCTGGAAGCCGAAGTCGCCCAGCACCAGCAGCGGCATGCGCTCGTCCAGCCGCGCCTGCAGCCAGCGCGCGAGCGGCGCCGTGCGGTCCTCCTGCACATAGCCGGTGAACCAGGTGACGACGCCCGCGTAGCGGTCCGCGCCCACGGCGGGCGGCGCGCCGTCGCGGATGTCCGCGAAGTCCGCCACGTAGCCCAGGTAGTTCAGCGGCATCTGCAAAAAGCGGTGCGCGAGCGAGTAGTTGATCGAGGGCGTCTCGGCCCCGTTGTAGACCACCAGAATCCGGCGCGGCACGGGTTCGACGCGGCCGATACCGGTGGTCTCCAGCAGCCCGTCCGCGACGTAGGGCGTGAAGCCCAGCGCGGCGATGTCGGCGGCGGTCTGGCGCGTCAGGGCGCGATCGTGCGGCGGCACGTAGTCGATGGCCAGCACGGGCAGGCCGTCGCGTTCGCGCACGGTGCGCAACTGGCCCAGCAGCCACTCGCGGTCCGCCGCTCGCACCTCCTCGTAGCGCCGGGCCTTGGCGTTCCAGCCGCGGAACAGCGACTCGGCCGCGACCATGCGGATCTTGTCCTTGACGCGCGGCACGATCTCGAAACCCCGGTTCTGGATGAGCTGGATGCCCGGAAAGCGCGCGTGCAGGGTTTCGATCACCCGCACCAGGCCGTCCTGCTGCGCGGCCTCGTCGAAC
>JAMHWF010000051.1:0-1013 GCA_035911095.1 Ideonella sp. | reverse complement strand
GGACTCGCCCCAGGCACGCACCGCAGCGAGGTACCTCTCGTAGCCGGTGAGGCTGGCCGCGTCGCCGGCGGTCGGCATCAGGTCTGGACGATCGAGGCGCTGCGCGATCTGCTGGGCATGGTCGCGGGCGTTGTCGAAGCCGAAGCAGGTCACGCCCGCTTCGGTGGCGATCACATACAGGCGTTGCTCGGGATTCAGGGTGATGTCTCGCATGGGGAACTCTCGAAGTTGGGAGGGCGGACACCGGCCCTGGCGGGACGGGCCCGCGGGCGGTTGGATGGGGTGCCGGTGAGCCCAGGCCGCTGGACGTCAGTCGTTGGCCGAGGCGTGTCAGCGACTGAACCCGGTGCAGCCAAATGGGGCTGCGCCGGGGTTCGGTCTTCGGATCAGCGCCGGCTGATCTGCACGGCGGGTGCGCGGCCGTCGACGGGAGGTTCCGGGGCAAGCTCGGAGCCGCCGTCGGAGCCACTGACCGGCGACGCCGGGGACATGCCGGCCTGGTGCTGGAAGCGGGCGTGTGCGTCGGCGAACTCTGCATCGCCCAGCAGCTGACGAACCTGTGCGGCGGCCGGTTCGGGCCTGCTGTCGGCGTCACGGGCCGCGGCTGGGCGCGCGCCCCGCTTCGATGTTGCCGGCGAGGCCGGCGGTGCGGCGGCAATGGCCTCGTCGAGGACGTCAGCAGTGCGGTGGTATGCCTTCTGCGTGACGCCGCCGACGAAGGCTGCGGGTCGCTGCAGCGTCCACTGGACCAGCAGGCGCAGCCACTGCCCGATGCGCTTGTCGCGGACCTGGCGCGCCTTGTGGACGCGCAGCGACTGCTTGCAGGACAGGTACAGCGCCAGGTGGCGACGCTTCATCTCGGCGTCGCCGTCGAGCTGCGCCATCACCTCGGCGGCGAGGGCGACGTCACGGCCGACACGTCTGTAGAAGCCGACCCAGGCGCGCTGCTCCTCGATGTCGATGGTGCTGCGCCGCGGTGACGAGCTCTGGAAGGATCTGTCTGGGAAAGCATG
>JAMHWF010000050.1:0-1012 GCA_035911095.1 Ideonella sp. | reverse complement strand
GGCTGGCCATTCGCCTCGCGGTCGTCTAAGGGCCGCGCATGATCACGACCCTCACCACTCTCATGTTGGTGCTGCCGATGCACACGTCGTCCTCGACGTCGGCGGCGGATCGCGCGGCCCATGCGGCCGAGCACGCGGCGGAGGCGGCTGCGGCCGCGGCCGAGTCGATGGCCCGCGCGGCCGCGGCGATGGAGAAGATCGCGGCCGGTATGGGCGCGTCTGCGGCGGCCCCCTCCACGGCGCCCGCTCCGGCGGCGGCGGCGGTGGCGGATGCCGAGGCCGACCTGGCGGTGTGGACCGCCAACATCGGCGCCAACATGGTGCTGTTCGCCGGTAACTCGGAGACCATCGCCATCGGCACCGACATCTCGGTCGAGCGCAAGACGGCCGACTGGATCCTCACCGGCAAGCTGGCCGGCGGCTACGGCGAGAGCACCTCGCCCACCACCGGTGCCAGCGACACCACCGCGCTGTTCCTGGCCACCAGCCTGCGCGCCGACTTCCGCTTCAACGAGATGGTCTCGGCCTACGCTGCGGCGCTGGTCGACACCGACCACGTCAAGGCCATCGAGTACCGGGCCGGCGGCGAAGGCGGCGCCAGCGTGCAGTGGTTCGAGCAGAAGGTGGACGACTACGTGAAGGCGGCGTTCAAGACCGACCTCGCGCTCCGCGCCCAGTACGAGTCGCGCTTCCAGTACTTCCCGCAGGCCGCCCCGGTGGTGATCCTGGCCCGCACCAACCTCGACGACGTCAGCCTGGTCGCGCCCCGCCTCGGCCTGTCGTTCGTGTACGGCATCACCAAGGACGCGACCTTCACGGAGGACGCCGAGATCCTGCCCAACGTCATCCCGGACCCGGCCGTGGACGGCACCCGCGTGCTGATCAACTCGGCCTCGAAGCTGTCGTTCAAGCTGACCACCGCGCTGTCGTTCAACAGCGCCCTGGTGCTCAAGTTCGACAACATCCCGGCCGCCGGCAAGGACGACCTGGACGTCCAGCTCACGGTCGGTCT
>JAMHWF010000049.1:0-5746 GCA_035911095.1 Ideonella sp. | reverse complement strand
CATGCCCAAGCTCGACGACAGCACGCTCCTCGCCCGCATCGCCGCCTTCTCGAAGAGGCCCACCCCCGACGGCGCGCTCGCGCTGGCACACACCGGCGACGAGCGGACCCTGCCCGCGCTGGTCACGGCGATGACGGACACGATGGAAGGCCAGGACGTGGTCGCCTACCGCCAGGCGGTGCGCAGCGTCGCCACCGCGGCGGTGCTCCAGCGCTGGCTCACCGGCGACCTCGACGCGCGCCGCATCGCCGCCCACGCGCTCACGGCCCACGATCCCGCACACGCCCCGCTGCTCGCCCTCGGGCTGCGCGACGACGACGACCAGGTGCGGGCGATCTGCCGGCGTGCGCTCCGCTCGTGGACCGCCAGCCCGGCGTTGCACGACCTGTTCGTCACTGCCCTCGGCCATGCGGACCCTCGCGTGCGCTTGCTCGCCGCCGAGGGCCTCGGCAAGCTCGGCCGTGTCGCCGACCTTCCGGCGCTGAACGCCGCGCTCGAGCTCGAGGCCGATGACATCACCCGCGACCGCCTCGCCTGGGCCATCGAGCGCATCGACGACGAGCCGAAGTGAGGCCGTGCGTGAGCGCCAGCGCCCCGGGTTTGGGCCGGCGGCGCTGAGCTACATCGCTGCCCGCCGCTCGCGGCTGGCCGGCAGCGCCAGCGCGGCGAGGCGGGGGATCGCCGCCTCGGCGAGCGCGAAGAACAGCGGATCTTGTTCGACGCCGACGCTGGTGTAGCCGACGGCCATGGCCGCGGCGATCGTCGAGCCGCCGCCCATGAAGGGGTCGAGCACCACGCCCTCGCCGAGCGGCAGCGCGGCGCGGACGATCTGCCGCATGAACGCCTGCGGCTTCAGGGACGGGTGCGGGGCGATCGCCCGCTCCTCCGGGCGCGTCGGCGAGGACACGATCACGTCGACAAATGGTTGCTCCGGTGAGAGCCGCCGCAGCCCGCCCGTCTTCCACTTGCGCAGGTTGTCTTGCACACGCCCCTCGCAGGGCTTGCGGAACAGCCCCCACGGCTCCCAGCCCGAGCGCGGCATCACCGAGACATCCGCGAATTCGGTGTGTGCGTTCTTCGGGCGGTCTCCGCCGCGCAAGGTCTGGACCAGGCGGATCACCTCGCCGCGCTTCTCGAGTCCCGCGGCCATCAGCGGCACGTAGAGGTCCGTCGACAGCAGCGGGTTGCCGGCGATGAAGATGTGCCCGCCCGGGACCAGCACGTGCAGCGCCTGCGTGGCGAACGCGGCGAAGAAGTCGCGCAGGGCCGCGCGGTCGGCCTCGCCGAGCACGGTGAAGCGCGGCAGCGGGGCCCGCTTGCAGCCGCCCAGCTGCGGCGGCTCGCGCCACACGCCGCCCTTGCCCTCGCGCAGCTTGGCCGTCTGCGGCGCGGTGTACTCCTTCAATCCATAGGGTGGGTCGGTGACGATCGCGTGCACCGAGTGCGCGGGCTGAGCCGCCATCCACGCCAGGCACTCGGCCTGGTGGATGCGGTAGGGCGCGGCGCACATCGGCGGAACGCTAACACGAGGCTGACCTGGTCAATAGACCAGCTCGACCGTGAACTCGCACGGCAGCACCGGCTCGCCGACGACGCGGATGAAGCCCGCGCTGTCGCCCGCCAGTTCGGCCTTCTCGACGCGGCAGCTGCCCTCGGCGGCGCGGCAGCGCAGCTCCTGCATGTGATGAAAGCGGAGCACCAGCGCCTGGGTGCCGGGTGCCGGCTTCGCGTCGCGCACGCTCAGGCGGTTGAGGTCGGCGGTGACGCGCCCGCTGCCCGCCGCGAAGTAGGTGCCGGCGCGCTTGACCGTGTACACGCGATGGATCCCCCCGAGGATGCCCCCGGCCGCCAGCAGATCGCTGCGGCGCTCGATCTCTGGCATGTACGGATAGGTCATCACCACATACGCGATGTTGTACTGCGCGAAGTAATCGTCGAGGCCGTCGGCGTAGCGCGCGTCGTCGGTGGTGAAGTAGAAGAGGTCGGCCTCCTGGAAGATCTGCCGGCGGTCGTGGAAGCCGCCGATGATCTGCCGGTCGCTGGCCCAGCGCAGGTACTCGCCGAGCGAGGCGTACTGCACGAGCACGCGGCCGCGGTCGGGCTGTCCTTCGAGCCAGGTGGTGACTGCCTTGAAGTCCTCGCTCACCCCGCCCAGGCGCGCGCTCGGCAGGTTGCGAGCGGCCTGCCCAGTCGGCGGCGCCAGCGGGCTGATCTCCGGCAACACCGGCACGACCTGTTGGTACACGCGCGGCAACAGCAGCACCGCCAGCAGCACCATCAGCCCGCGCCCGAGCCCGCGCAGTCGGCCGGCGACGTCGATCAGCCACGGCCCCGCGAGCACGCAGCCCCACAGCGTCAGCGGCACCGCGAAGCGATACGGCTCGGTCGCCGCGACCATCGGCACCATCGCGCCGAAATACGTCAGCCCCAGCAGCCAGCCCAGCGCCAGCGCCCCTGTGAAGGCGCGCCCGTCCGGCTCGCGCCGCCAGGCCCAAAGCGTGCCGCAAGCGGCCGCCAGCACCAGCGCGCGCAGCACGGTGCGCTGGATGACAAAGCCGGTGCGCTTGGGGTCGACCAGCAGCTCGACGAAGTCCCAGATCAGGTAATCCGGGGTCGCCTGGCCGAGCCCGGCCGACGGCACGATCAGCTCGTGGTGCGCCAGCGCGGGGACCAGCCAGTCGAGGTTGGCGAGCAGGCCGAGCACCGCCGCGCCCCACACGAACAGGTGGGTCCGCACCTGTACTCTTGCGCAGGACCGCAGGTACATGCCGGTCAGCGGCACCACGAGCACCGCGAAGCTCCACACGTGCGTGCGCAGGGCCAGCGGCAGCAGCAAGAGCAGCGCGACGCCGGCGACGCGGCGCTGCTCGCCGAGCAGTCGCTGCATCACCGCGATGACGACGAGGCACAGGGCCGAGGCCGCCGCGAACGAGATCATGCCGCCGCCGTAGCAGAAGCGGACGGTGGGATCGAAGTTCCACGCCAGCATCCCGAGCCCGAAGGCCAGGGCCTGCGCGGCCGGTGCTTGGCGCAGCAGGCGGGCCGCCAGCCACACCAGCACCGGCGCGAGCGCGGCGGCCACCAGCGTGAACAGGTTGAACGCGATCGGCAGCGGCACCCCGAGCCCGACCAGCCCCGAGGTGAATCCGAAGTGGAGCTTGTTGTCGACGTCGAAGATCAGCCCGGTCGGATGCCCCGCCAGCAGGAACGGGTCGTAGGCCCACGCGCGCCCGAACTCGGCGTGCACACGCAGCAGCGTGCTGGTGTGCTGATAGTGGGTCTGGTAGTCGGGCCCGCCAAACGGCGAGTCCCCGAATACCACGTCGATCGGCAGCACATAGGCCAGCATGCCCAGGTGCAGGGCGATCAACGCGAGCCAGACGCGGCGCAGGGCGGGCGACACGGCCGGCATGCTACGCGAAAGCTGTCCGGGTGACGCGGCGCTTGTGCCCGGAGATCCCACTCCACTATGCTGCGCGCCATGCTCACCGGTCGCAGCGATGTCCTGATCGTCGGCGCCGGTCCTGCGGGCGCCGCCGCGGGCACCTTCCTGGCGCGCATGGGCCTGGAGGTCGTCTGCGTCGATCGGGCCCGCTTCCCCCGCGACAAGACCTGCGGCGACGCCGTGTCGAGCGCGGGCCTCGAGATCGCCGCGGCCATGGGCGCCGAGCTCTCGGCCCTGCCGCACGCGCCCGTCACCGCGGCCGCGGCGATCCTCCCGGACGGCGAGCGCATCGTCCGTCACTACGGCGCTCACCCCGGGGCGATCGTGCCGCGCCTCGCCCTCGATGACCTGCTGCGTCAGCGCATGCAAGCCGCCGGTGTCGCGCTGCACGAGGGGGTCGCGGTGCGCACGTTGCTGCGGGACGGCGAAAACTTCGTCGGCGCGGAGGGCCCGGGTCTGCGCTGGCACGCCCGCGTCGTGCTCGCCGCCGATGGCCCGGGATCGGTCGCCTGGGCCGCGCTGGGCCGCGAATACCCGCGCGGCGCCCAGCTCGGGGTCGCCGCCACCGTGTACCTCCGCAATGCCGCGCCGCTGCAGCCCGGGGTCAGCGAACATTACTTCGAGCGCGACCTCCCCTGCGGCTACGGCTGGCTGTTCCCGCCGGTCGAGGGCCTCGCCAACGTCGGCGTCTATCAACGCGCCGACCGCTATCAAAAACGCGGCGGCCAGCTGCGTGCGCTGCTGCATGACTTCCTCGCCCGCCACCCCGACCGCTTCGCCGCCGCGGAGATGGTGGGCCCGGTGCGCAGCTGGGCCCTGCCCCTGTGCCTGCACCGCTGGCCGCCCGGGGGTGCCCCCGGCCTGCTGCTGTGTGGCGACGCCGGCAGCTTCGTCGACCCCCTGAGCGGCGAGGGCATCTGGCAGGCCCTGCGCACCGGCCAGCTCGCGGCAGAATACGCTGGCGCCGCGCTGCTCGCCGGCCGACCCGTCGACGCAGGTGTCGTCCGCAGGTTCCGCCTCGCCTGCGCCCGCGCGGTCAGCTGGCCCTCGCTGGTGCGCGCCGGCATTCAAGAGGGCATGCGCGTCTTGATCGACCGCGAGCTCGACCGCCGCCCACCGGTCAAGAAGCTGCTGCAGTGGGGCTACGGCGGCGGCCGCAGCGAGCTCAGCCGCGCGGTGTGACCATGCAAACGCTCGTCCCCTTGGAGTTGCACAGCGAGCGCCTGCACCTGCGCCGCCTGACGGCCGCGCACTTGCCCGACCTGCTCGAGCTCGACTCGGACCCCGAGGTCATGCGCTACATCAGCGGTGGTCAGCCGAGCTCGCGCCAGCTCTACGAGGAGCAGCTCCTGCCGCGCATGCTCGCGTGGGATGATCAGCCGTATGGCTTTCTCGCCGCTTACGAGGCCGGGGTGTTTGTCGGGTGGTTTCAGCTGCGGCCCAGCTCGGCCGACCCGGCGATGTTAGAGGTCGGCTATCGCCTGCGGCGCTCGTGCTGGGGCCGCGGTCTCGCGACCGAGGGCACACGCAGGTTGATCCACCACGCCTTCGTGACGCTCGATCAGCCGGCGGTTGACGCCTGCGCTCACCCCGACAACGCCGCGTCGATCCGCGTCATGGTCAAGGTTGGCATGCGCCGCGTGGGCACCTTCATGCACCCGCGTGTGCCGATCGAGGTCGTGCGTTATTTGCTCGCGCGCGACGAGCTCGCCGCGCGGTGAAGCGAATTCACCAGACCGCGAGCGACATGCCGCGCGAGACCTGCACGAGCACGCCGTGGGTGGTGCCGGTCCACCAGACCCAGCCGACCGCGCCGAGGAACGCGACGCCGAGGATCATGCGCAGCTGATTCCACGTGCGGGTGACGTCGCCGCGGTCGAGCGGCACCACGATCGCGGCCGCGGGCAGCGCGGCGAGCCACGGCGAAACGACGAGCGCGCCGTACACCGCCGAGGCCGCCAGCATCACGCGCACCAGCACCAGCGTGCGCGAGACCCCGAGCGCGACCGCGGTGGTGCGCACGCCGGCCGCGCTGTCATCGTCGTGATCGCGGATCACCTGGATGCCCTCGAACACGCCGGAGAACAGGCCGAGCCAGCCGGCCAGCGCCCAGCCGAGCGCGGACTCGGGCGGGCTGCCGCACAGCGGCATCGCCACGCCCCAGGCCACCATCGCCGCCACGTCGGCGTACGGCGTGGCCTTGAGCCGCGCCGAGTAGGCCCAGCACACGCCGCCGCCGAGCAGCAGCGGGACGATGAGGCCGGGCATGTACACACATACGCCGAGCAGCAGCGCCAGGAG
>JAMHWF010000048.1:0-109713 GCA_035911095.1 Ideonella sp. | reverse complement strand
GTGCAGCGGCTGCTCGATACGGTCGAACTGCACGCGCTGCTTGAGCCGGTAGCCCGGCACGTAGGCCTGCACGTCGGCGGCCATGCGCTCGACCGAGTCGGCGATGCGCCGCTCGTCGACGGCCTCGCTCAGGGTGTAGACCGTGTCGCGCATGATCAGCGGCGGCTCGGCCGGGTTGAGCACGATGATCGCCTTGCCCTTGTGCGCGCCGCCGACGATTTCGATCGCCTTCGACGTGGTCTCGGTGAACTCGTCGATGTTGGCCCGCGTGCCCGGGCCGGCGCTCTTGCTCGAGATCGAGGCGACGATCTCGGCGTAGTGCACCTTGGCCACGCGCGAGACGGCGGCCACCATCGGGATGGTCGCCTGCCCGCCGCAGGTGACCATGTTGACGTTGGGCGCGTCCAGGTGCGCCTCGCCGTTGACGACCGGGATGCAGTAGGGCCCGATCGCCGCCGGCGTCAGGTCGATCATGCGGAGGCCGGGCCGCTTGCCGCGCAGGAAGGCATCGTTCTTGACGTGCGCGCCGGCCGAGGTGGCGTCGAAGACGAAGTCGATCTCGTCGAAGACGGGCAACCGGGTCAGGCCCTCGACGCCTTCGTGGGTCGTCGCCACGCCCAGGCGCGCGGCGCGCGCCAGCCCGTCGGAGGCCGGGTCGATGCCCACCATCGCCCCCATCTCCACCCGCTGCCCGTGGCGCAGGATCTTGATCATCAGGTCCGTGCCGATGTTGCCGCTGCCGATGATCGCGGCCTTCAGTTTCTTGCTCATGGATGTCCTTTCGTGGCCTTGTCGGCTCAGTCGATCGTGGCGCCGCTGGCCTTGACGAGCGCACCCCAGCGCTCGACCTCGGCGCGCAGGAAGCCGTCGAACTGGGTGGGCGTCATCGGCATCGGCTCGAGGCCCTGGTCGGCGAAGCGCTTCGAGAACGCGGGGTCGCGCAGCAGCTTCGTGATCTCCTCGTTCAGCCGCGCGACGATCGGGGCCGGCGTGCCGGTCTTGACGACGGCGCCGAACCAGACCGCGGCGTCGACGTCCGGCACGCCGAGCTCGGCCAGCGTCGGCACCTGGGGCAGCAGCGTGGAGCGCGCCTTGGCGGCGATCGCCAGCGGGCGCAGCTTGGCGCCGGCGATCAGCGGTGCGGTGGTGATCACCGGGTCGAACATCATGTCGACCTGGCCGCCCATCACGTCTTGCAGGGCGGGCGCCGAGCCTTTGTAGGCGATGTGGCTGTAGCTGCCGCCGACCTTGCCGCGGAACTGCTCGCCCAGCAAATGCCCGATCGAGCCCATGCCCTGCGAGGCGAAGTTGAGCGGCCGCGCCTTGGCGGCGGCGATCAGCTCGGGCAGCGTCTTGAGCGGGCCCGACTGCGGCACGACCAGCACCAGCGACGAGGCGAACAGCGGCGTCACCGGGGCGAAGTCCGCGAGCGGGTCGTAGGAGAGCTTGCGATACAGGCCGCGGTTGATCGCGAACATCTCGGTCGCGCCCATGAAGAGCGTGTGGCCGTCGGCTTCGGCCTGCTTGAGCTGGGCGGCAGCGATCTGGCCGCCGGCGCCGGGCTTGTTGTCGACGATCACGGTCTGGCCGAGGCTCGCCTGCAGGCGCTCGGCCAGGCCGCGCGCGATCTGGTCGGTGATGCCGCCGGCCGGGAAGGGCACGACGATCGTCAGGGGCCGCTTGGGGAAGCCGTCGGCGGCAAGGGCGGGCAGGGCGAGCGCGGCGGCCGCGACCGCGGCGAGCGCGCGCAGGGTGTGGCGACGAGGGTTCATGGGGTGGGTCTCGATGAAGGGATGTCGGGGAACGGGGCCGCCTCAGGCAGCCGAGAAGCGGGCGCGGACGCTGCCGACGCCGCCGATGCGGGCTTCGAAGCGGTCGCCCGGGGCCACGGGCACCATCGGGCCGAGGGCGCCGGTCAGCACCAGGTCGCCGGCGCGCAGCGGCTGGCCGAGCGTGGCCAGCTTGCGGGCGAGCCAGACGGCGGCGTTCAGCGGGTGGCCGAGGCAGGCCGCGCCGTTGCCGCTGGAGACGGTCTCGTCGCCGCGCAGCAGCGTCATCTCGCAGCCCTTGAGGTCGAGCCCGGCGAGCGGCACCGGCACGCCGCCCAGCACCACCAGGCCGCTCGACGCGTTGTCGGCGACGGTGTCGACGAAGCGGATGTCCCAGTGGGCGATGCGGCTGCCGACGATCTCGAGCGCCGGCATCACGAAGGCGGTGGCGCCGATCAGCTCGACCAGCGTCGTGTCGGGCCGCTCGAGGTCGCGCGACAGCACCAGCGCGACCTCGGCCTCGACCTTGGGCTGCAGCGTGCGTGCCAGCGGCACCTCTTCGTCGTCGCCGTAGAGCATGTCGGCGAAGAGCGTGCCGAAGTCGGGCTGGTCGACGCCGAGCTGGCGCTGCACCGCCGGCGAGGTGAGGCCGATCTTGCGGCCGACGATGCGCCGGCCCTCGGCCAGCGCGTGCGCGACGTTGGCCTGCTGCACCGCGTAGGCGAGGGCTTCGTCGCCGGGCGGCATCTCGTCGCGCAACGGCCCGATCGGCTCGCGCCGTCGCTCGGCCTCGCGCAGGCGCTCGGCCCAGGCGGGAATGCGGGGGTCTTGGCTCACTGCGTTGTCTCCTTTGTGTCGTCGGTCAGGAACAGGGCGCCGAAGCCCGCGATGTATTCGGGGATCGCGCGGTAGTAGCGCAGCCCGCAGGGCAGCGCGCGACCGGCCGGCAGCGCCGCGCGGGCGACCAGCCAGGTCTTCGACTCGTGGGCCGAGAGCCCGGCCAGGCGCTCGATCTCGTCCTCGCCGCCGCGCACCAGGCCGTCGAGGTCGCCCGCCGCGAGGTGCTCGATCCAGCCCAGGTCCCAGGCCGGGTTCAGCGGCTTCATCCAGGCCTCGCCGGCGGCGAGCGCGACACCGGCGGCCATCACGCGCCGCGTCTTCGCGTCGCGCTCGGCGGCGGTCGGCGTGGCGCGCACGGTGATGCGCTCGCGCACCGCTGGGTCGGCGTGGGCCAGCGTCGGCACCGGCGGCTCGTGCGAGAGCCCGCCCGAGCCGATCAGCAGCGTGCGCCGCGGCAGGCCGTCGAGGAAGCGGCCGATCGCCTCGCCGAGCTGCCGGCAGCGGCGCAGGCGCGGGATGCCCGGCTGGGCGACCGCGTTGAGGAAGACCGGCAGCACCGGCGGCGTCTCCAGCCCGCCCCACAGGACCTCCAGCGCCTGCGCGAAGCCGTGGTCGACCAGCATGCGGCGCGACAGGGCGAGGTCGAAGTCCTCGTCCATCAGCCGCGTGGCGAGCGCGAGCGCGGCCTCGCCGTCGACGGCCAGCGGCCCGGCCGGCGTGCCGTAGTCGCCGACTGCGGTGGCCGCGCTGCCGATGCACAGCGGCGGCATCAGCTCGTTGAAGAAGCCGTTGTAGTGGTCGGGGCCGACCAGCACGACGAGCTCGGGGTCGAAGGCCTGCACCGCGGCGCGCGCCGCGGCGAAGGTGGCGTCGAGCTCGCGCACGATCGCGTCGTCGACCGGGTTGAGCCCGATCAGCGGCGAGTGCGAGAGGCCGAGGAAGGCGCGCGGCGCGTTCATCCGTGCGCCTCCTGCAGCGGCTGCGGCGCGTCGGCCGCCGCCGGCAGCGCAGCCACCGCCGGTGCGCCGCCGGCGACGCCGACGAGCGACAGCGCGCGTGCGAAGGCCAGCGTCATCTCGGCCGTCTCCTGCGGCGTGCAGATCGCGCCGACGAAGCGGTCCGGCCGCAGGAAGACGACCGACTGCGGCCACTGCGCGAACCAGTCCTTCAGTCGGTTGCCGACGTCGCCGATGCGCACAACGCCGGGCCGGGCGTCTTCCGCGTAGGCCATCTGCCCCTCGGGCACGGCGCTGATGAACACCGCGCCGAGGTGCTGCCAGACGGCGCGCGCCTCGGGCGTGAGGCCGAAGCTCGGGTCGGTGCCCCAGGCGATCACCGCGAAGCGCAGGCCGACCAGATCGTCGAGGCGGCGCAGCTCGCCGTCCTCGCAGCGCACGCGCGGCTGGATGAACATGCGCCCGACCGGCGTGTCCTCGGGCACGTCGAGCCCGTTGACCAGGCGGCCGACCAGCGACTCGCGCTTCTCGGCCATCAGGCCGAGCAGGCGGCCCAGCGCGCTGTCGCCGGAGCGGTCGATCAGACCCGCGACCAGCGAGGGCCGCGAGCGCTGCGTCGGCGCGACCAGCGCGCCCTGCTGGTAGCGCGGCATCGGCTTGAATCGCATCTCGACGAAGTAGCGCTTCACCGGCGGCAGCGCGTTCAGCGCCAGCGCCACCGCGTCGCGCAGCTTGGCGGCGGTCCGGCCTTCGGGGGCGAAGATGTCGCCGGCCACTTCGGACAGATGGATCATCTGGCGCGCGTGGTCGCGCCGCTCCTCGCCGTAGGTGTCGAGCAGGCGCTCGCCGGCCAGGCCCTGCACCACGTGGGCGAGCTTCCAGGCCAGGTTGGAGGCGTCGCGCAGCCCGCTGTTGTAGCCCTGGCCCTGCCACACCGGCATGATGTGCGCGGCGTCGCCGGCGAGCAGCACGCGGCCCTCGCGGAAGCGCTGCGCGAGGCGCGCGTTGTGGGTGTAGACGCGCTTGCGGATGTAGTCGACGCGCTCCGGGTCTGCGACCACCTTGCGCATCAGCTTCGCCAGGTTCTCGGGCTGGCTCAGCTCCTCCTCGGTCTCGCCGGGCATCACCATGAACTCGAAGCGCCGGATGCCGTGCGGCAGCGCCGCCGAGACATAGGGGCGCTCGGGGTCGCAGTGCATGTAGATGTGCGGCGTGCCGATCGGGTCGTTGCGCACGTCGACGACGATCCACTGGTTCGGCTTGGTGCGGCCCTCGAACGGGATCTCGAGCGCGCGCCGCACGAAGCTGTTGCCACCGTCGGCCGCGACCAGCCAGCGGGCGCGCGCCTGGCGCGTGCCGCCGGCGCCTTGCAGCTGCAGCGTGACACCGCTGGCGTCCTGCGCCAGGCCGGCGATCTCGTGGCCGAACAGCACCTCGACGTGTGGATAGCGCGCCAGGCCGCGGTAGAGGATCTGGTCGATCTGCGGCTGGATGAAGGCGTTGCGGCGCGACCACCCGAACTCGTCGGTGCGCGGCTCGATGCTGGCGAAGCAGCGGCCGCTCTCGGTGACGAAGCGCATCCAGTGGTCGGGCGTGATGTGCGCCTGGACCTCGTCCGCCAGCCCGGTGGCCTGGATCGTGCGCAGCGACTCGTCGTCGATGCCGATCGCGCGCGGGTAGTCGATGATCTGGTCGAGCTTCTCGATCAGCAGCACCTTGACGCCGTAGCGGCCCAGCGTGTTGGCGATCGTCAGCCCGACCGGGCCGGCGCCGGCGATCGCCACGTCGGCGGCCAGCGCCGCAGGGGGGATGGGGTTCATGTCTGCTCCTTCTCGGGTGGACGTCTCGCGGTCTCCGCCGCGCCGACGGGGCGCACTGTCGGCGGGTTCGCCCGCACTCGACACCCTGTGCACTGAGTGCACAATTCCCTCCGGATCAACCCCCTGCGAAGCCATGCGTTCCAGCCCGGCGGCCGAGGAGTCCTGGCCCGCCTCGGCCTACAAGGAGGTGCGCGGCCTGTCGCGCGGCTTGCATCTGCTGCTGGCGCTCAACCAGCAGCCGGGCGGCATCGCCGCGACGAGCGAGCTGGCGCGCCTCTGCGGGCTCGACCGCACCACCACCAAGCGCCTGCTCGAGACCCTGCGCGCGCAGGGCCTGGTGCGCCCCGGCGAAGCCCACGGCCAGTACTGCCTGACCTTCGAGGTGCGCCGCCTGAGCGAAGGCTTCGAGGACGAGGCCTGGGTCTCGCAGGTCGCCTCGCCGCAGCTCGAGGCGGCGGTGCGCGAGCTGGTCTGGCCCTGCGACATCGCGACCGCCGAGGCCGCCTTCATGGTCGTGCGCGAGTCGACCCACCGCTGGAGCGCGCTCTCGCAGCACCGCGCGATGATCGGCGTGCACATGCCGCTGCTGGTGACGGCGGTCGGCCGCGCCTACCTCGCCGCCTGCGACGAGGGCGAGCGCGAGGCCATGCTCGAGCTGCTGCGCAGCCGCGCCGACCGCTGGGGCGAGCTCGCGCGCGACGAGGCCTATGTCGCCGGGGTGATCGAGGAGACGCGGCGGCGCGGCTACGCCTTCAACGACGGCGAGTGGTTCCGCGAGTCGGACTTCGCGGCGATCGCGGTGCCGGTGTTCGCCGGTGCGCGCCTGCTGGCGGCGATCAACCTGGTGTTCCCGCGCTCAGCGGTGCGGCGCGAGGCGCTCGAGTCGCGCTTCCTCCCGGCGCTGCAGCGCGTCGCGACGTCGATCGGCAAGGGCAGCCGGGCCTGGATCGAGCGCTGAGCGCGGCGGCCGGCCGCGCGGCGAGGACGGTCCGGTCGGGCGGCGGCTCCGCAGCGCGCCGCACGCCATCCGACGTCCTGGGGACGGCCAGCTACAGCTGTGGGATGGCCATCGTGGTCTCCGCAGCGCCCACTGCCCATCCAGCGCGCCGCCGCCGGCCACAGGCCTGTGTCTTGCGGGGCCTGCCGGGACCAGATGCCGCGATGCGCGTGCCACCTTGGGGAGACCACCGATGAGAGCCTGCGTCGCCGACCTTGCCCAGCGTGCCGCGTTCCACTGCGGCGCCGGCCTCGTGATCCTCGCGCTGGGCGCCTGCGCGGGCGGCCTGCGCGCCCCGCTGGCCAGCCGGGCCGGTGTCTGCGCGCTGCCGATGGTGACCTGCGTCAAGGTGGTCATGCCGCCGGCACTGACCGGCGCGGGCGGGGTGCGCAAGGTCGCGCTCGAAGCGGGCAGCAAGGAGAAGGGCGCTGCCGTGCTGCTGACGGGTCTCGAGAGCCGGCTCAGCGCCGTCATGGTCGACGACCGGCCCTTCTACAGCGTCGTCGGGCCCCGCAGCCCCGAGCGGCAGGCCACCTTCGAGGTCGACGCGACGGCCTGGGAGGTGACCGATGGCGAGGGCGTCCAGACGCGCACCCGCTGCAAGGACCTGAAGTGTTCGAAGCTGATCCAGGTCCAGGCCAAGTGCAAGACGCGCACCGCGGCGGTGGGCGGCGTCGTCAAGGTCCGAGACCGCAGCGGGGCCCAGCTCGGCGCGCGCCACGAGACGGCCAGCGTCACCAGCACCCAGTGCGAAGGCGAGTCGAGCGTGCTCGATGCCCAGCCGGTGGCCCTCGACAAGGCGGCCCAGCGCGTGCTCGACAAGCTGCAGGACGCCCTCGCCGTCGCGACGGTGATGCACCGCGTCCGCGTCATGGAAGCATCCGGCATCGCCGATGCCGCCCGCCGGCAGCGTTTCGACGAGGGCGTGACCTTCCTGAAGGCGGGCCGGCCCGACCGCGCCTGCCCGATCTTCGAGCAGCTGATCGAGGTCGAGACGGGGTCGGTCGCCGTGTACTACAACGCCGCGTTCTGCGCCCAGGTCGCGGGCGACTGGCGGCGCGCCTACCAGCTCTACGCCAAGGCCGACACCCAGGCCGCCAAGCCGATCTCCGAGCTGCGCGAGGCGCTCGACGAGACGCGCCCCTACGCGGCCGAGGGGAAGTCGGGCGCCTCCTGAGTGCGCGCGGCGCGGCCGCCTCCCGCGCGCGACCGCCGCGCCCTGCGCCGCGTCAGCCCAGGTGCGTCTTCAGCGCCACCGCCGGGTCCGCCGCCACCTCCGGCGCCGGGTGCCGCCCGGCCTCGATCAGCTTGCGCCCCATCATCTGGTCCATCGGCGCGTTGACCGACTCGACGCAGCACAGCCGGTCGCCGACGTAGTGCAGCAGCGAGAAGCCGCCGGCGGCCGGCCCCGGGCGGCGCACGCTGCGCAGGGCCGGGGTGTCGGGCAGCGGCAGCAGGCCGGTCATCTGCAGGCGCAGCGCGCCCTGGTCGGACCAGAACCACGGCACCGAGGCGTAGGCCCGCGGCTGGCCGGCCAGCGTCGAGGCGAGGGCGCGCGCGTGCTCGGTCGCGTTCTGCACCGACTCCAGCCGCAGCAGCCGCGGCGAGGCGGTCTCGATCGTGTCGGCGAGCGGGTAGCGCGCGCAGTCGCCGAGTGCGAACACCGAGGGGTCGATGCTGCGCAGATACGCGTCGACGATCACGCCGTCGTCGCAGGGCAGGCCGGCTGCCTGGGCGAGGCTCGTCTCCGGCACCGCGCCGACCGCCGACAGCAGCAGGTCGACCGGCTCGCGCGCGCCGTCGACCTCGAGCGCGACGAGGCGGTCGCCTTCGGTCTCGTAGGCGCCGAGGCGCACGCCCAGCCGCACGTCGATGCCGCTGGCGCGGTGCGCCTCGAGCACGAAGGCGCCCAGCTCCGGCGAGACGACCCGGCCGAGCAGGCGGGGCGCCACCTCGAGCACGCGTACCGTCTTGCCGAGGCCGCGCGTGGTCGCCGCCACCTCCAGGCCGATGAAGCCGCCGCCAATCACCGTCACCGATTCGTGTGCGTCGAGCAGCGCGCGCAGGCGGCTGGCGTCGGCCGCGTTGCGCAGCGTCACGACGTTGGCCAGGTCCTTCGGCAGGCCGGGCAGCGCGCGGGCGCGCGCGCCGGTGGCCAGCACCAGCGTGTCGTAGCCGAGCACCCGGTGCGAGCGCAGGGTCAGCATCTTCTCGGCGCGGTCGATCGCGACGGCCGGGTCGGCGCGGTGCAGCTGGATGCCGGCCTCGCGGTACCAGTCCTCGGCGCGGTGCGGCTGCAGCGTTTCGTCGGGCTTCTTCAGGTAGGCCTTCGAGAGCGGCGGGCGCTGGTAGGGGAGCACCGCCTCCTCGCAGACGAGATGCACGCGCGGGCCCAGCCCCGCTTCGGCGAGGCTGGCGCAGAGCTGGGCGGCGGCATGCCCGCCGCCGACGATGACGATGTCGTTCACGGTGTCACTTCGGGCGTCGGCGGGCGGAGACACCGGCGCGGTCGGAAAGGAAGGTCGGGGTGCGGCGCGTCTCCGTCGCCACGGCGCACGGCGGTCGTCGGTGCGCGCGGGCCGCTGGGGCCGACGGCGGCGGCTTCCGACGGTCTGAACGATACCCCGCGCGGCCGATGCCGGCGCCCGGGCGGTTATCGGGCGCCCGGCGATGGCCGTTGCGGCACCCTGCCTTGAAGCCCATGCCCGCGGCCGCAACTGGACCCACAAGGGCGTCGTCGCGGCGCCCGCGAGGAGTCCAAGACATGCCTTCCGTCCAACCGATCCGAATTCCCGAAGATCTGCGCGTGGTGGTCACGCTGGCGCAGTTGCTCGAGCGCTTCGAACGCGGCGAGTCGCCGGTCGCGGCCGACCAGTACCGCTCGGTGGTGCGCCACCTCTCCGAAGAGCTGCGCCGGCGCGAAATCGACCCGCCGCTCGACGCGATCCTGAACACCTTTCCGGCCGCCGGCGAGCTCTACGAGAACCTGCGCTACGAGCATGCGGGACTGTGCCGCTCACCGCTCGAGGCCTCGCTGAATGCCGAGCTCGACGCAGGTGCCGCGATCCGCAAGGCAGGCGCGCCGGCCGCCTGACCACCGACCTCGGCGGCGCCGGTGCCGGCGTGCCCGGTGCCCCGGGTGCCGGCGGTGGCGGACCGCCGGACAGCGGCGGCGGCGCACCGACCGGTCAGTGCCAGGGCCGCGTGCCGTCCAGCTGCCGTTGCAGCCCGCGCATCTCGCGCCGCCGCGCAGCGGCTTCGCGCCAGCCGGCGTCGGCGCCGATGTCGGCCAGCTGCACATCGCTCAAGGCCAGCAGCGCCGCATGGGCCTCTCGCTCGGCGCGCAGCCGGCGCCACCATCGCCACGCCCGCGCCGGCCAGCGGGCCACCCGGGCGAGGGCGCCCATGACCCGGCCGGCGCCTGCCAGCGCAGTGCCGCCGTCTGGGCGCCGGGCAGGTTCACGGCCCGACACGCCGCAGGCGCTCATCTCCCGACTCCCAGGTCGCGCCCGCCGCCCGGGCGAACAGTCCGGAGACGGCCTGCCGCCAGCCTCCCGCCAGCGTGTGGCCCAGGCCGGGACCGGGACGTCGCGCGCGAGCGCCCGCCGCGGGTACCCAGGTCAGCTGCGCGGTGCCTTCGCCGTCCCCTTCGACCACCAGATCGGCCATCGGGCCCAGGGCCAGACTCTCGCCGGCGGCGATGAAGTGATCGTCCAGGTCGCCCGGCCACGTCAGCCAGACGCGGCCGGCGTGCAGCTCGAGCCGCATCGGCCGCGCCAGCCGCAGCCGCACGACCTGGCCGCGCGCCAGGCAGGCCGGTGGCGCGCCGTCGCGGGCGGGTGCATCGGCCCGCGGCTCGCAGGGCGAGGGGGCCGGTGCCGCGAGTTCCGGCGCAAGGGGCGGCAGGGGGTGGCGTGATGTGTTCATGCGACGCATCGTCTGCCGCCGCTGCGCGCCGGAACAGCCGCAGCGCGGGGCAGACTGAAGCGGTACAGATGTGCGCCTCGGGCGCCTGTGCCGGTCGTCCGCAGGCCGATCTGTGCTGCTCGCCTGCGCGGCGACCGGTACAGAATCGACCGATGGACGCGCTCAACGAACAAGGCATGCTCTACCTGCAGGTGGCCGAGGCGATCGCGCGCTCGATCCGCAGCGGCACGCTGCGGCGCGGCGAGCGGGTGCCTTCGGTGCGCGAGATGGCGCGCCAGCGCGGCGTCTCGATGTCGACCGTGACCCAGGCCTACCGCTCGCTCGAGGACGCGCGCCTGATCGAGGCCCGCCCGCGCTCCGGCTACTTCGTCGCCGCCCGCCCGGCGGCGCTGCCCGAGCCGGAGACGACGCGCCCGCCCGCGCGCTCGCAGCCGGTCGAGCACCGCATGTCGCTGCTCGACGCGATCCGCCTCGCCGAGGACCCGTCGTACATCTCGTTCGGCGCCGCCTGTCCGGACGGCGCGCTGTTCGACCCTGACCGCCTGCGCCGCGCCGTCGTCCGCGCCGCGACGCGCCACCGCGGGTTGCTGACGCAGTACGCGCGCCCGCCGGGCCAGCAGGAGCTGCGCCGCGCGATCGCCCGCCACGCGATCCGCATGGGCTGCGAGCTCGACCCGCGCCGCCTGCTCGTCACCAACGGCTGCATCGACGCGATCACGCTGTGCCTGCGCGCGGTGACCGAGCCCGGCGACACGGTGGCGCTCGAGTCACCCACGTACTTCAACTTCCTCGAGATCCTGCAGCACCTGCGCCTGCGCGCGCTCGAGATCCCGACCCACCCGCGCACCGGTATCGCGCTCGACGCGCTGCAGCTCGCCTGCGAGACGCAGCCGGTCAAGGCGGTGCTCGTGGTGCCGACGCTGTCGAACCCGCTCGGCTCCTGCATGCCGCCGGCCGAGCGGCGGCGCCTGGCGCAGATGGCGGCCGAGCACGACGTGGCGGTGATCGAGGACGTGATCTACAACGACCTCTGCGAGCAGGAGGAGCGCCGGCGCGCGGTCAAGTCCTACGACGCGACCGGCCACGTGATGATCTGCGGCTCGTTCACCAAGACGCTGGCGCCGGGCCTGCGCCTGGGCTGGGTCGACGGCGGGCGCTGGCACGAGCGGCTCAACTTCCTCAAGGCCTCGACCGCCGGTCCGCAGACCGGCGTGCTCGAGCTGGCGATCGCCGACCTGCTCGGCCAGCCGGGCAACGAGTCGAACTACCGGCAGCTGCGCGCGGTGATCGCGGCGCGCGTCGACGAGGCGCGCGAGCTGATCGCGCGCTCGTTCCCCAAGGGCACGCGCGTGACCGACCCGCCGGGCGGCTTCATCCTCTGGCTCGAGCTGCCGGGCGGGCTCGACGCCGGGGCGCTCTTCGACGCCTGCCTGGCCGAGCGCATCGTGATCGCGCCCGGCGCGATGTTCAGCGCCAGCCAGCGCTACCGGCACTGCCTGCGCCTGGGCGTCGGCCGGCACTGGGACGAGGCGGCGCGCACCGCGCTGCGTCGCGTCGGCGAGATCGCGACCGCGATGCTGCAGGCGCGCGGCGCCGACCTCACGGCGACCCCGGCACCGGCCTGACGGCCGGCGAGGCCGCCGGTCTGCGCATCGCGGCGACGGCCGCGGCGCCGCCCGCACGGCCCGCGGCTGACACCGTGGACGCGCTTGTTCATCGATTTCGCGCCGTTCGCCAGCGCCCCGCATCGAGCCACGGCTGATCGCTGGCGGCCTCTTCGGCCCCACTGAAACCCACTTACCTCAGGCGCCGCTTTCATAGGGCTGCGCATGTCTTTGTTTTTCAAGCCTTTTTCGAGACTTTTCGCCGCTTTGCGAGGTGCTTGTAAGTTGTTGATTCCATTGAATTTTCCACCGAAACACCGTTGACCCACCCAAAGGGGTCGGCTACATTCCCGGTGCAATTTTGTGGTTGGTTGTGCGTAATCGTGGTTGATGGTGGGGGAAGGTGGCTGAAATAGTCTTTCAGGGGCCGGCGGCACTGACGCTGGATGGCAAGGGGCGGTTGACCGTCCCGGTGCGCCATCGCGACGTGCTGATGGAGACCGCGAACGGACAACTCACGCTGACCAAGAGCCCCGCGGGCTGCCTGCTGATGTTTCCGCGCCCCGCCTGGGAGAACTTCCGCGACAAGCTGGTGACGCTGCCGATGTCGGCCGACGGCTGGCGGCGGATCTTTCTGGGCAACGCGCTGGACGTCGAGATCGACAACGGCTCGCGCGTGCTGATCGCGCCCGAGCTGCGGGCGGCAGCCGGCCTGGTGCGCGACGTGATGATGATCGGCATGGGCTCGCGCCTCGAGCTCTGGGACCGCGACCGCCTCGCCGCCCACGAGTCGGTGGTCATCGCTTCCGAGATGCCGACGGCGATCCAGGACTTCGTCGCCTGATGGCCGCCACCAGCTCTGCCGCAGCCCCGGCGCATCGCACGGTGCTGCTCACCGAGGCGATCGACGCCCTGGTGCAGCGCACGGACGGGATCTACGTCGACGGCACCTTCGGCCGTGGCGGGCATGCGCGGCTCCTGCTGTCGCGGCTCGCCGCCGGTGCGCGCGTCGTCGCCCTCGATCGCGACCCCGAGGCCGTCGCCGCCGCCGCCCCGCTGGCGGCCGCCGACGCGCGCTTCTCGATCGCCCATGCCGCCTTCGGCGACCTGGCCGCGGCGCTGGCCACGCAGGGCATCGCCCGGGTCGATGGCGTGCTGCTCGACATCGGCGTCTCCTCGCCGCAGATCGACGAGCCGGCGCGCGGCTTCAGCTTCCGCTTCGACGCGCCGCTCGACATGCGCATGGACACGACGCGCGGCGAGACCGCGGCCGAGTTCCTGGCCCGCGTCGACGAGCGGCGCCTCGCCCAGGTGATCCGCGAATACGGCGAGGAGCGCTTTGCCAACGCGGTCGCGCGCGCGCTGGTCGCGCGCCGCGAGGACGGCCGCCCGGTGACGACCACCGCCGAGCTGGCGCAGCTCGTCGCCCGTGTGGTCAAGACGCGCGAGCCCGGCCAGGACCCGGCCACCCGCACCTTCCAGGCGCTGCGCATCGTCGTCAACGGCGAGCTCGACGAACTCGAGCGCGGGCTCGACGCCGCGCTCGGCCTGCTCGCGCCGGGCGGGCGGCTGGTCGTGATCAGCTTCCATTCGCTCGAGGACCGGATCGTCAAGGCCTTCATCGCGCGCGAGAGCCGCAGCGAGCCCGACCGCCGCTCGCCCGCCTACTGGGCCGGCGCGCCGGCCCCGGCCGGCCGCCTGCGCCGCGTCGCGCGCGTCAAGCCGGGCGCGGCCGAGGTCGCGGCCAACCCGCGCGCCCGCTCGGCGGTGATGCGCGTGGCCGAGCGCACCGAGGCGGGGGTTCCGGCATGAGCTCCCGGCTCAACCTTCTGCTGCTGCTCGCGCTGGTCGTGTCCAGCCTGGTGCTGGTCAAGGTCAGCTACCACGCGCGCAGCCTCTTCGTCGCGCTCGAGCGCGCCCAGGCCGAGGCGCGCGCGCTCGAGACCGACTACAAGCGCCTCGACGCCGAGCGCCAGGCGCAGTCGAACAGCCGGCGCGTCGAGCGCATCGCGCTCGAGAAGCTGAACATGCGCGTCGCGACCCCCGGCGTCACGCATTACGTCACCGACTCGGCCGGTGCCGCCGAGGCGCCGGCGCCGGCGCCGGCGATCGGCGCGCCCTACGTCGCGGCCACCGCCGCGGCGCGCCCGGTCGAGCCGACCACCTCGACGACCGATGGCGGCAGCGCCGCCGCGCCCGGAGGCCGCCGGTGAACCGCCCGCTGAAGCGTCCCTCGCGGCGTGCCACGCGGGGCCAGGCGCCGAACGGCGTCAGCTACGCGAGCAGCCCGCTGCTGGCGGCGAAGACGCCGCCCTGGCGCTCGAAGCTGCTGGTGGCCGGTGTCGGCCTGGCCTTCGCGGTGCTGCTCGGGCGCGCCGCCTATGTGCAGATCGTCGGCACCGACTTCTACCAGCGCCAGGGCGAGGCCCGCTACGCGCGCACGCTCGACCTGCCGGCCAGCCGCGGGCGCATCCTCGACCGCAATGGCCTGGTGCTGGCCACCAGCGTGCCGGCGCCGTCGCTGTGGGTGATCCCGAAGGAGTTCGACAGCGACCCGGCCCAGCGCGCGCGCCTCGCCAAGCTGCTCAAGCTGACGCCGCGCGAGCTCGGCGCCAAGGTCGACGACGACAACGCCAAGTTCGCCTGGCTCGCGCGCCAGGTCGACGAGGAGGTCGCGGCCCAGGTGCGCGCGCTCAAGCTGAAGGGCGTGCACGAGGTGCGCGAGTACAAGCGCAAGTACCCGGAGGGCGAGGCCGCGGCGCACATCGTCGGCTTCACGAACTTCGAGGAGAAGGGCCAGGAGGGCGCCGAGCTGTCGTTCCAGAAGCGGCTGGCCGGGCGCGCGGGCTCGCGCAACGTGATCCGCGACCGCCTCGGCCGCATCGTCGAGGACACCGGCAACAGCGTGCAGCCGGTCGACGGCCAGGACGTGCGCCTGTCGGTCGACTCGAAGGTGCAGTACTTCGCCTACCAGCGGCTGCGCGACGCGGTGCTGAAGAACAAGGCCAAGGCCGGCAGCGTCGTCGTGCTCGACGCGCGCTCGGGCGAGGTGCTGGCGATGGCCAACTACCCGAGCTACAACCCGGGCGACCGGCGCGACCTCTCCGGCGACCAGCTGCGCAACCGCGCGCTCACCGACACCTTCGAGCCCGGCTCGACGATGAAGCCCTTCGTCGCCGCGCTCGCGCTGGAGCGCGGCACGGTCACGCCGCGCACCACGGTGCAGACCGCGCCCGGCTGGATGACCGTCACCGGCTCGGTGATCCGCGACTCGCATCCGCACGGCCCGCTGACGGTGGCCGAGGTGATCCAGAAGTCGAGCAACGTCGGCATCGTCAAGCTCGCCCAGCAGATGCCGATGCAGGCGATGCACGAGCTCTACACCCAGATCGGCCTCGGTGCGAAGCCGCAGCTCGAGCTGCCCGGCGCCGTCTCCGGCCGCCTGCGCCCGGTCAAGACCTGGAAGCCGATCGAGCACGCGACGATGGCCTACGGCTACGGTCTCTCGGCCAGCCTGCTGCACCTGGCGCGTGCCTATACCGTGTTCGCGCACGACGGCCAGCTGCTGCCGGTGACCCTGCTGCGCAATCTGCCCGAGGGCGCCGAGGTGCGCGCGCCGACGCCGTCGATCGTGCGCGTCGCGCAGGCCGCCGGCCCGGCCGACGGCGGCTCGGCGAGCGCGCCTGCAGGCGGCGTGCGGGTGATCTCCTCCGGCACCGCACGCGAGATCCGCGAGATGCTGCGCATGGCCGCCGGCGACGGCGGCACCGCGCCGCAGGCGCAGACCGTCGGCTACTCGGTCGGCGGCAAGAGCGGCACCGCGCGCAAGCAGGAAGGCAAGGGCTACGGCAGCAGCTACCGCTCGTGGTTCGTCGGCATGGCCCCGATCAGCGACCCGCGCGTCATCGTCGCGGTGATGATCGACGAGCCCGACGCCGGCATCTACTACGGCGGACAGGTCTCGGGCCCGGTGTTCAGCGAGATCGTCCAGCAGAGCCTGCGCACGATGAAGGTGGCGCCCGACCTCGCGGTCGAGCCGGGCATCGTCGCCCGCCCGCCCGCGGCCGCGGTGCCGGAGAGCTTCTGATGGTGCGCGCCGACCTTCCCCGGGCGCCGCTGCTCCGGCTCGCCCGGCCCGAACCGGCGTTGGCCTGGCTGCGCGCGCGAGGCGCGTCGCGCCTGGTCGCCGACAGCCGCCAGGTGCGTCCGGGCGACGCCTTCGTCGCCTGGCCCGGCAACGCCTTCGACGCGCGCCAGTTCGTCGGCGCCGCGCTCGGCGCGGGCGCCCAGGCCTGCCTGGTCGAGGCGCAGGGCGTCGAGGGCTTCGGCTTCGACGACGCGCGCATCGCCGCCTACGACGGGCTGAAGGCGGCCACCGGCGTGCTCGCCGCCGCCTACGCCGGCGAGCCGAGCCGCGCGCTCGACGTGATCGCCGTCACCGGCACCAACGGCAAGACCTCGACCGCCTGGTGGACGGCGCAGGCGCTGGCGGCCCTCGGGCGGCGCTGCGCCGTGGTCGGCACGCTCGGCCTCGGCGAGCCGTCCGCCGGCCCGCTGGCCGCGACCGGCCTGACGACCCCCGACCCGGTGACGCTGCAGGCGGCGCTGCGCCGCTTCGTCGACGCCGGCATCGGCGCCTGCGCGATCGAGGCCTCGTCGATCGGCCTCGACGAGCACCGCCTGGCCGGCGTGCGGGTCGCGGTCGCGCAATTCACCAACCTGACGCAGGACCACCTGGACTACCACGAGACGATGGCCGCCTACGAGGCGGCGAAGGCGCGCCTGTTCGCCTGGCCCGGGCTGCGCGCCGCGGTGGTCAACGTCGACGACGCCGCCGGCGCGGCGCTCGCCGCACGCCTGCAGGGCGGCCCGGCGGCGCTGTGGACGGTCTCGGCGCGCGGCCGCGCGGCGACGCTGCGGGCCCAGGACGTCGAGCAGGCCGCCGGCGGCCTGCGGCTGCGCCTCGTCGAAGGCGCCGAAGCACAGCCGGTCGAGACGTCGCTGGTCGGCGACTTCAACGTGCACAACCTGCTCGTCGTCGCCGGCGGGCTGCGGGCGCTCGGCCTGCCGCTGGCCGACGTGGCCGGCGCGCTGTCGCGCCTCGGGCCGGTGCCGGGGCGGATGCAGCGGGTGCCGGCGCCGGCGTCCGCGGCCGCCGCGCTGCCCGAGGTGATCGTCGACTACGCCCACACGCCCGACGCGCTCGACAAGGCGCTGCAGGCACTGCGCCCGCTGGCCCGGCAGCGCGGCGGCCGGCTCTGGTGCGTCTTCGGCTGCGGCGGCAACCGCGACGCGGGCAAGCGCCCGCTGATGGGCGCGGTCGCCGAGCGCTGGGCCGACAAGGTGGTGCTGACCAGCGACAACCCGCGCCTCGAGGCGCCCGAAGTCATCCTCTCGCAGATCCTCGCCGGCGTCGTCGGCCACGACGGGGTCGACGTGATCGAGGACCGCGCCGCGGCGATCGCCGATGCGGTCGCGCGCGCCGACGCGCCCGACGTGGTGCTGATCGCCGGCAAGGGCCACGAGGAGGACCAGGACGCCGGCGGCCTGCGCCGGCCGTTCTCGGACGCGACGCAGGCCGAGGCAGCGCTGGCGCGCCGGGCGGCGGGAGGGGCGCTGTCATGATGACCCTCGGCCAGGCCCAGGCGCTGCTGCCGGAATCGACCCTCGTCGGCGCGCCCGAGGTCTCGATCCAGCGCGTGCACAGCGACACGCGCACGCTGCGGCCCGGCGACCTCTTCGTCGCCCTGCGCGGCGAGCGCTTCGATGCCCACGGCTTCCTGCCGCAGGCGCGCGAGGCCGGCGCCGCCGCGGCCCTGGCCGAGCGCGGCCTGGCCGAAGCCGGCCTGCCGGGGCTGCTCGTGGCCGAGACGCGGCCGGCGCTCGGCGCGCTGGCGGCGGCCTGGCGCCAGCGCATGACGCTGCCGCTGATCGCGGTGACAGGCAGCAACGGCAAAACCACGGTCACGCAGATGACGGCGGCGATCCTGCGCGCCTGGCACGGCGACGCCGCCTACGCGACCCAGGGCAACCTGAACAACGACATCGGCGTGCCGCTGACCCTGCTCGGCCTGCGCCAGGACGCGAGCCGCTGGCACCGCAGCGCGGTCGTCGAGCTCGGCATGAACCACCCGGGCGAGATCGCCGGCCTGGCACGGATGGCCGCGCCGACGGTCGCGCTGGTCAACAACGCGCAGCGCGAGCACCAGGAGTTCATGGCCAGCGTCGAGGCAGTGGCGCGCGAGAACGGCAGCGTGATCTCGGCGCTCGGCGAGGACGGCATCGCGGTGTTCCCGGCCGACGACGCGCAGGCGCCGGTCTGGCGCGAACTGGCCGGCGCGCGCCGCACGCTGAGCTTCGCGCTCGACCCCTCGCCGGGTGTGCACCTCGCCGCGGCGGCGGTCGGCGGCCTCGCCGCCTGGGACGGCGACGCCTGGGCGCTGGGCCTGCGCACGCCGGCCGGCGACGCCCACCTGCGCCTGCGCATCGCCGGGCGCCACAACGCGAAGAACGCACTGGCCGCAGCGGCCTGCGCGCTGGCCGCCGGCTGCCCGCTCGACGCGGTGGTGCGCGGCCTCGAGGTCTTCGAGCCGGTCAAGGGCCGCTCGGTGCTGCGCCGCCTGCCGCGCGGCGGCGCGGCGACCCTGATCGACGACAGCTACAACGCCAACCCCGACTCGGTGCGCGCCGCGATCGACGTGCTGGCCGAGCTGCCCGGCCCGCGCTGGCTGGTGCTGGGCGACATGGGCGAGGTCGGCGACCAGGGCCCCGCCTTCCACCGCGAGGTCGGTGCCTATGCGCGCGAGCGCGGCATCGAGACGCTCTGGACGGCCGGCGCGGCGAGCGAGGAGACGGCCGCCCAGCACCCGAAGGCGCGCCACTTCGACACCACGGCGGCGCTGGTCGACGCGCTGGCCGAGGCGCCGGCCTTCGCCAGCGTGCTCGTCAAGGGCTCGCGCTTCATGCGCATGGAGCGCGTGGTCGCCGCGCTGGCGCCGGCGGGCGCGGCGGGTTCGGCAGCAGGGGAGGGCGCATGCTCCTAGCGCTCTCGCAGTGGCTCGCGGGCACCTGGCCCGAGCACCTGAGCTTCCTGCGCGCGTTCCAGTACCTGACGCTGCGCGCGGTGCTGGCGGCGATGACGGCGCTGCTGATCGGGCTGGCCTTCGGCCCCTGGGTGATCCGCCGCCTGACCGCGCTGAAGATCGGCCAGCCGATCCGCGAGTACGGCGTGCAGGCGCACCTGGCCAAGGCCGGCACGCCGACGATGGGCGGCGTGCTGATCCTGATCGGCATCGGCGTGTCGACCCTGCTCTGGTTCGACTGGAGCAACCGCTTCGTCTGGATCGTGCTGATCGTCACCTTCGGCTTCGGCGCGATCGGCTGGGTCGACGACTGGCGCAAGGTCGTGCAGAAGAACCCGGAGGGCATGCGCTCGCGCGAGAAGTACTTCTGGCAGTCGCTGATCGGCCTGGTGGCGGCGACCTATCTCGCGTTCGCGATCTCGGAGTCTTCGAACTACGCGGTGTTCGAGCGCTTCATCCGCTGGGTGGGCAGCGGCTTCTCGAACGACCTGCCGCCGAACGCCGACCTGATGGTCCCGTTCTTCAAGACGATCAGCTATCCGCTCGGGCTCTGGGGCTTCATCATCCTCAGCTACCTGGTGATCGTCGGCGCGAGCAATGCAGTGAACCTCACCGACGGCCTCGACGGGCTGGCGATCATGCCGGTGGTGCTGGTCGGCTCGGCGCTCGGCGTCTTCGCCTACGTGGTCGGCAACACCGTCTATTCGCGCTACCTGCTGTTCCCCTACATCGCCGGTGCCGGCGAGCTGCTGGTGTTCTGCTCGGCGATGGCCGGCGCGGGGCTTGCCTTCCTGTGGTTCAACGCGCATCCGGCGCAGGTGTTCATGGGCGACGTGGGCGCGCTGGCGCTGGGCGGCGCGCTCGGCACGATCGCGGTCATCACGCGGCAGGAGATCGTCCTGTCCGTGATGGGCGGCATCTTCGTCGTCGAGGCGCTCTCGGTGATGGCGCAGGTGATGTACTTCAAGTACACGCGCCGCACCACCGGCACCGGCCGCCGCATCCTGCTGATGGCGCCGCTGCATCACCACTTCGAGAAGAGCGGCTGGAAGGAGACGCAGGTCGTCGTGCGTTTCTGGATCATCACGATGCTGCTCTGCCTGGTCGGCCTGGCGAGCCTGAAGCTTCGGTGATGACGACGCTGCACCTCGTTCCGCACGCCCCCGCCGACGCTGCCGGCGCGCCCGGCTCGCTCGTCGTCGACGAGGCGCTGGCCGGCGCCTGCGTGCTGGTGCTCGGGCTCGGCGCCTCCGGTCTCGCGATGGTGCGCTGGTGCGTGGCGCAGGGCGCCACGGTGCAGGTCTGGGACTCGCGCCTGCCGATGCCCGGCACCGCGGTCGATGCGGCCGCGCTGCCGCCGCAGGCCGCCGCGCTCGCGGCCGAATGCCCGCAGGCCGTGCAGCTCGCCGGCCCGCTCGGTGAGGCGGCGCTCGACGGCGTGCAGCTGGTGCTGAAGAGTCCCGGCCTCGCGCCGCACGACGAGCGCATCGCGCCGTTGCTGGCGCAGGCCGCGCAGCGCGGCCTGGCGAGCGGCAACGAGCTCTGGCTCTTCGCCCGCGCGCTCGCCGCGCTGAAGGCGCAGCGCCGCTATGCGCCGAAAGTGGTGGCCGTCACCGGCACCAACGGCAAGACGACGACCACCGCGATGGCGGCGCTGCTGATCGAGCGTGCCGGCCGCCGCGTCGCGACCGCCGGCAACATCGGGCCGACGATGCTGGACACGCTCGCGGCCGCGCTGGTGCTCGAGCCGCTGCCGGTGGCCGACGCTGCTGTGGCGCTCGCCGCCGCCGATCCCGTCGCCGGCGGTGATTCCGCGGTGCAGTCGAGCGCCAGCGATGAAGGCGTCGCGGCCAGCGGCGAGAACGGCGACGCGGCCGACGCCGCCTCGAGCGAAGCCACTGGGGCCACCGAGGCCGCCGGCCCCGACGCCGGCGACGACGGGCGCGACGGCGGCCTGGCCGAAACCCGCCACGCCGCCGCCGCCACGCCCGCGGCCGCCGCCCCGGCCGAGGACGACGAGGCGCCGCTCGAACTCGCCCCGCCACCGCCCGCGGCGCCGGTGTTCGAGCACCTGCCCGAGGCCTGGGTGCTGGAGCTGTCGAGCTTCCAGCTCGACGGCGTGCAGGGCTTCGAGCCCGACGCCGCGGCGGTGCTCAACCTGACGCAGGACCACCTCGACTGGCACGGCTCGATGCAGGCCTACGCCGAGGCCAAGGGCCGCATCTTCGGCACGCAGGCGCTGATGGTGGTCAACCGCGACGACCCGGCGGTGCGCGCGCTGGCCGCGAGCCTGCAGCCTGAGCTGCCGGGCCCCGGCGCGAGCAAGGCCGCGCGGGCCCGCGCCAAGGCGCGCCCGCCGCGGCGCGAGCTGCGCTTCGGCCTCGACGCGCCGCAGCGCCCGGGTGACTTCGGCCTGGTCGTCGAGAACGGCATGGCCTGGCTGGTGCGCGCCCACGAGGCGGACGAGACGCTGCAGCCGCGCCGCCGCGGCAGCGTCGCGCTGCCGGTCGAGATCCACCTGCAGCGCCTGATGCCGGCCGACGCGCTGCGCGTGCGCGGCCGCCACAACGCCGCCAACGCGCTGGCTGCGCTCGCGCTCGCCGTCGCGATCGGCTGCGCGCTGGCGCCGATGCTGCATGCGCTGCGCGACTACCGCGGCGAGCCGCACCGGGTCGAGCAGGTCGCGACCATCGGTGGCATCGACGCCTTCGACGACAGCAAGGGCACGAACGTCGGCGCGACGGTGGCGGCGATCGACGGGCTCGGCGCCGACCGCGCGCCCTCGCGCCTGGTGGTGCTGCTCGGCGGCGACGGCAAGGGGCAGGACTTCGCGCCGCTGGTCGAGCCGCTGCGTCGCCATGCGCGCGCGGTGGCGACGATCGGCCGCGACGCGCCGGCGATCGAGGCCGCGATCACGGCCGAACTTGGCGCGCCCGAGCCCGCCGGCGGCCCCCCCGGCGCCGGCCTGGTGCTCGCGCGTCACGCGACGCTCGAGGCCGCGACGCGCTGGGCCTTCGAGCAGGCGCGCCCCGGCGACGCGGTGCTGCTGAGCCCGGCCTGCGCCAGCCTCGACATGTTCCGCAACTACGCCCACCGCGCCGAGGTCTTCGTCGACGCGGTGCGCGAGCTGCAGGCCGAACGCGGGGAGGTCGCATGAGGCCGCCGGGCCGCTCCCAAGGCCGAATCCCGGAGCGCGAAGCGCGGAGGGGAGTCGAATGAACCGCCGCGTCGTCGACCGCCGCGCGCGCTGGCGTGCCGCCTGGCAAGGCGTCCGGCAGGGCGTGGCCGGGGCCGTCGCGCCCATCGGTGGCTGGTTCGGCAGGGGGTTCGGTGCCCGCGCGCTCGCCGGCGGCAGCGCCCAGGTCGCGGCCGGCGCCGCCGATGCGCGCGACGAAGAGCCCCGCCGCCCGCGCGCGCGCCGCGAGGACGCGGTGCCGATCCGCGACTGGGCCGGCGTCGGCGGCACCTCGGGCCAGCATGCGCTCGTGTTCGACCAGGCGCTGCTCTGGGTCGTCGGCGGGCTGCTGATGCTCGGCCTGGTGATGGTCTATTCGGCCTCGGTGGCGCTGCCGGACAACCCGCGCTTCGCCAGCTACGCCTCGACCCACTTCCTGATGCGCCATGCGATCTCGATCGGGCTCGGCGCCGTGCTCGCGCTGGTGGTGCTGCAGGTGCCGACGCGGCGCTGGGAGCGCCATGCGCCCTGGCTCTTCGTCGGCGCGCTGGTGCTGCTGGTGCTGGTGCTGATCAAGGGCATCGGGCGCGAGGTCAACGGCGCCTGGCGCTGGATCCCGATCGGGCCGATCCAGATCCAGCCGAGCGAGATCGCCAAGCTCGGCATCGCGCTCTACGCGGCCAGCTACATGACGCGCAAGATGGACCTGAAGGAGCGCTTCGTGCGCGCGGTCGCGCCGATGGCGCTGGCACTCGGGGTCGTCGGCATGCTGCTGCTGGCCGAGCCCGACATGGGCGCCTTCATCGTGATCGCGGCGATCGCGATGGGCATCCTGTTCCTCGGCGGCGTCAACGGGCGGATGTTCATGCTGAGCATCGCGGTGCTGGCGGCCGCCTTCGTCGCGATGATCATCACCAGCCCCTGGCGAGCGGAACGCATCTTCGCCTTCCTCAAGCCCTGGGACCCGGCCTTCGCGCAGGGCAAGGGCTACCAGCTGACGCACTCGCTGATCGCCTTCGGCCGCGGCGAGTTCTTCGGCCAGGGGCTCGGCGGCTCGATCGAGAAGCTGCACTACCTTCCCGAGGCGCACACCGACTTCCTGCTCGCGGTGATCGGCGAGGAGCTCGGCTTCGTCGGCGTGGCGGCGGTGATCGCGGCGCTGTTCTGGCTCACGCGGCGCATCTTCCAGATCGGCCGCCAGTCGATCGCGCTCGACCGCGTGTTCAACGGCCTGCTGGTGCAGGGCATTGGCATCTGGATCGGCGGCCAGGCCTTCATCAACATGGGCGTCAACCTCGGCGCGCTGCCGACCAAGGGCCTGACCCTGCCGCTGCTCAGCTTCGGCGGCTCGGCGATGCTGATGAACCTCGTCGCCCTCGCGATCGTGCTGCGCGTGGACATGGAGAACCGGCTGCTCATGCGCGGAGGCCGGGCATGAGCCACCTCGTCATCATGGCGGCAGGCACCGGCGGCCACGTGATCCCGGGCCTCGCGGTCGCGCGCGAGATGCAGACCCGCGGCTGGAGCGTCAGCTGGCTGGGCACGCGCGAGGGCATGGAAAACCGGCTCGTGCCGCCCTCGGGCATCCCGATGGACACGATCGGCTTCTCCGGCCTGCGCGGCAAGGGCCTGCTGCACACCGCCACCGGCGGCCTGCGGCTGCTGAAAGCCTTCTGGGAGACGCTGGGCATCCTGCGCCGTCGCAGCGCCGACGCGGTGCTCGGCATGGGCGGCTACGTCTGCTTTCCCGGCGGGATGATGGCCTCGCTGCTCGGCCGCCCGCTGGTGCTGGTCAACGCCGACGCCGCGCTGCTGCTGTCCAACCGCTCGCTGCTGCCGGTGGCCGACAAGGTCGCCTTCGGCTTCGACGGCGCCGCCGCGCGCGCGACGAAGCTCGGCGTCGTCACCGGCAACCCGGTGCGCGCCGAGATCGAGGCGATCCTGCCGCCGGCCGCGCGCTACGCCGGGCGCAGTGGCCCGCTGCGCCTGCTCGCGGTGGGCGGCAGCCTGGGCGCGCAAGTGCTGAACCAATGCCTGCCGCAGGCGCTGGCGCTGTGGCCGGCGGAGTCGCGGCCGCAGCTCACCCACCAGACCGGCCAGGCGCACTTCGAGCGCGTGCAGGCCGCCTACCGCGCGCTCGGCCTGGAGCCGGGCCGCGACGTCGAGGTGCTGCCCTTCGTCGACGACATGGCGCGGCGCCTCGCCGACTGCGACCTGATGATCTGCCGCGCCGGCGCGATCACCGTCAGCGAGCTGTGCAGCGCCGGCGTTGCGAGCCTGCTCGTGCCGCTGGTGGTCAGCACCACCTCGCACCAGCGCGACAACGCCGAGCACATGGCGGCGCGCGGCGCGGCGATCCACCTGCCGCAGCCGGAGCTGGCGCCGCAGCGCCTGCACCAGATCCTCGCCGGCCTCGACCGCCCGGCGTTGCAGGCGATCGCCGAGAAGGCCCGCGCCCTCGCGCAGCCGCGCTCGGCGGCGCGCGTCGCCGACGAGATCGAGCGCCTCGTCCTGAGGACGGCGTCATGAAACATGCGGTCAAGCACATCCACTTCGTCGGCGTCGGCGGCGCGGGCATGAGCGGCATCGCCGAGATCCTGCACAACCTGACCTACATCGTCTCGGGCTCCGACCAGGTCGACAGCCCGACCTCGCGCCGCCTGGCCGCGCTGGGCATCCGCATCTACACCGGCCACGACGCCAAGCAGATCGAGGGTGCGGACGCGGTCGTCGTCTCGACCGCGGTGAAGGGCGACAACCCCGAGGTCATCGCCGCCCGCGCCCGGCGCGTGCCGGTGGTGCCGCGCGCGGTGATGCTGGCCGAGCTGATGCGCCTGAAGCGCGGCATCGCGATCGCCGGCACGCACGGCAAGACGACCACCACCTCGCTCGTCACCAGCGTGCTCGCCGAGGCGGGCGCCGACCCGACCTTCGTCATCGGCGGGCGGCTCAACAGCGTCGGCGCGCATTCGCGCCTCGGCTCGGGCGACTACATCGTGGTCGAGGCCGACGAGTCCGACGCCTCGTTCCTGAACCTGAACCCGATCCTGTCGGTCGTCACCAACATCGACGCCGACCACATGGACACCTACGGCCACGACTACGCGAAGCTCAAGGGCGCCTTCGTCGACTTCGTGCACCGCATGCCGTTCTACGGCGCGGCGATCCTGTGCATCGACGACCCGGGCGTGCGCTCGATCGTGCCGATGATCTCGCGCCCGGTGGTCACCTACGGCTTCGGCGACGACGCGCAGATCCGCGCCACCGAGGTGATCGCGCTGCCCGGCGGGCAGATGCGCTTCACCGTCACGCGGCGCAACGGCCACCGCATGCCCGACCTGCAGGTGGTGCTGAACCTGCCCGGCGAGCACAACGTGCGCAACGCGCTGGCGGCGATCGCGGTGGCCACCGAAATCGAGCTCGCCGACGCGCCGGTGGTGCGCGCGCTGGCCGGCTTCTCCGGTGTCGACCGCCGCTTCCAGCGCTACGGCGAGGTCGCGGCCGCGGGCGGCGGGCACTTCACGCTGGTGGACGACTACGGCCATCACCCGGTGGAGATGGCCGCGGTGCTCGCCGCCGCGCGCGGCGCCTTCCCGGGCCGGCGCATCGTGCTCGCCTTCCAGCCGCACCGCTACACGCGCACCCGCGACTGCTTCGAGGACTTCGTCAAGGTGCTGGGCAGCGCCGACGCGGTGCTGCTGGCCGAGGTCTATGCCGCCGGCGAGACGCCGATCGTCGCCGCCGACGGCCGCTCGCTGGCGCGCGCGTTGCGTGTCGCCGGCCGCGTGGACCCGGTCTTCGTCGATGCGATCGCCGACATGCCGGCCACGATCCTCGAGCAGGCCCGCGATGGCGACGTGGTCATCGTGATGGGTGCCGGCTCGATCGGCAGCGTGGCTGCGCAGGTCGTAGACGGGAGCGGGACATGACAGGGGTGGACGTGAAGGCACTGGGCAAGGTCGCGGTGCTGATGGGGGGCACTTCGGCCGAGCGCGAGATCTCGCTGATGTCGGGCCAGGGCGTGCTGCAGGCGCTGCGCTCGCTCGGCGTCGACGCGCATGCCTTCGACCCGGCCGAACACGCGCTCTCGGCGTTGAAGGTCGAGGGCTTCGCGCGCTGCTTCATCGCGCTGCACGGCCGCCACGGCGAGGACGGCACGGTGCAGGGCGCGCTCGAGCTGCTCGGCATCCCCTACACCGGCTCCGGCGTGATGGCGAGCGCGGTCGCGATGGACAAGGTGATGACCAAGCGCGTGTGGGTCGCCGAAGGGCTCGCCACGCCGCGCTGGGTCGCGCTCGGCCGCGACGATCGCGAGCGCGACCGCCTGCTGCGCATCCCCGACGAGCTGGGCCTGCCGCTGATCGTCAAGCCGCCGCACGAAGGCTCGTCGATCGGTGTCAGCAAGGTGGTCGGCTACTCGCAGATGGAGGACGCGGTCGCGATCGCCGGCAAGTACGACAGCGAAGTGCTCTGCGAGGAGTTCATCGAGGGCGAGGAACTGACCTGCCCGGTGCTCGGCAGCGGCGCCGACGCGCGCGCGCTGCCGGTGGTGCGCATCGTGCCGCCCGCGGCCGGCTACGACTACCAGAACAAGTACTTCACCGACGAGGTCAGGTACGACTGCCCGAGCGGCCTCGCGCCGCAGCTCGAGGCCGAGGTGCAGGCGCTCGCGGTCAAGGCCTACCGCGCGCTCGGCTGCCGCGGCTGGGGCCGGGCCGACCTGATGCTGCGCGCGATCGACCGCAAGCCCCACCTGCTCGAGATGAACACCTCGCCCGGCATGACCGGCCATTCGCTGGTGCCGATGTCGGCCAAGGCGGCGGGGCTGGGCTACGAGCGGCTGTGCCTGCACCTGGTGGCCAACGCCGCGCTCGACACGCCGCCGCGGCCGCAGGCGAAGCAGCCGGAGGCCAAGAGCTGATGAAGCTGCCCGGCGACATCAAGCTGATGAACCTGGTGAGCGCGGTGCTCGCCCTGGGCGTCGGCGCGGTGCTGCTCATCGCGATAGCGGGCTGGGCGATGCGCCTGCCGATGTTCTCGATCCGCACCATCGACGTCGGCGGCGAGGTCGCGCGCAGCAGCCTGGCGACGATCCGCGCCAACGCCGCGCCGCGCCTGGCCGGCAACTTCTTCAGCGTCGACCTCGACGCGGCGCGTGCGGCCTTCGAGGCGGTGCCCTGGGTGCGCGAGGCGGTCGTGCGCCGGGTCTGGCCCGACCGGCTCGCGGTGACGCTGCAGGAGCACCAGCCCGCCGCCTACTGGGAAGCGGTCGGCGACGGCGCCCGCAACGACGCACGCGACGACGACCGGCTCGTCAACACGCTGGGCGAGGTCTTCCAGGCCAACGCCGGCGACGTCGAGAACGAGGACCTGCCGACGCTGCGCGGCCCCGAGGGCAGCGCCGCGACGATGCTGGCCGCCTATCGCCGCCTGGCACCGCTGTTCGCGCCGCTGTCGTGGCGCCTCTCGCTGCTCGAGCTGACCGGCCGCGGCTCCTGGCGCATCGAGACCGCGGACGGTGCCGAGCTCGAGCTCGGCCGCGGCGGCGACGACGAGCTGGCCGAGCGCGTCAACCGCTTCGTGCGCACGCTGCCCCAGGTGTCGGCGCAGTACGGCCGCGCCGTGACCCACGCCGACCTGCGCCACAACGGCGCCTTTGCGCTGCGCATGGATGGCATCGAGACGGTCGCGCCCTCGGCGCGGACCAGCGGCCGCAACCGCGGCCGACACACCCAGAACCGCTGACAGGACCCGAAGGGGACTCGCGATCACCAATATGGCAAAGGACAACCAGGACCTCGTCGTCGGGCTCGACATCGGCACCGCCAAGGTGATGGCGGTGGTGGCCGAGATCCTGCCCAGCGGCGACCTGCGCCTGGCCGGCCTCGGCATCGCGCCGTCGCATGGCCTCAAGCGCGGCGTCGTCGTCAACATCGAGGCCACCGTGCAGTCGATCCAGCAGGCCCTGAAAGAGGCCGAGATGATGGCGAACTGCAAGATCACGCGCGTCTACACCGGGATCACCGGCAGCCACATCCGCGGCCAGAACTCCACCGGCATGGTGATCGTGCGCGACAAGGAGGTGACCCCGGTCGACGTCAACCGCGTGGTCGAGACCGCCAAGGCGATCAACATCCCGAACGACCAGCGCCTGCTGCTGGTCGAGCCGCAGGAATTCGTGATCGACGGCGCCGAGGTGAAGGAGCCGATCGGCATGTCCGGCGGCCGGCTCGAGGTGCGGGTGCACATCGTGACCGGCGCGCAGAGCGCGGCCGAGAACATCGTCAAGTGCGTGCGCCGCTGCGGGCTCGAGGTGGAGCAGCTGGTGCTCAACCCGAGCGCGTCGAGCCACTCGGTGCTGACCACCGACGAGAAGGACCTGGGCGTCGCCCTGGTCGACATCGGCGCCGGCACCACCGACGTCTCGATCTACACCGACGGCTCGGTGCGCCACACCGCGGTGATCCCGATCGCCGGCGACCTGATCACGAGCGACATCGCGATGGCGCTGCGCACGCCGACCAAGGACGCCGAGGAGATCAAGGTCGAGTACGGCGTGGCCAAGCAGCTGCTGGCCGACCCGGCCGAGAGCCTCGAGGTGCCGGGCCTGGGCGACCGCGGCCCGCGCATGCTGAGCCGCCAGGCGCTGGCCGGCGTGATCGAGCCGCGCGTCGAGGAGATCTATTCGCTGGTGCACCAGGTGATCCGCGAGAGCGGCTACGAGGAGCTGCTGTCGAGCGGCGTCGTGATCACCGGCGGTGCGGCGGTGATGCCGGGCATGGTGGAGCTCGGCGAGGACATCTTTCTGAAGCCGGTGCGCAAGGGCGTGCCGACGTATTCCGCAGCCCTGTTCGACATGGTGGCCAATCCGCGTTCGGCCACCGTGATGGGCTTGCTCGAGGAGGCGCGCCTGGCGCGCCTGCGCGGCCATCGCGCGGCGCAGCAGGCGGGGTCGGTCAAGACCCTGTTCGGCAAGTTGCGCGACTGGTTCCTGGGGAATTTCTAGTTCTACGAAGGGCCGAGCAACAGGCCCGGGCACAGCAGTGAGGGTGGTGGTACCTGAGTTCTTTCCGACTTTGACGGCAACTGCATACAACTAAGGAGTGAATCATGCCGATTGAGATGATCGAAGAGTTCGACCAAGGCACGCAGATCAAGGTGATCGGGGTCGGTGGCGGCGGCGGCAATGCCGTCGAGCACATGATCCAGCAGGGCGTCCAGGGCGTGGAGTTCATCTGCGCGAACACCGACGCCCAGGCGCTGGCGCGCTCGCAATCGCCGCAGCAGATCCAGCTCGGTCGCACCGGGCTGGGCGCGGGCGCGAAGCCCGAGGCGGGCAAGACCGCCGCGCTCGAGGCCGAAGAGGAGATCCGCCAGTCGATCGCCGGCGCGAACATGCTGTTCATCACCGCGGGCATGGGCGGCGGCACCGGCACCGGCGCCGCGCCGGTGATCGCGAAGGTGGCCAAGGAGATGGGCATCCTGACCGTCGGCGTCGTCACCAAGCCCTTCGAGTTCGAGGGCAACCGGCGCATGAAGGCGGCCGACTCCGGCGTCGCCGAGCTCGAGTCGAACGTCGACTCGCTGATCGTGATCCTGAACGACAAGCTGCTCGACGTGCTGGGCGACGACATCACGCAGGAGCAGGCCTTCGCGCACGCCAACGACGTGCTGAAGAATGCCGTCGGCGGCATCAGCGACATCATCCACGTGCCCGGCCTGGTCAACGTCGACTTCGAAGACGTGAAGACGGTGATGAGCGAGCCCGGCAAGGCGATGATGGGCACGGCCCAGGCCTCGGGCCCGGACCGCGCGATGAAGGCCGCCGAGGCCGCCGTCGCCTGCCCGCTGCTGGAAGGCATCGACCTCTCGGGCGCGCGCGGCGTGCTGGTGCTGATCGCCGCGGCGAAGGGCAACTTCAAGCTGGCCGAAAGCCGCAACGCGATGAACTGCATCCGCCGCTACGCGGCCGACGATGCGCACGTGATCTACGGCACCGCCTACGACGACAGCCTGGGCGACCAGCTGCGCGTCACGGTGATCGCCACCGGCCTCTCGCCGCAGGCGCGTCGCCAGCAGCAGGTGCCGATGTCGGTCGTGCATTCGGCGCCGCAGCACCATCACCAGCACCTGCGCACCGGCACCGACAACGCGCCGATCCCGCATGCGGCGGTGGGTCACGGCCTGATGGGCGGCCTGCCGACGCACGACTACAGCTCGCTGTCGACGCCGAGCGTCTGGCGCACCGGCCGTGCCGCGGCAAAGGTCGACGCGCTGGCGAACCACGGGATGGAGGAGATCGAGATCCCGGCGTTCCTGCGCAAGCAGGCGGACTGAACCCGCGCGCCTCCGGCGCAGGCGTTCAAGGGCGGCTTCGGCCGCCCTTTTTTGTTGCCCGTGCGTCGGGGAATGTCGAAACTCGGCCGCTATTACCCCCCAGGTATCTGCTCCGGGTTTGGAAGAGATGCGATTGCTCATCAGCGATGCGATAGGGGGGTCTTCTGGCCGTAAATGACCTATTTTCGCGGTGTGCTCGCAACAAATGCAAGGAGGTGCTCACTCTGGTGGGGGGTCGCATCGGTCCCAATGCCCCCTGATGAGCGGAATGCTGCTTTGCATCATCAAATCTGGCCATTCATTGCGTAAGCTTGCGCTAACAAACACACACAAGGAGTTGGGATCACAGACCGAACTGATCCATCCGGATTGCCGCCAGGGACTTTGGTGGCCGACCGGATACCTTTTATTGGTTGACGGCAGTTCGGTCGGTATCCATCGTTTGAAGAGTCGATCTCGACGCGTTTTCGGACGCGGCGTGGGATTTCTTTTGCCTTTTTTTATTTGACCCTGTCGACGGTCGCGAAATGAAGGCCAGGCAGTGGAAACGGATATGTCGGTGGGACAAGCGGGCAGGGACCGGCAGGGCCGGTTTGACTTTAGGGTGTCGCGATGAAGCAGGGTTCGGCGTTTTTGTTTCCAGGGCAGGGCGCGTTCTATGCCGGAGCCCTGCGGGAATGCAAACTTCTCTATCCCTGCGTCGAACAGGTTCTGTCGGAAGTCGACGGGGTCGCGGTTGACCGGTTCGGGCAATCGATCTCGAAGTTCCTCTGGAGCGCCTCGCCCAAGTCGCTCGATCAGTGCCTCGCGGAGTCTCCCGACCTGCTGCAACTGGCGATGTATGCCGTCTCGGTCGGCACATACCAGATTCTCCGTTCGGAGGGCGTCCTGCCTTCGGTGCTGGTCGGCCACAGTTTCGGCGAGATACCGGCACTGGTCTGCGCCGGGCGCTACAGCGTGGGCGACGGGGCGGCCATCGTCTGCGACCGGATCGAGGCCCTGTCCGCCCGTGCCGACCGGGACGGCTACATGCTCGCCGTCCAGGTGGACGAGGCCGTGGTGTCGCACGCGGTACGGGTGGTCGGGGATGAGCGGGCGGTGGTGGCGGTCAGCAACCACAGCGGCCAGACGATCGTCTCCGGGCCGACGGCGGCGCTCGACCAGCTGCAGCGGCTCACCCAGGCCATGAAATGGTCAACCCTGCGGCTCAAGTCGCCCTACGCATTTCACAGCCCGCTCGTGGCAGGTGCCGCGGATGATTTTGCCGAGCGGCTGCGGCGCTATCCGCAGCGGCCGCTGCAGGTTCGGGTTCATTCGCCGATCCTCGGCCGAGATTATGTCGATGGCGACGACACGGGGAATCTGCTGGCCGCGCATCTGAAGCTGCCCGTCAAGTTCTCGTCCGCCATCCGGCAGCTCCTGTCGGAAGGCTGCTTCAGTTTCATCGAATGCGGGGCACTCGACGCGCTCAGCCGCATTGTCGAGAAGATCGCCGGCCGAGACAGGTGCCTTGTGGTTCCAAGCATCGGGGGTGGCGAAGGAGAGGTTCGTCAGCTTCGAGATTCCATCCGTTCGATACATTCCCTGGAGAATCTACCCATGCAGAACAGCGCTACGCTCATCGCAGCCGAACTCGATGATTTCTGGAAGGTTCATGGAACCAACATCATCGGCTACATCAAGTCCGAGATGCAGGTGTTCATATCGAACCCGCACAAGCACGATGCGCCGGTCGAGCGGCGCCCGGTTCTCGAGGCGGTGGAGTCCCGCCCGGCGCCGGAACGTTCCGCGCCGGCGTCCAGCGCCCGGCCCGCGGCCGCGCCGATACCGCGGGACCGGCTCTACGGTGAAATCGTGGCCATCTATGCCGAGGCGATGGAGTATCCCGCCGAGGTCTTCACCGAACAGGTCGAGCTCGAGGCCGAGCTGGGTATCGATTCGGTGCGCCAGACCGAACTGCTCGGCCGTATCAGCGAGCGGTATCAACTGCCGCCGCGGCCGGACAACTTCCGGATGAGCGATTACCGGACGATGGGCCAGGTCGTCGATTTCGTGCACCACGCCCGCAAGGGCGCGCCGGTCGGCATGGCGGCCTGACCTGACCGTCGCGGCGCCCCTGCGCGCCGCTCTTGTGGTTTTGCCTCGGCGCGTTCCGGCGCCGCGGCGGCGCGCGCCTGCTCGCTCGTCCCCTGGATTGAACTCAGACCATGATTGAAAAGGACTTCGCCGGCCGGGTGGTACTGGTCACCGGCGGCGCCAAAGGCGTCGGCAAGGCGGTGGCCCGGCGCTTCGCCGAGCGTGGCGCGCACGTCATCCTCAACTTCTTCCACTCGCTCGGCGAATCGAAGGAGACGCGCGCCGAACTGGAAGCCCTGGGCGCCAAGGTGGACGTGATCCGTGCGTCGGTGGCGATGAAGCCGCAGGTCGACCGCATGTTCGACGAGATCGCCAGCAGGTTCGGCCGCCTCGACGTGCTGGTGAACAACGCGGCGTCCGGCGCGCTGCTGGGCATCGACGAGATCGAGGAGGTCCACTTCTCGCGCGCGCTCGACACCAACCTGAAGGGCGCGTTCTGGTGTTCGCGCCGCGCCGTGGCCCTGATGCCGCCGGAAGGCGGTGCGATCGTCAACATCTCGTCGATCGGCGCGTCGCTGGTGCCGGCCAACTACCTGGTGGTCGGCACGTCGAAGGCGGCGCTGGAGGCGCTCACGCGCTACCTGGCGGCCGAGTACGCCGGTCGCGGCGTGCGCGTCAACACGGCCTCGGCGACGCTGATCGAGGGCGACGTCGCGAACCTCTTCCCGGAACCGGAAAGCACCAAGCGGTCGTACGTGCAGGGCACGCCGATGCGCCGCCTGGCGACGGCCGACGACATGGCCGAGCTGGTCGTCTACCTGGCCTCGAACCAGGCGCGCTTCGTGACCGGGCAGGTCCTGCTCGCCGACGGCGGCCTGTCGCTGTGCCATGAGGCCCTGTCGCCGCGGCCGCTGGGCGCCGCTGCCGTGCCGGTGCCGGCCGCTCCCGCGCCGGTGGTCGCGGCCACCGGGCCGCAGGGCGCGCCCTCGGCCGAGGCCGAAGGCGACGACAGCGACGACATCGCCGTCGTCGGCATGGGCATCGCGGTGCCGGGCGCCAGCGACACCGAGGCCTACTGGCAGGCGCTGATGAACGGACCCGAGCTGTTCAGCAACGTGCCGGCCGACCGCTGGGATTTCCGCTCCTTCGTGTCCGACGACCCGAACGCCGACGACAAGAGCTACCAGTCGCGCTCGGTCTACATGCAGGACTTCAAGCCGCTGCCGCGGCTGGCCGCCGAGATCGACGCCGGCGCCGCGCCCACCGAGCTCACCACGCTCTGGCTGCGCCATGCCCTGATGCAGGCGCTCGACGGCGTGAAGGGCGCGCCGGGCGGGCGTTCGTCGTTTCTCGTCGGCTACACCGCCGACGGCAGCCAGCACCTCGAGGAGTCGATGGTGCTCGCCGGCGCGCGGGCGCGCCTCGAGGCCGCGCTCGACCAGGCCGAGGCCTCGCCCGAGGAACGCGCCCGCTGCCTGGCGGAGATCGGCGAGATCCTCGGCCGCCGCTACTGGCGCGGTGCCGAGGGCCTGGCCGGGTTCTTCCCGCACCGCGTCGGGGCCGAGGCGATGCGCGGCGTGCTGCCCGACGGCACCGACTACATCATGGTCGACACCGCCTGCTCGTCGTCGCTCTACTCGATCGACCTCGGCATGAAGGACCTGCTGTCCGGGCGCAAGGACCTGGTCGCCTGCGGCGGCTCGTTCGCCCTCGCGCCGCGCGGCTCGGTGCTGTTCGCCAAGCTGCACGGCCTGTCGAAGAGCGGCGAGGTGCGGCCGCTCGACAAGGCCAACGACGGCGTGCTCTTCGCCGACGGCGCCGGCGTCGTCGTGCTGAAGCGCCTGTCGCGCGCGCTCGCCGACGGCGACCGGGTGATGGCGGTGCTGAAGGCCTTCGGCTCGTCGTCCGACGGCAAGGGGAAGGCGATCTATGCGCCGAGCTCCAAGGGCCAGTGCATCGCCATCGAGCGGGCCTACAGCCATCCGGCCATCGAGCCCGCACAGGTCGACTGGGTGGTCGCCCATGCCACCGGCACGCCGGCCGGCGACCTGGCCGAGTTCCAGAGCCTGCGCCAGATGTTCCGCGCCGACCGCGACGTCATGGTCACCTCGAACAAGTCGCTGATCGGCCATACCGGCTGGGCGGCCGGTGTCGTCTCGGTGATCCAGGTCGTGCTCGGCCTGCAGAAGCAGACGATCCCGCCGCAGCACCGCTACGACGCGTCGCCGGCCGACTTCAAGCTCGACGAGTGCCGCCTGCGGGTGCCGAAGCAGGCACTGGCCTGGCCTGCGAAGCCGGGCGTCGCGCGCACGGCGGCCGTGTCGGGCTTCGGCTTCGGCGGCACCAACGGCCACCTGATCGTGCAGGAATACCAGCAGGGCTTCGCGCGCGGCCCGCGGCGCGCCCGCAAGGACGGCGAGCCGATCGTCGTCGTCGCCTGGGCCGCGAAGTTTCCGGGGCTGGCCGATGCCGCCGCCATCACCGAATGGCTGCAGGGCCGTCGCGCCGGGCCCGAGGCGAGCTTCGGCGAGCACTACCCGATCCCGAGCTTCGAGCAGGTGCGCATGCCCCCGGCCCTGCTGCGCGCGATCGACCGCTGCCAGCTGATGGCGCTCGACGCCGCTGCCGGCATCCGCGCGCAGCTGCCCGAGTTCTGGCGCGGCCACGCCAAGTCGATCGGCGTGGTCATGGGCCACATGGGGCCGACGCGGAATGCGGCGCTGTTCTCGACCCGCTGCTACCTGGACGACATCGCCACCGCGCTGTCGGACGACCCGCGCACGAGCGGGTCGGCACTCGCCCAGGAGGCGCTGCAGCGCCTGCGCGCCGAGATGGACCGCCTGATCGCGCCGCCGACGGAGAACTCCTTCCCCGGCATGATGCCCAACGTCATCCCGTCGCGGATCGCCAACTACTTCGACCTCAACGGTCTGAACATGACGGTCGACACGGGCCACGACTCGGCCCTGGCCGCGTTCGACGTCGCCTCGCGCTACCTGCGCGCGGGCGAGATCGACATGGCGATCGTCGGCGGCATCAACGGCAACGTCGCCGACGAGATCCTGCCGGCCCTCGGCGAGCGCAGGCCCGCGGAAGGCATCGTGATGTTCGCGGTGATGACCGAAAGCATGGCGCGGGAAGCCGGCCTGAAGGTCCTCGCGCCGGTCGACCGCCTGACCGCCGGGGGCCGCCACGAGGCCCCGGCACACGGCCTGCGCGATGCCCAGGGCCGCAGCCTGACCTACCTGGGCGGCGACGCCGCCGTCGAGGCGCTGCGCCGCCTGTGCGGCGGCACGCCGCCGGAAGGCGGCCGCTTGACGTCGGCGCCGGCCGCGACCGGCACGCCGGCCGCCGCCACGGCCAGCCTGCCCGCGGTGCTGCGCCGCGCCGCCGTGCGCGCCGATGGCCGGACGGTCGAAGTCACGCGTCACGAGGTCGAATGGCGCGAGGCCGGCGACCTGGGCCGCCGCCCCGGCGTGCCCTTCCTGACCGAGGCTGCCGTGCTGGTCACCGACGATCCGGCGCGCATCGAACGCCTGGGCACCTTGCCCGCCGACCTGATCGTGCTGTCGACGGTGCCCATCGCCGAGCCGCGGGCCGGCTGGTTCCACTTCCCCGAGGTGAGCGAGGCGGCCGTCGACGCGCTGCTGTCGCCGGTGGCCGGCCGCCTGCGCCACGTGCGCCTGCTGCTGTCCCTCGGCGCAGCGGATCGCGCGCCCGAGGCCGGGGCCGGCTGGCTCGCGCTGCACGACCTCTGCTTCCTCGCGCTGAAGCATGCCTACGACCGCCTCGGCGACGGCGGCTCGTTCCTGATGGGCCTGGCCGACGCGGTGCCGGCCGGCGCGCCGCACCCGGTCAGCGGCCTCTTCACCGGCCTGCTGAAGGCGCTGGCGATGGAGCTTCCGGGCAGTCGCGTGGTGGGTGTCGTCAGCGACAGCGCCGACCCCGCGGTCGTCGTCCGCCAGGTCGAACAGGAGGCCGCCTCGGTGCAGTTCCTGCCGGTGATCCTGCGCCTGGGCGAGCGCCGGCTGACGGCACGCTTTGCCGCAACGGCGGGCGAGCTGCCGGCGGACGGCCATGCCGGGATCGGCCGGCCGTCGGTGATCGTCGCGGTCGGCGGCGCGCGCGGCATCACCGCCGAGCTGATGAAGGCCGTCGCGCAGCAGTTCAGGCCGACGCTCTACCTGATCGGCAGCAACGACCTGGACGCGCAGCCGGCGGACCTGCTCGAAGGCAGCGACGAAGACTTCGCGCGGCGCCGCGCCCAGTACATCCGCGAGCAGCGCGCGCTCGATCCGGGCCTGCCGCTGCCGCGCATCAACAAGGCCTTCGACCGCCTCGTCGATGCGCGCACCGCGCGCCGGAACCTCGAGGCGATGAAGGCCGCCTGCGGCGCCGACCGCGTGCACTACCTGCGCGCCGACGTGCTCGACCCGCGGAGCCTGAACGCGGCCGTCGGCCGCATCCTGCAGCGCGAGCCGCGCATCGACCTGGTCGTCAACGCGGCGGGGCTGAACCGGTCCGCCATCGTGCCGGCGAAGTCGCTCGCCGAGTTCCGGACGGTGCGCGACATCAAGGTGCACGGCTACTGGAACCTGCGTGCCGCGTTCGGCGCGCGCCGGCCGCGCATGTGGTGCAACTTCGGCTCGCTGATCGGCCACACCGGCCAGTCGGGCGAGACGGACTACTCCGCCGCCAACGACTTCCTCAACACCTCGTCGCTCTACCACCGCAGCCTGGGCGAAGACGAGTTCACGATCGGCTGGACGCTGTGGGCCTCGGTGGGCCTGGGCGCGAATCCGGTGACCCAGGCCTTTCTCGACAAGGCCGGCATGCTGACGGCGATGTCGACCGAGGACGGGGTGCATCTCTTCCTGCGCGAGATCAACCTGGCGCGGCGGCCGAACGAATCGGTGCACCTCGGCGAGCGCGAGAAGCGCGCGGTGCTCAACGCGCTGCCGGGCTACTTCGACGCCGACAAGGCGCCGGCCGCGGCCGCGCCGGGCTTCTACCTCGACCGGCGCAGCGGCCCGGCGGGGGAGGGGGACGCCTGGTTCGAGCGCGTCTTCGACCTCGACACCGACGCCTACCTGCAGCACCACCTGGTGAACGGCTATGCCACGCTGCCCGGGACCTTCGTCACCGAGATCGCCGCCGAGGCGGCGCTGCACCTGTATCCGCAGGAGAAGGTTGTCGGCTTCGAGGACGCGGTGTTCCACCACTTCCTGCGCGTCTACGACCGCCGGCGGCCGAGCCTGAAGCGCATCCACGCCAAGACCCTCGTCGGCGACGGCGGGCGCCGGACCGTGCAGGTGCGCGTGATGGGCGACGTGGTCGGGCCGGGCGGCCAGGTGCTGGTGCCGAACAAGCTGCACTTCGAGATCAAGGTCGTGCTCGCGCCGGCCTATGCGCCGGCCCCGGTCTGGCAGGCCTGGCCCGAGCGCCCGTTCACGCCGATCGCCGACCCGTACCACGTGGAGGCGGCGCCGGTGCGCCTGACCAGCATGTTCGTGACGACGCAGGACACCGGCGCCACGCCGCAGGGCAAGCGCGCCCGATACGACCTGCGCATCGACCCGGCCGACCCGGTGTTCCGCCGCTTCGTCATGCCGGCCCTGCTGCTCGACGGCCTGGCGCGGGTCTCGGTGCTGAACCACGTCGCCGAGCACTACGTGCCGCTCGCCGCGCCGGCGACGATCCGCCGCATCGACCTCTACGAGCCGGGCAACGACATCGCGCTCGCGGCGCGCCATCCGCGCCTGGACCTGTACGCGACGCCGCTGTCCTTCACGCTCGACGAGCAGCGCAGCGAGAACCGCTTCGTCGCGGCGCGTCCGGACGGCGCCATCGTGCTGCAGATGAAGGACGTCAGCGGCGTCGTCATCGGCTACGTGCATAGGGTGACGGGCGAGTTCGTCGCGCGTCAGCAGGTCGAGGCGCTGCTTTCGCCGGAGGTGTCATGAAGGGCAAGCAAGCACCCGGCCCGCGCGGCAGCCTGCTGATGGGCAACCTGGCCGAGTACAAGGCCGACCCGGTCGCGATGCTGCTGCGGCTGCAGCAGGGCTGGGGCGACATCGCGGTCAACCGCCTCGGGCCCTTCGTGACGCATGCGCTGGCGCACCCGCGCGACGTGCAGTACGTGCTGCAGGAAAACCAGGCCAACTACTCGCGCGGCAGGTTCTACGACAACTTCAAGCTCTTCTTCGGCGACGGCCTGCTGACCACCGAAGGCGATTTCTGGAAGCGCCACCGGCGCGCCATCCAGCCGATGGTGCACCGGCCGAAGCTCGACGCCTATGTCCAGCCGGTGGGCGAGGCCGCGCTCGGCCTGGTGCAGCGCTGGCGCGAGCGCAGCCGCGACGGCGAGGCGATCGACGTGGTGCCGGAGATGATGCACCTCAGCCTGCGCATGCTCGGCAAGATGGTGTTCAACACCGACATCTCCGCCTACGCGGAGGAGGTCGGGCCCGCGGTGCTGTTCGCGCTCGACGCGATGATGCCGCAGGGCAACCTGAACGACTTCATCCCGCGCAAGCTGCCGACGCCCTTCCACATGAAGATCTGGCGGGCCCGGCGCAAGATCGACACGATCATCAACCACATCGTCGAGCAGCACCGCAGCGAGGCGGTGTCGGCCAGCGACCTGATCTCCCTGCTGCTGGCGGCGCGCCACCCGGACACCGGCCAGCCGATGACCGACCAGGAGGTGCATGACGAGGTCATGACCGTCTTCCTGGCCGGCCACGAGACCACCGGCACCGGCATGGCCTGGGCCCTGTACGCGCTGTCGCAGCATCCCGAGGTGCTGCGCCGTCTGCGCGAGGAGCTCGACGCGGTGCTCGGCGGGCGCGCACCCGCGGTCGAGGACTTCGCCCGCCTGCCGTATCTCGAGCAGGTCGTGCAGGAGAGCCTGCGCGTCTATCCGCCGATCTGGGGCTACACGCGCGACCTGATCAACGACGACGAGATCGGCGGCTACCACCTGCCGGCCGGGTCGTCGATCTTCGTCTCGCCCTACGTCACGCACCGGCACCCCGAGTTCTGGGACAACCCGGACGCCTTCGACCCCGAGCACTTCGCGCCCGGGCTCAAGCACCACAAGTTCGCCTTCTTCCCGTTCGGCGGCGGGCCGCGCAAGTGCATCGGCTTCCAGATCGCGCTGATGCAGATGCGGGTCGTCGTCGCCGTGGCGGCGCAGCACTTCGAGCTTCACGCCTTGCCGGGGCATCCGCTCACGCGCGGCGCCCTGATCTCGCTGCGGCCGCTACAGGGCATCAAGCTGATCCTGAAGCCGAGAACGCATGGCCAGGCGCCGGCCGCGGCGCCGTCGCGCGAGGCCCTCGCCGCCGCGGCCGAGGCGGGCTGCCCCTTCGCGGCCGCCGCGGCGGCGGATGCCGGCCAGGACCAGCCCGCGGCGGGCGCGGCGCCGCAAGCCGCGACCGGCCCGCTGGACGTGCCCGAGCTGAGCGAGGTCGCGGAACCCGCGCCCGCCGAGGAGGCGTCCGCGGCGGCGTCGGTGGCGCGCCCCTCGCCGCCCAGGCCGCGGCCGCCGTCGGCGGCGGCCGTGCCGGCCGCGCGCTTCGTCTGGTCGCCGGTCGAGGCGCCGGGCGTGCCGGCGCAGCCGTCGGCGGCGCTCGCCGGCCGGCGCATCGTGATCGTCAACGGCCGGCCGGGCACGGCCGAACGCCTGGCGACCACGCTGCTGCGCGCCTGCGCGAAGGCCTTCGTCTTCGAGCCCGTGGGCGACGACATGGCCGCGGCCGCGGCCGAGTTCCGCAAGCGCGTCGGCTTCATCGACGGCATCGTCGACCTCGGCGCGGAAGGCCCGTTCGACCCGCCCGACCGCGAGGCCTGGCAGGCGCCGATGCGCCGCAGCGTCGGCCTGCTGCAGGCCTGCTATGCCGACTGGGCCGCGGTGGAGGAGCCCGACCGGCTGTTCTATGTCGCGGTCACCTGGATGGACGGGCAGATGGGCTACGGCGACGGCGCGCCGGGCCAGCCGCTCGGCGGCCTGTGGGCCGGCCTGGCGAAGACGCTGCCGCAGGAACTGCCCAACTGCAACGTGCGCGTGCTCGACCTGGCGCCCGCCGAGGTCCGGCTGGCCGACCAGCGCATCGCCGCGGAGCTCTACCGCTGGGGCCTGTTCGAAGTCGGCCACCGCGACGGGCGGCGCTGGACGCTGATGCCGCGCCGCGCCGCGCCCGCACGGCCGGTGCCGCCGCCGCAGGCCGGGGAGGTGGTGCTGGTCTCCGGCGGGGCCCGCGGCATCGGCCTGCAGTTTGCCCTCGCGGTCGCGGAGCGCTTCGGCGCCACGGTCGTCCTCACCGGCCGCGAGCGGCCGCCGCTCGGCAACGAGGACTGGTACGTCCAGGACGACGAGGCGTTCAAGCAGTGGTGCCTGGCGCAGCTGCGCAGGGCCTCGACCAAGTGGCCGCTGGTGGAGATCCGGCGCGCGCTGTCGCGCATCCGCTCGCGCCGCCAGCTGGGCGCCACCCTGGCCGACATCGCGGCACGCGGGCTGCCGATCCACTACCGAGTCTGCGACGTGACCGACGCCGCCGCGGTCGGCCATGTCGTCAACGAGTTCGGCGAGGCCATCCGCTACGTCGTGCACAACGCCGGCAGCGACCAGCCGGTGCGCCTGCCAGGCAAGTCGATCGACGGCTTCCTGCACACGCTGAACGTCAAGGTGGGCGGCTTCGCGAACCTGCTCGCCGCGACGCGGCAGCTGCCGGTGCGCCAGTTCTGCAACATCGGCTCGCTCACCGGGCGGCTCGGCGGGATGACCGGCGAGCTCGACTACGCCGCCGCCAACGAGGCGCTCGCGCGGCTCGGCCTGTGGGCCGCGCAGCAGCATGGCTTCGTCGCGAAGACGCTGGTCTGGCCCACCTGGGACGGCGTCGGGATGATCACCAACCTCGAGGTCACCAAGCAGTACGTCTCGCCGATGGCGGTGGACGAAGGCATCGCGCACTGGCTCGGCGAGCTGAGCGACGGCGGCTCCGGCGAGGTGATGTTCATGGGCCAGGTCGGCCAGGCGGTGACGCCGGTGCAGATCCGCGGCTTCGGTGCCAGCCCCGACATCTCGAACATCGAGCAGCTCCATACCCGCCGCCACTACCTCGGCGAGTTGCGCCGCTACCGGCCGTTCGCGCTGCTCGAGACGCGGCACCGGCTCGACCCGGCGAGCGCGCCCTTCCTCGACGAGTTCCTGGTCGACGGGCGGCCCGCGATGCTCATCGGCATGCTGCTCGAGTACGCGATCGCGACCGCCGACTGGGTGGCGCCGGAGGGCTTCCGCGCGGTCGAGCTGACGACGATCCGCGACCTGCGGGTGCGCCTCGACGGGCTGGTGCTGCCGCCCGGCGGCCAGCCGCTGGCGATCGACGCGAAGGCGCGCGGCTGGCAGGACGGCGCGCTCTGGCAGGTGGAAGTGCAGCTGCGCCCGGCGGGCGGTGACGACGACGTGCTGCGCGCGACGATGGGCTATCGCGATCCCGTGCCGGCGGCCGCCGGCGGCGCCGCCGGTCTCCTGGCCACGCCAGCGCTGGCCGGCCGCGGGCCGGAGGAGGACGAAGCCCAGCCGGCCGCCGCCGGCGAGGGCCTGGCGCGCCTGCACTGGCGCGGCAGGCGCCTGCCCGTCGCGGCCTGGAGCGGCCGCCCCGGCGGCGTCCATCGGGCGAGCCCGCAGCCGGTGCTGCCGGCCGACCTGTGGGCGCGCCCGCACCCGCCCCGCCTCGCGCTGCCGTTGAACTCGCTCGAGCACGCGCTGCGCTTCATGCTCACCGGGCCGGGACAGACGGGCGGCGGCGAACCGGCCGAGACGGCCGACGCGGTTCGCGTGGCACAGATCGACCTGCACCCGCAGCGCGCGGCGACCGACGGTTCGGTGCTTTTCGCGCCCCAGGGCAGCTGCCGGCTGTTCAACGCCGACAACCGGCTGATCGTGAGCCTGCAGGGCGTGGCCTACGCCCGCTGGCGCGACCCGTGCCGCGAGGGCGTCGTCGAGACCGCCGCGCCCGTTGCGCCGGACGCGACGGCCGTGCCCGCCGGTGCGGCGCCCGTTCTCGAATCACAGGAGGCGTGAAGCGATGACGAAGCACCACGGCAGCGGCGCCCGCTACTGCATCATCGGCGCCGGTGCGGCCGGCCTCACCGCGGCGAAGAACCTGAAGGAAGCCGGCATCGACTTCGACGTCTTCGAACGCGAGGACGGGCTCGGCGGCCACTGGAACTACGGCTCGTCGACGAGCAGCATCTACCGGTCGGTCCACACGATCAGCTCGAAGGAGTTCTCGCGCTACCTCGACTTCCCGATGGCGCCGGAGCTGCCGACCTACCTGCGCTGGGAGCAGGCGCTGGCCTACCTCACGGCCTATGCCGAGCACTTCCGGCTGCGCGACCACATCAGCTTCTCGCGCACCGTGCTCGACGCGGCGCCGGCCGACGGGGGCTGGCGCATCACCCTCGACGGCGGCGAGCAGCGCGCCTACAGCGGCCTGATCGTGGCCAACGGCCACCTGTGCAAGCCGAACATCCCCGACTACCCCGGCCACTTCGACGGCGTGCAGGTGCATTCGGGCAGCTACAAGACGCCGGACCTGTTCACCGGCAAGCGCGTGCTGGTGGTGGGGGCGGGGAATTCCGGCTGCGACATCGCGGTCGAGGCGGTGCACCACGCGGCCTCGGTGCTGCACAGCACGCGGCGCGGCTACTACTACTGGCCGAAGTTCGTCTGGGGGCTGCCGGTGGACCGCTGGGCCGAGGTCTGGCTCCGGATGCGCATGCCCTTGTGGGCGCGGCGCCTGTTCGGTGGCTGGTTCCTGCGCATGGCGACGGCCGGCCAGCCGGAGACCTACGGCCTGCCCAAGCCCGACCACAAGATGTTCGAGTCGCACTTCATCATCAACTCGACGCTCTTCTATCACCTGGGCCACGGCGACATCCAGGCCAAGCGGGACATCGCCGAGCTGCGCGGCGACCGCGTGAAGTTCACCGACGGCAGCGAGGAGCCGGTCGACGTGATCGTCTACGCGACCGGCTTCCACCTCGACTTCCCGTTCCTCGAGCAGCGCCATCTCGCCTGGCCGAAGGCGCGGCCCGAGCTCTACCTGAACATCTTCGACCGCCAGCACGACAACCTGTTCTTCATCGGGCTGTTCCAGACCTCGACCGGCAACTGGCCGATCATGGACCACCAGTCGCGGCTGCTCGCCAACTACCTGCGGGCGCTCGAGACCGAGCCCAAGAAGGCGCAGTGGCTGCAGGAACGCATCTGGGCCGACCGCAGCCGGGACGCGAGCGGCGGCATCCACTTCAGCGCGACCTCGCGCCACGTCATCGAGGTCGAGCACTTCAGCTACCGCGCCCGGCTGCAGAAGCTGACCCGGGCCATGCGGCCGTCGGCGACGCCGGCGCCGGCGGCCCCGTCGCCTCGACTCGCGGTGCAGCCGTCGTGACGGCGCGCCACGACACGCCGATGACGACGGCGGCAGGCCGATGAGCCCGGTCGTCGTCGTCGGCCAGGTCAACAAGACCTATCGGCTCGACGCGGTCGAGGTGGTGGCGCTCGCCGACGTGTCGGTGTCGATCACCCCCGGGCGCTTCACCGTGCTGTCGGGCCCTTCGGGCAGCGGCAAGACGACCCTGCTGAACATCATCGGCGGCATCGACCGCGCCGACTCGGGCAGCGTGGTCGTCGACGGACAGGACATCGTGCGGCTCGACGACAACGCGCTGACCGACTTCCGCGCGCAGCGCATCGGCTACGTGTTCCAGACCTTCAACCTGCTGCCGGTGCTGTCCGCCTACGAGAACGTCGAGTACCCGCTGCAACTGATCCGCATGGCGCCGAACAAGCGCCGCGCGCGGGTGCGCGAACTGCTGCGCGCGGTCGGCCTGGCGTCGAAGGCGAACCGGCGGCCGGGCGAGATGTCGGGCGGCCAGCGCCAGCGCGTGGCCATCGCGCGCGCGCTGGCCACCACGCCGGCGCTGGTGCTGGCCGACGAGCCGACGGCGAACCTGGACAGCGCCACCGGCCGCGAGATCATCTCGCTGATGCGCCGGCTCCAGCGCGAGCACGGCGTCTCCTTCGTCTTCTCGTCGCATGACCCGCAGGTGCTCGACGCGGCCGACGACGTGATCAGCCTGCGCGACGGCAAGGTGCTGCAGCAGCGCCGGGTGAGGCCGCTGTGAAGGAGACCCTGTCCCTCGCGGTGCGCAACGTGCTGCGCAACCGGCGCCGCTCGATGACGACGGTGCTGGCGATGGTCGTCGGCGTCTGCGCCATCCTGCTCTTCGGTGGCTTCACGCGCGACGTCACGCTCGGCCTGCAGACCGACTTCGTGCAGCACAGCGGCCACCTGCAGATCCAGCGCGAAGGCTATTACCTGTTCGGCAGCGGCAACTCGGCGGCCTACGGCATCGCCGACTATCCCGAGATCATCGACGCGTTGAAGGCCGACCCGGTGCTGGCGCCGATGCTGCTGGTCGCCACGCCGGTGCTGCAGCTCGGCGGCATCGCCGGCAACTTCTCGACCGGCACCTCGCGCACCGTGCTCGCCCAGGGCATCGTCGTCGACGAGCAGAACCGGATGCGGGAGTGGAACGACTACCGCTTTCCGATCGTGCCGCAGCGGCTCGGCCTGGCGGGCACCGAGGCGGATGCCGCGATCATCGGCCACGGCGTGGCGCGCGTGCTCGGCCTGTGCGCGGCGCTGCACCTGCCGTCCTGCGCGGCGCCGCCAGCCGCCGCGGCGCCGGCCGCGCCCGCCTCCGGGGCGTCGGCGCTCGCGCCGGAGATCGCCGAGCTGTCCGACCTCGAGACGCCACCCGACGACCTGGCCCCGCCGGATGCGGCGCGCCACATCGAGATCCTCGCGGCGAGTGCGCGCGGCGCGCCCAACGTCGCTGGCGTGACCGTCGTCAAGGCCGAACGCCAGGGTGTGAAGGAGATCGACGACGTCTTCGTCGCGCTGCACCTGCCGCGCGCCCAGCGGCTGGTGTACGGCGCCGACGAGCCGCAGGTCACCGCGGTGATGCTGCAGTTCGAGCACACCGCGCAGCTGCCCGCGGCGCGGGCGCGCATCGACGAGCTGCTGCGGCAGCGCTTCGCCGACCAGGCGCTCGAGCTGCAGGACTTCGCGGCGCTGAACCCGTTCTACGACCAGACGAACAACATGTTCTCGGCGATCTTCGGCTTCATCTTCGTGCTGATCGGCGTGATCGTGCTGTTCGTCGTCAGCAACACGATGAGCATGGCGATCGTCGAGCGCACGGTCGAGATCGGCACCTTGCGCGCGATCGGGCTGCGCCGCGCCGGCATCCAGTCGCTGTTCGTGACCGAGGGCCTGGTGCTGGGCCTGTTCGGTGCGCTGCTGGGGGTGGCCACGGCCCTGCTGCTCGCGTATGCCGTCAACCACAGCGGCCTGCACTGGATGCCGCCGGCGCGCGTCAACCCGGTCGCACTGACGGTGCGCGTGTGGGGCGAGTTCCAGCTGATGCTGATCACGCTGGCAGCGCTGATCGTCGTCGCGGCCGTCTCGGCCTGGCTGCCCGCGCGTCGCGCGTCGAGGCTGCCGGTGGTGGACGCGCTGCGCCATGTCTGACCCCCGTCCGTTCGAGGCGCCGATGAGCGAATCCCCCCACCGTTCCTTCCTTGGCGAGGCGGGCTCGCGCCGCCGCCTGCTCGGCCAGCTGCTGCTCTGCGGCATGGCGCCGGTCGCGGCGCCGGGCCGGGCCGCCGTGCCCGACCCGCAGCAGCTGCTCGCCGCGAGCGACGCGATTCGCAACCCCGAGAAGTCCTTCTACATGGCGGTGACGGTGACCGAGTACCGCAAGCGCCAGCAGACCGACAGCACCACGCTGGGCGCCTACTCGCGGCCCGACGCGAACAGCGGCCAGTACAAGACGCTGATCCACTTCGTCGCGCCGCAGCGCGACGCCAACAAGCTGATGCTGAAGAACGGCAACGACCTGTGGTTCTACGACCCGTCGAACCTGGCCAGCATCCGCATCTCGCCCGAGCAGCGCCTGCTCGGCCAGGCGGCGAACGGCGACGTTGCGACCGTCAACCTGGCGCAGGACTACCGCGCCGCCAGCAAGGGCGAGGAGGAGGTGACCGACGGCGACCGCCAGAAGCGCCAGTGCCAGGTGCTCGACCTGGCGGCGGCCGCGCCCGGCGTGACCTACCAGCGCATCGAGATCTGGCTCGACGCGCAGACGACGCGGCCGGTCAAGGCCCGCTTCTATTCCGAAAGCGATCGGCTGCTGAAGACGGCCTTCTACCGCCGCTATGCGATGCAGCTCGGGGTCGAGCGGCCGACCGAGACGGTGATCATCGACGGGCTCGACTCGAGCTGGGTGACGGTGATGCGCTTCTCCGACTACGCCTGGCGCGACGTGCCCGAAGCCTGGCTGCAGCGCGACTACCTGCCGCGATTCAAGGCCGAATGAAGCCGAACCGACATGCCGCCGCCGCCCTGCTGGCCGCCGCGAGCGCCCTGGCCCAGGCCGCCGACGACGACATCGACGCGGCGCTGGAACTCGCCGATGCGACGACCACCGAGGCCGAAGCCCCGGCCCGGGACTGGAAGCTCGACCTCGAGGGCGCGCTGATCCAGACCGACGGTCGCGGCACCGACGACAGGCTGCGCAGCCGGCTGTCGCTGGACTTCCGCCTCGACACGCGGCTCACGCCGACGCTGCGCGCCGTCTTCGCCGACCGGCTCGACGCCTACGATCCCTATCGGCTGCGCGGCCGGGGCACGACCAACGTGCTGAAGGAGGCCTACCTGGCCTGGCAGCCCGCCGCCGGCTGGTTGTTCGACCTGGGTCGGGTCAACCTGCGCGTCGGGTCGGCCTATGCATACAACCCGAGCGACTTCTTCCGCGGCGATGCGATCCGCTCGCTGACCTCGGCCGACCCGGACAGCAAGCGCGACAACCGCATGGGCACCGTGATGCTGCGCGGGCAGGTGCTGGGCGACAACGGCTCGGTCTCGCTGCTGGTGGCGCCGAAGCTGGCGCGGGAACGTTCGACCGCGCCGTTCTCGCCCGACCTCGCCGCGACCAACGGCGGCACGCGCTGGCAGCTCGCGTCGAGCTACCGGCTGAGCCCCAACCTCAGCCCGCAGTTCATCGTCTACGGCGACGACGACACCCCGCCGCAGTTCGGGCTGAACATGACGGCGGTGTTCGGCCGGTCGGTCGTCGGGCATGCCGAATGGGTGGGCGGGCGGATCGCCTCGCAGCTGAGCCGCGCGAGCGGCGGCGACGAGGACGTGGCCTTCCGTTCGCGCGGCGCGGCCGGGCTGACCTGGACCTTGCCGATCAACCTGGTCCTGACCGCCGAATACCAGTACGACGGCGCTGCCGTCAAGCGCGATGCATGGCGCGGGCTGCCGGCACAGAGCCCGCAGCGCTTCGGGCAGTACCTGCAATGGGTCAACGACCAGCAGGAGCTGGCCACGCCCAACGCGGCCTTCCTGCGTGCCCGGTGGCAGGACGCGATCTGGCGGCGGCTCGACCTGACCGGCTTCGTGCAGGTCAATCTCGACGACGATAGCCGGCTCACCTGGTTCGAGGCCCGGCGCCGCTTCGACCGCTTCGACGTCGCGCTGCAGTTCCAGCGCAACGGCGGCGGCCCGACGACGCAGTACGGTGCCTTGCCCCAGCGTCATGTGTGGCAACTGCTTCTGGAGTACTACCTGTGACCGCCAGCACGAGCAAACGAAACCTGCAGATCACGACCGCGGTGCTCGCCTGCGTGCCGACCCTGACCGGCTTGATCGCAATGATGGGCGTCGACGATCCCCTGTACGCGTCGATGGGCCTGCCGCGCGATGCGATGCTCGACAGCAACCTGCGCTTCTATGCCGGGGTCTGGCTGGGCCTCGGTCTCGCGGCCTTCTGGACGATCCCGCAGATCGAGCGCAAGACGAGCCTGTTCCGCGCCGTCTGGGGAATGATCTTCATCGGCGGCATCGGCCGGGCGCTGTCGATGGCCCTGGTCGGGATGCCGTACCTGCCCTTCGTCGGTTTCACGCTGCTCGAGCTGGTCGGCTCGCCGCTCTTCATCCTCTGGCAGCACCGGGTGGCGCAGGCCCACCGCCGCGGCGCGGATGTCGGGCAGAGGCCGCTCCATGCCCAGCGATGACCGGGGACGCGTGGCGCTCTGGCACCTGCCGCTGTCGCCGGACGGCGGCGCGGCGGCCGTCGCCGACAGGGCGCTGCTGGAGTCCTTTCGCGCCTGGCTCAGCCCCGCGGAGCGGGAGCGCCAGCAGCGTTTTCGCTTCGAGAAGGACCGCGCGCGCGACCTGCTGACGCGCGGGCTCGTGCGCAGCGTGCTGTCGCGCTATGCGCCGGTGGCGCCGGCGCACTGGCGCTTCGCGACCGGTGCCGCGGGCCGCCTCGTGATCGACGAGGCGCACGGGCTCGCCGGCCGGCTCGACTTCAACCTCAGCCATGCCGAGAGGCTGATCGTGCTGGCGGTGAGCAGCGGCGCCGCGGTGGGCGTCGATCTCGAGTCGCTGCACCGGCGGGCGGACCTGTCGCTCGCCGACCAATGGTTCAGCGCCGACGAGGCGGCGGCGCTGCATGCGCTGCCTGCCGCGGCGCAGCCAAGGCGCCTGCTCGAGCTGTGGACCTTGAAGGAGAGCTACCTGAAAGCGCGCGGCCTCGGCCTGACGCTGCCGATGGACCGTTTCTCGTTCACCTTCGACGGCGAGGCTTCGCTGCGGCTCCAGGCCGGCGAGGCGGCGGCCGAGGCCGATGCCGCGCGCTGGCGCTTCTTCCAGTGGCAGACGCACGGCGACCAGCTGCTGGCGCTGTGCGTCGACGGCGCCGTCGACGAGCTCGCGCAGCACGACCTCAGCCGGGCGGGGGACGCGCCGCCGCTGCACTGCGTGCTGCTGCGCCGCTCTCCCGAGCGTGCCCACCGGCGGCCGTTGCCGTCGGCCGCGGGCCTGCCGGCCGGCATCGGCCGGGCCGTCGGCCCCCAGGCGAGCCGATGAACCTGATCTGTGCCTCCGAACGAGGCATCCCCGCGAACCGATGCGGTCAACCAACGGATGGAGACACCGACGATGCGAACCCTCTTCCCTGAACACCGCCTCGGCCGCTGGCTCGGCGCGATGTCGCTGGCCCTGGGCCTGCAGCTCGGCGCGGTGCCTGCCGCGCAGGCGGCGGATACCTACACCCAGACCAGGCACCCGATCGTGCTGGTGAACGGCCTGTTCGGCTTCAGCCAGATCGGCCCGATCCGCTACTTCTACGGCGTGCCCGGGGCCCTGCAGGCCGGCGGCGCGACGGTGTACACGCCACCGGTGTCGGCCGCGAACACGACCGAGGTCCGCGGCGAGCAGTTGATCCAGCACCTGCGCGCGCTCCAGGCGGCCTATGGCCACACCCGGTTCAACCTGATCGGCCACAGCCACGGCGGCCCGACCGCCCGCTATGTCGCCGCAGTGGCGCCGGACCTGGTCGCTTCGGTGACCTCGGTCTCCAGCCCGCACGCGGGCAGCCAGGCGGCCGACGGGCTGCTGGCCATCTCCGGGCTGACCTTGACCACGCCGATCGTGGTCGCGCTCGGCTCGGCCGCCTCGGTCGCGATCCAGTTCATCTCCGGCACGCCCTACCTGACGACGGACTTCCTCGGCGCGCTGCTGTCGATGAACAGCCGCGGTGCCGCGCAGTTCACCCAGCGCTTTCCGCAGGGCGCGCCGACCACGGCCTGCGGCCAGGGCCCGGAGCTGGTCAACGGCATCCGCTACTACTCGGCCGGCGGCACCCACGTGCTGACGACCGTCATCGACCCGACCGACCTGCTGATGCAGATCAGCGCCACCTTCTTCGGCTTCTCGGCGAACGACGGTTTCGTCGGCCGCTGCTCCAGCCACTGGGGGACGGTGCTGAAGGACAACTACCACTGGAACCATTTCGACTCGATCAACCAGGCGCTGGGCTTGCGCGGCCTCTTCTCGCAGGACCCGCTGGCGTTCTACCGGGCCCAGGCGAACCGGCTGAAGCTGGCCGGCCTGTGACCGCGCGGCCGGCTGCGGCACGGCGCGGGCGGCCCTGGCTGTACGCCCTGCCGCTGGCCCTGGTCGTGGTCGTCGGCGTCGGCGTTTCGATCTGGCCCGGGCGGGCGGCGCTGCCGACCGAGGCCCGCGAAGCGGCCGCGCCACGCGCCGCTGCGCCGGGCACGCCCGTGCCGGCGCCCGTTGCCGCGCCGCCCGTGGCCGAGGCGCCCGGCGAGTCGCCGGCGGACCGGGCGGTCCGCCATGTCGACCAGTTGTGGGTGCAGGGCTCGCTGCGCGGCACGGCGCTCGATGGCGACTGGGGCCGCTGGCACGAGGGCCGGCTGCAGCCCGGCCTCGCGCTGCGACGGCGCTTCGACTACCTGCTGACCGGCCTGGGCGAAGTCGACCCGGCGGCACTGCGCCACTGGGTCGAGCAGGCCGTGCAGCGCGAGAAGGGCCCGGCGGCCGCGGCCCAGGTGCTCGCCATCTGGGACCGCTACCTGGCCCTGCGCCAGCGGCCGCTCGCCCGTCAGGCGGGCGATGCGGCGCGGCTCGACGCCTTGCTCGCCGAGCAGGCCTCGATCCGTCGCGCGACCCTGGGCGCGGCCTGGGCGGAAGCCTTCTTCGGCGACGAGGAACGCGCTGCGCTGCGAGACCTGGCCGGCCGCGACGAGGTCGCCTCGTTTACGCCGGCGACCGAGGCGTCACCGGATGGCCCACTGCTGGCGCAGCCCGACGAGGCGCTCGGCGAGGCCGGCCGAGCCGAGCTGCAGGCCCGGCGCGCCGCGCGCTTCGGCCCCGAAGCGGCGGAGCGCCTGAAGGCGCAGGACGCGTCGTGGCAGGACTGGCAGCGGCGCCTGGCGCAGGCGCGGGAGCGCCTGCAGGCCATCGCCAGCGCTGCCGAGCTGTCGGCGCCGCAGCGCGGCGAGGCGCGGGAGGCCTACCTGCACCAGCATTTCAGCGCCGCCGAGCAGCCGCGCGCGCGGGCGCTGCTGGCGGCCGGGCCGTAGGCGCCGGGGCCTGCGGCCAGGCGACGGCGCCGTTTTCTCGGCCCGGCGGGCGGGTGGGACGCCGCTGGCGGGGCCGGCCGGGCCGTATCGTCGCGATAGCCAAGGCCCGCAGCGGCACCCCGGCCCGGTCCCTACAATCCCGCGATGCTGAAGCAACGCACGCTCAAGTCGATGACCCGCGCCGTCGGCATGGGCCTGCACAGCGGGGCGCGCGTCGAGCTGACGCTGCGGCCGGCGCCGGCCGACCACGGCATCGTGTTCCGCCGCGTCGACCTGCCGACGCCGGTCGACATCCCGCTCGCCGCGGCCGCGATCACCGACACCCGCATGGCGACCACGCTGTCGGCCCAGGGCGACCCGGGCGCGCCGAAGGTGCAGACGATCGAGCACCTGCTGTCGGCCTGCTCGGGCCTGGGCATCGACAACCTGCTGATCGACATCACCGCCGAGGAGGTGCCGATCCTCGACGGCTCGGCCGCCTCGTTCGTCTACCTGCTGCAGGCGGCCGGCATCGAGCTGCAGGACGCGCCCAAGCGTTTCCTGCGCATCCGCAAGCCGGTCGAGGTGCGCCACGGTGAGGGCACGAACGCGATCTGGGCGCGGCTCGAGCCGTACCACGGCTTCAAGCTCGCCTTCGAGATCGACTTCAACCACCGCGCGGTCGACCAGACCGGCCAGCGCGTCGAGTTCGACATGGGCTCGGGCCAGTACAAGCGCGACATCGGCCGCGCCCGCACCTTCGGCTTCACGAAGGACGTCGAGATGATGCGTTCGCGCGGACTGGGCCTCGGCGGCGGCATGGACAACGTGATCGTCGTCGACGAACTGAAGGTGCTCAACGAAGGCGGCCTGCGCTACGACGACGAGTTCGTCAAACACAAGATCCTCGATGCGATCGGCGACCTCTACGTGATCGGCCATCCGATGCTGGCGGCCTACAGCGCCTTCAAGAGCGGCCACGCGCTCAACAACAAGCTGCTGCGCGCGGTGCTGGCCGACCCCGACAGCTATGAGCTCGTCAGCTTCGAGGACGAGGCCCAGGCCCCGGCCGGCTTTGCCGAGCTGGCGCCGGCCTGGTAGCGGGCGAAGCGGCCCTGGCCGCTCAGCGCTTGCCTGGCTCGTCGCGCACCCAGTCCACGTCGTCGCGCGGCGTACGCGTCGCGTGTTCGGGCCTGTCCGGGCCGCTGGGCGAGATCGGGTCGCTCGCCGGGAAGGTCTCGTCGATCGCCTCGTCGAGCTTTTCCTGGTAGGTCGGCGGGCGGTGCTGAGGCAGCTCTCCCGCGTCGCGGGTCTGCGGCCCTGGCATGGGCATCGGGCGGTAGGGCATGGCTGGCGTCCTCTCGTTGTAGGACGTTAGCCGGCACAGCCGGCAGGCGCTGTCGGCGCATGCCGACAACGGCGGACAGCCGGCGCTTGCAGGCCCGGGCCGTGCGAGGGATTCAGGGACAATCCGCCGCATGTGTGTTGAACCGGACCTCTCGACGTTCACCGTGAAGGCACGGGGACGATGCTGATCTTTCGCCTGGTCTTCGGCCTGCTGCTGGTGGCCGCGGTGTTGTGCTTCGGGATGTACATCGGCACGCGCCAGGTGGTGTGGCGGCGACGGGGCGTCGTGATCCTGAAGTGGACGCTCGTCGCGGCCTTCGGCTTCTTCGCGGTGCTGCTGCTGGAACGGCTCGCGCTGGTCCTCTGAAGGGCAAGTCAAGGGAACGCAGGCGATGGTCGTCTTCTGGTGGGTGATGGGCGTGCTGTTCGCGCTGACCTTCATCCCGATGCTGCTGTACTTCGGGCTCTTCGTGTCGACCGGCGAGCCCGGCTGCGAGCGCCGCTACAAGGCGCTCTGGCGCTGGTCGCTGCTGATCTTCATGGTCACCTTCAACGTGTCGATCTGGCGGCACGTCGTGCTCGGCTTCTGGGCCCTGCTGTGAACCCCGGCCCGGCGGGCCGCTGAAGCTCCGCCGCCTGCGCCGCCGAACCGCGCCGGCGACCTGTGCCGACGACCCTGGCCGACCTTCAGGTCGAAGCTTCGCGCAGCCGCGCGAGCAGGCCCGAGTGGCGCCGCGTCGCGGTGCCGATCGCGGCGCGCAGCACCGCCGGGCCGGCCGCGAGGCGCACGCGCTCGCGCGCCCGCGTGACGCCGGTGTAGAGCAGCTCGCGCGTCAGCACGCGGTGGGGCGTGTCGGGCAGCAGCAGCAGCACCTCGTCGAACTCCGAGCCCTGCGACTTGTGCACCGTCAGCGCGAAGGCCGTCTCGTGCTCCGGCAGCCGCGCCGGGGGCACGCGCCGCCAGCCGTCGCCGGCGGGGAAGACGACGGCCGGCACGCCGTGCCCGTCGGGCAGCACGAAGCCGATGTCGCCGTTGAAGAGCTTGAGCAGCGGGTCGTTGCGCAGCACCATCACCGGCCGCCCGGTGAACCAGGGCGTGAGGCCGCCGGGAGCGCCTTCCGCGGCGCTGGCCTGCGCTGTTGCGGGCACGGCCTGCAACACGCGCCGCGCATGGCGGGTCAGGCGGTCGTTGAGCGCGCGCACGCCGCGCGGCCCTTCGCGCAGCGCGCACAGCACGCGGAAGCGCTCGAAGGCCGCGGCGATCGCCGCGACGTCGGCCGGGTCGCGCCGCACGGCATCGAAGTAGGCCGCGTAGCCCGCCTCGATGCTCGCCAGCGTCGCGGCGCCGGGCAGCGGCGTGGCATCGTCGAACCATCGCAGCGGGGCATCGGGCCCGGTGGCCGCGGCCGACGCGGTGCGCAGCGCGCCGAGCACCTCGTCCGTGCGGGCGGCATTGATGCCGGCGGCGAGGCGGCCGATCGCCGAGTCGCTGCCGAAGCGGAAGTTGCGCGTCAGCCAGAGCGCGCTGTCGGGCAGGACCGCGAAGGAGGCGGGTGGGGCCGATGGCGCGCCCGGGGTGGATGGAGGCACGGGCGGCGGCGTCGCGCCCAACGCGGCGAGGGCCCCGGGCGCCAGGCCGCAGGCCGCGGCGAGGTCGGCGATGCAGGCGGCGTCGAGCCGTGGCGCCAGGCTGAGCTCGGCGAAGACCGAGCCCGACTCGACCGCCGCGAGCTGGTCCTTGTCGCCGAGCAGCACGATGCGCGCTGCCGGCGGCACCGCCTCGAGCAGGCGTGTGGCGAGCGCCAGGTCGAGCATCGAGGCCTCGTCGACGACCAGCGTGTCGATCGCCAGCGGCCGCTTCGCGTCGTGCAGGAAGCCGCCGGGGGTGACGCCGAGCAGGCGGTGGATCGTGTGCGCCTCCTGCGGCAGCTTCGCCGCCAGCTCGGGCGGCAGGTGGCCGGCGCGCAGGCGGATCGCCTCGGTCATGCGCGCGGCCGCCTTGCCGGTCGGCGCCGCGAGCGCGATGCGGCCCTCGGGCTGCTGGGCGATCAGACAGGCGAGCAGGTTGACGACGGTCGTCGTCTTGCCGGTGCCGGGGCCGCCGCTGATCACCGCGAGGCGCTGGCGCAGCGCCAGCGCGGCGGCGAGCTGCTGGCGATCGGGGGTGGCGCCGCCTGCCTCGGCCGGGTCGATCTCGGCATCGGGGAACAGCGGCAGCGTCGGGTTGTCGCGCCCGGCACGGCGGCTGGCGCTGCGGGGCCGGGCGGCAGCTGGCGGCGCCATGGCCTGCGCCGGTGGCGCGGCTGGTGCGAGCGGTCGTGCCGGCGCGACGGATGGAGCGGAAGAGGCCTGCCCGCCGCCGAACAGCGCCTGCAACCGCGCGCGGGTCGCTTCGTCGATCGCCGCCGGTGGGTGGCGCGCCGCCTGCACCAGGCGGCGTGCGAGGCGGCTTTCGAGGTCGAAGTAGCGGTGCAGGTAAAGGCGGCCGTCATCGTCGAGCACCAGCGGCCGGTTGCCCGGCACCGCGGTGCTGCCGACCGCCTGCGAGGCCCGCAGCGCGGCGAGCAGCGGGCCGGCTGCCCCGCCCGTCGCCGCGGGTCCGCCGGCGTCGAGAGGCGCAGCGCCCTCGTCCTCGTCCGTCAGTTCGTCGACCCGCAGGCACACATGGCCCCGTGCCAGCGCGCGGCTCACCGCCGCGGCGGCGGCCGCGACGCGGCGCGCGGTCGCTGGGTCGTCTCCCCCCTCGCGCGCCCATTGCTCGACGTGGGCGGCGATGCCGGCCGCCAGTGCGGCCTCGGGGCTCGTCGTGTCGCGCAGCGGGTTCATCGCGCCACCTCCGCCGGACGGCCCGCGGCGGCGGCATCGAACAGCGCCGACAGCGCCTCGACCGCGGCGGCGCTCGGCCGCAGCCGGTGCACGCCGCAGGGCCGGCCCTCGGCGTCGAGCCAGCCAGGGCGCACGCCGCGCACGAAGAGCACCCAGGCGCTGCCGAAGTGCGTGTCGTAGCGGTAGCCGTCGATCCGCTGCCGCAGGTGCCGGTGCAGCGCGACCGTGTAGAGCAGCGCCTGCAGCTGGTAGCCGTGCGCGGCGACCGCGCGCGCGACCGGCGCCGCCGCATAGTCGGCCGGCGTCGCGCCGAGGTGGTTCGACTTCCAGTCGAGCAGGTGGTAGCGCCCCTCGTGCTCGAACACCAGGTCGATGAAGCCGCGCAGGTAGCCCGCGAGCCGGGTGAAGGCGAGCGCCGGCACCGCCAGGCCGTGCGTGCGCAGCGTCGCGACGAGCGCGTCGGCGCGCAGCGCGGCGGCCGGCAGCGTGAACTCCAGCTCGGCCAGGCGGCGCTGCCGCGGCACGGCGGCCAGTTGCAGGCCGGGCTCGAGCGGGGTGTGCAGCACGTCGCCGAGCGCGCGGGCGAGCTGGCGGGCGTGCAGCGTGGTGGCGGCTGCCGATGGAAGCGAGGTCGACAGCGCGGATGCGTCCGTCACCGAAGCCGAGGGGGTCGCCGACAGCCCGTGCAAGGCTGCGGCCACCGCGCCCGCGTCGAGCCCCGCCGCCCCCGTCGCGCGTCCCTGCGCGAGCGGCGGCGCCCGCCGCAGCGCCGTCTCGATCGCCGCCGGCCAGGTCTGCGCGTCGCCGAAGTCGGCGCGCTCGAACACCGCATGCAGGCACTCGCCGGCGGCCGCGCCACGCGGGAAGTTCAGGATGTCGTCGGGTGCGGGCGTGAACACGGCTGGCGTGGCGCCGCCACCGGTGCGGGCCGGGGCGGCATCGGGCAGGCCCGCCGCGCCGGGCACGTCGGCTGCGGCACCCCAGGTCTCCGGCGCGGTTGCGGCCTCGTCGGGCGGCGGGTCGACGTCGCCGCCCGGCAGCTCCGGCCGCTGGTCGTGGTCCAGCGCCGCAGCCTCGTGCTGCGCACCGTGGGTCAGGCTGCTGTAGCTGCCGATGCGCCAGGCGCCGGGCAGGCGGGCCGGCGGGTCGAGCGCGGCCAGCGTCTCGGGCGGCGGGTGCTGCGGCGCGACCGGCTGCCCGGGCGCATCGGGCAGTGGCACGAGCGCGGCGTCTGGCGACGCACGCCGCGCGAACGCCGTCCAGGCATCGTTGATCGGTGTCGGCTCGGGTGCCTTGGCTTCGGAGATCGCCTTCGTCCACGCCGCGCGCTCGTGGCCGTCCCCGGCGACGAACCAGTTGAGCATGCTGGCCATCGCCTCCTTCGGCGAAGGCTTCGCCCCACTGGTCCTCGTGCCGTAGACCCCGACCACGGCGACGCAGCGGTGCACCGCCCGCGTCAGCCCCACGTAGACCAGGCGTGCCGTCTCGGCCGCGCGCTCGAGTGTGGCGCGGGCCTTCAGCGCCTCGTCGTTGCGCGCCGCGCCGAAGTCGATCACCGGCTCGCCTTCGGCGTCGTGGTACTGCAGGCCGTCTAGCCCGTCGTTGGGTCGGAAGTCGTAGCCGTCCCACAGGTACGGGCAGAAGACGATCGGGTACTCCAGCCCCTTGCTGCGGTGGATCGTCACGATCTGCACCAGGTTGCGGTCGGACTCCAGGCGCAGCTGGCGCGCCTCGTCGGCGCTGGCCTCGCGGCGCTCGGCCTGCAGCCAGCGCAGCAGCGCGGGCGGCGAGGGGTGGGTCTCGGCGGCCTGCTGCAACGTCTCGATGAGGTGCAGCAGGTTGGTCACGCGGCGCTCGCCGTCGGCGCGGGCCAGCAACCGCGCCGCGACGTCTTCGCGCAGCATCCAGGCGCGCAGCATCACGCCGATGCCGCGCGTGCGCCAGGTGTCGCGGTCGGCGGCGAAGCGCGTCACCTGGGCGAGCATCGCGGCCTCGTCGGCGGCCAGCGCCTCGATCGCCGCGGCGTCGAAGCCGAGCCACTCGGTCGCCAGGGCGGCGCGCACCAGCGGCTCGCGCGAAGGCTGCAGCACCGCGGCGAGCACGCGTTCGAGCGCCTCGGCGTCGGGGCTGTCGAAGAGGCCCGCCTGCGAGAGTTCGACGCTGCCGACGCCCAGCGCCCCCAGCGCCATCCGCATCAGCGCGCCCTGCGAATGGCTGCGCACCAGCACCGCGATGTCGCCGGCCGCCAGCGGGCGCCCGCCATGCGTGATGCGCCCGCGCTGGCCTTCGGCGACCAGGCGCGCGATCTCGGCGGCGCTGGCCTCGGTGGCGAGCCGCCGTGCCTCGGCCTTGAGGATCGGCTGCCCGCCCTCTGCCGGCGGCAGACGCCACAGGCGCAGCGCGGCGCCGGCGTCGCGGGTTTCGCGCGTGGCGCCGGCCTGCCCGTCGGCCACCCCGCCTTCGCTGCGGTCGACCAACGGCAGGCGCGGCTTGGCCCCGGCGCTGACCGCGCGGTAGTCGAGCCCTTCGAGCACGAAGGCGCGCGGGTTGGCGCCGAAGAGCGCGTTCAGCGCCGCGAGCAGCTGCGGCGTCGAGCGCTGGTTGGCTTCCAGCGTGTGCACCGCGCGGGCGAGCGGGCGCGCCTTCAGGTAGGTGTGCAGGTCGGCGTTGCGGAAGCTGTAGATCGCCTGCTTCGGGTCGCCGACGAGGACGAGCGACGCGTCTGCGGCGTCGGCGTCGCCATACAGGCTGCGGAAGATCTCGAACTGCAGCGGGTCGGTGTCCTGGAACTCGTCGACCAGCGCCGCCGGGAAGCGCGCGCGCAAGGCTGGCGCGAGCTGCGGGCAGGCGCCGCCGGTCAGGCGCTCGTGCAGGTTGAACAGCATGTCGTCGAAGGCGACGACGCGGCGCTCGTGCTTGGCGGCGCGCAGCGCGCGCGGCGCTTCGTCCAGCAACTGGCGCAGCAGGCGCAGGCGCTGCACGTCCAGGTCGGCGAGCGTGCGTTCGCGGGCGTCGAGCAGCGCCTGGGCCTCGTCGAAGAAGGGGTGGGCGGGCGGCGTCTGGCCCTTCTTCGCCTTGAGGCCGAGCATCTGCGAGCCGAAGCGGTCGGTCTTGTCCTCCTTGACCGACCAGGCCAGCGCGTCGGGCGCGGCGCACCACTCGTCCCATTGCGCCGCGGTCGTCTCGATCGTCTCGGGCTTGTAGCTGCCGCCGTGCAGGCGCGGGAGGGCTTCGACGAGGAGGGCGACGATCGCCTCGCGCTCGCGCTGCCAGCGCGCGCGGGCCGCCGCGAACGCGGTGTCGAGCGCGGCCGTCGTCGCGTCCCCGCGTTCCCCGCCGTCTTTGCCGCGGCCCCCGGCCCCGGCCCCGTCCCCGGCCCTGCCCCCAGGCGCCAGGCGATCGCCCTCGACCCCCGCCGGCCAGAGCATGCGCGCCAGCGGCTTCGCGAGGTGCCGCTTCAGCAGCCCGGCCCAGCGCTCGGGCGTGTCCTTGCCTGCGAGCAGCCGGCTCGCCAGCGCCGGCGAGAGCGCGCCGCCGGCCACGTGGCGGCGCCAGAAGTCGTGCACCGCCTCCAGCCGCAGCTCGCTGTCGTCGGCCAGCAGCTCGAGCGCCAGCGGCATGCCCGAGACGAAGGGCACGTCGGCCAGCGCGCGTTGGCAGAAGCCGTGGATCGTGAAGATCGCCGCCTCGTCGAAGGTCTGCAGCGCGCGGTCGAGGCGGGCGGCAATCTCCTCGTCGGCCACCGCCTCCCGCCTCTGCAGGGCGGCGACGAGGCGCGCGGCGAAGTCGTCGGCTGCCAGCGCGGCCCGGCCAGCGCGCAGCACGTCGAGCGTCAGCACGATGCGGCTGCGGATGCGCTCGCGCAGCTCGGCCGTCGCCGCCTTGGTGAAGGTGACGACGAGGATCTGCTGCACTTCGAGCCGGCGCTCGAGCAGCAGCCGCAGGTAGAGCGCCGTCAGCGTCCAGGTCTTGCCGGTGCCGGCCGAGGCCTCGACCAGCGTGATGCCGTCGAGGGGGCAGGCGAAGGGGTCGAGCGGGGTCGGGTCGCTCATGGCTCGTGGCCCTCGGCGGCCCTGGCCACACCCAGGGCGGCGGCCAGGCCCGAGACGTCGCCGGCCCGCACCGGCGCGAACACGGCTTGCGCCAGCGCCGCGAACTCGCCGGCCAGCGGGTCGACCACGTCGCGGAAGACCAGCTGGTACGCCGGGTCGAGCCATTCGCCGTGGGGCTTCAACGGCGGGCGCGGCCAGAAGGCGCCCTGCGCCTGGTGCCAGGACTCGTTGTTCGACATGTAGGCCCAGGCCGCGCGCGGGAAGAAGGGCAGCGGCTCGCGCAGCCCGCGCCGGTACAGGCGCAGCAGCTCGGCCAGGTGTTCGCGGGCGTCGGCGCGCGGATCGAGCTCGAGCGTCTGGTCGCGCGCGACCCACGTGCTCTGCGCCACGCCGCCGGGCGGCGGCTGCAGGCACAGCGCGAGGTGGCCGATCCAGGCGCCGAGCACGTCGCCGGCGCGCAGGTCGTCGTAGCGAAACCCGAGCCGCCCGTCGGCGCGCAGCCCGGTGAAGGCGCCGCGCAGCTGCCAGGCCTCGCCATCGAGGTCGACCTCGATCTGCACCGCATGCGGCGCGAGCACATCGTCTGCGTCGCGCTCGCGCACCCGGGCCGCGAAGCCGCGCAGCGCCGCCAGCTCGACCGCCAGCTGGCGCTCGCCGAGCGGGCCGGCCGGCCATTCACTGACAGCGCGGGCGAGTTGTTCGGCCTCGCCCGGGCGGTCGAGCCGGCCTTCGAGCAGCGGCGGCAGCAGCCGCGCCGCGAGCGCCCGCTGCGCCTCGCGGCCGGCGAGGAAGGGCTCGTCGTCCTGCAGCTCGTCGGCTTCGCGGCCGAGCTCGATGCCCAACCGGCGGCGCAACAGCGCCCGGCTCGGGTTGCGGAAGAACTCGACCAACCGGTCGAGCTCGACCTGGCGCCATTCGGGGCCCGGCGGCGGCAGCGGCTGGTCGGCGCGGAGGAAGGGCGGTGTCGGCCCGGGGGGCGCGACGTCGTCGTCGTAACGGTCGTAGCCGGCATCGCGCTCGGCGCGTGGCGAGGCGGGGGCGCCGGCCGCCGCATGGGTCGCGGCGGGAGTGGCGCCGTCCGCGCCCGTCGCCGCCGTGTCGAATCCGGCGCTCGCGCCGGTCACCGCGCGCAGCTGCCGTGCCGTCGCCTGCGCGATCTCGCCCTCGGCCACCAGGCTTGCACGCAGCGCCTCGGCGAACTCGCGGTGGTGGCTGCGCCGGCGCGGGTCGCCGCCGGCGTCGAAGGCCTCGATCGAGAACGGCTGCAGCGGGTGCTCGACCACCAGCCGCTGCCGCGCCGCGGCCAGCGCTGCGGCGTGCTCTGGATGCGGCGCGGCGACGGCCGCGGTGGCCGGCACCAGCAGGTCCAGCAGCTCGGCCACCAGCACCGAGGGCGGCAGCGGCGCGTTGTCGCGCACGCTGCGGCCGGTGTGGCTCAGGTGCAGGTGCTCGCGCGCGGCGAGCAGCAGGTCGAGGAAGAGGTTGCGCTCGTCATGGCGGCGCTGGCGGTCGCCGCGGCGCGGCGCGGCGGCCATCAGGTCGAACTCGGCGGCGCGTGCGGCGCCGGGGAATTCGCCGTCGTTGAGCCCCAGCACCGCGACGACGCGGAAGGGCAGCCCGCGCAGCGCAGCCATCGAGGCGAAGGTGACAGCACCGGTCGGCACGCCGCCGCGCCCGCCCTCGTCGAGCCGTTCGAGCAGCGCTGCCCGAACGACGGCGAAGGGCAGCGGGGTCTCGCCCGCGCCGCCGCGCGCCATGTCGTCGCCGAGGGTGGCGATCGTGGCGTGCAGGGCCTGCAGCTCCTCGCGCTCGTCGGCGTCGCCGCCCCCGATGCCGCCATGCCCCACGGCGAGGAAGTCGTCGACCGCGCCTGCGAGCAGCGCGACCCATTGCGCCGGCACCCGCGGCGCGGCGACCGAGGCCTGCAACCGTCCGAGCGCCTCGGCAAAGCGCCAGAAGGCGCCGAGCCACAGCGCCTCGGAGCCCTCGGCGTCGCCGCAGGGCAGCAGCGTGCCGAAGGGCTCTGCGGCGCCTTCGGGCAGCAGGTGGCCGAGGAAGAGGCGGCCCAGCCCCTCGCGCAGCGTGTGGCGCGCGTCGGCCGGCAGGCCGAGTGCGGCGCGGTGCGGGGCGTCGAGGCCCCATCGCAGGTCGGCGGCGAGCATCCATTCGTGGATGCGCTGCAGCGCCTCGTCGTCGAGCCCGCAGCGGCGGGCGACGACCGGCTGCTGCAACAGGCCGTGCACGTCGCGCGCCGTCATGCGCGAGGCGACCAGCTCGAGCAGCGCGACGAAGGCGCGCGCCGGTGCCGCGGCGTGGCGCGCCGCGCGGCCGGTGATCGCATAGGGCAGGCGCCGCTCGGGCGGCGCGGTGCCGAACACCGCGTCGACCAGCGGCGCCGCGGCCTCCAGGTCGGGCAGCGCCACCAGCACGTCGGACGGCCGCAGCGTCGGGTCGGCGGCGAAGAGGCCGAGCAGCCTGTCCTGCAGCACCTCGAGCTCGCGCGTCAGCGAGTGGCAGACGTGCAGCTCGAGGCTGCGGTCGCTCTTGCCCTCGTTCTCGCGCGGCGCGAACGAGGCGGCGGGTGGCTCGGCCAGGTCGAGGATCGAGCGCTGCAGCCAGCCGAGCAGCGTGGCGTCGTCGGGCTCGACGAAGGCGGCGTCGTCCTCGACCGCGTCGCCGCCGATGTCCACAAGGGTGTCGATCAGCGCCTGCGTCTGCTTGCCCCAGCCGGCGAGCAGGCGGTGGCCGACCTCGTGGCCCTCGGCCCGGCCGTGCGCGCGCAGGTGCGAGAGGCGGCGCCGGTCGACCAGCTCGAACCAGTACTCGCGGCAGGGGTTGAGCACGTGCACGTCGACGTCGATGCGGCGGGCCAGGCGTTCGAGCAGGCGCAGGTGCAGCGGCGGCACCGCGACGGGGGCGACGACGTGGAGCTGCGGCGGCAGGCCCCAGTCGGCGAGCTGGGCCTCGCTGGCTGCGTCGAGCGCGGCGGCGAAGCGCTCGGCGGGGGAGGGGCCGTCGCCGAGGGCGAGTTCGTCGACGAGGCGGCGCCAGAGGGAGGCCTGCCAGGCGGCGTCGGGGTGGTCGGCGGGCCAGGGCTGGGGGAGGGCGCTGCCACCGCCTGTGCGGCCCGCGGTGGCGCCCGAGCCTTGTATCTGCCACAGCGCGAGGCCGTCGGGGCGGTAGGTCACGTACTGCTCGAAGAGCTGCGCGATGCGGGCGGCCAGCGCGTGGCGCATCACCGCATCGGCCTCGCGCAGGTAGGCGGCCAGGCGCGGCTGCGCGTCGACCCAGGCCGTGTCGCCGAGTGCCGCGTGGACGCGCCAGGTGAGGGTGGCGGGGTCGAACGGCGAGGCCTCGGGCACGCCGGGCACGACGCGGCCGATCTGCTGCCACAGCCACTGCGCGAGGTAGCCGAAGCGCAGGTTGGTCGCGAGGCCCTGCGCGTCGGCCAGCGCCAGTGTCAGCGCGCGCCGCACCGCGGCGCTGGGGACGATCAGCTCATCGGGCGCGAAGGGGTCGCCGCGACGCGCGGCGAGGCGGGCGACCAAGCCGGCCTGCAGGTGCTCGTAGTGGTTGGAGAAGTGCAGGCGGAGCATGCGAGGAGGATCGCATGGGGGTGGGTCGTGGGGTGAGCTTGGCTGATGGTGGGCCGCGCGATTCAGCAGCCCGCGGGGCGACGCGACTGGTGCACGGTTTCCGCGAGTGAGGGCAGGGCGCCGCGTTGACGCGAGGTCGGGGTTGGACTCAACTGCTGAGCCCGCAACCGCCGCTCCTACGGCGAACGCAAGCTAGGGATGTAACGCGCCGCTTTCCGTCCGCCTTCGAAACGACAAACGTGTCTACTTTCCTTGTTCTGTTGGCTCTCCTGCTGATTGGCGCGGTCAATTGCGCTGTCTTCCTGTTTTTTTCGATTTTATCGGTGCGCGGTGATGGTGGTCCGTCAGCAACAGAAACCATATGGTTGGTGGGTTTCGGATGGATCGCTGCATTCTTTATTGTTTCGCTCGTGCTGTGCGTGCGGAAAAGCGCCAGGACGGCAATACTTTTCTCAGCCGGCGCCCTTCCCCTTGGCTATGCCAGTTGGATCGTCTATTTTCAGGTCGACCTTCAGGTCGACCGAATATATAGATCAATGACGCTAAACTCTGCAGAGTTTGCACTTGCATGTGCAGGCACGGGAGCAAAGTTTGTCGCTAAGCCAGCAGCTCCTGTTCGCTCTATTGCGTACGATTGGACTGGAGATCCGCCCAAGTTCAAACATTTCAACATCGAATGGAATGGAAACATAAGTTTTGGCGGCGGGTATGGATTTGCTTTGCTTCCGGCCCAGATAGCGTTCACGGAAAGCCGCTGCTGTCGGAGCGAGGGGAGGCCCGGCAACGGAATTAGTCCGTATATTAGGCAACCAAATGAAAATAATGGCGGCTACTTTGGCGTGACAGACCTGACCGCCGACGTTTTGGTCATGTTTCGGGCCTCGCCTGTCGGCGTCGAAAGCCAAGAATCCAACTTGACCAAGGTCGATGTGACAGTCACCGACCGTCGCGACGGGAGAATGCTTGCATCATTGAGTTACGCCATAGATGAGCGGAAAAGACGTGGTTGCGGGGAAACGTCTGAGAGGCTGATGGATGAACGAGCATTCGTGTTGAGAGCAGTCGGCGTCCGCTAATACAAAAAAATCCGGTCCTGGAACCCTTCGACAGATACGATGGTCGACTATCTGATATACGTCGCACTTTTCGTCCTGCTTGTGCCAACGTTGGCGCTTCTGTCGTTGCGATTCGGAGTTCTTCCGTTCCTGAGAAAGACCTACTTCTTTTGGTGCGCGGTTTCTCTGGTGAACTTTTCTTTTCTCGCGTTCCTCGTTTTTCCGCCCCTGCTTCTGGTAATCCATATGCGATTTGCCAGCTTCTTGCTGCCCCCGATCGGCGTGGCAGCTGCGGTGGTACTGCTATTGGTTGGGTTTTCGTTTTTGGTGAATCGGAGAAAGCAACTGTCTCCGAAGGTCATTGCGCTCGCCCCTTATGCGGTCAATCTCGTGTTTCTTCTGGCATTCCTGTGGTCAGCGGACGCATACAAGTCTTACCTGATCCAGAAGGCCTTGGCTGGTCGTACCCCTGACTGCGTCTATGTGAATTCGTTTTTTGAATCCGTCAGGGCTGCCGGTGAAGAATTTCAGTTCTTCGCGCACGCGGTGTTCGTCGAGGAAGGCAAGAACTTCTATTGGAGCTACTCTGATCTGGCCTTCTTTGCGGGAAACGATCAGCTCGATCCGAATTTCCCCTGCCCGGCAAGATAGGAGTCGAGCCGGTTTGGCTCCGGGCGGGCGCCAGCGCTTTCGCCGCGACAGGAGGTGCACCAGGCTCCCGCCAGGAGAGCAACTTCATTTCATTTCGTGACCCCGCCCGGTGACGTGCGGGTCGTCGTCCAGTCGTCCAGCGGGTGCAGCACGGGGCGCGCCCACCTCGCCGGCCGCGCGCGTGGCGCTTCAAGCTCAAGGCCGAGCCGATGCGGGCGAAAGACACTTCGATCGCGACTGAGAGGGGGCCTGCGCATGGATCTGGAAGGCGTCTTGTCGGTACTTCTCCTGCTCCAGCATTGGCGCAGCGTGCTCTGCCTCGCTGGCGGCGCCGTCGCAGCGTACGTGCTGGTTCACGTCTTCCCCTGGCTGACCGGTCTCCAGGGGATCGCGCTTGCATTCCTCGGCCTTCCAGTGGGTGTGATCTGGGAAACGAGGGTTTCCGGGCGTTCGGCGCCGACACCGGCGCCGGCGCCCAACTCCCAGACCAGCCCTTTCGTTGCCGGCGCGTGCGCTGTGGCAGTCGGCGCGGCATGGGGTGGATGTAGCTCGACGTCGGTTGACGCTTTCATGGCGGGTTCGGTCGTATTCGTTGTGGCCGCGATCTGGTGGGCCTGGTACGCGGGCGTGCGTCATCGGTGGGCGAGCCAGGGGCGCGTGCGGTTCTGCGTGCTCGTCGCCAGCCTTTCCTACCTGGCCGGCGCAGTTGCAGGGCATTCCGTCCTGCCGTTCACGGCGTGACCGGCCTGGCCACGTCAGGCCGCGACGATGCCGGCGCTGACCCACCTGCGTACAGCGGCTTGATGCTCGCGTCGATGTCCAGCACCCAGGGTCGACTCAGCGCTTCGCCCACCGAGTGCATCAGGGCGGGCTTCATCCACGCTTCGCAGGGTGCCGGCTCCAGGCGCGCCAGCGCCCGGCGCAGCGCGTCTTCGCTGACCACGCGCTTCATCCCCAGTGCCTGCGCGGCCACTGCGTCGCCGCGCAGCGCCGTGACATGCGCGTAGCGCCGGTGGCCCGCCAGCAGCGCCAGCATCAACGTGCCCAGCACGTCGCGCTTGTCCGGCGCGTTGCCGCTGCGGTACGCCAGCGGGCACTCCGATACCCAGCGCTCGAACACTCCCGTGGTGGCCAGGAACTCGGCGAAGAACACCAGTTGCCCGTGCGGCGTGGCGGGCGCCGTCTCGTCCCAGCGGACGTGCAGTCTGCCGCTCAGCGTGTCCACCACCTGCGCCGCCCCGGCCTCGTGGGCCGCTCCCCGCGCCACCGCCAGCCTCTTGCGTCTTGCTTCACCCATCGGGTGAGTGTCGCAAACGCCCGCCAGGTCGCGCCAGTGCTCGCTCAGCGGGCGATTGGGGCGCAGCAACTGCCGTCTTTAGGTTCAGAGGAAGTCGCGGCACCGCTGACGGCTGTCATCCAATGTTGATGTAGCTACAATTACCGCGTGGCCATCACGTTCGATGCCAAGAAGCACCGCGCCGCGCTCGAAGGCCGCGGGCTGGACTTCAAGGACGCGGAGCACGTCTTCGCCGGACCGACCTTCGAGGTCGAGGATCAGCGTCAGGACTATGGCGAGGCCAGGATCATCTGCTTCGGCATGCTCGGTGGCCGCATGGTCGTCGTCGGCTACACACCGCGTGGCGCGGATCGCCACGTGTTCAGCATGAGGCAAGCCAATGACCGCGAGCAAGCGCGCATCGCGCCGCTCCTTGGGCTCTGACCTCGCGCGTGTCGAGGCTCACATCATTCAGCCGGAAGAGTACGAAGAGCTTCCTGAACTGACGGACGAGATGCTCGCGCGCGGCAAGGTCAACAAGGGTGGCCGGCCCCGATCGCCGAATCCGAAGCGGCTCATCACGATTCGCCTGACGGAGGACGTCATCCAGCGCTGGCGGGCCACCGGCCCCGGCTGGCAGACCCGCATGGCCGAGAAGCTGAGTCGCCTGGCGCCGAAGTGAAGTTCGGCCGCGGGCGGTCGAAGATGACCCCATGAAGCCACTCTTCGCTGCCGCGCGACGGAGCGTCGCCACCCTGGCCACCGCCCTGTCGGTCGCGGCCGCCTGGGCCGCCAACCCGACGACACCGCCAGACCCGGCCCCGCCGCCAGTCGCCGCCAGCTTGACCGACCCCGCCACCGGCCAGGTCTGGAAGCGCTGCGTCGAAGGCATGGCCTGGACCGGCAAGGCCTGCACCGGCGAGGCGCTGCTGCTGACGCGTGCCGAAGCCATCGCACGGGCCAGCGCCGCGGCCCAGGCCGAGGGCCTGGGCTGGCGCCTGCCACGGGTCACGGAGCTGCGGCGTCTGGCCGGCGCATCTGCCGACCGTGCGGGCACGGATCGCTTGCGCTTCGCATCCGCGCCGGCCGGCTGGCATTGGTCGGTCACGGTCAGCCTGGACACTTCGCCCGTCAACCAGTACGACTACGCCAACGTCGTCCGGGGCCGCACGAACGAGAATGCCGCCCGTCTCGCCCTGCGCCGCGGCTGGGCTGTCGATATGACGAGCGGCGACACGCGCGGCGACATCGACCGGACGACGAAGCTGCCGGTGCGCCTGGTGCGATCGCCGCCGTGACCGCCATGACTTCCGGAAACCTCTTCCAAGCGCTCGACGTGCCCGCTACCGGCGAGCGCTTCGAGACGCTGCTGCGTCACCGCAACCTGGTCGTCGAGCGCATCACCAGCTCGGCGCGGGTCACGCCCGCGGAGTACGTCCAGCCGCAGGACGAGTGGGTGCTGCTCGTCCGGGGCACGGCCACGCTCGAAGTGGGCGGTGTGGCCCGGGAGCTCGTGGCGGGCGACTACCTGTTCCTGCCCGCGCGCACACCGCACAGCGTGAGGAAGGTGTCGGAAGGGGCGCTCTGGCTGGCCGTCCACCTGCACCCTGAGGCGGCGCCCGCAGGGCAGGGCTGAGCGCGCTTTCGTCGCGCCAACCCGGCGCGCCAACCCGTTGCGCCAGCCTCCCGGTCAGTCTGCCCGGATGCCCGAGCGCGCCACCGTCGCCCGCATGCGCGGCAGCTCGGCCTCGATCCGGCTCGACACCGCCGCCGGGGCCTCGTAGGCGGGCTGCAGGCCGTTGGCGAGCAGGCTCTGGTGCGTCTCGTCCTGGGCGGCGACGGTCGCCACCGCCTTCTCCAGCGTGGCGCCGACGTCGGCCGGCAGGCCGCGCGGCGCGACCACGGCCAGCCAGGAATCGGCGGCAAAGCCGGGGTAGCCGCTCTCGGCCGCGGTCGGCACCTCGGGCAGCTGCGGCGCGCGAGCCTCGCCGAGCACGGCGATCGCCTTCACCTTGCCCGCCTTGAGCTGCGGCAGCGCGGCCGCCACCGTGTCGATGGTCAGCGGGATCTGGCCGCCGATCAGGTCGGTCATCGCCGGGGCGCTGCCCTTGTAGGGCACGTGCAGCAGCTTGACGCCGGCACGCTCCCACAGCAGCTCGCCGGCGAAGTGCCCGGTGGTGCCGTTGCCGAACGTGCCGTAGACGAACTTGTCGGGCGTGGCGCGGATGGCGGCCACCAGCGCCGAGAGGCCGTCGGCCGGCACCGAGGGGTGGGCCAGCAGGATCAGCGGCACGCGCGCCGTCATGCCCAGCGGCTCGAAGCTCTTCTGCGGGTCGTACGGCAGCTTCGGGTTGATCGCCGGGTTGATCGTGAAGGTCGAGCCGGAGCTGATCAGCAGGGTGTAGCCGTCGGGCGTCGCCTTGGCGACCGCGGCGGCGCCGACGACGGTGCCGGCGCCCGGCCGGTTGTCGGCCAGCACCGTCTGGCCGAGCTGCTCGCCGAGCCCCTTGGCGACGAGGCGGCCGACGATGTCGACGGCCCCGCCGGCCGGGAACGGGATGACCAGCTGCACCGGGTGCGAAGGAAACGGCTGCTGCGCTCCACACAGCGCCGGGCCGGCGCCCAGCACCGCGACGAGCGCAAGCTTGGCGAACGATACGGGTCTCTTGTTCATGCCTGGTTTCCTTTGGGTTTCGGGGTGCAAGAAAGGGAGGAACGGTCGAGCGCCGGCGCCGGTCGGCGCCGGAAGACAGGGGCGGGAATCAGCGAGGGCCGGGGCCGCGCTCAGGCGCCCGCGGCCGGCGCGGGGCGTCTTCGCCGGGCGACGATGTCGGGGCCCTGTTCCGCCAGGTCCCAGAACACGCCGGTCATTAGCTGCAGCGCCTCGCGCGCGACGCTGCCCAGCAGGTGCTCGTCGGGCGCGTGCTGGCTGCAGGCCGGGTACGAGTGCGGGAACCACAGCGTCGGCAGCCCCAGCCCTTCGGCGAACACGTCGTTGGGCAGCGAGCCGCCGAAGTTGGGCAGCAGCGACGGCGCCTTGCCGGTGCTGCGGCGGATCGAGTCGAGCGCCCACTGCACCCAGGCGTCGTCCGGGTCGAGGCGGGTCGCGGCCATCGGCTCGCCGTCGGGCTCGACGCTCACGTCGTCGAAGCCCTGGGCGTCGAGGTGTGCGCGCAGGTGCTCGATGAAGCGCGTGCTGTCGGTGCCCACGACGAAGCGGACCTGGCACAGCGCGAAGGCCTCGCCCGGGATCGCGCCGACCGGCGCCTCCGGGTTGCCGGTCTTGTAGGTCAGCACCTCGACGGTGTTCCAGCCATAGACCCGCTCGGTCGGCGTCAGGCCCGGCTCGCCCCAGCCGGGGTCGATCGCCGGGTCGGTCGGGCCGCCGCCGACCTCGATCGTCGCCAGCGCCTGCCTGACGTTGGCTGGCAGGCTGTCGGGCAGCAGGCCGGGCACCAGCACGCGGCCCCGCGCGTCGACCAGGCTGGCGATCGCATGGGCCAGCCGCGTGCCGGCGTTGCGCAGCAGGCCGCCCCAGTTGCCCGAATGGTGTCCGCCGGGGCGCAGCCTGACCCGCAGGCTGAAGTTGAAGAAGCCGCGCGAGCCGAGGAACAGCGTCGGCTTCGGCGCCGCGACCCGCGGCCCGTCGGAGGCGATGAAGAGGTCGGCGGCCAGCGCCTCGCGGTGCCGCTCGCAGAACGCGCGCAGGCCGGGCGAACCGATCTCCTCGCCGGTTTCCATCAGGAGCTTGACGCTGTAGCCCAGACGGCCGCCGCGCGCTTCCAGCACCTGGGCCAGCGCCGCGAGGTTGATCGTGTGCTGGCCCTTGTTGTCGGCGATGCCGCGCCCGTACCAGCGGTCGCCCTCGACGACGACGGTCCAGGGGTCGAGCCCCTGGCGCCACTGGGCCGCCTGGCCGCGCACCACGTCGGCATGCCCGTAGGTCAGCACGGTGAAGGTGGCGCCGGGCTCGATGCGCTCGGCGACGAGGAAGGGGCCGCCGTCGGGGCGGGGGTTGTCGAGCACGCGGCAGGTGAAGCCCAGGCGCTCCAGGTCGGGCCCGATGTGCTCGCCGAGATAGGCCCGCAGCAGCGGTGCGCTGGCCGGCTCCTGGCTCTCGGTGCGCACCGCGACCCGGCGCGACAGGGTGTCGAGGAACCGGCCGTCGTCGAAGTAGGCGGCGGACGCTGCGAGGGCTTCGCTTCTGCTCATCAGGGGTCTCCGTGGGGTGCGGCGTGGGGCGCAACCCGTCGGCGGCGGCCGGCGGGGGCCGGTTTCGCGAGCCGTCTTCGGGTCATGGTAGGAAGCTCTTTGCTTTGCGAACAGCAGAGATTTCAGAGCATTGCTTTGCCAAAATGGCAAATCGATATCCGAAGGGGCATGCAACATGGCGACCTTCCACCGGCTGCAGAGCACCGCGCTGCGCTATTTCCTGGAGGTGGTGCGCTGCGGCTCGATCAGCGAGGCGGCGTCGCGCGTCAATGTGGCGGGCTCGGCCGTCAGCCGGCAGATCGCCGGGCTGGAGGCATCGCTGGGCACGGTGCTGTTCGAGCGACGGCCGCGCGGCATGGTGCTGAGCCCGGCGGGCGAGCTGCTGGCCGAGCACGCGCGCCGTGCCAGCGCCGACGCCGAGCGCATCGTGGCCCACGTGCAGGCGCTGCAGGGGCTCGAAAGCGGGCAGGTGCGCGTCGCCAGCTCCGAAGGGTTCGCGCTGCACTTCCTGCCGGCGCTGTTCGACGAGTTCCACGCCCGCCACCGGGGCATCCGCTTCCACCTGGGCGTGGCCTCGCCGGCCGAGGTGACGCAGCGGGTGCGCCAGGGCGCCTGCGACATCGGCGTGGTCTTCAGCTACAGCCGCGTGGGCTACACCGACGTGAAGGTCGAGCACCGCCAGGCGGCGCCCGGCCTGGCGGTGATGCGCGCCAGCCACCCGCTCGCCGCGCTGAAGCAGCTCAGCCTTTCGGACCTGCAGGGCCGCGCGATGGCATTGCCCGCGGCCGACACCACGCTGCGCCAGCTGTTCGACATCGCCTGCATCAAGCAGCGGGTGGCGGTGGAGCCGGTGTTCACCAGCAACTACGTCGGCGCGCTGCTGAGATTCGTGCGCCAGCGCGACGTGGTGACGCTCGCCAGCGAGGTCTCGGTGCGCGGGCTGCTGGCCGACGACGGGCTGTGCGCGGTGCCGTTCCGCGCCCGCACGATGAGCGACCGCGACATCGAGGTGCAGACCCTGCTCGGCCGCACCCACCCCGAGGTGGTGCGCGCCTTTCGCGACTTCCTCGTCGCGCAGCTGAGCTCGGCGGCGAAGGGGCGGGGCAGGCCGGCGGGGCGTGACGGGCGTTGACGCCGGGGTGCCGTCGCGTGCGTCTGTGAACGCATCTTTATTGCGTAAGAGTGACTACATAGACAACATAAAATGACAAGAAGATTGATATGAAACTCTGAGGTGCTTGTTGGTCGATAAATTCGCAAGCACGTTGCATCCGAAGATCCCTATGCTTTGGCTCCTTCACCCGCCAACCCAGACGCTGGAGACCGACGCATGAACCTGAAGAAATTCCCCCGTCATCCGCTGACCTTCGGCCCGACCCCGATCCAGCCGCTCAGGCGCCTGAGCGCGCATCTCGGCGGCAAGGTCGACCTGTATGCGAAGCGTGAGGACTGCAACAGCGGCCTGGCCTTCGGCGGCAACAAGACGCGCAAGCTCGAGTACCTGATCCCCGAGGCGATCGAGGGCGGCTACGACACGCTGGTCTCGATCGGCGGCATCCAGTCGAACCAGACGCGCCAGGTCGCGGCCGTTGCTGCTCACCTGGGCCTCAAGTGCGTGCTGGTGCAGGAAAACTGGGTCAACTACTCCGACGCCGTCTACGACCGGGTCGGCAACATCGAGATGTCTCGCATCATGGGCGCCGACGTGCGGCTCGACGCCGCGGGCTTCGACATCGGCATCCGCCAGAGCTGGCAGCAGGCGATGGACGACGTCAAGAACGCGGGCGGCAAGCCGTTCCCGATCCCGGCCGGCTGTTCCGAGCATCCCAAGGGCGGCCTCGGCTTCGTCGCCTTCGCCGAGGAGGTGCGCCAGCAGGAGGCCGAGCTCGGCTTCAAATTCGACTACATCGTCACCTGCTCGGTCACCGGCAGCACGCAGGGCGGCATGGTCGTCGGCTTCGCCGAAGACGGCCGGGCCGACAGGGTGATCGGCATCGACGCCTCGGCCAAGCCGCAGCAGACCTTCGACCAGGTGCTGCGCATCGCCAAGCACACCGCCGAGCTGGTCGAGCTGGCCCGCCCGATCACCGAGCAGGACGTGGTGCTCGACCGCCGCTTCGGCGGCCCCGAGTACGGCCTGCCGAACGAAGGCACGCTGGAGGCGATCCGCCTCTGCGCCCGGCTCGAAGGCGTGCTGACCGACCCGGTTTACGAGGGCAAGTCGATGCACGGGATGATCGAGAAGGTGCGCCTGGGCGAATTCCCGGCCGGCTCGAAGGTGCTCTACGCCCACCTTGGCGGCGTGCCGGCGCTCAACGCCTACAGCTTCCTCTTCCGCAACGGCTGAACCACCTGGCACCGTGTTTGCAACCCGTCGCGCCGGATGCGCGATGGGCCTGCCGCGGCTGGACTCATCGCGACTTACACTGCGCGCCCGCGGCTGTCCCCCAGCACCTGCCGCGTGGAGCCTGAACAGAGAGGAGTCCACGATGAGAACGCTGACGCCCGCCGGCCAGCAGTTGGTGCAGGACATCGCCTCACGCCACGGCTTCGGTGTCGATGCGGTGATGTCGATGCTCGACGCGGTCGTCGCCGGCAACGGCGGCATGGCGCAGTTCAATCATCCGGAGTTCGCCGGCTCGGGGCAGTGGATGCGCGGCGGGATGATCATGGTCTCGGACATGTTCAACAACACGTTGAAGGGCCGCATCGGCGCGCTCTGCGACGAGTTGTCGGCCCTGGTCGCGAGCCAACCGGGCCTGCTGCAGACGGGCAGCTTCCAGTCGCAATCCCAGGGCGGCGTCGGCTACGCCTCGCAGTCGCAGGGCAGCGGCTACGGCTATCCATCGCAGGGCGGCGGGTATCTGTCGGGTGGCGCCTCGCAGGCGCAGGACGCCTCGGGACCCGTGGGCGAAGCGAGCCTCTTCGTGCCGGCGCCGGACTGGTGGGGGCCGGACCTGCGCTTCCCCTCCAGCACCGGCTCGCAGAACCATGTGCGCTACGCCTACTTCGCGCAGGCGCGCCGCCTCGCGATCGAGCTGAACGGGCACGTCACCGTCTACGACACGCTCGATCACCAGATCGGCGGCTTCTCGCAGCAGCAGTCGGGCACCGGCTCGATGATCTTCTCGAGCCAGTACGGCATGGTCGACGTCGCGAGCCTGCCGGTGGTCTCGGTCGACGGCCTGGCGGCAGCCTCGCCGTCGGTCGCGCCGATGCCGGCGGCGGCCGAGGTCGCCGCGATGGCGGCGACCTCGGTGTCGGCGCCGTCGCTGCCGTCGGGCGCCGGCCCGGCATCCGGCGGCGACGTCTTCGCGATGATCGAGCGCCTGGCCGAGCTGCACGCCAAGGGCGTGCTCAGCGCGGACGAGTTCCAGCAGAAAAAGGCCGAGCTGCTCTCGCGGCTCTGATGCGCGAGCCGCGCGCCCCCGGCGCGCGGCGTGCCCGGCCCTAGCCGCGCGGCTCCAGCGTCTGGCGGTAGACCGGCGCGCCGTCGAGGTCGCGCAGCTCCACCGTCAGCTCGGCGCTCGGCGGGTCGATATTCACCTCGCCGAAGAACTGCAGCCCTGCATAGGGCGAGAGGTTCGCCTGCCCCGGCGGCGGCGCCTTCTGGAACACCACGCGCGGGCCGAAGGTGGCGTCGAGCATGTTGGGGCCGAAGCTGCCCGCGTTGAGCGGGCCCGCGACGAATTCCCAGAAGGCGTCGAACTCGTTGAACGCGGCGGCCGCGGGGTCGTAGTAGTGGGCGGCGCAGTAGTGCACGTCGGCGGTGAGCCAGACGGTGTTGCGCACCCGGCGCCGGCGGATGAAGCGCAGCAGCTCGGCGATTTCCAGCTCGCGGCCGAGCGGCGCCCCGGGCTGCCCGTTGGCCACCGCCTCCCAGCGCGCGACGCCCGCCGCGGTGCTGCCGTCGCCGACGTTGAGGCCGATCGGCATGTCGGCGGCGATCACCTTCCACACCGCCGTCGAGCGGTCGAGCTGCCATTTCAGCCAGTCGAGCTGGCGCCGGCCGAGGAAGGCGGTGTCCGGCCCCGGCGCGGTTTGCAGGTTCTCGCCGTTGGGGCCGCGGTAGCTGCGCATGTCGATCACGAAGACGTCGAGCAGCGGGCCGTACGAGAAACGGCGGTAGACGCGCTGCGACTCGCGCGCGTCGAAGGGCCGCATCGGCGCGTAGTCGAGGAAGGCGCGGCTGCCGCGCGCGATCAGCAGCGGCACGCTCTTCTCGGTATAGCGGGCGTCGGCCGAGAGGTCCTTCGACGACGACCAGTTGTTGGTCACCTCGTGGTCGTCCCACTGCCAGATCTGCGGCACCTCGGCATTGAAGCGGCGCAGCGGCTCGTCGAGCAGGTTGTAGCGGTAGCGGCCGCGGAACTCGTCGAGCGTCTCGGCCACCTTCGCCACCTCGGGCGTCACCAGGTTGGTCCAGGCGCGGCCGCCCTCGGCGGCGACCTGCTCGGCGATAGGCCCGTCGGCGTAGATCGTGTCGCCGCTGTGGATGAAGAAGTCGGGCCGGCGGCGGCGCATCGCCTCGTAGATCTTCATGCCGCCGAAGGCCGGGTTGATGCCCCAGCCCTGGCCGGCGGTGTCGCCGCCCCACTGGAAGCGCAGCGGCCGCGCGCCGCGATGGCGCCGGCCGTGGCCGTGGGGCGAGCCGTGCCCCCGGCCGGGCTCGTCGTCGCGGCGACGGCCCGAGGGCAGGCTGGTGAAGCGGCCGAGCACCGGCTCGCTGCGGCCGGCGGCGGCGTCGAGGCCCTCGAAGACGACGCGCACGAAGACCTCGCGCCCGTCCTCGGGCAGGCCCGTCAGGTCCTGTCGCACCGTGTAGTCGCTGCCCTCGAGCGCATGGGGGCCGACGACGCGCACGGGGTTGCGGAACTGCGCGTCGAGGCTCCATTCGACGAGCATCCGCGCGGCGCGGTCGGCGCGGCTCCAGACGACGACGGCGCCGTCCGCCGGGTCGCCGAACTGCAGGCCCTGCGCCGCGAGCGGGCGCGAGGCGTCCGACGCGACGATGGCGGGCGCACCGTGCGCGGGCTGCCAGGCGGGCAGGGCGGCGGCGCCGCCGAGCGCGGCGGTGTGGGTCAGGAAGCGGCGGCGGGTCGCCGACGGGTCGTCGCGGGTCATGGGGGCTCCTCGGGGCGGTCGCGGTGGCAGGGCGGAGAAGGCAGGCCGGGCCGGCGGCATCGCCGGCGGCCCGTCATCCTCGGCCGCCGCCTTGACGCTCGCGTGACCTGTGTGGTCGATCGTGTGGTCGGTCGTGGGGCCCGTCGTGCGGCCCGTCGCGTCACCCGCCCGCGGCCGGGCCCGTCCGCGCGGCGACACGCTTTCGTCACAGGCGGCGGACAGACTGCGCGGCATCCAAACCAGGGAGGAACCCGACATGCCCCGACACGCCCGTGCAGCGCGCGCACTCGGACTCGCCGCGCTGTGCACCGCCGCCACCGCCTGGACCGTGCCCGCCCACGCCACCAACGACATCGCCACGCCCACGGTGCAGGGGCCCGAGAGCGTGCGCGACTGGTACCGCGCCGGCCGGCAGTTCATCCACGAAGGCAAGTCCATCCAGCCGATCAAGCGGCGCGCACAGAACGTGATCCTCTTCGTCGGCGACGGCATGGGCATCTCGACGCTGACGGCCGCGCGCATCCTCGAAGGCCAGCGGGCCGGCAAGACCGGCGAGGAGAACCGGCTCTCGTTCGAGACCTTCCCCCACGTCGCGCTGTCCAAGACCTATTCCTGGGACCAGCAGACCTCGGACTCGGCGCCGACGATGACCGCGCTGATCACCGGCTACAAGGCGCGCGAGAGCATGCTCTCGGTCTCGCACGAGACGGCACGCAACGACTGCAACCGCCAGCGCGTGCGCAGCACCTCGCTGCGCACGCTGCTCGAATCGGCGGCGCTCGACGGCAAGGCCACCGGTGTCGTCTCGACCGCGCGCATCACGCACGCGACGCCGGCGGCCACCTATGCCCACACGCCGATGCGTGACTGGGAGGCCGACTCGAACCAGCCCGCCGGCTGCGGCGTGAAGGACATCGCCGCGCAGCTGATCGACGCCAACTGGAAGGTGCGCGAGAGCCTGAAGGTGGCCCTCGGCGGCGGCCGCACCTACTTCCTGCCCAAGCAGAAGGCCGGCACCCCCTTCTTCGACCCCGAGTACCCGGCCCAGGCCGGCCGCCGCAACGACGGCCGCGACCTGACCACCGACTGGGTCCGCTCGCGCGGCCGCGGCGCCGCCTATGTCTGGAACAAGGCGCAGTTCGATGCCGTCGACCCGGCGCGCACCACGCACCTGCTCGGCCTGTTCGAGCCCTCGCACATGCAGTACGAGGCCGACCGCGCGGCCGACCCGGCGGGCGAACCCTCGCTCACCGAGATGACCGAGAAGGCGATCCGCCTGCTCGAGCGGCGCGACGGCGGCGAAGGCTACTTCCTGATGGTCGAGGCCGGCCGCATCGACCACGCCCACCACGCCGGCAATGCCCAGCGCGCGCTGCTCGACGCGATCGAGCTGTCGAACGCGGTGCGCAAGGCCACGCAGCTGACCAGCGATCGCGAGACGCTGATCGTCGTCACCGCCGACCACAGCCACACCTTCACCGTCGCCGGCTACCCGCACCGCGGCAACGACATCCTGGGCCTGGTGAAGGAAGTCGCGTCGGTCGATGGCGACCCGCCGGCCCTCGGCGTCGACAGCAACGGCCTGCCGTACACGACGCTCGGCTACATGAACGGCCCCGGCTACCGCGGCGGCGCGCGGCCCGACCTGTCGAGCATCGACACGACGGACCTCAACTTCCTGCAGGAAGCGGCGGTCCCGCTAGCGTCCGAGACGCACGCCGGCGAGGAAGTGGGCGTCTTCGCCCGCGGCCCCGGCGCCTACCTGGTGCGCGGCGTGATGGAGCAAAACTGGATCTATCACGTGATGCGCGAGGCCTTCGGCTTCGACCGTCGATGAGGGCGGCGCTGACCCTGAACCTGACGGGCCTGGCGGCCCGTCGAGTGGCTCGCAAAGGGTTGCGCCGGGCGCTGGGGCTCGCGCTGCTGGCCGGTGCTGCGGCGACGGCGCAGGCGCATGGCGGCGCGCCGCACGCCCACGCGCCGGCCGGCAGCGCGAGCGCCGCGCCGGCGGCGCTGCCCGACACGCCGGCCTGTGCGTCCGCCGTCCCGGGCGCGGACGCGCCGGCCTGGCCGGCGGTGCAGGCGGCCTTCGACGTCAGCGTCAGCCACGCGGACGGCAAGCCGCCGGCCGCCCAGCGCTGGCAGCTCTGGCGCGGCGCCGACCTGATCGTGCTGCGCAAGGGCCAGATCGAGGACCGCTGGCAGCGCGAGGCGAACGGCGCTGTCTCGCTGGCCCGCGTGTTCCATGACGAGCGGCGGGTGGTCGACTACACCGCGGGCGAACTGGTGACCTTGGGGATCGCGGTGGACTGGCTGGCGCTCGGCCGCTTCGTCGGCGGCGCGGAGTTCGCCGCGCTCGGCTGCGCGAACGGGCAGCAAGCGGCGGACGATTCCGCCGAGGGCCGCCGCTACGAAGGGCGCCTGCCCGACGGCCGGCAGGTCTCGCTGCGCTGGAACGAGGCGCGTCAGCTGCCGAGCAGCCTGGAGCGCCGGAGCGAGGACGGGCGCCGCGTGCGCTACGAACTGGTTGCCAACGAGCGCCTTTCCGCGGACGAGGCGGAAGCGCCGGCTGGCGTGCCGCTCGACTACCTGCGCATCGACGCCGCCGACTTCGGCGACATGCCCTACGACCCCTTCGTGCGCAAGGTCGAGGCCTTCGACGTGCGCGCCGGCTGGCGCGCGCCGCACGGGCACGAGTAACCGGGGCCGCCGCCGGCAGGCGGTCACGCCGCGGGTGCCGGCAGACGGCGCATGTGGCGCGCCGCCCGGCGTGGTTCAGCGCCGCAGGAACTCGAAGAACGCCTGCGAGTTGGTCGGCCGCCCGAGGAAGGCGTCGACCAGCGTCTGCGGCGGCAGCTGCGAGCCGTTGGCGAGGATCGTGTCGCGATAGCGCAGGCCGACCGCCGGGTCGAGCTTGTCGCTGCCGAAGGCGGTGCGCAGGTCCATCGCCACCACCAGGCTCCAGAGGTAGCCGTAGTAGCCGGCGGCGTAGCCGCCGGCGATGTGGCCGAAGCTGGCCGGGAACATCGTGCCCGGCACATAGCCGAGCGGGGTGGCGCCTTCCATCCGCTCCCACAAGGCGAGCGAGCCGCTCGGCGCCGGGCCGTGCAACGCGAGGTCGTAGGCGCCGTAGAGCCACTGACGGGAGAAGAACACGCCCTTGTCGGCGTCGCGCGCGGCCACCGCCTTGGCGAGCAGCTCCGGCGGCACCGGCTTGCAGGCCGCGCAGACCTGGCCGAACAGCGCGAGCACGCGCGGGTCGTAGACCCAGTCCTCCAGCATCTGCGACGGCGCCTCGACGAAGTCGCGCAGCACCGAGGTGCCGGCCTGCAGCGCGTAGCGCGTGTCCGACAGGTTGTTGTGCACCGCGTGGCCCAGCTCGTGCAGCAGGGTCTCGAGGTCGTCGAGCGTCAGGCCCTTGCGGTCGAGGTTGACGACGAGCGCCGCCTGCGGCGCCCGGCCGCTGCGCGACGAGCCGCTGCGCAGCGACCACACCGCAGCGTGGTTGTACTTGCCGGGGCGCGGGTAGAGGTCGACGTAGAGCGTGGCCAGCGGCTGCCCGCTGCGGGCGTCGCTCACCGCGTAGGCGTGCACGTCCGGGGCCCACAGGCGGGCGGGCACCCGCGTGTAGCGCACCTGCATCACCGTCTCGATCACGCGCAGCACGAACTGCAGGCTCTCCTCGGGCGGGAAGTAGGGGCGGAAGGCCTCCTGGCTCACGTCGTAGCGCTCGCGCCGCAGGCGCTCCTGGTAGAAGAGGACGTCCCAGCGTTCCAGCTTCGCGTCGGCGGGCGCCTGGGCCGGCGAGGCCGGGCTCGATGGGGTGGGGACCGGGTGGCCAGGGGCGGATGCGTCAGGGCTCGCGGCCAGGTGGCGCTGCTTGGCTTCGCGCAGCTCGGCCAGCTCCTTGCGCTCGCGGTCGACGAGCTCGCCCTTCACGCCGGCGAGGAAGCGCTCGGCGTTCTCCAGCGAGCCCGCCATGCGCCGGCGCAGCACGAAGTCGGCGTAGCTGCCGACGCCGAACAGCGCGGCGTACTCGCGGCGCAGCCGCACCAGGCCGTCGAGCAACTCGAGGTTGGGCGTGCCGCCCTCGTTGACGAAAGTGCGCCAGGCGCGCTCGCGCACCGTGCCGTCCTCTGCGCTGCGCATCAGCTGCAGGAAGGTCGGCGTGTCGAGCGAGAACAGCACGCGCCCCTGCGGGTCGCGGCGCGCGGCCTGGACCAGCGCCTCGGGCACCCCGCGCAGTCCGGCGGCGTCGACGGCGAGGGTGAGCTCGGCGTCGCGGATGTTGCGCGCGAAGCGCTGCGAGAGCGCGGTCTGCTCGTCGGAGATGGCCTTCGCGCGGGCGCGCTGCGCCGGCGGCAGCGCGACGCCCGAGTCCTCGAAGCCCTCGCGCAGGTGGCGCACCAGGCCGGCGTCGATCGCGTCGGCCGGCTTCAGCGCGTCGAGCGCGCGGTACAGCGCCTCGCTCTGCGAGCGCGTCGAGTCGAAGTCCTGCCAGCGCAGCTGGCAGGCCTCGGCCGCGGCGCGCATCGCCGGGTCCGGATGCACGTTGGCGAGCAGGCTGATCGGGCCGATCGCGTCCTCCAGCGCGCTCTCGGCGTCGTCGTAGGCGCCGAGCCAGCGCGCGTCGGGCGTGCGCGCCTCGAGCGAGCGCAGGCGCACCCGCGCATCCGCCAGCCCGGCGTCGCAGGCCTGGCGCACCTGCGCCGGGCTGCGGAACTGCGGGAAGGCCGGCCCCGGCAGCGTGGCGTCGGCCGCGGCGGCGGTGCAGGCAAGCGTCAGCACCAACGTCGGGGCGCTGGCGAACCAAGACTTCATCCGATCTCCTCGTAGCGTCGGGCCTTGCCCGTCAGGCCCCGGGCTCAGGTCGCCTCGGGCACGTGGTGGTAGAGCCAGGTCTCGGACAGCGAACTGCCGTCCAGCCGCAGGAAGAGCCGCAGGTCGACCGGCGCCGGCCCTTTCGGCGTGTAGTCGAACTGCGCGCGCCAGTGGCCTGCGACGCCGTTCGGCACCGCCTCGGTGAAGACGTAGCCGAAACTGCCGCTGGGCGCCGAGAGCACCGCCTCGGGCCGCACGCCGAAGGGCAGCCTCTCGAGCGGCGGGCCGCGGAACTCGACCATGAACTTGTCGACCCCCTTCGGCCGCGGTTGGCCGGGCTGGCCGCCGCGCCCGATGCGCGTGGCCACGCAGCGGGCGAGGCCGCTGGGGTAGGGCTCGTCGGCGTTCCAGTGCAGCTTGTAGCGCAGCCGGTGTGCCGAGCCCTTGACCGCCGGCGCCTTCGGCCGCCAGCAGACGGCGATGTTGTCGTGGATCTCGTCGTCGGTCGGGATCTCGATCAGCTCGACCGCGCCCTCGCCCCAGTCGCCGACCGGCTCGACCCACAGCGAGGGCCGGCGGTCGTAGTAGACGCCGTCGAGGTAGTGGTCGAACAGGCGGTCGCGCTGCAGCAGGCCGAAGCCGCGCGGCTGCTTGTCGGAGAAGGCGGCGGCGGTGGTGCGCGCGGGGTTGACCAGCGGTCGCCACAGGCGCTCGCCGCCGCCCGTCCACATCGCGAGGCCGTCGGAGTCGTGCACCTCGGGGCGCCAGTCGATCGTGGTGGGCTTGGCGCGCTCGCTGTACCAGTACATCGAGGTCAGCGGCGCCAGCCCCAGGCGCGCGATGTCGCGCCGCACGTAGAGGTGGGCCTCGATGTCCATCACCACGTTCTTCGCGCGCTGCATGATGAACTTGAAGGCGCCGGTGACGCTGTCGCCGTCGAGCAGCGCGTGCACGACGACGGTGTCGCCGCCCTCGGCCGGCGGGTCGAACCAGAACTGGGTGAAGCTGGGAAAGTCCTCGGCCTTGTCCGGCACCGCCGCGTCGACGAGCACGCCGCGAGCCGACAGGCCGTACTGATAGAGCTCGCCGATCGCGCGGAAGTACGACGCGCCGAGGAAGGCGACCCAGTCGTTGCCCTTCCAGTCGAGCGCCTTGTCCCCGGCGGCGAGGCGGCTCTCCTGGAAGCGGAAGCCGGCGAAGCCGGCGCCGTCGGGCAGCTCGCGCGCCGGGCTGTCGGCGGGCATCGAGAAGTACTCGGCGTCGTAGAGGATCTCGCGCGCGTAGTACTGGCCGGCGTCCTGCTCCAGCAGGTGCATGTGCACCGGCACCTGGAAGTAGCGCCCGAGGTGGAAGAAGGTGACGGGGAAGGCGCCCGGCCCGTCGCGGAACAGCGCGAGGTCGGTGTCGTAGCGCAGCTTGCCGTGGGCTTCGTAGTCGATGCGCCAGAGCACGTCGGCGGGCAGGGACTTGTCGCGCACATGCGGCCGCAAGGCCATCGTGCGGGCGCGCTCGATCAGGGCCTCGTACGAGAACGCCACCCGCGGGCCGTACTTCAGCTGGCGGGTGGCGGCGGCCTGCGCCGCGGCGGCCGGTTGACCGATGGCGCTGAGCAGCAGGGAGGCACCGGCGGCGGCGGTGAAGGATCGGCGGCTGGTCATGGGGGTGTCAGACGGTCACGCGATGGGCGGCACTATGCCGCAAGGGACGGGGTGCTCGGCGGGCCCGGGGCGCCGGTGAAGCCGCTGCCGCATGAGGGCCATACACGACCCCCGATTGATTTCATTCGTATCCCGTCGTTGACATCACCGGTCCGCGCGTGAAGATGGGCGCCTGCCGACCGACGGAGACCGGAGATGCTCGAGACGCTGCGCCCCGACCCGACCTTCCACGCCTCGCCCAGGCTGGCGATGGAAGCCCCGCGCGAGCGCATCGGCTACACGGCGCTGCTGTCGCCCGATGCCTCGCAGCCCGACGCGATCGCGGTGGTCGACCTCGACCCGGACTCGCCGAGCCACGGCCGCGTGCTGCACCGCCTCGACATGCCCTACACCGGCGACGAGTTCCATCACTTCGGCTGGAACGCCTGCTCGTCGGCGCTCTCGCCGCTGTCGGGCCACGCCTTCCTGCGCCGGCGCTACCTGATCGTGCCGGGCATCCGCTCGTCGCGGATCTACGTGATCGACACCGAGCCCGACCCGCGCAAGCCGACGATCGCGAAGGTCATCGAGCCCGAGGAGGTGATCGCCAGGACCGGCTACTCGCGCCCGCATACGGTGCACTGCGGGCCCGAGGGCATCTACATCAGCACGCTCGGCGGCGGCGCGAGCGGCACCGAGGGGCCGGCCGGCGTGTTCATCCTCGACTGCGAGAGCTTCGACATCCGCGGCCGCTGGGAGATCGACCGCGGCCCGCAGGAGCTGCACTACGACTTCTGGTGGAACCTGCCGCGCGACTGGATGGTGTCGAGCGAATGGGGCCGCCCGCCGCAGTTCGAGAACGGCATCGTTGCCGAGGACCTGCTGGCCAACAAGTACGGACACCGCCTGCACTTCTGGGACCTGCGCGGGCGCCGCCACCTGCAGACGATCGACCTCGGCGCGAACCACCAGATGGCGCTCGAGGTGCGCCCCGCGCACGACCCGACCAAGGAATACGGCTTCCTCGGCGTGGTCGTCGACACGACGAACCTCGAAGGCTCGATCTGGACCTGGTGGCGCGAGAAGGGCACCTTCCACGCAAAGAAGACGGCGACGATCCCCGCCGAGCCGGCCGACAAGGCGCTGCTGCCGCCGCTGCTGCAGGGCTTCGGCGCCGCGCCCCCGCTGGTGACCGACATCGACCTCTCGCTCGACGACCGTTTTCTCTACGTCGCCTGCTGGGGCACCGGCGAGCTGCGCCAGTACGACGTGACCGACCCCTGGGCGCCGAAGCTCTCCGGCAGCGTGCGCCTGGGCGGGGTCGCGCGCCACACGCCGCACCCGAACGGCCGGCCCTTCGGCGGCGGCCCGCAGATGACCGAGATCAGCCGCGACGGCCGCCGCGTGTACTTCACCAACGGCCTCTACAGCCGCTGGGACACGCAGTTCTATCCCGAGGGCGTGCCCGGGTCGCAGGTCCTGGCCCACGCGGGCGAGAACGGCGGCCTCGAGCTCGACCCGGTCTTCCACGTCGAGTTCGGCGAGGGGCTCGGCGCGCACCAGGTCCGCCTCGAGGGCGGCGACTGCTCGACCGACTCGTTCTGCTACCCGTCCGCCTGAGCCGCCGGCAGCCGCGCGCGCCGGGGCGTCGACGCTCAGGGCAGGCCCCGGTGTTCACGCAGGCGGCGGTGAACGGCGGCGACGGCAGCGTGCTGGCGCTGTGGCTGGCCGTCGTCGCGGTCGGCGCCTGGCACGGCTTGAACCCGGCGATGGGCTGGCCGCTGGCGGTCGCCAACGGCCTCACCGAGCGGCGCGGCGCCGCGGTGCTGCACAGCTTCGTGCCGCTGGCCTGCGGCCACCTGCTGGCGATGGCGGTCGTGCTGCTGCCCTTCGCGCTGCTTGGGGCGCTGCTGGCATGGGAGCGGCCGATCCGCATCGGCGCCGGCCTGGTCGTGGCGGCCTTCGGCGTCTGGCGCCTGATCGACCGCCGCCACCCGCGCGCGCTGGCCCGCGTGCGGCCGACGCAGCTCGCGCTGTGGTCGTTCCTGATGGCGACCGCGCACGGCGCCGGGCTGATGCTGCTGCCCTTCGCGCTCGGCCTGTGCACCGTGGGCGAGGGTGGTGCGCTGGGCGCGGCGACCGCCGCCGCCGATGCGGCGCGCGTGGCGGCGGTACACACCGCCGCGATGCTGGCCGCCGGGCTGGGCGCGGCCTGGGCGGTCTACCGCTGGCTCGGCCTGCAGGCGCTGCGGCGGGTGTGGGTCGACCTCGACCTCGTCTGGGGCGCGAGCCTGGTGCTGGCCGGCGGGGCGAGTGCGTGGATTGCCTGGGCGGCGGGGCACGGCTGAGGCTTCGCGGGCTTGCGGGCCGCAGGGGTCGGCAGAGAGATATTGCACTGCAACAATGGGCATGGACACTGCTTTCCAACGCCCCTCCGCGCCCCGCGGCGGCACTGCACGACCTCTCAGGACCTCACGCCGATGCCTACGACTCGCCACCCCCGTCTCGCCATGCACCGGAAGGCTGCCGACAGGCCTTCCGGATCGCCTCCGGCCTGGCCGGGGTTGTCCGCCTGCTTCTTCGCCTTGGTGGTGGCGGTGGTGTTCGCCTTGCCCCTGGCCCGTGCGGCTGACGAAGCGCCGGCGGGCGAGGCCCCCGGCACGCTCCAGCGCCTGCCTGCACTCGGACTGGCCGGCGACTCGGTGACCGTCTCCGGCCTGTCCTCCGGGGCCTACATGGCCGGGCAGCTCGGCATCGCCTACTCGGCGACGGTGCGCGGCGCCGCCGTCCTGGCCGGCGGGCCCTACGGCTGCTCGCGCGGCTCGATGATGACCGCCGCGCTCAATTGCTCCTGCGCGACCGGCAAGCAGGGGATGTCGCAACTGGGCGAGATGTTCGGCCAGGGCTGCCAGGTGCTTGGTGCCGGCCAGTACGAGACCTATTCGGACAGCGCCTTGAAGCGCAACCAGCCGCGCATCGACGCGCCGTCGAACCTGGCGCGTCAGCGCGTGTTCCTGCTCTCGGGCGGCGCCGACGAGGTCGTCGACCGTCGCGTCGTCGACGCGGCCGAGGCCTTCTACCGCCGCCACGGCGTGCCTTCGGCGCAGATCGAGCACGTGCACCTCGGCTCGGCCGGGCACGGCTTTCCGGTGCAGGACGCGAAGGCGGGCTGCGGCCTGACGCGCCAGCCCTTCATCAACGACTGCGACTACGACGCGGCCGGCTCGCTGCTGCGCTGGCTCTATCCCGGCCTGCCCAGCACCCCGGGCCGGGTCTCGGCGGCGGGCTTCAGGCGCTTCTCGCAAGAGCCCTACACGCGCGGCGGCGGCTTCGACGGCATGGACAGCAGCGGCTGGCTCTACGTGCCCGCGGCCTGCACCTCGAGCGGCGCCGGCTGCCGGCTGCACGTGGCCTTTCACGGCTGCGAGCAGGGGCAGTCGTTCCGCCTGTCCGACGGCAGCCGCTACGGGCGCCAGTTCGTCGACGGCGCCGGCTACAACGCCTGGGCCGAGGCCGGGCGCATCGTCGTGCTCTATCCGCAGGTGCGGCCCAACACCGCCGGCGCGCGCCCCGGCAGCAGCTACCGCTACAACCCGAAGGGCTGCTGGGACTTCTGGGGCTACTCGAGCGACCGCGTCGGCATCGACCCGCTCGTCTTCGCGACGCGCGAGGCGCCGCAGATGAAGGCGGTGAAGGCGATGGTCGACGAGCTGCTGCGGGGGCGTTGAGGGGTCGGCGCTGCGGCCCGCGCAATCCGCGGGCAGGGCGGGTGGTGGGCCGGGTGAAGGGCATCGGGCGAACGGCATTGCGCGGAGGGCCTTGGGTGGTCGCCGCCCTCCATGTCCCCCGCGGCGAGGCTGGACGCCCGCCGCTCCGCCTTGACTTCCGGGCGACGACCACCCAACGCCCTCTTCGTTGCAGCAGGTCGCGCGCAACGGAATCCAAACCGCCTCGCTCGCCGCGCAGTGCGGAGTTGGCACAGCGTGACGCGGGAGTCTGCACGCCAACCACGCCGCTGGCCGAGGGTGCCGGGTGTCCGTCGACCGCAGGTAGAGGAGGAGCGGCGGGCGTTCAGCCTCGCCGCGGGGGACACGGAGGGCGACGGACACCCGGCGGCCTCGGCCCGCCTCGACGATCACCGAGGCCGAGACGCTCGTGGACAGATTCTTCGCGCGGGGGCCTGTACTGGTCTGTGGCCATGTTGGGTTTCTCGGGTTGATTCCGGCCTTGCTCAGCGCCCCACCTCGACCGGCAACGCCAGCGTGCACTTGATCTCGTCCAGGCAGACGCTCGAGCGCACGCTGGTCACGCCGGGCAGGCGCATCAGGCGGTCCATCAGGAAGTCCGACAGCGCCTTGAGGTCGCGGGCGACGACCTTGGTCACGTAGTCGAAGTCGCCGGTCACCGCGTAGCACTCCTGCACCTCGGGCATCTCGGCGATCAGGTCCTTGAAGCGGGTCAGCTCGCGGATGTGGCCGCGTTCCATCGAGATGTAGATGAAGGCGGTGACGCCCAGGCCGAGCCGCGTCGCGTCCAGTCGCGCCTGGTAGCGCGCGATGACGCCGCGCTCCTCGAGCCGGCGGTGGCGGCGATGGCACTGCGCCGGCGAGAGCTGCGCCGCGGCGGCCAATTCGAGGTTGGAGGCGCGCGCGTTCTCCTGCAGGAACTCGAGGATGCGGCGGTCGATGCGGTCGAGTTCTTCCTCAGGCAAGGAAATCTCCCGAATTGATTTCTCGATGAAACGGGATCTCGCAGTCGGGGGCAAACACCGATCCCATACGAGAGGCAATTGTACGCATCGGGGAATAAAGTTCTCTCGTCCGAACAGCGCCGTGACCCGCCAAAAGCCCGCGACGCCGCGCCCGCTCTCGCTTCGGAACGACCCACCAGGAGACACCCTCATGCAAGCCCAAGCCCGCTTCCTTCGCCGCCCTCTGCTCGCCGCGCTCTGCGCCGCCGCGCTCGTCACCTTCGCCGGGTCCGGCACGGCCTACGCCGCCGACGGCGCGACGAAGTCGGTCGCCGTCACCGCGATCGTCGAGCACCCGGCGCTCGACGCCGCACGCGACGGCGTGAAGGACGAGCTCAAGGCCGCCGGCTACGAGGTCGGCAAGAACCTGAACTTCCAGTACCAGAGCGCGCAGGGCAACAACGGCACCGCCGCGCAGATCGCGCGCAAGTTCATCGGCGACAAGCCGGACGTGATCGTGGCCATCGCGACGCCGTCCGCGCAGGCCGTGGTCGCCGCCACGCGGACCATTCCCGTCGTCTACAGCGCCGTGACCGACCCGGTCGCCGCCAAGCTGGTCAAGACCTGGGACGCCTCGGGCAGCAACGTGACCGGCGTCTCCGACCTGTCGCCGCTGGCGCGCCATCTCGAGCTGATGAAGCAGCTGGTGCCGGGTGCCAAGCGCGTCGGCGTGATCTACAGCCCCGGCGAAGTCAACTCGGTGGCGATCGTCGACGCGCTGAAGAAGGAAGCCGCGGCGGCCGGCGTCACGATCGTCGAGGCCGCGGCCGCACGCACGGTCGACGTGCCGACCGCCGCGCAGAGCCTGATCGGCAAGGCCGACGTGATCTACGCGCCGACCGACAACAACGTGATGTCGGCCTTCGAGGGCATCGTGCGCGTCGCGCAGCAGGCCAAGCTGCCGGTCATTGCCGCCGACACCGGCGCCGTCAAGCGCGGCGCGGTCGCGGCGCTGGGCCTCAACTACTACGACCTCGGCCGCCAGACCGGCCGGCTCGTCGTGCGCGTGCTCAAGGGTGAAGCCCCGGGCAGCATCGCCTCGCAGACCAGCGAGACGTTTGAGCTCTTCGTCAACCCGGAAGCCGCGAAGAAGCAGGGGGTGACGATCCCCGAGTCGCTGCTGAAGACGGCCAAGGTGGTCGGCAACTAAGCCCGGCCGCTTCAGGACACTGCCATGTCACTCATCGCCTCCCTCGGCGCCTTCGAGATCGGCCTCATCTTTGGCCTGGTCGCGCTCGGCGTCCTCCTCTCGTTTCGCATCATCAACTTCCCCGACCTGACGGTCGACGGCAGCTTCCCGCTCGGCGGGGCGGTGGCCGCGATCATGATCGTCAACGGCTGGAACCCCTTCGTCGCCACCTTCGTCGCCTTCCTGGCCGGCGCAGCGGCGGGGATGGTCACCGCCTGGCTCAACGTCAAGCTGCGCATCACGCAGCTGCTGGCGAGCATCCTGGTGATGATCGCCCTCTACTCGGTGAACCTGCGCATCATGGGCAAGCCGAACGTCGCGCTGATCATGGAGCCGACGGTGTTCTCGAGCTTCACGTTCGGCGACCTGCCCGACTACTGGGTCAAGCCGCTGCTGCTGCTCGCGGTGGTGGTGATCGCGAAGATCCTGATCGACCTGTTCTTCGCCTCCGAGACCGGCCTGGCGATGCGCGCCACCGGCGGCAACCCGCGCATGGCGCGCGCCCAGGGCATCTCGACCGATCGCCTGACGGTGATGGGCCTGGCACTGTCGAACGCACTGGTCGCGCTGGCCGGGGCGCTGTTCGCCCAGACCCAGGGCGGCGCCGACATCTCGATGGGCGTCGGCACGATCGTGATCGGCCTGGCCGCCGTGATCATCGGCGAGACCCTGCTGCCGGCACGCACCCTGGTGCTGACGACGCTGGCGGTGATCCTCGGCGCGGTGCTGTATCGCTTCTTCATCGCGGCAGCGCTGAACACCGACTTCATGGGCCTGCAGGCGCAGGACTTGAACCTGGTCACCGCAGTCCTCGTCGCCGTGGCACTGCTGGTGCCGACCTATCGCCGCAAGCTGAGCGGCCTGTTCGGCGGCCGTGGCCGCAATGAAAAGGGCGGCGTTGCCGCCGCCAAGCAGGAGATCAAGTAATGCTGCGCGCTCGCAACCTCCAGATCACCTTCAACCCGGGCACGCCGATCGAGAACCACGTGCTGCGCGGCCTCGACCTCGAGATCCCCAACGGCCAGTTCGTCACCGTGATCGGTTCCAACGGGGCCGGCAAGTCGACCTTCCTCAACGCGGTCAGCGGTGACCTGATCGTCGACGAGGGCAGCCTGCACATCGACGACAACGACGTCACGCGTCGCAGTGCCTGGCAGCGCGCCGACCTGGTGGCCCGCGTGTTCCAGGACCCGATGGCCGGCACCTGCGAGGCGCTGACGATCGAGGAGAACATGGCGCTCGCCTGGGCCCGCGGCGAGGGCCGCGGCCTCAAGCCGGCGATCAACCGCAGCCTGCGCGAGCTGTTCCGCGAGAAGCTGTCGATCCTGCGCCTGGGCCTCGAGAACCGGCTCGCCGACCGCATCGGCCTGCTCTCGGGCGGCCAGCGCCAGGCGGTGAGCCTGCTGATGGCCTCGCTGAAGCCCTCGCGCATCCTGCTGCTCGACGAGCACACCGCCGCGCTCGACCCGAAGACCGCTGCCTTCGTGCTCGAGCTGACGGCCAAGATCGTCGACGGCGCGAAGCTCACCGCGATGATGGTCACGCACTCGATGCGCCAGGCGCTCGACTACGGCCAGCGCACGGTGATGCTGCACCAGGGCAAGGTGATCCTCGACGTCTCCGGCCCCGAGCGCGCCGGTCTCGACGTGCCCGACCTGCTGCAGATGTTCGAGCGCACGCGGGGCGAGAAGCTCGACGACGACAAGCTCCTGCTGGCCTAGGCGGCCGTTGAGGGAACGCTGACCGGCTGCGGCTGAGACGCCGCAGCCGAGCCTCCCGGCGGGAGGCGGCTTCGACACGCGCACACGCGGCCAAAGGGCCGCCTGGATACCTGATGACCAGACCTGGTTCATCAGCCACGGGCCTCGTGGCATCGAGGCCGAATGGAGACGATTTTGGCTCGCATCATTGACCACCTGCCCAAAGACGATCAGACCAACGGCTGGAGCGCCTTGTTGGGCCCGCGCCAGCCGCGCCCCGCGCTGCAGGGCGACCTGGACGTCGACTGGGTGATCGTCGGCGCCGGCTACGCCGGGCTGGCCGCAGCTCGCCAACTGGCGACGCAAGACCCGGACGCCTCGATCGCCGTCGTCGAAGCGGGCGTCGTGGGCGAGAACGCCTCGGGCCGCAATTCAGGCTTCGCGATCGACCTGCCGCACAGCTCCGCGCCGTCGGATGCGGCCGTCGAGCAGGGCCGCAGCGTGATCCGCGTCAACCGCTTCGCGGTCGACGCGCTCGACCGGCTGGTCGCCGAGCACGGCATCGCCTGCGACTGGAGCAAGCGCGGCCGCTACCACGTGGCGGTGACCGAAGAGGTGGCCGCCGAATCGCTCGCGCCCTACGCGCGCAACCTCGATGCCTGGGCCGAGCCCTATGAGTACCTCGAGCGCGACGCGCTGCGCGAGCGCCTGGGCACCGACTACTACGCCGCGGCCGTGTACACGCCCGGCACGCACCTGCTGAACCCGGCGGCGCTGGTGCGTGGCCTGGCCGACAGCCTGCCGCCGCAGGTGCAGCTGTTCGAGAACTCGCCGGTCATCGAGACGGAGTTCAAGGGCCCCTCGCCCTATGCGCGCACCGCCCACGGCTGCATCCGCGCCCGCAGGCTGATCCTGGCCGTCAACGCCTTCTCGCAGTCGTTCGGCGTCTACCGCGAACGCCAGGTGCCGGTGCTGCTGTTCGCCAGCCTGACGCACCCGCTGTCCGACGCGCAGATCCAGCGCCTGGGCAGCGATGTCACCTGGGGCGTGACGCCCGCGCACGGCGTGGCCGGTTCGACCTTGCGCCTGACCCAGGACCGCCGGCTGATGATCCGCCAGGGCTTCGAGTACTCGCCCAACCTGCGCACCAATGACGAACGGCGCGCCAAGGCCAAGGAGATGAACCTCGAGCTGCTGCGCCGGCGCTTCCCGCAGCTGGGCGAGATCGAGCTCGAGCACTTCTGGATGGGCTGGCTGGCCGTGTCGCAGAACCACGCGCCGGCCTTCGGCCCGATCGGCGACCAGGCGTACGCCGTTTCCTGCTGCAACGGCTCGGGCATCGTGCGGCACACCGCGGCCGGCATGCTGGTCGCCGACCTGGCGCTGGGTCGCGACAACCCGCTGATCGACGACTTCCTGGTCGAGGGCACCGCCAACTACATCCCGCCGCGCCCGGTGCGCGACGTCGGCGTGGGCCTCACGCTGGCGTGGGACATGTGGCGCGGACGCGCCGAGCAATGAGCGCTCGTCGAGCCCGTCGATCCCGCGCCGCCCACCGTTCCAACCCATTCCACTTTCGAGGGTCACCCCGATGACATCCGCTCCCACCTTCTACCCCGCGCCCGGCGGCATGCCGTTCTCTTCCGCGGTTCGCGCCAACGGATTCCTGTTGCTGTCGGGCCAGATCCCTTTCGACGACGCCAAGCGCCCGCACACCGGCCCCATCGCGGCGCAGACGCACGCCGTGCTCAAGAGCATCTCGGCCACGCTGGAAGGGCTGGGCAGTTCGCTCGACGAGGTGGTCAAGGTCAACGTCTGGCTGAGCGACCTCGCCCACTTCGCCGCCTTCAACGACGTCTACCGCAGCTACTTCAAGGAAGGCCGCTACCCGGTGCGCAGCCTGGTGCAGGCCCAGCTGGCCTTCGGCGTGGGCGTGGAGATCGAGGTCCAGGCGCTCGACGCGTCGGCCTGGTGAGGCCCGACGGCCCCGCGACCTGACGCACGCCCCCATTCATCTTTCCCGCAGGAGAACCGCCATGACCGATCTGTTCGACAACCCCATGGGCCTGACCGGCTTCGAGTTCGTCGAGTTCGCGTCCCCCACCGCCGGTGTGCTGGAGCCGCTCTTCGAGAAGCTGGGCTTCACCGAGGTGGCCCGCCACCGCTCCAAGGACGTGTCGCTCTATCGCCAGGGCGGCATCAACTTCATCGTCAACCGCGAGCCGGGCCAGGCGGCGTACTTCGCCGCGGAGCACGGCCCCTCAGCCTGCGGGCTCGCCTTCCGCGTGAGGGACGCCCACAAGGCCTACCAACGCGCGCTGGAACTGGGCGCGCAGCCGGTCGACATCCCGACCGGGCCGATGGAACTGCGCCTGCCGGCGATCAAGGGCATCGGCGGCGCGCCGCTGTACCTGATCGATCGCTACGAGGACGGCAAGTCCATCTACGACATCGACTTCGAGTTCCTGCCCGGCGTCGACCGCCGTCCGCAGGGGCACGGCTTCCAGGTCGTGGACCACCTGACGCACAACGTCTACCGCGGCCGCATGGGCTACTGGGCCGACTTCTACGGCAGGTTGTTCAACTTCCGCGAGATCCGCTACTTCGACATCAGCGGTGAGTACACCGGCCTGACCTCCAAGGCGATGACGGCGCCGGACGGCCTGATCCGCATCCCGCTCAACGAGGAGGCCAAGCAGGGCGGCGGGCAGATCGAGGAGTTCCTGATGCAGTTCAACGGCGAGGGCATCCAGCACATCGCGCTGCTGACCGACAACCTCCTCGATTCGATCGACCAGCTGCAGATGGCGGGCATCCCGCTGCTGACCGCGCCCAACGACATCTACTACGAAAACCTGAGCAAGCGGCTGGCCGGCCACGGCGAGCCGGTGGGTGAGCTGCAGGCGCGCGGCATCCTGCTCGACGGCACGACCGAGGGCGGCGCGCCCCGCCTGCTGCTGCAGATCTTCTCGCAGCCGCTGCTCGGCCCGGTGTTCTTCGAGTTCATCCAGCGCAAGGGCGACTACCGCGAGGGCTTCGGCGAAGGCAACTTCAAGGCGCTCTTCGAATCGCTGGAGCGCGACCAGATCGACCGCGGCGTGCTCGACGTCCAGAAGGCCTGAACACCATGAAGATCGACCGCATCCACCACGTCGCCTACCGCTGCAAGGACGCCAAGGAAACGGTGCTCTGGTACCGCGACAACCTGAACATGGACTTCGTGCTGGCCATCGCCGAAGACCATGTGCCGTCGACCAAGGCGCCGGACCCGTACATGCACATCTTCCTGGACGCCGGCAACGGCAATGTGCTGGCGTTCTTCGAGCTGCCGACGCAGCCGCCGATGGGGCGCGACCCGAACACGCCCGAGTGGGTCCAGCACATCGCCTTCCGCGTCAAGGACCGGGCCGAGCTGCTGGCATTCAAGGCGCACCTGGAAGGCCGGGGCGTGCCGGTGCTGGGCGTGACCGACCACGGCGCCTTCCACTCGATCTACTTCTTCGACCCCAACGGCCACCGCGTCGAGCTGGCCTGCCCGGATCCGGACGAGGAAGCCATGATCAAGAAGCTGGACGCGGTGAAGTGGGACATGCTGGAGGACTGGTCCAAGACCAAGCGCGCACCGAAGCACGCGGCCTTCCTGCATGCCAAGGAGTTCGAGGTGAAGTCGTGAGCGCCGGCCTCGACGCGACCCACGCGCCGTCGCTGCGCAGCTGGGTGGCCTCGGCCAACGACCCGGCGTCCGACTTCCCGATCCAGAACCTGCCCTTCGGGCGCTTCCGCCCCGCCGGCGACAGCGCCTGGCGCCTCGGCGTCGCGATCGGCGACCAGGTGCTCGACCTGCGCGCCGCCGGCCTGGTCGACCATGCCGACATGCACCGGCTGATGCAGGCCACGCCGGCCGAACACCGCGCGCTGCGGCAGGCGCTCTCCGCCGGGCTGCGCGAGGGGAGCGAGCAGCGCCCCGCCTTCGAGGCCGCGCTGCACGCGCAGTCGGCCGTCGAGCTCGGGCTGCCCTGCGAGGTCGGCGACTACACCGACTTCTACGTCGGCATCCACCACGCCACCGAGGTGGGCCGCCAGTTCCGCCCCGAAAACCCGCTGCTGCCGAACTACAAGTGGGTGCCGATCGGCTACCACGGCCGCGCCTCGACGCTGCTGCCGAGCGGCAGCGCCTTCCAGCGCCCGCTCGGCCAGGTGAAGTCGGCGGAAGCGGCCCGTCCCGAGCTGGCACCGACGGCGCGGATGGACCTCGAGCTGGAACTCGGCATCTTCATCGGGCGACCGAACGCGATCGGCCGGCCGGTGCGCATGCAGGACGCCGAGGCCCATGTGTTCGGCATCACGCTGTTCAACGACTGGAGCGCGCGCGACATCCAGGGCTGGGAGTACCAGCCGCTCGGCCCCTTCCTGTCGAAGAACTTCGCCAGCACCGTGTCGCCGTGGATCGTGACGCTGGAGGCGCTGGCGCCCTTCCGCCAGCCGTTCCGGCGCCCCGAGGGCGACCCCGCGCCGCTGCCCTACCTGAACTCGGCCGAGAACCGCGAGCGCGGCGCGATCGACATCCGCATGGAAGTGCTGCTGCAGACCGCCCGCATGGCGCAGGCCGGGCACCCGGGCGACGTGATCAGCCGCTCGAACTTTTCCGAGGCCGCCTACTGGACGGTGGCGCAACTGGTGGCCCACCACACGGTCAACGGCTGCGCGCTGCGTGCCGGCGACCTGTTCGGCTCGGGGACGCTGTCCGGCCCCGACCGGCTGACCCAGTCGGGCTCCCTGCTGGAGCTGACCACCGGCGGCAAGAACCCGATCACGCTGTCGAACGGCGAGCGTCGCGGGTTCCTCGAAGACGGCGACACGATCGTGCTGCGCGCCAGCTGCGAGCGCGACGGCGCCCGCCGCATCGGCTTCGGCGAATGCCGGGGCACGGTGCTGCCGTGCGTGGCGCTGGAAGCGGAGGCCGCATGAAGCTCACCGACGCCGCACTGGCGCCGCTGCTGGCGCAGCTGCCTGCGTGGCAGATGAGCCCGCAACGCGGCGGGACGCTCTCGCGCGGTTATGTCTTCGAGGACTTCGCCCAGGCCTGGGGCTTCATGTCCCAGGTGGCCGTGGTGGCCGAGAAGCGCAACCACCATCCCGAATGGTCGAACGTCTACAACCGGGTCGAGGTGACGCTGACGACGCACGACGTCGACGGCCTGTCGATGAACGACATCGACTTGGCGCTCTACATGGACCAGGTGGCCGGCGCGCTGTCGCGCCAGGCCCGCTGAACACCGGATCGCACACCATGAAAGCGAACGAAGTGGCCAAGCACGGCCTCGCCGCCGGCTACCAGCCGGACCGGCCCGACTGGACCATCGACCAGGGCTGGTCGAACTACACCGACGAAGAACACGCCGTCTGGAAGACGCTGTTCGAGCGCCAGAGCCGCCTGCTGCCGGGGCGCGCCTGCGACGAGTTCATCCGCGGCATGCAGGACCTGCCGATCGGCCCCGAGCAGATCCCGAACTTCGAGCAGCTGTCCGAGGTGCTGGGCAAGCGCACCGGCTGGCAGGTGGTCGCGGTGCCGGGGCTGGTGCCCGACGACGTGTTCTTCGAGCACCTGGCCCACCGGCGCTTCCCCTCGGGGCAGTTCATCCGCAAGCGCTACGAGCTCGACTACCTCGAGGAGCCGGACGTCTTCCACGACGTGTTCGGCCACGTGCCGCTGCTGATGAACCCGGTGATCGCCGAATTCATCCAGGCCTACGGCCAGGGCGGCCTGCGCGCCAAGGCGCGCGGCGTGCTCGAGAAGCTGGCGCGCGTGTACTGGTACACGGTCGAGTTCGGCCTCGTGCGCCAGCCCGAGGGGCCGCGCATCTACGGCGCCGGCATCGCCTCGTCGGCGACCGAGACGGTGTTTTCGGTCGAGGGCGATTCGCCTAACCGCATCGGCTTCGAGCTCGAGCGGGTGATGCGCACGCGCTACCGGATCGACGACTTCCAGGAGACGTACTTCGTCCTGGAACACCTGGACGACCTGCTGGCGCTGGCGCAAACCGACTTCGACCCGTACTACGACCGGGTCACGGTGGCGAGCGACCTGTCGCCGGGCGACGTCCTGGAGGGCGACCGCGTCCTCACGCGCGGCACCGGCCACTACCACGCGCTGAAGCGCCAGGGAGCCTCGACATGAGCCAGGAACGGCACACCGTCCTCATCACCGGGGCCGCCGGGCACCTGGGTGCTGCCGTCGCCGCGGCCTTCCGGCAGCGCGGCGCGCGCCTGGTGCTGCTGGACCGCGACGCCGGCGCCTTGCAGCGCCGCTACGGCGGCATCGACGACGCCGTGCTCGTCGACGTCGACCTGCTCGACCGCGCCCGGGTGGCCGCGCGCGTGGCCGAGGCGCTGGCGGTCGTCGGGCGCATCGACGTCCTGTGCCACCTGGCCGGCGGCTTCCGCATGGGCGAGAAGGTGCACGAGACCACCGCGTCGACCTGGGATTTCCTGCTCGGCCTCAACGCCGGCAGCCTGGTGAACATCAGCGCGGCCGTGGTGCCGCAGCTGGTCGCGCAGGGCGGCGGCAAGGTGGTGACCGTCGGCGCCGCCGCGGCGCTGAAGGGCGCGGCCGACATGGGCGCCTACGGCGCCTCCAAGTCCGCGCTGATCCGCCTCACCGAGGCGATGTCGGCCGAACTGCGGGACCAGGGCGTCAACGTCAACTGCGTGCTGCCCTCGATCATCGACACGCCCGACAACCGGGCCGCGATGCCCGACGCCGACACCTCGCGCTGGGTCGCCCCCGAGGCGCTGGCGGAGGTGATCGTGTTCCTGGCGTCCGACGCCGCGCGCGCCATCCACGGCGCCGCCGTTCCCGTCACCGGGCGCGTCTGAGCCGCCGCCAGTCCGGGCCCGGGCCCGGGCTGGCCGTCATAGCCCTATTAGGGATGCCCTTCCGGCGACAGGAGGAGAACACTCCACCTTTCGGGTGACCACCACCGGGGGCACGGCGATGCAACGCATCTTCCTCAGCCATTCGAGCGCCAACAACGCGCAGGCGCTGGCGCTGGCGGCCTGGCTGAAGTCGATCGGCCGCGCGGACGACTACTTCCTGGACATCGACGCCGAGCGCGGCATCGCGCCCGGCGAGCGCTGGATGAAGGCGTTCATGGACGCGGTCGAGCGCTGCGAGGCGGTGATCCTGCTGCTCTCGCCGGCCTGGCTCAAGTCGAAGTACTGCGAGCGCGAGTTCGACGAGGCGGTGATGCACAGCAAGCCGCTGTTCGGCGTCATCGTCGAGCCGGTCGAGATGGGCGAACTGCCGCGCCGGCTCACCGACGAGTGGCAGGTCTGCGACCTGACCCAGGGCGAGACGGAGAGCTTCCAGGTCGCCTACGAGGGCCTGGTGCCGCCGACCGAGGTGCGATTCTCGAGCGCCCAGCTCAAGCGGCTCGCACATGGCCTGAGCAAGGCCGGCATCGACCCGAAGACCTTCAACTGGCCGCCCAAGGGCGACCCGCGGCGCTCGCCGTACCCGGGTCTGCGGGCGATGGAGGAGGAGGACGCCGCCGTCTTCTTCGGCCGCGACGCGCAGATCGTCGCCGCGATGGACCAGATCCGCCTGCTGCGCGAGCGCGGCGTCGAGCAGCTCTTCGTCGTGCTCGGCGCCTCGGGGGCCGGCAAGTCCTCGTTCCTGCGCGCCGGCCTGTTGCCGCGGCTGCGACGCGACAGCGCCCACTTCGTCGTGCTGCCGCCGGTGCGGCCCGGACGCCAGCTGATCACCGGGCCACACGGTCTCGTCGCCAGCCTGAAGGCTGGCCTCGAGGACGCGGAGCCCGGTGGCGCGACGAGCGTCGACGCGGTGCGTGCGGCGCTGGCCGAGGACTTTGTCGGCTTGCTCGCGCGCATCGAAGGCGCCGCCGCCGACGAGCCCGCTGCGGCGACCGGTCGCACGGTCGTGATCCCGATCGACCAGGCCGAGGAGCTGTTCAACGCCGACGGCAGGGAAGAGTTCGAAGCCTTCCTCGGGCACCTGGGCGCGCTGCACGCGCTGGCCACCGCGAGCGCGGCGATGCGCGCCGGCGCCACCGGCCAGCGGTTCGTGCGCGTGCTCTTCGTCGCGACGATCCGCTCCGATGCCCTGCCGGCGCTGCAGGGCCAGGCGGCGCTGCAGGCGCTGTCGCCGGTGCTGTACAGCCTGACAGCGATGCCCAGCTCGGAGTTCAAGGAAGTGATCGAGGGCCCGGCCGAGCGCCACTCGGCGGCGGCAGGCACCTCGAAGCTGGAGATCGACCCGGCCCTGACCGAGCGGCTGATCGCCGACGCCCAGAGCGCGGCCGACGCGCTGCCGCTGCTGGCCCTGACCCTCGCCTGGCTCTACCACGAGCTGCACACCGACCAGCGCACCCGCATCGGCCTGGACGACTACGAGCGCCTGGGCGGCATCCAGGGCGTGATCGTCGCCGCGGTCGGGCGGGCGCTCGCACGGCCTGGCGATGCGCCGGCGATCCCGGCCGGCGACGAGCAACAGAAGCAGCTGCAGCACGAGCTCTTCCCGCTGATCGCCACCGTCGACCCCGCGAGCGGCGCGCCCAAGCGCAGCCCGGTGCTGCGCCGCGTGCTGCGCGAACGCCCGGCGCTCGACGCGCTGGCCACGCGCCTGATCGACCAGCGCCTGCTGCTGGTCGGCAGCCCCGGCGCCGGCGCGGGCGGCGAGGCGCTGGAGATCGTCGAGATCGCGCACGAGGCGCTGCTGCGCCGCTGGCCGACGCTGTGCGAGTGGCTGGCGCACTGCAAGACCGACCTCACCGTGGCCGAGACGGTGCGCCGCAATGCGCGCGAGTGGCAGCGGGACGAGAAGAAGGACGACCTGCTCGCCCACCACGAGGGGCGCCTCGAGTACGCCCGCAAGCTGGCGAGCGACCCGCGGCTGAAGGCGCGCTTCGAGCCGGTCGACCTCGATTACCTGGACGCCTGCGAGGCGATGGACGCGCGCGAACGCAAGCGTCGCGAACTCGAGAAGGCGCGGCGCCACTTCACCTGGGCAGCGACGGCGCTGGCCCTGGTCGTCGTCGTCGCGCTCGGCTGGACGGTCTGGCAGACGCGCGACATCGGCGAGCTCAACTCGTCCGCGCTGGCCGCCGCCTCGGAGACGGCCGCCGACCAGGGTCGCTTCGACAAGAGTCTGCGCCTGGCGATCCTCGCCTCGCGCCACGACCTGCTGAACCCGGCCCATCCCGCCGCGCGCACCGCGCTGGCCCGCGCGGTCGAAGGCAACCGGCTCGAGCTGCAGCTGCCCGAGCTCGGCGACAGCGTGCTCGACGCGGCAGCGTTCAGCCCGGATGGCCGGCGCATCGCCACCGCGTCGCGCGACGGCAAGGCGCGGATCTGGGACGCGGCGAGCGGGGCGCGGCTGCGCGAGCTGCCGCACGAGGCGGCGGTGAAGACCCTGGCCTTCAGCGCCAACGGCCGCCGCCTGGTCACCGGCTCCGAGGACCACAGCGCGCGGCTGTGGGACGTCGAGAGCGGCGCGGCGATCGGGCGGATCACGCACGGCGGGGCGGTGACACTGGCGCGCTTCAGCGCCGACGGCCGGCGCGTGCTCACGGCGGCGGCCGACAGGACACTGCGCGTCTGGGGCGTGGAGGGCCCGTCGGCGGGAGGCGCCGCGGTCACGCTCGACGCGCCGGCCGGCAGCGCCGTCTTCAGCCCGGACGGCCAGCGCGTGCTGGTCGCCGCCGGCACCTCGGCGCGCATCCTCGACGCGCGCACCGGGCGCGAGCTGACGCCCGCGATGCGCCATTGCAGCCGCTACCTGCAGGCAGCATTCAGCCTCGACGGCGAACGCGTCGTGACCGCCGACGATGCGCAGCGCGTCGGCGTCTGGTCGGCCGAGACGGGTGCGTCCGTCGGTGCGCCGCTGGCGCAGTTCCGCGAGCCGGTGCTGGCCACGGCGCTTGGCCCCGACGGGGGCCTGCTGGCGGTCGTGCGCCCGGGCGGCGGCCAGGTGTTCGACGTGGCGACCGGCGAGGCGGTCGTGCGCCGCCTGCCGCAGGAAGGCGAGGTCCGCTCGATCGACTTCAGCCCTGACGGGCGCCGGGTGATGCAGGTGTCGGGCCGGCGCGTGCAGCTGCGCAGCCTCGACGCCGATGCCCCCTGGGTGCTGCCGCCCGAACATGCCGACGAGATCCTCGTCGCGCGCTTCAGCCCCGACAGCGATCTGATCGCAACCGGCTCGCGCGACGGCACGGCGCAGGTCTGGCTGGCGCAGAGCGGGGCGGCGCAGGGCGCGCCGCTGCGCGTCGGCTCACCGGTCATCGACGTCGCCTTCGACCGCGGCAGCCGGCGCGTCGCGACGCTGTCGCAGGGCGGCCGCCGGGTGCAGACCTGGGACCGCCAGACCGGCGCCACGGCCGACAGGCCGATCGAGCTCGCGGAGCCGGCCACGCACCTGCGCTTCGGCGCCGGCAGCGACGCGCTGGTGGCCTATTCGCCCCGGTCGGTACAGGTCTGGAGCCTGCGCACTGGCGCGCTGATGCGGGACTGGAAGACCGCGGGCGAGGCGCCGACCGCGCTCGAGGTGAGCCCCGACGGGCGCCGCGTGCTGACGGCCGCATCCGGGTTGCAGAAAGCCCAGCTCTGGGAGATCGACACCGGTCGGCCGATCGGCCAGCCGATGGCGCATGGCGGGCCCATCGACGGTGCGCGCTTCAGCGCCGACGGCCGGCGCGTGCTGACCGCCTCGGCCGACCGCTCGGCGCGCGTCTGGGACGCGAACACCGGGCTGCCGATCGGCGGGCCGATCAGCAGCTGCCCGGACTTGACCGGAGCCGGCTTCAGCCCCGACGGCCGGCGCCTCTACACGCTGTCGGGCGACGGCACGGCCCGGCTCTGGAACGCCGACCTGGGCACCCCGCTCGGCGCGGCGCTCGACCACGAGGCGCGCCCGGACGACGGCGCGGCCCCCGCCGGCGCGGGGCGGCAGGACTACCGGGTCACCTCGGCCGCCTTCAGCGCCGACGGCCGCATGCTCGTCACAGGCTCCGCCGACCGCCGGGTGCGGGCCTGGGACAGCGAGCAGGGCACGCTGCTCTGGCGCAGCCCGCCGCGCGGCGCGGCGGTGAACCAGGTGGCCGTGACCGGCGACGGCGAGGCCGTGCTGAGCGTCTCCGACGACAAGGTCGTGCAGGTCTGGAACCCGCGCACCGGCCTCGACCTGGTGGCGCCGCTGCGCCACGACAAGGCAGTGCGCGCCGCCGCCTTCGCCCCCGACGGCCAGCGCCTGCTCACCGTGCCCGAGGACGGGGCGCGCGTCTGGTCGCTGCGCGACAGCGGCGCGGCGCTGCCGAGCGCGGCGGCCGACGCGCCAGCCAAGCGCATCGCGCCGACGGCGGACGGACGGCAGTGGCTGGTCGCGGCAGGACGCCAGGCCGAGGTCTACGCCTTCGACGGCGAAAGCCTGACGCGCCTGCATCACCTGAAGGAGACGGGGCTGCTGGCGTCGGCTGCGATCTCGGCCGACGGACGGCGTGCGGTGACCGCCGTCGAAGGCGCGCGCCGGCAGGCCCGCGTCTGGGACCTGGCGCGCTGCCCGGCGGCCGGCGAGACGCCCGACTGCGAGCCGCTGTTCAGCGGCTTCGAGCATGCGGGGGCGATCACCTCGGTCGCCTTCGACCCCGGCGGCGAACGCATCCTCACCGCCTCCGAGGACGGCACGGCGCGCCTCTGGCGGGCCGACAACGGCCGCCAGTTGACGCGCCCGATGCGCCACGACGGCACCGTGCGCAGCGCCGTCTTCAGCCCGGACGGCCGCCTCGTGCTGACCGCCTCGGACGACCTGACGGCGCGGCTGTGGAACGCCGACACCGGCGAGCCCGTCGCCCACGCGCCGATGAAGCACCGCGCCGCGTTGACCAGCGCCGCCTTCAGCCCCGACGGGGGCCGGATCGTGACCACCTCCTGGGATCGCACGGCGCGGATCTGGAACCTGCGTGGCGAGCCGCAGGGCGACGTGGTCGAGCACGACGACGCGGTCTACGGCGCGGCCTTCAGCGCCGACGGGCGGCTGGTCACCGCGTCGCGCGACGGCAGCGCCCGCGTCTGGGACGTCGCCACGCAGCGGCCGCTGGGCGCGCCGCTGCGCGCCGGCGCCGAAGTGCATGCCGCGGCCTTCGACGCCGACGGGCAGCGCGTCCTCACCGCCGACGAGAGCGGCGGGCTGCGGGTCTGGGCCGCGGGCGCGCGCGTGGTGGCCGATGGCGACACGCTGGTCCGCCAGGCCTGCGGCCTGATGAACGGGGCGGCGCGCAGCGTGACCGAGCAGGACCGCCGCACCGTGAAGGTCATCGCGGCCGAACGCGTGGGGCAGGACGCCTGCGAGGGCATCACGGTGCTGGCCGTCGTGGCGGCTTCCGCCCCGGTGGTGCCGCAGGTGCCCGCGCCCGCGCCCGCGCCGGCACCCGCCGACGCCGGCCTGCCGGCACCTCGGCCGGGCACGGCGCTGGCGAGCGTGCGCGACTAAGGCCCGTGTGGCGGATGCAGAGGGCGGGAACGCCCCGGCGCGCCGGTCTGCCTGAACGGGGGAGGCCGGACGTGGCCCGGCCCCGAGGCCCTGTTCAGTAGCTGCGACCCCGGCGGTACTGCGCGTGCGCCCGCGGCGCCCGGGTCGTCGCCCGGTCGATCGCCGCGAAGCTGCGCGCCGCGTGCGCGTGGCACACCGCGAGGCCGAGCGCGTCGGCCGCGTCCTTGCCTGGCAGGCCGGGCAGCGCGAGCAGGCGCGCGACCATCTCCTGCACCTGCTCCTTGCGCGCCTGGCCGTGGCCGACGATCGCCTTCTTCATCTGCAGCGCGGTGTACTCGGCGACCTCGAGGTCGCTGGCGACGAGCGCCGCCAGCGCTGCGCCGCGCGCCTGGCCGAGCAGCAGCGTGCTTTGCGGGTTGACGTTGACGAAGACGATCTCGACCGAGGCGCAGTCAGGCGTGTAGCGCTGCGAGAGCTCGCGCACCCCTTCGAAGATCAGCTTCAGCCGGTGCGGCAGGGCGCTGCTCTCGGCGGTCGCGGTGCGGATCGTGCCGCTCGCGACATAGCGCACCGTGGCGCCGTCGACGTCGACGATGCCGAAGCCGGTCGTGCGCAGGCCGGGGTCGATGCCGAGGATGCGCACGGCGTCAGGCCGTCGGCAGGCGTGGGGACATGGCAGGGATCGTAGCCGCCGACCTGGCAGGCCTGCGCGCCGGTGGCCGGGAAACGGCTGCGCGCGTGGCCGATGCCGCGAACGCGGCCGTGGCCGCCGCGCGGGCGCTCAGTGGCGGAAGTGCCGCACCCCGGTCAGCACCATCGCGATGCCGCGCTCGTCGGCGGCGGCGATCACCTCGGCGTCGCGCACGCTGCCGCCGGGCTGGATCACGCAGCTGGCGCCGGCATCGACGACCACGTCGAGCCCGTCGCGGAAGGGGAAGAAGGCATCGCTCGCGACCGCCGAGCCCTGCAGCGAGAGGCCCGCGTTGCCGGCCTTGATGCTGGCGATGCGCGCCGAGTCGATGCGGCTCATCTGGCCGGCGCCGACGCCGAGCGTCATGCCGCCGCCGCAGAAGACGATCGCGTTGCTCTTCACGTACTTGGCGACGCGCCAGGCGAACAGCAGGTCGTCGAGCTGGGCCTCGGTCGGCGCGAGCTTCGTCGCCACCTTCAGCTCGGCACGGGTCAGCTCGCGGTTGTCGGCCGACTGGATCAAGAGGCCCGAGCCGACCCGCTTCACGTCGTGCGCGTTGCGCCCGCGCGCCCAGGCGCTCGCGCCGTCGCGCTGCACGCCGTCGAGGGCGATGCGCAGCACGCGCGTGTTGGCCTTGGCGGCGAAGACCTTCAGCGCGCCTTCGGTGTAGGCGGGGGCGATCAGCACCTCGACGAACTGCTTGGCCACCAGCGCCGCGGCGGCTTCGTCGACCGGCACGTTGAAGGCGATGATGCCGCCGAAGGCCGAGGTCGGGTCGGTCTTGAAGGCCTGGGCATAGGCCTCGGCCGCGTCGGCGCCGAGGGCGACGCCGCAGGGGTTGGCGTGCTTCACGATCACACACGCGGCCGCGTGTGTGGCGACGACGCCCGCACCGCTCTCGAAGCTCTTCACGCACTCCCAGGCCGCGTCCGCATCGGCGATGTTGTTGTACGAGAGCTCCTTGCCCTGCAGCTGCTCGGCCGCGACCAGCGAGCCGGGGGCCGGGTGCAGGTCGCGGTAGAAGGCGGCGGCCTGGTGCGGGTTCTCGCCGTAGCGCAGGTCCTGCAGCTTGACGAAGCGGCCGTTGCTCTGCGCCGGGAACTCGGCCGCACTGCCATCGGGCTTGAGCGCCGACAGGTAGTCGCTGATCGCCGCGTCGTAGTTGCTGATGCGGTTGAAGGCCGCGACGGCGAGCGCGAAGCGCGTCTCGCGCGAGACCTGGCCGTCGCGCTGCAGCTCGGCCAGCACGCCGGCGTACTGCGAGGCGTCGGTCAGCACCGCGACGTCCTTCCAGTTCTTCGCCGCGCTGCGCACCATCGCCGGCCCGCCGATGTCGATGTTCTCGATCGCGTCGTCGAGCGTGCAGCCGGGCTTTGCGACCGTCGCCTCGAACGGGTAGAGGTTGACCACCAGCAGGTCGATCGTCGCGATGCCGTGCGCCGCCAGCGCGTCGACGTGCGCCGGCAGGTCGCGCCGGGCGAGCAGGCCGCCGTGGATCTTCGGGTGCAGCGTCTTGACGCGGCCGTCGAGCATCTCGGGGAAGCCGGTGTGCTCGGCGACCTCGGTCACCGGCAGGCCGGCCTCGGCGAGCAGCTTCGCGGTGCCGCCGGTCGACAGCAGGGCGACGCCCAGGCCGTGCAGCGCGCGCGCCAGTTCGACGACACCCGTCTTGTCGGACACGGAGAGAAGGGCAGTGGTCATCTTGCTCGTGGGGCCGGGGGCGCGTCGGGCGGACGCGGGCGCGCGGGCTGCGCTGCGACGCCTCTGGCTCTCAGGCCCGCGCGAGGCTGCGCAGGGGGTGCCGGAGGGGGCGCCAGTATAGCGACGGCCCCAGGCAGATAATGGCCCGCTGCCGCGCACCCGGAGACCTCATGGACCCGCACGCTGCTGCCCGCCGGGGCGGCGATTCCGTCGGCATCGTCCGCCTCGCGGCAGGCATGACGATCGCGGCGCTGGTCATCGCGGCGCTGTACCTGGGGCGCGACATCCTGGTGCCGCTGGCACTGGCCAGCCTGCTCGGCTTCGTGCTCGACCCGGCGGTCACGCGGCTGCGCCGCTGGGGGCTGCCGCGCCTGGTCGCGGTGGTCGGCGTGGTGGCCGTCGCGCTCGGCCTCATCGGGGGCTCGGCGGCCTACATGGCCTCCGAGGTGCGGGCCCTGAGCGCGCAGCTGCCGGCCTACCAGAACACGATCCGCGACAAGCTCGGCGCCCTGCGCGAGGCGCTGCGCGCGCCCGGCGTGTTCGACGGCCTGAGCCGCACCGTCGAGATCGTGCAGCGCGAGACCGAGAAGATGGCAGCCCCGGCCCCGACGGCGGGCGACGGACCGCCGGCCCAGGTGGTCGAGATCAAGGAGCGCCCGGTGTCGCCGGCGCAGCAGGCGCTGGCGCTGATCGAGCGCGCGATCGGGCCGCTGGTCGACGCCGGCATCGTGCTCGTCTTCGTGATCCTGGTGCTGCTCGACCGCCTGGACCTGCGCGACCGCCTGCTGCGCCTGGCCGGCGGCAGCCTGCACCGCACGACCGACGCGATGGACGAGGCGGTGGAGCGCATCTCGCGCTACCTGATCATGCAGCTGTGGGTCAACCTCAGCTACGGCATCCCGATGGCGCTCGGGCTGTGGCTGCTCGGCGTGCCCGGGGCCTGGCTGTGGGGCATGGTGGCCGCGGTGATGCGCTACGTGCCCTACCTCGGCCCGATGATCTCGGCCGTGTTCCCGCTCACGCTCGCCTTCGCGGTCGAGCCGGGCTGGAGCCTGGTGCTGTGGACGCTGGCGCTGATCGCGACGCTGGAGCTCGTCAGCAACAACATCGTCGAGCCCTGGCTGTACGGCGCGAGCACCGGCCTGTCGGCGATCTCGCTGATCGTCGCAGCCACCTTCTGGACCCTGCTCTGGGGCCCGGTGGGCCTGATGATGTCCACGCCGCTGACCGTGTGCCTGCTGGTGATCGGCCGCAACCTGCCGGCGCTGCGCTTCCTCGACGTGCTGCTCGGCAGCCAGCCGGCGCTCGACCCGCCGACCCGCCTGTACCAGCGCCTGCTCGGCGGCGACGTCGACCAGGCGGTGGAGCTGAGCCAGCAGCTGACCGCCCAGGAGGGGTCGGTGCCGACGTTCTACGACGACGTCGCGATCCCGGCGCTGAAACTGGCGGTGGGCGACTACCAGGCGGCGTCGACCGCCGAGCACCGGCTGCGCGTGGTCACCGTCATGGAAAGCGTGCTCGACGAGCTGCTCGACCAGCATCCGCCGGGCGGCCCGGCCGCCCACCCGAAGCGCCCCGGCGTGCTCTGCCTCGGCGGCAAGTGGGAGGTCGATTCGCTCGGCGCCCGCATGCTGACGCATGCGCTGAACCTGGCCGGCACGCCGGCGACGCATGACACGGCCTTTGCTGGCGACCCCGGGGCGCTGACCGGGCTCGACTGGCGCGGTGTCGACGCCATCTGCGTCTGCTGGTTCTCGCCCGAGCCGGCGCTTGCGGCGCGACGCCTGTGCCGCAGGCTGCGTCGCCAGCGGCCGGAGGTGCCGATCGTGCTCTGTCTATGGAACCTGGGCAGCGCCGCCGCGCCTTCCCTGTCCCCGCTGGCGGACGGCCAGGCCGACGTCGTCGCCACCTCGCTGGGCGAGGCCGTGGTGCAGCTGCAGCAGCTGCTGCGCGTCATCCCGCACGAGTGGATGCCCGCGCCGATTCCGCCCGCCGACGCCGAGCGTGTCGCGCTGCTGCGCGCCAGCGGCGTGCTGGACGATCCCGCGCTGCAGCAGCTGTTCGACCATACGGCCCGGCGCGCCGCCTCGGTGTTCGACGTCCGTGCCGCGATGGTCAGCTTCATCGACGAGCTGCAGCAGGAGGTGCGCGGCTTCCACGGCCGGCTGCCCGCGCCCGACGACAGCGGGCAGGAGGCCGTGGCGCGGGCCGAGCAGCTGCGCATGCCGCGCAGCCATTCGATGTGCGGCCACGTCGTGGCCGACGACGGCCCGCTAGTGGTGCCGGACATCGAGCGCGACCCGCGGTTCGCCACCAACCCGATGCTCGAGGCGAAGGGCCTGCGCTTCTACGCCGGCGCGCCGCTGCGCCTGGGCAAGGGCGGGCCGATCGGCGCGCTCTGCCTGCTGGACGCGGAGCCCCGCGAGTTCAGCGAGCGCGACACGCGCCTGCTGCAGGCGATGGCCGACGACCTGATGGACGCGGTGGCCCAGCGAGCCAACCGCCCGGAGATGGAGCCGCCCGGCTCGCCCGTCCCGCCGAAGGACAAGCCTTCCGCCACTGTCGGCCAGGTGCTGCCGTCGGGCTAGCGTCTCGCGAAGGCCGGCGGCGGGGCGGCCCCTGCCGGTATCGGCCGCCTCACTCGGCGAGCTTGTGCTCGACGAGCTTGCGCCGCAGCGTGTTGCGGTTGATGCCGAGCCATTCGGCGGCCTTGCTCTGGTTGCCGCCGGCGTGTTCGAGCACGACCTCGAGCAGCGGGCGCTCGACCAGGTCCATCGTCATGTCGTACAGGCCGTGCGGCTCGATCCCGTGGAGGTCCTTGAAGTAGGCCTCCAGGCTCTCGCGTACACACTCCTCGATCGTCTTGCGGCTCATGACCGGTCGGCTCCGGTCAGGCGCGCAGCGCGAGCTGGTCGTCGTTGGCGGCGTCGCGAACGGCGCGCGCCGGCAGCAGCGGGTGCTGCTCGGCCAGCGCCGCGAACCACGCGCCGACGGCGTCGTGCTGCGCCTGCGCGTCCTCGATCGCGTTGAGCCGCGCGCGGAAGGCCTCGCCCCCGGGCAGGCCGGCCACGGCCCAGCCGATGTGCTTGCGCGCGCTGCGCACGCCGCTCGGCTCGCCGTAGAGACCGTAGTGGTCGCGCAGGTGCTCGAGCAGCCAGCCGCGCACCTCCTGCGTGGCCGGCGGCGCGGCGCGCTCGCCGGTGGCGAGGAAGTGCGCGATCTCGCGGAAGATCCACGGCCGCCCCTGCGCGGCGCGGCCGATCATCAGCGCGTCGGCACCGGTCGCGCGCAGCACCGCGCGTGCGGCCTCGGGCGAGTCGATGTCGCCGTTGGCGACCACGGGGATCCTGAGCGCGGCCTTCACCGCGGCGGTCGTCTCGTGTTCGGCCGCGCCCTTGTAGCCCTGCTCGCGGGTGCGGCCGTGCAGCGTCAGCAGCGCGATGCCGGCCGCCTCGGCGGCGCGCGCCAGGCGCAGCGCGTTGCGCTCCTGCTCGCACCAGCCGGTGCGCATCTTCAGCGTCACCGGCACGTCGAGCGGCGCGCACACCGCGACCACCGCCTCGACGATCGCCAGCGCCAGCGGCTCGTCGCGCATCAGCGCCGAGCCCGCCCACTTGTTGCACACCTTCTTGGCCGGGCAGCCCAGGTTGATGTCGATGATCTGCGCGCCGCGATCGATGTTGAAGGCAGCGGCCTCGGCCATCTCGGTGGGGTCGACGCCGGCGATCTGCACCGCGATCGGCGCCGCCTCGCCGTCGTGGTTGGCGCGCCGCGAGGTCTTCAGCGAGTGCCAGAGATCGCGCCGCGAGGTGATCATCTCGCTCACCGCGTGCCCGGCGCCCAGGCGCTTGCACAGCTGGCGGAACGGCCGGTCGGTGACCCCGGCCATCGGCGCGACGAACAGGCGGTTCGGCAGCTCGATGGGGCCGATCTTCATGGGCGGGCGCGCAGGGGGTGCTGAAAAAGGAGGCAGGAGTATAGCGGCGGGCCTGGGCACCTCGACCCCTGCTTCAGGCGGGTGCGCGCTGCAGCGTCAGCGTGAACACCACGCCGTCGTCGACGTTGCGTGCGGCGATGGTGCCGCCCATCTTCGCCATGTAGGTGCGGGCCACGAACAGGCCCTGGCCGCGGCGTTCGCCGTCGGGGGCTTCGGTGGCCTCGGAGACGCCGTACTCGAAGATGCGTTCGATCATCTCCGGCGCGATCGGCGTGCCGTGGTTGTGCAACTGGACGCGTGCCACCGTGGCGTCGGCCTCCAGCGTGATGCGGATCGGCGTGCCCGACGTGCGATGGCGGTCGGCGTTGCGCAGCACGTGGCTGACCACGTCTTCCAGCGGGTACTCGTCGGCACGCACCAGCACCGGCTTGCCGCATGAGGTGTACAGCACGTCGGCGATGCCGATGGAGCCGGCATTGCCCGCGACATGGCCGAGGAAGGCGTCGAGGTCGACCGGCTGCAGCGCCAGCGTGGTGGCCTCGAAGGCCTCGCTCGGCGAGGCCTGCCCGTAGAGCACGCGCACCGCCTGCTGCATGCGCGTGATGTAGCGCTCGCTGGCGTCGCCCGGCCGGCCGTGCAGTGCCATCAGTGACTGCAGAGGCGACATGATCTCGTGGCCCACCGCATGCCACAGGTCCTTCTCCTGGCCGGCGCGGATGTGCTCGCGGCGCATGTCCTCGTTGACGCGCTGCAGCAGGTCCTGCAGGCCCTGCGACAGCACGCCGAGTTCGTCGCGGCTGCGCAGGTCGGACAGGTCGAGTTCGGCCAGCCCGGCGCTGGCGCCGTCGGCCGAGCGCACGCCGGTCGACACCGCGGCGGCGCGCTTCGTCAGCAGCGTCACGCGGCGGATGATGCGCACCTCGATCGCCAGCCAGGTGAACAGCACCGCGCCGAGCAGCGCCGCGACGAACCACGACAGACGCGTGGCCACCGCCGCCAGGCCCTGGTTGACCGAGCGGATGTCGCCCGACAGCACCAGCTCGTAGCGGCCGAG
>JAMHWF010000047.1:0-20979 GCA_035911095.1 Ideonella sp. | reverse complement strand
CGGGCCGAAACCCCTGTGTGAACTTGATCCGCTCCTGATGCATCTCACCGCGCCAGGCCGGGGTCTGGCACGTTTTGCGCTTGATATGTTGCATTGCACCAAACCGATCGAAACCGACAGGTTCCCGACCCATGTTCCGTTAGTTCATCTGCAGCCGCCGGCCGGCCCTGTCCATCCGGCCGTCAGCGAGGAGGTCATCATGCGTATTCTTGGATTGCTGCTCATACTTTCGATCGCGCCTGGCGCACACGCCAGCGCGGAACGCTACATCCAGTTCTCGATGCACATGGTGAAAATCCTCGCCGCCAATCCGGATGGCCGGATCAACACCGGAACCGGCGTACAGCTCGACGCACGACACGTGGTCACCAGCTGCCACGTGGTCGGCCACGCCAGCAGCGTCATCGTCGCGCGCGGCAGCACCGGTGTCGCCGCCCGCGCACAGTCGGTCGATACCCGCCACGACCTCTGCCTGCTGGGCGTCACCCAGCCGCTGGGCAGCCCGGTCGACACGGTCGCGCCACGTTCGCTGAAGGTCGGCGACGAGGTATATGCGATGGGGTTCTCCGGCGGCAAGGCCTTGTCGATGAGCACCGGCCATGTCACCGCGCTGCACGACATGGACGGAGCCGCGGTGATCGAGACCGATGCGCAGTTCCAGCAGGGCGCATCCGGCGGCGCGCTGTTCGACGCAGACGACCGTCTGGTCGGCGTGCTCACCTTCTTCATACCCGGGCTGCAGCGGCACTTCGCCGTGCCGGTCGAGTGGCTGGCGCAAGGCCTCGCCCACCCGGCCGAAATCGATCTGCCGATCCAGTCTTCAGTCGTGCCGTTCTGGGCCGCCGCTGACACCGAAAAGCCCTACTTCCTGCGCGCGATACAGCACGAGAACGATCACGACTGGCAACGCCTGCAGGCCGTGACGAAGGAATGGGTGGAAGCAGAACCGCGCAACGGCGCGGCGATCGAGGCAGCGGTACGCGCCAGCCGCCTGCCGGCGCCGCCGCAGTGAATCGGAGCCTTGTGAACGAAAAAAAGCCGGACCGGTCACCCGGTCCGGCTTTTCATCTGCTTCAGCGTACTGCAGCGACCTGCTGTACCTGAGCGGCCGGTACGGCGGAGTGCTGGGTCGCGTCGGCCGGCGCCGACGCACTCGGCAGCAGCGGCACGATCAGCAGCGCGACGATGTTGATGATCTTGATCAGCGGGTTGACCGCCGGGCCGGCCGTGTCCTTGTAAGGGTCACCCACCGTGTCGCCGGTCACCGCCGCCTTGTGCGCTTCGGAACCCTTGCCGCCGAAGTGGCCGTCCTCGATGTATTTCTTCGCGTTGTCCCAGGCACCGCCACCGGTGGTCATCGAGATCGCGACGAACAGGCCGGTCACGATGGTGCCCATCAGCAGGCCGCCCAGCGCCTGCACGCCGGCTTCGGGCCCCATCAGGAAGGCCATGCCGAACGCGACGACCACCGGCACCAGCACCGGCAGCAGCGACGGGATCATCATTTCCTTGATCGCTGCCACGGTCAGCATGTCGACCGCGCGCGAGTAGTCGGGCTTGGCCGTGCCTTCCATGATGCCGGCGATTTCCTTGAACTGGCGGCGCACTTCGACCACGACGGCACCGGCCGAACGACCGACCGCTTCCATCGCCATCGCGCCGAACAGATAGGGAATCAGGCCACCGATGAACAGGCCGATGATGACCGCGGGATTGGCCAGATCGAAGCTCACGTGGTGACCGGCGGCTTCGAGTGCATGCGTGTAGTCGGCGAACAGCACGAGTGCGGCCAGACCGGCCGAGCCGATGGCATAGCCCTTGGTCACCGCCTTGGTCGTGTTGCCCACGGCGTCGAGCGGATCGGTCACGTCACGCACGCTCTTGGGCAGCTCGGCCATCTCGGCGATGCCGCCGGCGTTGTCGGTGATCGGACCGTAGGCGTCGAGCGCCACGATGATGCCGGCCATGCTCAGCATCGACGTGGCCGCCACGGCGATGCCGTACAGCCCGGCCAGCGAGAAGCTCGCGAGGATCGCGATGCAGACGAAGATCACCGGCCAGGCGGTGGAGCGCATCGACACGCCGAGGCCCGCGATGATGTTGGTGCCGTGGCCGGTGGTCGAGGCCTGCGCCACGTGCTTGACCGGCTTGTAGTCGGTGCCGGTGTAGTACTCGGTGATCCAGACCATCGCCGCCGTCAGCGCGAGGCCGACGAAGCAGGCGCCGAACAGCCGCAGGTGCGTGTCCGGGCCGAGCGCCTCGGGCGGCACGACCCAGGCGGTGACGAACCAGAAGGCGATCAGCGACAGCACCGCCGCGACGATCAGGCCCTTGTAGAGCGCCGGCATCACGTTCTTCATGCCGGGGCTGGCGCGCACGAAGCCGCAGCCGATGATCGAGGCGATGATCGAGACGCCGCCGAGCACCAGCGGGTAGATCACCGCTGCCATCGGCGCGGCCGTGACGACCAGGGCGCCGAGCGCCATCGTCGCGATCAGCGTCACCGCGTAGGTCTCGAACAGGTCGGCGGCCATGCCGGCGCAGTCGCCGACGTTGTCGCCCACGTTGTCGGCAATGACGGCCGGGTTGCGCGGGTCGTCCTCGGGGATGCCGGCCTCGACCTTGCCGACCAGGTCGGCGCCGACGTCGGCGCCCGGGGTGAAGATGCCGCCGCCCAGGCGCGCGAAGATCGAGATCAGCGACGAGCCGAAGGCCAGGCCGAGCAGGGGCTTGAGCACCGCCGACAGCGTCTGTTCGGCCGGCATCGCCAGGCCCCCGGTGATGTACCAGAGGAAGAGGCCGACGCCGAGCAGGCCGAGGCCGACGACCAGCATGCCGGTGATCGCGCCGCCCTTGAAGGCCACCGCGAGGGCCGGGCCGATGCCCTGCGTCGCCGCCTGCGCGGTGCGCACGTTGGCGCGCACCGAGATGTTCATGCCGATGAAGCCGCAGGCGCCGGAGAGCACGGCGCCGACGACGAAGCCGACGGCCGTCGTCACGTCGAGGAAGAGGCCGATCAGCACCGCCAGCACCACGCCGACGATCCCGATCGTGCGGTACTGGCGCGCCAGGTAGGCGGCGGCGCCCTGCTGGATCGCGGAGGCGATCTCCTGCATGCGCGCGTTGCCGGGGTCGCGCCCGAGGATCCAGCTTCGCTGCACGAAGCCGTAGACCACCGCGGCGATGCCGCAGGCCAGCGCGAAGTAGAGCGCCGTCGAATAGGACATCAGCTTGTCTCCTTGTCCCGGGGCCTTGGTTCTTTGCAGCGGCCGCCCGCGCTCCTCGTCGTCGGGCCGGCCGTGCGCCGGTGGTGTTCGTCGGCTATGGCCGTCACCGCGTGGCTTGCCGCCGTGTCCGGTGGCGTCGCTTGCGGGCGGGCGGATGCTACACGGGAAGCGCGGCGGCCACCCGCTGCCGGGCCGGGTGTTTTCCAGTCCTCCGTGCCTCGTAGAATCGCCGTCCCGTGGTCAGCGCACCACTCGTACACACCACCCGCCACCATGAGCCTGCACGATGTGACCCCGGGCAAGAACGCCCCCGAAGAGTTCAACGTGATCATCGAAATCCCGATGGCGGCCGACCCGATCAAGTACGAGGTCGACAAGGCATCGGGCGCGCTCTTCGTCGACCGCTTCATGAGCACGGCGATGCACTACCCGTGCAACTACGGCTACATCCCGCGCACCCTGTCGGACGACGGCGACCCGGTCGACGTGCTGGTCATCACGCCGTTCGCGCTGCTGCCGGGCGTGGTCGTGACCTGCCGCCCGATCGGCGTGCTGAAGATGGAGGACGAGGCAGGCGAGGACGCCAAGCTGCTGGCGGTGCCGATCGACAAGATCCTGCCGTTCTACAAGCACTGGCAGAAGCCCGAAGACATGAACAACCTGCGGCTGGCGCAGATCCAGCACTTCTTCGAGCACTACAAGGATCTCGAGCCCAACAAGTGGGTGAAGATCAAGGGCTGGGAGGGTCCGGACGCGGCGAAGGCGGAAGTGCAGGCCGGCGTCGCCAACTTCCTGAAGAGCGGCAAGGCATAGGCTGATGACGAAGCTGCTGCTGGCCCTGTTCGCGGCCGCCGTGTGCGGCCTCCCGTGGCCGGCCGCCGCCCAGTCCACTTCCCCGGCCCCGGCGCCCGCCGCATCAGCGGCGCCCGCGCGGCCGGCGCCCGAGGCGGCCGCCGTGCCGGCTTCGGCAAGCGCGCCGGCGCTGCGCCTGCCGGCGCGCCCGACGCTCGTCACCGAGGTCGAGGGCCTGTCCGAATACCGGCTTGCCAACGGGCTGCAGCTGCTGCTGGTGCCCGATGCGTCGAAGCCGACCACCACCGTCAACCTGACGTACCACGTCGGCTCGCGCCACGAGAACTACGGCGAGACCGGCATGGCGCACCTGCTCGAGCACCTGCTGTTCAAGGGCACGCCGAAGAACCCGCAGGTCTGGGGCGAGTTCACCAAGCGCGGCCTGCGCGCGAACGGCTCGACCAGCTACGACCGCACCAACTATTTCGCGAGCTTTGCCGCCAACGACGACAACCTGCGCTGGTACGTCGACTGGCTGGCCGACTCGATGGTCAATAGCTTCATCGCCAAGCGCGACCTCGACACCGAGATGACCGTCGTGCGCAACGAGATGGAGATGGGCGAGAACAACCCGATGCGCATGACGGTGATGCGCGGGATGGCGAGCCTCTTCCAGTGGCACAACTACGGCAAGCCGACGATCGGCGCGCGGTCGGACGTGGAGAACGTCGACATCGGGCGCCTCCAGGCCTTCTACCGGCGCTACTACCAGCCTGACAACGCGACGCTGATCGTCGCCGGCAGTTTCGACCGCGAAGCGGTGCTGCGCTGGGTGCGCTCGTCGTTCGGCCGCCTCGCGAAGCCGCAGCGCGCCCTGCCGCGCCTGTACACGGTCGAGCCGGTGCAGGACGGCGAGCGCAGCTACACGCTGCGGCGCAGCGGCGGCTCGCCGCTGGTCTCGGTGGGCTACCGCGCGCCCGCCGCGGCCGAGCCCGACTACGCGGCGGTCGAGCTGCTCGCCTCGATCCTCGGCGACGAGCCCTCCGGCCGGCTGCACCGCAAGCTCGTCGAGGGCCAGCTCGCGGCCGGGGTCTGGGGCTGGGCCTGGGACCTGCACGACCCGGGCGCGGTGATGTTCGGTGCCCAGCTCGCCCCCGGGCAAGACATGGCGGCTGCGCGCGCGGCCCTGCTGGAGACGATCGAGGGCATCGCGGCCGAGCCGGTGACCGCCGAGGAGCTCGAGCGCGCCCGCACTCTGTGGCTCAACGCCTGGCAGCGCAACTTCAACGACCCGGAGCGGGTCGGCGTCGCGCTGTCCGAATCGGTCGGGCAGGGCGACTGGCGCCTGTACTTCCTGCTGCGCGACCGCGTGCGCCAGCTCACGCTGGCCGACGTGCAGCGGGTGGCCAATGCGCTGCTGCTGCCGGCCGGCCGGAACGTCGGCGAATACCTGCCGACCGAGAAGCCGGAACGCGCGCCGGCGATGTCGCTGCCGGACGTCGAGGCGATGGTCAAGGGCTACACCGGCGACGCAGTCGCAGCGCAGGCCGAGGTGTTCGACCCGACGCCGGCGAACATCGAGGCGCGCACGCAGCGCTTCGACCTCGCCAGCGGCATGAAGGTGGCGCTGCTGCCGAAAGGCTCGCGCGGCAAGGCGGTGCAGGCCCGGCTGGCACTGCGCTTCGGCGACGCCCAGAGCCTCGCGGGCCACGGCGAGGTGCCGAGCCTGGCCGCCGCGCTGCTCGACCGCGGCACGCCGAGCCTGTCGCGCCAACAGATCCAGGACCGCCTGGCCGCGCTGCAGGCGACGGTGTCGTTCGCGGACGGCATCGGCAGCGTCAACGCCTCGATCATCACGGTGCGTGAGCAACTGCCCGCGGTGATCGAGCTGGTCGCGACCCTGCTGCGCGAATCCAGCTTCAGCGCCGAGGCGCTCGAGGAGGCTCGCGGCTCGGCGCTGGCCGGCCTGCAGGCGCAGCGCCAGGAGCCGGAGGCGCTGGTCGCCAACGAGGTGGCGCGCCACGGCAACCCCTATCCTCGAGGCGATGTGCGCCATGCCCGCACGTTCGACGAGCTCGAGGCCGACCTGAAGGCGGCAACGCCCGAGCAACTGCGTGCCTTCCGTGACCGCTTCTACGGCGCGAGTCACGCCCAGTTCGCCGCCAGCGGCGACATGGACGTGGCGGCGGTGCGCTCGGCGCTCGAGAAGGGCTTCGGCGAGTGGCGTTCGAGCGAAGCCTATGCGCGCGTCCCGAGCCCGCTGGTGGAGGTGGCGCCCGAGACCTTCACGCTGCGCACGCCCGACAAGCAGAACGCGACGATGCTCACGACCGAGCCGCTGCCGCTGCGCGACTCGGACCCCGACTACGCCGCCTTCGTGCTCGCCAACCGCATCTTCGGCCAGGGGGGCAACTCGCGCCTGTGGGCGCGGATCCGCGAAGGCGAAGGCCTCTCGTACAACGTGATCAGCTACGTCGACTGGAACCCGTTCGAGGCCAACTCGAGCTGGACGACCGAGGCGATCTTCGCGCCGCAGAACCGCGCGAAGGTCGAGACGGCCTTCCGCGAGGAACTGGCGCGCGCGCTCGACAACGGCTTCACCGCGCGCGAGCTCGACGAGGCGAAGAAGGGCCTGCTTGCGGCCCGGCGTCTGCAGCGCTCGCAGGACGCGAACCTCGCATCGACACTGCTCGGCAACCTCTACATCGGGCGCACGATGCTCGTCGCGCAGCAGGTCGACGAGGCGATCGGCGCGGCCGGGCTCGAGCAGGTCAACACCGCGCTGCGGCGCTACCTGCAGCCGCAGCGGCTGGTGTTCGGCTTCGGCGGCGACTTCAAGGACACGCCGTGATCGCCGCGGCCCGCCGCGCGGGGCGGGGCGGGGCGGGCGCCGTGGCGCGGCGGTTCAGTCCGGCGCCTTGAAGGGGTTGCGCTCGCGCAGTTCGCCGACGTAGGCCTCGACCCCGGCGCCTTCGCGCTCGAGGAATCGCGCCACGGCATCGGCGAACTGAGGGTGCGCGAGCCAGTGCGCCGAGTGGGTGGCCACCGGCATCAGGCCGCGCGCCATCTTGTGCTCGCCCTGGGCGCCGCCCTCGAAGCGCTGGTAGCCGTGCGCGATGCACCACTCGAGCGGCGCGTAGTAGCAGGCCTCGAAGTGCAGGCAGTCGACCGGTTCGGTGCAGCCCCAGTAGCGGCCGTAGGCGTGGCCGCGCGCCGGGTCGAGTGCGATCAGCGAGGCGGCGATGCGCCGGCCTTCGCGCTCGGCGACGAAGAGCAGCCAGTGCGCCGGCATCGCGGCCGCCACGCGGGCGAAGAAGTCGCGCGTCAGGTAGGGCGTCGATCCGTGGGCGCGATAGGTGTGCGTGTAGCAGCGGTAGAAGAAGCCCCAGAGGTTTTCGTCGATCTGGGCCCCCTCGACGGCACGCAGGGTGACGCCTGCCTCGCGCACGCGGCGGCGTTCCTGCTGGATCTTCTTGCGCTTGTCGCGCTGCAGGCTGGCGAGGAACTCGGCGAAGTCCGCATAGGGCGCGACACGTGCCGGTGGGCCCTTCGCCGCTGTCTCTGCGGCCGCACCCACGGCCGCTTGCGGGCCCGGGCCGGCGCCTGTCGCGGCCGTTTCCGCCGCGGCATCGGGCGGGAGCCTCTGAGCGGGCTCCGCACCGCGGTTGTGCCAGTGGAACTGCACCGTGCTGCGGAGCATCCAGCCCGCGTCCTGCGCGGCGCGGAGGTCGGCCGCGTCGAGGAAGAGCAGATGCGCCGACGAGAGGCCGGCGTCGGCGGCGATCTGCTGCATCGCCTGCAAGAGCGCCAGACGGTGCCCGGGCACGCGCGCCAGCAGACGCGGGCCGGGCACCGGCGTGAACGGCACTGCGTCGAGCAGCTTCGGGTAGTAGCGCTCGCCGTGTCGCTCGTAGGCGTCGGCCCAGGCCCAGTCGAAGACGTACTCGCCGTAGGAATGGAACTTGAGGTACAGCGGGCAGGCGGCGAGCAATTCGTCGTCATCGGCCGGGTGCAGGGTCAGGAAATGCGGTGCCCAGCCGGTCTCGGCGGTCGCGCTGCCGGAGTCGTGCAGTGCCTGCAGGTAGGCATGGCGCAGGAAGGGCGTCGCCGAAGGCTGAGCGTCGACCAGCGCGTCCCAGGCCGCGGCGTCGATCGCCGAAGGGTTGTCGTGGATCTGCACCCGGTAGCCGGTCGCATCGCTTGGCGCGCGGCGCGGGCGGCGGCGCGCAGTGGCGAGGGGGTCTGCTGGGGGTCCGGTCATCCGCTTCGATTCGATGGGGTGCGCGGCCATCTTAGGGGGCCGGCTGCACGCCTGCCGGGACGGCGCCCGCGGTGCCTCGGTGCGCCGGGGTGATGTCGGCGTCCTCGCGGCCGCGACTACACTAGTGTGAAATCCAACCTGCCGTGAGGTCCGTCATGAAACAGATCACCGCCATCCTGAAGCCGTTCAAGCTCGAGGAAGTCCGTGAGGCGCTGGCCGACGTCGGCGTGACCGGCCTGACCGTCACCGAAGTCAAGGGCTTCGGTCGCCAGAAGGGCCACACCGAGCTGTATCGCGGCGCCGAGTACGTCGTCGACTTCCTGCCCAAGGTGAAGATCGAGGTCGTCGTGCGCGACGCGGACGTCGACCGCTGCGTCGAGGCCGTCATCAAGGCCGCCAAGACCGGCAAGATCGGCGACGGCAAGATCTTCGTCACCTCGGTCGAGCAGGTCGTGCGCATCCGTACCGGCGAGACCGACGAGGCCGCGATCTGACGCGCGTCTTCCCCCGACGGCACAACGGGCCCGCCTCGCGCGGGCCCTTTGCATTGCAGGAGCGCGGCACGCGTCGCGGATGGGGCGCCGAGCGGCGTGCCTGCGCCGCTCAGATCAGCCGGTAGTCGTCCGGCGCGAGGGCTGCGCGCGCGAGGGTCTGCAGGCGATCGAGCAGCCGGGGGCCCTGCGCGTCGACCTGCAGCAGCGCGAGTTGTGCCGACGGCAGGAAACCCTGCGCCGCGGCCTCCTCGAGGAAGCGTGCAAGCGTGTCGTAGTAGCCCGCGACGTTCAACAGGCCCACCGGCTGGTCGTGGTAGCCGAGCTGTCGCCAGGTCCAGACCTCGAACAGCTCTTCCAACGTGCCGACGCCGCCGGGCAGGGCAAGAAAGGCGTTGCTGCGCTCGGCCATCAGCTGCTTGCGCTGGTGCATGGTGTCGACCACGTGCAGTTCGGTCAGCCCGGTGTGGCCGAGCTCGCGGTCCATCAGCGAGCGCGGGATGACGCCGACGACGCGTGCGCCGGCGGCGAGGGCCGCGTCCGCGACCTCACCCATCAGGCCCGCGCGCCCGCCGCCGTAGACGAGCTGCCAGCCGCGTTCGCCGATCAGGCGGCCGACGTCGCGCGCGGCCGCCGCGTAGGCCGGGTCGCCGCCCGGGCGCGAGCCGCAGTAGACGCACAGGCTCAGCTGGGGGCGGGGCGGCGCGACGTCAGCGTCGCGTGGGGACGAAGCCTTGCTCATCGCGGGCATTGTGCCGTCCGCGCCGAGGCTGGACCTGCAGAACTCATCTGCGCCGGGTGGGCCGCCAGGTGACCAGGCGGGTGCCGCAGAGTACGTCGTGCCAGAACTGGCGTTCCGGGTGCAGCCGCGCCAGGGCGGCGAAGCCCGCGACGCCGGCCAGCAACGCGACGCTGACCACGCCCGGCCCGTCGAGGCCGGCGAGCCAGACGCTGGCGAGCGCCGGCACGAACCAGAGCCAGGCCAGCAGGTAGCGCGCCAGCGCCCGGCGCTCGCTGACCGGCTGGCCGTCGCGGCCGACGAGGCGGATGTGCCAGGCCTTCATCGCGACCGTCTGGCCGCCGTGCGACCAGAACCAGACGAAGTAGATCGCCAGGACGACAAACAGGAAGGCCTGCAGCCCGTGGCGGCCGGCGAGCGCGTGGCGCTGCTGCGTGAGGCCGCTGTAGAGGAAGCCGGCGATCATCAGCACACCGAACAGCAGCACGCCCTCGTAGACGAAACAGGCCAGACGGCGCGCCAGCCCGGGTGTCGGCAGGCCGGGCGGCTGCGGCGGCGAGGCAGCCGGGGCGGCGCCGGCTGGCGCGGGAGTTGGCGGGCTCATCGTGGGCCCCTGCGACGCGCGCAGCGCCGAGGAAAGGCGGCTGCGCTTGTTTCTGGCGGCAGGATGGCGGCGACCCTCACCGGGCCGCCTCGGGTCGCTTGCGTGTCGTCGCGTCGCCCGACGGCGCCTGCGGCCCGGTGCGGGGCAACAGCGTCGCGCGGTCGACCAGCGACGGCGAGGTGACGATCTTCGGCCGGCCCGGCTGCAGCGGCGCCGCGGGCGCGGCGAGCGGGGCGTCGAGCAGGCGTGTCGTGGCACCCGTCGGGCCGCGCAGCGTCGCGCCGTCGGTGGACCGTGGCGCCAGGCGGGTCGGCCGGTCGCTGCCCGTCGCGCTGCGGCGGTCGGCGTCGCCACCGGGCGCCGCGGGCACGCGAGCCGATGCGGTGGGGTTGCGTCGGGAGCGCTCGAGCCACTGCTGCCGCTGCTCCGGTGTCAGTGCCTGGAACTCCTGCCAGCGGTCGCGCCGCTCGGCGGGGTCGACGCGCTGTGCCTCGCGGTAGCGCAGCCGCGCCTCGCCGCGCTGCTCGGGACTCATGCGCGACCAGTCCGCCATGCGCGATTGCGCCCGTTCGCGGGCTTCCGGACTCATCGTCGGGAAGCGGTCGGCGATGCCGATCCAGCGCTGCTGCTGGATGCTGTCGAGGTGGTGCCAGTCGTCGCGCAGCGGGGCCAGGGCTTCGCGCTGGGCGGGCTTCAGGGCGCTCCACGATGCCGGGTTGTCGCTCGCCGCCGCCGGCACCGGCTGGCCGCCGGCCTGCGCCGCGGCGCCGTCGGCCAGGCAGGCCGCCGCCAGCGCCAGCAGCGCCCCGGCGAGCCGGGCGTCGAGCAGGTGGCGTTGGAGGCCGGGCGGGGTCATGGGCGCTCGGCGTTCAGGTATTCGACGAAGGCGGGGTCGCCGTAGGCGACGGGCGGGAGGTCGTCGGCCAGCAGCGCGGCGTCCACCGCGGCCGCGGCGTGGGCCCGGGCGCGCAGCGTCGAGTCGTGGATCAGCAGGAGCCCGCCGAGCAGCACCGCCAGCGGCACCAGGCCGAGCCAGGGCCAGAAGCCCGGTCGAGGGCGGTCAGGGCCGGCACGCCCGCTGCCGGCCAGCGCGAGTGTCGCGCCACGGGCACCGGCACTCGAGCCCGCACCGACGACAGCCTCGGTCGGCCGCGGCATGGCCTGACGCCGCGCCTGGGCTCGGGCGAGGGCCTGCTCGCGCGTGGCGCGCAGTCGCTCGTGCACCTCGCGCGGCAGCTCGGCAGCGCCTGCCTCGAGGCGCGCCGCGACGCGCCGCGCGACGCGCTCGCGCACGGCGTCCGCCGTTGCTGCCGTCGTGGGCCACGGGGGAGGGTGGGGGCGTACGGGGTCGGTCATGGTCAAGGAGCGACGCCTTTGTCGCGCAACGATCGGGCCAGCGCCAGCAGGGCGCGCGAGCAGTGGGTCTTGACGCTGCCCTCGGAGCAGCCCATCACCGCGGCCGTCTCCGCGACGTCGAGCTCCTCCCAGTAACGATGGACGAAGGCCTCGCGTTGACGGGCCGGCAGCTCCATCAGCGCGCGCTCGATCAAGGCCAGTGTCTCGCCGCGCTGGGCGCTGGTCTCGGCCGCGTCGACCCTGAGCGAGGCGTCGGCGGCGGCCAGCGTCTCCAGCAGGTCGAACTCGCCGTCGTGCTCGGGGTCGGCGCGCTCGAATTCCGAGAAGTTTCGCAGGACCGCGTCGCGCACCTTGCGGCGGCGGAACCAGTCGGTCGTCGAGTTCGCGAGGATGCGCTGGAACAGCAGCGGCAGCTCGGCGGCAGGGCGGTCGAAGTAGTGCTCGGCGAGCCGGATCATCGCTTCTTGCACGATGTCGAGCGCCGCTTCGTCGTCGCGCACCGCGTAGACCGTGCGCTTGAACGCCCGCTTCTCAACGCTCTTCAGGAAGTCGGAGAGTTCTTTGTCGGTGGCCAAGGGCGAGGGGCGCCGTCGCGCTGGGGGCCGTCGGTGCGAAGGCGGGCGCGATTATGGCACCCGGGTCGCGCCGCGAGACCGGCGCGGCGCGGATCGCCGAAGGAGTGCGATAATCGCGGGCTGCACAACAAACGGGTCTAGATCCGTCGCCCGACCGAAGTCGACCGGATCCCTGACCGCGCAGGTACCACACCCGCCTCACGAGGGCGAGGAGAGGTGCACCGATGGTTTTTCGTCAGAGAAATTCACAGAGGTTCAAGATGGACATGTCTGCCGCGGATGCCAAGCGTGCTGCGATCGCCGAAGGTCGCGCCCAGCCGCACTCACCGCCACACCCCTCCAAGGAGCTGAACGGCTCCGAAATCCTGGTTCGCTGCCTGCAGGCCGAAGGTGTCAAGTACATCTGGGGCTACCCGGGCGGCGCCGTGCTCTACATCTACGACGCACTCTACAAGCAGGACAGCATCGAGCACGTCCTGGTGCGCCATGAGCAGGCCGCGGTGCACGCGGCCGACGGCTATGCCCGCGCCACCGGCGACGTCGGCGTCGCGCTGGTCACCTCGGGCCCGGGCGTCACGAATGCCGTCACCGGCATCGCGACCGCCTACATGGACTCGATCCCGATGGTGATCGTCACCGGGCAGGTGCCGACGCCGGCGATCGGGCTCGATGCCTTCCAGGAGTGCGACACCGTCGGCATCACGCGGCCGATCGTCAAGCACAACTTCCTCGTCAAGGACGTGCGCGACCTCGCGCTGACGATGAAGAAGGCCTTCCACATCGCGCGCACCGGGCGCCCCGGGCCGGTCGTGGTCGACGTGCCGAAGGACGTCTCGCTCGCCACCACCGCCTTCAGCTACCCGGCGACGGTCGAGATGCGCTCGTACAACCCGGTCAAGAAGGGCCATGGCGGGCAGATCCGCAAGGCGGTGCAGCTGCTGCTGAACGCCAAGCGGCCGTACATCTACACCGGCGGCGGCGTCATCCTCGGCAACGCCTCGGCCGAGCTGCGCGAGCTGGTCAACCTGCTCGGCTACCCCTGCACCAACACGCTGATGGGGCTGGGCGCGATCGCCTCGAGCGACCCCAAGTTCCTCGGCATGCTCGGCATGCACGGCACCTACGAAGCGAACATGACGATGCAGCACTGCGACGTGCTGCTGGCCGTCGGCGCGCGCTTCGACGACCGCGTGATCGGCAACCCGAAGCACTTCGCCTCGGTGGAGCGCAAGATCATCCACGTCGACATCGATCCCTCGTCGATCTCCAAGCGTGTGCGGGTCGACATCCCGATCGTCGGCGACGTGAAGGAGGTGCTGCAGGAGCTGATCACGCAGGTCAAGGACGCGCAGGCGCGCCCCGACACCGCGCAGCTCTCGAGCTGGTGGGGGCAGATCAACGAGTGGCGCAAGCGCGAGTGCCTCTCGTACCAGTCGAGCAGCGAGGTGATCAAGCCGCAGATGGTCGTCGAGAAGCTCTGGGAGCTGACGAAGGACCGAGACACGTACATCACCTCGGACGTCGGCCAGCACCAGATGTGGGCCGCGCAGTTCTATCGCTTCGAGGAGCCGCGGCGCTGGATCAACTCCGGCGGCCTCGGCACGATGGGCGTCGGCCTGCCGTACGCGATGGGCATCAAGCTCGCCAAGCCCGATGCGGACGTGTTCTGCATCACCGGCGAGGGCTCGATCCAGATGTGCCTGCAGGAGCTCTCGACCTGCCTGCAGTACAAGACGCCGGTCAAGATCGTCTCGCTGAACAACCGCTACCTCGGCATGGTGCGGCAGTGGCAGCAGCTCGACTACGGCGGCCGCTACTCGCACAGCTACATGGACGCGTTGCCCGACTTCGTCAAGCTGGCCGAGGCCTATGGCCACGTCGGCCTGCTGGTCGAGCGGCCCGCCGATGTCGAGCCCGCGCTGCGCGAGGCGATGAAGTTGAAGGACCGCACGGTCTTCCTCGACATCCGCACCGACCCCACCGAGAACGTCTGGCCGATGGTGAAGGCCGGCAAGGGCATCTCGGAGATGCTGCTCGGCTCCGAGGACCTGTGACGGCCTGAAGGCCGGCGAGGGCGCGCACGCTACCGCGACGCGCCAGGAGCCGGCCGGAAGACCCGAACGCCCTCGGACGCAGGACCCGCCCCTCCCTCCCTCCCTCTAGACGGACGCAGCCAAGCGCCGGCGGTTACCGCCGCCGGCGTGAAGAGCGCGCCCCGAAGGACCCACATGAAACACATCATCGCCCTGCTCCTGGAAAACGAACCAGGGGCGCTGTCGCGCGTGGTCGCGCTGTTCTCCGCCCGCGGCTACAACATCGAGAGCCTGACCGTCGCGCCGACCGAGGACGCGTCGATGTCGCGCATGACGATCGTCACCAAGGGCTCGGACGAGGTGATCGAGCAGATCACCAAGCACCTGAACCGGCTGATCGAGGTGGTCAAGGTCGTCGACCTGACCGAGGGCAGCTACACCGAGCGCGAGCTGATGCTCGTCAAGGTGCGCGCCGTCGGCAAGGAGCGCGAGGAGATGAAGCGCATGGCCGACATCTTCCGCGGCCGCATCATCGACGTGACCGAAAAGAGCTACACGCTGGAGCTCACCGGCGACGCCGGCAAGCTCGATGCCTTCATCGAGGGCATCGACCGCACGGCGATCCTGGAGACGGTGCGCACCGGCGCCAGCGGCATCGGCCGCGGCGAACGGATCTTGCGCGTTTGATCCACCCCCGAAGCGCCTTCGGCGCTCCCCCTCAAGGGGGCGCCGCCGGCGGCCCGGCAAAGCCGGTTCCACGGCGGCCGCTTGACACAACCCCCACGAACCACTGGAGAGAAACATGAAGGTCTATTACGACAAGGACGCCGATCTGAGCCTGATCAAGGGCAAGAACGTCACCATCATCGGCTACGGCTCGCAGGGCCATGCCCACGCCCAGAACCTGAACGACAGCGGCGTGAAGGTCACCGTCGGCCTGCGCAAGGGCGGTGCCAGCTGGGGCAAGGCCGAGAAGGCCGGCCTGAAGGTGGCCGAGATCGCCGACGCTGTGAAGAGCGCCGACGTGGTGATGATCCTGTTGCCCGACGAGCAGATCGCCAGCGTCTACAACGCCGACGTGCATGCCAACATCAAGCCCGGCGCGTCGCTGGCGTTTGCCCACGGCTTCAACGTGCATTACGGCCAGGTCGTGCCGCGTGACGACATCGATGTGTGGATGGTCGCGCCCAAGGCCCCCGGCCACACCGTGCGCAACACCTACAGCCAGGGTGGCGGCGTGCCGCACCTGATCGCCGTGCATGCCGACAAGACCGGCAAGGCGCGCGACCTGGCGCTGAGCTATGCCGCGGCCAACGGCGGCGGCAAGGCCGGCATCATCGAGACCAACTTCCGCGAGGAGACCGAGACCGACCTGTTCGGCGAGCAGGCCGTGCTGTGCGGTGGCACGGTCGAGCTGATCAAGGCGGGCTTCGAGACGCTGGTGGAAGCCGGCTACGCGCCCGAGATGGCCTACTTCGAGTGCCTGCACGAGCTGAAGCTGATCGTCGACCTGATCTATGAAGGCGGAATCGCCAACATGAACTACTCGATCAGCAACAACGCCGAATATGGCGAGTACGTGACCGGCCCGAAGATCGTCACCGACGCCACCAAGGCGGCGATGAAGCAGGCGCTGAAGGACATCCAGACCGGCGAATACGCCAAGAGCTTCATCCTGGAGAACAAGGCCAACGCGCCCACGCTGCTGAGCCGCCGCCGCCTGACCGAAGAGCACCAGATCGAGGTCGTCGGAGAGAAGCTGCGCGCGATGATGCCCTGGATCAAGGCCAACAAGCTGGTCGACAAGAGCCGCAACTGACCCGGTTGCGCCGCTGACGGAAGCCGCCTTCGGGCGGCTTTTGTCGTCTGCGCTATCCTCACCGCCAATGACCGAACCGCGACCCAACGACCCGGCTGACGCCGACGATCCGGCAGCGCCCGTGCCGCCGCGGCGCAAGGGCATCTATGCGCTGCCCAATGCCATCACGCTGTCGGCGCTGTTCGCCAGTTTCTACGCCATCGTGATGGCGATGAATGGCCGTTTCGAGACCGCCTGCATCGCGATCTTTGCCGCCGCCGTGCTCGACAGCCTGGACGGCCGGGTGGCGCGCATGACCAACACCCAGAGCGCCTTCGGCGAGCAGATGGACAGCCTGGCCGACATGGTCAGCTTTGGTGCCGCGCCAGCGCTGATCGTCTACCAGTGGGCCCTGCAGGACCTGGGCAAGCCGGGCTGGATCCCGGCCTTCGTCTACATCGCCGGGGCGGCACTGCGGCTGGCGCGCTTCAACGTCAACATCGGCGTGGTCGACAAGCGCTTCTTCCAGGGCCTGCCCAGCCCGGCGGCGGCGGCGCTGGTGATGGGCCTGATCTGGGTGGTCGACGACGCTGGCATCAAGAACGTCGGCCGCATCGACTGGGCGGCCTGGTCGGCCTTCGGCGTCACGCTGTATGCGGGCCTGTCGATGGTGACGAACGCGCCGTTCTACAGCTTCAAGGTGTTCGGCGGTCGGCGCACCGTGCCCTTCGTGGTGCTGGTGGCCATCATGCTGGTGATCGCCGTGGTGGCGCTGGACCCGCCGCGGGTGCTGTTCGTGCTGTTCTGCGCCTATGGCGTGTCGGGCTACCTGGTCTACGCCTGGCGCAAGTTCAAGGGCAAGCCGGTCAGCGTGATCGCCACCAGCACGGATGAGCCCGACGAGATCGGCCTGCACCGCTGATGCGCTGTGCTACATTCGTCGCGATGTCGATCTTCAACGTGACCCTGCTACTAGGCGTGCCGCCGGCGCGCTAGGTTTCCTCGTCTTCACGTTTTCAGGATCCACGGCCCGCCAGCGTTTCGCAGCGGGCCGTTTCTGTTTCTGGAACCCACTCCCTGCTGCGGCGCACCCCCACCGCCCGCTTCACCCACGGAGAGTTCCATGCCCATGTTGCCCGACCCCGCCGCCAAGTACCGTGCCTTCGCCCCGGTGCGCCTGACCGACCGCACCTGGCCCGATGCGGTGATCACCCGCCCGCCCGTGTGGTGCAGCGTCGACCTGCGCGACGGCAACCAGGCGCTGATCGAGCCGATGGACCCGGCGCGCAAGCTGCGCATGTTCCAGATGCTGGTGCAGATCGGCTTCAAGGAGATCGAGGTCGGCTTCCCGTCGGCCTCGCAGGCCGACTTCGACTTCGTGCGCCTGTTGATCGAGCAGCGGCTGATCCCCGACGACGTCACCATCCAGGTGCTGACCCAGGCGCGTGACCACCTGATCAGCCGCACCTTCGAGGCGCTGGTGGGCGCGCCGCGCGCCATCGTGCACCTGTACAACGCCACCGCGCCGGTGATGCGCCAGGTGGTGCTGGGGCAGAGCGAAGACGGCATCGTCGACCTGGCCACCACCCATGCCCGCATGGTGCGGGATCTGGCCGCACAGCAGCCCGACACGCAGTGGACGCTGCAGTACTCGCCCGAGATGTTCTCGGGCACCGAACTGCCGTTCGCCAAGCGGGTGGTCGATGCCGTCACCGCGGTGTGGCAGCCCACGCCCGACCGCCCCAACTTCAACAAGTGCATCATCAACCTGCCGTCGACGGTGGAGCACAGCACGCCCAACATCTTTGCCGACATGGTGGAGTGGATGCACCGCCACCTGGAACGGCGTGACAGCATCGTGCTGTCGATCCACCCCCACAACGACCGCGGCACCGGCACCGCGGCGGCCGAGCTGGCCATCATGGCCGGTGGCGACCGCATCGAGGGCTGCCTGTTCGGCAACGGTGAGCGCACCGGCAATGTCGACGTGGTGAACCTGGCGCTGAACCTCTACACCCAGGGCGTGCATCCGGGCCTGGACTTCAGCGACATCGATGCGGTGCGCCGCACGGTGGAGCACTGCAACCAGCTGCCGGTGCATCCGCGCCATCCGTATGTGGGCGATCTGGTCTACACCTCGTTCTCCGGCTCGCACCAGGATGCAATCAAGAAGGCCTTCGCTGCCCGGCGCGAGGGCGATGTGTGGGACATGCCCTACCTGCCGATCGACCCCAAGGACCTGGGCCGCAGCTATGACGCGGTGATCCGGGTGAACAGCCAGTCGGGCAAGGGCGGCATCAGCTACCTGCTGGACGCTGACCATGGGCTGGAACTGCCGCGGCGGCTGCAGATCGAGTTCTCGTCGCAGGTGCAGGCGGTGATGGACGTTCAAGGCAAGGAACTGACCTCGGCCGACATCTGGGGCCTGCTGCGCGAGGCCTACCACCTGGGCGACGGCGCCGTGCTCATCAGCGACCAGCACATCGACGAGCAGCCCGACGGCCGCGTGCGGCTGGCGCTGCAGCTGCGCGCGGCCGGCCAGCAGCTCGCGCTGCGCGGTGAGGGCAACGGCCCGGTCGATGCATTCGTCGATGCGCTGCAGCGTGCCACCGGCGTCGGCATCCAGGTGCTGGACTACCACGAGCATGCGATTGCGAAGGGTCCCGGCACCGGGTCCAGCGCCCGCGCCGCAGCCTATCTGGAACTGCGCATCGCCGATACTCGCACGCTGTTCGGCGTGGGGATCGACGGCAACATCGTCACTGCGTCGATGAAGGCTGTGGTCTCGGGCCTGCTGCGCAGCGGCGCCTGGACCGGCCAGCACGAACTGCCGGCCGCACACACCGCCACCGCCTGATCCGCCACGCCCACCAGACACCGAGGAGCACCCCATGGCCGACCAACTGATCATCTTCGACACCACGCTGCGCGACGGCGAGCAATCCCCCGGCGCGTCGATGACGCGCGACGAGAAGCTGCGCATCGCCCGCCAGCTGGAGCGCCTGAAGGTCGACGTGATCGAGGCCGGCTTCGCGGCGTCGAGCAACGGTGATTTCGAGTGCGTGAAGGCCATCGCCAACACCATCAAGGACTCCACCGTCTGTTCGCTGGCCCGCGCCAACGACCGCGACATCGCCCGCGCCGCCGAAGCGCTGGCAGGCGCGAAGCGCTCGCGCATCCACACCTTCATCGCCACCAGCGCGCTGCACATGGAAAAGAAGCTGCGCATGTCGCCCGACGAGGTGTTCGAGCAGGCCAGGCAGTCGGTGCGCTTTGCGCGCAACCTGTGCGCCGACATCGAGTTCAGCCCCGAAGATGGCTACCGGTCGGACCCCGACTTCCTGTGCCGCATCCTGGAGGCGGTGATCAACGAGGGCGCCACCACGCTGAACATCCCCGACACCGTGGGCTATGCAGTGCCCGAGTTGTACGGTGAGTTCATCCGCAACCTGCGCGAGCGCGTGCCCAACAGCGACAAGGCGATCTGGAGCGTGCATTGCCACAACGACCTGGGCATGGCGGTGGCCAATTCGCTGGCCGGGGTGAAGATTGGCGGTGCACGGCAGGTGGAGTGCACCATCAACGGCCTTGGCGAGCGGGCCGGCAACTGCTCGCTCGAAGAGATCGTGATGGCGGTGAAGACCCGGCGCGACTACTTTGGCCTGGATGTGGGCATCGATGCCACCCAGATCGTGCCGGCCTCGCGCATGGTGAGCCAGACCACCGGCTTCGTGGTGCAGCCGAACAAGGCGGTGGTGGGCGCGAACGCGTTTGCCCACGCCAGCGGCATCCACCAGGACGGCGTGCTCAAGGCGCGCGACACCTACGAGATCATGCGCGCCGAGGATGTAGGCTGGGCGGCCAACAAGATCGTGCTGGGCAAGCTCAGCGGCCGCAATGCCTTCAAGGCCCGCCTGCAGGAACTGGGCATCGAGATGGAGAGCGAGGCCGACATCAACACCGCCTTCGCCCGCTTCAAGGACCTGGCCGACCGCAAGGCCGAGATCTTCGACGAAGACATCATCGCCCTGGCCAGTGACGAGAGCGTGACCCGCGAGCAGGAGCACTACCGCCTGGTCAGCCTGCGCCAGCATTCCGAAACCGGCGAACGGCCGCATGCCGCGGTGGTGTTCGCCGCCGGCGGCGTGGAGCACAGCGCCGAGAGCGATGGCAATGGTCCGGTGGACGCCAGCCTGAAGGCGATCGAGTCCCAGCTGGCAACTGGCGCAGAGCTGGTGCTCTATTCGGTCAATGCCATCACCAGCGGCAGCACAGAATCACAGGGCGAGGTGACTGTGCGCCTGCAACTCGGCGGCCGGGTGGTCAACGGCGTGGGTGCCGACCCGGACATCGTGGTGGCATCGGCCAAGGCCTATCTGGCGGCCCTGAACAAGCTGCAGTCCAAGGCCGAACGCGTGGCTGCACAGGGCTGAGGCCGGGCACAGAGCCTCCTGAGGAGGCTGTGTGCCTGCCGAAGCGGCCGAGCTCTACGAGGCCGTGGGTGGATTCACTTTACAAAACGCATGCAAGTTTTTGATCTTGCGTGTGTTTTTGGGGTGGCCTACACTTGAGAATCGGTTATTCCCCTACTTTGCCTGCCTGGATTCCCATGAAACTGACATTGCCGATGCTGTTGCTGGCCCTGTGTGCGGCCCTGACCATCGGCACGCCTGCCGAAGCGCGGCAGGACAAGCAGCGCGTCAGTGCATCAAAGGCTGGCAAGGCCACCCCGGCGCGGCGCGGCGCAACCGCCGGCAAGGCCCGCGGGCAGCAGCGGCCGGTGGCCGTGCGTGCAGGGCAGGTGCGGCGTGTGGCGTTGCAGCCGGTGGTGCCGGCCCGCCCCAGCGTCGGCCAGGTGCTGGGCCTGCATGACAGCGACGACCCGCTCGACCTGAAGTCCAGCGTGGCGCTGGTCGTCGACCAGGACACCAACGAGGTGCTGTTCAGCAAGAACCCCGGCGCCGTGCTGCCGATCGCGTCGATCACCAAGCTGATGACAGCGCTGGTGGTGGCCGAATCCAAGGTGTCGCTGGACGACGTGCTGACGATCACCCAGGACGACATCGACACCGAGAAGGGCAGCCGGTCCCGCCTGGCGGTGGG
>JAMHWF010000046.1:0-6967 GCA_035911095.1 Ideonella sp. | reverse complement strand
CCGATGTGAGGCGCGAGGGCGACGGTCTGGTGCCCGCGAGGTCGCTTCGGTATGATGGCGGCGCATGGGCGATGTGATCAATCTGAACCGCTACCGCAAGGCGAAGGAAAAAGCGGAGCGGGCCAAGCTTGCGGGGGAGAGCCGCGTCCGCCACGGCCGCAGCAAGCGCGAGCGCGACGCGCAGCAGCGCGAGGAGCAGCGCCAGGCCGACGCGCTGGCGGGCAAGCGGCTCGAGCCCGAGGAGCCGATCGACAACTAGTTCTTGCGCCGGGCACCCGCTGTGTGTGGGGTTCTTCGGCCGGCGCGGGCTCCGTGCTAAGAGGCGCCCATGCCGTTCCGTCGCATCTCGTCCTTGCTGGTCCTGGCGCCCGTGCTGGCGCTCGTGTCCGCCTGCGCTGGCACCACCGCGAAGCTCGACCCGGCCGACAGCGCCCTGGGCAACATCCCCGGGCGCTGGGAGAACGCGTTTGTCGAGGTGGAGGCGAGCGACGCGGCGGGCAAGCTGCGGGTGCACTACGTGGCTGCGGGGCCCAAGGACGCGCCGCGCCTGATCCTGCTGCACGGCTTCCCGGACTTCGCGTACACGTGGCGCGAGCTTGTGCCGATGCTGTCGCGTGACTACCGGGTGATCGCGCCCGACCTGCGCGGCTACGCGGCGACCGGCAAGCCGAAGCAGGGCTACGACCTCGACGCGCTGGCGGGCGACGTGCTGGCGATCGCCGACGCGACGGCGGCGGCCGACGGGGCGCCGCCCGGGGTCGCGACCCACCTGCTCGGTCACGACTGGGGCTCGGCGATCGGCTGGTGGGCGGTGATGAAGGCGCCCGCGCGCTTCACCTCGTTCACGGCGATCAGCGTGGCCCACCCGCGGGCCTTCCTCGAGTACCTGGACAAGTCGCCCGAGCAGCGCAAGAAGGTCCGCTACATGCGGACCTTGACGCTGCCGGGGGCGCCGACCTTTTTTGCGAGCATGAGCGACAAGAAGCGCCGCGGGGTCTATCAGGGCGAGCTCGTGCACAAGGAGGCGTTTGATGACGACGACCTCGTGTGGTACCGGGCCGCGTTCGACACGGTCGCCGAGACCCGCCCGCCGCTGCGTTACTACAAGCAGCGCTTTCGCGACGCGGAGATCAACGAGAAGACCGCCCGCGAGGCGGCCACGATCGACATCCCCGTGCTGGTGCTGTGGGGCGAGCAGGACAAGCATCTGATGTGGCGGATGGCGGCGGACAGCTGCAAGTACGTCGCGCCCGGCAAGTGCCGCAGCCACGTGTTCGCCGACGCCGGACACTGGCCGCACTGGGACAACCCGAAGGGGGTGGTCGAACAGTGGCGTGCGTTTGTCGCGGCCAGCGCGGGGCCGACGCCCGTGAGCCCGGACGCGCTCGCCACCCCGGCGACGCCCTGAGTCGCGGTCGCTGCGCGAACGCGCGGCCGGGATCTTGCGCCGGGCGTCGCGGGTCCGTCGGCGCACAGTCGTGCATGCAGGGTGTGGGGGCGCGTGGCCGCGCGCCGTGGTTACATGTCTCTTGGGACAGCCGAGTGCCGCGTGGAACGGCGATCGGCGCGACATCGCAGCGGGCGCGGCTTCGGACCGCGCGCGGCTCGGGCGGGCCTGCGGGGGGTGACATGCTTCCGAACCTGCGTGTATCGTCACGAGCGGAGCCGACGCCATGTCATCCGAAGCACCTCAGGGCCATTTAACGCAGGACGACTGGACGCTGCTGCTCGCGCGGATCGAGGCCGGCGCCTGCACGCCCTTCGTCGGCGCTGGCGTCCACGACGGCCATACGCCGCTGCCCGGCGACGTGGCGATGCAGTGGGCGGAGACCCACGGCTACCCGCTCGAGGACCGCTGGAACCTGGCCCGCGTGGGTCAGTTCATGGCGATCGAGAAGGGCCCGCGCTGGCCGCGGAACGAGCTGGCGGCGGCGTTCATCGAGGCCAAGTCGTCGCGGCCCGCGGACGCCGAGCCGGCGCCCGAGGCCGAGGCGCTCAAGGCCCTCGCCGAGCTGCCGTTTCGCACCTACGTGACGACCACGCCGGACGACCGCATCGAGCGCGGGCTGCGGAGCTTCACGACGCGGCACGGCGGCAAGTCGCACACCAGGCGCCCGCGCGCCGACTTCTGTCGCTGGCACGAGTCGCTGCGCTCGTCGTCGCTGGCCACCACCTTCGAGGAGGACCCGCACTACGTGCCGTCGGTGGAGGAGCCGTTTGTGTTCCATCTGCACGGCCAGATCGCGGTCGCCGAGTCGCTGGTGGTCGCCGAGGACGACCACTTCGACATGCTGGTGGCGACCGCCCGCCACCCGTCGCTGATCCCTCCGTCCGTGCAGCGAGCGCTGCGCGGCGGGCCGGTGCTGCTGCTCGGGCAGCCGGTGTCCGACTGGAACTTCCGCGTCCTGCTGCGCAGCCTGTGCGGCGGCGACTTCAGCGGGCTGCAGGCGGGCAGCGTCACCGTCCACGTCAAGCCGACCGACGCCGACGACGCGCTGCTGCGCTACCTCGAGCGCCTCTACGCCAAGCTGCACATCAAGGTCTACTGGGGCTCGCCCCAGGAATTTCTCCACGAGCTGCGCACGCGCTGGAGCGCCGCGCAGGGCAAGTGACCCGGGAGCACGACACGCATGAAAGACGAGACCACGAGTCCATACCCGGGACCTCAACCCTTCACGGCCGCCGACAAGGGCCGCTTCTTCGGCCGCTCGCGCGAGCTGCAAGACCTCACGGCGCTGGTGATCGCCCAGCCGTTGACGGTGCTCTACGGGGCCACCGGCGCCGGCAAGACCTCGCTGCTGTGCGCCGGCGTCGTGCCCGAGCTGGAGAGCATCGGCTTCGAGGTGATGCCGGTCGCCCGCGTCGGCGGGCTGCTGCCGCCCGACGTCGACGCGACCCGCCTGCGCAACGTGTTCACGTACAGCGTGCTGCTGCACTGGGCCGGCCCGAATGACGACCTCGGCGCGCTGGCCCAGCACACGCTGGCGTCGTTCCTCGCGCCGCGCCTGAAGGCCGGCGGCCGGCGCCCGCTGGCGCTGGTGCTCGACCAGCTCGGCGACATGTTCTCGGCCTACCCGACGCAGTGGGAGCAGCGCGAGGCGTTCCTGCGCGAGCTCGCGGACTGCCTGCCCGGCGATCGCCCGGGCAGCGCCCACGGCGAGCGGCCGATCCGGGTGCTGCTGGCGATCCGCGACGAGCAGCTGGCCAACCTCGAGCGCCACGCGGCGCTGCTGCCCGACGTGCTGCGGGTCCGCTACGCGATCGAGGGCCTGCGCGTGCCCGAGGCGATGGAGGCGATCGCTGGCCCGGCGCCGGCGCTGTTCACCACCAGCGACGCCGAGCAGCTGGCCCGCGACCTGGCCAAGCGGCGCGTCCGCCTGGCCAACGGCAAGCAGGCGCTGATCACCAGCGACCGCATCGAACCGATGCACATCCAGCTGGCCTGCGACGAGCGCTTCGCCCGGGGCGGCCGCGCCGGCCCGCTGTCGAAGCCGCAGGACCCGGAGGAGGCGCTGGTCCGCTTCTACGATCTGGCGGTCGCGCGCGCGGCCTCGGGCTTCGGGGCGGAGCGCAAGATCCGGCAGTGGCTCGGCAGCCGCCTGGTCACGCCCGAGGGCACCCGCAGCTCGCAGCTGCGCGGCCGCAACAACGTCGGCGGCCTGCCGTTCAAGCTGGTCGACAACCTGATCGAGCAGCGCATCGTCCGCGCCGAGGAGCGCGCCGGCAACACCTGGTACGAGGTCGTGCACGACCGCCTCGCCGCGCCGATCCAGACCTCGAACGAGGCGTGGTTCGCGGCCCAGAAGAAGGCGCGTCGCGGCTGGCGCTTTGTCGGCTTCATGCTGGTCTTCGCCGCGATCGTGGTCGGCCTGACCTACCTCGGGCAGCTCGGCTGGAACCACTGGCAGGGCCTCCAGGGCGACAAGAAGGGCCTCGAGGGCCAGCTGACCTCGCTCGGCGACGATCACAAGAAGCTCAGCGAGCAGCTCGAGCACAGCCGCGCCGAGCTGGCCGGCGAGCAGCGCCGCGTGCTGCTCGCCCAGCTCGCGGCCGACGTGCAGGCCGCGGCCGACGACGTGCAGGCGCTGCAGGGCGTGGTGCTCGACATGGGCCGCTACCGCCCGGCGGCCCGCGACGTCGAGCTCGAGGCGCAGACCCTCACCAACTTCTTCGCGTCGGGCCAGGCGTTGATCCCGCTCAGCGCGCAGCTCGAGGCGCTCGTGACCCGCCGGCAGGCGCTGGCCGACGACATCCAGGCCTTCAAGAAGGCGCACACGGACACGAAGCTGAAGCCGCTGCACACGCGCCTGGCCGCGGCCGCCGAGGCGCTCGAGGCGCCGCTGCTGCGCGCCCAGAAGGCGGTCTCTGGCCTGGCCACCGACCACGCGAGGGCCAACCCGATGCTGTCCGCGGCGCTCGACGGCTTCGAGGCGCCGGTCCGCTCCGGGGCGCCGAACAGCGCCCGTCAGCGCGAGCTGTCGCGGCTCGCCTGGCGCGAGGGTTATCGCGGTCTGCTGGCCGGCGACGCCAGCGGGGCCCGTGAACGCTTCGAGCGCGCGCAGGCCCGCGACGCCAGCAACCCGGGGCCGAGCGACGCGCTCGCGCGCCTCGACTGGTCGCAGGGCAAGGTCGAGGCGGCGGAGAAGGGCTACCGCGCCGCGCTGGCGCAGGCCAACGACTACGGGCCCGCGCTGGCCGGCATGGCCGAGGTGTACCTGCACCGCGAGGCGCTGGCCGACGCCGAGCGCTGCGCTCGCACGGCGTTGACGGTGCAGCCCGACTACGGCCCGGCCCACCTGGCCCAGACGGCGATCGATCGCCTGCTCGCGGCGCCCGAGGCCGAGGCCGGTTCGGTCAGCAAGAACAACCCGTGCGCGAGCAAGAAGGCGGCCGCTGAAGCCGTCGCCGAGCCAGTCCCTGAGCCAGCGCCGTTGCCGGTCGCGCCGGAGGCGAAGCCGGAGGCGGAGGCGAAGCCGGAGCCCGTAAAGCCGGTCGCGCCCGCCCCGGAGGCGAAGCCGGCGCCGAAGCCGGTCGCGCCGGTCCCGGAGCCGAAGCCCGCGCCGGAGCCGAAGCCGGTCAAGCCCAAGCCGCCGAAGAAGCCGAAGGAGCCCGCGGCGGAGGTGAAGCCGATCAATCGCGACGTGCCCGACGCCGAGATCGGCCAGTAAGCGCGCAGCGACCGAGGTCGTCGGCGAACCCGGCGACCTCGGCATATCATCGTACTTTGGACCGGCTCGGTATCTACGTAGTCGCGGGCTCGCGGGCCCCGAACACGCGCTGCGGCCCCTGCAGGCCCTTGAGCTCGAACTCGCCGAGCACGGCGAGCCGCCCCGACGCGGCCAGGTGGGCGGCAAAATCGGCGGAGGTGACGAGCGAGCGGCCGAGGCGGGAGGTGAGGCCCTCGAGGCGCGCCGCGAGGTTGACGGCCGCGCCGATGGCCGTGAAGTCGAGGCGGTCGGCGCCGCCGATGTTGCCGTAGGCGACCTCGCCGACGTGCAGGCCCACGCCGAAGTGGATCGGCTGGGCGGCGGCGAGGTTGCGCCGGGCGAGGGCCGCAAACGCGGCGTCGACCGCCTCGAGGGCGGCGAGGCAGCGCGTCGGGGCTGCGGCGGGGTCGGCGATCGGGAAGATCGCCAGCAGGCCGTCACCGATGAATTTGAGCACCTCGCCGCCCGCCGCGTTGATCGCCGGGACCTGGCATTCGAACAGCTCATTGAGCATATCGATCGTCTCGCGGGGGGTCTGTGTTGTGGTGATTTGGGTGAATCCACGCAGGTCCGAGAACCACAGGGCGGCGTGGATCGTCTCGATGTCGCCGCGGGAGATCCGCCCGGCGAGGATGCGGTCGCCGGCGTTGTGACCGACGTAGGTGTCGAGCAGGTTGGTGGCCACGCGGCGCAGCGCGTAGATCTCGGCGACCCGCGCGAGCGGGCGCATCAGCTGACGCAGCGTGGCGAGCTGATCATCGGCGAAGCCGCCCGGGTGGAGCGTGGCGAAGGTGATCGCGTGGGTCTGGCCGCTGGTGAAGCGCAGGGGGAACGCGACAAAATCGGTGAAGCCCTCGGCGATCAGCTCGTGAAGGATGGTGTAGTCGGTCGCCACGAGGCTCTGGAGGCGTCGGCGAAACTCACGCTGCGTGCGCCACACCTCGCCGATCGGGCTCTGTTGCACGTCGGGCGCATACTGCTGCTCGACGCTGAGGTCGGCGACGTGCACCGGCGCGTCGGGCCGCCAGTAGAAGGCGCGGCCGAAGATGTTCGGGTGCAAGGTAGAGACAAAGACGGCGACCCGATCGAGGGGGATCCCACCGGCGCGGGCCTCGACCGCGAGGCGCTCGACGATCTCCGGCGAGGTGCTCGCCCCGGGCGCGCCGTCGAGCAACCATTCGAACAGGGCGTGCAGGTGGTCCATCGCGGCACTCTACCGCGACTTCGTGTCTCGCCGCGGCGGCTCAGCGCCGCCGGGCGCGGTCCCGCAGGGCCCCGGCCTCTTCGATCACCCGCGCGGCCCACGGCCCCGCCGCGGTCGATGCCCGCCCCAGCGCCTCGGCGGCGTCGAGCGCCGCGCTGACCTGGGCCAGGTCCCCGCGCTGGGCCAGGGTCGCCTCGGCGACGATCAGGTGGGCCCGCGCGACCAGCAGCGTCCCCACCTCGGCCTTCTGCGCGATCGCCAGGATCCGCCGCGCCGTGGCGATCGCCTCGGCGTGGTGGCCCTCCGCGAGCTCGAGCTTGGCCAGGCTCGTCAGCGGGTTGGCGAGCTCGGGATGGTGCAGCCCGAGCTTGGCCTCGTAAGCGGCGAGCACCGCCGTGAGCTCGGCTCGTGCGCTCGGCAGGCCGCGCTCACGGGCCACCTGGGCGCGGCCAAACTGGGCCGCCAGCGTCACGTCATGCGCCTCGCCCAGCGCCTTGGTGGCGATCGGCAGCGCATCGGTGAACAGCGCCTGGGCCGCGGCGAGGTCGCCACGTTC
>JAMHWF010000045.1:0-52097 GCA_035911095.1 Ideonella sp. | reverse complement strand
GCGCCTCGACGTCCGGATAGGCCAGCGCGACGCCGTTGCGCTCGGCCAGCTCGAAGATCAGCTCGGGCTCGAGCGAGCCCTCGATGTGGATGTGCAGCTCGGCCTTGGGCATCGTGCGCAGCAGGGCCGGCAGCTTCTCGCGCGGGATCGCGTCGAAATCAGGCATGGGAGACCTCGTACGGGTTGCGGGTGTCCGGCTCGGCTCAGCACACCCCGAAGGCGATGCCGCGCTCGCGCAGGTAGCGGCGGTAGGCCGTGGCCAGGCGGTCGGCGGGCCCGTGGGCCTCGCCGCCGGAGATCGGCAGCCGCTTCGGGCGCTGCGACTCGAGCACCGGCTTGTCCTGGCCGAAGATCGTCGACTCGAATCTCACCAGGTCCTCGTCCGCCACCTTCTCGTCGTTCGTGTACATCGAGAACCAGACGCGGCAACGCTCTTCCTCGACCGGGCAGCACCACAGCGCGTAGCCCTCCTGCAGCGGCGGCCCGGCGGTCCCAGACGCCTCCGACGGCTGCTTGAGCAGCAGCGCGCCATAGGGCGACAGCACCTCGTAGCGGTAGTCGACCCAGGTGCCCTCGGTCGAGGTCGAGCTGGCACGCGGCTGCCAGGCCATGTAGTGCGGCACGTGCGGCCGCCCGTCGGCCTCGAGCTCGACCTTATAGGCCGGCACCTCGGTGTGCCCCGGGTCGCCGAGCCAGCCCTCGTGCACGAACGCGAAGTGCGCGGTGTCGAGGAAGTTCTCGACCGCGCGCGGCGCCGAGGACTCGACGTCGAAGGGCCCGCAGACGACGACCCGCGGCGGCACGCCCCGCGGCTCGGGCAGCGGGTTGTCGCCGGGCGCGAAGCGGAGCCACCACAGGCCGTGCGCGCGCCGTGTCTCGTAGGCGGTGGCCGCGTGGCTGGCGGTGGGCACCAGCGACGGCGCGGCCGGGATGCGCGCGCAGCGGCCGGCGGCGGCGAACTGCCAGCCGTGGTAGGCGCAGGCCAGGCGCGTCTCGCCCCCGATCTCGACCACCCGGCCCAGGCTGAGACGCGCGCCGCGGTGCGGGCAGCGGTCGGGGAAGGCCTGCAGCCAGCCCTCGCCATCGCGCCACAGCACCAGGTCCTCGCCGAGCAGCCGCTGGGTCAGCGGCCGGCCGGCTGCGGCGTCGAGCTCGGCGACCGACACGACCGGATGCCAGAGGCTGCGTTCGATGCTCGCCGCGCTCATCTGCTGACTCCGTTCACCGGCGGGCGACGGGCGAGCCGGTCACTTCGCGGCCGGGATCTTGCCTTCGACGCCCTTCACGTAGAAGTCGATCTTGTCCTTCCAGGCCTGGTCCGCCTGGGTGCCCTTGGCCAGGCGCTCCTTGCCGGCGTTGTCGACCACCGGGCCGGTGAAGACCTCGAAGCTGCCGTCCTGCATGCCGGCCTTGATCGCGTCGACCTTCTCCTTCGCCGAAGCGGGCACGACATCGGCGATCTTGACCAGGTCGTTCTGGCCTTCCTTGACGCCCCAGACGGTGCGCTCGGTCTTCCAGGTGCCGTCCATCACGTCCTTGACCGCCTTCTTGTAGTAGCCGCCCCAGTCGGCGATCGCCGAGGCCAGGTGGGCCTTGGGCGCAACGGCGCTCATGTCGCTGTCCCAGCCGAAGGCGTACTTGCCGTTCTTCTCGGCCGTCTGCAGCACCGCGGTCGAGTCGGTGTTCTGCAGCAGCACGTCCGCGCCGGCGTTGATCAGGCTCTGCGCGGCGTCGCTTTCCTTCGGCGGGTCGAACCAGGTGCTGACCCAGACGACCTTGGTCTTGATCTTCGGGTTGACGCTCTGCGCGCCGAGCGTGAAGGCGTTGATGTTGCGCAGCACCTCGGGGATGGGGAAGGAGCCCACGAAGCCCAGCGTGTTGGTCTTCGTCATCGTGCCGGCGATGATGCCGGCGACGTAGGTGTCCTCGAAGAACTTGGCATCGTAGATGCGCATGTTCTCGGCCGTCTTGTAGCCGGTCGCATGCTCGAACTTGACGTCGGGGAATTCGGCCGCGACCTTCAGCATCGACTCCATGAAGCCGAACGAGGTCGCGAAGATGATCTTGTTGCCCTGGGTCGCGAGGTCGCGGATCACGCGCTCGGCGTCGGCGCCCTCGGGCACCTTCTCGACGTAGCTGGTCTGGACCTTGTCGCCGAACTCGGCCTCGACCGCCTTGCGGCCGAGGTCGTGGGCGTAGGTCCAGCCGGCGTCGCCGATCGGGCCGACATAGACCCAGGCGGCCTTCAGCGGCTCGGGGGCCGTCGCGGCGGCGGGCGTGGCCCCGGCGGCGGGTGCCGCGGCCTCTTCCTTCTTGCTGCAGCCCACCAGGGCGGCAACGGCGGCCGACAGCAAAGCGAACTGGAGCAGGGTGCGCCGCGTGGCGACGGTCGTTGCGGTCATGACTTCTCCTGGCGGGGACGGGTTCGACGAAGAAAGGGACTGGCGGGTGACGCCGGCGCCGTCGTGGCGGCTTCAGGCGGCGCGATCTTGGCACGGCAGGCGCGCGGGCATGTCGATCCGGGCCGCACCGCTCAGGCCCCCGGATGGAAGGGCTTGCCCAGCGAGGCCGGCATGTTGATGCGGATCCACAGCGGGTTGCGGGAGATCAGCGCCAGCACGACGATCGTCGCCAGGTAGGGCAGCATCGACAGCAGCTGGCTCGCGACCTCGACGCCGGCCCCCTGCAGCGCGAACTGCAGCATCGTGACGCCGCCGAAGAGGTAGGCGCCCAACAGCACGCGCGCCGGGCGCCAGGTGGCGAAGGTGGTCAGCGCGAGCGCGATCCAGCCGCGCCCCGCCACCAACCCCTCGACCCAGAGCGGCGCGTAGACCACCGACAGGAAGGCCCCGGCCACGCCGCAGAGCGCGCCGCCTGCGACCACCGCCGCCAAGCGGATGCGCCGCACCGGATAGCCGAGCGCATGCGCCGACTCGGGCGACTCGCCGACCGCACGCAGCACCAGCCCCGCGCGGCTGCGATAGAGCAGCCAGGCACAACCCGCCATCAGCGCGATCGCCAGGTAGACCATCGGGTGCTGCCTGAACAGCGCCGGCCCGACGAAGGGGAGATCGGCCAGCAGCGGCACCTCGAAGGGCACCCGGTCGCCGAGCTTCTTGCCGGCGAAACCGGCGCCGACGAAGGCCGAGAAGCCGGCGCCGAACAGGCTCAGCGCGAGGCCGGTCGCGTACTGGTTGGTGTTGAGCCAGATCACGAGCCAGCCGAACAGCACCGCCAGCAGCGCCCCGGCCGCCGCCCCGGCGATGAAGGCCATCGTGTCGCTGCCGGTGTGGAAGGCGGCGGCGAAGCCGGCGATCGCGGCGACCAGCATCATCCCCTCGGCGCCGAGGTTCAGCACCCCGGCCTTCTCGTTGAGCAGCAGCCCGAGCCCGGCGATCGCCAGCGGCGTGCCGGAGGCGAGCGTGGCGGCGATCAGCAGCGCGAGTTCGTTCATGACGAGCTTCCCGTCGAGCCGCCGCCGGCGGTGGACGCCGCCGCGGTGGCAGCGACCGTCGCGGCAACCGACGGGCCGGTGCCGCCGGCGGGTGCTGCGCGGCTGCCGACCCAGCGCAGGCGGTAGGTGATCAGCGTGTCGCAGGCGAGCAGCAGGAAGAGCAGCAGGCCCTGGAACACGCCGGTCAGCGCGTTCGGCAGGCCCAGGCGCGACTGGCCGAGCTCACCGCCGATCAGCAGCATCGACAGCAGCGCGCCCGAGAACACGATGCCCAGCGGGTGCAGCCGGCCGACGAAGCAGACGATGATCGCGGTGAAGCCGACCCCGGTCGAGACGTGCGGCGTCAGCTGGCGCAGCGGGCCGGCGGCCTCCATTGCTCCGGCCAGGCCGGCCATGCCGCCCGAGATCAGCAGTGCCGTCCACAGCGCGCTGCGCGACGAGAAGCCGGCATAGCGCGCCGCCGCCGGCGCCAGCCCGCCGACCTGCAGCTGGTAGCCGCGCCAGGCGCGGAACAGGAAGACCCAGAACACGACCGCCAGCACCAGCGCGACGACGAAGCCCCAATGCAGCCGCGAGCGCGGCAGCAGAGCCGGCAGCCAGGTCACGGCGTCGAAGGTCTTGGTCTGCGGGAAGTTGAACCCCATCGGGTCCTTCCAGGGCACGAACACCAGGTAGTTCAGCAACTGCTGCGCGACGTAGACGAGCATCAGGCTGACCAGGATCTCGCTCGCGTTGAAGCGGTCGCGCAGCAGCGCGGTGATGGCGGCCCAGGCCATGCCGCCGCAGACGCCCGCCAGCAGCACGACTGGCGACCAGAGGCCGCGCGCGCCGCCGACGCCGGCGTCGGTGAGCCACAGTGCCACGCCGCCACCGGCGATCGCGCCGAGCAGGTACTGGCCTTCGGCGCCGATGTTCCAGACGTTGCTGCGGTAGCAGACCGCCAGCCCGAGCGCGCAGAGGATGAGCGGCGTCGCCTTCAGCAGCACCTCGGACACGCCGCGCACGCTCGCCAGCGGCTCCACGAAGAAGATGCCCAGGCCGCGCAGCGGGTCCTTGCCGAGGGCGGCGAAGAGCAGCGCGGCGATGGCGACGGTCAGGGCCAGCGCGATCAGCGGCGAGGCCCAGGACATCAGCCTCGACGGCTGCGGCCGCGCCTCGAGGCTAAGCATGGGCGGTCTCCTCGCTCGCCTTCGAGGCGCCGGGCCAGAGCCCGCTCATCCACTCGCCAATCGTCTCGACCGTCGCCTCGGCGGTCGGCACGCTCGGCGAGAGCCGGCCCCGCGCGATCACGACCAGCCGGTCGGCGATCTCGAACAGCTCGTCGAGCTCCTCGCTGACGACGAGCAGCGCGCAGCCCTCGTCGCGCAGCGCGAGCAGCGCGGCGCGGATCTGCGCCGCCGCGCCGACGTCGACGCCCCAGGTCGGCTGCGAGACGACGAGCAGCTTCGGCCTGGCGTCGATCTCTCGCCCGACGATGAACTTCTGCAGGTTGCCGCCCGAGAGCGACTTGGCCGCGGCGCCCGGGCCGCCGGCCTTGACGTTGTAGCTGCGGATCAGGTGCTCGGCCAGCTTCGCGACGCGGCCACTGCGGATCCAGCCTGCGCGGCCCACCGCCTCGGTCCGCGTGAGCAGCGTGTTCTGCGCCAGCGACAGCGTCGGCACCGCGCCGCGGCCGAGCCGCTCCTCGGGCACGAAGTGCAGCCCGAGCCGGCGCCGCGCCGCGGGGCCGGCGGCCGCGATGTCCTGGCCGAAGAGGCGGATCGAGCCGGCCGGGGCGCGCCTGTCCTCGCCCGACAGCGCGGCCATCAGCTCCTGCTGGCCGTTGCCAGAGACGCCGGCGATGCCGACGATCTCGCCGGCGCGCACCGCGAGCGTGATGTCGGCCAGCGACGTGCCGAAGGGCGAGGTCTTGGCCAGCGTCAGGCCGGCCAGCGCCAGCGCCACTTCGCCCGGCCGCGCCTGCTCGTGGCGCAGCTGCGGCGGCTCGCGGCCGATCATCAGGCGCGACAGGCCGGCATTCGTCTCGGTGGAAGGGTCGACCTCGCCGGTCACCTTGCCACCGCGCAGCACGGTGCAGTGATGGCACAGCGTGCGGATCTCGTCGAGCTTGTGGCTGATGTAGAGGATCGAGCAGCCGTCGGCCGCCAGCTGGCGCAGCGTGACGAAGAGCTTCTGCACCGCCTGCGGCGTCAGCACCGACGTCGGCTCGTCGAGGATCAGCAGCTTCGGTTCGGTCAGCAGCGCGCGCACGATCTCGACGCGCTGGCGCTCGCCGACCGACAGGCTGTGCACCGGCCGCAGCGGGTCGACGTCGAGGCCGTAAGCGCCCGAGACCTGGCGGATGCGGGCCGTCACCTCGGCCAGCGTCAGGCCCTTGTCGAGGCCGAGCCAGACGTTCTCGGCCGCGGTCAGGGTGTCGAACAGCGAGAAGTGCTGGAACACCATGCTGATGCCCAGCGCGCGCGCCTCCTGCGGGTTGCGCACCTGCACCGGCTGGCCGTTCCAGCGGATCTCGCCCTCGTCGGGGTGGACGGCGCCGTAGATGATCTTCATCAACGTCGACTTGCCGGCGCCGTTCTCGCCGAGCACGGCGTGGATCTCGCCCGGCTTCACGCGCAGGCTCACACCATCGTTGGCGCGCACGGCCGGGTACTGCTTGCCGATGCCGATCAGCTCCAGCCGGAGCGCCGCCGCCCGATCCTCCATCGCTCCCCTTCTGCCGCCCTTCCCTGCGCGCGTCCCCGCCGCGGGCTCAGTGCCCGCCGATGTAGATGTACTTGAACAGGAACACGCCGCCGATCAGCCAGACCATCCAGTGTGCATCCTTCGCCTTGCCGGTGAAGAGCTTGAGCACCGCGTAGGTGATGAAGCCGAAGGCCAAGCCGTTGGCGATCGAGTAGGTGAAGGGCATCGCCAGTGCGGTCACCGCGGCCGGGATCACCTCGGTCGTCTCGTCCCAGTTCAGCTCGGTCAGTTCGCGCAGCATCAGGCAGGCGACGAAGAACAGCGCCGGGGCCGTCGCGTAGGGCGGCACCGAGCCGGCGAGCGGCGAGATGAAGAGGCAGGCGAGGAAGAGCACCGCCACCGTCATCGCGGTGAGGCCGGTGCGGCCGCCCGCCTGCACGCCGGAGGCGCTCTCGACGTAGGCGGTGGTGCTCGAGGTGCCGAGCAGCGAGCCGGCGAAGATCGCGCCGCTGTCGGCGAGCAGCGCCTTGTTCATGCGGTCCATCTTGCCCGGCACCAGCAGGCCGGCGCGCTTGGCCACGCCCATCAGCGTGCCGGTGGCGTCGAACAGCTCGACGAGGAAGAAGACGAGCACCACGTTCAGGATGCCGGCGGCGAGCGCGCCCTTGATGTCGAGCTGCAGGAAGGTCGGCGCGATCGACGGCGGCGCCGAGAACACGCCGTGGAAAGTGTTGCCGCCGAAGAAGTACGACAGCACGGTCACCGCGACGATCCCGATCAGGATCGCGCCCGGCACCTTCAGCCGGTCGAGCACGACGATCAGCAGGAAGCCCAGCACCGCCAGCACCGTCGTCGGCTGGTGCAGGTCGCCGAGCGTGATGAAGGTGGCGGGCGAGGCGGCGACGATGCCCGCACTCTTGAGCGCGATGATCGCCAGGAAGAGCCCGATGCCGACCGTGATCGCGATGCGCAGCGACTGCGGGATGCCGCGGATGATCAGCTCTCGCAGCCCGACCAGCGTGACGAGCAGGAACAGACAGCCGGAGATGAACACCGCGCCCAGCGCCGTCTGCCACGGAAAGCCCATGCCGAGCACGACGACGTAGGCGAAGTAGGCGTTGAGCCCCATGCCCGGCGCGAGCGCGATCGGGTAGTTCGCGTACAGGCCCATGATCCCCGTGCCGAGGGCTGCGATCAGACAGGTCGCGACGAAGACGGCGCCCTTGGGCATGCCCGCGTCGCCGAGGATCGACGGGTTGACGAACATGATGTACGCCATCGTCAGGAAGGTCGTCACACCGGCCACCAATTCGGTGCGCACATTGGTGCCGTGCTCGCTGAGCTTGAACAAACGCTCCAGCACGCCACCTCCTCCGGCAGGGCTGCTTGTCTCCATTACATGACTCATTTTGGGCTCCCGGGCTGGGGCAGAACGGCGCCAGGACCCGGGCGCAGATAGCGGGCGCTGCCGGCGACGAACGCGGCGGCGAGGTTGCGTTCGTCACCTAGCATCAGCCAAGCAAAGACACGCTCGTGCAGGCTTCGTGCCAGCGGCAGTCGGCGTTCGGCGACCGGGCCGACGGCCCAGTCCCAGAGACAGAGGTCGGCGACGCGGCCGGGCTCCAGGCTGCCGATCTCGTCGGCCAGGCCGAGCGCCTCGGCGGCGGCGCGCGTGGCGGCGTGCAGCGCGCACCAGGCAGTCAGGCGCTGGCCGGCCATCGCCTGGACCTTGTAGGCCTCGGCCAGCGTGCGCAGCATCGACAGGCTGGTGCCGCCGCCGACGTCGGTGGCCATCGTCACCGGCGCACCCGCGTCGAGCATCGCGCGCCAGGCGAAGAGACCGCTGCCGAGAAAGAGGTTGGAGGTCGGGCTGTGGGCGATCTGCGCCTTCGTCCGCGCGAGCAGCGCGCGGTCGTCGTCGTCGAGCCAGATGCCGTGGGCGAGCACCGCGCGCGGCCCGAGCAGGCCGTGGCGCTGGTAGACGTCGAGGTAGCTGCGCGCCTCGGGAAAGAGCTCGCGCACCCAGGCCACCTCGTCGCGGTTCTCGGCGACATGGGTCTGCATCCAGAGGTCGGGCCGCTCGCGGCACAGCGTGCCGGCCATCGCGAGCTGGGCCGGCGTGCTGGTGGGGGCGAAGCGCACCGTGACCGCGTAGCCGAGGCGACTGCGCCCGTGCCAGCGCTCGATCAGCTCGCGGCAGTCGCGCTCGGCCTGCACGACGTCGTCGCGCAGGCCGTCGGGCGCATGGCGGTCCATCAGCACCTTGCCGGTGATCATGCGCATGCCACGCCGCTCGGCCGAGGCGAAGAGCGCGTCGGCACTGCCCTTGTGCACCGTCGCGAAGGCCACCGCGGCGGTCGTGCCGTGCGCGATCAGCGCGTCGCAGAAGCGCTCGGCGCCCTCGGCGGCCAGCGCCGGGTCGGCGAAGCGCAGCTCCGCCGGGAAGGTGTAGGTGTTGAGCCACTCGAGCAACTCGGCGCCGTAGCTCGCGATGTTGTCGAGCTGCGGGCAGTGCACATGGGTGTCGATGAAGCCGGGCATCAGGAGCCGGCCGCGGTGGTCGTGGCGCTGCCAGCCCTCGCCCGGGTCCTCGCGGCCGGGCTGCACGCCGGCGATGCGGCCGTTCTCGACGAGCAGCCAGTGATCGGGACGGAAGCGCACCGCGTCGTCGTCGACCGCGCCCCAGGCCGGCGCGGCGGTGAAGTCGAGCAGGTCGGCGCGCAGCGCGAGGCGCTGGGGCGTGGCGGCGGCAGCAGGATTCATGGGGTGCTCAGGGTTCGTCCGGAGGGGTCGGCTTCAGGCGCTCGGCGACCTCGCGCACCTGCTCGCGCAGCCAGCGCATCGGCCGCGACGCGTGCGTCAGGTCGTGCCAGAGCTGGTAATAGACGAGCGGCGGAAAGCGCACCGGCGCCGGCGCCACGCGCAGCGGCATCGCCCGCGCGTATCGATCGCAATAGAGGCGGCCGGTGGTGAGCACGAGCAGGGTGCGCGACACGATCAGGGGAATGAGACTGAAGTGCGCGGCCCGTACGCAAAGTCTGCGCCGCAGGCCGATCAGCGCCAGGTACTCGTCGATCACGCCGGGCGCGCCGGCATGGAAAGGCATCGGCGCGACATGGTCCCAGCCGAGGTAGGCCTCGGCGGTCCAGTCCTGCCCGTCGATGGTGCGCAGCAGCGGATGCTGCTCGGCCATCAGGCAGACGATCTCGTCCGACAGCAGCCGCGACATGTGGAGCTCCTCGGGCGGCTTCAGCCAGTTGCCGATCACGAGGTCGACGTCGCCTTCGGCCAGCGCGCGCCGGTAATCGAACGACGGGCTGAGCGAGATCAGCTCGACCTGCGCATCGGGCGCGGCGGCATTGACCTGCGCCACCAGCTCGGGCAGGAAGAACGGGTCGAGGTAGTCGCTGGCGGCGATGCGGAAGCACAGGCTGCTGCGGCCGGGCTCGAAGGCCTCCTCGCGCGCGGCGGGGCCGAACAGGCGCTCGGCCGCCTGCAGCAACTCCTGCGCCGGGCCCACGAGTTGCAACGCCTTGGCCGTCGGCGACATGCCGCGCCCGGTACGCACCAACAACGGGTCGCCGGTCAGCTCACGCAGCCGCTTCAGCTGCGCGCTGACGGCGGGCTGGGTGGTGTTGAGGCGCAGGGCCGCCCTCGAGACATTGCGTTCGGCGATCACGGTGTGCAGGACCCGGACGAGATGAAGGTCAATGTGTTCGAAATCGACGGACTTCGGCATATGGCCCCGCACATAGTCGTTATCGAATCGATCGTATACAGGCAGGCCGTCGAAGCGGTACCGTTCTGACCCGGCGCCACTGCTCAGCACTAACCCTCATGAACGCTCAGCCCATCCGTTTCTTCCACCGTGGCCAGCTCGTCGAAGTCCGGGACGTGCGCCCCACGCTCAGCGTGCTCGACTGGCTGCGCGAGGAGGCCCATTGCAGCGGCACCAAGGAAGGCTGCAACGAAGGCGACTGCGGCGCCTGCACGGTCGTCGTCGGCGAGCTCGACGCGAAGGACCGGCTGCAGCTGCACACCGTCAACGCCTGCATCCAGTTCCTGCCGACGCTGCACGGCAAGGCGCTGTTCGCGATCGAGGACCTGAAGGCGATCAACGGCGGCGAGCTGCACCCGACCCAGCAGGCGCTGGTCGACTGCCACGGCTCGCAGTGCGGCTTCTGCACCCCGGGCTTCGCGATGTCGCTCTGGTCCTGCTACGAGCGGCACCTGGGCGCGGGCACCCGGCCGAGCCGCCAGCAGCTGGCCGACGAACTCTCGGGCAACCTGTGCCGCTGCACCGGCTACCGGCCGATCCTCGACGCCGGCCAGCGCATGTTCGACCTGCCGCCCGCGCCGCTCGAGACCGCACCCGTCGTCAAGGCGCTGCAGGGCGTGAAGCGCGAAGGCAACTTCCACTACGACGCCGGCGCCGCCCGCGGCCACGGCAGCGACCGATACGACGCACCGAGCACCGTCGAAGAGCTGGCCACGCTCTACGCCGAGCGCCCGAAGGCGCGGCTGCTCGCCGGCAGCACCGACATCGGCCTGTGGGTCAACAAGGGCTTCCGCGCGCTGGGCGACATCCTCTACGTCGGCGACGTCGCCGAGCTGAAGACGGTCGAGGTGCAGGACGGCATGCTGCGCATCGGCGGCGGCGCCCCGCTGGAGGCCGCCTGGGCGGCGCTCACGCAGCGCTGCCCCGAGCTGACCGAGGTCTGGCTGCGGTTCGCCTCGCCGCCGATCCGCAACGGCGGCACGATGGGCGGCAACGTCGCCAACGGCTCGCCGATCGGCGACTCGCCGCCGGTGCTGATGGCGCTCGACGCCGAGGTCGAGCTGCGCCGCGGCGAACGCGTGCGCCGCATGCCGCTGCCGGCGCTCTACCTCGACTACATGAAGAACGCGCTCGAGCCGGGCGAGTTCGTGCAGGCGGTCCTCGTGCCCGAGGCCGCCTTCGCGCGCCAGGTGCGCGCCTACAAGATCAGCAAGCGCTTCGACTGCGACATCTCGGCGCTGTGCGCCGGCCTCGCGATCGAGCTCGACGGCGAGGTGGTGCGCAGCGTGCGCATCGCCTTCGGCGGCATGGCCGGCACCGTCAAGCGCGCCGCCGCCGCCGAAGCCGCCCTCGTCGGCCAGCGCTGGGACGAGGCGGCCCTGGCCGCCGCGCAGGCGGCGATGGCCACGGACTACACGCCGCTCACCGACCTGCGCGCCAGCGCCGACTACCGCATCCGCGTCGCGCGCAACCTGCTGCGCCGCTTCTGGCTCGAGACACGCCCCGGCGGCGCGGCCCTGCCCGAAGCCGACACCCGCGTCTGGAGCGTGATGCCGCATGCGCCCGCCGCCTCCGAGCCTGCGGCGGCGCCCCTCTGACCCCGGAGACAGGAGACCGCGATGAACCAGCCGATCGAGCCGGGCCTGCTGCAAGCCCCACCCCTCGCGCCCCAGGCGCAGCCCTTCGCCGACTACCGCCAGAACAGCGTCACCCGCCTCGACGGCGACACCGAGGGCCGCGCGCTGCGCGGCGGCGCGCGCGTCGGCATCAGCCGGCCGCACGAGTCGGCCCACATGCACGTGGCGGGCGAGGCGCCCTACATCGACGACCTGCCCGAACTGGCCGGCACGCTGCATGCCGCGCTCGGCCTGTCGCCGGTCGCCAACGGCCGCCTGCTGTCGATGGACCTCGACAAGATCCGCGCGCTGCCCGGCGTCGTCGACGTGATCACCTCGGCCGACATTCCGGGCCCCAACGACTGCGGCTCGATCATTCACGACGACCCGATCCTGGTCGACACGGGCGTTGGCGGCGGCGAACTCCGCTACCTCGGCCAGCCGGTGTTCGCGGTCATCGCGCGCACGCGCGACCAGGCGCGCCGCGCGGCCGCGCGCGCGAAGGAGGTACTGAAGGTCGAGAGCTCGCCGCCGGTGCTGACGCCGCAGCAGGCGCATGCGCTCGGCCAGTACGTGCTGCCGCCGATGCACCTGCTGCGCGAGTCGAGCCCCGGCGGCGCCCGCGCCGCGATCGCCGCCGCGCCGCACCGGCTGCAGGGCTCGCTCGACGTCGGCGGCCAGGAGCAGTTCTACCTCGAGGGGCAGATCAGCTACGCGATCCCGCGCGAGGACCGCGGCATGAAGGTGCTCTGCTCGACCCAGCACCCGAGCGAGATGCAGCACCTCGTCGCGCACGCGCTGCACCTGGCCTCGCACCAGGTGCAGGTCGAGTGCCGCCGCATGGGCGGCGGCTTCGGCGGCAAGGAGTCGCAGTCGGCGCCCTTCGCCTGCATCGCCGCGGTGGCGGCGCAGAAGCTGCGCCGCCCGGTCAAGCTGCGCCTCGATCGCGATGACGACTTCATGGTCACCGGCCGGCGGCACTGCTTCTGGTACCAGTACGAGGTCGGCTTCGACGACGAAGGCCGGCTGCTGGGCGCACGCATCGACATGGTCTCGCGCGCCGGCCACTCGGCCGACCTCTCCGGCCCGGTGATGACGCGCGCGCTCTGCCACTTCGACAACGCCTACTGGCTGCCCGAAGTCGAGATGCACGGCTACTCGGGTCGCACCAACACGCAGAGCAACACCGCCTTCCGCGGCTTCGGCGGCCCGCAGGGCGCGATCGCGATCGAATACATCATGGACTCGGTCGCACGCCAGCTCGGCCGCGACCCGCTCGCGGTCCGGCGCGCCAACTTCTACGGCATCGGCTCGAACGACGTGACGCCGTACCGGCAGAAGGTGATCGACAACATCATCGAGCCGCTGGTCGGCGAACTGGTCGAGAACAGCGACTACGCGCGCCGGCGCGAAGCCATCGCGCGCTTCAACGAGACCAGCCCGGTGCTCAAGCGCGGCCTGGCGCTGACGCCGCTCAAGTTCGGCATCTCGTTCAACGTCAAGCACTTCAACCAGGCCGGCGCGCTGGTGCACGTGTACACCGACGGCTCCATCCTGGTGAACCACGGCGGCACCGAGATGGGCCAGGGCCTGAACACCAAGGTCGCGCAGGTGGTGGCGCACGAGCTGGGCGTCGGCTTCGAACGCGTGCGCGCCACTGCGACCGACACCGAGAAGATCGCCAACACCTCGGCTACCGCCGCCTCGACCGGCGCCGACCTGAACGGCAAGGCGGCGCAGGACGCGGCGCGCCAGATCCGCGAGCGGCTTGCCGTCTGCGCGGCCGGCAAGCTCGGCGGCGAGGCCGCCGACGTGCGCTTCGCCAACGACGAGGTGCAGGTCAACGGCCGCTCGATGCCTTTCACCGAGCTGGTCGGCCTGGCCTACATCGACCGCGTGCAGCTCTGGTCGGACGGCTTCTACGCCACGCCGGGCCTCAGCTGGGACAAGGACACGATGCAGGGCCGGCCCTTCTACTACTACGCCTACGGCGCAGCGGTGAGCGAGGTGATCGTCGACACGCTGACCGGCGAATGGAAGCTGCTGCGCGCCGACGTGCTGCACGACGTCGGCACCTCGCTGAACCCGGCGATCGATATCGGCCAGGTCGAGGGCGCCTTCATCCAGGGCATGGGCTGGCTCACCTCGGAAGAGCTGGTCTGGCACCCGAAGACCGGCATGCTCGCCACCCACGCCCCGAGCACCTACAAGATCCCGACCGCCAACGACTGCCCGCCGGTGTTCGACGTGCGGCTCTACAAGGGCCGCAACGTCGAGGACTCGATCCACCGCAGCAAGGCGGGCGGCGAGCCGCCGCTGCTGCTGCCGTTCTCGGTGTTCTTCGCGATCCGCGACGCGATTTCGGCGGCGGGCGGCCATCGCAGCGACCCGCCGCTGCGCGCGCCGGCGACGCCGGAGGCGATCCTGCGCGCGATCGAAGTCGTGCAGGCCGCGGCAGCGGGAGCCGGCGGCGTGGCCGCCTGACACCCGCGCAGGCCACCCCGCGATGAACGGGCCGCTCAACCGTCGCACGCGCGACGCCGCCCTCGCCTGCCTCGCGGCCGGCGCGCCGGCGGTGGCGGTGAGCGTCGGCGAATCTCGCGGCTCGGCGCCGCGCCGCGCCGGCACCTGGATGCTCGTCAGCGCCGGGCATACCGTCGGCACGGTCGGCGGCGGGCACCTCGAGCTGAAGGCGATCGAGCAGGCGCGGGCGATGCTCGCCGATGGCAGGACCAGGCACAGCGAGCACTTCCCGCTCGGCCCCGCGCTCGGCCAGTGCTGCGGCGGCACTGTGACGCTCGACTACGCCCGGCTCGACGAAGCCACGCTCGCCGCCTGGACCGAGCCGGCGCCGCTCTTCCACCTGCAGCTCTACGGCGCCGGCCACGTCGGCCGCGCGATCGTCGGCGTGCTCGGCACGCTCGACGTGCGCGTCGACTGGATCGACGAGCGCGACGAGATGTTCGTCCCCGACGACGCCGCGCAGCCCTGGGCGCCGCAGATCCGCTGCGTCGCCGTCGACGCGGTCGAGGCCGAGGTCGCGACCGCCCCCGCCGGCGCCTTCTACCTCGTGCTGACCCACAGCCACGACCTCGACCTGCGCATCGCCGAGACGATCCTGCGCCGCGGCGACTTCGGCTTCTTCGGCCTCATCGGCTCCAAGACCAAGCGCCAGCGCTTCATCCACCGCTTCGAGCAGCGCGGCATCGACCCGAAGGCGATCGCCCGCATGACCTGCCCGATCGGCGTCGAGGGCATCGTCGGCAAGGAGCCGGAGTTGATCGCGGTGAGTGCGGTGGCGCAGTTGCTGCAGCGGGCGGGGGCCTGAGCGGGCGCGAGCCCGCCACGCGGTCGGCAACCTGGGCTCGCCACCCCGGAGACGGACAGCCTTCAGGCGGGCGGCGCCGCGGGCCCCTCGCTCGCCGCGAGGCCAAAGGAGAACACCGCCCCGCGCCCCGGCTGCTCGACGAGCCGGATGTCCGCGCCGTGAAGCCGCAGGATGCGCTGCACGATCAGCAGGCCGAGGCCTCCCCCGCCGCTCCCATTCGCCACCGTCGGCGGGCGCGCGCCCCGTGACAGCACCGAAGGCCGGGTGAACAGCCCGCCTTTCAGCTCAGCCGCGACGCCCGGCCCGGTATCGGCCACCTGCACCGCGACGCGCGAACCATCGCGCCGCAGCGCCACGCGCACCTCGCCGCCCGGCGGCGTGTGGCGCAGCGCGTTGTCGAGCAGGTTGGTCAGCACGCGCTCGATCATGCCGAGGTCGGCCTCGACGGCCGGCAGGTCGGGCGCGACGTCGGCTGACAGGCGCAGGCCGCGCGCCTCGGCGGCGAGCTCGAACTTCTGGAACACGTCCTGCACCAGGTCGGCGAGCGAGAAGCGCTCGGCCTCGGGCTGAATCGCACCGTACTCGAGCCGCGCCAGCTCGAACAGCGACTGCGCCAGCTCCCCGACCTTGCGGCTCTGCGCGAGCGCGATCTCGAGGTAGCGCCGCCGCTCGGCCGGCTCGAGCGTCGCGTCCTTCAACGCGAGCGTTTCGAGGTAGCCATGCAGCGAGGTGAGCGGCGTGCGCAGGTCGTGCGAGAGGTTGGCCACCAGTTCGCGCCGCTGCTGGTCCTGCCCGGCCAGCTCGCGCCATTGCGCAGAGACCCGCCGCGCCAGGTCCGCGAAGGCCTGCTGCAGCAACACGATCTCGTCGTGCGTGCCGGGCCTTTCCGCAGCGTCGGCGGCGGTAGGGGTCCAGCGCTCGACGCCCTCGCCGCCGAGCCGTGCGACATCGGCGGTGAACAGGCGCAGGCGCCGCGTGATCCACCGGAAAGCCAGCAGGCCGGCGACGAGGCCCAGCGCTGCGACCAGCGCCAGGCTGCCCAGCGCGCGCTGCCAGGCCGTCGAGGCGCCGACGTCGGCCGCCAGCGCCGCATGCGACTCGCCCTGCAGCACGACGTAGACGTAGCCCATCGGCGCCTCGCCCTGCATCAGCGGCGCGGCGCTGAAGACCTTGCGCGGCCCGCCACGCGGGTCGTCGCCGACGATCGGCAGCGGCTCGCCGGCCAGCAGCCGGCGCAGTGGCGCGAGGTCGACCTGCTGCACGCGCACCCGGCCCGGCGGCGCCGCATGGCTGCGGATGCGGCCCTGCGCATCGAGCAGGTAGACCTCGACCGACGGATTGACGGTCATCAACGCGTCGAACAGCCGGCGCACCGCGTCGGCGTCGAGCGCGCCGCCCTGCATCAGCGCCGCGTTGCCGGCAATGTGCGCGGCCAGGCCGCGCGACAGGCGTTGCACGACGACCTGCTCGTCGTGCGTGGCGGCACGCATCTGCAGCCAGCCGGCAGCCGCGCAGCAGGCCAGCAGCAGCAGCGCGAAGGCTGCCGACAGGCGCTGCGACAGGGTCACGTCGCGTCCTCCCGCCCGGCGCCCTCGCCACCGCCCTCCGCCTCGGTGACGATCTTGTAGCCGCGCCCCCAGACCGTGACGATGCGCGGCGCGCCCGTCCCGCCACTGCCGAGCTTGCCGCGCAGCCGGTTGATGTGGGTGTTGACGGTGTGCTCGTAGCCGTCGTGGCGGTAGCCCCAGACCTGGTTCAGCAGCTCGAGGCGCGCGTACACCTGGCCCGGATGGCGCGCGAAGAAGTACAGCAGGTCGAACTCGCGCGGCGTCAGGTCGAGCGCCTGCGGCCCGAGCGCGGCCTCGCGCGCGATCGGGTCGATGCGCAGCGTGCCCAGCTCGACGCTGCCGGCGTCGAGCCGCGCGTTGCGCGCCGCCGCCTCGACGCGGCGCAGCAGTGCGCGCAGCCGCGCGACCAGCTCGAGCATCGAGAACGGCTTGGCCAGGTAGTCGTCGGCGCCGAGCTCTAGGCCGAGGATGCGATGCACCTCGCTCGACCGCGCGCTGGTGATGATGATCGGCACGTAGCGCGGCGAGGCGCGGGCGCGGCGGCAGATCTCGAGCCCGTCGACGCCGGGCAGCATCAGGTCGAGCACCAGCGCGTCCCAGCCGCCCTCGTCGAGCAGGCGTGCGCCGGTGTCGCCGTCGGCGGCGTGCACCACCGCATAGCCTTCGTCGCGCAGGTGCAGGCCGAGCAGGTCGGCGATCGGCCCGTCGTCCTCGACGATCAGGATGCGCTTGGCGGGAGGCCTGGACGGTTCCATCGGCAACGGGTTGGTGGCCGGCCGGCTGGCGGCGCAGCGGCGCCACGCCGCACCGGCCGGGAGCCCCGATTGTCGGCATCCGGCGCGCCGCCGATGTTCACGAATTGTTGAAGCGCCGGTGAGGACTTGGCGAGCAGGCCACGCCGAGACTGGCGGCCATCCGAACAGGACGCGTCGATGAAGCCCCTCACCACCGCCGCCGTGACCCCCGCGCTGCCGCTCGCCTCGTCTGCCATGCCACCGATCCATGCCGCATGGCTGCGCGCCGCCCATTGGATCAACGCCCTCGCGGTGCTGGTGCTGGTGACGAGCGGCTGGCGCATCTACAACGCGGCGCCGCTGTTCGACTTCCGCTTCCCGCGCGACGTCACGCTCGGCGGCTGGCTGGGAGGCGCGCTCCAGTGGCACTTCGCGGCGATGTGGCTGCTGGCGGGGAACGGGCTCGTCTACCTCGCGCTGAACCTGGCCAGCGGCCGGCTGCGGCGCCAGTTCTTCCCGCTCACGCCGCGCGCGCTGTGGGCCGACTTCACGGCGGCGCTGCGCGGACGGCTCTCGCACGCCGACCCGCGCCACTACAACGCGGTGCAACGCGCCGCCTATCTGGGCGTGATCGCCGACCTGGTGCTGCTGGTGCTTTCCGGCCTCGTGCTGTGGAAGTCGGTGCAGTTCCCGCTGCTGCGCGAGGCGATGGGGGGCTATGAGGGCGCGCGCATCGTCCACTTCGGCGCGATGAGCTTTCTCGTCGCCTTCGTTGCGCTGCACCTGGTGATGGTGGCGCTGGTGCCGCGCACGCTGCTGGCGATGCTGCGCGGCCGCTGAGGCGCCGAGTCCTGCGATCTCACCCCTCCTCCGACATCACCCCGATGAAGCCCGCTTTGACTTCTGACGCGTCGGTGGCCGTGCCGCCCGACGCCCGCCTCGCCGGCGCCCGGCGCCTGCTCTCGGCCACCGATGGCGAGGCGGCGGTGCGCGAGGCCATGCGCGTGATGCCCGAAGCCGGCCGGCGCCACTTCCTGCGCCGCGGCCTGACGCTCGGTGGCCTGTCGATGCTCACCGGCTGCGACCTCGTCGACGGCCCCGGCGTCGAGGCCGCGCTACAGGCCGTCTCGCGCTTCAACGACCGCGTGCAGGCCGCGCTCTTCGACCCGACGAAGCTGGCGCCGACCTATCCGCCCTCGATGATCGTGCGGCCCTTCCCGTTCAATGCGTACTACGCCGAGAGCGAGGTGCGGCAGGTCGATGGCGCGGCGTTCCGCCTCGAGGTGGGCGGCCTCGTGACCGACCGGCACCGCTGGACGCTCGCCGAGCTGGGCGCCTTGCCGCAGCAGGAGCAGGTCACGCGCCACATCTGCGTCGAGGGCTGGAGCGCGATCGGCCGCTGGGGCGGCGTGCCCTTCGCGCACTTCCTGCGCCGCGTCGGCGCCGACCTCACGGCCCGATACGTCGGCTTCACTTGCGCCGACGACTACCACACGAGCATCGACATGGCGACGGCGCTGCACCCGCAGACGCTGCTCGCCCTGACCTGCGACGGAGAGACGCTGGAGCCGCGCCACGGCTACCCGCTGAAGCTGCGCATGCCGACGAAGCTGGGCTACAAGAACCCGAAGCACGTGCAGGCGATCTTCGTCACCAACAGGTATCCCGGCGGTTACTGGGAAGACCAGGGATACAACTGGTTCGGCGGCAGCTGATCGCTCGGCGCACCGGACGCTTTCTTCCCGCACCCCTCATCGACCCCCACGAGGAACACCCCATGAAGAAGCTCGCCACCATGAAGACGCTTGCCACGGCCCTGATGACGATCGGCCTGGCCGCGGCCGGCGCCACCGCTCACGCCGAAGACACGATGAAGAAGGACGCCATGGGCAAGGAGGCCATGGCGAAGGACGCGATGACGAAGGACGGCATGGCCAAGGACGCCATGAAGAAGGATGCGATGGCCAAGGACGGGATGGCGAAAGACGCCATGAAGAAGGACGCGATGGCGAAGGACGGGATGGCCAAGGACGCCATGTCGAAAGACGCGATGAAGAAGGACGAGATGCACAAGTAGTCGCAACTGCCACGTTCCACCGGAACGGCCCGAAGCGCCATCGGCGGCGTCAGGGTCGGTTCCGGCCCGGGCGGCCGCAGACGGCAGTCGTGCCACACTCCTCGGCCGATGACCGCTGCCCCTCCACCGGCCGACCCCGCCGTCTCGATCCGCGGCCTCGCCAAGCGCTACGCCACCGGCCACGAGGCGCTGAAGCGCATCGACCTCGACATCCACCGCGGCGAGATCTTCGCCCTGCTCGGCCCGAACGGCGCGGGCAAGACGACGCTGATCAGCATCGTCTGCGGGATCGTCACGGCCACCGAAGGTCAGGTGCTGGTCGACGGCCTCGACATCGTGCGCGACTACCGCGCGACGCGCTCACGCATCGGCCTGGTGCCGCAGGAGCTGAGCGGCAGCGCCTTCGAGAGCGTGCGCCACACGGTCGCCTTCAGCCGCGGCCTCTTCGGCCGCCGGCGCGACCCGGCCTTCGTCGAGCAGGTGCTGCGCGACCTCTCGCTCTGGGACAAGCGCGACGCGAACCTGATGACCCTGTCGGGCGGCATGAAGCGGCGCGTGATGATCGCCAAGGCGCTGGCGCACGAACCGTCGATCCTCTTCCTCGACGAACCGACGGCCGGCGTCGACGTCGAGCTGCGCCACGACATGTGGCGCAAGGTGCGCCAACTGCGCGAGCGCGGCGTGACGATCATCCTGACCACGCACTACATCGAGGAGGCCGAGGAGATGGCCGACCGCGTCGGCGTGATCCACAAGGGCGAGCTGAAGCTGGTCGAGGAGAAGACGGCGCTGATGAAGAAACTCGGCAAGCGCACGCTCGAGGTCGAGCTCGAGGCGCCGCTCGACACCCTGCCCGCCGCACTCGACGGCTGGCGGGCGAAGGCCGGCGGTGGCGGGCGGCTGATCGAGTACCAGCTCGGCGCCGGCGCGGGATCGGCCGGTGAAGGCCCGAGCGTCGGCGCCCTGCTCGCGCGCCTCGCGGCCACGGGCCTGGTCGTCAAGGACGTGCACACGCACCAGAGCTCGCTCGAGGAGATCTTCGTCGACCTCGTCAGCGAGCGACACGAGGCGCCGGAGGGCGCTACCCGATGAACACTGACAGCTTCCAGGTGGGGGCCTTCAACCACCGCGGCGTGCTCGCGCTCTACCGCTTCGAGATGGCGCGCTTCTTCCGCACCGTCGGCCAGAGCCTGATCACGCCCGTCATCACGACCTCGCTCTACTTCGTCGTGTTCGGCTCGGCGATCGGCTCGCACATGGCCGAGGTGGGCGGCGTGGCCTACGGCAGCTTCATCGTGCCGGGGCTGATCATGCTGTCGCTGTTCACGCAGAGCCTGTCGAACGCGGCCTTCGCGATCTACTTCCCGCGCTTCGTCGGCACGATCTACGAGGTGCTGTCGGCGCCGGTGTCTCCGTTCGAGACGGTGCTCGCCTATGTCGGCGCGGCGGCGACGAAGTCAATCGTGCTCGGGCTGGTGACCCTGGCGACGGCGGCCTTCTTCGTCGAGCTGCACATCGCGCACCCGCTGTGGATGCTGACGTTCCTGGTGCTGACCTCTCTGACCTTCAGCCTCTTCGGCTTCGTCATCGGCATCTGGGCCAAGGGCTTCGAGCAGCTGCAGCTGATCCCGATGCTGATCGTCACGCCGCTCACCTTCCTCGGCGGCGCCTTCTACACGATCGACATGCTGCCGCCGTTCTGGCGCACGGTGTCGCTGTTCAACCCGGTCGTCTACCTGATCGACGGCTTCCGCTGGACCTTCTTCGGCCAGGCCCACGTCGGCTTCTACTGGAGCCTGGGCGCGACGCTGCTGCTGATGGCGGTGTGCCTGGGCGTCGTGACCTGGATGTTTCGCACCGGGTATCGGCTGAAAAGCTGAGCGGCGCGGACCTGATGCGGAGGCCTGGCGGCGCCGAGAGCTGCTGCGCTCGTTTCCGGGGCGCGCCGCGGGAGTCGGGTGACCGTCGCCCTCCATGTCCCCCGCGGCGAGGCTGGACGCCCGCCGCTCCTCCTTCACTTCCGGTCGACGGTCACACCCGGCACCCGCGGCAGGGTGGCGTCGAGACACGCGACGGTTGCGCGATGCGACGGGTCTGACGTCAACCCGCCGCGCGCCGCCGCAGTTCGTCGACCATCCAGGCATCGCGTGGTGCGAGCGTGCCGCGGTGCCGCATCGACAGCGCGATCTCCAACGCCTGCTCGACATACCGCCTGTCGCCGGTGGTCTCCGAGAGCTTCACGTAGCTCACGATCAGGTCACGTTGCCACTTGGCATTGGCGGGGTCGCGCGCGGCGAGCGTCTCCATGATTGCGAGGCGCATGCGAAAGGCTTCGAGCGCGCCGGGCCCGTCGCCCTGGGCGACGAGGACGTCGCCGATCCTCTCGTGGCTGATCGAGAGGTCGCGCTGCCACTGGGTGTTGGCGGGGTCGCGCGCGGCGAGCGCCTCGGCGATCGCGAGGTCCTTGCGAAAGGCGTCGAGCGCGCCGGGGCCGTCGCCCTGGGCGACGAGGACGTCGCCGATCTTCTCGTGGCTGACCGAGAGGTCGCGCTGCCATTCAGTGTTTGCGGGGTCGCGCGCGGCGAGCGCCTCGCTGATCGCGAGGCCCTTGCGAAAGGCGTCGAGCGCGCCGGGGCCCTCGCCCTGGGCGAAGAGGACCTCACCGATCCTGTTGTGGCTGACCGAGAGGTCACGCTGCCACTCGGTGTTGGCGGGGTCGCGCGCGGCGAGCGTCTCCATGATCGCGAAGCGCTTGCGAAAGGCTTCGAGCGCGCCGAGGCCGTCGCCCTGGGCGACGAGGACGTCGCCGATCCTGTCGTGGCTGATCGAGAGGTCGCGCTGCCACTCGGTGTTGGCGGGGTCGCGCGCGGCGAGCGCCTCGGCGATCGCGAGGCACTCGCGAAAGGCGGCGAGCGCGCCGCGGCCGTCGCCCTGGGCGACGAGGACGTCGCCGATCTTGTTGTGGCTGATCGAGAGGTCGCGCTGCCACACGGTGTTGGCGCGGTCGCGCGCGGCGAGGGCCTCGGCGATCGCGAGGCCCTCGCGAAAGGCGTCGAGCGCGCCGCGGCCGTCGCCCTGGGCGACGAGGACGTCGCCGATCGTGTTGTGGCTGACCGAGAGGTCGCGCTGCCACAGGGTGTTGGCGGGGTCGCGCGCGGCGAGGGCGTCGGCGATCGCAAGGCCCTCGCGAAAGGCGGCGAGCGCCCCGGGGCCATCGCCCTGGGCGACGAGGACGTCGCCGATCCTGTTGTGGCTGATCGAGAGGTCGCGCTGCCACAAGGTGTTGGCGCAGTCGCGCGCGGCGAGCGCCTCGGCGATCGCGAGGCTCTTGCGAAAGGCGGCGAGGGCGCCGGGGCCGTCGCCCTGGGCGCCGAGTAGGTCGCCGACCGTTATGTGGCTGACCAAGAGGTCGCGCTGCCACTGGGTGTTGGTGGGGTCACGCGCGGCGAGCGCCTCGGCGATCGCGAGGGCGTCGCGGTAGGCATCGGCGGCGGCGGCGAGCGAACCCGTCGAGCGCGCGACGTCGCCGCAGGCGACGAGCGCAGCGAACTCTCCCCAGCGGTCTTCATGCGCTCGCGCGGCTTGCAGCGAGGCTTGCAACGCTGCGCGGGCGCCGGTGAGGTCGCCGACTTGCATCAAGGCGAGGCCGAGCAGGCGCGAGGTCTCGGCGTCGTCCGAGTCGAGCGCCTGGGCCTTGCGGTAGAAGCGCAACGCCTTGTCGGTGTCGTGCAGCAACGCGAGGTTGGCGACGTTGAGGGCGGCCTGGGCGCCGGCTTTCACGGCGTCCACGCGTGTCTTCTCGGCCGCTTCGGCCTCGCGGGCGCGGGCGTCCAACTCGCGCTCGAAAGCGTCCTCGGCCTGCGCGGTGTCACCGCGGGCCAGCGCGGCGAGGGCGGCGGCAAGGGCTGGGCGTTGCTGGGGCGTGGCGCCGGCGAGCTGGCGGGTCAGGTCGTCGATGCTGCGTTGCAGGGCCTCGATCTGGCCGGCCTGGAGTTCGCGTTCGGCTTCGAGTTCCGTGACGCGTGCGCGGGTGGCTTCGGCGTTGTCGAGCAGCGCATCGAGGTCGGGGGCGATGACGGCGAGCCCGGCCGCGGTGGCGATCTCGGCGACGAGTTCACGCACGTCAGCGGGCCAGCGGTCTTCGGTCACGTGACGAGCATTCCAGGCGAGCAGCGGGCGCAACGCCCGGGGCAGGGTCGCGTCCGTGCAAGGCTGCGCGCCTTCGACCAGCGTGGGCACGACGGTGATCTCGTCGCTGCCCAAAGCGGTCAGCAGTTCGTGGCGGACCATGTCGCTGCGGCTTCGCAGTCGCGGCAGGTTGGTTGCGTCGGCCCAGCGCGGGCCGATCACCGCGACGCAGACGGCGCTCCGCGTCAGCGCGGCGTCGATCTTGTCGCGCCACTTGCCGACGCCGATGCTGTGCACGTCGCGGAACACCCGGCCCTGGCCGAAGGCGATGCGCAGCCAGTCGTAGAGGCGCCCACTCGCACCGCGCGCGTCGTCGCGGCGGTAGCTGATGAAAACGTGATCGCGCGCAGGTGCCTGGGGCGCGGGAGGGGAGACGGTGGCCATGGGGCCAAGCATCGCGACCTACGCGGCCGCTGTCCACCAGCGCTGTCGGCCTTGGGGATGATCTCCCCGACCCTTCAGCGCCGCCATGAGCGCCAGGCGGCCCGCGGTGCCGGCGCCGTGGGAGGCGCCGAGAAGCGCAGCCTCGGGACGGGCGCGCGCAGCGCGCTTCGTGAACTGACTCGCCGCATCTGTCTGAACGGAGCGAGCGCAGCGAGCGCAGTGAGTTATGCGGCGCCGTCCCGAGGCGAGCATCGCAGGGGAGTCGGCCCCCCCGGGGGCCGACCGACTCCGTCGGCGCCGGTACCGCGGGCCGTCTGGCGCGGACGCGAGAACGCCTGCGAGCCTGGATCCTCGAGCGACGAACCGCGAACAGCGAACCGCAGCCCCCGGACTTCAGCCCTTCGCGACCTCGTGGTCGGCCAACAGCTCCAGCGCCTTGACCAGCGCCGAGTGGTCGAGCTTGTCCCAGCCGTGGGCCGCGCAGGCCTGCATCAGCTGCGCCGCGTTCGCGGTGTTGGGCAGCGAGACGCCCAGCGCCTTCGCGCCCTGCATCGCGAGGTTCAGGTCCTTCTGGTGCAGGCCGATGCGAAAGCCCGGGTCGAAGGTCCGCTTGATCATCCGCTCGCCGTGCACCTCCAGGATGCGGCTGGCCGCGAAGCCGCCCATCAGCGCCTGGCGCACCTTGGCCGGGTCCGCGCCTGCCTTGCTCGCGAAGAGCAGCGCCTCGCCGACCGCGGCGATGTTCAGCGCGACGATGATCTGGTTGGCCACCTTCGTCGTCTGGCCGTCGCCGTTGCCGCCGACCAGCGTGATGTTCTTGCCCATCAGCTCGAACAGCGGCTTGACGGTGTCGAAGGCCGCCTGCGGGCCGCCGACCATGATCGTCAGCGAACCCGCCTTCGCGCCGACCTCGCCGCCGGAGACGGGCGCGTCGAGGTAGTCGGCGCCGAGGTCGTTGATCCGCTGCGCGATGGCCTTGGTCTCGATCGGCGAGATCGAGCTCATGTCGACGACGATCTTGCCCTTCGCGCCGGCCTTCAAGCCTTCGGCGACGCCTTCCTTGCCGAACAGCACGCTCTCGACGTCGGGCGTGTCGGGCACCATCAGGAAGACGATGTCGGCCTTCCCGGCGATCTCCTGGCCGCTCTTGCAACCCGTGGCGCCGGCCTCCGTGACGGCCGCCGGCACGCTGCGCGCGCTGTTCACGAACACGGTGTGCCCGCCCTTGAGCAGGTGCTGCGCCATCGGCGCGCCCATGATGCCGAGGCCGATGAATCCGAGTTTCATGGTCTGTGCTCCTTGCTGGTTGTTCAGTAGCCCGAGCCGCCGGTGGCGGTCGCGGGCGCGCCGGCGCGCATCCTCGAAAGCACCGCCTGCGACCCCGCGGCCAACAAGCGCGCGTCGGACGAGACCGTGACGAAGCGGAAGCCCTTGGCCGAACGCGCGAGGGCTGCCTCGGGCGTGCCATTGTGAATGCCGGCCACGAGGCCGTGCGCCTTCGCACGTTCGAGGATGTGGTCGATCGCTTGGGCCACCGGCGGGTCGACATCGTCGAAGACCGGCTTGCAGCCGAGCGCGAGCGACAGGTCGGACGGGCCGATGTAGATCGCGTCGAGCCCCTCGACCGACAGGATCGCGTCGAGGTTGTCCAGCGCCTGCGCCGTCTCGATCATCGCGAAGCGCACGATCGTCTCGTCGGCCTTCTGGTGGTAGTCGGCGCCGCCGTAGAGCAGCGCGCGCACCGGGCCGAAGCTGCGCGCCCCCCGCGGCGCGTAATGCGACCAGGCCACGAGCTTCTGCGCGTCCTCGCGCGTGTTGACCATCGGGCAGATCACCGCGTAGGCGCCGGCGTCGAGCGTCTTCATCAGGATGCCCGGCTCGAGCCAGGGGATACGCACGACCGGCACCGTCGGCGTGGTCGAGACGGCTTGCAGCATGCCGACCATCGCCTGGTAGTCGATGACGCCGTGCTGCATGTCGATCGTCAGCGTGTCCCAGCCCTGGTGGGCCATGGTCTCGGCCGAGAAGCCGTTCGGGATGCCCAGCCAGCCGTTGACGGCGGTCTGGTCGGTCTTCCAGAGGGTGCGCAGGCGGTTCTCTCTCATCGTGGACTCCGGTTCGCGGGTCAGGGTCGGGGGGCCTGGGCCTTCAGGCGGCCGTCGGCGAAGAAGGAGCGCAGGTTCTCGACCACCAGGTCGGCCATTGCCTGCCGGGTCTCGCGGGTGGCGCTCGCGACATGCGGCAGCAGCACGACATTGTCGAGCGCGAAGAGCTCGGCCGGCACCTTCGGCTCCCGCTCGAAGACGTCGAGCGCGGCGCCGGCGATGCGCCTCTGCTGCAGGGCCCGCACCAGGGCCGCTTCGTCGACGACGGTCCCGCGCGAGACATTGATCAGGAAGCCCTCCGGGCCGAGCGCCTCCAGCACGCCCTCGTCGATCAGGTGGCGCGTGGCCGCTCCGCCGGCGGTGATGACCACCAGGTAGTCGGCCCAGCCCGCCAGCGCCTTCAGCGAAGGCTCGTGCGTCCAGGCCACGTCCTCGACCGGGCGCCGGCTGTGGTAGCGCAGGTCCATCTCGAAGCCGCTGGCGCGCCGCGCGATCGTGCGCCCGATGCGTCCTAGGCCGACGATGCCGAGCCTGGCGCCGCTCACCTTGCGCTGCAGCGGGAACGGCGCGCCGCCGGCCCGGCCCCAGTCGCCGCGCCGCACGTAGCGGTCGCCAGCGCTCAGGCCGCGCGCGATGTCGAGCAGCAGCGCGAAGGCGAGATCGGCCACGCAGTCGTTGAGCACCTCGGGGGTGTAGCCGACGACGACGCCGCGCGAGGCCGCGAAGGCGACGTCGATCTTGTCCAGGCCGACGCCGTAGCTCGAGATCACGCGCAGTTGCGGCAGGGCGGCGACCTGCTCGTTGGTGATGCCGAAGGCCGCCGAGGTCGCCACGGCGACGAACTCGCCCCCGTGGGCAGCGAGGTAGGCGGCCGGGTCGGCCTCCTCCGCGAGGAGCTTCACGTCATACGCGGCGGCCAGCCGCTGGCCGAGGTCGCCGGGGTAGCGGCAGATCTGAAGGAGTCTGGGTTTCATCGTCGGGATCGTCATGGGGTTGCCGTCGGGCGCTCGGCGCCCTGCTCAGCGCAGCATGCAAGGCCGCTTCGGGTCGAAGCGCCAGTTCGGGATCAGGTATTGCATCGAGGCCGCGTCGTCACGCGCGCCCAGGCCGTGCTGCTTGTAGAGCTGGTGCGCTTTGTCGACCTCGGCCATGTCGAGCTCGACGCCGAGGCCCGGCTTCTTCGGCACCGCGACCAGGCCGCCCTGGATCTGCAGCGGCTCCTTGGTCAGGCGCTGGCCGTCCTGCCAGATCCAGTGGGTGTCGATCGCGGTGACGCGCCCCGGCGCCGCGGCACCGACATGGGTGAACATCGCGAGCGAGACGTCGAAGTGGTTGTTCGAATGCGAGCCCCAGGTCAGGCCCCAGTCGCGGCAGGTCTGCGCGACGCGCACCGAGCCCGCCATGGTCCAGAAGTGCGGGTCGGCGAGCGGGATGTCGACCGACTGCAGCGACAGCGCATGCACCATCTGGCGCCAGTCGGTGGCGACCATGTTGGTCGCGGTGGGCAGGCCGGTGGCGCGGCGGAACTCGGCCATCACCTCGCGGCCCGAGAAGCCTTCTTCCGCGCCGCAGGGGTCCTCGGCATAGGCGACGATGCCGCGCATGCGCTGGCCGAGGCGGATCGCGTCCTTCAGCAGCCAGCCGCCGTTGGGGTCGAGCGTGACGCGCGCGTCGGGAAAGCGCTCGTGCAGCGCGATCACCGCATCGACCTCGGCATCGCCGGCGAGCACGCCGCCCTTGAGCTTGAAGTCGTTGAAGCCATAGCGCTCGCGCGCGGCCTCGGCCAGGCGCACGACGCGCTCGGGCGTCATCGCCTCCTCGTGGCGCACGCGGAACCAGGCGTTGTCGGCGCCCGGGTCCTCGACATAAGGCAGGTCGGTCTTCCGGCGGTCGCCGACGAAGAACAGGTAGCCGAGCATCTCGACCTGGTCGCGCTGCTGGCCCTCGCCGAGCAGTTCGGCCACCGGCACGCCGAGGTGCTGACCGAGCAGGTCGAGCATCGCGCTCTCGACCGCGGTGACGGCGTGGATCGCGGTGCGCAGGTCGAAGGTCTGCAGGCCGCGGCCGCCGCTGTCGCGGTCGGCGAAGGCGCGCTGCAGGCGCTGCATCACCTGCTGCACCTGGGCGACCGGCTGGCCGACGACGAGCTCGGCGGCGTCCTCGAGCGTCTGGCGGATCTTCTCGCCGCCGGGCACTTCGCCGACGCCGGTACGGCCGGCGCTGTCGGTCAGCACGACGAGGTTGCGGGTGAAGTACGGGCCGTGTGCGCCCGAGAGATTCATCAGCATGCTGTCGCGCCCCGCCACGGGGATCGCGCGCAGCGCGGTGACGCTGGGGGTCGAGGACGGGCTCATCGGGTCTCCTGGGCGCGGGGCGCCGTGTTCATCTGGGGTGGGGCGGGCCGCGGGCAGGGGCGCGCCGCCGCCCTCCCTCTCGAGGCGTGGCTAGACGAGGGGCGGGCTCAGTCGGCGGTGATCTTCCCGGTCGTCACGACCTCCTTCCAGCGCGCGTACTCCTGCTGCTGGAAGGCGGCGAACTGCTCGGGCGTGTTGGCGACGATCTCGAAGCCGACCTCGGTGAAGCGCTGGCGCACCGCCGGGTCCTGCAGCGCCGCGGCGAAGGTCGTATGCAGCTTCGCCTTGACGTCGGCCGGCAGGCCCTTGGGCGCGGCGACGCCCTGCCATGAATAGACGTCGGCGCCGCTGACGCCGGCCTCGCCCATCGTCGGCACGTCGGGCAGCAGCGGCGAGCGCTGGGCCGAGGTGATCGCCAGCGCGCGCAGCTTGCCGCCCTTGATGTGCGCGATCACCGCGTTGATGTTCTGGAAGGAGGCGTCGACCTGGCTGCCGAGCAGGTCGGAGATCGCCGGCGCGCCGCCCTTGTAGGGCACGTGCAGGCCGCTGGTGCCGGTGCGCTGCCAGAAGAGCGCGGCGGTCAGGTGGTCGGACGAGCCATTGCCCGACGAGGCGAAGCTGACGGTGCCGGGCTTCGCCTTCTGCGCGGCGACCACGTCGGCAACCGACTTGAACGGCGAGGCGGCCGGCACGACCAGCACGTTGGGCGCCTGTACCGCGACCATCAGCGGGTCGAGATCCTTCAGCGCGTCGTACGGCAGGCTCTTGAACAGGTGCGGCGCGATCACGAAGGGACCGAGCGAGGCCACGAGCAGCGTGTAGCCGTCCGGCGCCGCGCGCGCCACCTGGGCCGCGCCGATCGTGCCGGTGGCCCCGGCCTTGTTCTCGACCACCACCACCTGCCCCAGCGCGGTCTGCGCCTTCTCGGCCAGCGCACGGGCCAGCGTGTCGGTCGAGCCGCCGGGCGGGAACGGCACGACGATCATCACCGGCTTGTCGGGCCAGGCGAAGGCGGGCGCCACCAGTGCGGCAGCAGTGCACAGGGCGGCGAGGATGCGCTTCATCGTCGATGTCTCCAGGCGTTGTCGTATGACTAATGTTGTACGTCATCGTACAACTTAGTTCAAGCACCACCAGTCGAGGGTTTCCACTAGGTCTTCTGGATCAGAGCGCCGCGGCCCGGCGGCGGCGTTCGCGGCTGCTCGACAGGTGGGTCCGCGCGGCGGCGCGCGCGGCGTCGGCGTCGGAGGCGGCGATCGCCTCGAAGATCGTCTCGTGCTCGGCATTGACGCGCCGCAGATAGGCGAGCCGCGCCTCGACCGAGGCGGGGTCGTCGCCGTTGGCGTCGCCGAGGCGCACGCGCGGGATGATGCGTGGCCCGAAAGAGCCCATCAGCTCGACGAAGTGGACGTTCTGCGTCGCGCGCGCGATCTCGAGGTGGAAGGCGAAGTCGGCCTCCACCGCGTCGTGGCCCGCCAGGTTCGCGGCCGCGAAATCATCCAGCGCGCGGCGCATCGCGCGCAGGTTGTCGTCGCTGCGGCGTTGCGCGGCCAGGGCGGCCGCCTCGGTCTCGATGCCGATGCGCAGTTCGAGCACCGCGATCACGTCGTTCAGCGTCGCGATCTGCTCGGGCCCGATGCGAAACGGCGTCGGCTCGTCGCGGCCGACCACGAAGGTGCCGATGCCGTGCCGCGTCTCGACCAGGCTGGCCGCCTGAAGCTTCGACAGCGCCTCGCGCACGACCGTCCGGCTGACGCCGAACTCTTCCATGATCGCCGCCTCGGTCGGCAGCTTTTCGCCACGCGGAATGCGGCCGTCGCGGATGCGCTCGCCGAGCGACTGCACCAGCTCGAGCGCCCGGGTGCGCGGCCGGGGGCGCAGCGGTTCGGTTTCGATCGTCGGATTCATGCCCCTATGTTGTATGACGACATAGGGGTCGTCAAGGCTGATACGCGCCGATTGCCTCGATCATTTCCAGGGTTTACCCTCCATCATTCGTTCTTGACAGGTCTCCGGTCGTCATCGAAAGTTATGTTGTACGATGACTGACAACATACAGATCCACAAGGAGACCCCTCGATGACCACCCGCCGCCGCCTGCTCGCCCTGTCCGTCGCCACCCTGCTCGCCGTGCCCGCCTGGGCCCAGGACTGGCCCACCAAGCCGATCACGATCGTCGTGCCCTTCGCGCCCGGGGGCACCTCGGACATCCTGGCGCGCAACGTCGGCGAGCGGCTGCAGGCGGCGCTCAAGCAGACGGTGCTGGTCGACAACAAGGCCGGTGCGGGCGGCGTGATCGGCGCCTCGGCGGTCGCGAAGGCGGCGCCCGACGGCTATACGCTGCTGCTCGGCACGATCGCCAGCCACGCGATCAACCCGGCACTGCGCGGCTCGGCGATGCCCTACGACGCGGTCAAGGCCTTTGCCCCGGTGATCCGCCTGGGCAGCATCTCGAACGTGCTGCTGGTCGGCGCGGCCCAGCCCTACAAGACGGTGAAGGACATCGTTGATGAGGCCAAGGCCAAGCCGGGCACCCTCACCTTCGCCTCCGCCGGCCAGGGCACCTCGCAGCACATGTCGGGCGAGGTGTTCAAGCAGCTCACCGGCGCCGACCTGGTGCACGTGCCCTACAAGGGCAGCGCGCCGGCGATCCAGGACGTGATGGGCGGCCAGGTGCCGATGAGCTTCGAGACGGCCACCGTCGCCCTGCCCTTCATCAAAGACGGCAAGGTGCGCGCGCTGGCCGTCACCTCGGCCAAGCGCAGCGCGACGCTGCCCGACCTGCCGACGCTGCAGGAGGCCGGCGTGGCCGGCTACGACGTCGCGAGCTGGCAGGCGATCTACGCGCCGGCCGGCACGCCGCCGGCGATCGTCGAGCGGCTCAACACCGAGCTCGCGAAGATCCTGGTGGCGCCCGAGATGAAGGACAAGCTGGCCGGCCTCGGCCTCGAGTACACGCCCAACACCCCGGCCGAATTCGCCGACTTCGGCAAGGCGGAGATCGCGAAGTGGGCGAAGGTCGTCAAGGACGGCCAGATCAAGCCCGAGTGAGGACCGACACGCCACCGGCACGACCCCTTCGACCGAGGACACCTGACATGCCTGCGCCAGCCGCCGCCACCGCCACCCGCCCGCTCGTCATTCGCATGCGCCCGGACGACAACGTCGCGATCGTCGCCAACGACGGCGGCCTGCCCGCCGGCACCGAGCTGCCGGCCGGCGGGCCCGGCGCCGGCGTCGTGCTGCGCGAACGCGTGCCGCAGGGCCACAAGGTCGCGCTCGCCGACCTGGCCGAGGGCGACGTGGTGCGCCGCTACGGCGTGACGATCGGCTTCGCGGCCAAGCCGCTGCCGGCCGGCAGCTGGGTCAACGAGCGCGTGTTGCAGATGCCGGCGGCGCAGGCGCTGGACGACAAGCTGCCGCGCGCGACCGTGAAGGCGCCGGTGCAAGCGCCGCTCGAGGGCTACACCTTCGAGGGCTATCGCAACCCGGACGGCTCGGTCGGCACGCGCAACCTGCTGGCGATCACGACGACGGTGCAGTGCGTGGCCGGCGTCGTCGGCCGCGCGCTGGAGCGCATCCGCGACGAACTCCTGCCGCAGTACCCGAACGTCGACGGCGTCGTCGCGCTCGAGCACAGCTACGGCTGCGGCGTCGCGATCGACGCGCCGGACGCGGTGGTGCCGATCCGCACGCTCAAGCACATCAGCCTGAACCCGAACTTCGGCGGCGAGGTGATGGTCGTGAGCCTGGGCTGCGAGAAGCTGCAGCCCGAGCGGCTGCTGCCGCCGGGCAGCTTCCCGATCGTCGACGGCCGCGACCCCGCGCTGGGGCCGGAGACGGTGCGCCTGCAGGACGAGTCACATGTCGGCTTCATGTCGATGCTCGACGACATCGTCGAGAGCGCGCGCCCGCACCTGGAGCGGCTGAACCGGCGCCGGCGCGAGACGGTGCCGGCGAGCGAACTGGTGGTCGGCGTGCAGTGCGGCGGCAGCGACGCGTTCTCCGGCGTCACCGCGAACCCCTCGGTCGGCTACGCGGCCGACCTGCTGGTGCGCGCCGGCGCGACGATCATGTTCAGCGAGAACACCGAGGTGCGCGACGGCGTCGACCAGCTCACCTCGCGCGCCGCCTCGCCCGAGGTGGCCGACGCGATCACGCAGCAGCTCGGCTGGTACGACAGGTACCTCGAGCGCGGCCGCGTCGACCGCTCGGCCAACACGACGCCGGGCAACAAGGCCGGCGGCCTGTCGAACATCGTCGAGAAGGCGATGGGCTCGATCATCAAGAGCGGCACCTCGGCCATCTCGAGCGTGCTGCCGCCGGGCGAGAAGCTGGCGCGCGACCAGCGCGGCCTGGTCTTCGCCGCCACGCCGGCCTCGGACTTCATCTGCGGCACGCTGCAGCTGGCCGCGGGCATGAACCTGCACATCTTCACCACCGGCCGTGGCACGCCCTACGGCCTGGCGGCCTGCCCGGTGATCAAGGTCGCGACACGCGGCGATCTGGCGCGCCGCTGGCACGACCTGATGGACCTCAACGCCGGCACCATCGCCGACGGCAGCAAGACGATCGAGGAGGTCGGCTGGGAGCTGTTCCACCTGATGCTCGACGTCGCCAGCGGCCGCAGGAAGACCTGGGCCGAGCACTGGAAGCTGCACAACGCGCTGGTGCTGTTCAACCCGGCACCGGTGACCTGAGCGGCGGGCGGTCTGACCGTCGGTCCCGGACAGACCCGGCTGGCCCGGCCGGGCCTCGCGCCCCCAGGGCGCTTGGGGTTCAGCCCCGCGCAGCGACCGCGTCCAGCGCGTCGGCCACGTGCTCCGGCGGCGGCAGCTCGGGCGTGCGATAGACCAACTGCCCGGCCGGGTCGAACAGGAACACCTGGCCGGTGTGCCGGTCGGCGCCGCTCGCCCGGCCGCGCAGGAAGTCGAGCATGCGCTCGAGGTCCTGCGCGCGCGGCACCCCGGCGCGCCAGTGAGCGGGTGCGCCGAAGCTGTCGAGCCAGCGGCGCAGCGCCTTGGCGTCGTCGCCGAGCGGGTCGATCGACAGCGAGAGCAGGCGGTAGCGCGGGTCCGTGATGCGCGCGGCGAGGTCGGCGAACAGTGCCCCCTGGATCGGACAGGTCGCGCTGCAGCCCGTGAACATCAGCTGCACCGCGGTGACCTGGCCGCGCAGGCGGCGGCGCAGGTCGAAGGGCTTGCCCTCATCGCCGGTGAAGGCGAGCGACGGCGTGGCCTGCGGCGGCACGACCGGGCCGAAGGGGTCGTGCGACACCGTGGCCGTTGGCGGTTGCGGCTCCGGCGGGCGCGGCGCCTGTGCCTTCTGCTGCGCCCACGCGCTGCCTGCCCTGCCGACGGCTAGCGTGCCGAGCAGGCCCGCCGCGGCGCCACCCAACGACAGGCGCAGCGCGCGGCGGCGCGCCAGGCTGTGCGGCGGCGGCACGGGCGCCGTGGCGGTGACCGTCATGGCGCGGCGCCGAACACGACCGAGCGCTCGTCGGCCGTGTTCGTGAAGGCCCCGGCCGCCACCTGCTGCCAGGCCGTGCCGTCGACGCTGACGAAGAACTGCCAGTTGGCGATGCGGCCGTTCGTCCAGGCGTCGCTGCGCGGCAAGTAGCGGAAGCCGCCCACCGTGCGCACCGCGCCGAGGTTGACCGTGAAGTCGTGCGGGTGCGGCGTGCTCGCCCCGTTGCGCCAGACGCTGTGCCAGATCGTCGTCGCCAGGCCGTCGATCGCCTTCGCGGCGGTGTCGGTGACCGGGTCCTGGCTGTTCGCGCTGGCGACCCAGCCGGTGCGCGGCACGAGCGCGCCGCTGGCGTCGAGCAGGTTGAACTCGGCCATCGAGCTCCAGGCGTTGCCCGAGACCTCGCTCAGCGAGCGCAGCCGCACGTAGCGCACCGCGTAGCTGGTGGCGGAGACCGCCTCCTCGCTGCCGATCTGCTGCACGTAGGCGGCGACGTTGCCGAGCTCGGTGGCGGTGAGCGTGAGGCCGCTGTGCGCGCTGATCGCCGCCGAGACGGTGGCCGCGCTGCCGTCGTGCAGGTAGGGCGCGGTGGCCCAGGCGTCGCGCAGGGTCGGCGTGTCGATGCCGGTCAGCGTCGCGCCCAGACGCCGGCCGCTCGACGCCTTGATCGTGCCCACGTTGCGCAGCACGTTGCCGGCGCTGTCGGTGAAGGCGTTGCCGGCGTGGCACGAAGCGCAGGACCGCGTGAACACCGCCTTGCCCGCGACCGCAGCCGCCGTCAGGCTGCCGTCGGCATTGCGCAGCGGGCTCTGGTCAAAGCTCGACAGCGAGGCGACGTACGCCGCCAGCGCGTCGAGGTCGGCGCTGACCCCGGCCTTGGCCTGGCCGAGCGGCTGGTTGCGCGTGCCGGTGTTGAACTGGGCGTCGGTCATCAGGCCGGTGCCCAGGTTCAGCGTGCGGATCTGCCCTTCGAAGTCCTGTGTCTCGTCGAAGTTGCCGCTCCAGTGGCGCCGGCCCTGGCCGCCCGCACGGCCGCGCAGCGAGATCGTGTTGCGCAGCCCCTCGCCGAAGCCGGTGAAGTCCCAGGTGCGGCCGTCCTGGCCGCCGTCGTTGTGGCAGCTGGCGCAGCTGATGTAGGCGTCGCGGGCGATGCGCGTGTCGCGCGCGTCGTAGAAGAACTGCTTGCCGCGCAGCACGTTGGCCGGCAGGCGCTCGCTGGCCTGCGCCGCGAGCGTGGCCTGCGTCGGCGCGGCCGAGGCGCCCTGCGTGACCAGGCTGGTCAGGTCGTAGACCTGCACCGTGCGGTCCATGAAGTTCTGCGCGAAGAGCCGCCGCCCGTCGGCGGAGACCACCAGCGCGTCGGGCGAGCGCCCCGCCTCCAGCCGGAACAGCTCGCGCCGGCGGTAGGGGTCGACGACCGCGATCTGCCGGCTCGTCTGCAGCGCGACGAACAGGTAGGCGCCGGTCGGGTGGAAGGCCGCCGCGCTCGCCAGGCCGGCGTTGTCGTGGTCGAGCCGGGCCGGGTAGTCCTCGGCCAGGGTCGCGAGATCGATGCGCGAGCTGATCGCGCGCACCGTGTTCTCGAAGGTCAGCGGCAGGCCGTCGCGCAGCGTGCCGCGGCGCACGTTGTCCTGCTTCGAAGGCAGCCAGGCGCTGCTGCCGTCGGGCGAGACCACCGCCGCGCCGAGGTAGTTCGGCACGCCGCGGCCCTGCAGCGTGCTGTCGGCCTTGTCGCTGTGGCGCAGCACGATCGTGCGGTTGACCGCGAGGCTGCCGGCCTCGAGCACCAGCACCTCGCCGCCGCGCAGCGCGCCGCCGACGGTGGTGGCGACGCTGGCCGTGCCTTCGCCCGGCAGCGGCGGCGTCACGAAGCGCGACACCAGCAGGCGGGCGCTGTCGCGCGTGATCGAGAGGTGGCGCGGGTTCGCGCCTGCGTCGCGTGTCGCGAGCACGGCGCCGGTGCTGGTGTTGAGGCGCAGCACCCGGCCGCTCGCCTCGAGCGCGACGAAGGCCGCGCTGCCGTTGGGCGCAAAGACGATGCCGAAGGGCGCGCTGGCGCGCGGCAGCGCGATCGTGCTCACGACCGTGCGCGTGCCGAGGTCGACCACGCTGATCGAGGCACTGCGCTTGTTGGTGACCCAGAGCCGCCCGTCCGGCGCCACCGCGGCGGCGCGCGGCGCGGCGCCGACGGTGACCTCGCCGAGCTTGGCCAGCGTGACGGCGTCGAAGACGCTGACCGTGTCGGCGTCCGGGTTGACCACCCAGAGCCGGGCGTTGCCGGTCGCCGGGCGCTGCAGGCCGATCGCGCTCGATTGCGCCGGGCCGGCGCCGGTGGGCACCGTGGCGTGGATCGCCTGCAGGAAGTTGCGCGTCTGCGCCGCGCCGCTGGCGTCGGTGACGGTCAAGGTGACGGCATAGACGCCCGGCGCGGTGTAGCGGTGGGTGGTGCTCGCCGAGGTGCTGGCGGCGGTCGTCGCCGAACCGTCGCCAAAGTTCCAGGCGTAGCGCAGGCCGCTGCCCTGCGCGCTGGCGGTGTAGCTGACGGTGCTGCCGCTGACGGCCGGCGCCGCCGCGACCGGGCCGATCGTGACCCCGGCGGCGAGCACCGTCCAGCTGAACGTGACGCTGGCGCTGCCGCCGCGGCCGTCGCTCACGGTGACACGGGTGCTGTAGTTGCCGGTGGCCGAGGGCGTGCCGCTGATGCGGCCGTTGGAGGCGATCGACAGCCCGGTCGGCAGGCCGGTGGCGGTGAAGCTCGGCACGTCGCCGTCGGGGTCGCTCGCCGCGACCTGCAGCGAGACGGTGTCGCCGACCCGGTTCGACTGCCCGGCCGGCGCCACGACCGATGGCGGCCGGTTGCCGCTGCCGGCGTTGAGCGGGAACACGCGCTGCTCGGTCGCGACATCGGCGAAGCGCCCGCTCGCGAGCACGGCCCAGGTCACGCCGTCGAGGCTGCCGTGCAGGCGCCAGTCGGCGACGCGGCCGTTGTTGGTGGTCTGGCGCGGCAACAGGCGGAAGCCGTTGACCGCCCGCGCGACGCCGAGGTCGATCTGCAGCCGGTGCGGCGGCGGCGGCGCGGCGGCCTGCCACTGCGTGTGCCAGAAGGTGGCCGCGTCGCCGTCGATCGCGCGGCTGGCCGCGGCGTTCTCGGCGGCGGTCTCCTGGCTGTCGGCCGACACCACCCAGCCGGTGCGTGGAATGGTCGCGCCCGCGGTGTCGAGCAGGTTGAACTCGGCGATCGTGGTCCAGGGCCTCCCGAGCACTTCGGACAGCGCCTCGAAGCGCACATAGCGCACCGCGCCGCCGACCGCTGCCTGCACGACCCAGCGCACCGACGTCGCGACGCGGCCCGAGGCGTTGGACACCATCAGCTTCGCCTGGTAGGTGCCGACGGTCGTCGGCGAGCCGGTGATGCGCCCGCTCGCGGTGTTGATCGAAAGCCCCGGCGGCAGTCCGCTGGCCGCATAGCTCAGCGTGCCCGAGCCCGAGGCGAGCAGCTGCAGGTCGACGCTGCCGTTCACCGACGAGAGCTGCTCGCCGGGCGGCTGCAGTTGCGGCGTCGAGGCGCCGGAGATGCGCAGCGTGCGCGCCACCGAAGGCACGCCCTGCGCGTCGAGCGCGAACAGCATGTAGAAGCCGGGCAGCGCGATGCCGGGGTTGTCGGGGATCTCGAGCCGGTACTGCCGCGTGCCGGTGGTGGTGAAGGCGAGCGGGATGCGACGCTGGTCGTTGTTGACCGTGTGCGTCGTCGACGACAGGCGCACCAGCGAGAAGGCGGTGACGACGCGGTCGGTGGTGACCGTGGCGCCGGTGCCGTAGGCGGCGGTCGTCGGCGCCGCGGTGATCGCCGGGCGCGCGGCCGGCGTGCCGTCGGCGTTGAGCAGGTAGTGCGGCGTCAGGATCTGGAAGTCCGGGTGGTTCGCCGCGCAGCCGGCACCGCACAGGCCGCCCCCCAGCGCGATCACGCGGGCGTCGGGCATCAGCAGCGCGCTGCTGTGGTAGTTGCGCGGCACCGTCATCGGCGGCAGCGAGGTGAAGCGCTCGGTGGCCGGGTCCCACAGCTCGGGCACCAGCACCGAGCGGTTGTCGGAGAACGGCACCGGGAAGGTCTGGCCGCCGATCACCACGACCTGCCCGTTCGGCAGCACGACGCTGTTGTGGAAGGCGCGCGCGTAAGCCATCGACGCCAGCCGGCGCACGCGCGCCGTGCCGTCGGTGACGTCGATCAGGTGGGCACTGTTGGTCGCGTTGACGTTCTCGTACGCGGGTGCGCCGCCGACCTTCAGCACCTTGCCGATGTCGTACATCACGGTATTGCCGTTGATCGCGTACGGGTCGTCGCCGCGGTTGCCGGCCGAGGTCACGGCGCCGTTGCCGCGCGTGTCGATCCAGTTCATGCGCGCGCTCGGGCCGGCGTGCAGGACGCGGCCGTGCGCGGTCGGCAGCAGCCACATGTGGTTGTCGCTGCGGTAGATGCCGGCCGGGTCGTTGCCCACCATCGGGTCGACGCGCACGCCGCTCAGCAGGCGCCAGCCGCCGGCGGCCGTCCAGACCTCGGCGTGCTTGTTGCCGAGGCCGCCGTTCCAGGAGCCGCCGAGCGTGAAGACCGAGCCGTCCGGCAGCAGCGTGTTGCCCTGATAGGCGCGCGGGATCTTCATCTGCGCGACGGCCGTCCAGCGGTTGGTCGCCGGGTCGTAGAGGCTGGTGTCGCCGCTGCTCGAGCCGCCGTTGACGAGCAGCCGCCCGTCGGGCAGGTTCGTCGTGCCCGGGCAGAACATGTTGTGGTTGGTCTCGCTCGCCAACCGCTCGGTGCGGCTGCCGGTGACCGGGTCGTAGACCACGGTGTAGGTGCTGCCGGGCCGGTTGGTGAAGAAGGACCAGCGGTCCTGCGCCGCCCAGAACAGCAGCTTGCCGTCCGGCAGGTTCGCCGACGAGCCGGGCACCAGGCTCAGCGTGACGGGCGCGCCCCAGCGGGCCTGGGCCGGGGCGGCGATCGCCTGTGCGCGTTCACGCGTGCCGTCGGCGGCGTCCGACGAAGCCTCGTCGAGGCCGCTGCCCCCGCCGCAGGCGCCCAGCACAAGCAAGGCCGGCAGTGGAAGGCGTCTCGCAGCGCGTGAAAAGCTCGTAGCCATGACTCTGCTCCCTGATGCCCTGCTCGTGTCGGCGGGCTTGTGTGATTCGTGCGCACGCGTGTCCCGACCCACGCGTGAAGATTGTTGGCAGCGCCCCACGGCGCGGACATCCCAAGGTCGTCGGACCGAGGGTCCTGCGCGGTCTCATCGGCCGACCCCGCCGCTGATCAGGAACGCCCAGAGCGCCTGGCACTGCGCGTCCGCGATCTCGTAGCGCGGCATCGCACGGTCGATGACGACCCAGGCCGGGTCGATGCCTTCGCGCAACAGCTTGCACAGGCTCGCGGCGTCGTAACGCGACGGCGGACCGCCACGGCGCGGCTGCGCCGTCTGCAAGGCCTCGGCGCCAAGCCAGGAGCCGAAGCTGCGCGCCGCGTCGTCGGCCGCGGAACTGGCGTTCGATGCCGCAGCGGCAGCCGCATCCGATGCCGCCACGCCCGCGGGCGGCGCCGACTCGCGACGATGGCAGTTGCTGCAACGCACCGCGGCCGCCGGCAGCGGCCGGGTGTGGCCGGTGAGCTGCCCCTGAAGCGCCGTCTGCCCCTCGAAGAGCGCACGGCCCGCGGCGGTGGCCCCGTCACCGTCGCCGGCCGCGTGGGCGGTGGCGCCGGGCGCGACGACCGAGAGGGCAAGGACGGCGAGGACAGCAGAGGCAGCCGCCGCGATCCGGCCGGACCACGCCAGGCCCGGCCACGGCACGCCCGACGCGGCGCCTGGCCCGCGTCCTGGCTGCTGGGTCGGGAACCGGCGTCTTCGCGCCGGCATCCCGCCGTGGTCCTCCGTACTCATGACGCCTTTCGCGATGGCTGGCGGTCTTTGCTGCGCGCGCCGCGCTGCGCCCCGTTGACGTCCGAACTTGTCGTGGCCCCTTGGGGCGGGCGGATTCTGGCCCTCACTTGGGCGAGCGCCACCCCTCGTATTTGGGGCTGGCGTTCGCCAGCCGCGCGCGCCAGGGCGTCAGGAAGCGAGCGGCCCGGTGCGGACGCAGTGATCGGGCAGGCGCCGACCGTGCGTCCGGGTCGGCACGAGCGGGCGGGGGATGATTCGCGCATGAACGAGCGCTCTTCCCCTCGATCCGGCCGGCGCGCCGCGCTGCGGCGCCTCGCCGGCGCACGGCTGTTGCCGCTGGCCGTGCCCTGGGCCGGCCTGCCCTGGATGTCCGGCTGCGCGCCCCAGCGCGGCAGCGCGCAGGCACCGGCCTCGCCGGCCGCCGAGGTGCGCTTCGTCGGCATGCCCGCGCCGACGCTCGCCGACCCGCCCGCGATGGCGACGACCTCGGTCGGCTCCTCGATGCTGGTGCGCCATGCCGACGGCCGCACGCAGACCTGGCGGCTGGCCTACACGCCGCTCTTCATCACCGGCGACCGCGTGCCCGACGGCCGCGGCGGCACGCTGGTGGCCGGCGGCTGCTACGACCACCGCATGCAGCCGATCGTCGACCGCTCGCTGCCCGGCGCAGAGCGCCAGTTCTTCTCCGACTGCCCCGACGGCTCCTCGCTGCTGACGCTGCCCGACGCCGCGGTGCCCGGCGTCACCGGCCGCGCGGTGTTCGCCGTCGTGCAGTTCGAATACACCTCGCGCGACCAGCGGCTGGAGTCGATGTACGGCCGCCTGCCCTCGCCGATCGCGGTGCTGACGCTCGACCAGGACGTCGCCACCGGCCGCCTGCGGCTGGTCCAGTACCGCCCGGTCGACACCTCGCCGGCACACGGCCTGTGGATCACCTGCGGCGCCAGCCTCTCGCCGTGGAACACCCACCTGTCGAGCGAGGAGTACGAGCCCGACGCGACGCTCGTCGACAACGCGCTGCTGGCGTCTTTCGGCGCCAATTACTTCGGCGACCGGAGGGCGGCCAATCCGTACCGCTACGGCCACCTGCCGGAGGTGACCGTCCACCCGGACGGCTCGGGCAGCGTCGTCAAGCACTACGGGGTCGGCCGCATCTCGCGCGAGCTGGTGCAGGTGATGCCCGACGAGCGCACGCTGCTGATGGGCGACGACTGGCCGAACGCCGGGCTCTTCCTCTACGTCGCCGACCGGCCGCGGCGGCTCGACGCCGGCACGCTCTACGTGGCGACCTGGCACCAGACCTCGGGCCGCGGGCCGGGTGCGGGCCGCTTGAGCTGGGTGCGCCTGGGGCATGCGACGAGCGCCGAGGTCGAGGCGCTGGTGGCTGGCGGCATCCGCGCCGCCGACATCCTGGACGTGCGCACGAGCGGCCCGGGCGACGCCTCGTTCACGCGCATCCCCTACGCCGGCCGCGCGAACTGGGTGCGCCTGCGGCCGGGCATGGAGGTCGCGGCCGCCTTCCTCGAGACCCACCGCTACGCCGCGCTGAAGGGCGGCAGCCTCGGCTTCACGAAGATGGAGGGCACGACGCTGAACGCGCGCGACCGCATCGCCTACACCGCCATCTCGCGCATCGAGCGGCCGATGCGCGACGGCTCGGGCGGCATCCGCGTCGAGGGCCCGATCTCGGGCGCGGTCTACGCGCTCAACCTGCGCGGCGGCCAGCGCGACGATGCCGGCGGCGACATCGCGAGCGACTGGGTGCCGGTCGACATGGCCGCCGTGCCGGCCCTGGTCGGCGAGGACTACGGCGGCGCCGGCCAGCCGCGGCCCGACGCGCTCGGCAACCTCGCCAATCCGGACCGCATCTCGATGCCGGACAACCTGAAGTTCTCCGAGCGCCTGCGCACGCTCTTCATCGGCGAGGACAGCGGTGCCCACGTCAACAACTTCCTCTGGGCCTACCAGGTCGACCGCGGCGAGCTGACGCGGCTGCTGTCCTGCCCCGTCGGCGCCGAGTCGACCGGCCTGCACGCGGTCGACGACGTCAACGGCTGGACCTACGTGATGAGCAACTGCCAGCACGTCGGCGACTGGGACGACGTCCTGCACGCCCGCGTGCGGCCGGCGCTCGAGCCGCTCATCCGCGCGAACTACCGCGACGGCTTCGGCGCGGCGGTCGGCTACCTGACCGGCGCGCCGGCCCTGTCCGGCGTCTTGGCCGCCGACCCCCGCGGCAGCGACGCGCCAGCGGGCGCTACAGCAGCAGCAGTGCCCGGAAGTCGTTGACGTTGGTGAAGGTCGGGCCCGGCACGACGAGGTCGCCGAGCGCGCTGAAGAAGCCGTAGGCGTCGTTGCGGTCGAGGTGCGCCGCGGCCTTCAGGCCGAGGGCCGCCGCACGCGCCGCGGTGTCGGGCGTGACGATCGCACCGGCGTTGTCCTCGATGCCGTCGATGCCGTCGGTGTCGGCAGCCAGCACATAGATGTTCGGCGCCGACTGCAGCGCCACCGTGCAGCCGAGCAGGAACTCGCCGGCCCGCCCGCCGCGCCCCTTGGGCGCGCCGGGTTCGCGCGGCTTGACCGTCACCGTCGTCTCGCCGCCGGAGAGGATCACGCAGGGGCTGCTAAACGGCGTGCCGGCCTGCGCGACCGAGCGCGCGAGCGCCGCATGCACGCGGCCGACGACGTGGCTCTCGCCTTCGATCTCGTCGCTCAGGATATGCGCCTCGAGCCCGGCGGCACGCGCCACCGCAGCCGCGGCCTCGAGCGATTCGCGCGGCGTCGCGATCATCGCGACCTGATTGCCCGCGAAGCAGGCATCGCCGGGCTTCGGCGTCTCGTAGGCGCCGCGCTCGAGGCCGGCGCGCGCCGCAGGCGGCACCTCGATCGCGTAGCGCTTCAGGATCGCCAGCGCGTCGGCGCAGGTGCTCGGGTCGGGCACCGTCGGGCCGCTGGCGATCACCGCCGGGTCGTCACCGGGCACGTCGCTGATCAGCAGCGTGACGACACGCGCCGGTGCGCACATCGCCGCCAGGCGGCCGCCCTTGATCGCCGACAGGTGCTTGCGCACGCAGTTCATCTCGTCGATTGCCGCGCCGCTGTTGAGCAGTGCCTTGTTGATCGCCTGCTTGGCCTCGAAGCCGAGCCCTTCGGCCGGCATCGTCAGCAGCGCCGAGCCGCCGCCGCTGATCAGGCACAGCACCAGGTCGTCGGCGGTGAGGCCTTGCGTCAGCTCGACGATGCGCTGCGCGGCGCGGCGGCCGGCTTCGTCGGGCACCGGATGCGAGGCCTCGACCACTTCGATGCGCGTGCCGCCCGCCTGCTGCGCCGCGCGAAAGGCCGGCGGCACGTGGTCGTAGCGCGTGATGACCAGGCCCGACAGCGGCGCGTCCTTCGGCCACAGCGCGTCGACCGCCGCCGCCATCGCGCCGCCCGCCTTGCCGGCGCCGAGCACCAGGGTGCGGCCCTTCTTCGCGTCGGGCGGCTGCGGCAGGTGCGCCGCGGTGTTGGCGGCGGGCAGCGCACGCTCGACCGCCGCGTCGTAGAGGCGACGCAGGAACGCGCGAGGGTCGGTGCGGAAGTCGGTCGAGGGCGTGTCCATGCGGGCCATTATCAGATCCGGTCGCGGCCCCGGCGATCGGTTGCCGCCCTGCCCCGTCCCTCGCCAAAGGGCTGAATGTGCAAGCCAGGTGCACGAACGTAAACCGACCTTTACACCTGGCGCCGGGCGGCAGCGTCATCGCGGCCGGAGACGCTGGCGTTGTGGAGGGGTGTTGTCGCGCACCCCTGCGCTGGAGACTTCGATGCTTCGCCGATCCGCCGTTGCCGGCCTCTCGCTGGCTGCCGTCATGACGCTCGCGGGCTGCGTCGTCGCGCCGGTCGCGCCCTACGACGGCGTCGTCTACGTGCCGGTGGCGCCACCGCCGCCGCGTGTCGAGTACTACGGCCCACCGCCACTGCTCGGCTCGATCTGGATCGGGGGCTACTGGCGCTGGGGCGGACAGCGCCATGAATGGGTCCCGGGTCGCTGGGCCAGTCCACGCCCGGGCTATACATGGCGCGAGCACAGCTGGACGCAGGACCCCCGGGGCTGGCGCGAGCAGGGCGGTGGTTGGCAGCGCGATCGCGGTGGGCCGCCCGGCGGCGGGCGCGGCTGGGGTGGGCGCGGCGGCCGCGGCTGAAGCGCCTGGGCCCCTGACCGCTTCAGCACCCTGAAGGAGGATGTGTCTGTACGCGCGGAGATGATGCCGATAGATTCGCCCGCACAAAAACGCTGACTCTCAGGGGGGTCTCATGAAAGTACGGATTCACCAGGCTTGCCTGGCACTGGTTGCTGCGCTCTTCTCTTTCGTCCTCGCGGGATGCGGCGGCGGCGGTTCGGACGGAGAAGCAGACGCCGCCGATGAACCTCGATCGGCCGAGGCCGCCGGCGGCACGAAGGCGCGCGAAGCGGCGCAGGCTGCGCTCGGCCCGCTTGTCAACGGGGGCCTCGTGAGCGGCTCGCTGGTGACAGCCAACCAGAGCAATTCCTACACCTTCACCGCCAACGCGGGCCAGGCACTGCTGCTCAGCGTCGCGCGCACCACTGGCACCTTCGACCCGGTCCTCTACCTCTACGACCCGACCGGCCGCCATATCCGCACCGCCACCGGCAGCCAGGTCGCCAACCTGAGCTGGAACGCGACGGTGACCGGCACCTACACCGTCGTCGTCTTCGACGGCGGCACCGGCGTGCAGACCGGCAACTATGAGCTCCACTACGCGCGGGCACCGGGGGCCAACGAGCACGGCGCGCTCGTCAACGGTGGCTTGAAGGCCGGCGCGCTCACCGTCGGCGACCTCGACTCCTACACCTTCACCGCCAACGCGGGCCAGGCACTGCTGCTCAGCGTCGCGCGCACCAGCGGCGCCTTCGACCCGGTCCTCTACCTCTACGACCCGAGCGGCCGCCATATCCGCACCGCCACCGGCAGCCAGGTCGCCAACCTGAGCTGGAACGCGACGGTGACCGGCACCTACACCGTCGTCGTCTTCGACGGCGGCACCGGCGTGCAGACCGGCAACTACGAGCTCCACTACGCGCGGGCACCGGGCGCCAGCGAGCATGGCGCGCTCACGAGCGGCGTCGCAAAGGCCGGGGCGATGACGGTGGGTGACCTGGACTCCTACACCTTCCCGGTCGTGAACGGTCGCTCCTTCCGGGTCAGCGTCACGCGCACCAGCGGTGCCTTCGACCCGGTGGTCTACCTGTACGACCCGTCGGGGCGCCACGTGCGCACCGCCAGCGGCAGCCAGGTCGCCGAACTGACCTGGACGGCCACGGTCGCGGGCACGTACACGGTCGTGGCGTTCGACGGCGGCACCGGGGTGCAGACCGGGGACTATCTCGCCCTGCTGAACTGAACGAGGCGGCCCCCGGAGGCGCGGACGAGCGCGCCGGCCTCTCAGCCCGGCCGCGCAACCAACGCCTTCAGCGCCGCCTCGTCCAGCGTCTCCTTCGCCAGCAGTTCGCGCGCGCAGCGCTCGAGCGCGTCGCGCTGCTGGCCGAGCAGCGTCATCGTGCGCGCGAAGGCGTCCATCACGATCTTGCGCACGGCCTCGTCGATCCGCTGCTGGGTCTCGGGGCTCGGCGCCTCGTGGCCGGCGCCGCGGTACGCGGGCCCGTCGAGGTAGCGCTGCGGCTGCGACTCGTAGGCGACGTAGCCCAGTTCCTCGACCATGCCGTAGCGGGTCACCATGTCGCGCGCGATGTCGGTGACCTTGGCCAGGTCGTCGGCCGCGCCGGTCGAGAGGTGGCCGAACACGAGCTTCTCGGCCGCGCGCCCGCCGAGCAGCACCATGATCTTGTGCTCCAGCTCCTCGCGCGTCATCAGGAAGCGGTCTTCGGTCGGGCGCTGGATCGTGTAGCCGAGCGCGCCGATGCCGCGCGGGATGATCGACACCTTGTGCACCGGGTCGACGCCGGGCAGGCCCATCGCGACCAGCGCGTGGCCCATCTCGTGGTAGGCCACGACCTCGCGCTCGCGCGGGTTCAGCACCCGGTTCTTCTTCTCGAGGCCGGCGACGATGCGCTCGATCGCGACCGTGAAGTCGGTGAGCGTGACCTCGCTCGCGCCGCGCCGCGTCGCCGCCAGCGCCGCCTCGTTGCAGAGGTTCGCCAGGTCGGCGCCCGAGAAGCCGGTGGTCAGCGCCGCGACCTGCTCGAGGTCGACGTCGGCCGCCAGGCGGATCTTCTTCGCGTGCACGCGCAGGATCTGCACGCGGCCCGGCTTGTCGGGCCGGTCGACCAGCACCTGGCGATCGAAGCGGCCGGCGCGCAGCAGCGCCGGGTCGAGCACCTCGGGCCGGTTCGTCGCCGCCAGCAGCACCAGGCCGCTCGAGCTGTCGAAACCGTCGAGCTCGACCAGCAGCTGGTTCAGCGTCTGCTCGCGCTCATCGTGGCCGCCGATGCCGCCGCCGGCGCCGCGCGCGCGGCCCAGGGCGTCGAGCTCGTCGATGAAGATGATCGCCGGCGCCTTCGCCCGCGCCTGTTCGAACAGGTCGCGCACCCGCGCCGCGCCGACGCCGACGAACATCTCGACGAACTCGCTGCCCGAAATGCTGAAGAAGGGCACGCCCGCCTCGCCGGCCACCGCCTTCGCGAGCAGGGTCTTGCCGGTGCCCGGCGGGCCGACCAGCAGCACGCCCTTGGGCATGCGCCCGCCGAGGCGCCCGTAGTCCTTCGGGTCCTTGAGGAAGGAGACGATCTCCTGCAGCTCGGCCTTCGCCTCGTCGACGCCGGCCACGTCGGCGAAGGTGACGCCGGTGTCCTTCTCGACGTAGACCTTCGCCCGGCTCTTGCCGATGCTCATGAAGCCGCCCATGCCCTGCTTCTCGGCGAAGCGGCGGATGACGAAGAACCAGAGGCCGAAGAACAGCAGCACCGGCAGCACCCAGCCGAGCAGGTCACGCAGGAAGGTGCTCTCGACGACCCGGGTGTAGGGCACGTCGAAGGTCGACAGGCGCGCGGCCAGCGCCGGGTCGACCCGGGTCGCGACGAGCACCGTCTTGCTGCCTTCGGGTGTCTTCAGCTTGCCGGTGATCGTGTTGTCGCCGACGGTCACCTCCGAGACCTTGCCTTCCGACAGCGCCTTCTCGAACTCGCTGTACGGCACCGGCTCGATCGTGCGCTGCGCCTGCCACAGGCTCTGCACCATGAACACCGCGAAGATCGCGATCAGCCAGTAGCCGACGTTCCACTGCGTCCTGGCATCCGGCTTCAGCGCCATCACCAGCCCCCGTCACGCTGCAGGCGGGCTCGCAGGCGGTCGATCTCGTCCTGCAGGTCGGCGACGAGCGCGGCCAGCTCGGGCAGCGCCTCGAAGTCGCGCTCGACGCGCGCCATGCGCCGCACGCGCAGCAGCTCGACGTGGCTGAAGCGCCAGCGGTGCGACACAGGCTGTGGCCGGCCGGCCTGAGGCGCGTCGGGCACCGCAGGCGCGGCCCCCGCCGGCGGCGCGGCATCGGCCGGCACGCCGAGCAGGCCGTCGCCGACCCGCTGCTCGACCCAGCGCAGGCTGACGCCGGTGGCGCTGCACAGTTCCTCGACCGACAGCCACACCTCGTCGAGCGTCGCGTCCACCTTGCCTTCGTCGTCCGGTCTCATCGCTTCACTCCCCACGCTCGGCCTCGGCCTGCGCGACCTTGCGCGCATCGAAGTCCGGCAGCTCGCGCGCCATCTGTTCATACAGGGCCTGGGCCCGCGGATCGAGCGCGCTCGGCAGCACGACCCGCACGATCAGCTGCAGGTCGCCCGGCGTGGCCGACGGCAGGCCGCGGCCGCGCACCGTCAGCGAGCGACCGCCCTGCGCGCCCTTCGGCACGCGCAGCTTCAGGCTCGAGCCGTCGGGCAGCTCCACCGGCACGACGGCACCCAGCGCCGCCTCCCACGGGGCCACCGGCAGCTCGGCGATCAGGTTTGCACCGTCGACGCGGAAGCGCGGGTGCGGCTCGATCTGCACCTCGAGGAAGAGATCGCCCGCCGGCGCCTTCCCGATGCCAGGGCTGCCCTGGCCGGCCAGCCGGATCAGCTGGCCGGGCTTGACGCCGGCCGGGATCTTCACGTCGAGCGTGCGCGAGGCCAGCGTGACGCGCCCCTCGGCATCGACCTGCGGCGCGCGCAGCGTGATCTGGCGCAGCGCCCCGCGCCAGGCGTCCTCGAGCGACAGCAGGATGCGCGCGTGGTGGTCCTCGCCGCGCAGGTCGGGCGGTGGGCGCCCGGCCGAGGCCCGACGACCGGCGCCTGCGCCTGCGCGCTGGGCGCCCATGCGGCCGAACAGCTCGGAGAAGAAGTCGCTGTACTCGCCGAAGTCGGCCGACGAGAAGTGCCCGTCGAAGGCCCCGTCGCCGCCTTCGGTCCCGCGGCCGCGGAACTCGAAGCCGGCGTCCCAGTCCGGCGGCGGCGTGAAGGCCTCGCCGGCCCGGCGGCCGCGGCCGATCTCGTCGTACGCCGCGCGGCGCTCGGGGTCGGAGAGCACGGCGTGCGCCTCGTTGACCTCGCGCATGCGCGCGTCGGCGTCCGGCTCCTTGCTGACGTCGGGGTGGTACTTGCGCGCGAGCTTGCGGAAGGCCTTCTTGATGTCGTCGGCCGTCGCTTCGCGCGGCACGCCCAGCGTCGCGTAGTAGTCCTTGAAAGCTGTCATCGGTCGAGGTGTGGCTGCTGGCGCGACATGGCGGCATGACGGGCCGATTCAAGGCTGCGGCCGGAACGTTTCGGCGCCTGCGCGACGGCCTCTTGAAACCCCTTTCGGCCGACCCTAGCTGAGCGGCATCCGGACGACGACACCACGCTCCGGTCCGTTCGAATCCACGAGGAACTCATCATGTACCGATCCCTCTTCTCTCGCGATGTCTTCGCCGAGCTGGACCGCCTGCAGCGCGACCTCTCAAGCGCCTTCGACTTCTCGCCCGCGATCCGCGGTCTCGGCCGTGGCGGCTACCCCGCGCTCAACGTCGGCAGCACACCGACGGCGGTCGAAGTCTATGCCTTCGCCCCCGGCATCGACCCGGCCACGATCGAGGTCAACCTCGACCGCGGCGTGCTCACCATTTCCGGCGAGCGCCAGAGCGCGCTGCCCAAGGCCTCCGACGAGAAGGTCACGCTGCACGTCAACGAACGCTTCGCCGGCCGCTTCCGCCGCGTCGTGAACCTGCCGGACGACATCGACGCCGAGGCGATCAGCGCCGACTACCGCGACGGCGTGCTGCGCATCACCGCCCAGCGCCGCGCCCAGGCCCAGCCGCGCCGCATCGCGGTGCAGTGAGCCCAGGCGAACCGAACCCCGAATCAGGAGCTGACATGAACACCGTGACCAAGACCCCCGAACAAGCCGTGGCCGCGCACCGCGACCCGGCGCTGCTGCCGCCCGTCGACGTCGTCGAGGACGCGACCGGCATCACCCTCTATGCCGACATGCCCGGCGTCTCGCGCGATCGCCTCAAGCTCGACGTCGAAGGGGACCAGCTGACCCTCGAAGGCGAGGTGTCGCTGGCGCTGCCGAAGGAGCTCGGCGCGCAGCACGCCGAGGTGCAGCTGTCGCGCTACCGCCGCGCGTTCACGCTGAGCAAGGAGCTCGACGCCGAGAAGGTCAGCGCCGAACTGAGCCAGGGCGTGCTGCGCGTGCGCATCCCGAAGGCCGCGCATGCGCAGCCGCGCAAGATCGCGGTGCAGGTGGCCTGAGACCTGACCCGCGTCGCCGGCGCTCCTCAAGGCGCCGGCCCTGCCGCACGGCGACCGCAGCCGCAAGGGGCGGTCGCCGTTCTTCTTTCGTCCGTCCGCTGCCGGGCGCGGGCACCGTTCAGCGAGGCACGCGGCGACGGCGTGGCGCTGCAGTGCCGCCTTCGGCGGCGGCCGCCTTGGCGATGCGCGACAGCGCCGTGCGGAAAGCCCGGGCCGCGGGCCCCAGCGGCTCGTCGACACGGTGCGCCAGGTAGGCCTCGGAGACGAGCTCCGCGCGTCGGCCCAGGGCGTCGGTCGCCAGGCGAGAGAGCCGACCTTCGTCGAGGTCGCGCGCGACCTGCCACAGCGGCAGCCGGCCCCAGCCGACACCGGCCAGGATCAGCGCCTGCTTCACGTCCTGCGTGCCGACGCGACAGACATGCGGCGAGAGCACGCCGAAGCTGCGCCCCTTTGTCAGCTCGGTCGGGTCCTCCAGCACCACCTGCAGGTGGTCGGCGAGATCGGTCAGCCCGAGCGGCCCGGCGGCGGACCGCCGGCCGAGCGCATGGGTGCCCGCGACGACGGCCACGAGCGCGACCGAGGACAGCGCCTCCAGCGCGAGGCGCGGCTCGCGGACCGTCTCGCCGACGGTCACGGCGAGCGTGCACCGCCCGTCCATCAGCGCCTGGATCGGCCCGCCCAGCGGCGCCACCGTCACGCGCAGGTCCACCGCCGGGAACGCACTGCGCACTTCGCAGAGCGCGGCCCCGACCTGGCTGATCGGGAACAGCGTGTCGACAACGAGCGAGAGCTCGCGCTCGACGCCCTCCCCGAGCCCGCGCGCATGGGCCCGCAGCGCGTCCATCCGCAGCAGGATGTCGCGCGCATCGGCCAGCAGGGCCTGCCCCTCGGGCGTCAGCGCCGGCCGGCGCCCCGAGCGCTCGAAGAGCGGGACGCCGAGCTGCGCCTCGAGGTTGGCCACCGCATGACTGATCGCCGACTGCACGCGCAGCAGGCGCCGCGCCGCCGAGCGGAAGCTGCCGCTGTCGGCCACGGCGACGAAGCTGCGCAGCTGATCGAGCGTGAGGGCATCGAGCACCGTCGGCTCCAGGTCTGCCTTGCGGCGGTGACCGCAGTCTGATCGATCGGATCGATCGAACCGATCAAGACGATGTCACTTGTGCAGATATCCCGTCCGGGCGATCGTCGGCCCGTGTTCCACACGACCGACGAGGCACCCGCGATGTCCCCAGCCCTTGCCGTGGCGCTCGTCGTCGGCTGCGGCCTGAGCGCCGCCTTCCACGTCGGCAAGGCACCGGCCGCCGCCGGGATGCTGCAAGCGAGCCTCGGGCTCGACCTCGCAGGCCTCGGCTGGCTGACGGGCGTCTTCGCCGTCATCGGGGTGGTCGGCGGCATCCCGACTGGCCGCCTCGTCGCGTCATGCGGCGACCGCCGCGTGCTGCTGCTCGGGATGGCCGTGTGCGCGGCGGGGGCTGGCGTCGGCACGGGGGCGACCGGGCCCGGCGTGCTGCTCGCGTCGCGCGTCGTCGAGGGGCTGGGCTTCCTGCTGGTGAGCGTCGCTGGACCGGCCCTGATCCAGCGGTCGGTCGATGCGCAGCGGCGTGACTTCGCCTTCGCCTGCTGGAGCTGCTGCATGCCGCTGGGCATCGCGACGGCGCTGGCGGTCGCACCGCTGCTGCCCACCTGGCAGGCGCTGTGGGGCGCGAGCCTGGGCGCGACGCTGCTGCTGGCCGCGCTCGTCGGCTGGCGGCTGAGGGCGACGCCGCAAGCCCGCCGGGCCGGCCGAGCGGCCGACCCGGCGGTGCCGGCCGGGGCGCGGCGCGCCACGCAGGCCGGCCTGCTCGCCGACACCCGTCGCCTGCTCGCCGCGTCCGGCCCGGTGGCGCTCGCAACCTGCTTCGCCTGCTACAGCCTGATGTTCTTCGCGCTGTTCAGCTTCCTGCCGGTGCTGCTGACCGACCGCCTCGCGGTCTCGCCGGCGACGGCCGGCGCGCTGAGTGCGTTGGCCGCTGCGGCGAACATCGTGGGCAACCTGGCCGCGGGCCGCCTGCTCGGGCGTGGCGCGCGGCGGCCGGCGCTGATCGTCGCCGCCAGCCTCGCGATGGCGGCTTCGGCCGCCGGCATCTTCACGCCCTGGCTCGGCGGCGCGGCGGCCTTCGCGCTCTGCCTGCTGTTCTCGGCCGCGGGCGGGATGATCCCGGCGACCTTGATCGCGTCGGCTCCGCTGGTCGCGCCCTCGGCGGCGCTGGCACCGCTGGTCATGGGCCTCTTGATCCAGGGCAGCAACCTGGGCCAGTTGCTCGGCCCGGTCGTGGTCGGCGAGGCGGTCGAGGCGCTGGGCTGGCCGGCCGCCGCCGCGGTCGTCGGTCTGGCCGCGCTGCTCGCGATCGCCGCGGCGCTGGCGCTCGACCTGCCTGCGCGCGCACCAGGCGCCGCCGCTGCGCAGGCAGGGCGCAGCGGGCGCGCGTTGCCTTGCCGCTGAACGGCAGGCACCCTGCGACCTCGGAACCGCGGAGGCTTTCAGCCCTTCACCGGCACCGGCATCACCCCCGGCGCGGCGCCGGCCCCATCGACCACGTCCGCATCGTCCTCCGTCGGCGGCACCGGCCGGCCGTCGAGCACCGCCTTGGCACGCTCGCGGTCGATGTCGCCCTCCCAGGCCGCCACGGCGACGGTCGCCACGCAGTTGCCGATCAGGTTGCCCAGCGCCCGGGCAATGCC
>JAMHWF010000044.1:0-280156 GCA_035911095.1 Ideonella sp. | reverse complement strand
GGGCCGGGGCCGGGGCCGGGGCCGGGGCCGGGGCCGGGGCGGAGGCTGCCACCGCCGGCGTCGCGACAGCTGCCGGTGCCGGCAGCGGTGGGGCAGCGGGTGGCGCGGCCGGCAACTGCGCCGCGGCGACGGCGGCGGCGGGGGGCGTCGGCGCGCGCGCAAGACCTTCGGCCGGATCGAGCTGCAGCCGGGCGCCGCCTGTCGCCGGGGCGGGCAGCGCCTGCGTCCTGCGGCGCGGGGTCTGCTGAGCGACCGGCACCTCCTTCGCCTCGACGCTCGGCCGCGTGATCGGCCGCGGCCGGCGCACGCGGGGCGGCGGCGGCTCGACCGCCGAAGCGGCCCGCGCCGGCGGCGGCGAAGGCGTGGCGGCGGCGACCACCGCCTGGCGCGCCGGCGCACTCGACGGCGCGGGGCTGACCGGGGCTGCGGCCGGCGCCTCGGCCTGCGCCAGCGTCAGCGCCGGCGGGTCGACGAAGGCGACGAACTCGCGCTGCAGCTGGACCGGGCAGCCGACGCTCAGGTTGACCTGCACCACCGGCTCGTCGATCGGCACGCTGGTGCGCACGCGGATGCGTCTTTCGTTCGGCCGGCCGGCCGCCTCCAGCTCGATGCGCACCGCTCTTTCCGGCACCGGCACCTCGCCGGCGACGACGGTCGCGTTGATGCATTCCTCGGAGACGAACTCCCCCTCGTCGAAGCGCAGCGGCACGACGAAGTCGAAGCGCTGGCCGAGGGCGGCGTGCTGACTCGAACCGCCGAAGCCGAGACCGTAGGCGGCATGCGAGACGAAGGCCAGGACCAGACCGGCTCCGAACGGGCGGGTGACGCTGCGCATGCGTGGGAGCGAGAGGGGTCCGGGAGCCTGGAGAAGTGTGAATTCACTCTAGCATGAAGGGCTAAGTGCCTATGCCAGCTAGTGCCGCGTCGAGAAGCGAGCGCGAACCTCCGCGCTGACAGCGTGACAAAATCGTCGCCCCGGCCGACCCGGGACCGCCCGCCCGCGCCTGCACGCGCACGTTCGCAAGCCCCCTCGCATGACCGCCGAGCTTCGCACCGAACGGCACGACACGACCCTGGTGTTGACCATCAGAGACCCCGATCGGCGACACCCTTTGTCCGACCAGGCCTGCAGCGCCGGCGTCGAGCTGCTGAACGTGGCCGAGGGCGACGCCGGCGTGCGCGCCGTCGTGCTGCGCGGGGACGGCAGCAGCTTCTGCGCTGGTGACGACCCGGCGCGGCTGCAGCGCCGGCGCGAGGAAGGCGCCGAGGCACAGCGCGCATCGGTCGACCGCTTCCATGCCTGGATCGAAGCGCTCGCCGCCTTCCCGAAGCCGGTTGTCGCCGCGGTCGAGGGCGAGGCCGCCGACGCCGGCTTCTCGCTCGCCCTGGCCTGCGACCTGATCGTCGCGGCAGAGGACGCACGCTTTCTGCTGGGTGCAGCCCGCTACGGGTTGGCGCCGGAGGGCGGCGCGCTCTGGCACCTGGCGCAGGCCCTGCCGCGCCAGCGGCTGCAGCAGCTCGTCTGGCTGGCCGAGCCGCTCGATGCCCGCACGCTGGCGTCGTTCGGCCTCGTCGCCCGCATCACCGCGCCGGGCGCATCCTTCGCCGCGGCGCTCGAGCTGGCCACGCAGCTTGCCGCGACCTGCCCGCCGAGCCTGCTCGCCGGCACGAAGGATCTGCTGCGCCGCGGGCCGCCGGCCAGCCTGCGCGATCAGCTGGCCGCCGAGCGGGAGCGCTTCGTCGACAGCCTCTTCGACGCCAACGGCGCCGAAGGCCTCGCAGCCGCGCTCGAGAAGCGCCAGCCCCGGTTTCGCTGAGGCGGCGCGGCGGCCGGCGCCGGCTCAGCGCGTCGTCGGCCCGCCGTCGTCGTGCCACTGGCTCTGCCAGCTGCGGCCCGACTGGGCCCAGCCGCTCGGCGAGACCTCCAGCCCCTCGATCGCCTGCGGCGTCTGCGACACCGCGACGACGAACAGCTCGAGCGCCTGCTCGATCGAGCTGACACTCGCCTCGGGCAGCGCGATGCGCAGCATCACCCGGTTGCGCGAGGTCATCAGCACGAAGGGCCGGCTGTTGGACAGCACGCTCTCGAAGGGGTCGGTGGCGCGCTCGAGCGCGCGCGCCAGCGGCCCTTCGAGCCAGCGTGCAAGCGAAGGCACCGGCTGCCCCACCGCCGCGATGCGCCCGCGCAGCGTCGGCAGCGGCTTCAGGCCGAGCTTCGGGTGCAGCACCAGCCAGCGCACCTCCTCGGGCGTCGAGACGTCGATGTGCGTCTGCATGTGGTCGGTGTAGCGCTCGAAGGTGTCGCTCTCCATCGCATGCATCAGCTCGCGCGACAGCAGCAGCAGCTGCATCTGGCCGGGCAGCTCGAAGTCCATCCGCACCCGCAGTTCCTGGCCCTCGAGGTAGCTGCGCTGCGACGGGCCCCATTCGAGGCGCCAGCGCCTGGTCTCGAAGCTGCCGTCGACGACGAAGCCCGAGCCGTCCCGCGCCCGCCGGTAGACGAAGCCGCGTGTCTCTGCCCAGGCCTCCACCTTCGGCCAGCCTGGCGACTCCGGCGCGCGGCGGAACATCTGCTTGAAGGCCTCGAACATGGCGCTAGAGTCCGGTCTCGCCGCAGGGGCACGCCGAAGGGACGAAACAATGATCGAAGTGTATTCGTGGGCCACGCCGAACGGACACAAGGTCCACGTGATGCTCGAGGAGTGCGGCCTGCCATACCGAGTGCACCCGATCGACATCGGCAGCGGCGCGCAGTTCGAGCCGGACTTCCTCGCGATCAGCCCGAACAACAAGATCCCGGCGATCGTCGACCCCGACGGCCCGGACGGCAAGCCGATCTCGCTCTTCGAGTCGGGCGCGATCCTCGTCTACCTTGCCGGCAAGGCGGGCCGCTTCCTGCCGTCCGACGTGCGCGGCAAGTACGCCACGCTCGAGTGGTTGATGTTCCAGATGGGCGGCGTGGGCCCGATGCTCGGCCAGGCGCACCACTTCCGCGTCTATGCGCCCGAGAAGATCGCCTATGCGATCGAGCGCTACAGCAACGAGGCGAAGCGCCTGTACGGCGTGATGGACCGGCAGCTCGCCAAGAACCGCTATATCGCCGGGCCCGAGTACACGATCGCCGACATCGCGATCTTCCCCTGGCTGCGCTCGTGGAAGAACCAGGGCATCGACTGGAACGACCATCCGCACCTGAAGGGCTGGTTCGACGAGATCGCCGCGCGGCCGGCGGTCAAGCGCGGCGTCGAGGTGCTGGCCGATGCGCGTCGGCCGCTGATGGACGACAAGGCACGCGAAGTGCTGTTCGGCGCGACGCAGTACCGCAGGCACTGAACGGCGGCGCCCGGGCTGTCCGGGCGGTGCCGGCTGCTCGTTATCATCGCCGCCGCCGTTGCGCGGCAGGCGCGCGGCACGCCTGGACACAATGGAACCCGCCTTGGCCGCAGCGCATCCGGGCCCGCGCAAGCATGTGCTTGCGTTCGCCTACTCACAGACCGGACAGCTCGCGTCGATCGTCGACGCCGTGCTGGCACCCCTGCGCGCCTGCGACGACATCCGGGTCACGCTGGTGCCGCTGCGCCCGCTGCAGCCGGCGCCCTTCCCCTGGTCGCTGCGCGCCTTCTTCGACGCCTTTCCCGAGTCCGCGCTGATGGAGCCGCAGCCGCTCGCGCCGATGACCCTGCCCGACCCGGCCACGGTCGATCTCGTGCTGTTGCCGTACCAGGTCTGGTTCCTGTCCCCGTCGCGCCCGGTGAGCTCGCTGCTGCGCGAGCCGGCGGTGCGCGCGCTGCTCGCCGGCAAGCCGGTCGTGACGCTGATCGGCTGCCGCAACATGTGGCTGATGGCGCAGGAGAAGACCAAGGCGCTGCTCGCCGCGGCCGGCGCCCGCCTGCTCGACAACGTGGTGCTGACCGACCGCGCCTCGGTGGGCGCGAGCCTGGTGACGACGCCGATGTGGATGTTCACTGGCCGCCGCGACGGCTGGTTCGGCCTGCCGCCGGCCGGCGTCGACGCCGAGGACATCCGCCACTGCCGCCGCTTCGGGCTGGCGCTGGCCGATGCGCTGCGCGAAGGGCGCGAGCGGCAGGACGGACCGCTGCTCGACGGCCTCGGCGCGGTGGTCGCCCAGCCGCGGCTGTGGCTGTCCGAGCGGGCCGGCACCCGCAGCTTCCATCTCTGGGGGCGGCTGATCCGCAGCGTCGGCCGGCAGGGCGCGCCGCAGCGCGTGCCGCTGCTCGTGCTCTACGTGCTGGTGCTGCTGGCGCTGATCCTGACCGTGCTGCCGCTGAGCCTTGCGCTGCAGGCGCTGCTGCGCCCCTGGCGTGCCGCGCATGAGGCGCGGCTGAAGCTGCGCTTCGAGGCGCCTTCGGGCTCCGGCACCCAGCGCATGACCCGCTATGACGTCTGAGGTCTACCTGACGCGCACCGCGGCCGTGCTGCCCGGCCCGCCGGTCGGCAACGAGCGGATCGAGGCGGTGCTCGGCCAGGCCGGCGAGCGGCCCTCGCGCGCCCGTGCGGTCGTGCTGCGCAGCAACGGCATCCGCCGCCGCCACTACGCGATCGACGAGGCCGGCCGGCCGACCCACACCAATGCCCGCCTGGCGGCCGAGGCGGTGCGCGCGCTCGGCGAGGTCTCGCCGGTCGGCTGCCTCGCCGCCGGCACCTCGACGCCCGACCAGCTCGTACCCGGGCATGGCGTGATGGTGCACGGCGAGCTCGGCTGGCCCCACCTCGAGGTGGCCTCGTTCGCCGGCATCTGCCTGTCCGGCACCGCGGCGCTGAAGCACGCCTGGATGGCGGTGCGCTGCGGCGAGACGCGGCGCGCGGTCACCGTCGCCTCGGAGCTGGTCTCGCCGTACCTGCGCGGCCACCGCCACCGCGCCGAGGCCGACGCGCGCGAGGTCGAGGCGCTCAAGGCGCGCCCGGAACTGGCCTTCGACAAGGAGTTCCTGCGCTGGATGCTCTCGGACGGCGCCGGCGCCGTGCTGCTGCAGGACGAGCCGGGGCCGGGGCTCAGCCTGCGCGTCGACTGGATCGAGCTCTCGTCGGCCGCGCACGAGCTGCCGGCCTGCATGTACGCCGGCGCGCGGCGGCTTGCCGACGGCGTGCTCGAGCCCTGGCAGTTCCTGAGCCCGGACGAGTGGCTGGGCGAGTCGATCTTCGCGGTGCGCCAGGACGTGCGCCTGCTCAACGAGCACATCGTGCGCGCGACGCTGACCGAGCCGCTGGCGCGCGTGGCGGCCCGCCGCGCGCTCGCCGTCGACGGGATCGACTGGTTCCTCCCCCACTTGTCGTCGATGTACTTCCGCCAGCCGGTGGTAGACGGCCTGGCGCGGGCCGGCCTGCCGATCCCGGCCGAGCGCTGGTTCACCAATCTCGTCGACTGCGGCAACACCGGCTCGGCGTCGCCCTTCATCATGCTCGACGCGCTGGTGCGCAGCGGCAGGCTCGAGCCGGGCCAGCGGCTCTTGATGTTCGTGCCGGAGAGCGGCCGCTTCTCGAGCGGCTTCGTGCACCTGAGCGTCGTCGACGGCGCGCGCGACGGGACCGGCCATGCAACGTGACGAGGTGCCGCAGGACGGCAACAAGACGCTCGGCGGCCACCGCAAGGCGATGTACGCACGCGACGCCGACGGCCGCATCGTCGTCGTGCCGAGCACCGGCTGGGAGGTCGAGGAGATCGTCACGACCCAGGCCGGCGACGCGCTGCAGGCCCAGGCCGAGGCGGCGCGCGCCGCGGCGCGCGCCGGCACCGGCTCGCCGCTCGCCTACTGGATGTACGCCCGCCGCATGGACCTGCCGCTGCTGGCGCAGGCCACCGGCTTCTGGCAATGGCAGGTCCGGCGTCACCTGGCGAAGCCCGTCGCCGCGCTCGCCCCGCACACACTCGAGCGCTACGCGAAGGCGCTGGTGCTGCCGCCCGGGCGACTGCTGAGCTGCCCCGAGCCCGCCCCCGGCGACGCGCCGGCCGCGCCCCGATGACCGCCGCCGCCTTCACCCACCGCCACGCCGCGCACTGCGAGAGCGGCGTGATGGCCAACCTGCTGACGCACCACGGCGCGCCGGTCAGCGAGGCGGCGGCCTTCGGCCTCGCGCGGGCGCTGACCTTCGCCTACCTGCCCTTCGTCAAGGTCAACGGCTTTCCGCTGATCGCCTACCGCATGCCGCCGAAGGCGATCATCCGCGGCCTGCGGCGGCCCTTCGGCGCCCGCATCCGCTTTGAGACCTTCCGCGACGAGGCGAGCGGCGAGCGGCGGCTCGACGCGCTGCTGGCCGAAGGCCGGCTCGTCGGCGCCCAGACCTCGGTCTACTGGCTGCCGTACTTTCCGCCCGAGATGCGCTTCCACTTCAACGCCCACAACCTGATCGTCTACGGCCGCGAGGGCGGCGAGTACCTGGTCAGCGACCCGGTCGCCGAGATGGCGGTGCGCTGCCCGCGCGAAGACCTGGGCCGCGCCCGCTTCGCCAAGGGCGTGCTGGCGCCGAAGGGCCTGCTCTACACGCTGGAGTCGCTCGAGCGGCCCGAGCCGCCGCCGGCGGTCTGGCGCGCCGCGGTGCGCGCCAATGCGCGCCAGATGCTGGCGCCCTTCCCTCTCGTCGGCGTGCGTGGGATCCGCACGCTGGCGCACGCGGTGGCGCGTCTCGACCCGGCCGCCGAGCGCAGCCGCGAATGGGTCGGCCACGTCGTGCGCATGCAGGAGGAGATCGGCACCGGCGGCGCCGGCTTCCGCTTCCTCTACGCCGCCTTCCTGCAGGAGGCGGCGGCCCGCGGCGAGTGCTTGGCGCTGGAGGCCCAGGCCGACGCGCTGCTCACGATCGGCGACGCCTGGCGCGAGTTCGCGCTGCGCGCCGCGCGCATGATCCGCGGCCGCGAGGCCTTCGTGCCGGCGACGCTGGGCGCGCTGCTCGGCGCGCTTTCGGCGCGCGAGGCCGCCTTCTTCCGCGACCTGCGCGCCGCGGCGGCCGGCTGAGAGGGTGTGAGCCGCCGATGCTGGCCGTCCGCGGGCTGCAGCACCGCTATCCCCGCGCCGCGCGGCCGAGCCTCGACGGCGTCAGCTTCGACGCGCGCGCCGGCGAGGTGACCGCCCTGCTCGGCCCGAACGGCGCCGGCAAGAGCACGCTGATGGCGCTCGTTGCCGGCCTGCTGCCGCTGCAGCGCGGCGCGATCGAGGTCGACGGCGAGCCGGTCGCGGCGCTGCGCCGCCGCGCGCCGCAGGCGCTGGCGCTGGCGCCGCAGGGCGACGCCTTCTATCCGATGCTGAGCCTGCGCGAGAACCTCGACTGCTTCGCCGCCACCGCCGGCCTGCGCGGCGCCGCCGCGCGCAGCCGCGTCGACGAACTGGTCGCGGCGATGCAACTCGGCGCGCAGCTGGGCCAGCGCGCCGCGCGCCTGTCCGGCGGCTGGAAGCGGCGACTCAACCTGGCGATCACGCTGCTCGCGCGGCCCCGCCTGCTGCTGCTCGACGAGCCGACCGCCGGCGTCGACCCGCCGTCGCGCGCGCTGCTGCACGGCCTGATCGCCGGCCTGGCGCGCGACGGCGCGGCGGTGATCGCGAGCTCGCACCTGCTCGGCGAGCTGGAGTCGCTGGCGGCGCAGGTGGTCGTGATAGACCACGGGCGGCTGCGACATGCGGGGCCGGTCGATGCACTGCTCGCGGACGGCCTGCAGCGGCTCGTCGTCGAGCCGGTCGGCGAGTTGCCGCTCGGCCAGGCGGCCGGTGAAGCGACCAGTGAGGCGGCCGATGGCGCGACCGCGGACGCGGTTGTCGGGCAGGCACAGGCGCCGGCGGGCGCCGAGGCCTCGCCCCTCACCCGCGCCTGTGAGGTACTGGCCGCCTTCGGGCCGGTGTCGAGCCGCGACGGCCGCGTCCAGCTCGAGCTCGGCGCCGGACGCTCGCCGGCGTCCGCGCTCGCCGCACTGGAGGCCGCGGGCATCGTGCTGCGCAGCGCGCACTACGGCCGCTCGAGCCTCGAGGCGGCCTATCTGGCGCTGACGCGCGAGGACGCGGCCGATGTCTCCCTCTGAGCGCCGGGGCGTCTTCGCCGGCCTCGTGCGCAAGGAGCTGCTCGCGCTCGGACGCGACCCGCTGAGCCTGGGCGCGCTGTTCCTGCTGCCGCTGGTCTTCATCGTCGTGATGACGCTGGCGCTGCAGAACCTCTACGCGGCGCCGAAGCCGCCGCCCCGCTACGCGCTGCTCGACCGCGACGGCGGCAGCGCGGCGCGCACGCTGGCGGCGCGCTGGGCCGAGCGCCACGGGGCGGCGCTGGCGCTGCCGGCGGACTGGCGGCGGGCGCTCGCCGACGGCCGGCTCGGCTATGTGCTCGAACTGGAGCCGGGACTGTCGCAACGGCTGGCCGCGGTCGACGCCGAGCCCGCTCCGCTGGAGACGCCCGGCGCCGCGAACACCGACGTCGTCGGCGCGAACGACAAGGACGGCAAGGCGGCCGCCGACCCATCGAACCCAGCGTCAGGCACGGCCGGGCCGCCCCGCGCCCGCCTGTGGCTCGAGCCCGGCGCCGGCGCCGCGAGCCTGCTCGTCACCGCCGCCGAACTCGAACGGGCGATCGGGCAGCTGCGCGCGCGCCTGCTGATCGCCCAGCTCGAAGGCCAGACGCCGACCCAGGCCCAGACCGCGGTCGAAGGCTATGTCGCGGTCGAGCGCTTCGCCGACGGCCCGCGCCCCTCGGCCGTTCAGCACAACGTGCCGGCCTGGCTGGTGTTCGGCATGTTCTTCGTCGTCGTCGCGCTCGGCAGCCTGTTCGTCGAAGAGCGCCAGGCCGGCACGCTGGCGCGCCTGCGCAGCCAGGGCGTGCCGCGCAGCGTGCTGCTGGCGTCCAAGGCCTTGCCCTATCTCGGCGTCAACGCGCTGCAGGCGGCCGGCATGCTTGCGGTCGGCCTCTGGCTGCTGCCGGCGCTCGGCGTCGAGGGCCTGTCGCTGCAGGGGGTGGACGGCGTGGCGCTGGTCGTCGTGATCGCCTGCATCGCAGTGGCAGCGGTCGGGCTCGGGCTCTGCCTGGCCAGCTTCATGCGCAGCAGCGCGCAGGCGCATGCGGTCGGCCCGCTGATCAACGTGCTGATGGCCGCGATCGGCGGCATCATGGTGCCGACCTTCGTGATGCCGGCGGCGATGCAGGCGCTGGCGCGCGTCTCGCCGATGCACTGGGCGCTCGAGGCCTTGCTCGGGGTGCTGGTGCGCGGCGCCCCGCTCGGCACGCTCTGGCCCTGGCTCGCGGCGCTGGTCGCGCTGGGGCTCGCGGGCACGCTGCTGGCGGCCTGGCCCCTGAACCGGACGATGCCGACATGACCGATGCCCGCCCTGCCGCCGACCCCGCCTTCCTCGCCGCACTCAAGGCGCTCATCCTCGAAGCGGTCGAGCGGCCGGCGCCCGAGGGCGGTCTCGGCGACGACGAGCCGTTGTTCGGCCCCGAGGCCCGGCTCGACCTCGACTCGATGGACGCGCTGCAGCTGTCGATGGCGCTGCAGAAGGCCTGCGGCCTGCGGATGCCCGACAGCAAGGACACGCGCCGCGCCTTCGCCAGCGTCGCGACGCTGGCCGCGCACCTGAGCGCGCGCGGCGTCACCGGCGTCGCGGCGCCGCGATGACACCCCGGCCAGCGGCATCGGCGGCCAGCGCGGCCGGCCGGCCCCGCCGGTGAGCGCGGATGCACCGGCCGTGCCCGGCCCGGGTGGCGAGCCGACGCCGCCCGCGCCGACGGGCGCGCCGCGTGCCGCCGTCTACCTGCAGGGTCGCGGCGTCGCCTGCACGCTCGGGCCCGACCTGCCCTCCGCGCTCGACGGCCTCGCCGCGCCGGCCGCGCCGCCCTCGCTCTTCGCGGTCGGCGGCGAGCGCTTTCCGCAGCGCCGGCTCGCGCCGGCCCGGGGTGAGGCGCGCGCCGATCCGCGGGCAGCGGTCGCCGCCGACCTCGCCTGGTGGCAACAGTGCGTCGACCTCGTCCGCCGCGTCGGCCGCGAGGCGGGCGCCCGGCCCGGCGACGCGCTGATCGTCGCCTCGTCCTCGTTCGACATCGGCCGCCTCGAGCGCGGCGGCACGCGCGAGGCCGACGGCCTGCACTTCGCCGAGCGCCTGGCGCGCGAAGCGCTCGGCCTCGACGGGCCGGTCTACACCGTCGCCAACGCCTGCACCTCGGCCTACGGCGCCGTCGCGTTCGCCTGCGAGCTGCTGCAGGACCCGGCGCTGGCCGGCGCCCTCGTGCTCGGGCTCGAATGCCCGAACGCGTTCAGCGTCGGCGGCTTCGCGGCGATGCAGCTCGTGCAGCCGGTGGCGCCGGACGCCGAGCCGGCGGCCGCTTCGCCCGGCGCCCGCGGCCTCGTGCTCGGCGAGGCGGTCGCCGCGCTGCGCCTGGCTCGCACGCCGGCGCGGTGGCGCGTGGCCGGCGTCTCGCAGCGGATCGACGGCCGCGACCCGGCTGCGACGAACCCCGAGGCGCTGGCCGCCGCGGTGGGCGACGCGTTCGGCCAGGCAGGCATCGGGGCCGCCGACGTCGCCTGGGTCAAGCGCCACCGCGTCAGCGGCGACGGGGCGGACCCGAACGACCGGGCCGAGGCGGAGGTGCTCGAGGCGCTGTTCGGCGGGCGCGCGACGCCGCCCGCCTGGCTCGACCCGAAGGCACGGCTCGGCCACACCCAGGGCGCGAGCGGCGCGCTGGAGATCGCGCTCGCGACGGCGGCGATCGAGCGTGACGAGGCCGCGCGCCGGCTTGCCTCGCCGGTGAATGCCCCGATCCTCGGCGAGCCGTCGAGCGCGACCGGCCCGCGTGGACGGCTGCTCGCGCTGGGGGTCGGCTTCGGGGGCGGTCACGCGGTGGTGGTGCTCGATCCCTCCGGCGAGGCGGTGCCGGTCGATCGCGCCGGGAGTGAGCCGCCGCGCGACCCTGCACCGACTCGCCCGGCCGATGCGGCTGGCTTGATCGCGGCGGCGGCGATGCCTGCGGACAGTCCCGGCTCGGACCGCGGCGCGACCGCGGCGCCCGGCGACGCTGACTTCGACCGCGATCTCCAGCACGACCTCGACCGCGACCTCGCACAGGCCCTCGCCGCCCTGCCCGCGCGGCTGCCGGCGCAAGCCCAGGTGCTGCGCTTCGCCGGCAACCCGCCGCCCGAGGGCTGGCGCGAGGCCCTGGCCGCGCGGCTCGGCGGCCGCCCGCGGCGGCTCGGCCGCTGGGCCGAACTCGCGCTCTGGGGCGCCTTCGGCTGCCTCGATGCCGCGGGCCTCGCCACGCTGCCGGCCGGCGCCTGCCTGCGGTTGTGCAGCGCCAACGGCCCGACGCCGCCGCTCGACGCCGCGCTCGCCTCGCTGCGCGCCGGCGAGCTGCCGATGCCCTTCGCCTTCCTGCAGAGCCAGCCCGCGGTCGGGCTGGCGGCGCTCGCCGCGGCGCTGCGCTGGCAAGGCGACGCACTGGTGCTGTCGCACCGCGAGGCGGCGGCCCTGCTGCGGCTGTACGCGCCGCGCTGGCGTGAGGGTGTGCTGCTCGGCTGGGTCGACGAGCGGCCCGCGCTGCGCTCGACCTGGTGCTGGATCGGCCCTTCCTCGACGGCCTGAGCGGCTGCGCGCGGCGCGTCGTGCGGGCCGCGGGCCCAGCGACGCGAATCGGCGAGCGCGGTCAGCCGAGGCTGGAGTCGATGCGGATCGGCCCGCTCAGCAGCTTGTGCAGCGGGCAGGCATTGGCGATCTGCAGCAGGCGCCCGCGCTGCTCGTCGTCGAGCGCGCCCTCGACGCGGATCACCCGCGTCAGCACCGTGCCGGGGTGCGCGGCATCGGCCGGCCCGATGCCGACCTCGACCTCGACCTTCTCCAGCGGCCAGCCCTTGCGCCCGGCGTACATGCGCAAGGTGATCGCGGTGCAGGCGCCCAGGCTCGACAGCAGCAGCTCGTGCGGGTTCGGGCCGACGTCGGCGCCGCCGTGATCGGGTGCCTCGTCGGCATGCCATTCATGGCCGCGGCCGTCGCGGAAGGTGACGGCGTACGGTGCGCCGGCAGAGGTGGCGGTGACGAGAGGCATGGGCGGTCGCTGGTCGGTGAGTGATCCCGCGGCGACGGCGCTCGGCCCGGCGCGGGGAGGCGCCGGACAGTATGCGCCTGTGCCTCCCCTGCCGCCCCGGCCCAACCGACCCCCGCGCTGCCTCAGGTGCCGACCTTGCCGCCGTCTTCCTTCCAGACCACGACCGTGGCCGAGCGCGGCCGCCCGCCTGCAGCATCGGGCCACTTCGAGAAGGCCAGCGCATCGACCGCCGGCTCGACCTCGGGCGCGTTCGGGTGGCTGCCGTACTCGCCCGGGTGCTGCACGTTGACGAAGACGTACTTCTGGTCCGGCGTGAAGGTGATGCCGGTGATCTCGCAGCCCGAAGGGCCGACCAGGAAGCGGCGGATCTCGCCGGTCGAGGGGTCGGCCACCAGCATCTGGTTGTTGCCCATGCCGGCGTAGTTGCCGGTGTTGGAGAAGTTGCCGTCGGTCTGGATCCACAGCCGGCCGTCCGGGTCGAAGGCCAGGCCGTCGGGGCTGTTGAACAGGTTGTCGGCGTTGATGTTGTCCGATCCGGCGTAGAGGCCGCCTTCCGGGTGCGCCGGGTTGCCGGCCAGCACGAACAGGTCCCACTCGAAGCTCAGCGCGGCCGGGTCGCCGCCGGCTTCGCGCCAGTGGACGATCTGGCCGTAGATGTTGGCGGCACGCGGGTTCGCGGCGTCGGTCGTCGTGCGGCCGCTGTTGTTCGTCAGAGTCACATAGGGTTCGCGCGTCTCGGGGTGGGTGGTGATCCACTCCGGCCGGTCCATCGGGGTCGCGCCCACCGCATCGGCCGCCAGCCGGGTGTTCACCAGCAGCGTGCCGATGTCGCCGAACAGGTCGCCCAGCGTGCCGCCGGCCAGCGCCGGCGTGGCGAGCAGCAGCGGGATCCACTCGCCGGTGCCGGTCATGTCGGCGGCGGTCGCCGGGTCTGCGTTGAAGCGGGCGACGTAGAGCGTGCCGGTCTCGAGCAGGTTGCGGTTCAGCGCCGGCGTCGCGGCGTCATAGCGCCCGTCGGAGACGAACTTGTAGATGTAGTCGTTGGCCTGGTCGTCACCGAGGTAGACGACGACGCGGTTGTCGTTCGCGCGGGTCTGGGCCGCGTTCTCGTGCTTGAAACGGCCGAGCGCGGTGCGCTTCTTCGGCGTCGACGAGGGGTCGAAGGGGTCGATCTCGACGATCCAGCCGAAGCGGTTGGCCTCGTTGGGCTCGGTCGTGTAGTCGAAGCGCGGGTCGACCTCGAACCACCGGTAGCCCTCGACGCCGGGCGCCGGCAGGCCGTAGCGCTTCATCGCGTCGCTGCGCGTGTCGGTGGCGCCGGTGGTGCCGAAGTAGCCGTTGAAGTTCTCTTCGCAGGTGAGATAGGTGCCCCACTCGGTCCAGCCGTTGCCGCAGTTGTTGAGCGTGCCCAGCGAGAGTTCGCCCGAGGGGTCGTCGCCCGTCCTCAGCAGCGGATGGCCCTTGACCGGGCCGGTGATCGACATCGGCGAGTTCCCGTGCAGGCGGCGGTTGTAGCTCGACGGGATCACCACCTGCCAGCTGCCGCCGACCAGCCGCACATGCGCCACCGAGACGCCGTGCGCATGCTGGCCCTTGCGCGCCTGCTCGAGCGACCAGGGCGTGGCGCCGGACTGCACGTCGGCCGTGTAGAAGAACTCGGGGTTCAGGTACTCGTGGTTCATCACGAGCAGGCCCTCGCCGCTGTCGCCATCGCGCAGCGGGAAGAAGTGCATGCCGTCGTGGTTGTCGCCGAACTGCAGCGCCTGCTCGGCGGCGGTGTTGCTCGCGTCGGGCTTCCACGCGGCAGCGGCGCTGACCAGCGGGTCGCCCCAGCGGCAGAACACCGCGTGCCGGTAGCCGGCGGGCACGGTGATCGTGTCGAGCGAATTCGCGGCCACCGCGGTGAAGCCGAGCGGTGCCTCGCGGCCGCCCGGGTTGTCGTCGTTGTCGCTGCTGCCGCAGGCGGCGAGGCCGGCACCGAGGAAGCCGACGGCGCCGACGCCGAGGCCGAACTTGAGGAAGCCGCGCCGCGAGCGCGCGGCGATCACGACCTCGTTGAAGTGGCGGTTGGTGGAGGGATTGGTGGGGATGTCGTCGAGGTCCGGAGCTGGCATCTGGCTGGCTGGGCGTTGAGGGTCGATCGGGCATCACCGGGGCGCGAGCGCCCCGGCAACAGACCCCTCGAGCCTCGCCACGGCCGATGACACGGTGGTGGAGCGGGCGTGACGGATCGATGACCCCCCGCCCCCCACCGGCCCCCCTGCCGGGCCTGTGGCTGCTCAGAACGCCTTGAGCAGCCGCAGGTTGATCCGGCTCGACTCCTGCAGGCCGTTATGGACCGACACGTCGCGCCCGACGAGCGCGGTCAGGTTCCAGCCCGGGGCGAAGCCCCAGGCGACGCCCGCCTTGAGGTTGGTGCTGCGGATGCGGTCGTCGTTCTCGACGCCGTCGAGCTTGGTCTGGCCGCCGGTGAAGTGCGAGGTGCCGATGCGCAGGTCGAGCGAAGGGGTCACCTGGTAGCGCACCCAAGCCTGCAGCTGGTACAGCGGCCGCTGCGACAGCGAGCGTCCCGTGGCCCCGGCATCGTCGTTGCGGCCGAAGAAGGTCGCGTCGCCGCTGAGCTGCAGGCTGAGCCTGGGGTCGCCGAGCGGCGTCACCCAGCCCGCCTGCAGCAGGTACCGCCAGCGGTTCTCACCCAGGTTCAGCGCGCGGTTGCGGTCGTAGCTGCCCACCGGCACGTAGACCCCGGGCGTGATGCCGAAGTAGCGCCCTTCCGCCGGCTCGTTGACCAGCCAGAGGGCCGACATCAGGATCAGGTCGCCGACGCCGTCGGTGTCGCCGAGGCCCCCGAGCGCCCCGCTGCCCTTCAGGCGCCCGAAGGGCAGCAGCAGCTGCGGGTTGGCGACGAAGGGGCCGAGCTTGAGGTAGCGCACCAGGCGCAGGATGCCCACGTCGGAGGTCAGGTCCCCATCGCCGACGCGTTCGCCGCCCGCGATGACCCGGTCGCGCTTGGCGTGCTGCAGGTAGAGCAGCCCGAGGTTGGTGCCGGCCGGCAAGGCGATGTAGTCGTCGGCGTCGTTGTCGAGCGCGCGGGCGGGCCCGGCGAAGGCAGCCGCCAGCAGCGCGGCCAGGGTGATCAGGTGCGGGCGGCGCAGCGCGCGGCGCGCCCGGCCGCAAGCGGCGCGTGCAGGATCGATCAAGGCGGTCTCCTCTCGTGTTCGTCTTCGTGCCGCGGCCTGCGCGCACGGCAGTGCATGCCGCACGGCCCTCAGGACGCGCGGAGCGCAGGGCGCAGCCGGGCCCGGCTTGCGCCGGGCCCTCAGCGGTGAACCTTCAGCAATGAGCCGGAAGCCGGCCGCTCAGGCGTCGAGCGCCAGCAGCGCCTTCAGGTTGGCGTCGAGCTGCTCGATCGCCTTCGCGTCGGTCCCGAACAGCGCGAGGTGGCCGTCGATGCTCTCGATCGGCCGGAACTCGGCGCCCGGGATCAGCTTTGCTTCGCGCTGCGCGTCCGCCGGCGGGAAGAACATGTCATGGCTGATCGGCATCACGAAGGTCTTCGCGCGGATGCGCCCCAGCGCCGCCGCGAGGTCGCCGCCGGTGTGGCGGGAGACGTCGGCGCGCTGCCACTTCCAGGCCATCGCGAGCAGGTCGTTGGGGTTCATCGGCGCGAAGTAGCCGGTCATGAAGCCGTCGACGAAGGCCTGCATGTCGGCAAAGCCCAGCTCGCGGTGGCGCCCCTGCTGGAAGAACTCGGTGCTCCAGCCCATCACCGTCCACATCCTGGCGTGGCGCTTGAGCCCGGCCGCGACCTCGGCCGACGAGCGGTAGCGCCCGCCGGCGAAGCCCGGGTCGGTGGTGATCGCCTCGACGAGCGTCTCGGTGAAGACGAAGTCGTGCTCGGTGTTCTTCGCGGTGCCGGCGATCGGCGCGGCGCGGCGGACCAGGTCGGGGTAGCGCACCGCCCACTCGTAGGTCTGCTGCGCCCCCATCGAGCCGCCGACCACGAGGGCCAGCCGGTCGATGCCGAGGCGCTCGGTCAGCAGCCGGTGCTGGGCGCGCACGTCGTCGCCGATGCGCACCCGCGGGAACGCCACCGGGTCCTCCGAGCTGTGCGGCGAGGTCGAGAGCCCGTTGCCGATCTGGTTGACGACGACGATGAAGTACTTCTCCGGGTCGAGCGCGCGCCCGGGCCCGATGTAGACCTGCTCCATGATCTTGCTGGTGCCGGAGTACCAGGTCGGCACCAGGATCGCGTTGTCCTTCGCCGCGTTCAGCTTGCCGTGCTGTGCGACCGCCAGCTCGACGCTCGGCAGCACGCCGCCTTCCTCGAGCTCGAGGCGGCCGATGTCGATCAGCTCGTAGGGCCCGTGGCCCTCCTGGCCGTAGTAGGGGTTGGCAATCATTGGATGTCTCCTCCTGTCGGTTGGCCGCGGCTCAGGCGATCGAGAAGCCCTGGTAGCCGCCGGTCGCGACGTCTTCGCAACGCTGGCGATAGTTGCCGACGCCGCCGATGTACGACAGCAGGCGGCGCGGCTTGCCTTCGACGTTCGAGCCCATGTACCACGAGTAGGTCTTGGTGACCAGGGTCGCGTCGGCCGTCTCGTCGTGGTGGCGCACCCAGGCGTCCTGGAAGGCCTTGGTCGCCTCGATCACGCCGCGGCCCTCGGCGCGCAGGTGGACCAGGCAGTCGGTGATCCAGTTGACCTGCTGCTGCAGGCAGGTGGTCATGTTGCACAGCGCCGCCGACGGCGCGAGCGGCGCGCCGGTGGTGAAGAGGTTCGGATAGCCGTGCACCTGCAGGCCCATCGCGGTGCGGATCTCCTGGCCCCATTCCTCCTTCAGCGAGCGGTTGTCGCGGCCGCGGATGTCGATGCGGGTCAGCGCGCCGCTGCCGGCGTCGAAGCCGGTGGCGAGGACCAGCACGTCGAGCTCATGCACGGTGCCGTCGGCCGTCTGCACGCCCTCGGGCACGACACGCTCGATCGGCGATGCCTTCACGTCGACGATCTCGACGTTCGGCCGGTGATAGGCCTCGAGGTAGTTCGTCTCGAGCGGCACGCGATGGGTGCCGAAGCCGTAGGTCGTCGGGATCAGCTTCTCGCACAGCACCGGGTCCTTCAGGCGCTCGCGCATCTTGCCGCGCACGAACTCCGAGATCTCCTGGTTGACCTTCTCGTCGAAGAACATCTCCGAGTACGAGGCGAGCCAGAGCGCGAGCGAGCCGTCGTTCCAGATGCGCTCGAGCACCGCGCGGCGCTGCTCGGGCGTCTGCTCGGCCCAGGCGCCGTTGTCGAAGTCGTACTCGAAGCCCGAGAAGGTGCGCGGCAGGCGCTCCTTCAGGTAGTCGAAGCGCGCGACCTGCGCCGCCCAGTCGGCGTCGCTGAGCTTCGGGTTGCGCATCGGGATGATGTACTGCGGCGTGCGCAGGAAGACCTTCAGGTGGCCGACTTTCGGCGCGATGGTCTGGATCACCTGGATACCGGTGGCACCCGTGCCGACGACGCCGACGCGCTTGCCCGCCAGGTCGATCGGCTCCTTCGGCCAGCGGGCGGTGTGGAAGAGCCGGCCCTTGAAGCTGGCCTGGCCGGGGAAGCTCGACTCCAGCGGGGCCGAGAGCATGCCGCAGCAGGTCACCAGGAAGCGCGCTTCGACCGTGTCGCCCTGGTCGGTCGTGATCGCCCAGCGCTGGCGGGCTTCGTCGTAGCGCGCCGTGTCGACGCGGGTGTTGAAGCGGAAGTGCTTGCGCAGGTCGAAGCGGTCGGCCACGAAGTTGAGCCAGCGCTCGGTCTCGGGCTGGGCGGGAAAGCGCTCGCTCGGCTTCCAGGACTCGAACAGCTCCTTCGAAAACCAGTACTGGTAGATCTCGGCCTCGGAGTCAAAGCGCGCGCCGGGGTAGCGGTTCCAGTACCAGGTGCCGCCGACGCCGGAGCCGGTCTCGAAGCCCTGCACGCTGAAGCCGAGCTCACGCAGGCGGTACACCTGGTACAGGCCGGCGACGCCGGCGCCGATGACGGCGACGTCGATCACGCCGGCCTCGGCCGGGGTTTTCGCGCCATTGGCGGTGGAGGGGGATGCGCTCATGAGGTCTCCTTCTGGAACGGTGGGTCTTGTCCGGCCGGCGGCGTGCGGGGGTCGTGTGTGGGGTCGTCTGCCACGCCTGCCGAAGGCGGTTCGCGACGGTGTCGCTGCCCTCTTCTTCGCAGTTCATGGGCCAGCGCCGCGAGGGCCTGGAATCGAGGGCTATCCCGAAGGAATTCGCCGCCCGAGGCCCCCTGCCCGGAGCGTCGGCGCCCGCCGCGCTGATCGCGGCGAGACAGACGTGTCCGGCGCGTCGGACAGTCGCGGCAGACACCGCGGCGAGGCCATCCGAGCCCTGCTGTCCGAAGGGCGGGACAGTGAGGGCGGCCGGTTCGGGGTTAGGCCCGCTTGATCACCGGCGCGCGAGCCGTTTCAATCGCGCCCGGAGACCCGCGGCGCCGGGCCTGTTGTCGTGCGCGCCGCCAAAAGATCGAGGTGCCTGATGAAACTCGACCAGACGCCCTACGTCGGCTTCCACAAGGACGTGCGCGGCGTGCGCAGCCTGTGGGAGCGCTTCAACGCCGGGCTGGTCGACGTCGAGGAGCGGCGCACGCCCTACCACCAGATGCTGATCGACGAGTGGCAGCGCTGCTCGACGCTCGGCGTCGACGTCGCGATGACCAAGGGCCGGCGGCTCAGCGAGGGCGAGTTCCGCCAGCGGCGCGAGGCCGAGCAGCTGCTGGAGACCTCGGTGCCGATCGTCGAGGACGTGAGCCGCTTCCTGGTCGACGTGCCGGGCATCATGATCCTGACGGAACGCACCGGCACCGTGCTGCACATCAGCGGCGACAGCAAGGTGCGCGAGCGGGCGGCGAGCCAGTCCGGCATCGTCATCGGCTCCGAGTGGAGCGAGCTCACGGCCGGCACCAACGGCATGGGCACCGCGCTGGCGAGCGGGCAGCCGGTGCACGTGTTCGCGACCGAGCACTTCTGCGAGGGCTGGCACTCGTGGTCCTGCGCCGCGGCGCCGATCTTCGATGCCGACGGGCAGACGCTGCTCGGCATCATCGACTTCACGACGATCGAGACCGACTTCCGCGACCAGGCCCTGGGCCTCACGGTCTCGGTCGCCAACTCGATCCAGGCCCGCATGGCGCTGCTGCGCGAACTCGAGCGGCGGCGCCTGCTCGCGGCCTTCAGCGATGCGGCGCGCCACTACCCGCACGACGACATGCTGGCGCTCGACCACGCGGGCCGCCCGGTGATGCACACGCCGAGCGACCGCTGCCGCGCGATCGCCGAGCGCTGGGGACGGCCCGGCAGCGTCGACACCGACGCGGTGCGCGCGACGATCGCCGTCACCTCGCCCGACCAGCAGGCCCGCATCGGCTCGATCGTGCTGCTGGCGCGGCCGGCCGGCTACCGGCGCGTGTTCCGCACCGACGAGCCCGCGGTACCGGCGAGCCTCGTGCCGAGCCTGCGCAGCCCGGCCGCGGCCTCGCGCGCGCCGGACGACGACGGCGCCACCGGCCGCTTCGGCGACTTCGTCTCGCGCGACGCCGACATGCGACGCATGTTCGCCGAGCTGCAGCGCATCGCCTCGGCCGACGTGAGCGTGCTGATCATCGGCGAGACCGGCACCGGCAAGGAACTGCTCGCCCGCCACGTGCACGCCTGCAGCCCGCGCCGCGACGAGCCCTACCTGGCGGTGAACTGCGGCGCGATCAGCGAGCACCTGATGGAGAGCACCTTCTTCGGCTACGTGAAGGGCGCGTTCTCGGGCGCCGACCCGCGCGGGCGGGCCGGCTACTTCGAGTCGGCGCGCGGTGGCACGCTGTTTCTCGACGAGATCGGCGAGCTGCCGCCGGCGATGCAGGCCGCGCTGCTGCGCGTGCTGGAGGACGGCAGCTTCCAGCGCGTCGGCTCCTGCCAGACGCAGCGCGCGAGCTGCCGCATCATCGCCGCGACCCACCGCGACCTCGAGTCGCAGATCGCCCAAGGCCGCTTCCGTCAGGACCTGTACTTCCGGCTCAAGGTCGTGCAGCGCACGATCAAGCCGCTGCGCGAGCGGCCGGGCGACATCGCGCTCCTCGCGCGCCACTTCGCCGCCGCGATGGCCTGCAAGCACGGCGCAGGCGAGGCGCGCCTGACGGCCGAGGCGCTGGCCGCGCTCGAACGCTACCGCTGGCCCGGCAACGCACGCGAGGTGCGCAATGCGATGGAGGCCGCGGTGCTCTGCGCCCAGGGCGACACCGACCACATCACGATCGACCTCGCGTCGCTGCCGCCCGAGGTGCTGCGCGGCATCGAGCCCGAACCCGGCGCCCCCGTGGCGCCGGCGCCTACAGGCGACGGCCTCGCCGCGCTGCGCGACTACGAGCGCCAGCTGATCGTCGGCATGCTGCGCCGCTACCGGCGCGCCAACCGCGTCGCGCAGGAGCTGGGCATCGCGCGCTCGACGCTGTATCGCAAGTTCGACGAGCTGGGCATCCGGCCGGCGGAGCACACCGCCGAGGACGCAAGCGCCGGCGACACCGGCGGCCGGACCTCGCACTGACGATCGGGCGGCCTCGGGGCGTCGCGAGGTGCCTGCCCCCGAGCGCGGTCAGCCGCCGTCCAGTTGCTGGACGGTCGACGCCCTCCGGCGGCGTCGCGCGGACGGACCTGCGGGGTCCGCGACAGGCAGGCAGGTGGCCAGCCGCCGCACGCCTTCGTGGATCGAGGCGAGGTCGAGCAGCGCATAGCCCATGACCAGGCCTGCGGGCCGCCCATGCTGGGCCGATCGAACATCCGGATGGAACAACGGCCCGATGGGGTACACGCGAACGCCGTGCTCGCGTGCGGCACGCACCAGCGCGGGTTCCGCATTTGCCGGCAGCCCCGGAAACCAGGCGACGAGATGCAGGCCACTGGCGGCGCCCTGGATCACGACGCGGGGGCCGAGGTGTGATGCCAGGGCTTCCACCAGCGCCTGCTGGCGCGCCTGCTGCAGGCGGCGCATGCGGCGCACATGCCGGTCGTAGCTGCCATCCTCCAGCAAGCGCGCCAACGCATGCTGGGCCCCAGTCGCGGCATGCCGGTCGGCCACCCGCTTCGCCGCCGCGAACGTCTCGACCAGGCTCGGCGGCAGCACCATGTAGCCAAGCCGAAGCTGAGGCGACAGCGTCTTCGAGAACGTCCCCACATGGATCACCTGTCCGCGCCTGTCCAGCGCCTGCAGCGTCGCCTCCGGCCGCACCGAGTAGCGGTACTCGCTGTCGTAGTCGTCCTCGACGATCCAGGCGTCGCACCGGGCGGCCCAGTCGAGCAAGGCGTGGCGGCGGGCGATCGGCAGGAAGGACCCCATCGGGAACTGGTGCGTGGGCGTCACGAACGCCAGCCGCGCGGGCCCGTGGGCGGCAAGCCGATCTGTCATCAGGCCGTGCTCGTCCACGTCGATGCACGACAGCCGGGCGCCGTAGGCTTCGAAGGCGTGATGAGCCATGCGATAGCCCGGGTTCTCGACGACCACGGCATCGCCGGGATCGACCAGCAGTCGGGCACAGAGATCCAGCGCCTGCTGCGAGCCGTTGACGATCATCAGCTGGCCGACCGAGCAGGTCAGGGCCCGCGCCTGGCTGAGGTGCGCCTGAAGCGCGCGCCGCAACTCGAGGTTGCCCCGCGGGTCCTCGTATGCCAGGCGCTGGCTTCGCTGCCGCTCGACGGCGCGCAGCGCCTTCATCCAGGCCAGCACGGGAAAGTCGCTGCCAGCCAGCGGCCCGTAGAGGAAATCGATCTCGCCGGAGGCCGTCGGGCCGACGTCCCCGATCGCCATCGCGGCAATGCGATGCCCGATCGCGGAGAGCCGGCTCGCCTGGCAGTGCGCAGTTGGCCCCTTGCCTCCCCCGCGGGGCCCGCGGCTCGGCAGTGCTGCGCCGGCGGCGACCCTGCTCGCGGCGCCGCCGCGCGTCTCGATGAATCCGTCGGCGGCCAGTTGCTCGTAGACCAGCGACACGGTGCCTCTCGACAGCCCTCGCTCCGCGGCGAGCGCCCGCGTCGAGCGCAGCGGCATGCCTACCGCATAGGTGCCATCCGCGATCCGGGCGCGCAGTTCGTCGTAGAGCGAGCGGCTCAGGCCTCGCCTGCGGTCTCCGTTCTCGGGCATGGCGCGCGGCCGGCCCATCAAACTGGTCCAGCAGGAATGTCAGGAACTGGATATTTTCGCAAAGCCGGCGGATGGGCACAGTCAGCGGCGAAGCCGGGCGCCTCCGGCCGATGAACCGACGGGCCTCTATGTACCTACCGAGCCAGTTCGCGGAGACACGGATCGAAGCACTTCACCGCATCGTCCGTGAGAACGCCCTGGGCGTGATGGTGAGGATGACCGGAGCCGGCCTGGAGGCCGACCACCTGCCCTTCCTGCTCGATGCCGACCGCGGGGCGCAGGGCACGCTGGTCGCGCACGTCGCGCGCAACAACCCGGTCTGGCGCGAGGTCGACGAAGGGGCTGCCGTGCTCGTCGTGTTTCGCGGGGCGCAGGGTTATGTCTCGCCGAACTGGTACCCGGGCAAGCAGGACACCCACCGCTACGTGCCGACCTGGAACTACGAGGTGGTGCATGCCCACGGGACGATCCATGTCCACGATGACGAGAGGTTCGTGCGGCGGGTCGTCGCGCGGCTGACGCAGCGGCACGAGGCCGACCAGGCTGTGCCGTGGAAGATGGGCGACGCACCGGCGCAGTACCTCGCGGCCCAGCTGGGCCACATCGTCGGGATCGAAATCCGCCTCACGCGCCTGGACGGGAAGCGCAAGCTCAACCAGCATCATGAACAGCCCGATCGCGAGGGGGCGATCCGCGGCCTCGACGCATACGGCAACCATCGCCTCGCACGGGCCATGCGCGAGACGGCCCTGCGCCCGTCAGAAGCGAAGCATCCGTACGCCGCCATCTTCACATGTGCGAAGAGCAAGTACGACAGCGAGCTTCGCGAAGCCGAGCAGGCGATCACCGAACGTGCCCGCTCGATGGCCGGATTCCTTGGCAGCGAGGCCTGGGAGAACTCCGAGACGGGCCATCGCTACGCGGTCTACTATTGGGAGACCCTGGAGTCGCTGCAGCAGCTCGTCCAGCATCCGGCGCACGTCGCGGCCAAGCAAGCCCAGGATCGATGGGCCAAGGAGTACCAGGTGACCGTCGCCCAGGTGCTCAGGAGCTACGGCGACGACGGCATCGTCCACCCGTTCGCCCCGCGCTGACCGCAACGAGGGCGCGCCTGGGCGCGCCCAGCGGTCGCTCGACAACCAGGGCGAACCGGCCCGGCGAACGCGCTACCCTCGCCGCCTCATCGCGCCCCGGCCCCCCGGCCGCCTCCCGCATGCCCCACCCCTGCGGCCTCGACTTCGGCACCTCGAACTCCACCGTCGGCCTCGCCGACCGTAGCGGCGCGCGGCTGCTGCCGCTGGAAGGCGGCCGGCCCACGCTGCCGTCGGCCGTCTTCTTCCACGTCGAGGACGGGGCGACGAGCTTTGGCCGCGCCGCGATCGCCGACTACCTGTCGGGTCATGAAGGCCGGCTGATGCGCTCGCTGAAGAGCCTGCTCGGCAGCCCGACGCTCGACGCCACCACCGAGCTGCACGGCCGCCAGCTGCGCCTGCGAGACGTGCTGGCGCGCTTCATCGGCGAGCTGCGGGCGCGCGCGCTGAAGGCAGCCGCCGATCAAGGCCTCGACCCTGCCGAGCTCGACCACGCGGTGCTCGGCCGACCGGTGCGCTTCGTCGACGACGACGAGGCGGCCGACCGTCTGGCCGAGGACACGCTGCGCGAGATGGCGCTGGCGGCCGGCTTCCGCGAGGTGTCGTGCCAGTTCGAGCCGATCGCCGCCGCCTTCGACCACGAGTCGCGCATCGACCGCGAGGAACTGGTGCTGGTCGTCGACGTCGGCGGCGGCACCTCGGACTTCTCGCTCGTGCGCCTCGGGCCCGAGCGCGCAGCCAAGGCCGACCGCCGCAACGACATCCTGGCCAACGGCGGCGTGCACGTGGCCGGCACCGATTTCGACCGCGCGCTGAGCCTCGCCGCGGTGATGCCGGCCTTCGGCTACCGCGGCCGCCTGCGCAACGGGCGCGAGGTGCCGGCCGGCCCCTACTTCGACCTCGCGACCTGGCACACGATCAACACGCTGTACACGCGAAAGGCGCGCGCCGGCCTCGAGGACCTGCGCCGCGAGGCCGCCGACCGCGATGCGATCGACCGCCTGCTCGCACTGGTCGAGGAACGCGACGGCCACTGGCTGCTGATGCAGGTCGAGGAAGCCAAGATCGCGCTGTCGACCGCTGCCGTCGCCACGCTGACGACGGCGCGCGAGCTGGCGGGCGTGCCACTGCAGATCGAGCGCGCCACGCTCGACGCCGCGCTCGATCCGCTGCTCGCTCGCATCGAGACGGCGATCCGCCGCACGCTGGCCGACGCGGGTGTGGCCGCGCCGGACGTCGACACCGTCTTCTACACCGGGGGCTCGAGCAGCCTGCCGGCGCTGCGCGAACGCGTCGCACGGCTGCTGCCCGACGCACGCGCTGCCGAGGGCGACCGCTTCGGCAGCATCGGCGCGGGGCTGGCGCTGGATGCGTGGCGCCGCTACGGCTGAATCGCCAGCAGGCTGATCGGCACGGCGCGGTTCAAGCGGACGGGCCGGGGCCTGCCTGTACCACCTGCACGCCGGTCAGGCGCGGCCGCTCCCGGCTGGCAGCGTCTCAGCGCCGGGCCAGCCCCCGCGCCAGCGCCCGCGTCAGCTCCGCCGCAGGCACCTCCCGGCAGCCGGTGGCGTTCTGGCCCGACCATAGCGGCGAGAAGTCGCCGCTGCCCTGCGCCTCGGCCTTCGCGCGCAGGGGCGCGATCGCCGCGGTGGCGAGCGGGAAGACGGGTGCGGCGGCGCCGATCGGGCCCAGCTCGCGCATCACGCGGTTGACGATGCCGCGCGCCGGGCGACCGGTGAACAGGTTGGTCAGCGCGGTGACGCGGGCGCTCTCGCTCTTCAGCGCCGCGCGGTGCAGCGGGCTAGTCGTCGCCTCCGGGCAGAGCAGGTAGGCGGTGCCCACCTGCACGCCTGCCGCGCCCAGCGCCAGCGCGGCGGCGACGCCGTCGGCGTCGGCGATGCCGCCGGCGGCGATCACCGGCACGCGCAGCGCGCGCACCAGTTGCGGCACGAGCGCGAAGGTGCCGGGCTGGGTCGCGACGTCGAGGTCGGCGGTGAGGAAGTGACCGCGGTGGCCGCCGGCCTCGAGGCCCTGGGCGATCACCGCATCGACACCGCGCGCCTCCAGCCACAGCGCCTCGTCGACGCTGGTGGCCGAGGCCAGCACGCGCGCGCCCCAGCGTCGCACCAGGGCCAGCAGCTCGGGCGCCGGCAGGCCGAAGTGGAAGCTGACGACCGGCGGCTGGAAAGCCGCGAGCAGCGCGGCCGACTCGGCGTCGAAGGGGCGACGGCCCGGGCCGGCCGGTATCGCCGCGGGGTCGATGCCGAACTCGGCGTAGTACGGCGCCAGCGCGCCGCGCCAGACCCCTTCGCGGGCCGCGTCGGGCGTCGGCGGCTGGTGGCAGAAGAAGTTGACGTTGTAGGGGCGCGAGGTCTGGGCCCGGATCGCCTCCAGCTCGCGCTGCAGCGCATCGGGCGCCAGCATCGCGGCCGGCAGCGAGCCGAGGCCGCCGGCGTTCGAGACGGCCACCGCCAGCGCGTGCCCCTGCACGCCGGCCATCGGGGCCTGGACGATCGGCAGTTCGATGCCGAGCAGCGCTTGCAACAGGGTGTTCGAAGGGGCCATGGTGTCTCCAGCAAGGGGCGCTGCGGACCGAGGTCGCAGCGCATGGTGATCGGGGCCGGCGAGGACGCGGGCCGTGGCGGGAGCGGCAAGCGTACCCCCGCCACACGCGGGGCGAAGGCGATGCCGCCGCGGTCAGGGCAGCACGGTCAGCGCGCCGTGGCGCGGCGCGGGCGGCCAGGTGTCGGCGGTCGGGGCGACTGTCGGCTGGAGCTGCGCCCAGCGCCGCGCGAGCACCCAGCCCGCATGCACGACCGCGATGCGCGCTCCCGTTTCCGCCCCGGCCGGCGGCCAGGCCGCCGCCCGCGCGAGCAGCGCGGCGAGCGGCTCGCCCCCGCCCGGCCGGTGGTCGACGAAGTCGGCGCACCAGCGGTCGACCTCGGCATGGGCGATCGCATCCCAGCGCCGCCCTTCCCAGCGGCCGAAGTCGAGCTCGAGCAGTGCCGGGTCGATGACATGCCGCCAGCCGCGCCGGCGCAGACAGCGGCCGACGTCGGCGCAGCGCCGCAGCGGCGAGGTGACGACGATGCGCGGCAGCCCGAGCCGCCGTGCATGGCGCTCGATGCGGTGCGCCAGCCGCTTCGCGCGGCGCGGGTCGACCGGCAGGTCGGTGCGGCCGATGCAGCGGCCCTCGGCGCCCTGCGGGCGCGGGTGGCGCCAGCAGTAGAGCGGCGTGGCGTCGGTCGACTCGAGGGCCGTCATGCGGGCGCCGGGCACACGCCGGCGATCGCCCTTCCCTGCGCCGGCAGCATCGCGCCCCTCATGCCGACCAGGCCGCGGCGAAGGCCAGCAGCACCGCCAGCTCGGTCAGCTGCTCGGCCGCGCCGAGCGTGTCGCCGGTATAGCCGCCGAGCCGGCGGCGCCACCACGCCGCCATCGCCAGCCCGACCCCGGCGGCGGCGGCCACCGCGACCAGCGCGCGCGCCAGCGGCGCCAGCTGCAGAGCCACGGCCAGCGCGACGAACAGTGCCGCCCAGCCGAGCGCGATCACCGCCAGCGCCGGCCGCACCGAGACCGCGAGCGGCTTCGCCTTCGCATGCTCGGCGTCGCCCGCGTACGGCAGGCAGGCCATCAGCACGACCGGCACCGTGCGCCCGAGCACGTGCGCGAGCACCAGGGCGACGGCGGCGTAGACCGGCCCGGCAAGGGGCGGCACGGCGAACCCCGTGGCGCCGGCCGGGGCGCCGGTCGCTGCTGCGGCAACCGCGCCGCCGGTCACGGACGCCGCCACCACGCCGGCCACCGGCGTGAGCAGGCCGGCCAGCGCCGCCACCCGCCCGAACGTGACGAGCGCGAGCGCCAGCGCGCCGTAGCTGCCGATGCGCGAGTCCTTCATGATCGCCAGCGCCTTCTCGCGCGAGACCGCGCCGCCCAGCGCGTCGAAGCTGTCGGCCAGGCCGTCCTCGTGGAAGGCACCGGTGACGCAGGCCGTCGCCGCGACCGCGAGCAGCGCGGCGACCCAGGGCGGCCACCACAGGCTGGCGACGACCAGCACCGCAGCGCCGATCACGCCGACGACGGCACCGACGAGCGGAAAGTGGCGCACCGAGGCCTCGAGCCAGCGCGGGTCCCAGTGCGTGAAGCGCGGCACCGGCAGGCGGGTCAGGAACTGCAGCGCGACGAGCAGCAGGCGGGCCTGGTGGCGCAGCCCGCCTTCGGACGGGTCGCGGCTGCCCGCCGCCGCTCCCGCGCCTTCGCCCTCCCCTGGTGTCCCCATGTCGTCCCCGTCGGCCTCGCCGCCGACATCCCTTGCCGGCGTGCAACGCCGCATCGTGCCCGAACGCGCGGTCCACCCCGTGCCGCCGCGAGCCGCCGTCAGGGACAGGCGCCGAGCGGATTGGCGACGATGCGCTGATAGAAGGTCATGTTCTTGCCGCCCAGACGCACGTCGAGCTGGCCGTGCAGCGCCTGCGGCCCGAGCTGCCAGTGCGCCGTGCCGCGCCGGACAGATCCCCCGGCCCGCAACCGCGTCAAGGCGAGGCGCGGCCCCGGCGCGTTCTCAGCGCGGCGTGCCCGGGCCGAGGAACGAGAACGGCCGCGACTCGACGAAGCGCGCCGAGGTTTCGCCGGCGAAGAGGTTGCGCTGGTTCGGACCGAGCGCCAGCAGCTTGACCTTGCCGCGCTCAGGTGAAAAGTCGACCGCCTTCAGGTCGACCCAGAAGACGTTGGGTGTCAGCGCGGACTCGAAGAAGTAGAGCCTGCGCGCGTGGTCGACCACGGTGCGCCAGCGCGTCGACGAGATGTTGGGCTCGTCAGGGGTCGTGAGCCCGAACGGCACCGAGGCATTGCGGATCACACTGAACACGCTGGCCAGCGCGAGGTCCGGGTCTTCGTGCTTCGGGATCGCGTCGACATAGAACGCCGCGCGGGCGAAGCGGTCGGCCGCGCGGTTGGTGCCCGGCAGCATCACCGTGCCGCCGATCTGCCGCCAGTAGGCGTTGAGCGCCAGCTGCTGCTCGAAGGCCGGCGAGTTGGTCATCACCTGGTATTGGCGCCCGTGGTGGATCACCTGCCTGCCACCGATGTACTCGACGATCGCGCTGTCGCCGCTCGCGTCCGACATCGACAGGTGCAGCGTGGCCAGGCGGTCCTCGCCCGGCAGCTTGTCGGTCACGAGCTGGAACGGCTCGCGCTGCAGGTGCTCGACCGCCTCGCGCACGGTGGCGAAGTTGTCCAGCACGTACTGCGCCCACAGCGAGATCGCCAGCCCGGGCTTGCCGCTGCCGGCGGCCGGGTACTCCGACTCGACCAGCCAGAGCAGGTTGGCGGCGAGGCCGGCTTCGTTGACGCCGTCGGTGGTGGCCACGTCGTAGCCGCTGGCGACGACGCTGCCGTAGCGCGATGTCCAGTGCAGGCTGTCGGCGCCGGTCTCGCCCTGGCGGGACATGCCCCGGGGCAGGATCCAGAGGTTGGTGCCGACGTCGACCTTCCAGTCCATCGAGCGGGCGGTGACCACCTGCCCGTCGGCCCCCAGGTACACCAGGCGGGTGCAGGCCGAGGCCGGCATCGAGGCCAGCGCCAGCGAGGCGGCGAGGGCTGCGGCAGCCGCGGCGCGGCAGGTTCGGCTTCGCTTCTTCATCGATCGACTCCCGGCGACGAGCCAGGCTTTTATCATCGCCAGGCCCGCAACGGCCACGCGGTGCCCCAGGAGACCCGATGAAACGCCTGCTGTCCACCGCCCTTGCTGCCGCCCTGCTCGCCTTCACCGCGGCGCCTTCGCATGCGGCGGGCTGGGTGGCCGTGCTGAAGAACACCCCCGCCGAGACCTACGACGCGGAAGACCTGCGCCTGCTGCTCGACGCCGCTCTCGTCGCGCTGAAGGCCGACGGCGAGCCTCAGCCGGTGGCCTGGCGCAACGCGGCGACCGGCGCCAGCGGCCGCTTCCTCGAGCTGGGGCGCTCGGTCGACAAGCAGGGCCAGGCCTGCAAGCGCCTGCGCGTCTGGATCGACGCGCCGCGCCGCAACGAGATGAGCATGGTCCTGACGGCCTGCCAGGCTGCCACGGGCCGCTGGGGCCTGAGCAACGTGGCGCGCTGAACGCTGCCCGCCCCGGGGCGGCGCGATCCGCCAGTCGGCGCAAGCGTTCGTGCCGCCCGGGCTGAAGGGGGTGCGGCGGCTCGATGCGCTATCGTCGCGGCTCCGGGCTGCCGTCCCGATGCCCTCCCTCGACCTGCCGCTCGGCACCACACGGAGAGACACGCATGCGCATCACGCTGGTTCACCCCGCGGGTTTCAACTTCGTACCCGGGCAGCCGGACTTCGCGATGCTCGCCAACCGGATGGCGCCGATCGGCATCATGCAGCTGGGGAGCTGGCTCGAGAAGCACGGCCACCCCACCGCGCTGCACGACTGCCTCGGCCCGCACGCGCCGAGCGGCATCGAGGCCAATGCGCAGATCGTGCTCGACACCAAGCCCGAGCTGGTCGGCTTCTCGGCCACCACCTCGGCCTTCATGGACGCGGTGGAGATGGCCGCGATCATCAAGGCGCGCGCGCCGCACGTGATCACCGTGTTCGGCAACGTGCACGTCTCGTCGCTCGGCACGCCGATCCTCGACCACTTCCCGGAGATCGATTACCTCGTCATCGGCGAAGGCGAAGGCGCGATGGTCGAGCTGGCCGAAGGCACGCGCCCGGCCGAGATCTCCAACCTCTGCTGGCGCGACAGCACGGGCAAGGCGCACGCCAACCCGCGCCGCCACCGCATCCTCGAGCTCGACGAGCTGCCCTTCCCCGCCTACGAGAAGCTCGCCGGCTTCCCGCGCGACTACCACCTGCCGCTGTTCACCTACGAGAAGCGCTACGGCGCGACGATGATCACCTCGCGCGGCTGCCCCTATACCTGCAGCTTCTGCGACCGCACGGTGTTCGAGCGCCTGTACAAGACCAACTCGGCCGAGTACGTGCACGCGAACATGAAGCACCTGCGCGACAACTTCGGCGTGCACCACATCAACTTCTACGACGACCTGTTCACCGCCAAGCGGCAGCGCGTCGAGGACCTGTGCGACATCCTGATCCGCCAGCCGCTGGGCATGCAGTTCAACTGCGCGATCCGGGCGGGGCACACCTCGATCGAGATGCTGCGGCTGCTCAAGCGCGCCGGCGCGCTGCAGGTCTCGATGGGCATCGAGTCGGCCGACCCCGAGATGATGGAACGCCACAAGGCCGGCGTGACGCTCGAGGAGGTGCGCAAGACGGTGCACGACATCCACGCCGCCGGGCTGCGCGCCAAGGGGCTGTTCATCTTCGGCATGCCGGGCGAAACGGAAGAGACCTTCCGCCGCACCAGCGACTTCATCCTCGAGCTCGGCCTCGACGAGATGAACATGACCAAGTTCGCGCCGCTGCACGGGGCGCCGATCTGGGACGAGTGCGTGGCCCAGACCGACGGCGAGTTCAACGAGGACTGGCGCCTGATGAACTGCCTGAACTTCGTCTACAAGCCCACGGCCTTCGAGAGCCGCGAGCAGATGGAGGCGCTGTACAACTGGCACATCATGCGGTTCTACAACGGCAAGCAGTACCACCGGAAGTTCAGCAAGCGCCTGTGGCAGCACCGCTGGAGCCTGTGGCACCTGATGAAGCACCTGCCGCAGACGATCCAGGCCGCGCGCTACTTCCGCGCCAACCGCGAGGAGCTCGAACGCGCCAAGCGCGAGTTCCGCCGCCACCCGCGCCAACCGCTGGGCCTGTCGCCGATCCTCAGCCCCGAGATCGCCGAGGACAACAAGCTCGCCGTGCAGCCGGCGCCGGTGCGGGTGCAGCGGCGGGTGCGGACGGGCGAGGGGTCGATCCCGATCGCGAAGGCCGCCTGAACCTGCGCGCCGCCGGCGCGGGCCGTGCCGCCGGGAAGAGGGTGCGACGCCTCACGGGCTGGGCGGCTGACCCGCGACCTTGCGTGGTACAAGCCTCACCCCGTGACGACCCCGGACCCGGTCCGGCGAGGTGCCCCGCGTGAAGCTGAAGATGGCCGAGAACTCGCTGTTCGCGATCCTGCTGCGATCGCGCTGGTGGATCAGCTTCGTGGTGGCCGGCGTGATCGCCCTGCTGGCCTTCGCCTTCCTGCCGGCGGACTTCAAGGTCGTCGGCGCGCTGGGCGGCTTTCCGTTCGTCGTCACCGGGGTGATCGCCGCCTGGAAGCAACTGCGCGCCCCGAGCCCTGCGCAGCTCGCACGCGTCCGCGAGGCGCTGGCAGCGATGCCCTGGCTCGAGTTCGCGTCCCAGGTCGAGGCCGCCTACCGGCGCGAGGGCTACGAGGTCAAGCGCCTTCCCGGGCCGAAGGCCGATTTCGAACTGGTCAAGCAGGGCTTCACGACGCTGGCGAGCGCCCGGCGCTGGAAGGTGGGCCGGCTCGGCGCCGAGCCGCTGCGCGACCTGGCCGCGGCACGCAGTGCCGCGAAGGCCGAGCACGCGCTGATCCTCACCATCGGCGAGGTCACCGAGAGCGCCGACGCGGTGGCGAAGCAGGAAGACATCCGCATCGTGCGAGGCAACGAGCTGGTGATGCTGATGCGTGACCTCGGCGGTGGCTCGAAGAAGGCGAACCGCTGAGTCGCTCCGCGGGACGCATGACGGGCGCAGCGGACCCGCCGCCGGCCGCGGCGGTCAGATCACGCGGACGCCAGGAAGCTTGCGCATCCGCTGGTCGAAGGTGGCCGTGAAGGCGCAGCCCAGGCAGGCAGTCCGGAAGGCCGCAAGTGCCCGCTTCGAACAGCGAGACGGCGAGCACGACCGTGTAGCGGTCCTCGAACGCGAAGGCGACCTCCTCGAGCGGGCTGCGCAGGGCCAGTAGCTGGGCCGGCTTGCCCTGCCGATAGGCTGAGCGCAGCGTCCAAAGGGCCTCGGCCAGCACCACGTCGCTCACCAGCAGAGAACCCGACACGGCGCCGTGCTCGGCCAGCAGCGCATCGAGACGATGTGGTTCTGCGCCGGGTCGTCGTTCAGCCACAGACGCAGCAGCACGAGAACACGCGCAACCAGGCGGGGATGGCCGCGCTCGCAGCACCGCGGACCTCCCTCAGTCGTGATCGCTTCGCAGATCCTGCCGGATCTCGTGGTTGCGTCGCTGAACCCACGCGTCGCGAACGAACTGGTAGTCGTCGAAGGCCTCGCGGCGGATGGGGTCGAGGGGCAGCATCTGCGTGCGCATGTCCACCACTTCCAGGGCCTGCAGCCCACCGGCGGCACTGCCGCTCTGAACCTGGGCGATCGGCGACAGGGGTTGATCTCCCACGAAGCCGAGCGCATCGCGCACCGTGCCTGGGCCGAGCAGCGGAAGCACCAGGTAGCGTGAGTCGCGCCAGCCCCAGGTCGCCAGGGTCTGGCCCAGGTCTTCGCCATCGCCACGGGGCATGCCGAAGCGCGACGCGGGGTCGAACACGCCGACGAGGCCCACCGTCGTGTTGACCGCAAATCGTCCCAGCGACCTTGCCGCATCGCCGGGCCGCCCCTGCAAGGCCTGGTTCACGACCGTCACCGGCATCGCCAGGTTGGCAAAGAAGCGGGACACACCGGCCTGGACTGGCTCGGGCGTGATCTTCTTGTATCCGACCGCCACCGGTCGCAGGACGTAGCTGTCGGCCGCATTGTTGAAGGAGTGCACCCTGCGGTTGAAGCCCTCCCAGGGGTCGAGAACGGGCGGTTGAACATCGGCATCCTCGACATGGCGTTCGGCTGGGTCAGGCGCTGCGGCGTCGGAACCGGCAGCGGCGCCGACACCGGCCGCCGCCCCGGTCGCGGCACTGCTTGCCGCCTCAGCGCCAGGGTCCTGGAGGGCACGGTTAGCACATGCGGTGGTGGCCAGCGCCGCCGCTGCGAGCGCAAAAATCCGGAAGGCTTTCATTCGGGTGCTCCATAGAGGTGGAGCCGCGGTTCGACGACAGGCCGAGCCGGGCAGGCCCCATGCTCCGCACCACCCGATTACCGAAGACTTACCCGCCGAGCACTTCGCCCCCGCGCCGGCTCACCCCCGCCGACTCGAAGCTCGCCATCTCCGCCAGCAGCCGGCACGCCGACTCCAGCACCGGCCAGGCCAGCGCCGCGCCCGAGCCTTCGCCCAGCCGCAGGCCGAGGTCGAACAGCGGCTGCACGTCGAGCCGTTCCAGCCAGCGCCGGTGGCCGGCCTCGGCCGAGGCGTGGGCGAAGACGCAGCGCTCCAGCACCGCGGGCTGCAGCGCGCAGGCCACGGCGACTGCGGCGGTGGTGATGAAGCCGTCGACGACGATCACGCGGCGCTCGGCCGCGGCCTGCAGCACGGCGCCGGTCATGGTCGCGATCTCGAGGCCGCCGAGCGCGCCCAGCACTTCGAGCGGCGTCGTCGCGGTGCTGTTGGCTTCGAGCGCGCGGCGCAGCACGGCGCGCTTGCGCGCGAGGCCGGCGTCGTCCAGGCCGGTGCCGCGGCCGGTGCAGTCGTCGATCGGCTCGCCGGTCAGGCGCGCCATCAGCAGGCTCGCGGCCGAGGTGTTGGCGATGCCCATCTCGCCGAGCAGCAGCGCGTTGCCCGGCAGGTCGCGCAGCAGGCGCGCCCCGTTGGCGATCGCGGCATCGCACTGGGCCGGGCTCATCGCCGGGCCGCGGCTGGTATCGCCGCTGCCGGCGGCCGTCTTTGCGACGACGAGCCCTTCGCAGGGCGCGGTGTCGCTGATCACGCCGCAATCGACCACCGTCAGCGCCAGCCCGTGCTGGCGCCCCAGCACCGCGACCGCCGCGCCGCCGGCGAGCATGTTGGCCACCATCTGACCGGTCACCGACTGCGGATAGGCCGAGACGCCCTGCGCCGCGATGCCGTGGTCGGCCGCGAAGACGACCAGCTGCGGCTGCTGCAGGCGCGGCCGCTCTCGGCCCTGGACCAGCGCCAGCTGCAGCGCCAGCGCCTCCAGCCGGCCGAGCGCGCCGACCGGCTTGGTGAGCTGGTCGAGCGCGCGCTTCACGCGGGCCGAGAGCGCCGCATCGCGGATCGTCGTGACGGTGGGCAGCGACATGTTCAGGGGCCTTTCATCCATGCGGCGAGGCGCGACGGCGACAGGTGACGCTCGATCGCGTCGGCCAGCCCGTCGAGGCGGGCGTCGAGCGTAACGGCCTCGCGGCCGAAAAGCGCCTGCTGCACTGCGGCGCACTCGAAGATCCCGTGCGCGTACACGCCGAGCACCGGGCCGGCCTGCCAGCCGATCGCCTGCCCGGCATCGTCGTGCAGCACCCCTTGCCGCACCCCGGAGACGGCCTCGGTACGCCCGACGTGGATCTCGTAGCCCTCGCCCTCCACACCCGCGAGGCCTGCCCAGGGCCCCTGCACCGCGCCGAAGCGCAGCCGCGTGCGGCGCAGCAGCTTCGGCGCCGCCGCCCGCGTGTGCAGCGGCAGCAGGCCCAGGCCGGCGAGCGGGCCGTGGGCGGCGCCGTCGACGCCTTCCGGGTCTTCCAGAACCGCGCCGAGCATCTGCAGGCCGCCACAGATGCCGAGCACCGGGCGCCCCGCCGCTGCGTGGGCCGCGATCACGCGGTCGAGCCCGCGCTCGCGCAGCCAGGCAAGGTCGCCGCTCACCTGCTTGGAGCCGGGGAGCACGACCCAGTCGGCCGCCGCCAGCAGCGAAGGTTCGCGTGCCCAGGCCAGCTCGACGCCGGGCGCCTGTGCCAGTGGCTGGAACTCGTCGAGGTTGCTGATGCGCGGGAAGGCGACGATCGCGATGCGCAGCGGGCCGGGCCCGCGACCCGAGCCCTGCGCTGCGTCGCCGTCCCGCGGGGCGGTGGCCAAGGCGCCGGGCGCCACCGCCTCGCGCGGCGAGAACCCGCCCTCGCGCCCGAACCAGCCGTCTTCCTCCGGCAGCCCGTGGCCGCGCCACATCGGCAGCACGCCGGCCAGCGGCACGCCGGTCAGGCGCTCGAGCATCTCGGGCCCGGGCGCGAGCAGCGCCGCGTCGCCGCGAAACTTGTTGAGCACGAAGCCGCCGAGCAGCGGGCGCAGGTCCTCGGGCAGCAGCGCCCAGGTGCCGTGCAGGTGCGCGAAGGCGCCGCCGCGGTCGATGTCGGCGACGAGCAGCGCCGTCGTGGGCCCCGCGGCGCGCGCCCAGCGGGCCGTATCGAGGTTCACGTAGTCGTGGTCGGCGAGGTTGATCTCGGCCGGCGAGCCGGCGCCCTCGACGACGATCAGCTCATGGCGCGCCGCCAGGCGCTCGAAGCTCGCGCGCGCCGCGGCCGCCAGCACCGCGCTGCGCTCGCGCCAGGGCTGCTGCGAGAGGCCGGCCGCGACCTCGCCGTGCAGCACCACCTGGCTCGCGGTGTCGTGCTCGGGCTTCAGCAGCACCGGGTTGTGGTCGACCTGCGGCAGCACGCGCGCGGCCAGCGCCTGGAAGTACTGCGCGGCGCCGATCTCGCCGGCGCGGCCGTCGGGCGTGGCGACGACACGCGCGTTGTTGCTCATGTTCTGCGCCTTGAACGGCGCCACGTCCAGGCCCTGCCGCGCCGCCCAGCGGCACAGGGCCGTCGCGAGCCAGCTCTTGCCGGCGCCGCTGGAGCAGCCCCAGACGATCACGGTGCGGGTCACGCGGTCTCCTCGGTGGTTGGCGTCACGGCCCGACAGCCTGGCGCGTCGCCCGGGCCGGCAGGGTGGCCTCCAGCGCTGCGATCAAGGCGTCGACCGCCGCCGGCGGCTGCGCGCCGAGCCGCCACTCGCCGGGCAGGCCGAACGACGTCGTCTCGCGCAGCGCGATGCCCCGCGCACGCAGCGCCGCTGCCGCCGGGGCCAGCGCGGGCGGCGGCCGCACGCACACGTAGTGCGCGCTGCCCGGACGCCGCGTGAAACCGAGCGCCTGCAGGCGCTCGACGAGCGCCCGCGTCCAGCCGCCCAGCGTCAGGCGCGACGCCTCGACCCAGCGCCCGACGCCCTCGTCGCACCAGGCGTCGAGCATCGCCACCGCCTGGGCCGACAGCACCCACGAGGGCTCGGCCGCCGTGAGCGCGGCGCACCAGTCGTCGACCGGCCAGGCGGCGTGGGCCGGCGCGATCGCGTAGGCACCGCGCACGCCGGGCAGGCCGAGCGCCTTGTTCGGGCTGTGCAGGCAGAAGGCGCGCTCGCGGGCATCGGCCGGCCAGCCCTCAGCGGGGTCGGCGCGCAGCGGATCGCCTGCCAGGTCGAGCACGGTGGGGAGGTGCTCGAGGCCGGTCGGCGGTGGTGTCGCGTCGCCCACAGGACTGGCCGGGTCGGCAAGCCAGCGCAGCGTGGCGGCGGGGTCGTCGAGCGGCACCAACGGCCGGCCCCAGGCCCGTGCCGCCGCGGCGTAGTCACCGAAGGCGTGGCGCGGCAGCGCGACCGGCCCGGGCGCGAGGCGCGCGCCGACCGCCGTCAGGCGCTGGATGAACTCGCTGCCGCTGCCGGCCAGCAGGATGCGGCGCGGTTCGACCCCGTGCCGCGCGGCGAGCCGGCGGCGCAGCGCCGTGTACGACGGGTCGGGGTAGCGCGTCACGTCGGCCGCACACACCGTCGCGAGCGCCGCCGGGCAGGCACCGAGGCCGTTGATGGTGGTCGAGAAGTCGATGCGCGCCGGGCCGCGCGCGTCGGGGCCGCCGTGCACCCGGCCGTTCACCGCGGCGGCCTCGCTCTGCACGCCAGCCCGGCCGTCGGGCCCGCGCATCACCACGCCACCCACAGCGCGACGCAGGCGAACGCGCAGGCCGCATGCGCCGTGCGTGCGGCGACGGCGACGGCAGCCGCCACCTCGCCCGGCCCTGGCGAGGGCGCGAGGTCGTTCAGCGCATAGACACCGGGCTTGCGCAGCCGCACGTCCAGGCGCAGCGCCATCGCCGCCATCGGCCAGCCGCCGTTGGGCGAAGGCGTGCGGCCTACCTCTTCCGCCAACTGGCGCATCGGGTCGAAGCCGAACGGCAGCAGCAGCAGCGCCGTCACGCGTGCCGGCAGCCAGGACAGCACGTCATCGGCGCGCGCGGGCCACTTGCCGGCCCATTCCCAGCGCCCGCGATAGCCCCACATCGCGTCCAGCGTGTTGGCGGCGCGGTAGACCAGCGCGCCGGGCAGGCCGAGCAGCGCGAACCATAGCAGCGGCGCCACGACCGAATCGTTGAGGTTCTCGGCCAGCGTCTCGATCGCGCTCTCGCGCACCTCGTCGGCGTCGAGCGTCGACACGTCGCGGCTGACGATGCGGCCCAGCCGCGCGCGGCCCGCGTCCAGGCTCTCGGCCAGTGCGGCCTCGACCGCTGCGACTTCGTCGCGCAGCTGGCGCCAGGCGAAGCAGGGCTTGAGCGCCAGCGCGAGCAGCGGCACCGCGAGCAGCGCCTGCAGCCCGAGCGCCCAGGCCTGCAGTGCGGCGCCGGCCGGGCCGAGCACCACCGCGACCGCACACCAGGCGAGCGCACCGCCGATGAAGGCGGCCCGCGGCGGCAGCGCGACGAGGCGCTGCCCGACCGGCCCCATCAGGCGGCCGAACCAGGCCACCGGATGCCAGGCGTTGCGCGGCTCGCCGAGCACGGCATCGAGCGCCCAGGCGAGCGCCAGCGCCAGCGCGAGCAGCGCGCCGACATCCGGCGTCGCCGGCCCGCTCATGCCTGCAACGCCAGCCGCTCGAAGGCCAGCGTCGTCGGCGCCAGCGGCGGCCGCGACGCGAGTTGCTCGACCCCGAGCGAGCGCAGCGCCAGCGGTGCGGCGAAGCCCGGCCCGTCGTGAACGAAAGTGTGGAACTCGCCGTCTTCCCCGCAGGGGCAGACGCCGGCAGGCAGGCGCGCGAGCAGGGCCTCGTCGTAGGCCGCGCCGCAGAACGCCGCGTCGAGCCGTGCGGTGTCGACGCAGACCAGCCGCGCGCGGATGCCCCGACCCAGCACCTCGCGCGCCAGTGCCGCGCGCGGCGTGCCCCAGAGCGGGAACACGGCTTCCAGCCCCGCCGCGGCGCAGCGCGGCACGATCCAGTCGCGGTGGGCGGCGAGGTCGATGTCGCCACAGATGAAGCGGTCGTGGCCCTCCGCCCGCAGCGCGGCCAGGGTCTGCAGGAAGGCCTCTTCGTAGGCGCCGGGCCGTGCCTCGACAGCCACCGCCCGCCAGCGCCCGCCCAGCGCCTCGACCTGGGCCGCGACCAGCGCCGCCGGCAGCGCATGGCTCTTGCTCGTGCCGTCGGCGTCCATCAGGGTCACGAAGGTCCGCACGTCGAGCCCGGCCTCGCGCGCGCGCAGCCAGGCGAGCATCGAGTCCTTGCCGGCGCTCCAGCTGATCGCGGCGCTCAATCCTCGATGCCCCGCTGCGCCGGCACGCCGGCCTGGTAGTGGTGCTTGACGAGGGTCATCTCGGTCACGGTGTCGGCCAGCTCGATCAGCTCGGCCGGCGCGTCGCGGCCGGTGAGCACCACCGTCACGTCGGCGGGGCGCTCGCGCAGCGCGGCGAGCACGGGCTCCAGCGGCAGCCAGCCGTAGCGCAGGGGGTAGATGATCTCGTCGAGCACGACGAGGAAGTGCGCGCCGGCGCGGATCGTCGCCTCGGCGCGGGCCCAGCCCTCGCGCGCGAGCTGGGCCGAGTGCTCGAGGTCGCGGCTCTTCCAGCTGAAGCCGTCGCCCAGGCCTTCGATCGGCAGGCCGAGCTGCTCGAAGATGCGGTGCTCGCCGAAGCGCGCCGACGGTACCTTCATGAACTGGTAGATGCGCACCGCCTTGCCGCGGCCGTGCGCGCGCAGCGCGAGGCCGAAGGCGGCGGTGCTCTTGCCCTTGCCCTTGCCGGTGTGGACGATGACCAGGCCGCGCCGTGGCTGCGGCTCGGCGAGTCGCTGGTGGTCGGTGGGGGGGGATTCGATCTCCATCGCAGACCTCGCGTGTCGGGTGGGATGCGCGCCGGGTGGCGCGGTCAATCGGTCAATCGAGATGCGGGACGACCAGCGGCCGCCCGTCGCGCGACTCGATGCGGATCGCGCCGCCGAAGGTCTCGACCAGCTCGCGCTGCAGTGGCGGCTCGTCGCGCCGGCCCTCGGCGCGCACGCGGCCGTCCTGCAGCACGAGCAGGCGGTCGGCCAGCAGCGCGATCGGCAGGTCGTGCAGCACGCTGACCACCGTGTGCGTCGCCGCCAGCCGGCGGAAGAGGCGCGCCAGCGCCACCTGGTGCGGCGGGTCGAGGTGGGTGGTCGGCTCGTCGAGCAGCAGCACGCGCGCCTCGGTGGCGAGCGCGCGCGCCAGCAGCACGCGCTGCCGCTCGCCGCCCGACAACGCATGCAGGCGGCGGTGCTGCCAGTCGATGCACTCGGTGGCCTGCATCGCCGCGTCGACGGCGGCCTCGTCCTGCGTGGTCGGGCCGGCGAGGAAGCCCTGGTGGGCCAGGCGGCCCAGGCGCACCGTCTCGCGCGCGGTGAGCTCGCCGGTCACGTCGCCCTGCTGCGCGAGCCAGGCGATCGCGCCGGCGCGGCGGCGTGGCGGCATCGCGGCCAGCGGCTCGTCGCCCAGCAGCACGCGGCCGGCCTGCGGCGCCAGCAGACCGGCCAGCACGCGCAGCAGCGTCGACTTGCCGGCGCCGTTGGGCCCCACGATCGAGGTCCAGCCGGTGGTGAAGCGGCAGCTGACGCCGCGCAGCACCGCGCGCGCGCCGAAGGCGAGCTGCACGCCCTCGGCGCTCAGCGTCGGCGCCGGGCTGCTCACCCTGCCCCCCGCCGCCGCAGCAGCCAGATCAGGTAGACGCCGCCGAGCACCGCGGTCAGCACCCCGACCGGCAGCTCCTGCGGCGCGACCAGCCCGCGCGCCAGCACGTCGGCCCCGAGCAGCAGCACGCCGCCCATCGCCGCGCTGGCGACCAGGCCGTAGCCGTGGGACGAGGGGGCGAAGCGGCGCACCAGGTGCGGCGCGACCAGGCCGACGAAGGCGACCAGCCCCGACTGCGAGACCGCGGTGCCGGTGGCCAGCGCGAGCAGCAGCACGAAGAGCAGCCGCACGCGCGCCAGCGACAGGCCGAGGCTCACCGCGGTGTCCTCGCCGAGCGTCAGCGCGTCCAGCGCGCGCGCGTGGCGCCAGGCCAGCGGCAGCGTCGCCGCCAGCCCGAGCACGAGCCAGCCGATGCCCTCCCAGCCGATCAGCCCGGTGCTCCCGAGCAGGAAGAACTGCTTGCCCGACAGCGCCTCGGGCGAGATCGTCGTCACCAGGTCGCCGATCGCGCCGAGCAGCACGCCGACGACGACGCCGGCCAGCAGCAGGCGCAGCGTCTGCTGCGCGCCGCTGGCGAGCGTCAGCGTCAGCAGCACGCCGACGAGCGCGCCGACGAAGGCCGCCAGCACCATGCCCGCGCGCTCGAGCCAGGCGGCGGTCGCGTGGTCGATGAACTGCCCGCCGAGCGTCGCCGCCGCCAGCACCAGCACCACGCCGAGCCCGGCGCCGGAGGCCGAGCCGAGCAGGTAGGGGTCGGCCAGCGGGTTGCGGAACACGCCCTGCGCGATCGCGCCGCCCAGGCCGAGCAGCGCGCCGACCAGCCAGGCGCCGAGCGTGCGCGGCACGCGGATCTGGCCGAGGATCAGACCCGCCTGGTCGCCCTGCCAGTCGGCGACGAAAGCACGCCACGACCAGCCTTCGCTGCCGACGACGAGGCCGAGCAGCGCCAGCGCCAGCGAGGTGACGGCCAGGGCGACGGCGAGCTGGCGGCGGCGCCGGCGGTCGGCGGTGGCTTCGGCATCGGGTGCCGTGGTCGGGCCGGCATGGCGGGCGGTGCCCGTGCCGCTCGCGCTGCCCGAACGGCGGTCGGCGGTGGCGGCGTGCGGCTGTCGCGTGTCGCGCTCCGGCAGCGGCGGTGTCATCGGCCGGCCCCTCAGCGCCCTGCGGCGGCGAGCCGCACCAGGCAGTCGACGACCAGGCCGGCCGCCTCGCCCATGCGCGGCCCCGGGCGCACCAGCAGGTCGTAGCGCGCCAGCGGAAAGCCGCAGCTGCGGCCCTGGCGGATGGCAGCCAGCGCGCCCCAGCCGGGGCGCGACGGCATCGCGTCCAGCTCGCGCTGCAGCGCCATCACGATGTCGGGCCGGCTGCGCACGACGTACTCCGGGTTCAGCTTGGGGAACGGCCCGAGCGCCGGCGGCACGATGTTGCCGAGGCCCAGGCGGGTCAGGGTCTCGCCGATGAACGAGGTGGTGCCCGCCGCATAGGGCGCCGAGGCCACCTCGAAGTACACCCGCGCGCCGCGAAGCTGCGGCGGCACGCGGGTGGTGGCGGCGTCGATCTCGCGCTGGATGCCCTGCCACAGCCGCGTCGCAGCCTCCGGGCGGCCGAGCAGGGTGCCGATCAGCTGCAGCGAGCGCTCGACCTCGGCATGGCTCTGCGCCTCGATCAGCACCACGGTGAGGCCCAGCGCCTCGAGCCGGTCGGTGACGCGCGCCGACTTGGCCGACAGCACGACGTCCGGCCGCAGTGCGACTAGGCGCTCGACCTGCGTGTCCTCCAGCCCACCGAGCTTGGGCAGGCGCTCGACCTCGGGCGGCGCGTTGGAGTAGCGGTCGACCCCGACCAGTCGGTCGCAGCCGCCGAGCGCGCAGACGCTTTCGGTCAGCGAGGGCAGCAACGCCACGATGCGCGCGGGCGGTCGGTCGAAGTGGAACGTGCGGCCACGCTCGTCACGCACGGTGATCGGCGCGGGCGAGGCGGACGCGGCCGGCGCGGCCGCCTGTGCCGCCGCAATCGTTGTCGTCGCAGCCGCGGTCACGGCCAGGGTGTCAGCCAGACCCGCGACGGTGGCTGGCGCCACGCCGGCAGGGGCCGGCACCGCCGCCGACCACAAGGCCAGCACCGCCAGGCATCGGCCGACGCCGTGCCGGCCTGGCGGCCGCCTGCCGCGGCGGGCGCGCTCGGCCCGATCCCGCCACAGCGCCCTCACCCTTTCATCCTCGTCTCGATCCCGGCCACCATCAGCGTCACGCGCGACGTGATCGCCGCCACGCGCTGGTGCAGCCCGCCGAGCGTGTCGACGAAGCGTCGCGCCTCGCGAGACAGCGGCATCACGCCCAGGCCGATCTCGTTCGACACCAGCACCACCGGCCCGGGCGCGGACCCGAGGGCGTCGCACAGGGCCTGCACCGCGGCCTCAGCGTTCGCGTCTGCGTCCGGGCCTGCGACTGAATTGGCCTCGCCCGGCGGCATCAGCCGCTGCGTCAGCCACAACGTCAGGCAGTCGACGACGACGAGCCGCTGCGGCCGCGCCCCCTCGCGCAGCGCGCCGGGCAGGTCGTGCGGCGCCTCGACCGTGGCCAGCGCCGGCAGGCGCTGCGCGCGGTCGGCGCGGTGGCGGGCGATGCGGGCACGCATCTCCTCATCGCCGGCCAGCGCCGTCGCGACCAGCACGGCCTCGCGCCCCGGCGCCGCGGCCAGCCAGGCGGCGGCGCGCGATTCGGCCGTGCGGGACTTGCCGCTCCGGCAGCCGCCGAGGATCAGCTCGTGCATCGCCCTGTCCCCTCGTTCGTCTTCGACGCGTTCACCGTCCCCCGTTGTAGCGCAGGCTGACGAACACCTCGCGGCCCGGCTGGTTGTAGCCGTAGACGGTCTCGTAGTCGCGCCCGGTCAGGTTGTTCAGCTTGAGGCCGAGCGCCCAGGCCGGCGCGAAGCGCCAGTCGGCGTTCAGGTCGACCACGCCGTAGCCGCCCAGGCGGCGGGTGTTGGCCGCGTCGTCGTAGCGCGCGCCGACCGCGTTGAGGCCGGCGCCCACGCTCCAGCCGTTCCATTGCGGCGAGTCGGCCGAGAGGCGCGCCGTCTTGCGCGCGCGCCGCGGCAGCTGGTTGCCGACGTTGGCCGCGCCTTCGTCGACGCGCGGGTCGAGGTGCTCGGTGCTCGCGGCCAGGGCCCAGCCGGCGAGCTGGCCTTCATAGCTCAGGCCGAGGCCGTCGACGCGCGCGCGCGGCACGTTGGCCGGCCGCGGGCCGCTCGGGATGAAGCCGCGGATGCGGTTGTCGAACCAGGCCAGCCGCACCTGGTGGTCGGTGATCGCCCAGCGCACGCTCAGCTCGGCATGCTTGCCCTCTTCCGGCTGCAGTTCGGGGTTGCCGAAGCCCGGGTAGTAGAGCTGGTTGAAGCTCGGGGCGACGAAACTGGTGCCGTACGAGGCGCCGAGGCGCCAGGCGCGGCTCAGGTCGTAGGCGTAGGCCAGTGCCCCGGTGGTCTGGCTGCCGAACTGCGAGTTGCGGTCGTGGCGCAGGCTGGCCTGCCAGCCGTGCGCGCCGGCGCGCCCGTTGAGCCCGGCGCCGAAGCCGTTGATCGAGCGGTTCGACACCTCGAAGGGCGCGCCCGGCCGGCTGACCTTCTGCTTCAGGTGTTCGGCCAGCAGTAGCACGTCGCCGGCGGCGGTGGCGATCGTGTTCTCGAACGTCAGCTGCTCCTGCACGTTGCCGATCGTGCCGAGGTCGGTGAAGGGGGACGCGCTGGCCTTGGTGTCGTACTCGTCCTCCGAGCGGGCGACGCGCAGCGACGTCGTCCAGGCGGCCAGCAGCTTGCCGCTCGCCTGCAGCGACACGACCTGCGTCTTCATGCCGGCGCGCGCGTCGGCGCCGAGGCCGTCGTCGAAGTGCGTCTCGCCGTCGGAGAAGAGGCCCAGGGCCTCGAGCCGCCAGTCGTTGGCGAAGCGCCAGCCGAGCCGCGCGCTGGCGTTGCTCTGCTTGAAGCCGTCGTCGTCGGGGTTGTGGTTGTCGAAGGGCACCCGCTCGTTGGTGGTCGAGAAGCCGTGCGTGCGCTGGTGGCCGATGCGCAGCGCGCCGTCGAACGCGCCTTCGCCAAAGCGCAGGCCGGCGCCGACCTGGCGGAACGCATCCGTGCCGAGCGCCACGATGCCCTCGCCATGCAACCCCGGCGCGCCGCGCCGCGTGAAGATCTGCACCACGCCGCCGACCGCGTCGCTGCCGTAGAGGCTGGAGAGCGGGCCGCGCACGATCTCGATGCGCTCGATCGCGTCGAGCGGCAGGTTCTCCCACGACGGGGTGCCGAGCGTGGCCGAGCCGTAGCGCACGCCGTCGATCAGCAGCAGCACATGGCGCGACTCGAGCCCGCGCAGCGAGACGCTCGACGACTTGCCGAGCCCGCCGTTGGACGAGAACTGCACGCCGGGCTGGCGCGACAGCACCTCGGTCAGCGTGCGGCCGGCGTAGGCGTCGAGTTGCTGGCGGTCGACGACCGTGACCTCGGCCAGCGCATCGTCGACGCGGGTCGGCGTGCGGGTCGCGGTGACGACCACGTCTTCGAGCGGGGTGGCGGGCTGCGCCCGCGTGAAGGTCGGCACTGCGGCGGCGGCGACGGCCGCGAGCAGCGACCCGCGTGCGGCAAGGCGAAGGGAGGAACGTGCCGTGCGCGGATCGGCCCGGCGGCTGGCTGGCTGGCGACTGGACATGAGGGAGGAAGAGAGAACGCAGCACGTGCGAGCCCGCTTCCCCGCGGGCCGCACCTCACGGCGCGCCCTGCGGCGCGCCACCCCGTTGGCCGGTATCCGGGCTGATGGAGGCGACCCGTGTGCCCTTCCCAGGCCGACTGGCCCAGTGGGATCCGACACGAGCTGAGGGCGCGAACCCTCGTCCACTTACCGTTGCGGGGGCAGCTCAGGTTGGGGCCGTGCCGGGGCGGGCTGCCCCGGGCCTTCCTGATTCCCGTTCAACTGCGCCGCCGTGAAACGGCGCGAGCACCAACGGCCGGGATCATAGCGGCCGCCCTGTCGCGCACGGCCGCAGACCCGCCCCGACTCGCCGCAACGGTGTCGCGCCATATCCGCTTCGACATGCCCCCACGGCGATCCGTCGAGCGCGCACCAGAGCATTCGCACCGCGCCGGAAACTCCTCGTTGTGTCATCATGAATATGTCGAAGAACAAGGAGGAGACACGATGAACAAGCGCATCCAAGCGCTGCTGCTCGGCCTGGCCCTGCTGGCGCCACTGGCCGGTTGCGGCGGCTCCAGCGACGACGGAGGCACCTTCTCGCTGAACGGCGACGTCGAGCAGCGCGGCCCCCGTACCCGCGCCGCCCTCGAGGCGCTGCCGGCGACGACACAGACCGTCGCCTACCGCAGCGGCAGCGGCGACCAGGCGCACACCTACACCGGCGCGAGCCTGTGGAGCCTGCTCGAGCACGCAGGCCTCAAGCTCGACCCGGGCGTCCGGAACGACGTGCTGAACCGCGTCGTGAGCGTCACCGGCGCGGACGGCTATCGCGCGGTGTTCGCGCTCGGCGAGCTGTCGCCCAACTTCGGCAACCGGCAAAGCGTGGTCGCCTACGCCGAGACCGTCGACGGCGCCTCGGTCGGGCTCGGCGAGGACGGGCCGTTCCGCATCACCTCGCCGGGCGACGTGCGCGGCGGGCGCTATGTGTCGAACGTCGTTCGGATCGACGTGCAGCCGACGGGCTCGACCGCGGCGGCGGCCGGCGGTGGGGTGTCGACGCGCTTCACCGTCTCGGGCTCGGTGCTGCGGCCAGGCACCTACGACCTGGCAGCCCTGCAGGCGCTGCCGCAGGTGACCCGCAGCGCCCGTGGCGACAACTACGGCGGTGTCGACCTCTGGACCTTCCTGAACGACACGGTCGGCATCGCCATCGACGCCTCGACGAAGAACCCGGTGCTGGGCATGTTCGTCGTCGCCACCGGCAGCGACGGCTACAAGGCGGCGATCTCGCTGGGCGAGATCGACCCCGGCTTCGGCAACCAGCCGAACCTGATCGCCTGGCAGCTCGAAGGCGCGCCCCTGACCGACAACAGCTTCGCCCGCCTCGTCGTGCCGAACGACGTGCGCGCCGGGCGTCAGGTGTCGAACCTGGTGGCGCTGGAGGTGATCACGGCACCGGTGCGCTGAAGGCTCCCCGCCGACCAGGCGGGCGCAGGCACACTGCGCCCCCGTGAGCCCCGCAGAGCCCGGCGCCGGACCGGATCCCACCCCTGCCATCCCGCGCGCCATCGGCCCGCGGCGCTTCGAGTGCCCGGCCTGTGGCGCGGCGATGGCCTTCGACCCGCGCCGCTCGGCGCTCGCCTGCAGCGCCTGTGGCCATGCGCGCACGCTGCCCGCGCCGACGCCCGACGCACGGGCCGAGGCGCTGCGCGAGCACGACTACGAGCAGACGCTGCGCGACCTCGCCGCGCGCGAGCCGTCGCGCCGGGAGCGCGTCGTCGACTGCCCTTCCTGCGGCGCGCAGAGCCGCTTCGAGGGCCATGTCGTCGGCGACCGCTGCGCCTTCTGCACCACGCCGCTGCTGATCGAGCAGGCGCACGAGGAGGCCCTGCTGCTGCCGCAGGCCGCGCTGCCTTTCTCGCTCGACGCCCCCGCCGCGCAGCAGGTGTTCGCGCGCTGGGTCGGCAGCCGCTGGTTCGCGCCCTCGGCGCTCAAGCGCAGCGTCAGCGCGGCCGACGGCGTGCACGGCGTCTACATGCCCTGGTGGACCTTCGACGCGCGCACGGTCACCACCTATCGCGGCGAACGCGGCACGCGCCGCCGCGTGGCGGGGCCGCGGTCCGGGGCGAGCCCGCAGGTGGTCGTCGACTGGCGCGGCGCCGCCGGCGCGGTCTCGCTCGTCTTCGACGACGTGCTGGTGGCGGCCTCGCCTTCGATCCCGGCCCACCTGGCGCGGGTGCTCGACGGCTGGGACCTGAAGCAGCTGCGCCCACCGGCACCCGAGCTGCTGGCCGGCTTCACGGTCGAGGTCTACCGCCACGACCTAGCGCGCGGCTTCACCGAGGCGCGGGCCCGCATGGAGCCGGCGATCGTCGCCGCGGTGCGGCGCGACATCGGCGGCGACGAGCAGCGCGTCCACGGCCGCCAGACCGTGGTCGACGAGATCCGCTTCAAGCAGTTGCTGCTTCCGGTGTGGATCGGCAGCTACCGCTTCGGCGGCAAGGTCTGGCAGATCGTGGTCAACGGCCAGACCGGCGAGGTCGAGGGCGACCGGCCTTACTCGTGGGTCAAGATCGGGCTCGCCATGCTGCTGGCCCTGCTCGTGTTCTGGGGGCTGACGGTGCTGGGCTCGCGCTGAACCGCGGCGCCGCGAACGGCGGGACGGCCGCATCGGGCTGCTTGTGCTCGCGACCTGTCGATGCCTCAGGCGCCGTCGATGACGGCGCAGCCGCGGCGCGCGAACGCCGCCGCCTGCGCCCCGACCTCGGCCGCATCGGCACTTGCCGCATTGCCGCCGCGTGCACGGGCGGCGACGCCTTCGAGGATCACCGCGAAGCGGAACATCGAGAACGCGAGGTGGAACGGCTCGAGCCCCGGTGCCTCGCGGCCGCAGCGCCGCGCGTAGGCCTCGCGGTAGCGCGCGACGAACGCCGCCTCGTCGGGCAGGCCGAGGGCCGGCAGGTCGAGCCCGCGCACGCCGTCGAACTCGCCCGGCGCCATGTGCCAGGCCATGCAGGCGTAGCCCAGGTCGGCCATCGGGTGTCCCAGGGTCGAAAGCTCCCAGTCGAGCACCGCGACGACGCGCGGCTGGCGGGGGTCGAACATCAGGTTGCCGATGCGGAAATCGCCGTGCGCGATCGTCGTCGTGTCGTCGGCCGGCAGGTGGGCGGGCAGCCAGGCGATCAGCCGCTCGACGTCGGGGTTGTCCGCCCCTTTCGACGCGGCCCACTGGCGCGACCAGCGCGCGAGCTGGCGCGAGAAGAAGTTGCCCGTGCGCCCGTAGTCGGCCAGGCCGAGCGCGGCCCAGTCGACCGCGTGCAGGGCCGCCAGCGTCTCGGCCATCGCCAGGACGTGCGCGCGCCGCGCCGCCGCCGGCACCTCGGGCAACGCCAGGCCGGGCAGCACGCGGCCTTCGAGGCAGGCCATCACGTAGAACGGCGTGCCGACCACCTCGCGGTCGTCGCACCAGGCGAGCACGGGCGGCACCGGCACCTCGGTGGCGGCCAGCGCGCGCAGGATGCGGCACTCGCGGTCGACCGCATGCGCCGAGGGCAGCAGCGGGCCCGGCGGCTGCTTGCGCAGCACGACGCTGCGGCCGTCGAAGTCGACGAAGTAGGTCGGGTTGGACTGCCCGCCGCCGATGCGCCGCAGCCGCATCGCGCCCTCCAGGCCGGGCACCTGGCCTTGCAGCCAGGCCTGCAGGCGTCGCGGGTCGAAGTCGATCGCCACCGCGCCAGCGGGCACGGCCGTGCCGCCGGTGTCTGGATCGGGGCGGGGTGTGGCGGACATGGTGGGCGTCGGGGTGGCGCAAGCCTAACGCCGACCGGCGCCCCCCGAGGGCGAGCTGCGCGGTTGGCGCGCTAAGCTCCCCGCGCCGTCTGCCCCGCCCGCCCAGACGAGGAACACGACGATGGACTTCCACCTCCCGCCCGAACTCGCCGCACTCCAGGCGCGCACGCGCGACTTCATCGCGACGCAGGTGATCCCGCTCGAAGGCGACGCCGGCTGCACGCCGCATGGCCCGAGCGAGTCGCTGCGCCGCGAGCTGGTGGCGCGCGGCCGCGCCGCCGGCCTGCTCTCGTCGCACATGCCGCCCGCGCTCGGCGGCCTCGGCCTCGACCACCGCGCGAAGGCGGTCGTCTTCGAGGAGGCCGGCTACTCGCCGCTCGGCCCGGTGGCGATGAACATCGCCGCGCCCGACGAGGGCAACATGCACCTGCTCGAAGTGGTCGCGACGCCGGCGCAGAAGGCGCGCTGGCTGGCGCCGCTGGCCGCCGGCGACACGCGCTCCTGCTTCTGCATGACCGAGCCCGAGCCGGGCGCCGGCTCCGACCCGTCGATGCTCGCGACGACGGCCACGCGCGACGGCGACCATTACCGCGTCGACGGTCTCAAATGGTTCATCACCGGCGCCACCGGCGCCGCCTTCGCGATCGTCATGGCGCGCCATGCCGAAGGCGACGAGCATGCGGGCCGGGCGACGATGTTCCTCACCGACATGGACGCGCCGGGGATCGCGGTCGAGCGCCAGATGGCGGCGCTCGACAGCTGCTTTCCCGGCGGGCACGGCGTGGTGCGCTTCGACGGCTTGCGCGTGCCAGCCGCCGACGTGCTGGGCGAGCCGGGCGAAGGGGTTCGCTATGCGCAGGTGCGGCTGTCGCCGGCACGGCTCACGCACTGCATGCGCTGGCTCGGCCAGGCACGGCGCGCGCACGACGTGGCCCTGGCCTATGCAGCGCGACGCCACGCCTTCGGCAAGCCACTCGGCGAGCACGAAGGCGTGGGCTTCATGCTGGCCGACAACGAGCTCGACCTGCACACCGCGCGCCTGGCGATCTGGCACTGCGCCTGGACGCTCGACCAGGGCGAGCTCGGGCGCCACGCGTCGAGCATGGCGAAGGTGGTCGCCTCCGAGGCGACCTGGCGCATCGTCGACCGCAGCGTCCAGGTGCTCGGCGGGCAGGGCGTGACCGGCGAGACCGTCGTCGCGAGAATCTTCGCGGACATGCGCGCCTTCCGCATCTACGACGGGCCGTCGGAGGTGCACCGCTGGAGCATCGCGCGCCACCTGCTGCGCGGGGCGACCGCGGGCCGCGGCACGTAGGCCGCGGGCCGGGTGCGGCAGAGGCCCCGCTCGCGGGCAGGCGCCGCCAAGCTGACGCTGCGGCCTGCGGCCGGTGACCGCAGGTAACCGTTGCCCCTTCGCAGGTCCGGGGTGTACGACGGCCAGCGGCCAGCGAGGCGCCGGCCGCCGCATGCTGACCGGCGAGCGGCCGCGATGGTGCCCGCCGCGCCGACACCCGATCGCCATTGGCCACGACACCCCGAACCGCCTCCGCCGATCCGCGGCCCCGACCGGCGGCGGCCGCCGGCGGCCGCTCGATCAGGCGCCTCGCAGGCCTGCTGTTCGGGGCCTGCCTGTCGGCTCTCGCCGGCGCCGAACCGTCGCCGCCCTGGAGCCCGAGCGCGGTGGCCCGGCACGACCTTGCGCTGCTCGCCGACGAAGGCGGGCTGCAGATGACGCTGATGCAATGGCCGCTGCCGCGCCGCGCGGTCGAGCAGGCTCTCGACGCCCTGCCCTCGGCCTGCCCGCGCCGCTCGAGCGCGCCCGCGACCGCCTGCGCGGCGAGCTCGGCGCGGCGACGCGCGCCCGCCTCGACCTCAGCCTGCGCAACCCGGGCACGATGCCGGCCGGCTATGCAGAAGACGCCACCCCCGGCAGCGCCCTCGGCCTGCGCGGCGGCGCGCATGAGACGCCTGCGCTCGCCGCGCAGTTCGGCCTGCGTCTGGAGCGTGCCGGCGGAGACGCGGCAGACGACGACGCGGTCGCCGCCCGCCTCGAAGGCTCGGCCCTCGCGACAGAAGCCCTGGGCCTGCAGTGGCAAGCCTGGTCGCGCCGCAGCTGGTGGGGCCCGGGCTGGCAGGACAGCCTGGTGCTCGGCCACAACGCGCCCGCGATCGCCGGCTTCGGCGTGCAGCGCGCCGCGGTCATGCCCTCGGCCACGCCCTGGCTCGCCTGGCTCGGCCCCTGGAGCTTCGAGTTCTTCGTCGGCGCGCTCGAAGGGGTCGAGACGCCGCGCCGCCCGTTCCTGGTCGGCAGCCGGCTCAGCCTGCGGCCTCTCGACGGGCTCGAGATCGGCCTGACGCGCACCGCGCAATGGGGTGGGCACGGCAGGCCGCAGTCGGCCCGCAGCTTCCTCGAGATGCTGAGCGACGTCGGCCTGAACCGCGACGACCCGGAGGACCGCGCCGACGACGCCGCCAACGCGCTCGCCGGTGTCGACCTGCGGCTGCGCTGCCCGGGCAGCCTGCGTTGCGCCGTGTATCTGCAAGGGATCGGGGAGGACGAGGCCGGCGGCCTGCCCTCGCGCTGGCTCGGCCTCTACGGCCTGGAGGCCTGGTCGGCGGACGGCCGCTGGCGCTGGTTTGCCGAGATGCTGGAGAGCGGCTGCGGCATGCCGGTCGGGCAGGACGCCGACGGGCCCTGCGCCTATCGCAACCACGCCTACCCCGGCGGCTACGTGCAGGACGGGCGCTGGCTCGGCGCCTCGTTCGGACCCGATTCGCGCATCCTGACCCTCGGCGCGCTCGATGCGCAGACCGGCATGCGCATGCGCCTGCACTACGGCACGCTGGGCGCCCGTGTCGGCGCCTTCGTCGCGCAGAGCGAGCAGCGGCGCTACCGCGGTCGACTCTTCGGCCTGCAGGCCTCGACCCAGGCCCGCTGGCGCCGCATCGACATCACCCCCGAGGTGGGCTGGATGCGGGTGCACGCGGCCGGGCGGCCCTACCGCGAGGCCCGGCTGGGCCTCAGCTTCAGCGTCGCGCTCGACGAGCTGTTCAGGCAGCCCGGGACCTCTCCGGCGGCCGCCCGTCTGCGCTGACCGGCGCGCCGAGGCCGTCTGCCCGCCGTTCGCCGCCGCCCACCCGGGCAGCCCGTCTCGCGATTCGCCTTCGTCACGCCCCACCGGCGCGGCCCTGAACACCGACCACCGCATCACGCGAGAACGCATCTCGGTCGAGCACCGCTACACCGGGCCCGAGGCGGCTGGCTGCAGCGCACACGCAGCCGGGGCAGCCGCAGGCGGTCTGCCCGGCCCGCTTCAGCTGAACAGCCGCCGCGCCGCCGCCGAGCCCGCCGGCAGGTCGCGCCGCTGCAGCGCCGCGTGGAGCTGCTCGAGCTCGCGGCCGATCTGCTCGAAGCCGGCCACCGGCAGGGGCCGCCCGGCGTCGTCGACGACCTCGGCCTCGATCGCGACGGCCACCTTGTGCGCGGCGTCGCGCCAGGCGTCGAAGGCGTCGACCGCGGGGTCGGTCTGCGGCACGTCGTAGGCCAGGGTGACGCTGCGCAGCGTGGCCTGGTTCGGGTCTTCGGCCAGCGCGGCCTGGGGGTCGTAGGCGATCGTCAGCACCGGCGGCGCGCCCTCCTCCGCCGCCGGCTGCACCAGGCGGCCGGGCACGGCGCCGGGCACGAAGCCGAAGCGGCCGGCCTGCTGCTCCAGGTAGCCGACCGACCAGGCGGCGCCGCTGGCGCGCAGCTGCACCGCGAGCTGCGCGTCGTGCGCGCTGGCGAAGCCGTCGAGCTCGCGCGCCCGCCCGACCACGTCGAGCATGTCGGGGAACTCGGGCACCGCGCCCACGCCTTCGGCGAAGCGCTCGACCTTCTGCACGAACTCGGAGTACTCGATCTCGTTCAGCGCGCCGCCGCGGTTGGCCAGCTGCACGCCGGCCTGGCACTCGGCGTACTGCTGGCCCGCGACGGGTGCGTCCCATTCGCCGGTGACCGGGTCGAGCAGCTCGATCTGGAAGGGCTTGCTGCCAGCGCGGCGCGTCGTCGGCAGGTGGGCCAGTGCGAGCTCGCCGCTGATCGGCGCCTCCAGGCGCAGCGGGACGATTGCGTCGATCAGTGCGTCGAGGCGGTTCTGGGCGCGCGTGCGCGCCGCGCGCGCCGGCAGCGGCGAGGCGCCGTCGAGGTGGTCGAGGCCGGGCTCGACCGGCGCCTCGCGCCCGTCGTCGAGGCCGGGCTCGAGGCGGCTGTCCCGGCCGCTGTCGCCGCCGGTGCGGCGCGCGCCGCCGAGGCGCTTCGCACCCGCCTTGCGCGACTGCCACTGGCCGTGGGCGACCACGGCAACGATCACGAGCACGCCGAGGATGGTCAGCGCGACGGTCAGGGTCATCTCATGCTCCCGGCGGGTTCAGGCCGCCTCGGCGAGGCCGATCGCGGCGTCCATGTCGACGGCGACGATGCGCGAGACGCCCTGCTCCTGCATCGTCACGCCGATCAGCTGCTCGGCCATCTCCATCGCGATCTTGTTGTGGCTGATGAAAAGGAACTGCGTGCCGCGGCTCATCTCGCTCACCAGGTTCTTGTAGCGCTCGGTGTTGGCGTCGTCGAGCGGCGCGTCGACTTCGTCGAGCAGGCAGAACGGCGCCGGGTTGAGCTGGAAGATCGCGAACACCAGCGCGATCGCGGTCAGCGCCTTCTCGCCGCCCGACAGCAGGTGGATCGTCGAGTTCTTCTTGCCCGGCGGCTGCGCCATCACCTGCACGCCGGCGTCGAGGATCTCGTCGCCGGTCATCACGAGCTTGGCGTTGCCGCCGCCGAAGAGCGTGGGGAACATGCGGCCGAAATGCGCGTTGACCTGGTCGAAGGTCTGGCCCAGCAGGTCGCGCGTCTCGAGGTCGATCTTGTGGATCGCGTCCTCGAGCGTGCCGATCGCGTCGAGCAGGTCGGCCATCTGGGCGTCGAGGAAGGTCTTGCGCTCGCGCGAGGTGGTCAGCTCTTCCAGCGCGGCGAGGTTGACCGCGCCGAGCGCCTCGATCTCGCGGTGCAGGCGGTCGATCTCGCCCTGCAGCCCCTGCAGGCGCACGCCGTCGGCGGCGATGCCGGCGGCCACCGCCTCGAGGTCGACCTGGGCCTGGGTCAGCTGCTCGAGGTACTGGGCGCCGCCGAGCCGGGCCGCCTGTTCCTCCAGCTGCAGCTTGGTGATGCGGTCGCGCATCGGCTGCAGGCTGTGCTCGTGCGACAGGCGCTGCTCGTCGGCGCGGCGCAGGCGGGCGCTCAGGTCGTCGTAGTCGCCGCGCACCGTGGCCAGGGCCTGCTCGCGCTCGAGCTTGAGCGCGAGCGCGTCCTGCAGTCCGGCCTGGGCGCTGGCGTCGGTCAGGCGCTCGAGCTCGTCGTGCACCTGGCGCGTCGCCTGCGCGTCGGCGGCGAGCTGCTGGGTCGCGGTCTCGATCGCGCGTTGCAGCTCGTCGCGCCGCGCGGCGAGGCTGCGGGCGCCGAACTGCGACTCCTGCGCGCGGCGTTCGAGCGCGCGCTGCTGCTCGCGCGCCTCGGCCAGGCGGCGCTCGGCGTCGATCACCGCCTCGTCGAGCTCGGCGTGGCGTTCCTGGGCGATGGCGAGCCGCTGGTCGAGCTCCTCGAACTGGGCCTCGCCGGTGGCGCGGCGCTCGGCCAGCGTCTCGAGCTGGCCGTCGACCTCGGCCAGCTCGCCTTCGAGCTGGCCGCGCCTGGCGTTCGCTGCCTCGGCCTGCTGCGTGAGGCGCAGCACCTCGACCTGCAGCGCATGGTGGCGGGTCTGCGCTTCGCCCGCCTCGCGTCGCGCGACCGCCAGCGCCAGCGACGCCTCGGTGTAGGCGGCCTCGCTGCGCACCAGCGTGCCCCTCGCCTCGTCGGCGATCAGCGCCTGCGCGCGCACCTGGCGCTCCAGGCTCTCGATCTCCTGGGCCCGCGCCAGCATGCCGGCCTGCTCGGAATCGGGCGCGTAGAAGCTGACCGCGAAGGCGCTGACCGCATGGCCCTCGCGGGTCATGATCACCTCGCCTTGCGTCAGGCGGCCGCGCTCGGCCAGCGCCTCGTCGATCGAGGCGGCGGTGTAGACGCCTTCGAGCCAGTCGTTCAGCAGCGCCTTGAGGCCGACCTCGCTCGCCGGCAGGCGCAGCAGGTCCGACAGGCGCGCGAGGGTGTGATGCGTCTGTGGCGTCGCGGCGGCGGGCGGCGTGTAGAAGGCCAGGCGGGCCGGCGGTGCGTCCTCGGCGAAGGCACGCACGGTCTCGAGGCGCCCGACCTCGATCGCGCCCAGGCGCTCGCGCAGTGCGGCCTCCAGCGCCGGCTCCCAGCCCGGCTCGACATGCAGCCGCGTCCAGAGGCCGGCCAGGCCGCCCAGGCCGTGGCGCGCGAGCCAGGGCTCGATCTTTCCTTCGGTGCGCACCTTGTCCTGCAGCGCGCGCAGCGCGTCGAGGCGCGCGGCGAGGTCGGTCTGGCGGGCGGCCTCGCGGCCCGCGGCCGCCTGCTGGGCGCGGCGCGCCTCGTCGAGCGCGGGCACCTCGTCGCCCAGGGTCTCGACCCGGGCGTCGGCGGTGTCCTTGGCCTCGACCGCTTCCGCGTACTGGCGCTGCAGCGTCGCCAGGCGATCGGTGTCAGGCGCGGCCAGGCCCTGGCGCTCGCCGGCCAGGCGCTCGCGCCGGGTCGTGAGCTGGCGCGACTGCTCGTCGACGTGGCGGCTGTCGGCCGCGAGCACCTGGATCTGCTGCTGCACGACCGCGACCGCGCCGCGCTGCTCGCCGGCGCGCGCCTGGGCCTCGCGCAGCGCCTCCTCGAAGCCGGGCAACTGCTGCGCCTGGTCTTCCGCCTGGGCGGCGAGCGTCGCAGCCTCCTCGTCGGCGACGGCCTGGCGCTCGTCGATCGCCTCCAGCTCGCCGCGAGCGTCGCCGGCGCGCTGCTGCCACTGCGCGTCCTGCGCCGCCAGCTCGGCCAGGCGCTGCTCGAGCCGGCTGCGGCCCTCGACGACGTAGCGGATGCGTTCCTCGAGCCGGCTCACCTCGAGCGAGGCCTCGGCCAGCGCGCCCTGCGCGGTGTGCAGGCCGTCGCCGGCGGCGTAGTGGGCCTGGCGGATCGTCTCCAGCTCGGCCTCGACGTGGCGCAGCTCGGCCAGGCGCGCGTCGAGCGCGGTGGTTGCCTCGAGCATCGCCTGGCGCACGCGCGCCTCCTCGCCGGTGGCGTCGCGGTGCTTGAGGAACCACAGTTGATGCTGGCGCGTCTCGGCCCGGGCCTGCAGGCCACGGAACTGGGACGCGACCTCGGCCTGCTTCTCGAGCTTCTCGAGGTTGCCGCCGAGCTCGCGCAGGATGTCCTCGACGCGGGTCAGGTTCTCGCGCGTGTCCTTCAGCCGGTTCTCGGTCTCGCGGCGGCGCTCCTTGTACTTGGAGACGCCGGCGGCCTCCTCGAGGAACATGCGCAGCTCTTCGGGCTTGCTCTCGATGATCCGGCTGATCGTGCCCTGGCCGATGATCGCGTAGGCGCGCGGGCCGAGGCCGGTGCCGAGGAACACGTCCTGCACGTCGCGCCGGCGCACCGGCTGGTTGTTGATGTAATAGCTCGAGCTGCCCTCGCGCGTCAGCACGCGCTTCACCGCGATCTCGGCGAACTGGTTCCAGGGGCCGCCGGCGCGCGCGTCGCTGTTGTCGAAGACCAGCTCGACGCTGGCGCGGCCGGCCGGCTTGCGCTGGCCCGAGCCGTTGAAGATCACGTCCTGCATCGACTCGCCGCGCAGCTCGCTCGCCTTGCTTTCGCCGAGCACCCAGCGCACCGCGTCCATGATGTTCGACTTGCCGCAGCCGTTCGGCCCGACCACGCCGACCAGCTGGCCCGGCAACTGGAAATGCGTCGGCTCGGCGAAGGACTTGAAACCGGAAAGCTTGATCGAGTTCAGGCGCATCAGCGAACGGCTCTCGAAACGATGCCCGTGGCGCTCCCGCAGGGCCCCAACGCCACCGCAGGAATCACTTGCAAGTCTTTGATTTGGCTGTAAAAAAGGCCGAACTCGTCGGCCTTTTCAGAGCGCGCGGATGATAGCACCGCACCGGTGGCTGGCGTCCGCGCGGGGGCGCGCGGCGCAAGGCAGGCCTCAGGGGCCGACGACCACCTCGCTGATCTGCAGTACCGGCGCGAGGTCGGTGTAGTTCTTGATATCGCCGAGGATCTCCTCGGCATGCGGCGTGAAGCCCTTCTGGAAGGCTTCGACGCTGTCGCAGTAGATGTGGCACATGCCGACGTAGGTTGCCGGTGCGTCCGGCGTGCCGCCCGAGACGCCCTTGTCGACCGTATAGAACTTGCACGCGTCGCCCATGCGCGCCTTCACCAAGGGCATGTGGGTGTCACGGTAGTAATCGTGATCGAAACGAGCACCGGGCGTGTTCGGGTACATCACGCTCACCTTGATCATCGCTTGTCTCCTGTTCGTGGTCCGCGGACGCGCCGGAGCATAAGGGAGCGACCGTGCCTCGGCCGGTCGTGAGACCTTGTCCGGATCACAGTTGAAGCTAGATCTCACTTGAAGACACCGCTTCAATATGCTGATGCACATCAGAACGACGCTCTTCTTAAAGCAAAACTTAAACTTGAAGACTGAAGGTGATGTTCCGTGTTTCAAAGCTTTTGTATCTCATTGGTGTAGTTGATATTTGCTCCCTTTGAGGCCTGGCGTGCGGCGGCCAGCCGTCGCTCGCGGCCGCCACGGTCGGCAGCCGCATCGGCAAGCAGCCGGACCGGCTCGATCGAACGCAGCGCTCCCTCTCAAGCGCCGACGCCGCCAGAGCGGTCCGCAGACGATGCCCGTTAGCATCGCGAGGCCCATGAACCCGCTGCTCCAACGCCTCCATCCCTACCCCTTCGAGCGCCTGCGCGAGCTGACGCGCGACGTGACGCCCTCGCCCGCCCGCCGCCCGATCAGCCTGGGCATCGGCGAGCCCCGGCATCCGACGCCCGCCTTCCTCCGCGAGGCGCTGGCCGGCGCGCTCGACGGCCTGGCCACCTACCCGCCGACCGCCGGCACGCCCGCGATGCGCGAGGCCTGTGCCGGCTGGGTACAGCGGCGCTACGGCGTCACGCTCGACCCGGCGACGCAGGTGCTGCCGGTCAACGGCTCGCGCGAGGCGCTGTTCGCGCTTGCGCAGGCGGTGGTCGATGCCTCCCGGCCCGGCGCCACCGTCGTCTGCCCCAATCCGTTCTATCAAATCTACGAAGGCGCGGCCCTGCTCGCCGGCGCCGAGGTGGTCTACGCCAACAGCGACCCGGCGCGCAACTTCGCGGTCGACTGGCGCGAGGTCCCCCAGGCCACCTGGGAGCGCACACAGCTGCTCTATGTCTGCTCGCCGGGCAACCCGACCGGGGCGGTGATGCCGCTCGACGAATGGGCCCGGCTCTTCGAGCTGTCGGACCGGCACGGCTTCGTGATCGCCGCCGACGAGTGCTACTCGGAGATCTGGTTCCGCGACGAGGCGCCGCTGGGCGCGCTCGAGGCCGCGCAGCGCCTTGGCCGTGACGACTTCCGGCGCCTGGTGTCGCTGACCAGCCTGTCGAAGCGCTCGAACGTGCCGGGCCTGCGCTCGGGCTTCGTCGCCGGCGACGCGCAGGTGCTGAAGCCCTTCCTGCTCTACCGCACCTACCACGGCGGCGCGATGGGGCCTGCGGTGCAGCAGGCGAGCATCGCCGCCTGGGGCGACGAGGCGCATGTCGAGGCGAACCGCGCGCTGTACCGGCGCAAGTTCGCCGAGGTCACGCCGATGCTGGCCGAGGTGCTCGACGTCGCGCTGCCCGACGCCGGCTTCTATCTTTGGGCCGAGGTGACGCGCCGGACGGGCCTGGACGACATTGCCTTCGCCCGCGGCCTGCTCGCTCAATACAATGTCACGGTCCTGCCCGGCAGCCTGCTGGCGCGCGAGTCGCGTGGCGTGAACCCCGGTGCCGGGCGTATCCGCATGGCCCTGGTCGCAGGCGCCGATGAATGCATCGAGGCGGCCCGCCGCATCGTCGCCTACACGCAGGACCTGGCCCGCACACCCTGAGTCGCCGGTTTCCGCCCGGCCCGTCGACACCGCCGCTGACGTCAAGCCGTCGTCTTTCGCCCCTCGCCTCTGCAACCCGCTGGCGGCCCGTGGCGCACGACCCGAACCGCCCTCGCCGGCCCCGCACGCCGGCCCCGAATCCACCGAGACCAAGATGAGCATCCACGAACAACTCCAGAGCACGATCGAGCTGGCCTGGGAGAGCCGCGCCAGCCTCACTGCCGCCAATGCGCCTGCCGTGCGCGAAGCCGTGACGAGCGTGATCGACGAGCTCAATGCCGGCCGCCTGCGCGTGGCCGAGCGCCAGGCCGTCGGTCAGTGGACGGTCAACCAGTGGGTCAAGAAGGCGGTGCTGCTGAGCTTCCGCCTCAACGACAACCGCCAGATGAGGGCCGGCGACCTGGGCTTCTTCGACAAGGTCGAGCCCAAGTTCGCCCACCTCGACGAAGCCGAGATGCGCGCCACCGGCGTGCGCGTCGTCCCGCCGGCGGTCGCGCGCCACGGCAGCTTCGTCGGCCGCAACGTGGTGCTGATGCCGAGCTACGTCAACATCGGCGCCTATGTCGACGAGGGCACGATGGTCGACACCTGGGCCACCGTCGGCTCCTGTGCGCAGATCGGCAAGAACGTGCACCTGTCGGGCGGCGTCGGCATCGGCGGCGTGCTCGAGCCGCTGCAGGCCGGCCCGACCATCATCGAGGACAACTGCTTCATCGGCGCGCGCTCGGAGGTTGTCGAGGGCGTGGTCGTCGAGGAGAACTCGGTCATCTCGATGGGCGTCTACATCGGCCAAAGCACAAAGATTTACGACCGGGCGACCGGTGAAGTGACATATGGCCGGATTCCCGCCGGCTCGGTCGTGGTGAGCGGCAACCTGCCGAGCGCCGATGGCAAGTACAGTCTGTATTGCGCGGTGATCGTGAAGCGGGTCGACGCGCAGACCCGCGCCAAGACCAGCCTCAACGACTTGCTGCGAAGCTGACATCAGGCGGCCGTCGTCCGGTCCCGCGCGCGCCCTGAACCCCGAAGAAAGACCAAGCGCATGAGCGGCAACATGGAGCGCGTGCTCCGCCTGATGGCCGAGAAGAAGGCATCGGACGTCTACATCTCGGCCAACACGCCGATCCTGATCAAGATCAACGGGCAGTTGCTGCAGCTGTCCGACCAGCCGCTCACCCACCTGCAGCCGCGCCAGCTGCTGGCCGAGCTGCTGACCCCGACGCAGCTCGAGGAGCTCGACGACACCGGCGAGCTCAACATGGGCATCGGACTCACCAAGATCGGCAGCTTCCGGCTCTCGGCCTTCCGCCAGCGCGGCAGCATCGCCGCGGTGTTCCGCTGCATCCCGACCGAGATCCCCTCGCTGATGACGCTCGGCCTGCCGGCGGTGCTGTCGAACCTGGTGCTCGAGAAGCGCGGGCTGATCCTGATGGTGGGCGCCACCGGCACCGGCAAGAGCACGACGCTGGCCTCGATGCTCGAGCAGCGCAACCAGCAGCTCGCCGGCCACATCCTGACGATCGAGGACCCGATCGAGTTCCTGTTCACGAACAAGAAGTCGGTCGTCAACCAGCGCGAGGTCGGGCGCGACACGCAGTCGCTGCAGATCGGCCTGAAGAACGCGCTGCGCCAGGCGCCCGACTGCATCTACATCGGCGAGATCCGCGACCGCGAGACGATGACCGCGGCGATCAGCTATTCGCTGTCGGGGCACCTCGTGCTGTCGACGATGCACGCCAACAACAGCTACCACGCGCTGGGGCGGATCCTTTCGTTCTACACGCCGGAAGCGCGCCCGGCGCTGCTGGCCGACCTGGCTTCGGGGCTGAAGTCGATCGTCTCGCAGCGCCTGGTGCGCGCGGTCGCCGGCGGGCGCATGCCGGCCGTCGAGGTGCTGCTCAACAGCAAGCTGGTCTCCGAGCTGATCGAGCAGGGCGACTTCAACGGCGTCAAGGAGGCGATGGAAAAGTCGCTGGCCGAGGGCTCGCAGACTTTCGAGCACGACCTGGCGCGCCTGATCAACGACAACAAGATCACGCGCGACGAGGGCCTGGCCTTCGCCGACTCGCCGACCAACCTGATGTGGCGTCTGCAGAACGACATGGCGCCGCAGTCGCGCGCGCAGCCGAAGGTCGAGGAGGTCGACGAGGGCGCCACCTTCACCGAGATCACGCTCGACGTGCGCGAGGAACGCAACTCGACGAGCTTCGCGACGCTCTGACGCACCCCTCCCGGCACGGCGCCGACGGTGCCGCAGCCTGCGCGCCACCGGGCCACGCGCGAGGCGTCCGCTAAGCTCGCGCCATGTCCTCGACGCTGCGCCTGCTCGAAAGCCTCATCGCCCGCCGCTCCGTCACGCCCGACGACGCGGGCTGCCAGGCGCTGATCGCCGAACGCCTCGCCCCGCTGGGCTTTGCGATCGAGCCCTTCGAGGACGGCCCGCCCGAGGCCCGTGTGCGCAACCTCTGGGCGCGTCGCCCGGGCAAGCGGCCCGATGCGCCTTGCCTCGTCTTCGCCGGCCACACCGACGTGGTGCCGACCGGCCCGCTCGAACAGTGGGCCAGCGACCCCTTCGTGCCGACCCATCGCGACGGCCTCCTCTACGGCCGCGGCGCCGCGGACATGAAGAGTTCGCTCGCGGCGATGGTCGTCGCGGTCGAAGGCTTCCTCACTGCGCACCCCGAGCCGACCGGCGCGATCGCCTTCCTGCTCACCAGCGACGAGGAAGGCCCGGCGCTGCATGGCACCGTCGCCGTCTGCGAGCGGCTGCGCGCACGCGGCGAACGCCTCGACTGGTGCATCGTGGGCGAGCCGACCTCGGTCGAGGCGCTCGGCGACATGGTGAAGAACGGGCGCCGCGGCTCGCTCTCCGGCCGCCTCGTCGTCGAAGGCGTGCAGGGCCATATCGCCTACCCGCAGCTGGCGCGCAACCCGGTCCACCAGTTCGCACCGGCGCTGGCCGAACTGGCGGCGACCGAATGGGATGCCGGCAACGAGCACTTCCCGCCCACCTCGTGGCAGGTTTCGAACATCCACGCCGGCACCGGCGCCACCAACGTCATCCCGGGCGAGGTGGTGGTCGACTTCAATTTCCGCTTCTCGACCGCCTCGACGCCCGAGGCGTTGCGCGAGCGCCTGCACGCCGTGCTCGATCGCCACGGGCTCACGACGCGCATCGCCTGGACGCTCGGTGGCGAACCGTTCCTGACACCCACCGGCGTGCTGAGCGAGGCCCTCTCGTCCGCGATCGAGGCCGAGACCGGCCGTCGCCCGGTGCTGTCGACGACCGGCGGCACCTCGGACGGGCGTTTCATCGCCAGGCTCTGCCCGCAGGTGATCGAGTTCGGGCCGGTCAACGCGACGATCCACAAGATCGACGAGCACGTCGCCGTCGCGAGCCTGGAGCCGCTGGCCGCGATCTATCGCGGCACGCTCGAGCGGCTGGTGGCCTGAGCGTGCGCGTGCACGGCATGCCCATTCGCCCGGGCTTCCCGCTCCGCATGGCACCGGCCGCCCCGCGATGACTCTGCTCGAACTTGTCTCCGCGCAGGCGGCACGCCTCGATGGGGCTGGCGTGAGCTTCGGCCAGGGCACCACCAATGCCTACGACGAAGCCGCGTGGCTGGTGCAGTGGGCGCTCGGCCTGCCGCTCGATGCGCTCGATGCACAGGCAGGCCGCGAACTCGACGACGAGGAGGTCGTACGCGCCATCGAACTCGTCGGCCGCCGCATCGACACGCGCCAGCCTGCCGCCTACCTGACCGGCGAGGCCTGGCTGCAGGGCGTGCCCTTCCACGTCGACGCGCGGACGATCGTGCCGCGCTCGTTCATCGCCGAGCTGATCGCCGACGCCGGCTTCGACGCCTGGCTCGGCGCGCATACGCGCCGGGTGCTCGACCTGTGCACCGGCAACGGCAGCCTCGCGGTGCTCGCGGCGCTGGCCTGGCCCGAGGTGCAGGTGGATGCCGCCGACCTCAGCCCCGAAGCGCTCGAGGTGGCGCGCCAGAACGCCGAGCGGCACGGCCTCGCCGAGCGCATCCGCCTGATCCGCAGCGACGGCCTCGCCGCGCTCGACGGCCCGTACGACCTGGTGCTGTGCAACCCGCCTTACGTGAACGCCGAGGCGATGGCGGCGCTGCCGCCCGAATTCCGCGCCGAGCCCGCGCTGGCGCTCGATGGCAATGCCGAAGGCGGACGCGACGGCATGGACTTCGTGCGCCGCCTGCTGCGCGACGGCCTGCGCCACATGTCTCCCGACGCGGTGCTGGTGCTGGAGATCGGCCACGAGCGCGCGCACTTCGAGCGTGCCTTCCCGAGCCTGCAGCCGGTCTGGCTCGAGACCAGCGCCGGACACGACCAGGTGCTGCTGCTGACGCGAGAGGACCTGGTCGGGCTGCCGGTGCGCGCCGCCCCCGCAGTGGCGACGGCCGCCGGCGCAGCGTCGCCGCCGCTCGCCGCTGCGGCGACCACGGCCTCGACACCGACGCCCCCCGCTGCCAAGCACCCGCGCCGGCAGAGCACCGGCCGGCGCACCCGACCCGACCCCGCATGATCTCGATCCGCAATCTCACGCTGCGCCGTGGCACGAAGGTGGTGCTGGAAGGCGCCAGCGTCACCCTCAACCCCGGCGAGAAGGTCGGCCTGGTCGGGCGCAACGGCGCCGGCAAGTCATCGCTCTTCGCGCTGTTCGCCGGCCGCCTCCACGCCGACGCCGGAGACGTCGAGATCCCGCCGCGCTGGCGCCTGGCCGAGGTGGCGCAATCGATGCCCGAGACCGACCAGGGCGCGACCGACTTCGTGCTCGAGGGCGACACGCGGCTCGCCGAGGCCCAGGCCCGCCTGGCCGCCGCCGAGGCGGCCGACGACGGCCATGCGATGGCCGAGGCGCACCAGGCGCTGGCCGAGGCCGGCGCCTTCGACGCCCGCCCGCGCGCGCAGACGCTGCTGATGGGCCTGGGCTTCACGACGTCCCAGCTCGACGCGCCGGTGAACAGCTTCTCCGGCGGCTGGCGCATGCGGCTGCAGCTCGCCCGCGCACTGATGTGCCCGGCCGAGCTGATGCTGCTCGACGAGCCGACCAACCACCTCGACCTCGACGCCCTCGTCTGGCTCGAGAGCTGGCTGCAGCGCTACGAGGGCACGCTCGTCGTCGTCAGCCACGACCGCGAGTTTCTCGATGCCGTCACCAAGGTGACGCTGCACCTCGACGACGCCCAGCTCACGCGCTACGGTGGCAACTACAGCGCCTTCGAGGAGATGCGCGCCGAGCGCCTGGCACAGCAGCAGGCGGCCTACGGGCGCCAGCAGGAGCGCATCGTCCACCTGCAGCGCTTCATCGACCGCTTCAAGGCCAAGGCGACCAAGGCCAAGCAGGCGCAGAGCCGCGTGAAGGCGCTGGCACGCATGGAGCGCCTGGCGCCGGTGCTGACCAGCGCCGACTTCGCCTTCGAGTTCCGCGAGCCCGCCTCGCTGCCCAACCCGATGCTGGCGCTCGACGGCATCGACTGCGGCTACCGCGTCGCGGGCACGGGCGACGCGTCAGGAGACGCCGCCCAGGGCTACAAGGTGATCGTCCACGGCGTGCGCCGCTCGGTGCTCGCCGGCCAGCGCATCGGCATCCTCGGCGCCAACGGCCAGGGCAAGTCGACGCTGGTGAAGACGATCGCGCGCGAGCTGCCCCCGCTGGCCGGCCACATCACCGAGGGCAAGGGCCTGGCGATCGGCTACTTCGCGCAACAGGAGCTCGACGTGCTCTCGCTCGACGACGGCCCGCTGATGCACATGGTCCGGCTGGCGCGCGACGTCGGCCCGCCCGGGCGCGAGCAGGAGCTGCGCGACTTCCTCGGCCAGTTCCGCTTCACCGGCGAGATGGTGCAGCAGCCGGTCGGCTCGCTCTCGGGCGGCGAGAAGGCGCGCCTGGTGCTCGCGATGCTCGTCTGGCAGCGGCCCAACCTGCTGCTGCTCGACGAGCCGACCAACCATCTCGACCTGGCGACGCGCGAGGCGCTGTCGATGGCGCTCAACGAGTACGAGGGCACGGTGCTGCTGGTGAGCCACGACCGCGCGCTGCTGCGCGAGGTCTGCGACGAGTTCTGGCTCGTCAGCCGCGGCGGCGTGCAGCCCTTCGACGGCGACCTCGACGACTACCAGAAGTGGCTGCTCGACACCGCGCGGGCGATTGCGCGGGGCGCGCCGCCACCGGAGCCGCCGAAGCCGCCCTCGCTCGCGGAGGCGCCGGCGGCTCCACCGACTCCCGCCGGCCGGCAGCGTGTGCGCGACGCGGCGGCAGCCTCCCCGGCAGCGTCGCTACCGGCATCGGCAGCGCCTGCGCCCGCGGCACCCTTCAGCGCCAAGGCAGGCACCGCCGGCACGGCGCGGCGCGACGACCGCAAGCAGGCGGCGCAGGCGCGCCAGGAGCTCGCCAACCGGACGCGCCCGCTGCGCGTCGAGTCGCAGAAGATCGACGCGCGGCTCGAAGCCCTTGCCGGCGAGCGCGCCGAACTCGAAGCCCAGCTCTCGGGCGGCAACCTGCCCGCGGCGCAGATCGCCGAGGCCGGGCGGCGCCTGAACCACGTCGCCGCCGAGGTCGCGATGCTGGAAGAGCGCTGGCTCGAGCTGCAGACCGAGATCGAGGCGCTGGGCAGCGGCTGACGCCACGCCGTCCGCGCGGCCCGTGCCTCCAGGGTCCGACCAAAGCGGTCGGCCATCGCCATCTCCGACACATCGCCTTCCTATCATCGACGCAGGCGGCTCGAGATGGCGCCGTTGCCCGAGGCCGCCGGAACAGGAGCAGTGCCACGATGGCAGCGATGATGAAAGCCGCGGTCTTCGTCGAGAAGGGCCGCATCGAACTTGCCGACAAGCCGGTCCCGGATGTCGGCCCGAACGACGCGCTGGTGCGGATCACGACGACGACGATCTGCGGCACCGATGTCCACATCCTCAAGGGCGAGTACCCGGTCGCCAAGGGCCTGACCGTCGGGCACGAGCCGGTCGGCGTGATCGAGAAGCTCGGCTCGGCCGTGGTGGGCTACCAGGAGGGCCAGCGCGTCGTCGCCGGCGCGATCTGCCCCAACTTCAACAGCTATGCCGCGCAGGACGGCTATGCGAGCCAGGACGGCAGCTACCTGGTGCCGCAGGGGCTGTGTGGTTGCCACGGCTACAAGGCGACCGCCGGCTGGCGCTTCGGCAACCTGATCGACGGCACGCAGGCCGAGTACGTGCTGGTGCCCGATGCGCAGGCCAACCTGGCGCCGATCCCCGACGGCCTCAGCGACGAGCAGGTGCTGATGTGCCCCGACATCATGTCGACCGGCTTCAAGGGCGCCGAGAACGCGAACATCAAGATCGGCGACACCGTGGTCGTCATCGCACAGGGGCCGATCGGCCTGTGCGCGACGGCCGGCGCCCGGCTGCTCGGCGCGACGACGGTGATCGCGGTCGACGGCAATGCGCACCGGCTCGAGATCGCGAAGAAGTTCGGGGCCGACGTGACGCTGAACTTCAAGGACTGCGATGTCGTCGACGAGGTGATGAAGCTCACCGGCGGCCGCGGCGCCGATTCGTCGATCGAGGCGCTCGGCCTGCAGTCGACGTTCGCCACCGCCCTCAAGCTGCTGAAGCCGGGAGGCACGCTGTCGAGCCTGGGCGTCTATTCCGAAGACCTGACGATCCCGATGGCGCAGTTCGCCGCCGGGCTGGGCGACCACACGATCCGCACCGCGCTCTGCCCCGGCGGCAAGGAACGCATGCGGCGCCTGATGAACGTGATCCAGGCCGAACGGCTGGACCTCGGCCTGATGGTCACGCACCGCTATCCGCTGGCCGACATCGTCGCCGCCTACGAACTCTTCGCGAACCAGCGCGACGGGGTGCTGAAGGTGGCGATCAAGCCGCACTGAGCCAACCCCGCCCGGCGGGTGGGGACTAAGGAGGCGGCAGGCTGACCGCGCGGGGCGCATGCGCTACCGTGCCCTGGCGCGACGGCCGGCCTGCGTGCCGCCCGGCCGCGCCCGGATGCCCTGCCCCGGGCCCGGAACAGCACCCACGAAAGGATCCGCCATGGCCATCGACAAAGCCCTCTACACCGCCACCGCTACCGCCACGGGCGGCCGCGCCGGCAGCGCCAAGTCTTCCGACGGACGCCTCGAGGTGCCGCTCAGCGTGCCCAAGGGCCTGGGCGGCGATGACGGCCCCGGCACGAACCCGGAGCAGTTGTTCGCCGCCGGCTACTCGGCCTGCTTCATCGGCGCGATGAAGGCGGTGGCCGGCAGCCAGAAGCTCAAGCTGCCGGGCGAGGTCTCGATCACCAGTGAGGTCTCGATCGGCCCGATGACCGGCAAGGCCGGCGCCTTCGGCATCGCGGTGAAGATGGCGATCAGCGTGCCGGGCATGGCCCGCGGCGAGCTCGAGCAGCTGGTCGCGGCGGCGCACGAGGTCTGCCCGTACTCGAACGCGACGCGCGGCAACATCGACGTCGAGCTGAACGTGGCCTGAACCCCGCTGGCGGGGCGCGGCGGACGCGTCACGCGCCTGTCATCGCGCTGTCGAACACTCGCAGGCTTGCCTTCAGGAGCCGCGACTTGCCTCACGCCGACGTCCCGCCCGCCCTCGCTTCCCCCGCACGGCCTTCGCCTTCTGGGCCGCGCCGCCCGACCCAGGCGCTGCTCTCGCCGCTCGCACTGGTGATCGGCACCCTGCTCGCTGCCTGCGGTGGCGGGGATGACAACGACGCCGAGCCCACGCCGAGCAGCCTGACGCTCGAGGTCGTCGGCCGCTACGCCAACCCTGCCGTCGACGAGGCGCAGGAGGTGACCGCCGCCGAGACCCCCGCCTACGACGCGCGCAGCAAGCGGCTCTTCGTCGTCAATGCCGGGCTGGGCGACGTCGACGTGCTCGACCTCTCGAACCCCGCGGCCCCGGTGCGCATCGGCGGGCTCGACGTGGGCGCGATCGGCGCCAGCGCGAACAGCGTCGCGACGCACGACGGCCTGGTCGCGGTCGCGGTCGAGGCCACCGACAAGACGGCGCCGGGCACCGTGGCGCTGTACGACGCCGCCACGCTCGCGCTGCTCGGCCAGGCGCCGGTCGGCGCCCTGCCCGACATGCTGACCTTCACGCCGGACGGCACGACGCTGCTGGTGGCCAACGAGGGCGAGCCGAACGCCGGCTACACCGTCGACCCGGAAGGCTCGATCAGCCTCGTCGACGTGCGCGACCCGCGCGCCCCCGTGGTGCGCACCGCCGGCTTCGGCGCCTTCAATGACCGGGCGGACGCCTTGCGCGCCGCCGGCGTGCGCCTGTTCGGGCCCGGCGCGAGCGTCGCGCAGGACCTGGAGCCGGAATACATCGCCGTCGCCGAGGACGGGCGCACTGCCTGGGCGACGCTGCAGGAGAACAACGCGCTCGCCCGCATCGACCTCGCCAGCGCGACGGTCACCGACATCCTGCCGCTCGGCTTCAAGGACCACATGGCGGCCGGCCAGGGGCTGGACCCGAGCGACCGCGATGCCGGCGTGGCGATCGCCAACTGGCCGGTGTTCGGCATGTACCAGCCCGACGCGATCGCCTCGTACAGCGTGGGCGGGCAGACCTACCTCGTCACCGCCAACGAAGGCGACGCGCGCGACTACGACGGCTTTGCCGAGGAATCGCGCGTCAAGGACCTGAGGCTCGACCCGGCCGTCTTCACCGATGCGCTCTGCGGCGGCCCCTGCGCCGACGACGCGCGCCTCGGCCGGCTGAACGTGACGACGACCCTCGGCGCCGGCGCGAACGGCTACACCGCGCTGTACGCCTTCGGCGCGCGCTCGTTCTCGATCCGCAATGCCACCGATGGCAGCCTCGTCTACGACTCGGGCGACGAATTCGAGCAGCGCACGCGGGACCTGCCGAACGTGCCGTTCAATGCCGGCCACGCGGCCACGGACACCTCGCTCGACAACCGCAGCGACAACAAGGGTCCCGAGCCCGAAGGCGTCGTCGTGGCGCGCTTCGGCGCGAAGACCTTCGCCTTCATCGCGCTCGAGCGTGTCGGCGGGGTGATGGCCTACGACATCACGACGCCGACGCAGCCGAGCTTCGTCAGTTACCTCAACTCGCGCGACCAGGGCAGCGGCGACCGCGGACCCGAGGGCATGGCATTCATCCCGGCCGCGGAGTCGCCGAACGGGCGGCCGCTGGTCGTCGTCGGCAACGAAGTCAGCGGCACGACGGTCGTGCACGAGGTCAAGCTGCAGTACTGACGGGGGCAGCGCACATCGAGACCTCGGCGCAGGCCGGGCCTCCCGCCGGTGGCGAGGCTCACGCGGGCCGGGCGTCGGCGTCCGCGTCGTCGGCCATCAGGCGCAGCATCAGATCGATGCGCGCTTGCTGCGGCGTGAGGGCACCGGCCGAGGGCAGCGCGGTCGCGTCCTCGACGGCGGCGTCGATGCCGCCGCGTGCGCAGCGGCTCGCGCGCAGCACCGCGACACCCTGCCCCTGCGCCGCACGCAGCGCCGCCTCGAGCACCTGGTGGACGGTGCCGTTGCCCGTCGCCGCGACGACGATGCCGCGCACGCCCTGCGCGCACAGCGCCTCCACCAGCGCCGCCGAGGCGCCGGCGTGGCTCAAGACGATCTCGACGCGCGGCCACGCTGCCACCGGCCGCTGCAGCAGCGCCGCGCCGAGCGCCGCGGCACCTGACGCGGCGCGGGCCGGCCCTTCGCGAAAGCGCCGGAAGCGCCCCGCCTCGACGCGCCCGAGCGGCCCCGCCTCGCCGCCCTCGAAGGCGTCCAGCCGCCGCGTCTGCGCCTTGCGCAGCCCTTCGGCCTCGAACACGTTGCCGTCGACGACGGCCATCACGCCTTGCACGCCGGGCGTGCGGGCGAGCGTCACCGCATCGAGCAGGTTGCGCGGCCCGTCGGCCGAGATCGCGGTGGCCGGCCGCATCGCCGCGGTCAGCACCAGCGGGCGCGACGGCGCGAACACGCGGTGCAGCATCCAGGCCGTTTCCTCGAGCGTGTCGGTGCCGTGGGTGACGACGAGGCCGCCGACCTCTGGGCGCGCGAGCTGGCGCTCGACCGCCGCGGCGAGGCGCCGCCATTCGTCCCAGCCCATGTCCTTGCTGTCGAGCTGCGCGACCTGCTCGGCCTCGAGCGGCCAGGCCGCCAGCGGCGGCACCGCGGCCACCAGCGCCTCGATGCCGAGCTGGGCGGCGACGTAGCCGGCGGCGTCGGGGCGCGGCGCGGTGCCGGCGATCGTGCCGCCGGTGCCGAGCACGACGACGAGCTCGGCGGGGCCTGTGGTGTCGGTGGGACTTGGCATCTCGCGAGAACTGGATGAAAATACAGGTACTGGACAGACGTTCAGCCCGGGCGCCCGGCTCCAGCGCTTACACAAGGCGGCGACGATGGACGAAGAACCCAAGCTCACTGCACGCCAGCAACAGGTGCTCGACCTCGTGCAGAGCGCCATCGCCCGCACCGGCGCCCCGCCGACACGGGCCGAGATCGCCGCCGAACTCGGCTTCCGCTCGGCCAATGCCGCCGAGGAACATCTTCAGGCGCTGGCCCGCAAGGGCGTGCTCGAACTGGTCGGCGGCACCTCCCGCGGGATCCGTCTGAAGTCTGACAGATTGAGGGTGCTGAACGAGGCGCGGCACAAGCAGTTCCTGCTGCCCCTGCCCGGCCTGGCCCAGCTCTCGCTGCCGCTGGTCGGCCGCGTGGCGGCGGGCAACCCGATCCTCGCGCAGGAGCACATCGACCAGACCTATGTCTTCGAGGCCGGCATGTTCTCGCGCCGCCCCGACTACCTGCTGAAGGTGCGCGGCATGAGCATGCGCGATGCCGGCATCCTCGACGGCGACCTGCTCGCGGTGCAGCGCGCGAGCGAGGCAAAGAACGGGCAGATCGTCGTCGCGCGGCTCGGCGACGAGGTGACCGTCAAGCGCTTCCGGCGCACGCGCCACGCGATCGAGCTGATCCCCGAGAACCCCGACTTCGAGACCATCGTCGTGCCCACCTCGGGCGACGCCGAGTTCTCGCTCGAGGGCCTCGCGGTCGGGCTCGTGCGCAACAACATGCTGGGCTGACCGCGCCAACCTGAACCGGGTGAAACCGCGATGGTGGCCCTGACGCCTGCCCCGCCCCAACGGCCGCGCCCGGTGCCGAAGGCGAGCACGCCGCCGAAGGTACGCCCGTTGCTCAAGGCGCGGCATGCCGCCGAGTGCGAGACGCTCGAGCAGTTGCCCAACATCGGTCCGGCGCTCGCAGCCGACTTGCGCCTCATTGGCGTCAAAGCGCCGAGCGAACTGCCGATGCGCGACGGCTATACGCTCTACCGTTCATTGTGCGAGGTGACCGGCCGTCGCCAGGACCCTTGCGTGCTCGACAGCTTCCTCGCCATCGTCGACTTCATGCGGGGCGCGCCGCCATCGCCCTGGTGGCGCTACACCGCGCAACGCAAGGCACGCTTCGGCAACGTCTGAACACTGCCGCGCGGCCGGGGCGCGTCAGGGTGTGACGGTAGAATCGCGCTTTACCCGGTCGGCATTCGTGGGGCGTCGGGCCGAAACGAATGCCGGGAAGCCATGACCAAGTTCGTCTTCGTCACCGGCGGCGTCGTGTCCTCGATCGGCAAGGGCATCGCGTCGGCGTCGCTCGCGGCGATCCTCGAATCGCGCGGCCTCAAGGTCACTCTCCTCAAGCTCGACCCGTACCTCAACGTCGATCCGGGCACGATGTCGCCGTTCCAGCACGGCGAGGTCTTCGTCACCGACGACGGTGCCGAGACCGACCTCGACCTCGGCCACTACGAGCGCTTCATCAGCACGCGCATGCGGCGTGCCAACAATTTCACGGCCGGCCAGATCTACAAGTCGGTACTCGAGAAGGAACGCCGCGGCGACTACCTCGGCAAGACGGTGCAGGTGATCCCGCACGTCACCAACGAGATCCAGGAGTTCGTCAAGCGCGGCGCCGCCGGCGTCGACGTCGCGATCGTCGAGATCGGCGGCACGGTCGGCGACATCGAGTCGCTGCCCTTCCTCGAGGCGGTGCGCCAGCTCGCGCTGCGCGCGGGCCCGAACAACGCGGCCTTCGTGCACCTGACCTACGTGCCCTGGATCGGCGCCGCCGGCGAGTTGAAGACCAAGCCGACCCAGCACACGGTGCAGAAGATGCGCGAGATCGGCATCCAGCCCGACGCGCTGATCTGTCGCGCCGACCGCGAGGTGCCTTCGGAGGAGCGCGAGAAGATCTCGCTCTTCACGAACGTGATGCCGCACGGCGTGATCTCGATGTGGGACGTCGACACCATCTACAAGGTGCCGCGCATGCTGCACGAGCAGGGCCTCGACGAGCTGATGTGCATGAAGCTGCAGCTGCTGACGCGCCCCGCCGACCTGCGCCGCTGGGACCGCCTGGTGCACGAGGTCGAGCACCCGAAGGCCGAGGTCACGATCGCGATGTGCGGCAAGTACACCGACCTGTCGGACTCCTACAAGTCGCTCAACGAGGCGCTGCGCCACGCCGGCATCCACAACCATGCCCGGGTCAACATCGAGTACGTCGACTCCGAGACGCTGACCGAGGACAACGCGGCCCAGCTCGAGCGCTTCGACGCGGTGCTGGTGCCTGGCGGCTTCGGCCCGCGCGGCGTCGAGGGCAAGGTCAGCGCGGCGCGCTATGCCCGCGAGCACCGCATCCCCTACCTCGGCATCTGCCTGGGCATGCAGGTCGCGACGATCGAGTACGCACGCCACAAGGCCGGCCTCGAAGGCGCCAACAGCACCGAGTTCGACCCGGAGACGGCCCACCCGGTGATCGCCCTGATCGACGAATGGCAGGACCGCGACGGCTCGATCCAGAAGCGCCACGCCGGCTCCGACCTCGGCGGGACGATGCGCCTGGGCGCGCAGAGCTCCGACGTCAAGCCCGGCACGCTGGCCTTCGAGGTCTACGGCGCGGTCGTCACCGAGCGCCACCGCCACCGCTACGAAGCGAACCAGTATTACCTCGAGCGGCTGCAGGAAGCCGGCCTGGTGATCTCGGCGATCACCCAGCGCGACAAGCTGACCGAGATCGTCGAGTTGCCCAAGACCGTCCACCCCTGGTTCGTCGGCGTGCAGTTCCATCCCGAGTTCAAGTCGACGCCCTGGGACGGGCACCCGCTGTTCATCAGCTACGTGCGTGCCGCGATCGCGCGCCAGGCCGAGCTGCGCCACCGCCAGGAAGCGGCCCCGCCGCAGAGGGCGGTTGCATGACGCGACGCGTGGCCCGCCTCGTCCGCCACCCTGCCTTCTCCGTGCCACGCGGAGACCTTGCATGAAGCTTTGCCACTTCGAAGCCGGCCTCGACCGGCCGTTCTTCCTCATCGCCGGCCCCTGCGTCGTCGAGAGCGAGGCGCTGCAGATGGAGGTCGCCGGCCGCCTGAAGGAGATCACCTCGGCGCTCGGCATTCCCTTCATCTTCAAGTCGAGCTACGACAAGGCCAACCGCTCGAGCGGCACGAGCTTTCGCGGCCCGGGCATGGACAAGGGGCTCGAGATCTTGTCCAAGGTGCGCCGAGAGCTGGCGCTGCCGGTGCTGACCGACGTCCACTCCGAGGCCGAGATCGAGACCGTCGCGCGCCATGTCGACGTGCTGCAGACGCCCGCCTTCCTTTGCCGCCAGACCGACTTCATCCGCGCCGTCGCCCAGAGCGGCAAGCCGGTGAACATCAAGAAGGGCCAGTTCCTCGCGCCGCACGACATGAAGAACGTGATCGACAAGGCGCGCGCGGCCGCGAAGGAGAAGGGCCTGCCCGAGGACAGCTTCCTTGCCTGCGAGCGCGGTGCGAGCTTCGGCTACAACAACCTCGTCTCCGACATGCGCAGCCTGGCGATCATGCGCGAGACCGGCGCGCCGGTCGTTTTCGACGCCACCCACAGCGTGCAGCTGCCCGGCGGCCAGGGCACGTCCAGCGGCGGCCAGCGCGAGTTCGTCCCGGTGCTGTCGCGGGCCGCAGTCGCCGTCGGCGTGGCGGGCCTCTTCATGGAAACCCACCCCGACCCCGCCAACGCGCTTTCCGACGGCCCGAATGCGGTGCCGCTGAAGCACATGAAGGCCCTGCTCGAGCAGCTCGTCGCGCTCGATCGCGTCGTCAAGCAGCAGCCGCTGCTCGAGAACGACTTCTCCTGCTGAGCGGCCTCTTCGTCCCCCTTTCCTCAAGACAACAAAGGAGCCTCGAGAATGAGTGCCATCGTCGACATCGTCGGACGCGAAATCCTCGACAGCCGCGGCAACCCCACCGTCGAATGCGACGTGCTGCTCGAATCGGGCACGATGGGCCGCGCGGCCGTCCCCTCCGGCGCCTCGACCGGCTCACGCGAGGCGATCGAGCTGCGCGACGGCGACAAGTCGCGCTACCTCGGCAAGGGCGTGCTGAAGGCCGTCGACCACATCAACACCGAGATCAGCGAGTCGGTGCTCGGCCTCGACGCCTCCGAGCAGGCGTTTCTCGACAAGACGCTGATCGACCTCGACGGCAGCGACAACAAGGGCCGCATCGGCGCCAACGCGACGCTGGCGGTCAGCATGGCCGTGGCACGTGCCGCCGCGGAGGAGTCCGGCCTGCCGCTCTACCGCTACTTCGGCGGCATGGGCGGCATGCAGCTGCCAGTGCCGATGATGAACGTCATCAACGGCGGCGCGCACGCCAACAACAGCCTCGACCTGCAGGAGTTCATGATCCTGCCGGTGGGCGCGCCGAGCTTCCGCGAGGCCGTGCGCTGGGGCGCCGAGACCTTCCACGCGCTGAAGAAGATCATCGGCGACAAGGGCCTGCCGACTGCGGTCGGCGACGAGGGCGGCTTCGCCCCCAGCGTCGAGAACCATGAGGCGGCGATCCAGCTGATCCTGCAGGCGATCGAGAAGGCCGGCTACACGCCCGGCACGCAGATCGCGCTCGGCCTCGACTGCGCGGCCAGCGAGTTCTACAAGGACGGCAAGTACGTGCTCGAGGGCGAAGGCGGCCTGAAGCTCTCGGCCGGCGAGTGGACCGACATGCTGGCCACCTGGGTCGACAAGTACCCGATCCTCTCGATCGAGGACGGCATGCACGAGGGCGACTGGGACGGCTGGAAGCTGCTCACCGAGCGCCTGGGCCAGAAGGTGCAGTTGGTGGGCGACGACCTGTTCGTGACCAACACGAGGATCCTGAAGGAAGGCATCGAGAAGGGCATCGCCAACTCGATCCTGATCAAGATCAACCAGATCGGCACGCTGACCGAGACCTTCGCGGCGATCGAGATGGCCAAGCGCGCGGGCTACACCGCCGTGATCAGCCACCGTTCGGGCGAAACCGAGGACAGCACCATCGCCGACATCGCCGTGGGCACCAACGCCGGCCAGATCAAGACCGGCTCGATGAGCCGCAGCGACCGCATCGCCAAGTACAACCAGCTGCTGCGCATCGAGGAGGACCTGGGCGACGTCGCCAGCTACCCGGGCCGCTCGGCGTTCTACAACCTGCGCTGACGCCACCCCGGGGCGCGGCGGTCTGCCGTTCCTTCGAGCGTCCCGCCCCGGTCCGACCCTTCCGAGGAGACCCACCCATGTCGATGCGCCTGCTCGCCGCCGCCCTCGTCACGCTGCTCGTGCTCGTGCACGGCACGCTGTGGTTCGGCAAGTCCGGCGTGCCGCGGGTGTTCGAGCTCGAAGGCAAGCTGCGGACGCAGGACGTCGCGAACGACGCCGCCCGCGCGCGCAACGCCCAGGTGCTGGCCGAGGTCGACGACCTGCGCAACGGGCTCGAGATCGTCGAGGAGAAGGCACGCGCCGAACTGGGCATGCTCAAGCCCGACGAGGTGCTGATCCAGGTCACGCCGGCGCGCTGAGCCCCGGCCGCGCGCCAGCGCGATTGCCGCCTTCGCCCGGCGCCGCCCGTTACCGCTGCCCGGCCTTCGCTACGCGGCCCCCATGGGCCACGGCGCAGCCCCCGCGCCGCACCGGCCGGAACCGATCCTCGATGGAGACACTGCTCCCGCTCGCCCGGCAGGCCTGGGCCGCCCTGCTCGCCCCGGCCTTCACGCTCTGGGGCACGCCGCAGACGGTGCTCGAGGTGGTCGCCTTCGCGCTCGCGATCGCGATGGTGTTGTGCAACATGCGCGTCAACCCGGTCGCCTGGCCGCTGGCGATCGCGAGCTCGGCACTCTACGGCGCGCTCTTCTGGCAGCAGCGGCTCTACGGCTCGGCGGCGCTGCAGCTGCTGTTCATCGCGGTCGCCTTCTGGGGCTGGTGGCAGTGGCTGCGCGGGCATGACGAAGGGGGCGCCACACTGCGTGTACGGCACCTGACGCGCGCCGGGCTGCGCCGCCTCGTCGCCGCGCTGGCGGTGGCCTGGCCGCTGCTGGCGCTCTACCTGCAAGGCCAGACCGACAGCCCGGCACCCTGGCTCGATGCCTTCCCGACCGCGGTGGGCGTGCTGGGCCAGTGGCTGCTCGCGCGCAAGTACGTCGAGAACTGGCCGGCCTGGGTTGTCGCCAACGTCGCCGGGGTCGCCCTCTACACGCAGCAGGGGCTGTGGCTGACGGCCGTGCTGTACGCGGTGCTGTTGATGCTGGCCTTCGCCGGCTGGCGCGCCTGGCGGCGGCTGGCGGCGGCGGGCCTGGCGCGGGCCGCCGACACGGGCGTCGCCGAGCGGACGCCCGCCACCGCACCTTCGCGATGAGCGCGGGCCACGTCATCGCGATCCTCGGTGCCGAGAGCACCGGCAAGACCACGCTCGCGCGCGAGCTGGCAGCGGCGCTTGCCGGTGGGGCGGCCGGCGCCGATGCCCGCGTGCAAGACGCCACGGCAGCGCAGGCCACCCCGCCCCGCGTCGCAGTCGTCGAAGAGACGCTGCGCGATTTCTGCGACCGCGTAGGTCGCACGCCGCGCCAGGACGAGCAGCAGGCGATCGCCGACGCCCACAGCGCGCGCATCGAGGCCGCCGCTTCGAGCCACGATCTGGTGGTCGCCGACACCACCGCGCTGCAGACCGCCGTCTACAGCGACTGGGTCTTCGGCGACCGCTCGCTCTATCCCGCTGCCCAGGCCTGGCAGCAGCGCCACGTCGCGCTGACCCTGCTCACCGGGCTCGACCTGCCCTGGGTGGCGGACGGCCTGCAGCGTGATGGCGCCCACGTGCGCGAGCCAATCGACGCGATGCTGCGCGCCGGGCTCGACGCCAGCGGCGCACCGTATGCCGTCGTCCTCGGCAGCGGGTCGGCACGGCTCGACGCAGCGCTGGCCGCTTGCCGGCATCTGCGGGCGCTTGAAAGCCCCGCCCCGGCATCGTCGCGATGGCGACCGCTGTGCGAGCGCTGCGGCGAGCCGGATTGCGAGCGTCATCTGCTGAGGCTGGCGCCCCGCTGAGCCTTTCGCGTCCGAGCGGCGCATCGGCACTCGGCTTTTCGGCGCGCCGCCGGGTTCCGACCAGATCTAAATGCGAACGCTTCCCGCTACACTCGATGCGGGATCGATGGACGTGCATGCGACGGGTCCTGTAGGACGCCAGAGAAACCAGTTCGAGACTTCAGAGATGCATCACCATCGATTGCTCATCGCAGCCCTTGCGTCGCTCGGCGCCGGTCACGTGGGCGCGCAGGATGCGCCAGCCCCCGCGGCATCGTCGGCCTCGGCGCCGGCCCCGCAGCTGCAACCCGTGACGGTGACCGGCCAGCGCGCTCGCGAGCTGAGCGACACGCCCACCGAAGGCTATCGGGCGACCGGCACCAGCCTGATGGGCTTCGAACTCGACCTGCAGGAGGTGCCGGCCACGGTGAACATCCTCACGGCCGACTTCCTGCGGGACACCGGCTCGCGCAAGATCGTCGACGCGCTCAATTTCATCCCCGGCGTGACGATCGGCGACAACGGCGGCACCCCGCGCGAGGGCATCGTCGTGCGCGGCTACAGCGCCTCGCCCACCGTGAACGGCCTGCCGCAGGCGATCACCACGCGCGCCGCGTACTCGCTGGTCAATGTCGAGCGGATCGAGGTCATCAAGGGCGTGGCCGGCATCGAGGGCAACATCGCCGACTTCGGCGGCAGCGTCGACATCGTCACCAAGAAGCCGCAACGCCAGGCGGCACGCAGCATCGAAGCGGGCATCGGCGACCACGACTGGTGGGCGCTGACCGGCGATGCGACCGGCCCGCTGACACCGGGGGGAAGCCTGCAATACCGGCTGATCGCCAACTGGGAGCAAAGCGCGGTGTGGCGTCCCGGCACGCCGCGCCACAACCCGCGGCTGAACCTGTATCCCTCGCTGAACTGGGACTACGCGCCGGGCAGCAACCTGCTGATGGAGCTGTCGTACGAGCGCAGCAACCAGCCGCTCGATCGCGGCGGCCTCTACATCGAAGGCGCCGGCTTCCCGGGCAACTTCACCCCGCGAAGCTGGAGCGTCCACCAGGAAAGCGACCAGCAGCGCATCACGACGCGGCAGGGCAACCTGACGTGGAACCATCGCCTCAGCGACGGGTGGTCGACCAAGGTCAACCTCCAGGCCGTGCGCGTGCGCGAGCGCACGCTCGGCTTCCGCAATGGCGACACCGAAGGCGGCTTCCTCTTCGGCCCGGACGGCCGGACCTGGAACGGCACCGGCGTCGAGATCCCGATCTTTCTCGACGACAGCATCAACCGCTACCGCAGCAGCGGCGCCACCGCCGAGCTGCGCGGCCGCCTGAACTGGGGCGAGGTGGTCCACGGGCTGCGCTTCGGCGCCCAGCGCTCCAGCGGCGACGACAGCTTCGGGTATGGCGGCAACATCGTGCCCCCCGGCTACTCGCCGACCACCAGCAATACCGTCAACCTGTACGCGCCCCGCAACGACCAGAGGCCCGACGTCACCGGCGTCGACGGCCCGTTCTACGCCTTCTGGAACCGCGGCGAGAAGCGCCGCTCGCTGTATGCGCAATGGCTCGCCGAATGGACGCCGCGCTGGCGCACCCTGGTCGGCGTGCGCAGCGAGCGCTCCGACACCTATGTGCGCGAAGAGGGTGGCGACCCGGCCGTGATCGGCGCCGACCCCTACGTCTCCGAGACCTTCGACGCACGCTCGCGTGCCCTGCGCTTCGCGACGTCCTACGACGTCGGCGACACCACGAGCGCGTTCGTCAGCTACAGCGACGGCAGCTTCGCCCAGACCGCCCGCGGCCGCGGCGACCGTGTGCTGGACAAGCCCGAGCTCGTGACCAACGTCGAAGTCGGCGTGAAGCAGAAGCTTGCCGACGACCGGGCCCTGCTCACCGCGGCGGTGTACCGCCTCACCCGCCGCAACGTGCTGGCAGACGACTGCCTGCCCTCCGAGGCGGACTGCAACTTCCAGCGCTACGCGGGCGGATACCGCACCGAAGGCCTCGAGCTGGAACTGCAGGGCGAGGTGCTCGCCAACCTCCACCTGGGCAGCGGCGTGGCGTTCACGCGCGCGCGCATCGTCGAAAGCCCGTCGGGCTTCGTCGGCAGCCGGGTACCCAACATGCCGCAGCGGCAGTTCAGCGTCTTCGCGAACCACGGCTGGGCGGCGATGGGCCTGCAGGCACTGCGCACGAGCCTCGGCTTCACGTACGTGGGGGAGCGCTTCGGCAACTCGGGCAACACCATCGTGCTGCCGGGCTACACACGCGTCGACCTGGGGGCGCGCTGGGCCTTCGACGAGAACACGGCGATCTCCGCGAACGTCACCAACCTGCTCGACAAGACCTACTACACCGCGATGCAGGACAGCGACAACGCGTCGGACCAGGTGGCCTTCGGCCAGCGGCGCCTGTTCCAGCTGATCCTGAGCCATCGCTTCTGACGTTCGCGTCACGGCTCGTTCCGCCAGCCCCGGGCGCGCCGGTGTCGCCTACCCTGCCCCGCGCCGCAGCCGCTGCTGGCCGACAGCGGCAAGCGGCTGGTCATCCTCTCTTCACGCGGCGACTACGGCTACCGGCCCGGCGGGCTGGTGCGCGAGCTCAGCCACCCGGCTTCCGCACGGGCCGGCAGCAAGCCGCCTACGGCGCAGACGTGTGCAGCCAGGGGGCATAGCTCAACCCGACCAGCACGCCCTCCGGGCTGAGGAAGCGGGCGAGCGTCTGGCCCCAGGGCTCGGTGCGCACGTCATGGACCATCGCCTGGCCCTGGGCCTTCAGCTCCAGCACGGCAGACGCCACCGCAGCCACGTCCGCCAGCTCGAACTCGATCGTCGCGCTCGGCGGCGGCAGGTGCGCGGGCCACTCGTCCTGGTCGAAGCAGGCGCGCGCCGCCATCGCCAGCGGCCACACGCCGAAGTGGTGGCAGCCCGGGAAGCGGTCGGCGTACAGGTAGTCGCCCTTGGCCGCGAGCGGGAGGCCCAGCGCGTCTCGATACAAGGCGGCGCTGGCCTGCGGCTGGGGGGTGATGACGGCGAAGCCGGCGATGCATTGGATGTCCATCGAGTCCCCCCTTCAGTTCCCGTCACGCCGAACATCCAGGGTAACCGGTGATGAACGGTAGGCCCAGGTCAGTCAACGGTGGCGCCGGACTCCTTCACGACACGGGCCCACAGCGCAAGCTCAGATCCGATCAGTTCGTCGATCTGTGCTGTGGTGAGATCGGGAGGCGCTTCCGCGCCCTGCAAGGCGAGTGCGTCCTGCACATCCTTCGTCTTCAAGACGGCCGCAACGCTTTCGCGAAGCTTGGAGGTGACCTCCTTGGGCGTTCCCGCCGGCGCGAACAAGGCATACCACGAGTCAGCCGCGTAGCCCGGAACGGTCTCACTGATCGCAGGCACGCCCGGCAGCAGATCGGACCGCTTCGGGGTGGCCACGGCGATGGCCTTGAGCCGCCCGCTCTTCACGAAGGACATGACCCCAGGCAAGCTGCCGAACGTCACCGGGACCCGCCCGCTCACCACGTCAGCCGCCGCTGCCGTCGCGCCCTTGTAGGGCACGTGGTTCAGCTTGATGCCTGCACGCAGGTTGAAGAGCTCTGCGAAGAGGTGATTGGGCGTCCCGTTGCCGCCGGAGGCGTAATCGACCTGACCCGGCTTGTCCTTTGCCATCGCAATCAGTTCGGCGACGGTGTTGACCGGCAGCTTTGAATTGGCCACCAGGACATAGGGGGCCGTTGCGATCATGGCGATCGGCTCGAAGTCCTTCTTCGGATCGAAAGGAACCTTCTTGTAGATCGAAGGATTGATGGTCAGGGAGCTTCCCACGGTCAGCAGCAGCGTGTAGCCGTCGTTGCCGCTGCGCGCAGCGGCTTGAATGCCCACGTTGCCGCCTGCGCCGGCCCGGTTGTCGATGACGAACGCCTGGCCCAGTTGCTTGCCAACCCTCTCCAGGACCAAGCGCGCCACCGCATCGTTGGCGCCGCCTGGGGCCTGGGGCACGATGACGGTGACGGCCTTGCTTGGATAGGCCGACTCAGCCGACGCGGTCCCAGCTGCGGCGAACGTGCTGCCCGCGCTCACGAGGAGGACCAGGGCGCGGCGGCGCGACGCGGACAGCCTGCGGCTGCGGCACGGTGCGGAGGGCAGCTGTTCGATCGATCGATGCAGTGGATTCATGGTGTCTCCTGTCAAGGGTTTGAAAGGTCAAGAGGGATGACGGTCGTCGTGTCCCTCCGGCATCGGGCGCCGGTGCGGACCGAGCTCACCGGGCGGTGGTCTCGATGAGGAGACCGGGGGTGAGGAACCGGGCTATGAACGCTCCGCCGGATAGACCGTGCCGTCCATCAACTTGCGCGCCGTGCGCAGCAGCTGGGCCTTCTTCACGGCGTACCCGTTCGCGCCCTGCAGTTCACTCAGCGCGATCTCGACATCGATGGTTCCCACGGGGTGAGCGATCCTGAACCTTCCGGCCTCGAGGGCCTCCTTGCGCGCCACTTCATGGACCACCGTGCCGGGCAAGGCTGCGGCGACGCCGGTACAGACACTGCCGGTCGCCCAATAGGCCTTGTGAACCAACTGCATGGTGAAGCCGCGAGCCGTGAAGTCGCAGTCATTCGCGCTGCGCTCCTTGCACTCGTCGTACGTGGTCCACGGCTGCGCCGGAGAGACCAGAGACACGAACGGGGTGCCGGGAGACAGCCGCCGTGCGTCGGCGATCTCCTTCACCATTCCCAGCCGCTGGGCGACGGCGCCGCGCAGGTGTTCGACCGCGTCCATCAGCACGGCGTTGTGCTGGATGGCCATGGGGTCTTCGTTGCCCTTCAAACCGAACGCCTCGGCACGCGCAAACACGAGCAGGTTGGCGACATCGACCACTGACGCCTCGACATTCCCGACGCCAGGCACGTGGAAGCGGTCTCGAAGGTTCCCGGTGGGCAGCAGCTCCCCGCTGCGACCGCCGACGGTTTCCTTGAAGTCCAGGCGGATCGGGGCACCCGTGCCCGGAACGCCTTCACACCTGAAGCTTCCCTTCGTGACGGCCCGGCCTTGGCTCACGGCCATGGTGACGTAGAACAGGGTGCCGTCGTTGGTGTTGTGGATGGTGATCGTCTGCACGCCGTCCACGGCCTTCATCAGGCCCCTGTCGAGCGCAAAGAGGCCCGCCGCGGCGGAAATGTTGCCGCAGTTGAGGTCGTTGGCCACGATCTCGGAATCGATCCCGACCTGGAAGAACGAGTAGTCGACATCCGCTTCGGGATGGGTCGAGGCGCCGACCAGCGCGAACTTGCTGGTCACGAGATCGGCTCCGCCGATGCCGTCGATCTGCCGGCGGTCCGGGGACCCGAAGACAGACCGGATCCAGTCGTGCAAGCGCTCGCGATCGGCGCTCTCGGGAAGATCGCTCTTCAGAACGAAGAGCGCCTTGCTCGTGCCGCCGCGGTACCACGCGGCAGGCGTGCCTTGAAGGACGACGTTCTCTTGCACGCCGAGCGCTTCGCGCCCTGACTTCGCAACGTGTTCGGTGTTCATGTAGACCTCGACTCTCTAGAACCTTGCCCCGCCGGTCCGCGCCCAGAACGCCGGAAGCAGTGCATGACGGGCAGTCTAGAAAGAAGGTCTGCTATATCAAAGTTCTAAATTGAGATCGACGATATCCGACGATCGGATATCACACTACTCGATCGAACCGGGAGGCATCTTCATCGAGTTGCCGAGCGCCCAGAAGGCGTTGATGGCAGGGCTCTTCGGCGTGATGCGGGCCGCCAGAAAGAACTCATAGCGGTCGACGGGCGGCTGCAGCTCGAGGAGCTCCAACTCGCCGGCCGCCAGCTCGCGCTCGATCAGGCACGTCGGCAACACGGCCACCCCCAGTCCCGCGCGCGCCAGAGCGATCAAGGTTCCGATGTTGTTGCTGGCGTGGACCACGGCCTGGTCCGCCCCGCGCTCGACCAACCATTGCTGCATGCTGACGTGCAGATGGGAGTCCTTCGCCAAGGTCAGGATCGGGCTGCGGATCACCTCTGTCACCAGCGGCATCACGCGGCCCAGCGCGAGGGCGCGGCTTGCCGTCCATCGCATGTCGACATGCCCGATGCTGACGCAACTGACCGTGGGGTCCTCGACGCTGCCTACCCCCACCACCAGGTCAAGCTTGCCTTCCTTGAGCAGCTGGTGCAGGACGATGGTGACGTCGACGGTCACCTCCAACTCGATGCCGGGGTACTGCTGCCTGAAGCGGTCGGCTGCCATCGGCAGCCAGCTGATGGCGGCGATCTCTCCAGCGCCCAGGCGGAGCTTTCCGCGCACGGCCTGATGGGCATCCATCAGCCGCTCGATCTCCGCGGCGAGCGACATGGCTTGCTCGGCCAGGGGCAGCAACGTGGTGCCCCGGCTCGTCAGTCGCGCCTTGCGCCCGAACTTCTCGAAGAGCTTCTGGCCCAGTGACTGTTCCAGCTCGGCGACGCGCGCGGAGACGGTCGATTGCGTGGCGTGCAGCTTCTCCGCAGCGGCGGCGAACGTGCCGAGCTTGGAGATCCAGTAGAAAGTCTCCAACTGACGGAAGTTCATGAGCGCTCTTCACTGGTCCGGTCGATGACGCGTCGGCTCGACTGCGCATCGCCGCCACGATCGATCGGCTCATTCGATCGGAACCCATCCGATCTTCTCGTTGGACGGTGCACGCAGGCCATTTTTACACTGCCGTGAACGAATCGAGCTGCGGTTGAAAACAGCTGATCACAGCCGATTCGCATACACGAAGCAGGAGTGAAGACATGTTGTTTGGCAGCTTGCGAGGCATGCGGGTGGTCGATTTCAGCCAGATCGGCGCTGGCCCTTTGTGCGGCATGTACCTTGGCGACTTGGGCGCCGATGTGGTCAAGGTGGAAAGCCCGGACGGCGACCTGGGCCGCAAGATCGGCCCCCCCTGGGATGGCGACGACGCCGCGATCCATACGGCGTTCAACCGGAACAAGCGCTCGCTCTGCGTCGACCTGAAGAACCCTGAAGGCTTGCGCGTCGTGCGAGCGCTGCTCGACAAGGCGGACGTGGTGGTCGAGAGCTTTCGACCGGGCGTCATGGACAAGCTGGGCCTGGGCTATGAGTCCTTGCGCGAGACCAACCCGTCGCTGGTGTACTGCTCGGTGTCCGCTTATGGCCAGACCGGGCCCTTCAGCAAGCGCGCCGGGGTCGATGGGATTCTGCAGGCGGCGTCCGGCCTCATGTCCTTGATTGGGGAACCCGGGGGCGGGCCCTGCAAGGTCCAGTCCCCGGTCGTGGACATCGCCACCGGCTGCATCGCGACGATCGCCGTGCTGGCAGCCCTGTACGACCGACAGGCGACGGGGCATGGCACGCACCTGGACGCCAGCCTCTTCGCGGCGGCGCTTGTGTTGCAGCAGTCGTCCCTCACCGGCTATCTGGCGGACGGGGACCTGCCGACCAAGCAAGGCAGCGCCGCACCGTACTCGTCGCCCAACGAGGCCTTCCCGACCGCCGATGGTCATGTCATGGTCGCCGCGTACATGCCCGGCCGATGGGTGGCGCTGTGTTCGCTGCTCGGCGTGCCCGAACTGGCCGTCGACCCTCGCTTCGCGACGTCGCCGGATCGCGTGGCCAATCGCGCGGCATTGCGCGAGCAGCTCGGTCGGCTGTTCCGCGAGGACACCACAGCGTCATGGATCGAGAAGCTGGACGGTGCCGACATCCTCTGCAGCCCCGTGGCGACCTATGACACCTTGGTGGACCACCCTCAGATCGTCCATGCCGACCTGCTGCCGAGGTCAGGGCCTGCGGGTGATGGCCGGACGTGCCGCTTCCCGGCCTTTCCCGTTCGGGACTGCCACTCCGTCGCCTCCTACGCGATCGCACCCGCATTGGGCGAGCATGGCCGGCCCGTTCTGTCCGAACTCGGCCTGACACCTCGCGAGATCGACGCGTTGGTGGCCTGCGGTGCCGTCAAGCCTTGCGCGGAGGTGGCGTGACATGAGCCAGCCCGACACGCCTGACCTCCCCGAATCCGCCCGGCCCCAACCAACGAGTCACCGCAGCATGTCCACAGCCTCAACGCCCACCATCGTTCGAGAAGACCATTCGCACGTCCGCGTGCTGCGCTTCAACCGACCGGAGCGGTTGAACGCACTGGACCCGGCCAGCATCGAGCTGTTGCGCAGAGAGCTGGAAGCATTCCGCGACGACGCGCAGGCACGCGTCTGCGTGATCACCGGTACCGGGGAACGGGGCTTTTGCACCGGCGCCGATCTGAAGGCCACCCTGCCCCCGAGCACGAGCTTCGCCTCCGCGGCCTTCGTGCCCGATGCCACCGCAGTCGCCTCGGGCAACTACATCCGGGGCCTGGACATTGACCGCCTCAACGTCAACAAACCGATCATCGCGGCCATCAATGGCCACGCGGTGGGCGGAGGCTTCGAGCTGGCGATGGCCTGCGACATCCGCATCGCTTCGACCAATGCGTCGCTCGGGTTGCCTGAGGTCAAGGTGGGCAGCATCCCTGCCGTGGGTGGCATCCAGTGGTTGATGCGCAGCGTGCCGCACTCGGTCGCGATGACGATGATCCTGACGGGCGAAGCGGTCGACGCCGAAGAGGCGTTTCGATGGGGCATCGTCAGCGAGGTCGTGCCCCCGGAGACCCTGATGGAACGCGCGTTGACGATCGCGCAGAAGATCGCTGCGAACGGGCCACTGGCCGTCCAGGCAGCTCAGATGCTCGCGCGCAAGGGCCTGGACATGACCATCCCGCAGGCGCTGTTGCTCGAGCAGTTCGTCTGGGGCACGCTGCGGGACACCGAGGACCGCATCGAAGGCCGCAAAGCCTTCGCCGAGAAGCGCCAGCCGGTGTTCCGGGGGCGGTGATGGCAGGCACCAGTGGCGCTTGCGATCTGCGCAGGGTCGGCATGGTGGTCGGCATCGGCCACACCGACTGGCTCAAGGACTGGGCGACGGTCAGGGCCGGCGGGCGTCCGACCGACGCCTACGGCTACGCCGCCGAGGCGTTTCGTCGCTCGCTCGACGATTGCGGCCTCGCCCGCGACGACGTGGATGGGCTCGTGACCGGCTGGCCTGTCATCCAGACCGAACGCGCAGGTGAAGTCCTCGGGATCAACCCCCGCTGGTCCCTCCAGGCCGATGCCGTGAACGCGATCCAGGCGGCTGTCATGGCCATCGCCACCGGCATGGCCGAAGTGATTGCGCTGGTGTACGGAAACGACCAGCGGTCGGCGGGCACCCAGTACGGCGGCACCAAGGCCATGGGCACGGAACAGTTCCTCGCCTACGACTACCACGCGCCGTGGGGCCTCACGTCACAAGGCGCGCTCTACGCCTTGACGCACCGGCGCTACATGCACGACACCGGCGCGACCGAAGCAGACATGGGGCAGGTTGCCGTCGCGACCAGGGCTTGGGCGAGCCTGAATCCGAACGCCATTCAACGAAAGCCCATCACGACAGACGATTACCTGGCGAGCCGCTGGATCTGCGAGCCCTTGCGGATGCTCGACTACTGCCTCGTCAACGATGGCGGCGTGGCGCTCATCATCACCAGCCGGGAGCGCGCCAAGGCGTTGAAGAAGCGCGGGGTCGCCGTGGAGTCCTTGGGACGCTCCGACCTGAACACCGGCGCGACCAGCCTGGCGCCGCGGCTGGACGGCTTCTACTACGCCGCACAGAAGGCATGTGCCGAGCAGATGTTCAATCGTGCCGGCATCGGCCCGGAGGATGTCGATGTCCTGCAGGTCTACGACAGCTTCTCGACGCACGTGCCGCTGGCACTCGAGGGCTATGGCTACTGCGGCATCGGCGAAGCCGCGGCGTTCATGCGCGAACGGGGCATCGGCCCGGGAGGCGCGCTGCCGGTGAACACGAGCGGCGGGCATCTTTCGGAGAGCTACATGCAAGGCTGGAACCATCTGCTCGAGGCCGTCGTTCAGCTCCGCGGGCACGCCGGCGATCGGCAGGTCGAGCGCTGCCGCTACGTGCACTACGCGTCCGACGTGGCGGGCAAGTGCACGTCGGTGCTCTTTTCGAAGGACGCTTGACCATGACCGGCTTTCCCGAACCTCGCATGGGCCTGTACGACGCCGTCATGTGGAAGCACGTCGCCGCCAGGCGCCTGTGCCTGCAACGATGCGTTCGCTGTTCGACGTACCGTTATCCCCCCGGGCCCTGCTGCGCCAACTGCTTGTCGCCAGACAGCGAATGGCAGCCCGTCGGCGGCGCTGGCGTGATTGCGTCCTGGACGATCTTCCATCGCCAGTTCTTCGAGGCCTATCCAGCGCCGCACAACTGCATCGCCGTGCTGCTGTCGGAGGGCGTGCACATGGTCAGCACGCTGGAAGGGCCTCATCCGGAAGGCGACTGGATCGGGCGCGCCGTGCAGTTGCACTACCGAACGTTCGACGACGCGAAGGTGCTTCCGGTGTTCCGCCTCGCCGGTGGAGATGGCGATGGCGACGGCGCCTAGTCAGCGCCCGCCGCAGGCATAGATCAGAAAGTCGCGCAAGGCTTCGGCAGGCGGGCTGAGCTCGCCGTCCTTGCGCCACAGCAGGCCGACCTCCATATCGGGAACCGACCCCGCCAGCGGCCGGGCCTCGATCTGCTTGCCTTCCAGCGACCACGGCCTGAACACCATGTCGGAGAGGACGGTGACGCCGAAGCCGTGCGCCACCAAGCCGCGCAAAGCCTCCATCGACGCGGTACGGAACCCCACGCGGGGCTCGATGTGCTTTGCACGCCAGTAGCGCAGGGTCGACTCTTCCCCTTCGTCGACGGTGAGAAGAATGTAGGGGTGCTGGGCGATCTGCTTGAACGTGGGCGCGCCGCCCTCGAGCAGCGGGTGCCCGGGCGCAGCCCACAGCTGCCGCCTGGAGCGAATCAACGTCCGATGCGCGAAGCGGTTCACGTCCTGCACGTTGGACAGCAGAACGACGCCAAGCTCGGCGGCCCCTCCCAGGACCTGCGCCTCGACCTCCACGCGCGCCAGGTCCAGCAGGTTCAGCCCGACGTGGGGGTAGTCGTTTCGGAATCGACCCAGCAGGGCTGGCAGGAAGTAGCCCAGCACGGTGTAGGTTCCCGCCAGCGTGACCCGCCCTTCCATCCTGGCCAGCCTGACGCGCGGTTGCCGCAAGGCGTCGTCGACAGCCTCCAGGATGCGCAGCACATGCTGGTAGAGGTGGCTGCCCTCTGCGGTGAGTGCTACCCCGTGCGGCAAGCGCTCGAACAGCTTCACCTCGAGCAGTTGCTCAAGGGCGATCACGGCATTGGTGATGGCCGACTGAGACACATGCTGCTCAGTCGCTGCCATGGAGAACTGACCGGCATCCGCTGCCGCCCGGAAGTAACGCATCTGTCGCAGCGTGATCGCCTTGGACGCGGACGTGAGACCTTCCACCGGCACAGCTGCTTTGACCGACGGCGTGCGACGTGGAGGCTGGGACGGCATCGCGTGAAGGGATGGCGGAGGAATCAAATGGTACGTCGGTGCGCGAAGGTCTCTGTTCGGGCGGGAGCGGCGGCTCAGGCGCTGGAGCTTGCCGCTGAGGTGCTGGGCACGCGCATCGACGCCTGACGCGGCCGCCGGGCTGGGCTTCGCCGACCGTGCCGGGCACGGCAACGCCCGCGGCGGCCGTCGCGCCGCTGTAGCCAGGCGCCGCCCGGCACGCCCGTCAGGGGGCTTGCACCGCGCACGACGGCGCTTGATTCCTGGGCCCTGCGGTCTAAGGTCTAGACGATCGGGCCGTCACGGCCAGCCGTCGCCTTCGCACGAGCTGTCTCCTGGCCGGTGCCCGGTCCGGCGCGGCCGGTCGGCCGCCTTCGCCACAACGACAAGCACCCGCTCGCGGCCGGCGCTCGATGCCAGGCGCCTGGCGGGATTCGAAGGAGACACTGTGCACACCACTCCCCTCCTGAGGGCTGTCGCCCTCGGCCGCCGCCTGCTTCCCGCCCTCGCCCTGGCCGCCTTCGCGGCCGGGCCGGCCGGCGCCACCGACGACGACGAAGACCACGAGCACCGCCAATGGCGCGACAGCCAGCGCTCGCGCGGCCTGCCCGACTACAAGGTCGTGCCCTCGTGGCCCAAGCAGCTGCCGAACAACTGGATCCTCGGCCAGGTGGCCGGCGTCGCGGTCGACCGCTACGACCAGATCTGGGTCCTGCACCGCCCGCGCAGCAACACCGTCGACGAGCTCGGCGCGGCCCAGGTGCCGCCGCGTTCCGAGTGCTGCCTGCCGGCGCCGCCGGTGCTCGTCTTCAACCGCCGCGGCGAGGTCGTCAACCACTGGGGCGGCGACGGCGCAGGCTACGACTGGCCGACCGTGGAGCACGGCATCTGGGTCGATGCCGAAAGCAACGTCTGGATCGGCGGCAACGGCGCGACCGACCGCCAGATCCTGAAGTTCAACCCCTCGGGCCGCTTCTTGCTGCAGATCGGCCGCCCGTCGAGCGACCCGCTCGACAGCCTGCGCACCGACATCGTCGGCCAGGTCGCGTCGCTGACAGTGGACGACCGTGCGCGTGAGGTCTACCTGGCCGACGGGTACGGCAACAAGCGCGTGATCGTCTACGACTCGCACACCGGCGCCTTCAAGCGCCTCTGGGGCGCCTACGGCAACCGGCCGGACGACACGGCACCGGGCCCGTACGACCCGCTGGCGCCGATCGCGACCCAGTTCCGCAACCCGGTGCACTGCGTGCGCCTCTCCGACGACGGTTTCGTGTACGTCTGCGACCGCGTCAACAACCGGGTGCAGGTGTTCACGAAGGCCGGACGCTTCGTCAGGGAGTTCTTCGTGCGGCGCGAGACGCTGGGCAACGGCTCGGTCTGGGACATCACCTTCTCCAAGGACCGCCGGCAGCGCTACCTGCTGGTGATCGACGGCGAGAACAACGTCGTGTGGACCCTCGACCGCGCGAGCGGCGCGGTGGTCGACAAGCAGTTCCACAACGGCCGCAACGCAGGCCAGTTCCACTGGGTGCACCAGGCCGCGACCGACTCGCGCGGCAACCTCTACACCGGCGAGGTCGACACCTCAAAGCGGCTGCAGAAGTTCAAGCTGGACTGAGCGAATCGGGCGTCCCGCCCGCGGCCGGCAGCACGCGGAAGTGATGCGTGCCGTCGCGCCCCAGTTGGGCGACGAGCCCGAACTCCCAGTCCAGATAGGCCTGCATCGCCGCCGCCGCGTTGTCGGTGCCCTCGTAGGGCCGCCGGTAGCGGTCCTCGCGCGCCGAGGCCAGGCGCGTCGGCCCGGTCTCGGTCGGCAGCCCGGCGGCGGCCCAGGCGGCGTTGCCGCCGTCGAGCACCCAGACCTCGGCCGCGGTCGCGCGCTGCAGCTCGAGCGCGGCGTGGCGCGCCAGCAGCGCGGTGCCGCAGGTCACCACCAAGCGCCGCGCCGGCGGCAGCGCCTGCAGGTCATTCGGCAGGCGGGCGGCGATCGCCCACCAGGCGCCGGGCACGTGGCGCGTCGCGTAGCCGGCGCTGGCGCCGACGTCGATCACCAGCGTGTCGGGCGCGGCGCCGTCGGCCGGGGCGGAGGCGAGCCAGTCCGCCAGCGTCGCCGGGCTGACCAGGCGGATGGCCGGCGCCTCGGGCAGCGGCGGGCGCGGCACGACGTCGGGGCCCTGCTCCAGCGCGCTCTCGGCCGAGCCCGGGCCGTCGAGCAACGCTACCTCCCAGCCCATCTGCGCCAGCCATGAGGCGGTCATCGGTGCGCGCACCCCGCGCTCCACTGCGCCGCCTCCGTCCCCACCCACGCCCTGCCCGCCCGGTGGCTCGACGTCGCGGTCTGCGTCCCCATCACCGTCCCGGTCCACCAGCACGATCCGCGCGCCGCGCACCGGCGCGTGCACGTCCGTCTCCTGCACCAGCTGCCCGCCGGGCGCCGAGCGGAAGCCCGCGCGATGGCCGGCCGCGTATTCCTCCGGCGTGCGCACGTCGAAGCGGTAGGTGGTGCGGCCCGGCTCGGCGGTCCACTTGGCCAGCGTCGCCTCGTCGATGCGGCGCACGCCGGCGCGTGCCGCCACGTCGGCCGCCGCCGCCTGCGCCGCGCGCCGCTGCGCCGAGTCGATCGTGTCGGGAAAGCGCCGCTCCTGGCCCTGTTCGAGCGCGAAGCCGGCCAGGGTCCAGCCGATCGTGCCGTTGCGCAGCGCGGCCACCGGGTTGGGCAGGCCGGCGTTCACCAGCGACTGGGTGCCGATGATGCTGCGCGTGCGCCCGGCGCAGTTGACGACAACGCGCGTCGCCGGGTCGGGCGCCAGCGCGCGGGCGCGCAGCACCAGCTCGGCGCCGGGCACGCTGGTCGCGGTCGGGATGCTCATCGTGCGGTACTCGTCGACGCGCCGCGCGTCGAGCACGACGACGTCGGCGCCGCTGTCGAGCAGCGCCTTCACCTCCTCGGCCGCGAGCGAGGGCGTATGCCGTTCGGCCTCGACCAGCTCGCCGAAGGACTTGCTCGGGACGTTGACGTCCCGGAAGAGTTCGTAGCCCGCCGCGCGCCAGCCGGCCAGGCCACCGGTCAGCAGTCGCACGTCGCTGTAGCCCAGCGCGCGCAGCCGCGGCACGGCCCGCGCCGCCAGCCCTTCGCCGTCGTCGTAGACGACGATCGGCGTGTCGCGCCTCGGGATGCGCCCCCAGGCGTCGAGCTCGAGGCGCGAGAGCGAGAGCTGCGCCGCCCACAGCGGATGTGCCTGTGCGAACGGGTCTTCCTCGCGCACATCGAGCAGCGCGATCTCGCGCCGTGCGAGCAGCGCGTCGCGCACCTCGGCCGGGGTCGCCTCGGGCAGCGGGGCATCGTGGGGACGGACGTCGTGGGCGTCGCGGGCGGGCGCTCGGGGCTGGGGCATGTCTCGCTCTCGGTGCGGCGGTTCAGGGGGCGGCAGCCTGGCGCCGCGGGCGGAGGGTTCTGAAGGGCAGGGATCGGCGGGACAGGTCGGACCGGCTTGAGGGCCGGTAGGCCGGCGGCCCGACCCGGCCCGGCACGCAAGCCACGCCGCCTCAGGGCGGCGCCGAGTAGCCGGAGACGAAGCGCTGCCGGCTGCCATCCTCGCCGTAGGTCGAGCGCTCGACCGCGCCGATGTCGGCGCCGTAGACGTGGATGCTGATCGACACCCGGTCGTCGTAGACGTTGCTCACGCGGTGGATGTCGCCGACGCGCGGCGACACCGCCTCTACCTGGCCCGGCGCCAGCCGCACCGGCGGCCCGGCCGGTACCAGCCGCTGCGGCCCGGTGTAGCGGTAGCCCTGCGAGAGCTCGGCGCCGCGCAGCATGCCGATCAGGCCCCAGACGGTGTGGTCGTGGATCGGCGTTGCCTGCCCCGGCCCCCAGACGAAGCCGACGATCGAGAAGCGCCCTTGCGCGTCGACGTGCAGCGGGTACTGCCGGTAGCGCTCGCCGGCCTGGGCCCAGGCCGGCGGCAACCAGTCGTCGCGGGCCACCAGCGCGGCGAGCAGTCGCTTGCCGGCGTCGAGGATCGCCGGCTCGCCCGGCGCCTCGTCGACCAGGGCTTCGAACCCGGCGACGCAGGTCGCGAAGCGCTCGCCGAACACTTCTGCCGGGCCGCCAGCCGTGGCCAGTCTCGCAGGCCCTTGGCGGGTGGTCACCGCAGGATCAACCGCATGACCCATTGCACGATCGGCTTGCATGTCGACCCTCCAGGTTCCTGTGGAGCGTGGCCGGTGGGCAGACGACGGCTAGCGCCCGAGCACGCCGCTCAGGTTGTAGGCGGCGACCCGCCCTTCGAGCATGTGCGGCACGATCAGCGTGCGCGAGGCCGGCAGGTAAGTGAGGTCAGCGGTGCCGCGTGCGTGCTCGGCCAGCGTCGTCACCACGCCACCGGCCGTCACGTGCAGGATGCGCCCGCCCGCCCAGTCGCTGACCAGGTAGCCGCCCTGCCCGTCGGCGGCGATGCCGTCGAGGGCGCCGAACGCGGTCGTCGCGATCAGCGCCTTGCGCTGCGAGCTGAGGTCGAGGCGAAACAGGTGCCCCGGCACGCTCGCCTTGCTGCCGTCGAGCGAAGGCTCACCCCAGCCGGCGACGACGAGGCTGCCGTTCTCGTACAGCAGCCCGTTCGGGTGCTCGAGGCCTTCGCCCTCGACCAGCATCGTCACCGCCCCGTCGCGCACGCGGTGGATGCGGTTGGTCGCCGTGTCCGAGACGTAGACCGTGCCGTCGGGCGAGACGGTGACGTCGTTCAGGAACTGCGCACCCTCGACCGGCAGGCGCGCGGTGATCGTGCCGCTGGCGATGTCGATCGAGACGATCTGGTCGACGTCGGCGACCCAGAGCACACCGGCGTGGACGGCCAGGCCCTTCGGCGAATCGAGGCCGGTGACCCAGCGCGCCTCGACGACGCGGCCCTGCGGCGTCAGGCGGGCGATCGCGCCGTTGCCGTCCTTGTCGAGCACGCTGCCGCCCTGGCGCAGGCCGACGAGCGAGACGAAGAGCTGGCCGCTCGCGGGGTCGAGAACGACGCTTTCGGGCGTGTCCAGCGCGCCCACCGACCAGGGCTCGATGCGCTGCGGCGGCGTGCTCGCGCAACCGGCGGCGAGCACCGCCGCCAGCACCAGGCCGAGGGCCGCTGCCGCGCGACTGCGCCGCGGGCCGGGTTGCCGTGCCGCGGGGCGGCGGCCGTCTGAGTCGCCGCGGCCGGGAGGGACGGGCTTGCGGATCGTCTTCATCTTCGATGCTTCCTCGTCTACGGGTGCGCCCCGGCGCTCAGTTGAGACTGCCGGAGCCGGGCGCCTGGTCGCGACCGGGCGTGAACAGGCGCCCGACGTCGACGGCGTCGAAGTGGTACTGCTGGCCGCAGAACTCGCAGCCGATCTCGACCCGGCCCTGCTCGGCGACGATGCTGTCGACCTCGCCCTGCCCGAGCGTGAGCAGCATCGCGCCGACCCGCTCGCGCGAGCAACTGCAGGCGAAGTGCGGCAGGTGCGGCCCGGTGTCCAGGCGCACCAGACGCTCTTCCCAGAAGAGGCGCCGCAGGATGGTCATCGCGTCGAGGCCGAGCAGTTCCTCGCGTGTCAGCGACGCGGCCAGGTGGGCGATCCGGTTGAAGTCCTCGGAGCGCCCGATCAGGTCCTCGCGCTGCGCGCCGGCGAGGTTGCCCACGCCCTCGACCGGCAGGCGCTGGATCAGCAGGCCGGCGGCAAGCTGGTCGTTGGCCGCCAGCACCAGGCGCGTGTCGAGCTGTTCGGACTGCAGCATGTAGTGCTCGAGCACCTGCGACAGTTCCTGCAGCGGCTCGCGCCGGTCGCCATGCAGCGGCACGATGCCCTGGTAAGGCTGCTGGCCGGGCCGCTTGTCCTTCGGGTCGAGCGTGATCGCGCAGCGGCCGCCGCCGCGCAGGTTGAGCATCGCCTCGAGCCGGGCGGTGGGCGGCACCTCGCCGACGACCTTGGCGGTCGCCCGGAAGCCGAGCGTCGACTGCACCTCGGCCACCGCGAGGCGCACCGGCCCGTCGCCCGAGATCTGCAGCACCAGGGCGCCGTTGAACTTGATGTTGGCCTGCATCAGCACGCCGGCCGCGCTCATCTCGCCGAGCAGCGCGCGCACCGGCGGCGGGTAGGGCTCGGCGCGCCGCGACAGCACCTCGCGCCAGCTCTCGGTCAGCCGCACGAGCATGCCGCGCACCGGCTGGCCTTCGAACAGGAACTTGTGCAACTCGGTCATGCGCGCTGTTGGCCCTCATGGCCCCGGCCGCGGGCTGCGGCGGGGACGCGCATTGTCGCGCGCCGCGTCCGATGCTTCGACAATCGGCCATGCCCGACCGCCCGACCGCCCGTTCGCCTGCCCGTCCGCACTCCAGTCAGCTCGCCAGTGCAACGGCCCCACGGCCGGCCTGCCTGCGCGCCCGCTGCCTCGAGGCCCTGCTGGTGCGCGACGCCGATGCCAAGGCGGCCGCCGCGCGGGCGCTCGACCCGGGCGACGCCCTCGACACCGAGGCGATCTACGCGGAGCCGCCCGGCATCCCGGGCCGCCCCGACCGGCCGCCGCTGGTACCGGTCGAAGGCCTGCCGCGGCGCTCGGTGCGCAGTCTCGAAGGGCGCGCCGCGCTGCTGCACGCGCTGGCCCACATCGAGCTCAACGCGATCGACCTGGCACTCGACATCGCCTGGCGTTTCCCCGGCCAGCCGGCGGCCTTCTACCGCGACTGGGTCCGTGTCGCGACCGAGGAGGCACTGCACTTCCAGCTGCTGCATGCCCACCTGCGCTCGCTCGGCTGGCGCTATGGCGACTTCCCTGCGCACCACTCGCTGTGGGAGATGGCCGAACGCACGCGCGACGACCTGCTGGCGCGCCTCGCGCTGGTGCCGCGCACGCTCGAGGCGCGCGGGCTCGACGCCTCGCCGGCGGTGAAAGCCAAGCTGGTCGGTGCCGGCGACGCGAAGGCGGGCGAGATCCTCGACCTGATCCTGCACGACGAGATCGGTCATGTCGCGGTCGGCAACCGCTGGTACCGCGCCGCCTGCGCGGCACGCGGGCTCGACCCCCTGCACACCGCCGAGGCCCTCGCGCGCCAGCACCGCGCGCCACGCATGCGCGGCCCGTTCAATCTCGAGGCCCGCCGCGCTGCCGGCTTCGACGAACGCGAACTCGCGGCGCTCGACGCGCCGGTCCACGCGCCGGACGAGGCCGTTTCAGCCCCCTCGACCATGCCGACGCGCTGAGCCGCGGGCCCGGTCCCGACCCGGGTCTTGCCCGCCCTGAAGCGGCCGAAGCGACGCTTACACTGTCCAGATCGCCACGCAGCGGGCGCGGTCCTTGCAGCGCAACGCTCAACCGATACCGAGGTCCAGATGTCCTTCCGTTCCGACAAGCGTTCGACCCTCAAGGCCGCCGGCGTGGTGCTGGCCGGGCTGTTCCTCGCGGCCTGCGGCCAGCAGGAGCCGCCGCCTGCGGCGCCGACCACCCCTGCGGCAGAGACGGCCCCCGCGCCCGCCCCGGTCAAGACCTACGTCGTCGGCACCGATGCCGCCTATGCGCCCTTCGAGTCGCAGGACGAAAGGGGCGAGATCGTCGGCTTCGACATCGAGGTGGTGAAGGCGATCGCCGCCAAGGCAGGCGTCGAGGTGAAGTTCATCAACACGCCCTGGGAAGGCATCTTCAACACGCTCGCCCAGGGCGACCGCGACCTGCTCGTCTCGGCGATCACGATCACCGACGAGCGCAAGCAGACGATGGACTTCAGCGCGCCGTACTTCGACGCCGCGCAGTTGATCGCCGTCGGCCAGAACAGCAAGGTCGCGAAGTTCGCCGACCTCAAGCGCCTGAAGGTCGGCGTGCAGACCGGCACCACCGGCGACGAGGTCGTGACCAAGCTGCTTGGCAAGACGAGCACCAACGTCAAGCGCTTCGAGTCGACGCCGCTGGCGCTGAAGGAGCTCGAGTCGGGTGGCGTCGATGCGGTCGTCGCCGACAACGGCGTGGTCAGCCATTACGTCGCCAACAACGCCACGAGCAAGTTCAAGACGGTCTCCGATGCGAGCTTCGCCTCGGAGCAGTACGGCATCGCGGTGCGCAAGGGCAATGGCGAGGTGCTCGACCTGGTCAACAACGGGCTCGCGGGGATCCGAGCCGACGGCACCTACGACACGATCTACAGCAAGTACTTCGGTGCGGCGCCGCCCGCCGCGTCGGCACCCGCGTCCGCCGCCTCGAAGTAAGGCGCCCGCCAGGCCGGCCGACCATGGACCTGCGCTGGGAGATCCTGGCCGGCTACGGCCCGCTGTTCACGGCGGCCCTGTGGATGACGGTCAAGCTGACGGTCGTCGCGCTTGGGGCAGGTGTCGCGCTCGGCGTGCTGCTCGGCCTGGTCAGCAGCTCGGCCGATGCGCCGCAGCCGAAGTCGCCACTGATTGCACTCGCGCTGAAGCTCGTGCGCTGGGTGACGCTGGCCTATGTCACCTTCTTCCGCGGCACGCCGCTGTTCGTGCAGATCCTGCTGGTGCACTTCGCGGTGATGCCGATGCTGATCCACCCGGACCACGGCCTGCTGCTGTCAGGCGAGGCGGCACGCAGCTTCCGCCAGGAGCACGGCGCCTTCTTCTCGGGCTGCCTCGCGCTGACCCTGAACGCCGGCGCCTACATCTCGGAGATCTTTCGCGCCGGCATCCAGAGCATCCACCGCGGCCAGACGCAGGCGGCCTACAGCCTGGGCCTGACGCACCCGCAGTCGATGCGCTTCGTCGTGCTGCCGCAGGCCTTCCGCCGCATGATGCCGGCGCTGGTCAACGAGGCGATCACGCTGCTGAAGGACACCTCGCTGGTCTCGGCGATCGGCCTGGCGGAACTGGCGCTCGCAGCGCGCACGGTGGCCGGGGCCTACTCGCGCTACTGGGAACCGTACCTGCTGATCTCGGTGCTGTATCTGATCCTGACCTTGACGCTGTCGCTGCTGGCCAAACGCCTCGAGGCGCCGGCCCATCTGCGCGGGCGCTGAAGCCAAGCAGGGCCAGGGCTCGAAGATCAGGGCTCGAAGAAGTAGCGCTTCAGGCCGGCCAGCACCATCTCGACCGCGACCGCGGTCAACACCAGGCCCATCAGCTTCTCGATCGCGTTGACCATCGAGTCGCCGAGCGCGGCGCGGATCTTCTCCGACAGCAGCAGCACGAGCCCGGACACGGCCATCGCGGCCGTCAACGCGCCGACCCATTCGAGCACGCGGCCGGGCTGGCGCGAGGCGAGCAGCAGCACCGTCGCCATCGCCGACGGGCCGGCCATCAACGGCACCGCGAGCGGGAACACGAAGGGCTCGCGGCCGCTCTCGCCCCGGTAGCTGTCGGCATCGCCGTTGCCGAAGACCATGCGGATCGAGATGATCAGCAGGATCACGCCGCCCGCGACCTCGAGCGAGCGCTCCGACAGGCGCATCAGGTGCAGGAAGGCCTGCCCGCCGAGCATGAAGGCGAGCAGCACGCCGAAGGCGATCGCCGTCTCGCGCAGCGCCACGCGGCGCCGGCGCGCCGGGTCGACGCCGCGCAGGACCGAGATGAAGATCGGCAGGCTGCCGAAAGGGTCGAGCACCAGCAGCAGCAACACCAGGGCCGAGAGGAAGTCGTGGTCCATGCGGTCATTGTCGATGCCGCGGCAGGACCCTCTTTCCAGACGCCCGCGCCCAGACGAGAGCGACAAATGATGACAAGAGTGTTGCGCGAATGCTGCAACGACGCACGAAGTGCGGCCCGCAAAGGCTGTTGCAGTGCATCAACGACCTAGAATTCATCCACGCCAGCCCACGAGGCGGTGACGTTTACCATCCCTCAATAACAGGATCACCAAACATGAAGCGCTCCCTAATCGTCGGTGCGATCGCGACGCTTGCTGCCGGTACGGCGATGGCTCAAAGCAGTGTCACGCTGTATGGCCGCGTGAACACGACGGTCGAGCAACAGAAGAACTGGGCCGTCGACGGCAAGCAGACGGTGCTGGCCAACAACGCATCGCGCCTCGGCTTTCAAGGCAGCGAAGACCTCGGCGGTGGCCTCAAGGCCAACTTCTTCCTCGAGCATCGCTTCAACAGCGACACGGGCACGGCGAGCGGCGACTTCTGGGCTGGCGACTCGTGGGTCGGCCTGTCGGGCAACTTCGGTGCGCTGCGTCTCGGCCGCCTGATCAGCGCGGCGTACTACGCCACGGCTGACTTCATCAGCCTGCACAACCACGACACCGGCACCTCGTCCGACTTCCTCTACACCTACCTCAGCAGCAACAAGAACACCGTCGCTTACACGACGCCCGACATCGGCGGCTTCACGCTCGAAGGCTCGGTGTCGGCCGGCGAAGGCACCGACATCGAGAAGGTCTATCAGCTCGCGCTGAACGGCAAGGTCGGTGCGTTCGCACTGGGTGCAGGCTGGGAAAAGCAGGCCGAGTTCGACAACCAGCAGTTCGCGGTCCGCGTGCTGGGTGACTTCGGCTCGTTCCTGGTCGGCGCCTACTACCAGCTCTCGAAGATTGAAGAAGCCCGCGGTGTCACGGGCGCCGATTGGGGCAAGCGCAATGCCTTCCGCCTGTCTGGCGCCTATCTGTTCGGTGCATCCGAACTGCACCTGAACGTCGGTTACGCCGATGCCTGGGACAACATCGACAACAGCAAGGCGAAGCAATACACGGTCGCCTACAACTACAACCTGTCGAAGCGCACCAAGGTGTACGCGTACTACACGAAGGTCGACAACAAGTCGGGCTTCAGCTACGCCGGCGTGAGCGGCTTCGGCCCGACCACCGGTGCGCTGGACCCGAGCGCGATCGCCGTCGGTATCCGTCACAACTTCTAACGCGATCCCCGCGAGTCCAAAGGCCGGTCGAGAGACCGGCCTTTTTCTTTGCCTGCGCCGCTGGCGCGCCGGGCTCAACCGCGCGGGTGATGTCGTGCGTGCAGCGACTTCAGCCGCTCGCGCGCCACGTGCGTGTAGATCTGCGTGGTCGAGATGTCGGTGTGGCCGAGCAGCATCTGCACCGCGCGCAGGTCGGCGCCGTGGTTCAGCAGGTGGGTCGCGAAGGCGTGGCGCAGCGTGTGCGGCGACAGCGGCGCGGTGACGCCGCCCTGGATCGCGTACTTGCGCACCAGTTGCCAGAACATCTGGCGGGTCATCGCGTCGCCGCGGCCGGTGGCGAACAGCGCGTCGCTGGCATGGGACTTCAGGATCGCGCCACGCGCCGTCGCCAGGTAGCGCTGGAGCCAGCCGTGCGCTTCCTCGCCGAACGGCACCAGGCGCTCCTTGCTCCCTTTGCCGGTCACGCGCAGCACGCCTTCCGCCAGGCTCACGTGCACCGTCTTCAGCGTCACCAGTTCGCTGACGCGCAGCCCGCTCGCGTACATCAGCTCGAGCATCGCGCGGTCACGCAGGCCGAGGGGCGTGTCGACGTTCGGCGCGGCAAGCAGCGCCTCGACCTGGGTCTCGGTCAGGGTCCTCGGCACGCGCAGCGGCTGCTTCGCGGCCAGCAGCTCGAGCGTCGGGTCCGCCTGCAGCAGTTGTTCGCGCAGGGTCCAGCGGTAGAAGCGCTTGAAGACCGTCAGCCGGCGGTTCGCGGTGCTGGCCCGCGATTCGGCATGGCGCAGCGCGGCGTACTCGAGCAGGTCGGTCTTGCCGGCGTCGGCAAGGTCGCGGCCATGCGCCTGCGCGAGCCACCCGGCCAGCGACTCCAGGTCGCGCCGATAAGCCGACAGCGTGTTGCCCGCCAGCCCGTCCTCGAGCCAGAGGGCATCGAGGCAGCGGTCGATGAGCGACTGGCTGCGGTCACGGGCGTTCATCGGTGGCAGGTCGTGGCGGGACCGAGACGATACCGCCGTGCAGCCGCGCGCCATGCGGCGCCTGCGGCACGGCAGGTCGAAGGCGCCGCAGGCATCTACAGCCTGGAGGAGGCCTGCGCGCCCCAGGGGCCTTGCCCTGCCCCGCTGGCACACTGCCGCCCATGCTCCTGCTGCTGCCCGACTTCCTGCTGATCGTCTGCGGCTACGTGATCTGCCGCTACACCGCGCTGAACCGCCCGGTCTGGGAGGCCGCCGAGCGGCTCGTCTACTACCTGCTGTTCCCGGTGCTGCTGTTCGGCTCGATCCTGCGCAGCCCACTGCAGCCGTCCACGACGATCCACCTCGCCGCAGGTGGCATCGGCGTGGTGCTGATCGGCATCGCACTCGCCTACAGCCTGCGCCGCCTGCCCGGGGTCGACCCGCGGATGCACGCCTCGGGTGCGCAGGTGGCGTTCCGCTTCAACTCCTACGTCGCGCTGGCGCTGGCCGAGCGCCTGTACGGGGCGCAAGGGGTCGCCTGGATCGCCCTGCTGGTCGCGCTCTGCGTGCCCCTGTGCAACATTGCCGCCGTGTATCCGCTTGCCCGCCACGCCGGGCGAGGCTTCTTCGGCGAGTTGCTGCGCAACCCGCTGATCCTCAGCACGGTCGCCGGGCTGATCGCGAACATGGCCGGGCTGCAACTGCCCGAGCCCGTGCTGACAACGCTGCAGCGCATCGGCCTGGCCGCCCTGCCGCTCGGCCTGATGGCCGTCGGTGCGGGGCTGCGCTTCGGTGGCCTGCGTGCGGCGCCGGCCCTCGCGGCCGGGCTGCTGACGATCCGGCACGCGGCGCTTCCGCTGGTCGCGCTGCTGCTCGTCTGGCTGCTGGGCCTGCCGCCGCCGCAGGCGGCGATCATCGTCGCCTTCGCGGCGCTGCCGACCGCGTCGAGCTGCTACGTGCTCGCTGCGCGCATGGGAGGCGACGGCGCCTTCGTCGCCGGCCTGGTCACGGTGTCGACCCTGCTCGGGATGCTCAGCGTGCCGGGCTGGCTCGCGGTGCAGGCGGCGATGCGCTGAGCGCCGCCTGCGCCAGCGCCCAGTCGATGTGCTCGCCCACCAGCGCCGTCGCCGCTGCGCGCGACGCCTGCAGCTCGCGCACGATCGCCGCGGCGTCCGCATCGTCGCGGCCGTGCGCGCGCAGGGCGTTGCCGAGCCCCACGGCCAAGTTGCGCCGCCAGCGCTCGAAGCCGATGCGGCGGATCGCGCTGCCTTCGGTATGGCGCTCGAAGGCCGCCTCGTCCCAGGCCCACAGCGCGAGCAGGCCGGCACCCTCGAGTGCGGCGCGGGTGTCGAAATCCGGCAGCGTCGACCGCTGCGCATGTCGGTTCCACGGGCAGACGAGCTGGCAGTCGTCGCAGCCGTAGATCCGGTTGCCGATCGCCGCGCGCCACTCGAGCGGGATCGGGCCCGCATGCTCGATCGTCAGGTACGAGATGCAGCGCCGCGCGTCAAGCCGGTACGGCGCGACGATCGCGCCCGTCGGGCAGACGTCGAGGCAGGCCGTGCAGCGCCCGCAGTGGGCGCCGGTCGGGGGCGTGACCGGCAGCGGCAGGTCGACGTAGATCTCGCCGAGAAAGGCCATCGAGCCCCAGTCGCGACCGAGCACCAGCGTGTGCTTGCCGCGCCAGCCGAGGCCGCTGCGCGAGGCGAGCTCGGCCTCGAGCACCGGCGCCGAGTCGGTGAACACGCGATGACCGAAGGGTCCGACGGCGTCGGCGATGCGGTCGGCCAGTTGTTGCAGGCGACGCCGCAGCACCTTGTGATAGTCGCGACCGCGGGCATAGACAGAGATGCCGGCAGTGCCGGGCGATGCCAGGCGATGCCACTCCACGGCCTGCCAGTCGTCGGCCGTGCTGCGCGGCAGGTAGTCAAGCCGCGCGGTGATCACCCGCAGCGTGCCGGGCACCAGCTCCGCCGGCCGCGCGCGGCGCAGGCCGTGACGCGCCATGTAGTCCATCGAGCCGTGGAAGCCGGCGGCGAGCCAGGCTTCAAGACCGGGCTCGGCGTCGCTCAGGTCGATGTCGGCCACGCCGATCTGGGAGAATCCGAGCGCCTTCGCCCAGCGCCGGCACTGCTCCAGCAGCGCCGACGCATCGAAGCCCGCGGCCTCGCGGCCGCTGTCGCCGACGACGCCGGATGTCCCGTTCGAAAGCGCCTGCTTCGCCATCGCCCATTCTAGAAATCCATCAGGCCTCGTGGCCCGATGAGGCCGCCTGCGCCGCCGCAGCGCAGGCGCTGGCAAGGCAGCCTGAACTGCGCGATGCGCTCGTCACGCTCGAAGGGCCGCTCGGCGCGGGCAAGACCAGCTTCGTGCGGCACCTGCTGCGCGCCCTCGGCGTGCAAGGACGCGTGAAGAGCCCGAGCTACACGATCGTGGAACCGTACACGGTCGCGCCCGGGGCATGGCCTGCTGCCGAAGGCACACTGCCGCTCGACCCCCTGCCACTGGACATCTGGCACTTCGATTTCTACCGTTTCGACGATCCGCAGGAATGGGAGGACGCAGGCTTTCGCGAACTCTTCGCGAGCCATGGACTCAAGCTCTGCGAATGGCCGCGCAAGGCCGAGGGACTGCTGCCAGCCCCCGACCTGCGACTGGAGATCGACATCCTCGACGACGCATCACGCAGCGTGCGCTACACCGCCCTGAGCCCGCGAGGGCTCAGCCTCCTGCCCGCATGAGCGCTTTCGACCTGCCATGCGAAGGCGCCGCCCGCCCCTGCCGCGCGCATCGGGCGTCGCGCGCGGAGGTGCAGCGGTGAGCGGCCCGGCATCGACGCCGCGCCGCCAGGCGATGCGCCGCGGCCTGCAGGGCACCGGCAGCCTGCTGCTGCTGCTCGCGGGGCGGGACATCGCCTACGGCGCCGGCCTGCTCGCCGTGCGCGTCTGGCCCGCCGAGGCGTACACCCGCGTGACGCTTGAGTCCGACGCCGCACTCGCCGCCAGGCACACGATGCTGAGCGGCCCCGACCGCGTCGTGATCGACATCTCGGGCCTCGAGCTCAACCCGCAACTGCGCGAGCTGGTGCGCAAGGTCGGCGCCGACGACCCCTTCATCGGCGGCGTGCGCGTGGGGCAGAACCAGCCGCGCGTCGTGCGCCTCGTGCTCGACCTGAAGCAGCCGACGGCGCCGCAGGTGTTCAGCCTGGAGCCCGCCGCCGCCTACCAGTACCGCCTGGTGTTCGACCTTTACCCGACGCAGGCGCCCGACCCGCTGCTCGCGCTGATCCGCGACAAGGAGCGAGCCGAGGAAGAGGCCGCGCGCGCGGTCGGCGACGCGCTCGGCGAGTTCATCGGCCAGCTCGACAAGCCGGGCGCGCTGCCACCGGTGGCGCAGGCGCCGGGCACGCCGGCGCCGAAGCCTCCCCTCTCACCCTCGGCGCCGCCGCGCCGGGACGCCAGGCCGCCGTCTCCCCGCATGGCGGTCACCCCGGCACCGGCCACGGCCGAAGAGCGCCGCGCGGCGAGCCGGCTCGTGATCGTCGCCCTCGACCCCGGCCACGGCGGCGAGGACCCGGGCGCGATCGGCCCGACCGGCCTGCGCGAGAAGGACGTGGTGCTGGCGATCGCGCTGCGCATGCGCGACCGCATCAACGCCATCCCCGGCTTCCGCGCGATGCTGACGCGCGACGCCGACTACTTCGTGCCGCTGCACGACCGCGTCGCGCGCGCGCGACGCGTGCAGGCCGACCTGTTCATCTCGATCCATGCCGACGCCTTCCTCACGCCGAAGGCGCGCGGTGCCTCGGTGTTCGTGCTCTCGGACCGCGGTGCGACGAGCGCCGCCGCGCGCTGGATGGCCAACCGCGAGAACGCGGCCGACGTGGTCGGCGGCGCCAACTTCAAGGCGCGCGACGCGACGGTGCTGCGCACGCTGCTCGACATGAGCACCGCCGCGCAGATCAAGGACAGCATGAACATCGGCTCGACGGTGCTCGAGCACCTCGGCCGCGTCGGGCGGCTGCACAAGCCGCGCGTCGAGCAGGCCGGCTTTGCGGTGCTGAAGGCGCCCGACATTCCATCGATCCTGGTCGAGACCGCGTTCATCTCGAACCCCGAGGAAGAAGCACGCCTGCGCAGCGTCGACTACCAGACGCGCCTGGTCGATGCACTGGTGATCGGCGTGCGACGTTACTTCGCCCGCAACCCGCCGGTGGCTCGCGAGCGCAGCCTCTAGCGTCACAATCCGCGACCGGGCCACGCGACGGGCCCCATCGACGACGGATCGAACACGGACCGAGGATGCAAGACAAGGACCGCGCGCCCGGATGCGCCGCACGCCAACCGCCACGCCCGCTGGCTCGCGCCCTGTTGCTGGGCGCGCTGTGGCTGACGGCGCTGCCGGCACAAGCCGCAGGCGCCACCACGGTCTTCAAGTGCAAGGTCGACGGGCGGGTCGTGTTCCAGCAGACGCCTTGCGCCAACGCGGGCGACGCACCGCCGCTCGACGTGCCGCCGGTCAACACGGTCGAGGCCCTGCGCGCGCCCCCCGCCGAGCCCGTGCCCGAGGCCACCGGCGGCGCAGCGCCCGCGCTACCCGTGGGGCCGGCCGCCCTGCCGCCATCGGCCCTCGAGGCCGAGGCCGAGCTCTGCCTCGAACACCTGCGCCCGCTGCTGCGCGACCCGCGCTCCGCCTATGTCAGCGAGCCCGGCAAGCGCGGCCGCGTGCTGTCGCTGACGCTGCACGCCTCGAACCCGCGCGGCGGCATCGTCACGCGCCCTGCCGCCTGCGAGATCTTCAACGGCCGCGTCGATCCGCGCTGGACACGCACCCACCTCGAGCGGCTCGGCTGGTTCCAGCAGCGGATGGTCCTGCCCGGACGCGGCGCCCGGGTCGAGGCCCTGCGCATCGAGCTCGAAGACATCGAGGCACCGCCCAAGGAGCGCTGAACGGGCCGGAAAGGGGGCGAGGCGGGAGCGGGCCGGGCACCGTGCGGCCCTGGGGCCTCAGGACGCGAGTTCGGCCCGCCGCGCGCGCCAGGCGCCGAAGATCGCGATCAGCCCGGGCACGATGATCAGCGCCCAGATGATCTTGCTCAGGTGCTCCTGCACGATCGGCAGGTTGCCGAACAGGTAGCCGGCCAGCGTCAGCCCGACGACCCAGATCAGCGCACCCACGACGTTGTAGGCGGTGAACTTCAGGCGGTTCATCTCGGCCACGCCGGCCACAAAAGGCGCGAAGGTGCGGATGAACGGCATGAAGCGCGCGAGGATGATCGTGATGCCGCCGTACTTCTCGTAGAAGGCATGCGCCTGATCGAAGGCGCGGCGGTTGAACCAGCGCGACTGCTCCCACTGCCAGACCTTGGGCCCGATCGCGCGCCCGATCGTGTAGTTGGTCTGGTCGCCGAGGATGGCCGCCACGACCAGCAATGCCATCGCCAGCGGCAGGTTCATCAACCCGGCGCCGCACAGCGCGCCGACGACGAACAGCAGCGAGTCGCCGGGCAGGAAGGGCATGACGACGACGCCGGTCTCGACGAAGATGATCGCGAAGAGCAGTGCATAGACCCAGGTGCCGTACTGGGCGACGAAGGCGGCGAGGTGTTCGTCGACGTGGAGGATGAAGTCGACGAGAAAGCTGACGATTTCCATGCGGCCGATTATCGGGGCGCCGGTCGCATGCCACCGGTGATGCGGCCGCTGGAGCACCATGCAGACGAGGTCTGCCCGGGCCGCTGCCTACAATTCCCGCGATGGACCTCCCCTCGCATGCCGCGCCCGTGACCCTGGCCGAGGCAAGGCCCTCGGGCCCCGCGCCGCGGCGTCCGATCCGCGAACTGCCCGACGAGCTGGTGAGCCAGATTGCCGCCGGCGAAGTCGTCGAGCGGCCGGCCTCGGTGGTGCGGGAACTGCTCGACAACGCGCTCGATGCCGGCGCCGGCGAGGTCACGCTGCGCCTGGTCGCCGGCGGGGTGCGGTCGATCGTCGTCGAGGACGACGGCGCCGGCATCGATCGCGACGAGCTGCCGCTCGCGCTGCGCCGCCATGCGACGAGCAAGATCGCCTCGCTCGACGACCTCGAAGGCGTCGCGACGATGGGCTTTCGCGGCGAGGCGCTGGCGGCGATCGCCTCCGTCTCCGAAATGGCCGTCGCCAGCCGCAACGCCGGCGCGGCGCATGCCTGGCGGCTCGACGCGCGCAGCGGCGAGATCGCACCGGCGGCGCGCGGCCCGGGCACCAGCGTCGAGGTCGGCGAGCTCTTCTTCGCAACGCCGGCGCGGCGCAAGTTCCTCAAGTCGGACGCCACCGAGCTCGCCCACTGCATCGAGGCCGTGCGACGCCACGCGCTGGCGCGACCGGATGTCGGCTTCGCGGTCTGGCACGAAGGCCGGCTTGTCCAGCAATGGCGCCGGGCCGAGCCGGCGCAACGCTGGCGCGACGTGCTCGGCGAAGACTTCCATGCGCGCAGCCGCGCGGTCGATGCGCAGTTCGGGCCGCTGCGCATCCACGGGCGCGCCGGCGTGCCCGACGCGGCGCGCGCGCGCGCCGACCAGCAGTACGTCTACGTCAACGGCCGCCATGTGCGCGACCGCCTGCTAGCGCACGGCGTGCGTGCGGCCTACGAGGACGTGTTGCACGGCCAGCGCCAGCCGGCCTACCTGCTCTTCGTCGAGATCGCGCCGCAGCGCGTCGACGTCAACGTGCACCCGACGAAGATCGAGGTGCGCTTCCGCGATGCGCGCGAGGTGCACCAGGCCGCGCGTCGTGCCATCGAACAGGCCCTCGCGCTGCCGCGTGCCGGCGGCGCGGGCGAAGGCGAAGGCACGGGCGCGCCGAGCCTCGGCTGGCGGCCCGGTCTGCCGCCGGCGACGCCCATAGCCGCCAGCCCCGGCGACGCAGCTGCCGGCATCGCGGCCTGGGACCGGCCGATGTCGCCACGCGTGCCGGTGCAGGCGGGCCTGGCCTTGCAGATCGCCTCGATCCTGCATGCGGCCGAGCCCGCGTCGGCCTATGCCGCCGCGCCTCCGGGCGCGGGCGCCGGGACCTCGGGGGCGGATGCCCGACCCGCCGACCTCGTCGGTGCCGTGTCGGCCGCGGGCGCCGCGCCCGACGCGGCAGCCGACGATGGCCCCGTGAGCCAGCCGCTCGGCCAGGCGCTGGCCCAGCTCGGCGGCATCTACATCCTGGCCGAGAACGCGCACGGCCTGGTGATCGTCGACATGCATGCGGCGCACGAGCGCATCGTCTACGAGCGGCTCAAGCACTCGCTCGAAGGCGCGCAGTCCGAGACGCAGCCGCTGCTGATCCCGGCCGCGTTCGCGGCGACGCCGAAGGAGATCGCCACCGCAGAGGCGCAGGCCGAAGCGCTTCGGCAATTGGGCCTCGAGATCACGCCGCTCGCCGCCGGCAGCCTCGCGGTGCGCTCGCACCCGGCGGCGCTGGCCGGCGCAGACGTCGTCGAGCTGGCGCGCAGCGTGCTGGCCGAGCTGGCCCGCTACGACGCGAGCCGGGTGCTCGAGCGCGCACAGCATGAACTGCTGTCGACGATGGCCTGCCACGGCGCGGTGCGCGCGAACCGTCGCCTGACGCGCGAGGAGATGAACGCGCTGCTGCGCGACATGGAAGCCACCGAGCGCGCCGACCAGTGCAACCACGGCCGCCCCACCTGGCGCCAGCTGTCGATCCGCGAGCTCGACGCGCTCTTCCTGCGCGGGCGCTGACCCCGCGCTCAGGGTCGATCCGCCCGCTGCAACGCCCCGCCTCGCACAGAGCGGGTGGTACCCTCGCCATCCCGCGAAAGCGACTCCGGAAGGCGCCTCGCCCATGGCCAAACCCAACTACTCGTTCGAAAAGCGCCAGCGCGAGCTCGCGAAGAAGCGCAAGAAGGAAGAGAAAGCCCAGCGCAAGGCGCAGCCGCGCGAGGCCGGTGCCGAGGGCGCTGCCGAAGCCGGGGCCGGCGCCCCCGGCGAAGAGGGCGAAGGCGAGCGCGAGGCCGCGCCCGACGCGGCGGCGGCCGACGCACCGGCCGCCGACAGCCCACCACGCTGAAGACGCGCCGGCGGAAACTTTTCCGTCCCCCGCATGATCCTTTCGGGCATGCGCACCCTCCCCCTCCGGCGCCCGGCCCTCTGGCTGGGCGCCTTGCTGTTGGCCCTTGGCGGCACGATCGGCTGCACCACCCTCGACGAGCAGCAGCGCAAGCTGATCTTCTCGCCCGTCAAGGGCAGCTGGAGCGGCGGTACCGGCGTGACGAGCAACGCCGAAGACGTCTGGATCGAGTTCGACTCCGCGGCCAGTGGACGTCCGGCGCGCCTGCATGCGCTGTGGATGCCGGCCGACGACCCGCAGGCGCCTGCCCTGCTCTACCTTCACGGCGCGCGCTGGGACCTCAGCGGCAGCGCACGCCGCATGCAGCGCATGCGCGAGCTCGGCTTCTCGGTGCTCGGCATCGACTACCGTGGCTTCGGCAGGAGCGGCGACGAGTTGCCCTCCGAACGCATGGCCTACGAGGACGCCGCCGCCGGCTGGCGCTGGCTCGCCGAACACGCCCCTGACCGCCCGCGCTATCTCTTCGGCCATTCGCTCGGCAGCGCGATCGCGGTCAACCTCGCGAGCGAGGTGCCGGACGCGAAGGGGCTGATCCTCGAAGGCAGCTTCACCTCGATCCGCGACGTCTTCTCCACCTTCGACTGGGGCTGGCTGCCGCTCGGCCCGCTGATCACGCAGCGCTTCGCCGCGAGCGAGCGCATCGGTCTGGTCAAGGTGCCGGTGCTTGTCGTGCATGGCAGCGAGGACCGGCTGATCCGCCCCGAACTGGGTCGCGCGCTGTACGAAGGCGCGCTCGAGCCCAAGCGTTTCGTGCTGGTCGAGGGCGGCACCCACCACAACACCAACTCGGTCGGCCTGCCGCTGTACCGCGAAGCCCTGCGCGAGATGTTCGGCTTCGGCGACCCGACCGGCCGCGCGGACACGCCGGTGGCGGCGGGCGAAACGGGCGCCGCCAGGACCCCCTGAACCACACCCGCCCGGCGGGCATGCTCCAATCGGCGGGTCCGGTCCACCCGCATGCCCACACTCAAACTCAAGAAGTCCCCCTCGCACGGCGCGCCGAAGAAGCCTGGCGGCAAATCGGCGCGCCCGCCGGTCCGCGGCCGCGGCGCCAAGCCCCGCCCGACCCTCGCACAAGCCCGCGCCGAGCGGGAACGGGATCGCGAGCGCGGCCCGCAGCACGAACCGTCCCGCGGCGCCTCCAGGGGGCCGACGCGCGACCGAGATGCCGGCGACGCCCGCTCGACGAGATCTCGACCCGGCGATCCACGCGGACGCGACGCCCCACGCGACCCGCGTGAGCGGGACGCCCCCCGCGGCCCGCGCGGGCGCGACGGCAGCGACCCCCCCCGCGGACGCGACGCCACGCGCGACCCCCGCGCGCGCGAGCTTCGCAGGCCGGACGACCCTCGCGACGCGCGCTGGCGCGACGAGCCTCGCGGCCCGCGCGGCGGCTTCGACCCGCGCGACCCTCGCGAGCGCCACACCGGGCCAGACCCACGGCGGCGCGATGCCGGGCCCGGCGCTCGCCCACGCGATCACGGCCGCGACCCCCGTGAGCGCGACGACCGGCGCGGCCCTTGGCCTGCCGACGGTCCGCGCGAGGCGCGGCGACGCGAGGACGCCTACGACCCACGGCCGCGCCCCGGCCCGCGCGACGACACCCGGCCCCGCCCGCCGGCACGGCACCCGCAGGAACCCGGGCCACTCCGCGACCGCGACAGGTCCGGCCCCCGCGGCGGCAGCGGCCACGACCCGGCCCGGTACGACGACCGCCGGCGCGACCCGCAGCGGCGCGAGCTGCCGCCCCTGGAGCGCCACCGCGACCGACCACCGTCTTCGGCCGCGCGGTCTGCCGGATACAACGCGGCGCCCCAGCGCCCGGCGCAGCCCTCGCGCTCGCGCGAATTGCCGCCGCCCTCGCGCCCCGGCGCCCACCCGCGTGGCGGCGTGCGCGACCTGCCCGGCCCCGACCACTCGCGGCGCCTCGAGACCGCGCCGCCGCCAGCGCGTCCGCCCCGACCGACGGGCGCCGCGCCGCTGCCGACACCTGCCGGCGACGGCGGCGACCTGCGCCTGTCGAAGCGCATGAGCGAACTCGGGCTCGCCTCGCGCCGCGAGGCCGACGAATGGATCGAGGCGGGCTGGGTGCGCGTCGACGGGCAGGTCGTGCGCCAGCTCGGCTCGCGCGTGCGCCCCGAGCAAGAGATCACCATCGCGCCCGAGGCACGCCGCCAGCAGGCGCAGCGCGTCACGGTGCTGCTGCACAAGCCGCTCGGCTTCGTCAGCGGACAGGCCGAGGACGGCCACGAGCCCGCCGCCGTGCTGGTGACGGCCGATCGCCACTGGCACGCAGACCGCTCGGGCCTGCGCTTCTCGCCGGCGCACCTGCACCACCTGGCGCCGGCCGGCCGGCTCGACATCGACTCGACCGGGCTGCTCGTGCTGACGCAGGACGGCCGCGTCGCGAAACGCCTGATCGGCGAGGACTCACCGGTCGAGAAGGAGTACCTGGTGCGCGTCGACTGGGCCGATCCGGCGCAGGCCGCGGCGCATGAAGGCCAGCCGCTGTCCGAGGCCTTCCCGGCCGAGCAGCTCGAGCGGCTGCGCGGCGGCCTCGAGCTCGACGGCGTCGCGCTGCGCCCGGCCAAGGTCTCGTGGCAGAACGAGTCGCAGCTGCGCTTCGCCTTGCGCGAGGGACGCAAGCGGCAGATCCGCCGCATGTGCGAGCTGGTCGGGCTGCGCGTCGTCGCGCTCAAGCGCATCCGCATCGGCCGCATCGTGCTCGGCGACCTGCCGCCGGGGCAATGGCGCTATCTCGGACCGTTCGAGTCGTTCTGAACCCACCATCGACAGAGATGCGGACCCGCATCCAGCCGCCCCGGGAAGGCACGCCGTGGACCTCCCACGGCGGGGTCCTAGCCCTGGCGGCGACCCATCGATTCGGGTTGCCTGGTGCGACGGAATTTCCATCCCACCAATCCCAGGCCTGCGAGCATCAGCGCGTAGGTCTCCGGCTCGGGCACTGGCGCGGTGACGGGAGTGTCGAGATGCATGTTGAACCCGGACGACCACCAGAACTCTCGCGGCAGCGGCGAGTCGTTGATGATCGTGCCCGAGAGCACGCCGTCGAACGTCTCGCCGAAGGTCAGCGTCCTGTTGACCTCCACGCCGTCTTCGTTGCTATCGGCCCAGTTCAGGGTGAAGCCAAGGTTGAGGTAGCCCGTCTCTCCTGGGTTCGTCGCTCGCGACAGGCCGGCGAAGAAGGAGTTGCCGACGGTGACGCTCGAGTACGGCGTCAGCACGTAGTCGGCGGCGTAGAAGCTGTTCCACCCGGCCGCCATCGCACCAGGCCCGAACGTGTTGAGGATGTAGATCCCGGAAACGTAGTCGGAGGTAGCGGGGCCGTCGGCGTAGTGATCGTTCTGGATCGCCCCACGCGCAATGCCGCCGTAACTCGCCTCAATGCCGTCATCGGGTCGGAGGTCCGTCACGAGGAACGGCGACTGGCCCCGATCGGCCACGAAGGCCGTCGTGGCAAGAGCACTGGAGCAGGTGGCGGCGAGCACCGCCGAAAGAACGAGGGTCTTGGACATCGGGCCTCCGGTGACGAGCAGGGCCGGCAGTCTATCCGCCGACGGGGCAGTTCCGGCCAATGCCAACGCCCCTCGAGCCTGGGGCCTCTGGATCGAAGGCTCCAAACGCCCGTGGCTTAGCTGGACAAGCGCACGACCTTTGTAGGTCGGGCGGTCGTGAGTCGAGGTCACCGGGGCTTTCGGCTGCGATGCAAGGCCACCGCGCGCCGGTGAGCCTCCCCTGGGCCCCTGCTACCCTCGGCGGGTGAGCGCCCCCTCCATGCCGCCCCGTACCATGACACCGGCCGTCGTCGTGCTGGTGCTGACGCTGCTGCTCGGCATCCAGCCGATCACCACCGATCTCTACCTGCCCGCGCTGCCCGGCATCGCGCGCGAGCTCGGCGCGCCGATGGCCGGTGCGCAGCTGACGCTGTCGGCACTGATCCTGGCCTTCGGCTTCGGGCAGCTCGCCTGCGGGCCGCTCGCCGACCGCTACGGGCGGCGTCCGGTGCTGCTGTGGGGGCTCGGCCTCTACACGGTGGCGAGCCTGGGCAGCGCCTTCTCGCCCTCGATCGAATGGCTGATCGCGCTGCGCGCGCTGCAGGGCGTGGCGATGGCGGCGGCGGTGACCTGCGGGCGCTCCATCATCCGCGACCTCTACCAGCCGACCGAAGGCGCGGCGGTGATGTCGCGCGCGATGACCGGTCTCGGCGTGATCGCCTTCGCCAGCCCGACGCTGGGCGGCTTCATCGCCGCGGCGTTCGGCTGGCAGCATGCGCTGGCAGTGCTGGCGGTGTTCGGCGTCATCGCACTCGCGGTGATCGCCTGGCGCTTCGAGGAGTCGCTGCCGGCGAAGGACCCGCGCGCGACCCGGCTCGGCCCCTGGCTCGCGAACCTGCGCGCCGTGGTCGGCCACCCGACCTTCCGCGCCTTCACGCTGCTCGCCTCGGCGACCTACGGTGGCCTCTTCACGATGCTCGCCGCCTCGTCGTTCGTCTTCATCGACCTGCTGGGCACGAGTCGGCAGGCCTACGGCCTGACGATCTCGAGCTTCTCGCTCGCCTACATCTGCGGCACCCTGCTCTGCCGCCGGCTGCTGGCACGGCACGGGCTGCGCGGCGCGGTGTCGATCGGCGCCTGGTTCTCGCTCGCCGGCGGGCTGTCGATGGCACTCCTCTCGCTGGCCGGCGTCGCGAGTCCCTGGGCGATCATCGTGCCGCAGTGGGTCTACATGATCGGCCACGGCATCAACCAGCCCTGCGCGCAGGCCGGCGCGGTCGGGCCCTTCCCCGACAAGGCGGGCGTCGCCGCGGCCCTCTCGGGCTTCGCGATGATGGTGGTGGCCTTCGCGGTCGGCGTCGTGCTCGGCGAGACGCTGGGCCGCAGCGCCTTGCCATTGACGCTCGGCGTCGGCCTCGGCGGCGTGGTGGTCGCGCTGACCGCCTGGACCCTGGTGCGCCGGCATGGCGAAGGGGCGCCGGTGCATCGGCCACAGGCCGCGACCTGATGCGCGCCGGATGACCGTGCCCGCCGCGCCGCGCGCGCTCTGCCTGGCCGGGCCGACGGCCGCCGGCAAGTCGGCCGCGGCGCTGGCGATCGCCCAGGCCATGCCGGTCGAGATCGTCAGCGTCGACTCGGCCCTGGTCTACCGCGGCATGGACATCGGCACCGCGAAGCCGAGCCCGGCCGAGCGCGCCGCGGTGCCGCACCACCTGGTCGACATCCTCGAACCCCATGCGGCTTACTCGGCCGCCGCCTTCGCGGCCGACGCCGCGCGCCTCGTCGACGAGATCCGCGCCCGCGGCCGGCTGCCGCTGCTGGTCGGCGGCACGATGCTGTACTTCAAGGCGCTGATCGAGGGCCTCGACACGATGCCGGCGGCCGACCCGGCGCTGCGCGCACGCCTCGACGCCGAAGCCGCACGCGACGGCTGGCCGGCTCTGCACGCGCGGCTCGCGCGCAACGACCCCGCCACCGCCGCGCGGCTGGCGCCGAACGATGCACAGCGCATCCAGCGCGCGCTCGAGGTGCTGCAGTTGAGCGGGCAGCCGCTGTCGCGCTGGCAGGGGCGGCTGCACGGCGCGGCGCGCTGGCTCGGTGGCCTGCCGCAAGACGCTGAAGAGGCGACGGCGCCGGGTCCGGCCGCGACCCTCTCGAGCGCTACGCCATCGCCGGATCACGGCGACCTCTCCGCCGCCTGGCCGCTGATCTCGCTCGAACCCGAGGACCGCGGCTGGCTGCACGACCGCATCGCCACGCGGCTCGACGCGATGCGCGCCGAAGGCTTCCTCGATGAAGTGCGGCGCCTGCGCGCACGCGGCGACCTCGCGGCGTCGATGCCCTCGATGCGCTGCGTCGGCTACCGCCAGGCCTGGGAGGCGCTGGACGACGGCAGCCCCGAAGCGCTGGACCGCTGGCCCGGCCGCGCGATGGCCGCGACACGCCAGCTCGCCAAGCGCCAATTGACCTGGCTGCGCGGGCTGCCGCAGCGGCGGCGCGTCGCCTGCGACGCGCCCGACGCGATCGCGCGCGTCGTCGCCGCGGCGCGCCGCGCCTGGGGGCGCTGAGTGGCGCAGGCTCCGCGCGAGGCCGCCCCCACCGTGCCGGCGCCCGGCGCGACGGCTTTCGGTGTCGCGCGTGCCGCTGCCACGCCGCTGCTCGAGGTCCGCGGCCTGGCCAAGCGCTATGACGAGGCCACGGTCTTCACCGGCGTCGAACTGACCGTCGCGCCGGGCGAGATCGTCGCGATCCTCGGCGAGTCCGGGGTCGGCAAGTCGACGCTGCTGAACTGCATCGCCGGGCTCGACACCCTCCAGGCCGGGCGCATCGCGATCGACGGGCGCGACGCCACGGCGCTGCCCGAGCCCGCGCAGGCGCTGCTGCGCCGCGAAACGCTGGGCTTCGTGTTCCAGGCCTTCCACGTGCTGCCGCACCTGAGCGTGGCGCAGAACGTCGCCCTGCCGCTGCTGCTGCAAGGGCGGCCCGACGAGGCGCGCGTCGCGCAGATGCTCGAGGCGGTCGGGCTCGCCGGCTTCGAGGCGCGCGCGCCGCGCACGCTCTCCGGTGGGCAGCTGCAGCGGGTGGCGATCGCGCGGGCGCTGGTGCACCGGCCGCGCCTGGTGCTGGCCGACGAGCCGACCGGCAACCTCGACCCGGCGACCGCCGAGCGCATCCTCGACCTGTTCGCCGACCAGGTGCGTGCCGAGGGCGCGGCCGGGCTGATCGTCACCCATTCGGCGCGCGCTGCCTTGCGAGCCGACCGCGTGTTGCGGCTGCTGCCGGAAGGCCTGGTCGACGCGGCGCCAACCGCCCGCGACGACGCGCCGCCGGGCGACCCGCCGATCGCCGGCTGACCGGCCGCGACACGAGGCCCGCCATGCTCGAGCTGCTGCGCGCCCTGACCTGGCCCGAATGGCGCCACCACCCGCTGCGGCAGGCGACGGCGGTGCTGGCGATCGCGCTCGGCGTCGCGCTTGCCTATGCGGTGCACCTGATCAACGCCTCGGCGCTGGCCGAGTTCAGCGCCGCGGTGCGGTCCGTCAACGGCCAGCCCGACCTCGAGCTGCGCGCCCAGGGCGACGGCTTCGACGAGACGCTCTACGCCCGCGTCGCCGCGCACCGCTGGGTGGCGGCGGCGAGCCCGGTGGTCGAAGTCTCGACCTACGGGGTCGTCGACGCGGGCACGGGCAGGAGCACGGGCGCAGACAGCGCAGACGCGACACGCGATGGCGCAACACAGGCGGCCGGGCCCGGCGCCGCGACGCCCGGCGATGCCGACGCGCCGCGGACGCACGACGGCAGCGCCGACGAGCGGCTGCCGCTGCGCGTGCTCGGCCTCGACGCCTTCGCCACCGGCGCGCTCGCCCCGGCGCTGGTGCCGCGACCCGACCGCAGCGCCCCGCGCGAAGCGGTGTTCGACCCCCAGGCGGTGTTCCTCAACCCGACGGCGCGCGCGCGCCTGGGGCAGGCGGCGACGCTGCGCCTGCAGGCCGGCAGCCGCTGGGTCGCGTTCACGGTGAGCGGCCAGGTCGGCGCCGAAGGCCCGCCGCTCGCGGTGGTCGACATCGCCGGCGTCCAGGAGGCCTTCGGCTGGCTCGGCCGCCTGTCGCGCATCGAGCTGCGCCTGGTGCCCGGCGCTGACCGCGAGAGACTGCTCGCGGAACTGGGGCTGCCGCCCGGCGTGCAGGCCTCGACGCCGGACGACGCGGCGTTGCGCATCTCGAACCTCTCGCGCGCCTACCGCGTCAACCTGACGGTGCTGGCGCTGGTGGCGCTGTTCACCGGCGGCTTCCTCGTCTTCTCGGTGCTCGCGCTGTCGGTGGCGCAGCGCCAGCCGCAGCTCGCGCTGCTTGGCGTGCTGGGGCTCGACGCGGCGGCGCGGCGGCGGCTGGTGCTCGTCGAGTCGCTGGTGCTCGGCGCGCTCGGGAGCGTGGCCGGGCTGCTGCTCGGCCTGGCGCTCGCGGCGGCGGCGCTGCGCTGGCTGGCCGGGGATCTCGGCGGGGGCTACTTCCCGGGCGTCGCGCCGAGCCTGCACGTCGGCGCCGGCGGGCTCGCGCTGCACGCTGCGCTCGGCCTGGCGACGGCGCTGGCCGGGGCTTGGCTGCCGGCGCGCATGGCCGAGGGCCTGGCCCCGGCGCAGGCGCTGAAGGGGCTCGGCACGCGCGGAGCGGCTGCGGACGACGCCGGCGCGGTAGTGCGCTGGTTCGGCCCGGCGCTGCTCGCCGCGGGCGGCCTGCTGGCCCTCGCGCCGCCGCTGTTCGGCATCCCGCTGGCGGCCTACCTGTCGGTGGCGGCGCTGCTCTTCGGCGGCATCGCCTGCGTGCCGGCCGGCATCGCCGCGCTGCTGCGCGTGCTGCCGCCGCCGCGCGGCCCGCTGGCGCTGCTCGCCGTCGAGCGCGCGCGCGACCAGCGCCACCACGCCACCGTCGCGGTGGCCGGCGTCGTCGCCAGCCTGGCGCTGGCGGTCGCGCTGACGGTGATGGTCGCGAGCTTCCGCCACTCGGTGACGCAGTGGCTCGACAACGTGCTGCCGGCCGACCTCTACCTGCGCACCTCGCGCAGCACCGCGGCGGCGGACACCGCCTTCCTCGCGCCGGACTTCGTCGCCTCGCTCGCGGCGCTGCCCGGCGTCGCCGCGGTCGCGCCGCTGCGCGTCGTGTCGGTCCAGCTGCGACCCGACCGGCCGGCCGTCGCGCTGATCGCGCGTGCCCTCGCGGACGACCCGGCGCGCGCGCTGCCGCTGGTCGGCGCGCTCGCGCCGCCGGTGGCCGGGCGCCCGGACGCCTACGTCAGCGAGGCGATGCGCGACCTCTACGGCGTGAAGCCCGGCGACGCGCTGGAGCTGCCCCTGCCCGACGGCCGGCCGCTGCGGTTGCAGGTGCGCGGCATCTGGCGCGACTACGCGCGCCAGCACGGCGCGGTCGCGGTCTCGCTCGCCGACTACCGCGCCGCCAGCGGCGACACGCGCGTCAACGACGTCGCGCTGACGCTGGCACCAGGCACCGACCCGGCGGCGGTGCAAGCGCGCATCCTCGAGCGCGCGCCGCAGCCCGGGCTGCTCGAGTTCGCGAGCGCCAGCGAGATCCGCCGCGCCTCGCTCGCGATCTTCGACCGCAGCTTCGCCGTCACCTACTGGCTGCAGGCGGTGGCGATCGGCATCGGCCTGTTCGGCATCGCCGCCAGCTTCTCGGCCCAGGTGCTGGCGCGGCGGCGCGAGCTGGGGCTGCTCGCGCACCTCGGGCTCACGCGGCGGCAGATCCTCGGCGTCGTCGCCGGCGAGGGCGCGGCCTGGACGGCGGCCGGCGCGCTGCTCGGCATCGGGCTCGGCCTGGCGGTGAGCCTGGTGCTGGTGCATGTGGTCAACCCGCAGAGCTTTCACTGGACGATGGACCTCTGGGTGCCCTGGGACCGGCTCGCCGCACTGTTCGCCGCGGTGCTCGCGGCCGGCAGCCTCACCGCCTGGATCGCGGCGCGGCGCGCAGCGGGCCGCGACCTGGTGCTGGCGGTGAAGGAGGACTGGTGAGGCGGCGGGAGCTTCTAATGGCCTCGGTGGCCGCAGCGCCGCTGGCCCTGTCGGGACGGGCGGGTGCCCAGGCCAGCGGGCCGCGGACCGTCGCGCAGGCCGTCGCACCGGCCCTCTCGCCAACCGATGCGCAGCCGAACCCCCAGCCCACGCCATCGGGTATCTCACGCCGGCCGCTCGTCTTCCCGCGCGACCACGGCGCGCACCCCGAGGCCCGCACCGAGTGGTGGTACCTGACCGGCGCGCTGGACGCGGCGACGGGTGCGCGCAGCTTCGGCTTCCAGATCACGTTCTTCCGCTCGCGCACCGAACTCGCGGCGGCGGGCCACCGGAGCCGCTTCACCGCGACGCAGCTGGTGCTCGCGCACGCGGCCGTCACCGACCTCGCCGCAGGGCGCTTGCGCCACGACCAGCGTGTGGCGCGCGCCGGCTTCGGCATCGCCGAAGCAGCGCAGGACGACACACGCGTGCAGCTGCGCGACTGGCGGCTCGAACGGCAGGGGTCGCCCATCGGTGGCGGCTACCACATCGCCGCCGCCAGCGAGGTCGCGGCCTTCGGCTTCGAGCTCATCGCTGCGACGACGCAGCCGCTGCTGCTGCAGGGCGACGCCGGCTACTCGCGCAAGGGCCCGCTCGAAAGCCAGGCGAGCCACTACTACAGCCAGCCACAGCTCGCGGTGCGCGGCACGCTGCGCCTCGACGGCACGGCGCACGAGGTGAGCGGCCGCGCCTGGCTCGACCACGAATGGAGCGAGGCGCTGCTCGCGCCCGAGGCGGTGGGCTGGGACTGGATCGGCATGAACCTCGACGACGGCAGCGCCCTCACCGCCTTCCGCCTGCGCCGTGCGGACGGCACGGCGCTGTGGCACGGCGGCACCTTCCGCCCCGCAGGGGGCGCGGCGCGCGTCTTCGGTGCCGACGAGGTCCGCTTCGAGCCCGGCCGGCGCTGGCGCAGCCCGGCGACGCAGGCGATCTACCCCGTCGCCTGGCGCATCCATACGCCAGCCGGCAGCTTCGCCGTCGAGGCCCTGCTCGACGCGCAGGAGCTCGACAGCCGCGACAGCACCGGCGCCGTCTATTGGGAGGGCCTGAGCGCGCTGCGCGATGCCGAGAGCCGCGTGATCGGGCGCGGCTATCTCGAGATGACCGGCTACGTCGAGCGGCTGAGGATCGGCTGACGCAGGGCCGCAGGCGCCCGCTGCGTCGCACTGGGCCGCTGGGTCAGAGGCCCACGCGCCTGAGGTCGATCACCACCGCGCTGGCGTTGTCGGGTGCGCCCCGCTCGAGCACTGCCGCGATGACCGCGTCTGCGCCGGCCTGGGCCGATGCGCTGCCGGCGACGATCCTCAGCACCTCCTGCGGGTCGAGTAGATCGAAGACGCCGTCGGACCCGAGCACCAGGAAGCAGTCGCCCGGCTCGCGTTCCACGCTGAGCGTCTGCGGTTCGTTGCCGAGCGCCGGCTTGTAGGCAAAGAGTCCGAGCGCCCGCGACAGCGCAACGCCGCTCGCCTGACCCGGCACGAAGACGCGCAGCGGCCCGGTGGGAACGGCCTCGCCGTTGTCCAGCCATCTCTGCTCGCGCCCGACGCTGCCGCCGTTGGCCTGCACCCGCGCGGCCTCGTCGGAACGACCCGGATGCTGCGGGTCGATGAGTGCGCTGGCGTGGACGGCCCCGGTGGCGAGGTCCTTGCGGAAGATCCAGGCCGGAGAGTCGCCGAGCCACGCCACCGTCAGGTCATGCTCGCGCAGCAGCGCCACGACCGCGGTGCTTCCGCTGGCGGGAGCGCCGTCGACCCTCTGCAGGGTCGATTCCACGGCCGCGAATGCCGCCCGCAGCGCGACATCCGCATCGGGGCGCTCCTTCAGCCCGTCGAGCACGCACAGGGCGAGCTGGCGGGCGGCGAGCTCGCTTGCGCCAGCGCCCCGCAAGCCGTCGAACACGCAGGCGACCAGGGCGCCGGGCGCGAGCAGCACGCAGGCCGCATCCTCCATCGTCGTCCGGGCCCGCCCGACATCGCTGGCGATGCCGACGCCTGCGGTCTCGCCAGGGTCCGGCGGAGCGCGCCGGGGAACAGGTGCTTCGCCCGCGACCGGCGTGCCCTGCCTCAGCAGATCGAGCAGCTCGTCGAAGTCCGGCCGCTCGGCGGGATGCTTCGCCCAGCACCGGGCCGCCAGGCGCGCCAGCGCCGCGTCCTCGTGGCGCCATGGCGGCCGGAGGTCTTCCTCGACGACCTTCCGGGCGAAGTCGTGCCGGGACATCGAGTCGGGCATGAAGGTGCCGACGTTCCGGTGCGGGCGCAGGCCGCCGTGCGCCACCTCGTACATCAGGATGCCGAACGCGTAGACATCGACCTTGCGGTCATAGGGCTCCCATGCGAGCAGCTCCGGTGCCATGTGGAACAGCGATCCGACGGGCGCCTTCAGGCGAGCGCCGGGCGGCAGTTCGATGCTGCGGTCGAAGTCCGAGACCTTCAGCCGAACGTCGTCTCCGGCGCCGCCCTTCGCATCGAACACCAGCACGTTCTCGGCCTTCAGGTCCCGATGCACCAGGCCGAGGGCATGGATCGCGGCCATCGTCTCCGCGACCTGGGCCAGCAGCGATCGCACGGACACCGCCGGCAGCGGCTGCGGGTCGGCAGAGGCCCGGCCGAGGAGGAACCCGTCCAGCGGTCCCAGGTCGGCGCGTTCGACCTGCCGCACGAAGTGCCGGCTCGTGCCGGACACGCCGAGCAGGCGGACGATGCCCGAGGGGTCGCCGAGCGCCTCCAGCGACGAGTACATCAGCACCTCGTTGAACGCGAGGGCCGCCTTCTCCCAGGGGACGAACTTGTACAGGTGCTCTGGCGCAGCCTCGTCGACGACGATGACCATGCCATTGGGCAGCTGGCGGCCGACGGCTTGTGGTACCTCCGCCAGATGCGGCAGGCGGAACGTCCGCCCGGGCGTGGTCGGAGGACGGAGAAGGAAACGGAAGCGCATGTCGGGTTGTATCGCGGGCGGCAGCGACACCGTTCGGACGGTCCTCGGCATCGCCGCGCGCGACCGACTCAGCGGGCGTCCGCCCGGTCCTGCCGGATTGCCGGGCGCCAGGCGGAGAGGCCGGCGCAGGCCGCCGCCAGGGCCAGCGCGGGCAGCGAGACCACGGCGATCGCCCACAGCAGGTCGCCCTGCGCGAAGTGGTCGGAGACCGCACCCGACAACACCGGCCCGAGGGCACAGAAGCCTGCGACCACGAAGCTGTAGACGGCGAAGCAGCGGGCACGCAGCGCCGCCGGCAGCAGGTCCTGCAACATCGTCGGGATCAGCGCGTTGGCGATGCAGGTCAACAACAGGAACGCGGCCACCATCGCCAGCGCCCGGTCGCTGCCCCCGGAGAGACCCAGGGCCAACATGCAGGGCATGCTCAACACGGCGCCGGCGGCCATCACCACGGGCCGCGCCCGCCCGCCCAGCCGCCGCCGCAGCTGCCGGTCCAGCGCGCCGGCAGTGGGCAGGCTGGCCAGATTGATGAACAGCAGGATCAAGCCGAGTGCGTGGCCGACGGTGCTCAGATCGACGGCGAAGCGCCGCACCAAGGCCAGCGCCATCATCGGCGTCAGCGCCTGCACGGCGATCGCCAGGCCGCCTGCGGCACCGAGAAACAACCCGATCTCGCGGCGCTTCCTGCGCACGAAGGCCAGGATCGAGTCCTGCGACCCGATGGCTTCGGCAGCCGCCGCGCCGCGCGGCGGATCGGCCGTCAGGCTGCCGAGCAGCAGCAGCGGCACGCCGACCAGGCCCAGCAGGATCATCGCCAGCCGCCAAGGCGCCAGGCCGGTCGCCGCGTCGGTGGAGGCCAGCGTCCCGGCGAAGGCCAGCAGGCTGCCGCCGCCGTAGAAGCCGACGCTCGCGCCGACCGCCATCAGCGCCGCGAAGGCGAGGTTGGCACCGACGCGGAAGCGATCGCCGACCAGGTCAGGGATCAGCGAGTAGACCACCGGGATCATCGCGAACTCGGTGACGCCCAGCGCCGCCCGGGACACGAAGAACAGCGCGAAGCTGGGGGCCAGCGCCGCGACCACGGTCAGCACGGTCCATGCGGCGATCAGCGCCAGCAGCATGCGCTTGCGCGAGTACCGGTCCGCCAGGCGCGCCAACGGCACGGCCAGGGCGCTGGCGATCAGGATGCCGGCAACGCCGTGAAGCGCGCCGATCACCGCGTCACCGACGCCGAAGGCCCGCTGGATCTCTGCTGACAGCACGGCCTGCAGGCCGCGGTCGCTCATCTGCGTGCCCGCGGCGACACCCAGGAACAGCACGCTCGACAGGCCGGCCCAGGGCAGGCGATCTGCAACGGGAAGCGCCGGGCTCGAAGCTGCCGCCGCCATATCGAATCCGGCCATTTCCACTCCAGCGTCCGACAACGCGGCGCGCCGGGGAATAGTATTGCAAGCGGTTCTCATTTGCAGCGCGACGCGGGCTGACCGCCGGCGCGGCGAGCATGACGTCGAGCTGCACCGAACTGCTCAGCCACCCGTCGCGCGTTGAATCCGATTGCCGGATCTCGCCACTCCAAACCAAGCACATGACCCGCTCTGCATCCCGACACCGCGTTCCCCACCGTCGCGACACCATCACCCGGGCGCTGGTCGCCGCCCTGCTGAGCATCGCGGCCGCGCCACCCGTCATCGCGCAGCAGGCGGTTGCGCCGAACGCCGAGGCCGAGGCCCCATCGTCACAAGAGAGCGCCCTGCCGCCCGTGCGGGTGCGGGCGAAGCCGGTCGAGGAAACCGCTACCGGCCCGGTCGAGGGCTACGCCGCCACGCGCAGCGCCACCGTCACCAAGACCGACACGCCGCTGATCGAGACGCCGCAGTCGGTCTCGGTGGTGACCGCCGACCGCATCGAGGCCATCGGCGCCACACGCCTGAAGGACGCGCTGGCCTACACCCCTGGCGTGAACAGCGCTCCGTGGGGTGAGGAGTCGCAGTACGACTGGATCTACCTGCGCGGCTTCGACGCGTACTCGCCCGGCTTCTACAAGGACGGCCTGCAGCTGCGCAATGCCGGCACCTGGGGCGTGTGGCAGACCGAGAACTACGGCGCCGAACGCATCGAGATCTTCCGCGGGCCGAGTTCTGTGCTGTACGGGCAGAACGGCCCCGGCGGCTTGGTCAACGTGGTGAGCAAGCGCCCGTCGAGCGAGCCGAGCAAGGAGCTGCAGCTCCAGCTCGGCAGCCACCAGAGGCGCCAGCTGGCGGGCGACTTCACCGGGCCGCTGAACGAGGACGGCACGCTGCTCTACCGTGCCATCGGCCTTGTACGAGACGCCGAGATCAGCGTCGGCGGCATGCCCGACGACCGCGTCTTCCTGGCGCCCTCGCTCACCTGGAGGCCCTCGAGCGGCACGTCGCTGACGGTGCTGTCCGAGATCCTGCGCATGCGCGTGGGCTCGTCCTGGAACTCGTACCCGTCGGTCGGCACCCTGCTGCCCAACCCGAACGGCCGGATCCCGATCGGCACCTCGGTCGGCGAGCGCGACTTCAGCCGCTACCACCAGGACCAATGGATGCTCGGCTACCTGCTCGCGCACCGCATCGACGACACCTGGACGCTGCGCCAGAACGCCCGCTACGGCCGCTTCGATGTCGACTACCGGACCTTCTACAACGGCCAGTTCGTCGAAGTCGACGCAGGCGACCCGGGCAACCCGGCCAACTTCCGCCTGATGGAAAGAACGCCCTTCGGCAGCGAGGAAGACACCCGCTCGCTGCTGGTCGACACCCACGCCCAGGCCCAATGGCATGTGGGCGACTGGCAGCACACCCTGCTGGTCGGCCTGGACTACCAGCGCACCCGCATCGACACGCTCGCGCGCTATGGCGGCACGGCGGACCCGATCGACCTCTATGCGCCGGTGTATGGCAGCGCGGTCACCTTGAACGACCCGTACATCGATTCCGGCACCACCCTGTCCCAGACCGGGCTCTACGTGCAGGACCAGGCCAAGCTCGGCCAGTCGTGGGTGTTCACCGCGGCAGGCCGCTATGACGACTCGCGGATCACCGTCGACGACCGCCTGGCCGGCAGCAGCTCCAGGCAACCCGACCACCAGTTCACCGGCCGTGCCGGCGTGGTCTACCTCGCGCCGTCGGGATGGGCGCCCTACCTGAGCTATGCGCAGTCCTACTTCCCGTCGACGACGCGCGACGTCGCCACCGGCGCGCTGTTCAAGCCCGAGACCGGCAGCCAATGGGAGGCCGGGGTGCGCTACCAGCCGCCGGGCGGCAAGGCGACCTACAGCGCCGCGGTGTTCGACCTGCGCCGCCGCAACTACGTGAGCTACAGCGCCGACTACACCGAGACCCGCCAGATCGGCGAAGTGCAGGTCCGAGGCCTGGAGTTCGAGGCCGTGGGGCGGCCGATGCCCCAGCTCAACCTCACCGCGGCCTATTCGTGGACGCCGAAGGCCGATGTCACCAGCAGCAACACCCCCGCCGAGATCGGCAAGCAGCTGAACGCGGTGGCCAGGCATCAGCTGGCGCTGTGGGCCGACTACCGCTTCTCCAACGGCTTCAAGGCCGGGCTGGGCGCTCGATACACCGGCTCGACGCGCGGCAGCCAGGAGGCAGCACCGGTCCCGATCCCGGCCTACACCCTGGTCGACGCGATGCTGGGCTACGCCTACGGTCCGTGGAGCTTTGCGCTCAATGCGCGCAACCTGACCGACAAGACCTACGTTGCCACCTGCGACGGCAGCGGCACGAGCTGCTCCTACGGCAGCGAACGCTCGGTCAACGGCACGGTGAGCTACCAATGGTGATGGTCGATCACACGGTGAGTCACCGTGAGTTCCGACAAGCAAAACGGGCCAGCTCCTTGTGAGAGCTGGCCCGTCGATCTGACTGGACTTTCAATGGTCGGGGTGGCGGGATTCGAACTCGCGACCCCTTGCACCCCATGCAAGTGCGCTACCAGGCTGCGCTACACCCCGACGAAGCCGTGGATTATAGCCAGCGCCGCGATGCAGGCCCTCAGGGGGCGAGCAGTTCCCGCAGCACCAGCAGCTCGCGCCGCAGCTCGCCGGCCTCGAGCGGCAGCGTGCCCCGCCCGACCGGCGGCAGCGAGGGCTCGACGACAGGAGGAGACGCCGCTTCGGCCCCGGCGCCCGTCGCGGTCGCAGCCTGGGACACACCCAGCTCCAGCCCGGCGCCAGAGGCGAACGACGGGTAGCGCTGCGCAGCGGCCGCCTTGCTCTGCATCGCGAGTGCGGACGACGGCAATGGGCCGCCCTCGCCGCGGTGGGCGCCGCTGCCTGCCGGAGCCTGGGCGGCGCCAAACACCTCCGGGCCGGCCGGCATCGCGCCCTCGAAAGCCAGCGCCGCCGGCTCGTGGCGCACGCCCTGCGCGAGCTCCGACAGGCGGTTGCGCGCCCCGCTGATGGTGAAGCCCTGCTCGTAGAGCAGGTCCCGGATGCGTCGGATGAGCAGCACTTCGTGGTGTTGGTAGTAGCGGCGGTTGCCGCGCCGTTTCATCGGCTTGAGCTGGGCGAACTCCTGCTCCCAGTAGCGCAGCACGTACGGCTTCACGCCGCACAGTTCGCTGACCTCACCGATGGTGAAGTATCGCTTGGCAGGGATCGCAGGAAGCGCTTTCTCCATTGAAATCAACGGGGTTTAGCTTGTGACCTCAGACTTTACTCGAAGTCATCCCCGTCGGACGGCTCGCCCTGGACCGCACCTTTGAGCTTGTGACTGGCATGGAAGGTGACGACGTTCCGGGCCTTGATCGGGATCGCCTCGCCGGTACGCGGATTGCGCCCCGGGCGCGGCGCCTTGCGCCGGATGTTGAAGTTGCCGAAGCCCGAGAGCTTCACGTCCTCGCCGGTGACCAGCGTGCCGTGCACCAGCTCGAAGAAGGCTTCGACCATGTCCTTCGACTCGCGCTTGTTCAGGCCCAGGCGCTCGAACAGCAGGTCGGCGAGCTCGGCCTTGGTCAGCGTCGGGGTCTCGATCACCGGGGCGATGCTGCGCAGCGTCGGTACCGGCGCGGGCACGGGCACGGGATCGCCGGGCGGCAGAGCCTGTGCGTCGTCTTCATCGGGGGTCGTCATGCGCGGCTCCTCCTCAGGGGGTCGCATCCGTCAGGCCCGCAGGCGGGCGCCGACCCGCTGCCCGAGCGACTCGGTCACCGCCGCGACGACAGCGTCGATGCGCTCGTCGGTCAGCGTGGCGTCGTCGTCGCGCAGCTCCAGCCGCAGCGCGACGCTGCGCTCGCCGGCGCGGATGTCGGCCACCGGCTGCGGCGGACGGTAGACATCGAACAGGCGCGCCGAACGCACGAGGCCGGCGCCTTCTCCGGCCTGCGCCCCCGTCGCCGCGGCGATCAGCGCATCGTGGGTGACCGACTCGCCGACGACGACGGCAATGTCGCGCCACACCGATTGCTGGCGCGGCAGGCCCGCGTAGACGGGCAGCGGCCGGCGCAGCAGCGCCTCGGCCTCGAGCTCGAAGACGACGGGCGCGTTCGGCAGCTCGTAGGCCTGGACCCAGCGCGGGTGCAACTCGCCGAGGTGGCCCACGGCCACGCCGTCGAGCTCTATGCGCGCACAGCGCCCGGGATGCAGCGCCGGGTGCTCGCCGGCCACGAAGCGCGCGGCGGCCGGTGCGAACAGCGCCTCGAGGTCGCCCTTGACGTCGTAGAAATCGACCGCGCGCTCGCGCTGGCCCCACTGCAACGCATCGGCAGGGCCCCAGGCGAGGCCGGCCAGGCGCAGCGGCTGACGCAGCCCGGCCACGCCCTGTGCGTCGGCCGGCGCAGCCGCATCGCGCAGGTAGGCACGGCCGAGCTCGAACACGCGCACCCGCGAGGCCTTGCGCGCGAGGTTGTGGCGCAGCACCTGCACCAGGCTGCCGACGAGGCTGGAGCGCATCACCGCGAGCGGGCTGGCGATCGGGTTGAGCACGCGCACCGGGTCGTCGTTGCCGGCGAGCTCCGACTCCCAGCGCGCCTCGACGAAGCTGAAGTTGATCGTCTCGCGGTAGCCGCGCGCGGCGATCGCCTGGCGCAGCGCATGCGCGCCCCGACGCGCCTCGGGCTGCGGCAGCGCGGTGATCGGGGCCAGCGGTGGCGTGTCCGGCAGCCGGCCGTAGCCGAGCACGCGGATCACCTCCTCGATCAGGTCTTCCTCGAGCGTGAGGTCGAAGCGCCAGCTCGGCGGCGTCACCGTCAGCGTGCCGGGCGTCTGCGTGAACGGCAGGCCCAGGCGCTCGAACACGCCGGCGCATTCCGCCTGCGTGACCGGCAAGCCGATCACCCGCGTCGCGCGCTCGACGCGCAGCGTCACCGGCGCGCGCTGCGGCATCGCCGGCTGACGGTCGTCGACCGGGCCGGCCTCGCCGCCGCAGATCTCGAGCACGAGCTGGGTGACCCGCTCGATCGCCGCCACGGTGCCGGCCGGGTCGACACCGCGCTCGAAGCGGTGCCCGGCATCGGTCGAGAAGCTGAAGCGCCGCGAGCGCCCGGCCACCGACTCGGGCCACCAGAAGGCGGCCTCGACGTAGATGTGGCGCGTGGCGTCCGACACCGCGGTCGCGTCGCCGCCCATGATCCCGGCGAGCGACTCGACTTCCTGTGCATCGGCGATCACGCCGACCTCGCCGTCGAGCGCGATCGTGTTGCCGTTCAGCAGCTTGAGCGTCTCGCCAGGGCGGCCCCAGCGCACGACGAGGCCGCCGTGAATCTTGTCGAGGTCGAAGATGTGGCTCGGCTGGCCGAGCTCGAACATCACGTAGTTCGAGATGTCGACCAGCGCCGTCACCGAGCGCTGGCCGCAGCGCGCGAGGCGGTCGACCATCCACGCCGGCGTGCGCGCCGCGGTGTCGACGTTGCGCACGACGCGGCCTGAGAAGCGGCCGCAGAGCTCGCTGGCTTCGACCGTCACCGCGAGCCGTGCATCGCTGCGCGGCGCGACGGCCTCGATGCGCGGCGCCTTCAGCGGCGCGCCGGTCAGCGCCGCGACCTCGCGCGCGATGCCGTAGACGCTCAGGCAGTGGCCGAGGTTGGGCGTGAGCTTCAGCGTGAAGATCGTGTCGTCGAGCGCGAGGTGCTCGCGCAGGTCGCGGCCGACCGGTGCGTCTTCCGCCAGCGCCATCAGGCCGCCGTGGTCGTCCGAGAGCTTCAGCTCGCGCGCCGAGCACAGCATGCCCTGGCTCTCGACGCCGCGCAGGGTGCCGAGCTTGATCGCGAAGGGCTTGCCACCCTCCTCGGCCGGCGGCAGCACCGCGCCGACGAGGGCGCAGGGCACCTTCATGCCGGCGGCGACGTTGGGGGCGCCGCAGACGATCGACAGGGTCCGGCCGCCGCCGACGTCGACCGCGCAGACGTTCAGGCGGTCGGCGTTCGGGTGGCGCTCGACCGTGAGCACCTGCGCGACGACCACCTTGTCGAACGGCGGCGCGACGGGCCGCGCGGCCTCGACCTCCATGCCGGACATCGTCAGCAGCTCGGCGAGCTCGACACTGGTGAGCGGCGGGTCACAGAACTCGCGCAGCCAGGACTCGGGGAATTGCATCGGTCGGTCTCTCGTCGGGGATTCAGTCGAACTGCGACAGGAAGCGCAGGTCGCCTTCGAAGAACAGGCGCAGGTCGCCGACGCCGTAGCGCAGCATCGCGAGGCGGTCGATGCCCGAGCCGAAGGCGAAGCCGATGACCCGCTCCGGGTCGAGCCCCATGTTGCGCACCACCTGCGGATGCACCTGGCCGGAGCCCGACACCTCGAGCCAGCGGCCGGCGAGCGGGCCGCTGCCGAACATCATGTCGATCTCGGCGCTGGGCTCGGTGAACGGGAAGTAGCTCGGGCGGAACCGGATCTGCATGTCCTTCGTTTCGAAGAACTGCTGCAGGAAATCGAGGTACACCGCCTTCAGGTCCTTGAAGCTGACGTTCTCGCCCAGCCACAGGCCTTCGACCTGGTGGAACATCGGCGAATGCGTCGCGTCGCTGTCGACGCGGTAGGTGCGGCCCGGCGCGATGACGCGGATGTCGGGCATGTGCGCCTGGCCCGCGTAGCGCTTCGCGTGCGCCTGCGCATGGCGGATCTGCATCGGCGAGGTGTGCGGGCGCAGGTTGAGCCAGCGGCCCTCGGCGTCCTTCACGTCGACGTAGAAGGTGTCCTGCATCGAGCGCGCCGGGTGGTTCTCGGGGTTGTTCAGCGCGGTGAAGCTGTACCAGTCGGTCTCGACTTCGGGGCCGTCGGCGACCTCGAAGCCCATCGAGCCGAAGATCGCCTCGATGCGCGCCATCGTGCGCGTGATCGGGTGCAGGCTGCCTTCGCCGCGCCGGCGCCCGGGCAGCGTGACGTCGAGCGCCTCGGCCTTCAGCTGGCGCTCGAGCTCGGCCTCGGCGAGCGCCTGGCGGCGCGCGGTGAGCGCGGCCTCGATCGCCTGCTTGGCGAGGTTGATCGCGGCGCCGCGGGTCTTCTTCTCGTCCGGCGGCAGCGATCCGAGCGACTTCAGCAGTTCGGTGACGCGGCCGGACTTGCCGAGGAAGCGGGCCTTGGCGTTCTCCAGCTCGGCGGGGGCCGAGGCCTCGCCGAAGTCGGCGTGGGCGGCGCTCACCAGGTCGTCGAGATCGTTCATCGCAGTGCCAGGGATCTGTTCTCTGGTCGGACGGCTCCCTGCCCGAGATGGACGCGCGGGACGCGATGGGAACCGTCGAAAACAATAGGCCGCCACGCGGGTGACGGCCTCCGTGCTCGTCGCAGCGCCGCGCAGGCGGCGCCGGGACTCAAGCGAGCTGGGCCTTCACCTTCGCCACGATGCTGCCGAAGGCAGCCGGGTCGTTGACGGCGAGTTCGGCGAGCATCTTGCGGTCGATGTCGATCGACGCCTTCTTCATGCCGGCCATGAACTTGCTGTAGGTGATGCCGAGTTCGCGGGCCGCGGCGTTGATGCGCGCGATCCAGAGCTGGCGGAAGACGCGCTTGCGGGTGCGGCGGTCGCGGTAGGCGTACTGCCCCGCCTTCATCACCGCCTGCTTGGCGATGCGGAAGACGTTCTTGCGGCGGCCGCGGAAGCCCTTGGCGAGGGCGAGGACCTTCTTGTGACGGGCGCGGGCGGTGACGCCGCGTTTGACGCGTGGCATGTCAGGACTCCTTCAGGCGGGGTTCGAAGCGACGACCGGTCACAGGCCGGCGAACGGCAGCATCTGCGCCATGTGGCCCATGTTGGTGTCGTGCACGTTCACGGCGCCGCGCAGCTGACGCTTGTTCTTCGTGCTCTTCTTCGTGAGGATGTGGCGCTTGAACGCCTGGCCCCGCTTGACGGTGCCGCCCGGGCGAACGCGGAACCGCTTGGCCGCGCTCTTCTTGGTCTTCATCTTGGGCATCTCTGCTCCTTCTTGGTGTGCTCCGGCAGGCGTGCGCAAACTGCTTGCGCCCTTGTCGGCCTGACGGGGCTTCTTGCGGTGCGCCGGCGACCCCACCGACGCATCGAAACTGCAAAACCTATCGGCGCTTGGGCGCCAGCACCATGATCATCTGGCGACCCTCGAGCTTGGGCATGTTCTCGACGACCGCCACGTCGGCGAGTTCGTCGCGGATGCGCTCGAGCAGGCGCATGCCGATGTCCTGGTGGGTGATCTCGCGGCCGCGATAGCGCAGCGTGACCTTGCCCTTGTCGCCGTCCTCGGCGATGAAGCGGCGCAGGTTGCGCATCTTGATCGCGTAGTCGCCTTCGTCGGTGCCGGGCCGGAACTTCACTTCCTTGACGTCGACCACCTTCTGCTTGGCCTTCTGCTCGGCCGCCTTCTTCTGCTCGCCGTACTTGAACCGGCCGTAATCCATCAGCCGGCAGACCGGCGGGTCGGCCTGCGCGACGATCTCGACCAGGTCGACGTCCAGGTCGCCTGCCATCCGCAACGCTTCCTGGATCGGCACGATGCCGATCGGCTCGTTGTTCGGTCCGTTCAGACGGACTTCGGGTGCCATGATCTCGCGGTTGAGGCGGTGCTTGCGCTCCGCGTTCGGCGTGCGGCGGTCGAAGAAAGTAGCGATGGTCGATGCCCTTCGAAGACGCCGAGGCAAACGGCGTCCGTCATGTCAATTGCGCGTCCTGCCTACAAGGCGCGTCCGAACCTGTGGTTCAGCGCTTGTCGGCGATGTCTCCAGCGAGCTTCAGGGAGAAGTCTTCCAGGGGCATCACGCCGAGATCTTGGGGGCCCCGGGCGCGCACCGCAACGGCCCCGCTTGCCTTTTCCTTGTCGCCCACGACGAGGATGTACGGGACCTTTTGCAACGAATGCTCGCGTATTTTATACGTGATCTTCTCGTTGCGCAAATCCGAGACAGCCCTAACTCCTTGTTTTTGAAGCGATTTCACCGTCTGCAACGCATAGTCGGCCTGCGCGTCGGTGATATTGGCCACCACCACCTGCACCGGCGCGAGCCACACCGGCAGGCTGCCGGCGTGCTGCTCGATCAGGATGCCGATGAAGCGCTCGAGGCTGCCGACGATCGCCCGGTGCAGCATCACCGGCGTGCGCCGCTCGCCTGACTCGGCGACGTACTCGGCGCCCAGCCGCTCCGGCATCGAGAAGTCGACCTGCATCGTCCCGCACTGCCAGGGGCGGCCGATCGCGTCCTTCAGCGTGTACTCGATCTTCGGGCCGTAGAAGGCGCCGTCGCCCGGCGCGATCTCGAAGTCCACGTCCGAGCGGCGCAGGCTTTCCATCAGCGCGTGTTCGGCCTTGTCCCAGCTCTCGTCGCTGCCGATGCGGGCCTCGGGCCGCGTCGCGACCTTGTAGATGATGTCCGCGAAGCCGAAGTCGGCGTAGACCTTCTGCAGCAACGCCGTGTAGGCCGTGCACTCGTCGAGGATCATGTCCTCGGTGCAGAAGATGTGGCCGTCGTCCTGCGTGAAGGCGCGCACCCGCATGATCCCGTGCAGGCCGCCGCTCGGCTCGTTGCGATGGCAGTTGCCGAACTCGCCGTAGCGCAGCGGCAGGTCGCGGTAGCTCTTGATGCCCTGCTTGAAGATCAGGATGTGGCCGGGGCAGTTCATCGGCTTCAGCGCGTAGTCGCGCTTCTCCGACTCCGTCGTGAACATGTTCTCGCGGTACTTCTCCCAGTGCCCCGTCTTCTCCCACAGCGTGCGGTCGAGGATCTGCGGGCCCTTGACCTCGAAGTAGCCGTTGTCGCGGTAGACGGCGCGCATGTACTGCTCGACCTGCTGCCACAGCGCCCAGCCCTTCGGATGCCAGAACACCGTGCCCGGCGCGTGCTCGTCGAGGTGGAACAGGTCGAGCTCGCGGCCCAGGCGCCGGTGGTCGCGCTTCTCGGCCTCCTCCAGGCGGTGCAGGTACTGCTGGAGCTCGTCCTTCGTCGCCCAGGCCGTGCCGTAGATGCGCTGCAGCATCTCGTTGCGGTGGTCGCCACGCCAGTACGCGCCGGCCACCTTCATCAGCTTGAAGTGCTTGAGCTTGCCGGTGCTCGGCACGTGCGGGCCGCGGCACAGGTCCTCGAAGCCGCCCTCGCGGTAGAGCGAGACCTCCTGGCCGGCCGGGATGCTGCTGATGATCTCGGCCTTGTAGTGCTCGCCGATCGACTTGAAGTAGGCCACCGCCTCGTCGCGCGGCAGCACGCGCCGCAGGACCGGCTCGTCCTTCTTCGCCAAGAGCGCCATGCGCTCCTCGATCGCCGCCAGGTCCTCGGGCGTGAAGGGGCGCTTGTAGGCGAAGTCGTAATAGAAGCCGTCCTCGATCACCGGGCCGATCGTGACCTGCGCCCCGGGGAAGAGCTCCTTCACCGCGTAGGCCAGCAGGTGGGCGGTCGAGTGGCGCAGCACCTCGAGCCCGGCCGGGTCCTTGTCGGTGACGATCGCGAGCGGCGTGTCCGCCTCGATCCGGTAGCTCGTGTCGACGACGCGGGCGTCGGCACCCGCGCCGACCCGCCCGGCGAGCGCCGCCTTGGCCAGGCCGCTGCCGATCGAGGCGGCCACCTCTGCCACGGTGACCGGGCCGGCGTACTCGCGGCGGGATCCGTCTGGCAGCTGTATCGAGATCATGGGAGGCTCCGGAAAAGAAAAAGCGCGGTGGAGGACCGCGCTCGTTTCTGTCGTGCAGGAAGGACGTGCCGCGGTCTAGCGAAGCTCGTGAAAGCCGGTGCTCGTTCGCGGTGTCATAACCAGAATGCCCTTTCAGCATCGCGCAGCCAGGCCGCGCGGGGTCGACGGAGGGGCGCGATTGTAGCCGCCCGCGCCTCAGTAGCGGTAGTGCAGGCTCGCCGTCACGCTGCGCGGTGAGCCGAAGTAGACCTGCCGGGTCCAGCCGAAGCGCTCGTAGTAGTACTTGTCGGTCAGGTTGTCGACTGTCAGGCTCGCCTCGAGGCGCGGGCTGAAGCGCCAGCCGGCCTGCACCGAGGCGACGGTGTAGCCGCCCTGCTCCCAGCGCATGTCGCCATCGGTCACGCTGCTCTTGCTCAGGTAGCGCAGACCACCGCCCAGCCACAGCCTGTCGAGCGCGCCGCCCATGCGACGCTTGGTCCACAGGTTCACGTTGTGGCGCGGGAACTCGGTGGTGAATGGCGTGCCCTGCTGCCCCGGCGGCGCCTTCGCGTAGCGGGTGCTGGTGTAGGCATAGCCGGCGGTGAGCTCCCAGCCCGGCGCCAGTTCGCCCGACAGTTCCGCCTCGGCGCCCTTGCTGACGACCTCGCCGGCGGCGATCGAGGCCATCTCGGTCGGGTCGGCCGGGTCGGTGATCGCCCGGCCGGTGTCGCGGATGCGGAACAGCGCCAGCTGCGAGTGCAGGCGGTCGCCAAAGTGCGCTCCCTTCACGCCGAGCTCGATCTGCTCGCCCTTGCGCGGCGGCAGCGGCCCGCCCGTGATCGTCTGCGAGAAGAGCTGCGGCGCGTAGATGCTGCTGAAGCTGCCGTAGGCCGACCAGTCGGCCGACAGGTCGCCGACCAGCCCGACGTAGGGCACGAAGCGCGCCTTGATCGACTGGTCGGTCGCCGGCGCGTCCGGGTCGGTCTGCTTCCACCAGCCGAGCCGACCGCCGGCCAGCAGCGTGATGCCGTCGAAGGGCCGCAGGCGCAGCTGGCCGTATACCGCCGATTGCTCGACCCGGGTGCGCGGCATCGGGTCCAGCGGCAGGTCGGGCTTCGGCAGGTCGATGTCCGGCGCGTAGATGTTCTGCAGCACCGCGCCCTCGCCGTAGTTGCTGCCGTTGTAGGTCGAGCCGCCCTTGTGCCGGTCGTGGCTCGCGCCGACCAGCAACTGGTGCTCGCGGCCCCACCAGGACAGCGGCACGACGAGCTGCGCGGCCACGCTGCGGTCGCGCTCGTCGGAGGCCATGCCCATCGGCGTCATCAGCACGTTGCCGGTGACCGGGTCGATGTAGCTGTCGCCCCAGGCCTGGTGCTCGGTGCGACTCTTGCGGCCGAGCGTGCGCGCGACCAGCTTGAGCTGCGCGCCGGCGCCCAGCGCCTGCTCGAGCTCGGCGAAGACCATCGTCAGCGACTCGCGCTTGCGCTGCCAGTCCGCGCCGAGGAAGGTCGAGCGCGGGATGCCGCCCAGGCGCCCGTCCGCGAACTGCGAGACGCCGTAGAACGGACGGTGCGTGCCCTCCTGCCGCACGACGCCGACCGAGACGGTGGAGCCCGGCCGCAGGTCGTACTCGAGCGTGCCGTAGAGCACTGGCTTGCGCGACCAAGCGTGGTCGGTGAAGTAGTCGCGGCGCTCGTAGGCCAGCACCGCGCGCCCGCGCAGCGAGGCGTCGTCATTCAGCGGGCCGGTGGCATCGGCCTCGGCGCGGTAGCGATCCCAGGAACCGACCAGCGCGTTGACCTGCAGGCCCGGCGTGGCGCGCGCCCGCTTGCGCACCAGATTCACCGTGCCGCCCGGGTCGCCCATGCCTTGCAGCAGACCGGCCGGCCCGCGCCACACCTCGACGCGGTCGAACAGCGCGAGGTCGAAGAAGCTCGACGACCAGGAGCCGCTGCCCGATGCCACCGGCGTGCCATCGAGCTGCCAGCTGCTCAGGTCGTAGCCACGCGCCTCGATGCCGTCGGTGCCGGTGCCGTAGGGCGTCACCTTCATGCCGGTCGTACCGCGCATCGCCTCGGCCAGCGTGGTGGCGTTCTGGTCGTCCAGGCGTTCGCGCGTCACCACGCTGACCGACTGCGGCGTCTCGCGCAGCGACTGCGGCGTGCCGCCGATGGTGATCGCGCGGGTGGTGTACGAGCCGCTGTGCTCGGTGGTGCCGTCGAGCTCGTCACGGCCGCGCACATGCACGGCCGGCAATGCGCTCTCGGCAGCGACCCCGCTGGCCGCGGGGTCGGGCGCCGCAGGGGCGGCCGGTGGCGATTGCGCCAGCGCCAGGCCCTGCGACACGAACAGCGCGAAACCGAGGCTGCGCCCGAGCGACGCGCGCGTGCGCGCGGCCGATGGTCGATCCGACATGCCGATCCCTCTCTCCACGGTGAGGCCAGCTGGCGACGATCGGCTTGCGGGCGTTTCTTGTTCTGCCGTCGGCGGTGCTGCCGCGGCGGTCGCGGAATCTAGCAGAGGGGCCGAAGGACCGCGGGCCGTCTCCTGCGGCCCGGCCGCTCAGCCCCGGCCTTGCAGCTTGGCGAAGGCCGCGGCCATCGCGCCGCCGGCCGCCGGCTGCGCAGCGCGCCGCGCGGGCCGCTCGTCGCGTCCGGCGGGCCGGTGGCGGTTGGCCTCGCCGCCGGACGACGGCGCCTTCGCATCGCGCTTCATCGACAGCGCGATGCGCCCGCGCGCGAGGTCGACCTCGAGCACCGTCACCTTCACGACGTCGCCGGTCTTGACGACCTCGCGTGCGTCCTTGACGAAGCGGTCGGCGAGCTGGCTCACGTGCACCAGCCCGTCCTGGTGCACGCCCAGGTCGACGAAGGCGCCGAACTGCGCGACGTTGCTCACCGTGCCTTCGAGCTTCATGCCCGGCTGCAGGTCCTTCAGGTCCTCGACGCCCTCGTTGAAGCGCGCGACCTTGAAGTCCGGCCGCGGGTCGCGCCCGGGCTTCTCGAGCTCGGACAGCACGTCCTTCACCGTGATCGCGCCGTAGCGCTCGTCGGCGAGGCTCTCGGGGCGCAGGGTGCGCAGCACGTCGCTGCGGCCGATCACCTCGCCGATCGGCCGCTCGAGCCGGGCCAGCAGCTTCTCGACCAACGGGTAGGTCTCGGGGTGGACGCCGGAGCGGTCGAGCGGGTTGTCGCCCTCGCGGATGCGCAGGAAGCCGGCCGCCTGCTCGAACGTCTTCTCGCCCAGACCTGTCACCTCGCGCAGCTGGCGCCGGTCGCGGAAGGCGCCGTTGGCGTCGCGCCAGGCCACGATGCCGGCGGCGACGCTGCCCGACAGGCCCGAGACCCGCGCCAGCAGCGGCGCGCTGGCGGTGTTGAGGTCGACGCCGACCGCGTTGACGCAGTCCTCGACGATCGCGTCCAACGTGCGCGCCAGCGCGCCCTGATTCACGTCGTGCTGGTACTGGCCGACGCCGATCGACTTGGGCTCGATCTTCACCAGCTCGGCCAGCGGGTCCTGCACCCGGCGCGCGATGCTGACCGCGCCGCGCAGGCTGACGTCGAGGCCGGGCAGCTCCTGGCTGGCGAAGGCGCTGGCCGAGTAGACCGAGGCGCCGGCCTCGCTGACGACGAGCCGCTCGACGCGCCCCGCCGCGCCCTCCTCGCCCGGCGCGGCGCCCGCCGCCGCAGCCTGGGCCTGCAGGCGCTGCACCAGCTCGCCCGCCAGCTTGTCGGTCTCGCGGCTCGCGGTGCCGTTGCCGATCGCGATCAGGTTCACGCCGTGCGCCGTCGCCAGGCGGGTCAGCGCATGCAGCGCGCCGTCCCAGTCGCGGCGCGGCTCGTGCGGGTAGACGGTCGCCGTCTCGAGCACCTTGCCGGTGTCGGCCACGATCGCCACCTTGACGCCGGTGCGGATGCCCGGGTCGAGCCCCATCACGATGCGCTTGCCGGCCGGCGCGGCCAGCAGCAGGTCGCGCAGGTTCTCGGCGAAGACCTTGATCGCGGTGTGCTCGGCCGCCTCGCGCAGGCGGGCGAAGAGGTCGCGTTCGAGCGCGAGCGAGAGCTTGACCTTCCAGGCCCAGGCGACGGTGCGGCGGATCAGCTCGTCGCCCGGGCGACCGCCGTGGCGCCAGCCCAGGTGGTGCGCGATGCGGCCTTCGGCCGCCGAGGGCGCGGCCGGTTGGCCGGGCGCGCGCGCCGCCTCGGGCGCTTCGTCGAGCGCGAGCTTGACGTCGAGCACGCCCTGCGTGCGGCCGCGGAACATCGCCAGCGCCCGGTGCGAAGGCGCCTTCGCGATCGGCTCGCGATGGTCGAAGTAGTCGCGGAACTTGGCGGCCTCGGTGCTGTTCGGGTCCTTGTCGTCGACCCGCCGGGCAGTGATCACGCCGTCGGCCCACAGCCATTCGCGCAGGCCGCCGACCAGCGCGGCGTCCTCGGCCCAGCGCTCGGCGAGCAGGTCGCGCACGCCGTCGAGCACCGCCGCCGCGTCGGCAAAACCGGCGTCGGCGAGCTTGGCGGCGCCGCCCTCGTAGGCGGCCACGAAGGCCGCGGCCTCGGCGGCGGGGTCGAGCGCCGGGTCGGCGAAGAGGCGGTCCGCCAGTGGCTCCAGGCCGGCCTCGCGGGCGATCATTCCCTTCGTGCGGCGCTTCTGCTTGTAGGGCAGGTAGAGGTCCTCGAGCACCTGCTTGGTCGCGGCCGCCTCGATCGCGGCGCGCAGCTCGGGCGTCAGCTTGCCCTGGCCATCGATCAGCTTGAGCACCGCGGCGCGGCGCTCCTCGAGCTCGCGCAGGTAGCCGAGGCGCTCCTCGAGCGTGCGCAGCTGGGTGTCGTCGAGTCCGTCGGTCGCTTCCTTGCGGTAGCGGGCGATGAAGGGCACGGTGGCGCCGCCGTCGAGCAGCTCGACCGCGGCCTGCACCTGGGCGGGCCGCACGGCGAGCTCTTCGGCGATCTGAAGGAGGATCGGGTCCAAGGGCACAGCGGGTGGTCAAAAGGGGGCGCGAGTTTGCCATGCCCCCCCATCGGGGGCGGCGGGCCGAGGCCGATCGAACGGGCGTCGCCGACGACGAGCCGGCATGTGCCGCGGCTACTCCGTGCGGACCAGCCGCCCGCGCACCGACGAAGGCCTGCCCTCGACGCCGCTGAACAGCTCGAGCATCGGCTGTGCGCCCGCCGCGGCCGGGCTGACGATGCGGGCGCTCTGGCCGTCCGCAAGCTCGGGCGTCTCGACCAGGCGGCTGCCCTGCGCATCGCGGAACGTCAGCTTCAGCGTCGCCCCGCCGCTCGCCTCGACCGACAGCAGGTAGGGCGTGCCGCCCTCCAGCGCGCCCCAGGACACCTCGCTCATGCGGGCCGGGAAGATCCTGGTCTGCTTGATGCGCTTCGGCCCCGCCGCGAAGTCCACCGCCTGGGTCGCGCTGTCGAAGCGGCCTGCGGTGACGCCGGCCTCGACGTACCAGGGGCCGCGCATCGACATCAAGTTCAGGCGCCGGTCCGGCGTGAACGGCAGGCCGTCGCCGTCGACGAAGCCGTCCTCGCCGACGACCGGCCGCAGCGCGTCGGCGATGCGCTCCAGCTCGTGGGCGGTCGGCCAGCTCCAGCCGGCGGGCATCAGGTCGAAGCTGCTGCCGTTCTCGACGTGGATCGCATAGCGCGTCTCGCTGTTGCGGTCGACCACCCGCGCGCCGTAGACCTGCAGCGTGCGGGCGATCCTGCGCAGCTGCGGCTGGAGGATCGCGGTCGTGTCGAAGCTCGGCGGCAGCATCATCAGCGAGCCCTCGGCGATGCCGCCCCGGTGCAGCGCAGCCGAATCGACGTCGCCGCCGGTGGCCGGGAACACGTAGGACGGCGTGGCCGAGAGCGCCGTCCCCGGCAGCGTCATCGCGAGCGCATGGCGGTAGACGCAGTCGCCGTCGTCGACCTCGTGCCGTCGGATCAGCCCCGCCAGCGAGGGCACGCCGGTGGCACGCGCGCCCTGGTGGTAGTGCGCCGGGTCGCCCCAGCCCGTCCCGGCGAGCGGCGACCAAGCGTACTGCGCCGCCCGCCACTGGCCGCCGACCAGGCGCAGGCGCCAGAACGAATGGACGACGCCGGCCACCGGGTCGACCACGTCAGCATGCCCGTCGTCGCCGGCGGCCGGGCTGACGTCGGATGGCCAGCGGGGCAGGCGGACCTCGCCGAAGGCCACCGCGTCGGCGTTCCACAACGTGGCCCCGCTGCCATCGGTGCCGGCGATCGTGACCGGAGGATCGCCCTCGGCCGCGACGAAAACCCCCAGCGAATACTCGCCCGGGCCGACGCGCGGCAAATAGGCCGTCGGCGGCAGCACGGTATCGCCGAGGCGCGGATTCACCGGCCGGCTGTTCCAGAGCGACCGGGCCCCGAAAGGTCGCTCGGGGCTGGCCCATCGGCGCTGCGCTGTCGCGTCGACCGCCGGGGCGGCCACTGCTGCCTCTTCGCAGAGGTACAAATCCTGCTTGCTCGCCTCGACGGATTCCCCGTTCAAGGGCGCCGCGCGCACCAGTTGGTGGCTCTGGCCGCAGGCAGTACCCGCCAGCACGGCCATCAGCACGCCGAGGCAGCGGTTTCGCAGCGGGCAAGAGGCGATTCCGGTTTCCCAATACGCAGACAAGGCAATTTCCCGACAGTCGACGCCCCTGTTGTTTTCCCAGGCGCTTGCGTTTCTCCCTGACGAAATCCTGACGAAACCGCCGCCGATGGCCGCGCGATACCCGCGCGCCGCGGCTACCTGAACTACCTGAAAGTCGAATCGAGCAGCGGTGCGCCTGTCGGCGCGGGATTGATCGCGCCGCCACCGGTGTAGCCGCCCTGACGCAGACTCGAGAAGTCGACCCGGTTCAGGATCGTGCCGAGCACCGCGGCGCCGCTGCGCCGGAACCTGTCGACCCCCTTCTCGATGACCGGGAACGGCGTCGTGTCGGCCTTGCAGACGAAGACCGTGCCGCTCGCGTAGGGCGCGAGGATCAGCGCGTCGCTCACCTCCTCCACCGGCGGCGTGTCGACCACGATCACGTCGAACTGCGTCTTGAGCGACCGCATCAGGTCGCGGAAGCGCCGCGACAGCAGCAGCTCCTGCGGGTTCGGCGGCAGCTCGCCGAAGGGCATCACGACGAGCTCGCTGCCGGCGATGCGGTGCAGGCCGTCGCCGCCGGTGCCGGCGAGCACCTGGGTCAGCCCGGGGGCGTTCGGCGCCAGGCCCAGGCGCCGGCCGACCTCGGGCCGGCGCAGGTCGGCGTCGATCAGCAGCGTGCGGCGGATCATCGCGTGGGCCAGCGCGAGGCTGATCGCCACCGTGGTCTTGCCTTCGTCGCGCAGCGCCGAGGTGACGAGCAGCGTCTTCTGCTGCTCGTCGACGGTCGAGACGAGCACCGCGGTGCGGGCCGTCCGCACGGCCTCGGCGAAGGCCGACTCCGGCCGGTCGAGGATCAGCGTGTCTGGCGCCAGCGCCGTGTTCGGGCCCAGGTCGGGCAGCGCGCACAGCACCGGCAGGTCGAGCCGCGACTCGGCCTCTTCCGGGCCGCCGAGCGTCTTGCGCAACGAGGTGCGCACCAGCAGCAGGAAGGCGCCGGTGGACATCGCGAGCACCATCGCCAGCAGCGCGCCCTGCAGGCGCTTCGGCCCGACCGGCTGCTTGAGCGGCAGCGCCGGGTCGATCACGCGGGCGATCGCGGGCTGCACCTCGGCCGCGACGCTGGTCTCCTTGCCCCGCTTGACGAACATGTCGTACAGCTCGCGGTTGGCGTCCACTTCGCGTTCGAGCTCGACCAGCTGGAACTCCTCGCGGTTCACCGTCCCGGCGCGGGCGCGTGAATCGGCGAGCTGGCGCTCGAGGTCCTGCTCGGTCGCGACCGCCGCCGCGAAGTCCTTGACGATGCCCTCGACGACGGCGCGGCGCTGCTCGCGCAGCTGGTCGCCGACCAGCCCGACCTGCGCGTTCAGCTCGACCACCGAGACGTGGCGCGAGCCGTAGCGCTGCCGCGCCTCGCCGAGGCGGCTGCGCAGCAGGTTCAGCCGCGCCTGGGCGTCGTTCACCGCCGGGTCTCTCTGCACCGCCGGGACGTTCGCGTACTGGGCCGGCGGCAGGCCGTCGACCTGGCTGAACAGGCCCTGCAGCTCGGCGCGCCGCGCGCGCGCCGACGCCAGCCGGTCGTTGACACCGGCCAGTTCCTGCGTGGAGAGGGTCTGCGAGGAACCCCCGAGCACGACGAGCCCGGTCTTCTCGCGGTAGTCCTGCAGCGCGCGCTCCGAGCGCGAGAGCTGCTCGCGCAGCGAGACCAGCCGCTCCTGCAGCAGGTGGTTGACGTCGGCCGCCATCTCGAGGCGCCCGCGGCGGTCGACGGCGATGTACTGGGCGGCCAGTTCGTTGGCGATGCGCGCCGAGAGCACCGGGTCGGTCGTCTCGACGCCCAGGCGCACGGCCTGGCTCAGGCGCAGCGCCTCGACCTTGATGCGCTTGATCAGCGTCTCGGTGGCGGCCTCGACGAGCTCGTCCTCGGTCCAGCCGTTGCCGTCGGCGAGGCCGACCGCAGCCAGCGCGCCGCGCACCGCGCCGCCCAGACCGCCGAGCGGGTCGAAGCCCGGCGCCTCCCAGAGCTTCAGCGCCCGCACCGCCGCCTCGGCCACGCTGCGCGACTGGATGATCTCGACCTGGGCGTGGTACCGCTCGCGCGACTCGGCGACCTCGCGCACCTCGTCCACCGCGAGCACGCGCGACTTGCCCGACTCGACCAGGATCATCACCGTGGCCCTGTAGACCGAGGGCATCGCGCACAGCGCCGCGCCGGCCAGCAGCCCGGCCGCGACACCCAGCAGCAGCAGCTTGCGGGCATTTCGGCGCAGGACGTCGAGATACTGCAGAAACTCGTCGGCAGACGCGTTCCGCGCACGGGGTCGAAGACCCGCCGCACCGCGCACCCGGGTTGAATCGAAGAGCTCGATCGAATCCCCATGCGCTGCACTCGACGGCAGCCTCACTTGCATTGCATTCCTTGGGTTCGGACCAGATTCGGAAAGGGCGCGGCCCGCGCACCACTGTCGGCGCCCGACCGCCCCGAAACCGACAACACGAGCGCTGCCGGACGGCATCGGACACCTCGAGCGACCCAGCTTAGGCGAAAACCTGTGCCCTCCCGCGCACGGCAGCGGACATCGTCAGAACTTAATCGAGACACAGGAGTTACAAACGCAACCATACGTTGCGGACAAGCGATCGTTCACTCACCTGTATTTATATTGATTTGGCCGTTGGGATCCGATGGAGGAGAAATGCTTTCGTCACCTGTGGACATATCCACACAAACACCCCCCAAACCACCCCCCATAACACCCCCTAATTCCCCTCAACATACCCCCTCAAGGGCGACTGATTTCTTCAGACCGGTACATTGCCTGCTCGGATTGCCGGTCGATGCGATCTCGCGCAGCACGGCCGTCAACCGCCTGAGGACGTTCGCGGACGATGGCTCGCGCTGCCTGCTCGCGACGCCCAACCTCAACTTCGTCGCTGAGTCGATGCGGCGGCCGGAATTTCGCGACCACCTGCTGCAGTCCGACCTGGTCACCGCCGACGGCATGCCGCTGGTCTGGCTGGCGCGGATGATCGGCGTGCCGATCACCGAGCGCTCCTCGGGCGCTGACCTGTTCGACGCGCTGCGGTCGCCGGCCCAGGGCCACGGGCCCATGCGCGTGTTCTTCTTCGGCGGCGAGCCCGGGATCGCCGAGCGCGCGCACGACCGCATCAATGCCGACGGGGACAACCTGGTCTCGGTCGGCGCCCTCTTCCCCGGCCACGGCACGGCCGCCGAGCTGAGCAGCGAGGCCTTCGTCGACCGCATCAACGAGAGCGACGCGGCGATGCTCGTGATCGCCCTCGGCGCGGTGAAGGGGCACGCCTGGATCGACCGCAACCTGTCGCGGCTGCGCACGCCGATCGTCAGCCACCTCGGCGCGGTGGTCGCCTTCGCGGCGCAGCAGACCCGCCGCGCGCCGACGTGGATGCGCGAGGCCGGGCTCGAGTGGCTCTGGCGCACGCTGCAGGAGCCGCGCCTGGCGATGCGCTACCTGCGCGACGCCTGGACGGTCGCGCCGCTGGTGCTGACGCGCGTGCTGCCCTACCGCCTGTGGGTGCTGCGCAACCGGATGCGGCGCGTCGACCACGGCGCTGCGGTGCGCGTCTCGCGCCACGGCAACACGGTCGAGCTGGGGCTCGAGGGCAGCTTCGTCGACGGCACGCTCGACGAGCTGCGCGGCACGCTGACCGCGCTGCCGCGCTCGGGCGAGCGCCTGATGCTGCTCGTCTCGAAGGTCTCGCACGTCGACTCCGCCTTCATCGGCCTCGTGATGCTGCTCAAGGGCCAGTGCGACCGCGAGCGGCGCGAGCTGCGGATCTCCGGCGCATCGCGGCGGCTGACGCGGATCTTCAAGCTGCACTGCGCCGACTACCTGCTCGGCGTGCCCGGCTGATGGCGACGCCGGCCCTCACGCTGATCACCCCGGTACTCGATGGCGCGGCGACGATCGAACAGACGATCGCCTCGGTGCGCGCCCAGTTCACCGGCACCGGGCGCGTGGCGGAACTGCAGTACGTGGTGGTCGACGGCCTGTCGAGCGACGGCACCGAGGCGATCGTCGGCCGCCACCGCGACCTGGTCAGCGACTACCTGCGCGAAGCCGACGACGGCCTCTATCACGCGATGAACAAGGGCATCGCGCGGGCGCGCGGCGAGATCGTCGGCATCCTCAACGCCGACGACATGCTCGAGCCCGGCGCGCTGGCGCAGGTCTGCCGCGCCTTCGAGGACCCGGCCCTCGACTACGTCTGCTCCGACGCGCGGCTGGTCGACGCCAACGGCCGCGAGACCGGCCTCTACCCGGTGCGCACCGACTGGCTCGACGGCCGGCGCAGCCTGCTCGGTCGCGACTGGCGCTTCACGATGGGCCTGCCGCACCCGACGCTCTTCGTGCGGCGCTCGATCTACGAGGAGCTGGGGGCCTTCGACCTCGGCTTCCGGCTCGCGGCCGACCACGAGTTCGTCTGCCGCCTGATCGCCCATCGCAAGCGCGGGCGGCGGCTCGAGACGCCGCTGGCGCGGTTTCGCACCGGGGGCCTGTCGCTGCGCAACCTGTCGAAGTGCTTCCTCGAGGATGAGCGGATCGCCCGCCGCTACGGCGTGCACCCCTGGCTGGCGCGGGCGATCCGCTGGCGCAAGACCTCGTACGCGGCGCGGCGCGCCGCCGCCGGCTCGCGGTCAGCGACGGCTTGATCAGCCGGCACCCAACCCCGCGCGGCGCACGAGCCGCGGCCCGAACACCTCGGCCAGCGCCGGGCCGACCATGAACGCGCGCAGCGCGAGCCAGTAGACGGCGCCCAGCGCCGCGCCCGCCAGCGCCAGGCGCCCGGCTGCGGGCAGCGTCGGCGGCGCCTGGGCCAGCCACAGCGCGGCGGCCCCGCCGCCGAGGGCAGCCGACGCCAGCAGCCGGGCCAGCAGCCGCCACGGCGCGATCGCCGCCAGCGGCCGGGCGGCGAGCGCCGCGACGCGCCGGTACAGCGCGACCTGCGCGAGCAGGGTGCCGGCCGCGGCGCCCAGCGCCGCGCCGCTGGGCCCGAAGGCGAACACCGCGCCCCCGCCCACCGCCGCCGTCGCCGCCAGCGCGAGCAGGTCGCAGCGGACGAGGAAGGCCCCCTGGCGCAGCGCGTAGAGCAGCATCGTCACCTCCATCGACTCGATCAGCAGCGTCAGGCAGTACAGGCGCAGCACCGGCGCCGCGGCCGCATGGCCGGCGGTGAACAGCAGGGCCAGCAGCTCGGAGGCGCAGGCGAAGAGGAAGGCCAGCGTCGGGAACATCAGCGTCGCGATCGCGACATTGCCCTTGCGGTTGAGCGCCAGCATGCGGTCGATGCCGTCCTGCGACCCGAGCCGGCTCAGCTCGGGCAGCACGACGTTGTTGACCGAGAGCCGCACGATGCCCTGCACCGGCAGGAAGATTGCCGCGATCGAATAGGTACCGAAGCGGGCCGGCGTGAAGAGCGCGGCGACGATCCACTGGTCGAGCCGCGAGCGGATCAGGTACAGGCCCGAGGACAGGCCGATCGGCAGCGCATAGCGAAACTGGTCGAGCCAGAGCGCGCGCCGCGGGCCGCGCCAGGCACCGCCGCCCTCGCCGGCGCCTCCCGCCGCGCCGGCCGCGCTCGCGGCCACCGCCACGGCGCAGGCCAGCGCCTTGACACCGGCCAGCGCCACGTGGGCCGCCAGCACCAGCGCGAGCGAATGCGTCGCGACCGCCACCGCGGCGATCGACACGAAGCGCGCGAGAGAGAAGCCGATATTGATCCAGGCCTGCAGCGGCACCCGCTGCTGGGCGCTGAACAGCGTGTCGAGCAGCGAGGCGAAGACCCACAGCGCGATGAAGCCGGCGATGACGAGGCGCGAATCGGTGCCGAGCCCGAGCGAGCCGCTCCAGAGCCAGGCCGCCGCGCCGCCGACCAGGCCCACGGCGAGCATCGTCCAGCCGCATTGCATCAGGTAGGCGGCACGGGTGCGCGCGTCGGGCGCACGCGGCAGGAAGTACGGCAGGCTGGTCGGAAACGCGAGCGGCAGGATGCCGACCGCCGTCGTCGCGACCAGCCACAGGCCGCGGTAGATGCCGAAATCGGTGTGGGCCAGCACGCGAACCAGCACGATCGGCAGCGCGGCCTGCAACGCCATGTCGAGCAGGTTGGCCAGGCCGAGCAGCAGGATCGACGACTTGAGGGCGGCGGCGGGCGGTGCCTCGGGCTTCATGGGGTCGGGCCGCGCATCCTCAGTCGCCTTTGCGTGGCGGTTCGGCCTCGCGCTGCGTGCGCACCCAGCTGCGCTGGCGCCGGAACACGAAGGCGACATAGAGGCCGAGCTTGCGCAGCACGAAACCCGGCAGCGCACGCAGCGCCGACGGCGGCAGCGACGCGCGGCCGAACGCGTCCCAGGCCCGCACCAGGCCCAGCGCCAGCAGCGCGCCCGTGGCGGCCAGCAGCACGAACGGCCCCCAGGCGCCGCCGGCGACGGCGAGCAACCCGCTGGCCGCGAGCCCCACGGCCAGCAGCATCACGAGCAGGCTGAGCGGCGGCACCAGCAGGTCGAGGCCGAGCGCGAGCGCCGCGCGGTCGGCGCGGCGCAGCGCCCGGCCGAGCAGCCGCGGCACGCCGAACAGCAGCGTCTCGAGGTGACCATGCTCCCAGCGCCGGCGCTGGGAGTCCTGGCCTTCGCGGCTCGACGCGAAGCGGCTCGACACCTCGGCCCCGGGCACGAAGGCCGGCGCGCGGCCGCGCAGCGCCAGCTCGACGCCCAGGTGCATGTCCTCCGCCAGCTTGCCGTTGGCCAGCGAGACCGTGCGCAGCGAATCGCGGTCGAAGGCCATGCCCGAGCCGAACAGCGGGCACGGCAGGCCGAGGCGCCACAGGCCGAGCGGGCGCACGACGTTCTTCACCGCCCACGCGAACTCGGCGATGCCGATCGATGCCGACGCCGCAGGAGGCGCGGACGGAGCCGCCTCGGCACCCGGCGGACGCTGCATCGTGTAGCGCGCCTGCGCCGTGCGGCCGAGGCGGGCCGATGCGCGTGCGAGGCGGTCGAGCGCGCCGGCGCCGAGCAGGCAGTCGGCGTCGAGCACGACGACCACCGCAGGCAGCCCGCCCTCGCGTTCGAGCGCGGCGAGGCCGAAGTCGAGCGCATAGCCCTTGCCGCGCCGTTCGGCGTCGAGTCGCTCGACCGCCTCGAAACCAGCACGGCGCACGACGGCCGCGGTGGCATCGCTGCAGTTGTCGGCGACGACGAGCACGCGGTCCCCGGGACAGAGCTGGGCGCGCACCGAGTCCAGCGTCGCCCCGATGCCGGCCGCCTCGTCATGCGCCGGGATCAGCACGGCAAGCGGCGGCCGCGGGCCGTCTTCTTCCGCGTCGAGCGCGGCGCCCGACCGCGGCGGCACGGCCCCGCGCGCCCGCACCCCGAGCAGCAGTTCGAGCCCGAGCACCGCGGCCGCGAGCGAGAGCGGCACGGCCAGCAGCCAGGCGAGGACGCCGAGTACGGCCACGATTCAGCCCCCTTCCACCGTTGCCGGCCCTGCCGGCGCCGCCGCAGCCGTCGGCCCAGGCCCCTGTCGCGTCGTCATCGGTGGTGTGCTGCCCCGCCCCAGCGCCATCCCGCTCAGCAGCCCGAGCAGCAGGAACGTGGTCCAGTTCGACACCAGGTAGCGATGCATGTTGTCCGAGTACGAGTTCAGCAGGTAGGCGAGCGCGAGGGCGCCGAGCAGCGTCGCGACCAGGCGGTCGTGGCGGAAGGCGCGCACCGCGATCCACAGCGCGACGACGAAGACCAGCGCATAGGCCACGGCCGCCGGAATGCCGGCCTCGTACGCGAGCTGCACGTAGACGTTGTGCGCGTCGTAGCCGCGCGCCGCGTTGAGCGGGAAGAAGGTCGGCGAGTCGAGCACGAAGGCGTCGAGCCCCCAGCCGCCCGCCCAGCGCTCCTTGATCAAGGGCCAGGCCGACTCCCAGAGCTGCAGCCGCCAGACGAAGGAGTTGACGCCGTCCTCCGCATACACCTGGCCGCCGCCCAGGTCGAGCAGCCGCCGCTGCACCGAAGGCACGAGCAGCAGCAGCACCGGCGCGATGACGAGGAACTTGCGCAGCCGCCGGTCGACGAAGGCCGCCATCGCGGCGAAGATCACCGCGCAGGACACCCAGGCGCTGCGCGTCTGCGTCGCCATCAGCATCAGGAGCTGCAGCAGGCACCAGGCCCAGCCGAGCAGGCGCCAGCCGCGTGTCAGCGCCACGTCCTTCGCGTACAGCAGGTAGAGCTGGGCGACGATCACGCCGAGGATGAAGAACGCGTAGATGTTCGGGTGCGGCAGGCCGCCCATCACGCGCAGCCCCTCGGCGGCGGCGCTGAGCGGCTCGATCGCGTCCTCGTCGTACTCTTCCTGCGCCTCGATCAGCGCCTGGTAGCTCGCGCCGCCGTCGAGCAGGTCGCGCAGGCCGAGCGCCGTCGGCACGACCGATGCCAGCAGGATCACCAGCAGGTACAGGCGCGGCCCGCCCTCGCGGCGCGAAGCCTGCACGCCCAGGCCCATGATGAAGAAGAAGGTGAGGATCACGAAGAACTGGCGCAGCCCCTGGAAGAACACCGGCGCATGGACGAGGCTCAGGGCGAGCAGCGCGAGGAAGGGCAGCCAGGCCAGCATCTGCGGCGTCGCATAACGCGCCGGCGACCGCACGACATCGAGGCAGCCGAGCAGGATGATCAGCACGTTGAGCGCGGCGCCGGTGCCCACCGAGCCGCCGCTGCCCGAGACGAGCAGCGGGTCGATCGACGCGCGCAGCGCGAGCAGGCCGAGCAGCAGCCACTCCGGCCGCATCAGCAGCAGGAAGAGCCCGAACAACGCCCCCGGCACGACGACGATCAGCTTCGGGCTCAGGGCGTCCGCGCCGCCGAGGCGCACCGCGACGAACACCGAGATGCCGATAATCAAACCGGCCAGCGAGAGCGCGGCGATGGCGTCCCACGACGGGCGACGCCGGATCGAATCAAGAAGAACCATGAGAACGCGTGTGCCGCCGATGCCGAAGGCCGAAGACCGGCCCGTGAGGTCCCCGAGCGATACGAGAAGCATGCCCGCCCGCGCCTGCGGCGCATGCCATGGCGCATCGAATCGAAACCATTTGCCTCCGGATGTGAATGGCCCGGCGATCGAGGCCGCATGAGGGTCCTCGTCACGGGCGTGCGCGGCTTTCTCGGGCGCTCGGTCGCCGCAGCGCTGCTGCGCGAGGGACACGACGTGCGGGGTCTGGTGCGCGCGGCCGATGATAGGCCCGGCGATGCACGAAACACGACTCGAGACGCACCTGCGATCGCGCTCGTGCAAGGCGACATCACCGATCCCCGGAGCGTCGCGACCGCAGCAGCCGGCGTGGACGCCGTGATCCATCTCGCCTTCGACATGCGGGCCTCACCCGAAAGGGCGATGCACGCCGCGGTCGACGGCACCGCGAACCTCGCCGAGGCGATGCGCCCCGGCACGCGGCTGGTGCTCGCGAGCAGCTTCTCCGTCTACGACTGGGGGCGCGTCGGCAAGCGCCTGAGCGAAGACAGCCCGCTCCTGCCGCCCGACGACCGCGCGGCGCTGTGGGGCGCCTATGCACACGCGAAGCGCCTGCAGGAGAGCATCGCCACCGCGCGTGCCGGCGCGCGCGGCGTCGGGCTGACGGTGCTGCGCCCGGCGACGATCTGGGGCCCGGGGCATCCCGGGCTCGACCATGTCGGCCCAGGGCGCGATGGGCTGCAGTTCGTCGTCAGGCCGCGGCGCCTGGCCCAGCTGACGCATGTCGAGCACTGCGCCGATGCCTTCGTCGCCGCGCTGAAGGACCACGGCGCACACGGCGTGTTCAACGTCGAGGACGGCTTCGCCTGGCCGGTGCGCGACTACGCGCGGCGCGCGAACCCCGGGGCCCGCCCCGTCGCCGTGCCGGCGGCATTGACGAAGGCTCTCGCCTTGCTCGGCCCGCTCGCGCGCAGCGCCTTCCGCCGCGGCCTGAAGCTGCCGGGCCTGCTGATCCCCGAGCGCTTCGAGGCCCGCTTCCCCGAGGCCCGGGTCGACGCCAGCCGCCTGCGCGAGCAGCTCGGCTGGCGACCCCGCCTCGGGCCCGAGGAGGCGCTGCGCCAGGCCTACGACACGGCCCCACCTGCCGCCACCAGGACCCGATGAAGATCGCCTACCTGACCAGCGTCTACGGCCGCGCCAGCGACACCTTCGTGCGCAACGAGGTGGTCGAGCTGCGCCGCCGCGGGCATACGGTGCAGACCTTCTCGATCCGCCGCCACGCGGCCGACGCCGAGGTCGACGAGGCGGTGCGGCGCGAGCAGGCGACGACCGACTACATCCTCGAACGCGGGCCCTGGCGCCTCGCCGCCGCCCTGCTCGGCCTGGCCGCGACGCGGCCGGCCGCGCTGCTCGCCGCGGCACGGCTGGCTTGGCGCACGCGGGCACGCGGCCTGCGCGGCACGCTGCTGCAGGCGGCCTACCTGCTCGAGGCCGCCTACCTCGCGCGTGCGCTGCGCGCCGCCAACATCGAGGTACTGCACAACCACATCGCCGAGAACTCGGCCAACGTCGCAATGCTCGCCTCGCGGCTGTCGGGCGTGCCCTTCGGCATGACGGTGCATGGGCCGGGCATCTTCTTCCATCCACGGCACTGGGCGCTGGGCGAGAAGATCGCGCGGGCGGCCTACACGGTGACGATCACCGACTTCTGCCGCAGCCAGTGCATGCTGTTCTCCGACGCGGCCGACTGGCCGAAGCTGCACGTGGTGCGCTGTTCGGTCGGCCCCGACTTCCATGCGCCCGCCGATGTGCAACTGCCTTCCGTGCCGCGCTTCGCGTTCATCGGACGACTCGCCGGCGAGAAGGGGCTCGACGTGCTCGTCGAGGCGGTGTCGCGCCTCGTCGCCGAAGGCGTCGCGATCGAGGTCGCGCTGATCGGCGACGGCCCGCTGCGCGGCCATGTCGAGCGCGTCGTCTCGGCACGCGGGCTGCAGCGCGCGATCACGCTGCTCGGCTGGCGCTCGAGCGAGGGCGTGCGGCGCGAGCTCGAGGCCAGCCGCGGGCTGGTGCTGCCGAGCTTCGCCGAAGGGCTGCCGGTCGTGATCATGGAAGCGCTGGCACTCGGGCGGCCGGTGATCGCGACGCAGATCGCCGGCATCCCCGAGCTGGTCACCGACCGCGGCAATGGCTGGCTGGTGCCGGCCGGCTCGGTCGAGGCGCTGGCCGCTGCGCTGCGCGAGGCCGCGACCGCGGCACCCGAGCAGTTGCAGGCGATGGGCCGCCGCGGCGCGGAGGCGGTGGGCCGGCTGCACGACTTCGGGCGCGAGATCGACAAGCTCGAAGGGCTGCTGCGGCGCCATGCGCGCGCGGCCGCCTGAAGGCGCGACCAGGCTCCCGTCCGCGCTCGAGCGCGCTCAAACGCCCCGACGCGCTCAGACCGCCCAGGGCATCGGCTCGACCGGCTCGAAGCTCGTCGTCAGCTCGCGCACCGCGCCGTCGCGCCGCGCGTGGTGGATCGCGAGCGCGATCTCGTTGACGTGCAGCGAGAACGCCGCCGAGAGCCGGCTCGGCCGCCCTTCCCTCAGGGCCGCAGCCATCTCGGCCGGGCCTCGCGCGAAGTCCATGCGCTGCACGCCGGTGGTCTTCGGCTGCCCATAAGGCGCCTTCGGCAGTGGCACGCGCGTCTTCAGCGGGCTGAGGAAGGTCTTGCGCCGCACGGTCAGCAGCTTGCGCAGGTAGACCGGCGAGCGGTAGTGCCAGGCCTCGTCGGTGCGCAGCACGCCCTCGTCGCCGACGAACGTGAGGCCGTGGTCGTGCGGCGCGACGATGCCGCAGGTCAGGCGCGCGACGACGCCGCTCGCGTACTCGATGCAGGCGACGCTGAAGTCGGGCGCATCGACGCCGAGCGGCGGCTCGCCGGGGAGCTTGTCGGGGATGCGCGTCGAGGCGAAGGTGGTCACGCGCGTCGCCGGGCCGAACATCGCCGCAAGCCAGGTGAGGTAGTAGCCAGCATGCTCGAGCGTGCAGCCGATCTCGAACTCGTCGCGGTAGGGCCAGGGGAAGCCGGAGGCGGAGCGCCACTGGCGGTAGGCCATGCGGTGGACCATGCCGTCGTCCATCTCCGCATAGACCAGGCGCACCGGGCCGACCGCCTGCTCGCGCAGTGCGCGCCACAGCGCCTGCGCGGTCTCGCCGAGCACGCTGCACGGTGCCGAGGCGATCTGCAGCCCGCGGGCCTGCGCCAGCGCGACGAGCTCGCGCGCCTCGTCGATCTCCATCGCCAGCGGCTTCTCGCTGTAGACGTGCTTGCCGGCCTCGAGCGCCGCCTTCGACAGGCGGTAGTGCTCGCGCGGGTTGGTCAGGTTGAGCACCAGCTCGACGGCCGGGTCGCCGAGCAACGCATCGAGCGTCTCGTAGACGGCGACGCCATAGGTGCGGGCGACGGTGTCGGCGCGCCCTCGGTCGAGGTCGTGGACCCCGCGCACGACGAGCTCGGGGTGCAGGGCGAGGCTGGCGAGGTAGAAGTCGCTGACGAAGCCGGTGCCGATCAGGGCGATGTTCATATCGAAGGGGGATGTCCTGCAGGTGGGGCGCGAGGCGCCGGGACGATACGACAAGCCCCGGTCCGCGGCTGCACCCCAGCAAAGACGCGCTTTCCGCCGCCCAAGCCCGGCACTCGGGCGATGACGTCAGGCCGCCGACGCTTGCGGTGTTAGGGATCAGCGGCATCGCCCTGACCCCCTACCCTGGCCACATCGGCACCCCATCGGCCGCCGAACACAAGCTCAGGGAGAGCCGCGATGATCCGCCGACACGCGATCCTTTCGGGCAAGGGGCTGGCATTCAGTCTCCTGGCCCTCACCCTCGCCGGCCTTGCCGCCTGCAGCGGCGGCGGTGACGACGATGCGCCAGCGCCCGCGTCCGACGCAGCGGCCGACGCCTCGAACCCGCCGGCGCCGACGTCGAAGCCGCCATCGAACGCCGCGGCCCGCGAGCCTATCGGCTTCATCGGCCACGGCGCGTTGTTCGATGCCCAGGGCCGTGAGGTGGCCGCCTCGCTGTCGTTCCTGCGCGAAGCGCAGGCCTGGTACCGCGGCATGCTGCTCGCGGCCGCCAACGCCACCGACCGGGCGCGCTTCGAGACCCTCGAGCGCGAGCTCGCCGACGGGTTGGCGCTCGAACCGCAGGCCCAGCTGCTGCTGAACGCACGCCTGCTCGACTGGCTGCTCGACCATGCGCAAGTGGCCGAGCCCGATCGCCTGCGCGGCAAGTTCATGCTGATGCAGCAGAGCCTGCAGTTCAGCCTTGACGAGGGCGAGAGCCTCGTGTCCCGCGCCGAGCGCCGACCGTACCGGGTACCCGAGGCGCTGCAACAGCGACTGCAGACCAGCGCCGTACTGAATGCCCCACCGAAAGAGCAGCCGCAGCTCGTGACGGCCGACGGCGGTGCCGCCTACCGCGCGCTCTGCAACAGCCATGGCGTGCCGTTGCCGCCGGACTTCGGGCCCGGCTCGGCATGGGTGTCCAAGGGCACGATCGCCGGCATGAACCTCTTTCTCGCCCGCGAGCTCGACGCCGAGGTGCTCACCTATGAAAGCGCCTCTCCACCGGGCCTGTGCGTGGCGCTGCCGCGCTACGACGCCCGCAACACAGTCCTCGCCGACGGCGTCATCTGTCTCGGACAGTCGGACCCGCTGGGTGGCGGCGCGAAGGCGTGCTTCTGGGACAACCAGAAGAACGGCACGCCGTTCAACTTCCCGCGCGCGTCGAGCCAGCCCATCAGCCGATGGGGCGGCGGTACCGAACTGCGGGCCGGCATCGGCGGCGTCTGCACCGACTGCCACGCGGGAGAGAACCCGTACATCGTCCATGGCTCGGTGCTCGGCAGCCTGGGCGTGCGGTCCAGGGCGCCAACCCGGCACGAGCCGATCGTGCGCAGCGCCGAAGGGGCGAGGGCCTGGCCCGAGAACCCGGGCCCGATGAACTCGCCGCCTTCCTGCTCGTACTGCCATGGCTCGGCCGCCGCCCGGGGCGTTGCCGGGCGCCTGCCGCATGTGTCGACGGCCTTGGGCGGCTACTGCAATGTCGTGCTTCGGCCTTCTCTCGGGGCGGGCTTGCTGCCGCCGGCGGGCAGCGCCGCGAGAACGCTCAGGCGCCCGCCGCCGTCGATGCCGGCCGATGCCTCTCTCGGCACCATGGCCTGCACGCCCAACCTGCCGAGCACCGACCCTTGGTACCGCCCCTGCGGGGCCGGCCTCACGGCCTCCTGCACGCCCGGCGTCAACCCGACCGACGCGGCGGCAGCGAACCCGGACTACATCGCCTGCACGCCGGAAGCCAGCGCGCTGCTGGCCTGGTGCGGCATGGCGGCGACCGGCGACGCCTCGACGCGCGGCGACCCGCACGTCACCGCCTTCGGCGGCGTGCGATACGACTTCCAGGCCGCGGGCGAATTCGTCTACCTGCGCAACGGCAGCAATGTCGAGGTGCAGCTGCGGCAGACCCCGGTGGCCACCGCCGCGCCGGTCGGGCCCGACCCCCACACGGGGCTCACCAGCTGCGCAAGCGTCAACACCGCGATGGCGGCACGCATCGGCAGCTCGCGCATCAGCTACCAGCCGGCGTCCCGGGGCCAGGGCGAACCGACGGTGATGGAGCTGCGCATCGACGGCAAGCCGGTGCCGCTGCCCGACGGCGCGTTGAAGGTCGGCGGCGGGCGCATCACGCGCGCGGCCCTGGGCAGCGGCATCGAGATCGACTTTCCCGACAGCACCCACCTCTCCGTCGTGCCGGGCTTCTGGGGTGCGCCGAACAACATCTGGTACCTCAACGTCGACGTCACCCGCTCGAGCGCGCGCGAGGGCATTGCCGGCGCCATCCTCGGCGGCCAATGGCTGCCGCTGCTGCCGAACGGCACGCCGCTCGGACCCAGGCCGGCATCGCTGGCGCAGCGCCACTTCGACCTGAACCAGAAGTTCGCCAACGCCTGGCGCGTGACGCCGAGGAACAGCCTGTTCGACTACACCGCCGGCACGTCGACGGCAACGTTCACCCAGCTGGGCTGGCCACCTGAACGCCCTCCCTGCGAGATCAAGGGCTCGACCGTTCCGCCGGCGCAGCCCCTCGCCCTGGACCGCGCCAAGAAGATCTGCAGCGTGGTGGACGACAAGGACGTCAACGCGCAATGCGTCGTCGACGTCGCCGCCACCGGCCACGCCGGCTTCGCCGACACCTATCGCATCACGCAGGCGCTGCGCAGGAAGAACGCACTGGCGAAATAGGCGGCCAGACTCCCGGGCGCGACCCGGGCTTGAACTCGTACCGATTGAGGACGCCGCGCCGCGCCGCGGCGCCGGGAAGCCGTGGCAAGCTCGCGCCCCACGATCCGGTTGCCGCCGCTTCCGCCGGACGCCCCGCCGCCACGGCGTCCCGTTCAAGCCCTCAGGTCTTCGTCATGCGCCAACCGATCGCCCGCGCTTTTCCGCGACCTTCACGCTGGACGGCCGCAGCCGCCTGGCTGCTGCGCTGCCTGCCGGCGTTGGCCAGCGCCGTCGCCATCGCACAGCCGGCCGCGCCCGAGGCGGCGTCGCGCCCGGCCGCGGCGCCTCCTGCCGCAGCGCCCGGCGCCTCTGAGGCCGGCGGCCCGCAGCCGCTGGAGCGCTTTGCGGCGGCATCGGGCGTCTCGGACGTGTCGCTGTCGCCCGACGGCAAGCGCATCGCGGCCCTGTTGAACGACGGCGACAACACGGTGCTCATCGCGCGCGGCGTCAGCGAGAGCAAGCAGAAGGCGCTGCTCAGCACCGACAACCAGCGCTTCCACTTCAACTGGATCCGCTGGGTCGACGACGAGCGCCTCCTGGTCAGCCTGCGCTTCGCCGCGCGGCGCTACTTCGTCGGCACGATCGAGACCCGTCTCGTCTCGATCCGCGCCGATGGCGAAGGCGGCGTCGTGAACCTGGTGAACAACCCGCCGCGCGCCGGCTCGGTCTACACCGATGCGCCGCAGCAGCAGATCCAGGACCAGATCGTCGACTGGCTGCCACAGGACGGGCGCCATGTGCTGCTGGCGCTGAGCGAGCCCGACCGGGTGCTGCCCGCCGTCTACCAGGTCGACGTCACCAATGGTTCGCGCCGCATCGTCAAGGCGCCCGAGCGCGACACCTACCGCTGGCTGACCGACGCCCAGCACCGGGTGCGGGTCGGCGTGCGCTCCGACGACGACCGCTACGAGATCCGCGCCAGCGACCCCGAGGGCAAGGAATGGCGCAAGCTCTGGGCGTTCGAAGGCGACACCGAGGCCGTCTGGCCGCTCGGCTTCGGCCTCGACCCGCAGGAGCTCTACGTCACCGCGCCGCACGAAGGCCGGCGCGCCGTCTTCACGGTACGGCTGGACCAGCCCGAGCTGCCGCGGCGTCTGGTGCTGGCGGACCCGAAGCACGACGTGACCGGTGCGCTGCTGCGTTCGCCTGCCACCGGCGAGGCGCTCGGCCTGCTTCGCAGTGACGGCGACGACGATGAATCAGGTCCTGCGGGTGATGGCGGCGCCGGCCCGCGCGCCGAGATCTGGGACCCGACCTGGCGCAACCAGCTGCGCGCCGTCGACCTCGGCCTGCCCGCCCGCGCCAACCGCCTGATGGGCGTGAGCCACGACGAGCAACGCTATCTCGTCTACTCCAGCGGCAACGGCCAGCCTGGCGAGTACTACCTCGGCGACCGGCGCAGCGGCGACCTGTGGCTGATCGCCGAGACCTACCCCGGGCTCGACCGCCAGCACCTGGCGCAGAAACAGCCGATCGCCCTGCGCGCCCGCGACGGCCTGCCGCTCGAGGGCTACCTCAGCCTGCCCCTCGGCCGCCGGGTCGGCGACGGCGGGCCGGCCTTGCCGTTGGTGCTGTTGCCGCACGGCGGCCCCGGCTCGCGCGACAACCTCGACTTCGACCCCTGGACGGCCTTTCTCGCCGACCGCGCCTACGGCGTGCTGCAGGTCAACTTCCGTGGCTCCGAAGGCTACGGCCACGACTTCGAGGCCGCCGGCTGGCAGCGCTGGGGCCTGGAGATGCAGGACGACCTGACCGACGCCGTCGGCTGGGCGGTGAAGGAAGGCATCGCCGACGCGGGTCGCATCTGCATCGTCGGCGCCAGCTACGGCGGCTACGCGGCGCTGATGGGCGCCGTGAAGACGCCCGAGCTCTACCGCTGCGCGGTGAGCTTCGCCGGCGTGACCGACCTGCCCGACCTCATTGGCCACATGGGCCAGTACGTCGGCGGCAGCGACGCCGCCAAGCGGCAGATCGGCAAGGCCTGGGGCGACCGCGAGCGCCTGCGCGCCACCTCACCCGCGCTGCAGGCCGAGCGCATCCAGGTGCCGGTGCTGCTGCTGCACGGCAGCGACGACCGCAGCGTGCCCGTCGAGCAAGGCGAGGCGATGGCCACGGCGCTGAAGCGGGCGGGGAAGACGTACCGGTATGTCGAGCTGGAGGGTGGGGACCACCACCTCAGCCGGCAGGCGCATCGGCTGACGTTCTTCAAGGAGCTCGAGGGGTTTCTGGGAGAGCACCTGAAGCCCGCGGTTGCGGTAAACGCTGGCCGGTCCCCACCCTGACCCTTCCAGCCTCAGGTCGAAACCTCGGCCTCAGGCCCTGCCAGTGCGGCGGGAATGTCGCTTGCCCCGTGCAGCAGCCGCACCAGGTCCACCGCGTCGTCATGCTCGAAGTAGAAGAGCAGGTACGGATAGCCAGTGAGCGGCCAGCAGCGGAGACCCTCGATGTCCAGTTCGTGCCCCCAGCGCGGCGAGCCGATGCCGGGCTGGCGCCCGAGCAGCAGGGACGCCGCCTCCAGCGTGTCGAGAAAGCGCTCGGCGACCGAAAGGCCGGCCTCGCCCAGGTAGTAAGACAGGGCCTCGTCGATGTCCTGCAGCGCCCGCCGGCTGGGGATGACGGGCTTGGGCACGCCAAGTCAGCTCTTGCGGACCGGCTTCGCTGTCGGCTTTGTTGTCGGCCTCGCCGGGGTCGCCTGCTGCCTGATCCGCTGCCGCAGGCCGTCGAAGTACGCCTTGTCGGCCACGACGCCGCGCCCCGACGCCACGCCCTCCAGGATCATCGCGCGCAGCTTCTCCTTGTCCCGCTCCTTGCGCAGCAGTTCGCGCACGTACTCGCTGCTGCTGGTGTAGCCGCGACTGCCGACCTGCTGGTCGACGAAAGCCTTCAACTCGTCAGGCAGGGAGATGTTCATCGTGCTCATGAGGGCAGCCTAGCGAGCATGGCAAAGTTTGGCAAGATCGATCGGCCCGCCCGCTCAGGCGAGCGCTGCCCCTCGCGTCCCACGAGAATGGCGTGGCGCTCGGCGAGTATCCAGCCGTCACCGGCCGGCCGTGACGGTCGGCCGATGCCCGCTCGCGCGAACCCGCCTTCAGGCGCTCATGCCCGGATAGGTCAGCCGGTCCAACACCATCGTGTGATGCACGGCCGGGCCGGGAGACCCAACCCCCGCCGACGCATCGAAAGCCGCCATCGCCTCGACGAGCAGGTGCACCTCCGGCATCATCGCGGCCCGCTCGCGGGCCGACGTCGTCGAACCGGCCTGGGACGCCATCGCACCCGCCCCGGCGCCGACCTGGGCCTGCGCCTGGGCGCCGGTGAGCACGCTGCCATCGGTGAACCGGAACTGCTCGACCTGGTACTGCGCTCCGGCGTACCAGTTCTGCAGCACGATCCTGTCGCTCGTGCCCGTCAGCAGCGCCTCGAGGTTGTTGCCCGTGCGACTGAAGGTCACCGAGGACTGCGTGACCGAGCCGATGAACTGGACAGCGTCCGTCACGCCTGCCGTGGCATCGTTCTCCTGGATCGTGTCGGTGCCGTAGCCCGCGCCGAATCGATACACATCGGCGCCGGTGCCCCCTGCAAGCACATCGTTGCCGGCCGCACCGTCCAGCGTGTCATCGCCTGCATTGCCCGTCAGCGTGTTGGCGCCGCCGTTGCCCGTCAGCGCGTTCGCGGTCGCCGTGCCGATGCCGTTAACCGCCGACGACCCGGACAACACCAGATTCTCCACGTTCGTGCCCAGCGTGTAAGTCACCGCCGAAATGACGGTGTCGGTACCCGCGCTGGCGGCCTCGGTGACCACGTCGGTTGCCACGTTGAGAACATAGGTGTCGTCACCGGCACCGCCCACCATCGTGTCGTTGCCGGTGCTGCCGTCCAAGGTGTCGTTGCCGTCGCCGCCGGTCAAGGTATTGGCTGCGCTGTTACCGACCAGGGTGTTCGCAAGTGCATTGCCCGTGCCATTCAGCGCGCTAGTGCCGGTGAGCGTCAGATTCTCGAGGTTCGCTCCAAGGGTCAAGGTAGCGGCCGAGAACACCGTGTCGGTGCCCTGGTTGACGGACTCCGTGATGACGTCGGTGGAGACGTTCACGTGGTACGAGTCGTCCCCCGTGCCACCCACCATCGTGTCATTGCCCGCCCCTCCATCCAGCGTGTCGTTGCCGTCACCGCCGGTCAAATTGTTGGCCGCAGTGTTCCCCACCAGCGTGTTTGCCAGCGCGTTGCCCGTGCCGTCTATTGCCGTGGTCCCCGTCAGCGTCAGGTTCTCGAGGTTGGTGCCGAGGGCCAAGGTGACCGAGGAGAACACGGTGTCAGTTCCCTGGCTGACGGACTCGGTGATGACATCGGTGGAGGCGTTTACGTAGTAGGTGTCGTCCCCTGCACCGCCCAGCATCGTGTCGTTGCCCGCGCCTCCGTCCAAGGTGTCGTTACCGTCGCCACCATCCAGCGTGTCGTTGCCATCGCCGCCGATCAGGCTGTTGGCGGCCGCGTTGCCGACCAGCGTGTTCGCCAGCGCGTTGCCCGTGCCGTTGATCGCCGTGGTGCCCGTCAGCGTCAGTTTCTCGACGTTGGCGCCAAGGGTCAGGGTGGCCGACGAGAACACCGAGTCTGTGCCTTGGTTGGTCGATTCGGTGACGACGTCGGTGGAGGCGTTCACGTAGTACGTGTCGTCCCCTGCGCCGCCGACCATCGTGTCGTTGCCCGCTCCGCCGTCGACCGTGTCGTTGCCGTCTCCGCCAGTCAGCGAGTTGGCACCGGCATTGCCGACCAGATGGTTCGCGAGGGCGTTGCCGGTCCCATTCAGTGCCGTGGTTCCGGTGAGCGTCAGGTTCTCGACGTTGGCAGCCAAGGTCAGCGTCACCGCCGAGTAGACCGTGTCGATGCCTTGGCCGGCCGCTTCGGTCACAACGTCGCTCGACACGCTCACGTAGTAGCTGTCGTTGCCAGCGCCACCGATCATGGTGTCAGTGCCGCTGCCCCCGTCGATCGTGTCGTTGCCCACCAGGCCCTCGAGGCGGTTGGCGCCGGCGTTGCCGGTCAGCACGTTGTCCAGCGCGTTGCCGGTGCCGCTCAAGCCGGAGGTGCCCGTCAGCGTGAGGCGCTCCAGTTCCTCACCGAGGGTGTAGGTGACGCTTGACTGGACAAGGTCATTGCCTTCGAGTTCGTACTCGTACACTTCGTCCGCGGTCGCATCCACGACGTAGGTGTCGTCACCCAGGCCGCCGCCCATTGTGTCGACCCCAGCACCGCCATTCAACGTGTCGTTGCCGTCTCCGTCCCAGATGTCGTCGTTGCCGGCGCCACCGATCAGGTTGTTGTGTCCCGCATTGCCTTCTATGGTGTTGTCGAGACTGTTGCCGGTGGCGTTGATGCTCTCCGAGCCAGTCAGCGTGATTCGCTCGACGTAGTTCGGCAACGTGTAAGTCACCGAGGACTCGATCGAATCGTATCCGTCGCCGGTTTCGACCACGACGTCTCCGGTGTTGTCGACGATGTAGCGATCATCGTCTGCCCCGCCCACCATGCGATCGGCGCCGAGGCCGCCATCGAGGAGGTCGTATCCCGCACCGCCTGTCAGCGTGTCGTTGCCGTTCCCACCTTCGATCTGATCGTGACCGGCCTGTCCATCCACGATGTCGTTCCCGCCGTAGGCGTAGATGTGATCCGAAGCTGCCGACCCAATGATCGAATCCGCTTGCTCGGTGCCATGGACCGTCGTGAGCTCGCCGAGTATCTGCTCCGAGGTCCACGTTGTGCCGTCCTCGAATCGCAGCGATACCTGATTCCAGAAGTCGACGAAGCCCTCCACAGTGAGCGAGTCGGTGGTACCGGTGATGCTTATTACCAGGTTTGATCCAGACAAGGTGAACTCGAGGTCGCCGGCCACTACCCCGACCCCGAACTCGACGATGTCACCAGATCCGTAGTAGCCCGCGATCGTGTCGTTGCCCGCCCCGCGTCCGAATCGGATGACGTCGACCTCGGTGCCCGGATCCAAAAGGTCGTTGCCCGATCCTCCAACAAGCGTGTCGGCCCCGCCGCCGCCGGAAAGCGTGTCGTTGCCCTCACCTCCGTCCAGCAAATCGTCGCCGTCCATCCCCTCCAGTCGGTCGTGTCCTGCCAATCCGAACAGCTGATCCGTCGATGCCCTGCCGCTGATCGTGTCGTTGCCCGAGGTGCCGATGATCCTGTTGCTCATCTCCTGAAGCATGGCTACCGTCCAGACCGTGCCGTCGGCAAAGCGTACTGCTTCGATCTCCGAAGATGCCGCAGCGAAGAAGCCCGACAGCGTGATGCCGTCGCTGCCGTTGACGTGCAGCAGGCGAAGGTCGTCGCCGTTACGGCTCACGCCAATGTCGTTCGACGCGATGCCTGCCTCGAATTCGACCGCATCGGCGGTCCCACCGGTATCCACGATAGTGTCGAGTCCGTCGCCGGACGCCACGCGGTAGGTGTCGGAGTCGGCCCCGCCGTGCAGCTGATCCGCTCCCGTACCGCCCGACAAAGTGTCGTCGCCTTCGGCACCGAACAGCATGTCGTCTCCCGCGCCGCCGCTGATGGCGTCGGCGGCCCTGGTGCCGATGAGGACGTCCGCCGCCGAGGTCGGCGCGTTGCCGCCCTGCATCCGCGACAGCAGCATCTGTTCCGACAGCACGACGCCGTCGACGAACTCGACTTGCGCGAGAACACCGCTGGCCGCGATCACGCTCTCATCGGCAAAGTAGTTTCCCAGCGTGATGCTGTCGCCGTGATCGAGCAACAGCCGCAGATGGTGTCCCTCACGCGAGATAGATAGGTCAGCGACAGAAAGGCCGGCACCGAAGACGATGCGCGTCCCCCGAGCGTCGTAGTGGGTAACGACGTCTTCGCCGTCGCCGCGGGCGAAGCGAATCTCCGTGATCCCGAGTCTCGACTGGACAGCGAGGCTGTCGTTTCCGATGCCGCCCACCAGGACATCATTACCATCACCGGAACTCAGCCGGTCGTTGCCAGCACCGCCCAGCAGTGTGTCTGCGCCGTTGCTGGAGTAGTACCCGCCGTCGTAGAGCCAGTCGTCGCCATCGCCACCGTCGAGTAGATTCGAAGCGGCGTCGCCACTGAGCGTGTTCGATTGCGCATCGCCCACCAGCGACGATCCTAAGGTGTTCATCAGCCGTAGGTTCTCGACGTTGGCGAACTCGGTCAGAGCGTACGTTCTCTTTCTGTCATCCGAGATGATGACGGTGTCGTTGCCTTCGCCTGCATTCTCGATCACGACGTCAGCAGTGAACCCCTGGTACACGTAGTAGGTGTCATCGCCGGTTCCGCCGACCAGCGTATCCACGCCTGGGCTGTACCAAGAGGTCCAGGCGTCGCCGCCCGGCAAGGTAAAGAGATCACCATTATTACCATACAGCACATCATCGCCGCCGAAGCCGTACAGCGCATCGTGCTGGCCATTGCCGATCAGGATGTTGTTCTGGGAATTGCCGCCACCGTACGTCGCAGATCCGGTCAGTTGCAAGGTGGTCAGCTTCGAACCCAGGGTCCAGTTCACGCTGGAGATGACGTTGTAGTTACTCCCGGTGCTACCAGACAGATCGATAGAGTCACCGAGGTTGTCCACATAGAAGACAGCGGAGCCCCCACCGCTGAAAATCAGCGTGTCGGCCCCAGCCCCACCGTCGAGTCGGTTACCCGCGTAGGCGTTGTAGAGCGAGATGACGTTGTCTGCCGCGTTGCCACGAACATCGCTGCGCGCCCAGGAGCGAGTCACCACCTGCAGGTTCTCGACGTGGTCGGGCAGCGTGTAGCTGCCGTCGCTGATCACCGTGTCAATACCCTGGTCCGCTTGCTCTATCACGGCGTCCGACGACGTATCGATGCGGTAGGTGTCGTCGCCCGCGCCACCCACGAGCGTGTCGATGCCGGCCCCGCCGTCGAGCGTGTTGTTGCCCGCGTTGCCTGTCAGCACGTTGGCAAGCGCGTTGCCTGTGGCATTCACGTCGCCGTAACTGGTCAGCGTGAGGTTCTCGAGGTTGTTGCCGAGCGTCCACGTGACCGCCGACTGCACCGTGTCGACGCCACCCAGGGTGTCCGAAATGGTGTCGTCGGTGTTGTCGACCACGAAGGTGTCGTTGCCGGCCGTTCCGGTCATCGCGTTGGCGGCGCCGGTCACCGTCCGCGAGGCGATCGCCGCGGCATCCCAGATCGTCCCGTCGGCAAAGGAGATCGACTCCAGCGTATTGGAAGCCGAGGCGAAGTGCCCCCGCACCCGGGTCTGGGCGACTGTTTGGTCCAGGGCCACGAGCAGGTCGGTGCCGTCCCGCAGAAGAGTGACCGACGACGGCATCACGGTGGCGCCGAACTCGAGGCGGTCGTTGCCCGCTGAATCGTAGAGAAGATCGCGGCCTGAATTGCGATCGAAGCGATATCGATCGTCGCCATCGCCGCCCTCGATCCGGTCGGAGCCGGCGCCGCCATCAAGCGTGTCGCTGCCGCCTCCCCCGTAGAGCTCGTCCTTGCCCTCGTCGCCGGACAGCAGGTCGTTCCCGTCGTTGCTCGATGTCGACGATCCGAAATCACCGTATACGGTGTCGTCACCCGCACCGCCGGACAGGACATCGTGCCCCTGGCTGCCGTAGAGCGTGTCGCGACCAGCGCCGCCGAACAGCGTGTCGTCGCCCAGCCGGCCGTCCAGACGGTCGTTGCCGCCGAGGCCATCGAGCGAGTCGTTCCAACGAAACCCGTAGACCGCCGAGTCATCGGCATCGCTGAGCCGGGCCGACGGAAGCCGGGCAAAGACGTCCGCGCGCGACCACACGGTGCCGTCGGCGAAGCGAATCTCTTCCACCGAGTCGGCCGCTTGGCTCGCGAAGTAGCCTTCGATCAGGATCTCGCCACTGCCCATCCGCAGGGACAAAGCGTCGTTCGCGAGGCTGACGTCGGCCTTCAAGTCGCTGGCCGCTACGGTACCCGGCAAAGTCAGCACGTCATGACCGCTGGTTTCGATGATCGCGAGCGCGGATGTCGGCCAGGTCGTGACGGCGTAGGTATCACTGCCTTCGCCGCCGGACATGCGTTCGCCGCCGGTGAGCGTGTCGTTGCCGGCTCCACCGATCAAGGTGTCGGTCCCGACGCCTCCGTCGAGCAGGTCGTCCCCGTCACCCCCATCGAGGTTGTCGTTGCCGGCCTCACCGAAGAGTTGGTCGTTGCCGGCGTTACCCCAAACCCAGTCGGCGCCGTCGCCCGCGTGGATTACATCGTTACCCGCGGTGCCTGTCAGGGCATCGTTGCCTGCGGTGCCCTCAGGAGTGACCTTGGATTCGAGCGTGGCGCGCGACCAAGTGGTGCCGTCAGCGAAGACCACCTGCTTGATCCGGTAGTAGGCGTCGGAGCGCCAGTAGTAGTTGCTGATGACCACCGAGTCGCTCGTGCCGAGCACGTTCATCTGCAGGTCGTAGCCAACTCGTTTAGCGCTGATGTCGTTGGGGCCGATGTTCGGCCCAAAGCTCAAGACGTCGTTGGCCGTCGCCCAATCGCTGGCGACGTTGTCGATCAAGAGTTGCCCGTCACCTCGTCCGAAGCGGTAGGTGTCATTGCCTTCGTCCCCTCGCACCGAGCCACCGCCGGCGCCGGCTTCGAGCATGTCGTTTCCGGTGCCGCCGGCGAGCGTGTCCGCTCCTGCGGCCCCGATGAGCGAATCGTTGCCGCCGCCGCCGCTGATGTCGTCGGCGCCAGAGCCACCACGCATGCTTTCGGCACCGGTGCCGCCGCGGATGATCAGGCTGGCGGTGATGCGATCGAGCAACTGCTCCTGGGTCAACTCGACGTCATCGGCGAAGCGATAGACCTGTGTGCCGAATCGCGTTCCGTTCTTGATCTGGATGCGGCTGGCGCCGGCGTCGATCGTCAGGTACTCGTCGCCCGTACCCGCGGTGGTGCCGGTCCAGCGTTGCGCTATGTCGACTTCGCTGGACGCGCTGCCAATGACGAAGACGCTGTCCGCGTCCGTGTCGATCACCTCGTCCGTAGAACCGTCGAGTTGGAGCACATACGTGTCGATCCCCGCGCCGCCCACGAGCGCATCCGCGCCCTCCCCACCGTTGAGCAGGTCATTGCCGTTGCCACCGATCAGCGTGTCATTGCCGGCGCCGCCCTCCAACGTGTCGTCTCCAGACAGCGCCGAACTGGCTTGCGGCGTCCTCTGGTCTTCACCCGCGATCCAGTCGTTGCCGCTGCCCCCGATCAGTAGGTCGTTGCCGCCGCCGCCGAAGAGACCGTCGTCCCCGGCGCCGCCGTCGAGCGTGTCGGCGCCATGCCCTTCGGCGGACGCGTCGAGGTCCCCTTCCAGGACGTCGTTGTCGGCACCGCCATCTATCCGGTCGTCGCCGGCGCCGCCGAAGAGCTGATCGGCACCGTCGCCACCGGCGAGTTTGTCGCTGCCGGCGCCGCCGAACAAGCCATCCGCGCCTGCGCCGCCCACCAGCCAGTCGGCGCCGTTGCCGCCGACCAGAGTGTCGTTGCCCGAGCCGCCATCCAGGTAGTCGTCGCCGCTCAACGAGGACGATGCGGTGGTCATCGATTGGTCCTCGCCGGCGATCCAGTCGTTGCCGCTGCTGCCATACAGCACGTCGTTGCCGCCGCCGCCGAAGAGCGTGTCGTCTCCGTCGCCGCCGTCGAGCGTGTCAGCGCCATGCCCTTCGACGGATTCACTGTGGTCGCCCGAGAGCGCGTCGTTGTCGGCACCGCCGTCGAGCCGGTCGTTGCCGCCGCCGCCGACCAACGTGTCGGCGCCAGCCTCTCCGACCAGCCAGTCGTTGCCGTGGTGGGCGACGGGCACCTCGGTCGGGTTGTCGTCCCCGACGAGATAGTCCGCCCCTTCGCCGCCGAACAGCGTGTCGGCGCCGCCCTGGCCAAGGAGCCAGTCCTGGCCCTCTTCTCCATCGAGAAAATCGTCTCCGTGGAACTGGGCCGCGGTCGTGGCGTTCGACGAGTCCCCTTCTAGCGTGTCGTTGCCGATGCCGCCGTAGAGGACATCGCTGGATCCGCGACCGATCAATTGATCGTCGCCGCCTTCGCCATCTAGGTAGTCGGCGCCGTGGCTGTTGCTCCCGAGCTGGGACTCGAAGCTGTCACCGTCGAGCCAATCCGCACCCTGGCCGCCGTAGAGCGTGTCGTTGCCACCGAACCCGACCAGGTCATCGTCGCCGTCCTCGCCGTCGAGGTAGTCCGCGCCGTGGAAGCTGCCGTTCAAGACTGACTCGGGCGCATCGCCGACCAGCGTGTCGCTCTCGGTTCCTCCGTACAGCGTGTCATCGCCCCCTTCGCCCTGCACGTAGTCCTCGCCGGCTTCTCCGTCAAGGTAGTCGTCGCCGTGGTACTGCCCGGGGATGAAGCCGGCCGAGGAAGTAGGCAAGGCCCCGGAGTCGCCCCACAGTTGGTCGGCGCCCGCGCCGCCGTAGATCTGGTCGCCGGCGCCGCCGCCGTGGAGGCTGTCGTTGCCATCGCCGCCGTCCAGGTAGTCGCTGCCATGGATCGAGAGGGGGGTGTCCTCGAGATCGAAGGCGTCGCCGTAGATCGTGTCGTTGTCGGCGCCGCCGTACAGCACGTCATCACCGCCCTGCCCATCGAGATGATCATTGCCGGCGTCACCCGAGATGACGTCGTTGCCGTGCTCTGAAAGCTCCGTGTGCCAGCCGAAAGCGCCATAAATTCCGTCGCCGGTGACGACGTCATCGCCAGCGTCGCCACTCAGGACATCGGATCCACCCATGCCGACGACAGTGTCGTCGCCTTCACCGCCGCGAGCCACGTCCGCGGCGCTGCCCGCGCCGATCCGGTCGTTGCCTTCACCGCCGTCGATTAGGTTGCCGACCTCACCCTCCGGGGTCGACGTACCGCCATATGGTCCGTTGAGGTTGAACGCGTAGGGGTGGTATCCGGGCGTCTCATAGATCACCCAGTTGGCTCCCCGAGCGATCTCCGGCCCGTAAGCCGGCGGAGGAACGTCCCAATCCACGAAGTACCAGTTGGGACTACCGAAGATGTGATCGTTGCCGATGCCCCCTTCGATCGTGTCTGCGCCCAGTCCGCCGAGGAGCAGATCGTCACCACTGCCACCTTCGATCCAGTCGTCGCCGAGCTTGCCCGAGAGCCCGTCGTTACCGCCGAACCCCTCGAGATGGTCGTCGGCAGTATCTCCGAACCAGTCGTTATTTCCCGCATCGCCTGCGTAGTGCTGCCCGGTGGTCGCAGGCGTCGTTTGCGTTTCGTCCAGAGTTATTCCCAACTGACCCGGTTGCCAGTTTCTGATGCGAATTTGATTGAGCGAGCTGTCCCTCAACAGAATGAGATCTGTGCCGTTTCTCTGGTATGCCCAGCCAGTAACATCATCCACGTAGAAGCCGTCGGAGGATTTTCTTCCACCTTTCAGCTCGATACCATCAACTATAATCTCACCCTGGCCGTCGCTATCAGCGACCCAGTCTCCGCCAAACCTACCATCGAACCGATAGGTGTCGAAGCCTTGCCCGCCATATAGATAGTCACCACCTTCGCCTCCATAAACTAGGTCACCCCCAGCCCCGCCGACGATAGTGTCTGACCCCTCTCCGCCGTCAAGAATGTCGCCGCCACCTCCACCTATGATTACGTCATGGCCAGCGTTGCCAGCCAGCTGCCCCCCCGCTTCGCTGCCGAATATCAACTCGTCATCGTCGGCTCCGTTGATGGCTCCGTTGGAGAGGGCGACCACTACTTTCTTCGGCTCAAGTAGCGTGAAACTTGTTCGTCCACTTGAGTCGATCGCCTTCTCAACTGCCGATCGCAATTCGTCAACCGCCATCGATGACAGCGGCGGCAAGTCGAGCGTGATGGTGTTCCCCGCCACCGTTACAAGTTCGGAGTCATAGGAGCCAAGGTCTTGAGCAATGAAAAGGACTGTTCGTAGTAGAACATCACGCGACACTAGGCTGTCCGCGTCATTGAATGGTGCACGAAATAGTCTATTAATATCAGCATCTAGATGTTCACTGGATGGAAGCTTCGACATGCCGACGAGTGCAGTCGTGAATTGCGCCTTTTCTTCTGCCGTGATGGAAAAACCTTCCAGCCATGTGCCGTCAAATTTTCCGATATGAAGTGAGACTTCGCTGAGCGAACTCTTAATGGTGTCGACAGCGTGGCTACTGGCGTCAAAAATACCTTCAAGGAAGACGTCTTCGTACCATCTTCTTGAGGGCTCCCAAAGCGCCTCGCCCGCTTTTCCGGCAAAGTAGCCACCAAAAACTGCAGCCCCGACGGCGCCGGCCGCAACGATTAGTGCTGGAGCGCCGAGTAAGGCGAGGGCACCAACGCTAAGCGCTGCTGCCACCTCGGCGCCGAGCATGCCAACGACGATCCCGAACGCCTTTTTCCCGGCCTGGTCGATCCCGACCTCGGTAAACCCATTCTTGTGAAATTCGTCGGCTATTTGCAACAGCCCAAGGAATGCGGAAACGTTCTTGAAGGCGGTTGATACACTAGCCGTAATCCTCGGCAGAGCACTCGGATGACCGATCGCAGCCTCCTCGAGCGCGTACGTCACATTCTGAACGTCAAGAGTGCTTCTTCTCACGAACTCCTTTAGGGCTTGAGAGAATTTCAAGTCGTCTGGACTAGCTGCCGTGGAATACGCCGACATGAGCCGGGTATTCAGTTCGACAAGCCCGTTGGAAAATGACTGCAGGAGCGCACCGGTACGCACCGCATCATCCAACACTAATGCGTCTGATCGAATCTTGGCAGCAATCTCGCCGAGTTGTTTGAACAGTTCAGATGTTCCGCCTGCTGCACCGCCATAGACGTCCCAGGCCTCAATCGGCTTCTCCACCTCGGTGGCGAATGCTTCAACAAACTTATAGTCGCTCACTTGTTGATCCTTTTCCTTGACGCGTATCGAAGAATAGTCGAATGTTTAGTATCTGAATTCCAATGGACGCGCCAGTTATATAGGTGAGCATGAATGCGGAGAATGCGTAGAACCCTCGGTGTCGGGTTGTGTAGCCTTCCGCCCAGGAAGGGTCACCCGCAATCATTATCATCGAGGCAGTCAAGCCGAGAAAAAATGGAACGCCCACGATTATCATGAGATGCTGCTTGAGAGTGAGCTTACCTAGAGCCATTTGGCGCCCGAGGAGATGGGGATAGTTGATCCAAGTTTGGAAAAATACGACAACCGCGACGATTGGAATTGCTCCAAGGACTAAGCAGTTCACCAGCAGAGCGAGCTGCGGATGTACTGTCGAATTGGCATGAACGTCCATATATGGTATGTGCTTCACCATCCACGACGTAAATACTCTCAGCCATGGCTCGCGATCCAAAATATTGGGCGCCGCAAACAGAGCGACCAGGGTCGGGGTCAGTGCCGGAATCAATAAAAAGGGACTCAGGCTTCCGCGGAGCGAGAAAGCCGGAATTGGAGACGGAATCGCCCCGTCATTGATATTTTTTTCGTTCTGCGATCGGCGCCTACTTGATTCATTCATCATGAATGGCGGGCTCCATGATCTTCTCGTAAACGGTTTGACATTCAGAGTATCCAAAGCTCCGTACGTCACTCGAGATAAACGGCCATGTGAATTTACTGGCGTTCTCAGACTTTAGGCAGGTCGCTACGCGCTCAGCAATCATCAGCGTATCGAAGAATGGGGTTAGCATCGTTTTCATCGGGTCTGGCAGCAGTTCGCGCACAGGCGCCGTATCCGAGGCCACGATCGGCGCCCCGCAAGCCATCGCCTCCAGCAACGACCAGCTCAGCACGAAGGGATAGGTCAGGTACACGTGTGCCGCCGAAACTCGCAGCACCTTCAGATACTCCGCATACGGCAGCTTGCCCAAGAAGTGCGTGCGGCTCGCATCCAGCTTCACCTCCCGCAACATCCTTTCGCGCCAGTTCTTCGCGTTCTTCGGCCCCCTGCCATAGCTCACCCCGTCCCCCCCGACGATCAGCGCATGGCACGTCGGATGCGCCCGTTGGATCTTCTCCAGCGCCCGCATGAACACATGGAACCCCCGGTACGGCTCCAGATTGCGCGCCACGTAGGTGATCACCGGGTCGCCCGCCTTCAGCACCACGCCGCTCGGCGTCTTCACCCAGGCGTTCGGGTCCGGCCCGAGGTGCTCTGTGTCGATGCCCTCGTGCTGCACGGTGATCTTGGGCAGGAAGATCTCCGGGTGCCGGCTCTTCTGCCAGTGCGTCGGGCTCACGGCGGCGTCGCAGTTGGTGAGGTTCAGCGTGTGCAGTGCGTTCCAGGTGCGGATGCGCGCCCGGTCGTCGAAGCTGATCGGAAACTCCGGATCGAACCCCAGGTCGGCCCCGTCGGCGTTGTAGTACCACTCGCAGTAGTGCACCAGTCGCGCGTCGGGGAACACGTCTTTCGCATACAGCGTCTCGCCCCAGCCCGGGTGGGCCAGGATCACGTCGGGCGTGAAGCCGCTCTTGCGCAGCTCCAGCATCGCGCGCGCCGCCGCCTGGCCGTGCAGCGTCGCGGTCTCTATCTGGCGCAGGTAGTGGTGCTGCTCGGGGTGGCCGCCACGGGCGAGCCGGTAGCGCGTCAGCTTGTCGAAGCCGGGCAGCCCCGGCGCCGTGTCCCGCCCCAGCCCGCGCACGTCCCAACCTGGGCGCTGTGCCCAGGCTTTGACGAGGTGGCCGAACTGGCCGGGGAAGTTCTGGTGGATAACCAACAGTCGCATCAACGCTCCCCCAGGCTCTCGCTCACGGCCTTCTCCACCGGGCTTAGCAGGTAGTCGATCACCCTGCGCCGCCCGGTCTTGATCTCGGCCGTCACGTTCATCCCCGGGCTGAGCCGGATGCGCTTGCCGTCGACGTCGATCGCCTCGCGCCCCAGCTTGAGTACCGCCGGGAAGATCGCGCCGCGCTGCTCATCGGCCACGGCGTCGGCGCTCACCGTCTCCACCCGCGCCGGGATCGTCCCGTAGCGCGTGAAGGGAAAGGTCTCGAGCTTCACCTCTGCGACCTGGCCGGCGTGGATGAAGCCGATGTCCTTGTTGTCGACCACCACCTCGGCGCTGACCTCGGCGTCGATCGGCACGATCACCATCAGCACTTGGGCCGGGGTGACCACGCCACCGGCGGTATGCACCGCGAGCTGCTGGACGCGACCGGCGACCGGGGCCTTGAGCCGGGTCAGCCGCCCGCGCTGAGCCGCCTTGCTGCGCTCCTGCGTCAGCTGGTCGCGCCGCAGCGCGGCTTGCGCCTGCTTCTCTGTGAGCGCGTGGCGCGTCTCGGCGAGGAAGGCGAGACGCCCTTGCTCGGTCTCCCTCAGGCCGGCCTGCACCGCGGCCAGTTGGGCGCGTTGAGTAGCCAGGTCGCGCTCGAGCTCGATGCGCTCGCGGCTGCGGTCCTGCACAGCGTGGGCCGACATGAAGCCCTGATCGGTCAGACGGCGGATGTCGGCCTCGCGCTGCTGGGCGATCGGCAGGGTCTGCTCGAGCTTGGCCACGCCGGCGCGCACGGTCTCGATCTCGGCGCGGCGGCGCATCAGCTCCGCGTCCAGTCGGGCCAGCCTGGCCTTCACGTCGAGCCACTCGGCCTGGAACTGCGCCTGGGCCTGGGTCCGGCGAGCCTCGCCCGGAGCCCACTCGTCGCCCAGCGCCGGATCCACCTCCAGGCTCGGCGCCAGGTCCGTGCCCAGCGCCCTCAGCAGCGAGGCCGCACGCAGCTGCTCAGCCACCGCCGCATGCCACTGCTCCTCGAAGCTGTTGGCGTCGGCATCGGCCGTCGTCGCGTCGAGCTCGACCAGCACCTGCCCGGCGGTGACTTCGTCGCCGTCGGCGACCAGGACCTGTTGGACCACGCTGGCCTCAAGCGGCTGGATCGTCTTGCTGCGGTCGCTCACCATGACCCGTCCATTGGCGACGGCGACGATGTCGACGTGGCCCAGGATGCTCCACAGCAGGGCGACGATGAAGAGGACGCAGATCACGACCGCCACCCGGCGCGGCGCCGGATGTGCGGGCGTGTCCTGCAGGCTGAGTGCGGCGGGCAAGAAGGCCGCTTCGTCGGCCAGGCGCTTGGGCCCGGCCAGTTCCTCCCGTGCGGCCCAGGCGGCCGCCCAGATGGCCCGGTAGCGCGCAAGCAGTTCCAGAACCGGCTGCCGTGGCGTTGATGCGGTGCTCATGCCGCCACCCCGGCCGCCACCCCGCCCTGCAGGCGCCACAGGTGGGCATACAGCCCCTCGGCCCGCGTCAGCAGCTCCTCGTGCGGCCCCTGCTCGACGATCTGGCCACGCTCCATCGCGACGATGCGGTGGGCGTGGCGCACCGAGCTCAGGCGGTGGGCGATGATGATCACCGTCCTGCCCTGGCAGATCGCCGCCATGTTCTTCTGCAGGATGGCCTCGCTCTCATAGTCGAGCGCGCTGGTCGCCTCATCGAGGATCAGGATCCGCGGGTTGCCGAACAAGGCGCGGGCGATCGCGATGCGCTGGCGCTGCCCGCCGGAGAGGCCCGCACCCTGCTCGCCGACGACGGTGTCGTAACCCTCGGGCAGCTCGCTGACGAAGTCGTGGGCGCCGGCCATGCGAGCGACGCGGATCACTTCGTCCAGCGGCGCGGCCGGGTCGGTGATCGCGATGTTCTCGCGCACGCTGCGGTTGAACAGCAGGTTCTCCTGCAGCACGACGCCGATCTGGCGGCGCAGTTGGGCCGCGTCGATCAGCGCGATGTCGGTGCCGTCGACCAGCACGCGGCCATGCTCGGGGCTGTGCAGGCGCTGCACGAGCTTGGTCAGCGTGCTCTTGCCCGAGCCGCTGCGCCCGACGATGCCGACGACCTCGCCAGGCCGGATGTCGAGGGTCAGGTCCTGCAGGACGGGCGGCGCCTCGGGCCGGTAGCGGAAGCGAACGCCTTCCAGCCGGATTCCGCCGCGCAGCGCCGGCAGCTGGGCCGCAGTGGCCGGCGGTACCTCGGTGCGGGTGTTCAGGATGTCGCCCAGGCGCGCCATCGAGATGCCGGTCTGCTGGAAGTCGGTCCACAGCTGGGCAATGCGCATGATCGGCTGGGCCACGCGCTGGGCGAACATGTTGAAGGCGACGAACTGGCCGACGGTCAGCTGCTGGTCCATCACCAGGCGGGCGCCGTACCAAAGGGTGACGGCACCCACCACCTTGCCGATCAGGTTGATCGCCTCGTGGCCGTAGCTGGCCAGGGTGCTGGTCTTGAAGCTGGCGGAGACGTAGGCGGCCAGCTGTTCGTCCCAGCGCCGGGCCAACGCGGGCTCGAGCGCGCCGGACTTGACGGTCTGGATGCCGGTGACGGTCTCGACCAGCAGGGCCTGGTTCTCGGCGCCGCGGGCGAACTTCTCGTTCAGGCGGGCGCGCAGCGTGGGCATCAGCAAGAGGCTCAGGCCCACGTAGAGGGGCAGGCTGGCCAGCACGATCAAGGTCAAGGGCACGCTGTAGGCGAACATCACCGCGACGAAGACGACCGAGAAGAAGAGGTCGAGCACCAGCGTCAGCGCGTTGCCGGTGAGGAAGCTGCGGATGTTCTCGAGCTCGCGCACCCGCGCCACCGAGTCGCCGACCCGCCTCGCCTGGAAGTAGGCCATCGGCAGGTGCACCAAGTGGCGGAAGAGCCGGGAGCCGAGCTCGACGTCGATGCGGCTCGTGGTGTGGCTGAAGACGTAGGTGCGCAGCGCGGTCAGCACGCTCTCGAAGACGACGACGAAGAGCAGGCCGATGACGAGGACGTCCAGCGTCGTGGTACCGCGGTGCACCAGCACCTTGTCCATCACGACCTGGAAGAACAGCGGGCTGACGAGGGCGAAGAGCTGGAGGAAGAAGCTGACGACCAGCACCTCACCGAACAGGCGCCGGTACCTGACCAGGCTGGGCACGAACCAGCTGAAGTCGAACCTGGCGAGCGCGCCGGCGATCGAGGCGCGGCTGGCGACGAGGATGAGTTCGCCGCTCCATTGCTCCGCGAAGACGGTGAGCGGCTCGATCGTGGGGCGGGCGCCGCCCTGTGCACCTTCGCCGGCGGAGGCGTCCGGGTCCATGAAGAGGACGCGCCGGCCGTCGCATTGCGCGAGGACGATGTAGCGGCCGTCGTCCATGCGGGCGATCGCGGGCAGTGCTGCCAGCGAGAGCCGGTCGGCGGCGGTCCGGACGGTCTTGGCTTTGAGGCCGAGGCGCCTGGCGGCCAGCAGGAGGTGGCGGGCCTCGACGGGTTCGGAGCGGCTCAGGCCGAGGTCGTGGGCGAGGGCTTGCGGATCGGCGGCGACGTGGTGCAGGCGGGCGACGAGGCCGAGGGCGTGCAGGCCGCTGGCGTTGTGGCCTGAGTGCCCGTCGTGGTGGCTGTGGTTGGCGTTGTTGTTGTCGTGGTCTTGGCTGTCTTCGGCTTGGTTCGTAGGGCTGTGTGCCCGCATGCGTTTCCCCAACGTGTTCTATGAGGGGCGGACTCTAGGAACCGGGTCGGGGCCGGTGAAGTGCACCCGCGCGGCAAACGCGGCGGCATGCGGAATGAGTCGCGATGCCCGCCTCGGCGAGGGGGTTGCCGTCATCTGTCGAGAGGATGCGGAAGGGGGCTCTGTGAGCCGGAAACCGCTATGGGCCTGGATTCAACAGGGGTATTGACGGCCCGCCCCTTCCGGCATGGCCCGATCGACGATCGCCTCCGGGCCGACACCCGCCGGCAGCGTCCCGAAGGCATCGCTGCCTTCCCCCAACCGCCCCCGGCAGAACGCCTCGAACACCCTCTCCGGCGCATGCTGCCTCAGCAGCGCCGCCTGCACCGCCAGCGCGATGTCGCGCGCCAGCCGACGCGCCTGGGCCTCGTCGGTACCGCCGTCGATACGGTCCGGCAACGAAGCAACCAGGCGGTCGAAATCCGCGTCAGCCCCCCGCGCCGGCGCCAGCTCCTGCATCAGCGCCTCCACCACGTCCCCGCTGCGCAGCGCCCGCAGCAGGTCCAGCGCCATGATGTTGCCCGCCCCTTCCCAGATCGAGTTCAGCGGCATCTCGCGGTAGATGCGCGCCATCACGCCCTCGCCGCCCGCCTCGACGTAGCCGTTGCCGCCCAGGCACTCCATCGCCTCCTGCCCGAAGGCGGCGCCGCGCTTGCAGATCCAGAACTTGGCGATCGGCGTCAGCACGCGGCGGATCAGCGCCTCGTGCGCCGGCCCGGCGCCGCCGGCCGCGGGCGTACTCGACGGCGTGGCCGGCGTGCCGTGCTCGCTGCGGTCGATCGCCGCCGCCAGGCGCAGCGCGAGCGCGGTCGCCGCCTCGCTCTCGAGCGCGAGGTCGGCGAGCACGTTGCACATCAACGGCTGCTCGACCAGCGGCTTGCCGAAGGCGCTGCGGTGGCGCGCATGGTGCAGCGCGAGCGACAGCGCCTGGCGCATGCAGCCCGCCGTGCCCAGCGCGCAGTCGAGCCGCGTCATCGCGCCCATCTCGAGGATCTGCGGCACGCCGCGCCCTTCGTCGCCGACGGCCCAGGCGAAGGCCTCGTCGAACTCGACCTCGCTGCTCGCGTTGGCCCGGTTGCCGAGCTTGTCCTTCAGACGCTGGAGGCGCAGCGCGTTGACCTCGCCGTCAGGCGTCCAGCGCGGCAGGAAGAAGCAGGTCAGGCCGCCGGGCGCCTGCGCCAGCACGAGGAAGGCGTCGCACATCGGCGCCGAGAAAAACCACTTGTGGCCCGTGAGCCGGTAGCGCCGGCCCCATCCGTCGTCGCCGTCGTAGGTCGCGCGCGTCGTGTTCGCGCGCACATCCGAGCCGCCCTGCTTCTCGGTCATGCCCATGCCCATCGTCAGCGCGGTCTTCTGCGCGTAGGCCAGGAAGCGCTCGTCGTAGCGCGTGGCGGCAAGCCCCGGGCCCCAGTCGCGGTAGATCGCGGCGTTCGCGCGCAGCGCCGGCGTGGCCGCGTAGCTCATCGAGACCGGGCAGAGCACCGAAGGCTCGAGCTCGGTCGCGAGCATGAAGGCCGCCGCGCGCTCGATGTGCGCGCCCGGCCCGAGCGCCCAGGGCCTGCCGTGCAGGCCGTGGCGCAAGGCGCTCTCCATCAGCGCGTGATAGCTCGGGTGGAACTCGATCTGGTCGACGCGCCGGCCCTGGCGGTCATGCGTGTGCAGCACCGGGCCGTGCACGTTGGCCAGCCGCGCGTGGCGCTGCATGTCGGCGCTGCCGAATTCGGCGCCCATCGCGTCGAGGCACGCGGTGTCGAGGCCGGGCAGGTGGAAGGCCAGCGCGTCCTGCAACGGCCGATTGATGCGGAACAGGTTGACGTCGGCCAGCGGCTCGACCTGGTTGAACACCTCGTGTGTGGTCATGGCGAACTCCTGGCGGCAAGGGCTTGCGCCGCACGTACGCCGCGGCGCGTGCCGCTCCGGGTGGGCCGGGCGGCATCCCCTCGGTGTGCCGAAGTCGCCCCGCCCGGGCAATCCCGAGAAACGCGCCTTTGGCCGGCGCCCGCGCCTCAAGCCCTCAGGTCAATCGGACCCGTCCGTCCGCTGCAGCCGCCCGATCCGTCGGCCCTGCCCGGCCACGCCGCGCACGTACTTGAAGGTGCCGGTCGCATGGGCCAGCAGCGCCCCGTCCGGCCCGAGCACCCGCCCTTCGCAGAAGGCGAAAGAAGCGGTGCGGTGCAGCAGCTGTCCGTGCGCCAGCAAGCGCCCTTCACCGGGGCGCATGAAGCTGGTCTTCATCTCGATCGTCACGACGCCGGCGGCGGGCTCGTCGCCCGGCTGCTCGGGGCTGCGCGCCGCGTGCGCCATCGCGACGTCGAGCAGGGTCATCGTCAGGCCCCCGTGCGCGACCTGGAAGGAGTTCATCAGCTCCGGCCGCAGCTCGAGCGCGATCTCGGAAGCGCCGCCCTCGAAACGCAGCAGCTCGAAGCCGAGGTGCTGCACGAAGGGGATGACGACGGGAAACTGCATGCAGGCGCTCCTTGCAACGGCGGCGTGGGACACGGCCCTAGACCTCGAGCCACTCCTTGCGAATGTAGGCGCTGGCGGCCAGCCCGGCCGGGGTGCCGTCGAAGACGATGCGCCCCTGCCCCATCACCGCGCAGCGCTGCGAGACCTCGAGCGCGATCGTCAGCTTCTGCTCGACGAGCAGCACGGCGACCCCCCGGCGTTGCAGTTCGAGCAGACAGCCGGCGACCACCTCGACCAGCTTCGGTGCCAGGCCTTCGGTCGGCTCGTCGACCATCACCAGCTGCGGGCCGCCCCCCAGCGTGCGCGCCAGGCTCAGCATCTGCTGCTCGCCACCGGAGAGCACGCCGGCCTCGGTGTGGCGGCGTGCCGCCAGCGGCGGGAAGAGCGCGTAGAGCGCGTCGCAGCTCCAGTGCGGCGCGGGCTCGCCGCCGGGGAGGCCACCACGACGCCAGCCCCGGGGCCTGGGCCGCTCGCCGAGCATCAGGTTCTCGTGCACGCTGAGCGTCGGGAAGACGTCGCGGCTCTCGGGCACGTAGCCGAGGCCCAGGCGCGCGATCTCGAAGGGCTTGCGGCCCAGGACCTCCTCGCCGCGCCAGCGCACCGAGCCGCGGCCTTCGACCAGGCCCATCGCCGCCTTGACCGTCGTCGAGCGGCCCGAGCCGTTGCGGCCGAGCAGCGCGACGATCTCGCCCGCGCCCACGGCCAGGTCGACGCCGTGCAGCACCAGGCTCTTGCCGTAGCCGGCCCGCAGCTGGCACAGCTCGAGGAGCGGGAGTGACGCCCCCGTGGTCCCGTTCGCCCCGGCCGTGACGGCCGGCGCGGCCGTCACGGCGCTGCCCCCTGCCCGCCGGGCGGCAATGCGCCGAGGTAGGCCTCGCGCACGCGCGGGTCGGCGCGCACCGCCTCGGGCGTGTCGAAGGCGATCACCTCGCCCTGCACCAGCACCGCGACACGGTCGGCCAGGCCGAAGACGACGCTCATGTCGTGCTCGACGACAAGCAGCGTGCGCCCCTCGGTCAGCTCGCGGACGAGCGCGACGAAGCGCTGCGTCTCGCTGCGGCTCATGCCGGCGGTGGGCTCGTCGAGCAGCACGATCGGCGCGCCGCCGGCCACCGCCAGGCCGACCTCGAGCGCGCGCTGCTCGGCATAGCTCAGCTGCGCGGCCGGCGTGTCGCGGCGCGGCGCCAGGTGCAGCCGCGCGATCAGCCCCTCGGCACGCGCGTTGACTTCGCTCTGCCCGTCGAGCGAACGCCAGCACGCATGGCCGACGCCGAGCGGCCAGAGCAGCGCGCAACGCAGGTTGTCGAACACCGACAGGCGGCCGAAGAGCCGGCTGACCTGGAAGCTGCGCGCGAGGCCCAGGCGGCGGACCTGGTACGGGGGCAGCCCGTCGATGCGCCTGCCGCCGAGACGCACCTCGCCGGCATCAGGTGCCGCGCGGCCGCTGACGAGGTCGAACAGCGTCGACTTGCCGGCGCCGTTCGGCCCGATCAGCGCGACCCGTTCGCCGGGCCGGAGAGCCAGCGTCGCACCACGGATCACCTGGGTGCGGCCGAAGGCCTTGCGCAGGCCGCGCAGCTCGAGCGCCGGGACGGTCGAATCAGCCTCGGTGGCCCTGGGCGCCTCCCCCGGCTCGCCTGGGCTCTGCCGGACGTCGGCGGGCTCGAGCTCCGGCGGCCTGACCTCGGCGGCCTCGATCTCGGCCTGCACCGCCTGCCAGCGGGGCACGAAACGCCGCCGCGCGAACTCGAACAGGCCGCCCCCCGCCACCAGCAGCAGCGCGGCCCCGGCCCAGCTGCCGGCGCCCGAGGTGTCCAGCGGCACGCCCAGCCACTCCAGCCGCGGCCCGAGCGCGGCGCCGAGCTGCAGGTGGTAGACCATCTCGACCAGCGCCGTCGCCCCGGCGAGCAGCACCGCGAGCGCCCCGCCCAGCGCCAGCCCGGGCCCGGCGATCGCCCGGAGGCGGCCGCGGGCCGCGACCCGCCACAGCGCCGCGAGCAGGCTCGCGATACCGCCCGGCGCATACATCACCGTCAGCAGGAAGGCGAGGCCTAGGTAGAGCAGCCAGGCCTTGGTCCAGGCCGACAGCCACACAGTCGCGACGACCATCAGCACGCCGCCGACGATCGGCCCGAAGAAGAAGCCGGCGCCGCCGAGCAGCGTGAACAGCAGGTATCCGCCCGAGCGCGTCGTGCCGACCAGCTCGGCGGTCGCGATCTCGAAGTTCAGCGCCTGCAGCCCGCCGGCGATGCCGGCGAAGAAACCCGCGATGACGAAGGCCAGGTGGCGCACCCGCCTCGCGCTGTAGCCGACGAACTCGGCCCGCTCGGGGTCGTCGCGCACCGCCTCGAGGATGCGGCCGAGCGGCGTGCGCGTGAAGGCGTACAGCGCCGCGGTGCCGGCGAAGGTGTAGACGGCGATCAGCCCGTACACCTGCCATTGCGGCCCGTAGCTGATGCCGAGCACCGGCGCGCCGACGACGCGGTCCGTCGAGACGCCGCCCTCGCCGCCGAAGAAGCCCGGCATCAGCGGCGCCAGTGCGAACACCAGCTCGCCGATGCCCAGCGTGATCATCGCGAAGGTGGTGCCGGCGCGGCGCGTCGAGAGCCAGCCGAGCGGCAGCGCGAAGGCCAGGCCCGCCAGGCCGCCCACCAGCGGCAGCAGGCTCACCGGCAGCGGGAGGCTGCCGTCGCCGATGCGGTTCAGCGCGTGTACCGCGACGAAGGCGGCGAGCCCGGTGTAGACGGCATGCCCGAAGCTCGGCATGCCACCCTGGCCGAACAGCAGGTTGTACGAGAGGCAGGCGAGGATCGCGATGCCCATCTGCGAGAGCATCGCCAGCCCGAGCCCGCCGGAGAACACCAGCGGCGCCACCGCCAGCAGCAGCGCGAAGCCGCCCCAGACGAGCCCGCGGAAGGGCAACCGCTCAGCCTTCACGCGTCCCGAGCAGCCCGCGCGGGCGCAGGACCAGCACCGCCACCAGCAGCAGGTACGGCAGCACCGGCGCCACCTGCGCCAAGCTGATCCTGGCCAGCGCCTCCGGCCACGCCACCTCGCCCGGCGCCCAGCCCAGCGCCGCGGCGAGGTGGCCGAAGGACAGGTCGATCGCCACCGCGAAGCTCTGCAACACGCCAATCAGCAGCGAGGCGACGAAGGCCCCGCCCAGCGAGCCGAGCCCGCCGACGACGACCACGACGAAGACCAGCGAGCCCACCGCCGCCGCCATCGCCGGCTCGGTGACGAAGGTGCTGCCGCCGATCACACCCGCCAGCCCGGCCAGTGCCGCGCCGCCGCCGAAGACCAGCATGAAGACCTTGGGCACGTCGTGGCCGAGCGCCTCGACCATCTGAGGATGGGTCAGCGCGGCGCGGACGACCAGGCCGAGGCGCGTGCGCGTCAAGGCGAGCCACAGCGCCGCCATCATCGCCAGCGCCACGCCCATCATGAAACCGCGCGTGGCGGGGAACGGCGAGCAGTTCGCCCGCGCTGCGCCCTCGGCCGCGGCGCAGAGCGCCGGCGGCGCGGCGCCCCAGACCAGGCGCAAGCCCTCCGCCGGCGTCGCGACCAGCGTGAAGAGCGACCCGCGCAGCGCCTCGGGCGGGGCGAAGGCGAGCGACGAGCGCCCCCAGACCAGTTGCACCACTTCGAGCACCACATAGGCGAGCCCGAAGGTCGCCAGCAGCTCCGGCACATGGCCGTGGCGATGGACGCGCCGCAGGCAGCCCACCTCGAAGGCCGCGCCGAGCAGGCCCACCGCGAGCGGCGCCGCGACCAGCGCGACCCAGAAGCCGAGCACGCCCGCGATCGCATGGCCGAGGTAGGCGCCCAGCATGTAGAAGCTCGCGTGGGCGAAGTTCAGCACGCCCATCATCCCGAAGATCAGCGTCAGGCCCGAGCTGAGCATGAACAGCAGCAGCCCGTAGCTCAGGCCGTTCAGCAGCGAGATCGCGAGAAACTCCATCGGCGGGGAATGACGGGCGGCCGGTCCGGCGCGCACTGTACGTGCATGCGCGGCGAGCGGCCCGCCGCCGCCGAGCTCAGGCGCCGGGCAGCACGTGGTCCTTGAACAGCTCGCGCAGGCGCAGCTTCTGGATCTTGCCGGTCGCGGTGTGCGGGATCTCGTCGACGAAGACCACGTCGTCGGGGATCTGCCACTTGGCGATGCGGCCCGCGTAGAAGGCGAGCATCTCCTCGCGGCTCAGCTCGGCGCCGGGCTTGCGCACGACGACGAGCAGCGGGCGCTCGTCCCACTTCGGGTGGCGCGCGGCGATCGCCGCGGCCTCGTGCACCGCCGGGTGGGCGAGCGCGATGTTCTCGAGGTCGATCGAGCTGATCCACTCGCCACCCGACTTGATCACGTCCTTGCTGCGGTCGGTGATCTGCATGCAGGCGTAGGGGTCGATGGTTGCCACGTCGCCGGTCGGGAACCAGCGCTGGCCGCCCACCTCGACCAGCGGCGACTCGTCGCGGCCCAGGTAGCGGTCGAGGATCCAGGGCCCGCGCACCACCAGATTGCCGGCACTGCGGCCGTCCCAGGGCAGCTCGGCGCCCTCGTCGTCGAGGATCGCCATGTCGACGCCGAAGAGCGCGGCGCCCTGCTTCTCCAGCGCCCGGCGCTTCGCCTCCTCGTCCAGGCCCTCGTGGCGCGACGACAGCCGCGCCAGCGTGCCCAGCGGCGACATCTCGGTCATGCCCCAGGCATGGATCGCCTGCACGCCGAAATCGTCCTCGAGCATCCGCATCATCGCCGGCGGCAGCGCCGAGCCGCCAACGACGGTGCGCTTCAGGCTGGTGAAGCGCAGCCCCTGCGCCTTCATGTGGGTGAGCAGGCCGAGCCAGACCGTCGGCACGCCGGCACTGAACGTCACCTGCTCGGCCTCCATCAGCTCGTGCAGCGACTTGCCGTCGAGGAAGGGCCCCGGCAGCACCAGCTTGGCGCCGATCGCCGGCGCCGCATAGGGCACGCCCCAGGCGTTGACGTGGAACATCGGCACCACCGGCAGGATCACGTCGTGGGACGAGAGGCCCATCGCGTCCGGCACCATCAGCGCATAGGTGTGCAGCAGCGTCGAGCGGTGGCTGTAGACGGCGCCCTTCGGGTGCCCGGTGGTGCCCGAGGTGTAGCAGATGCCCGAGGCGGTGTTCTCGTCGAACTGGGGCCAGGTCCAGGCGCCGTCCTCGGCCTCGACCAGCTCCTCGTAGCAGAGCAGGCCGGGAATCGTCGTGGCGGCGGGCATGTGGGCGCGGTCCGTCATCGCGACGAAGTGGCGCACCGTCTTCAGCTGCGGGGCGAGCTGCTCGACCAGCGGCAGGAAGCAGATGTCGAAGCACAGCACCCGGTCGTCCGCATCGGCGGCGATCCAGGCGATCTGCTCGGGGAAGAGCCGCGGGTTGACCGTGTGGCAGACGAGCCGGGAGCCCGAGGTGCCGAAGTACAGCTCGAGGTGGCGGTAGCCGTTCCAGGCCAGGGTCGCGACGCGGTCGCCCGGCTCGCAGCCCAGGCGCGCCAGGGCCTGGGCCAGCTGGCGCGCGCGCCGCTCGACGTCGCGCCAGTTGTAGCGGTGGATGTCGCCCTCGACCCGTCGCGACACGACCTCGACATCGCCTGCGTGCCGCGCCGCGTGGCGCAGCAGCGAGGAGATCATCAGCGGCATCGTCATCATCCGGCCCATCAGCGCTGCCATGGCTGCTCCTTCGTGCCGGCACCCGACGCGGGCCGGCCGGCCAGCATCATAGAAACCCGCTTGGCGACGCCCCGACTGCGGTTTTCCCTGGGCCGGGCGGCACCAGCGCCCTGCGCGCCCTAGGATGTCGCCGACACTCTCCCGGCCAACAAAGGACGCGCATGCGCATCGCCCCCTCCCTTGCCGCCGCCCTGATCTGCCTGTTGCCGCTCGCGCCGGCGGCGGCCCAGACCTCGGCGTCCTCGACGCTCGACAAGGTCAGGCAGAGCGGCCGCATCACGGTCGCGTACCGCGAATCGTCGATCCCGTTCTCCTACCTCGACGGCGACGCCCGGCCGACCGGCTTCGGCTGGGAGATCTGCGCCCGCATCGTCGAGCGGGTGAAGACGGCGACGGGGCGCGCCGACCTGCAGGTCGGCACGCAGTCGGTCACCTCGCAGAACCGCATCCCGCTGATGCAGAACGGCACGATCGACGTCGAGTGCGGCTCGACCACCAACAACAGCGAGCGCGCCAAGCAGGTCGCCTTCGCGATCAACTACTTCTACACCGGCACCCGGCTGCTGGTGAAGGCCGGCGGGCCTGTGAAGTCATGGGCCGACCTCGCCGGCCGGAAGGTCGTCTCGACCACCGGCACCACCAACTACCAGGTGCTGCGCCGCCTCAACACCGACGACAAGCTCGGCTTCGAGCTGCTCTCGGCGAAGGACCATGCCGAATCGGCGCTGATGGTGCAGACCGGCCGGGCAGACGCCTTCGGCATGGACGACGTGCTGCTCTATGGCCTGCGCGCCAGCGCCCAGAACCCGGCCGAGCTGGCGATCGTCGGCGACGCGGTGCAGATCGAGCCCTACGCGATCATGCTGCGCAGGGACGACCCGGACTTCAAGAAACTGGTCGACGACACCCTCTCGGGCCTGATGTCGAGCGGCGAGTTCGAAACCCTCTACAAGAAGTGGTTCCAGTCGCCGATCCCGCCCAAGGGCATCAACCTCGACGCGCCGATGAGCGACTCGCTGCGCGAGAACCTGAAGGCCCTGTCGGACAAGCCCGCGACCTGAACCATCGCCTTTGGCTTCGACGGCGCCGGGCTTGCGCCTTACACTTTGCTGACGCGCCCGCCGATGCGGCGCGCTGATGCTGGCTCCCCGCCCACACCGGGCGCTGACCATCGAGGTGTCCTGTCCATCATGAAGACCACGGACCACAAGCCCCGCGAGGTGGAGAAGACCGACGCCGAGTGGCGTGCCCAGCTCGACCCGATGCAGTACCAGGTCACGCGCAACGCCGCCACCGAGCGGCCCTTCAGCGGCAAGTACTGGGACCACTTCGAGAAGGGCCACTACAACTGCATCGGCTGCGGCACGCCGTTGTTCGAGTCGACGACCAAGTTCGACGCCGGCTGCGGCTGGCCGAGCTACTGGCAACCAGTCAACAGCGAGGTGATCGAGCGCGTGGTCGACCGCAGCCACGGCATGGTGCGCGTCGAGGTGCGCTGCAACCGCTGCGGCGCCCATCTCGGCCATGTCTTCGAGGACGGCCCGGCCCCGACCGGCGACCGCTACTGCATCAACTCGGCGTCGATCGACTTCCGCCCCGAGTGATCACCGGCCGCCACCGGACCGCCCGCCCGCGCCACCCCTTCGCATGAAGCGCGCCGCCGACCTGTTGCCCGCCCTGCTGTTCTTCGGCGGCCTCCTGCTGGCCGACGCCCGGCCCGACATCGCGGCGTTCGCCGCGGCGTACTTCGGCGCGGTGGGCGTGCCGGCCGCGGGCGCGAGGTCGGCCGCGCTCGCGTTCGCCCTCGGCCTGGCGGTGATCGGCACGACGCTGCAGCTCGCCTGGCTGCTCGCGCGCGGGCGTCGCATCGGCCTGCTGCTGTGGGTGGGTCTCGCGCTCGTCGCCGCCTACGTCGCGGCAAGCGCCGGTTTCCGCGAGGAGACCTTCGCCAAGTGGAAGCCGAGCGTGCTCTTCTGGGCCCTCGGACTGGCCCTGTGGACGAGCCAGGTCGTGTTCCGGCGCAACCTGCTGCGTGAGCTGATCGGCGCCGAACTGGTACTGCCGGCACGGGTGTGGCAGCGGCTGAACTTCGCCTGGGTCGCCTGCTTTGCGACGATGGGCTGGCTCAACCTGCTCATCGCCCACACCTTCCCGACCGAGATCTGGCTCGACTTCAAGCGCTACGGCAGCGTGGGGCTTCCGCTGCTCTTCGCCTTGTGCCAGGTCCTGCTGCTGGGACGGCGGCGCCTGCGCGACGGCTCGCGCCCCGGCGGCCAGGGCGTCGCGACGGCGCCGGAACGATGAGCCCCGACGCCGTCACCGCGACCGAGGTCGAGGCCGTCCTGCGCAGCGCTTTCACGCCGAGCCGGCTCGAAGTGCACGACGACAGCCACCTCCACGCCGGCCATGCCGGGGCGCGCGAAGGACGGCACTTTCGCGTCGTCGTGGAGAGCGATCGCTTCGCCGGCGCCTCGCGGCTGGCGCGACATCGCCTCGTGTATAGTGCCCTGCAGTCCTTGATCGAACGCGGCATCCACGCACTGGCCATCGATGCCCGCGTCCCCGGCGAGAGGTGACCACCCTGCCGGACCGGACCCGAGCGATCACCCCCGCTTCTGCCCCTCCCGACGAACCGATCGACCGTGCCGCGCCGCGGCATGCGTCGTCCCTTCGCTGAAAGACCCTTCATGACCCACAAGCCGAACCTCGTTGCGCGCCGCTGGCTCGCAGGCTGCGCGCTGGCCTTGACGCTGCCCCTGGCCGCTCAGGCGCAGAACATCGCGATCGTCAACGGCAAGGCCGTGCCCAAGACGCGCGCCGACACGCTGATGGCGCAGGCCATTCGCCAGGGCCAGCAGCCGACGCCCGAGCTCGAGTCGCAAGTGAAGGACGAGGTCGTGCTGCGCGAGATCTTCATGCAGGAGGCCGAGCGTCGCGGCCTCGCCACCTCGACCGACTACAAGCAGCAGATGGAGCTGGCGCGGCAGACGATCCTGATCCGCGAACTGTTCAGCGACCAGGAGAAGAAGCACCCGCTCTCCGAGACCGAGGTGCAGGCCGAATACGACAAGCTGAAGGCCCAGTCGGGCGGCACCGAGTACAAGGCACGCCACATCCTGGTCGAGACCGAGGACGAGGCGAAGGCCGCGATCGCGAAGATCAAGGGAGGCGCCAAGTTCGAGGACGTCGCGAAGGAAAGCTCGAAGGACCCGGGCTCGGCGCCGAACGGCGGCGACCTCGACTGGGCCGCACCCGGCTCGTACGTGCCCGAGTTCTCGCAGGCGATGGCCCAGTTGCAGAAGGGCCAGATGACCGACACGCCGATCAAGTCGCAGTTCGGCTGGCACATCATCCGCGTCGACGACACGCGCCAGGCGCAGTTCCCGCCGCTCGCCGAAGTGAAGCCGCAGATCGAGCAGCGCCTGCAGCAGATGCGCCTCTCGCAGTTCCGCGACGAGCTGCGCGCGAAGGCGAAGACGGACTACAAGTTCGCGCAGTAAGCCGGCCCGCGGCGGGGCATGCCCCCGCCCGTCGCCAGCCGGGAAGGCCTGACGCGCATTGCGGGTTCGGCCTTCGGGGGAGACTCGCGGCCGTCCGGCCCCGTGCCGCCTCCCTCTTGCCCGGAGCTCCTCGCATGACCTCCCTGTTCGACCCTCTGCGGGCAGGCGCCATCGCCCTGTCCAACCGCGTCGTGATGGCGCCGCTCACGCGCAATCGCGCAGCGCCCGGCCAGGTGCCGTCGCCGCTGGCGGTCGAGTACTACCGGCAGCGCGCCAGCGCCGGCCTGATCGTCACCGAGGCCAGCCAGATCAGCCCGCTGGGCCAGGGCTACCTGGACACGCCGGGCATCTACGACGCGGCCCAGGTGGCGGCCTGGCGGCAGGTCACCGACGCCGTGCACGCCGAGGGCGGCCGCATCGTCATCCAGCTCTGGCACGTTGGGCGCATCTCGCATGTCTCGCTGCTGCCGCCGGGCGAGGTGCCGGTCTCGTCGAGCGCCCGGCGCGCGAGGACCAAGACCTTCACTGCGCAGGGCTTCGAGGACGTCTCCGCACCGCGGGCCCTGCGCCTCGACGAGATTCCCGGCGTGCTCGGGGACTACCGCCGCGCCGCCCGGCTGGCGATCGAGGCCGGCTTCGACGGGGTCGAGGTGCATGCCGCCAACGGCTACCTGATCGAGCAGTTCCTGCGCGACAGCGTCAACGACAGGCAGGACGCCTATGGCGGCCCGGTCGCGAACCGCATCCGGCTCTTCGTCGAGGCGTTGCAGGCCGTGGCCGGCGAGATCGGCGGCGACAGGACCGGCGTGCGGCTCTCGCCGGTGACGCCGGCCAACGACTGCGGCCCCGACAGCGACCCGCAGGCGCTCTACGAGGCAGCGCTCGCGGCCGTCGCCCCGCTGGGCCTGGCCTACGTGCACGTCATCGAAGGCGCGACCGGCGGCCCGCGCGACGTCGCGCCCTTCGACTACGCGGCGCTGCGCCGCCACCACGCCGGCGCCTGGATCGTCAACAACGGCTACGGCCGCCAGATGGCGATGGACGTGGTCGCCTCGGGCGCGGCCGATGCGGTGGCCTTCGGGCGGTCCTTCATCGCCAACCCGGACCTGGTGCGGCGCCTGGGCGATGACGCCCGCCTCGCCGAAGTGGATCGCGCCACGCTGTACGGCGGCGGCGCGCAGGGCTACACCGACTACCCGACGCTCGACGCTGCCGGGCGGCGCTGAGCGCCGGGGCGCCGGCAGCTGCGCCAGACGAGCCGCCGGGCGAAGCGCAGCGGCTCGTTCGGGCAGCGCTCAGGCCGCGACCACGCGCTCGTCGCCCTTCAGACGGCCGGCCTCGATGCGCAGTTGGCGGTCGCAGCGCGCTGCGATCCCGCGGTCGTGCGTCACCAGCACCAGCGTCGTGCCGACCTCGCGGTTGAGGTCGAACATCAGCGACATCACGGTCTCGCCGGTCGCGAAGTCGAGGCTGCCGGTCGGCTCGTCGGCCAGCAGCACGGCCGGCCGCACGACGAAGGCACGCGCCAGCGCGACCCGCTGCTGCTCGCCGCCCGACAGCACCTTCGGGTAGTGGCCGAGCCGCTCGCCGAGCCCGACGCGGCCGAGCATCTCGCTCGCCAGCGCGCGCGCGTCGGCGCGCCCCTGCAGTTCGAGCGGCAGCATCACGTTCTCGAGCGCGGTCAGGTTGCCGAGCAGCTGGAAGCTCTGGAAGACGAAGCCCAGGCGCTGCGCGCGCACCGCGGCGCGTGCGTCCTCGTCGAGCGCGAACAGGTCGGCGCCGGCGAGCCGCACCGTGCCGCGCGTGGGCGTGTCGAGCCCGGCGATGATCGACAGCAGCGTGCTCTTGCCCGAGCCCGAGGCGCCGACGATCGCGGCCGATTCCCGCGCTTCGAGCGAGAAATCGATCTCGTGGAGAATGGTCAGCACCCCGGTCGAGTCGCTGACCTGCTTGGTGACGCGCTCGACTTCGATGATCGGTTCGGACATGGCAACAACGGGCTCCAACAGAAGGAATTGGCTGGTTCACTGTACCTTGGGCGGCGCGCTCGCCTGGGGCCTGAGGCCAAAAGCGGCGCAGGCGCAGGGCACCGCTGCGCAGGGCACGGCCGCGCCGGCGCGCACGCTGCTCGTCGTCGGCGACAGCCTCTCGGCCGAGTACGGCCTGCGCCGCGGCAGCGGCTGGGTCGCGCTGCTCGAGGAACGACTGACCACCCGCAAGCCGCCGCTGCGCGTGGTCAACGCGAGCATCAGCGGCGACACGACCTCGGGCGGCCGCACGCGCCTGCCCGCGCTGCTGCAGCAGCACAGGCCCGACTTCGTGATCCTCGAGCTCGGCGGCAACGACGCGCTGCGCGGCCTGTCGCTCTCGATGACGCAGGACAACCTGGCCGCGATGTCACGCGCCGCAGCCACCGCCGGGGCGAAGGTGACGATCGTCGGCATGCAGGTGCCGCCGAACTACGGTCAGGCCTACACCGAGCGCTTCGCGAAGCTCTTCGCCGAGGTCGCGCGCGACACCAACGCGGCGGTGGTGCCCTTCCTGCTGGCAGGCGTTGCCGACGGGCCGCAGGCGGCGCAGATGTTCCAGGCCGACCGCATCCACCCCAACGAGTCGGCCCAGCCGGCCATGCGCGACACCGTCTGGGCGGTGCTCGAGCGCCAGCTCGGGCCGGCAACGCCCGCGCGCGCCGGCACGGCCGTCAACTGAGCGGCCTCAACCGCGACCGGACGTCTACCGCTGAGGCACGCCGCCGCCGCGCTCGGGCTGCGTGCGCGGCGTCACGGCGGGCCGTTCGACCGGGCGCACCGTCTCGCGCGGCGGCATCGGGCGCTCGATCGGCCGCATCGCTTCCCCGCCGCCACGCTGCGGCGTCAGCACCGGGCGAGGCACGGGCCGCACGGCCTCGCGCGACGGCTCGACGGGGCGGACCATCTCGCGTGGCGGTGCCACCGGACGGATCGTCTCGCGCGGCGACGTGACGGGGCGCTCGACCGGCGGCAGCTGGACGGGGCGCACCGTCTCCCGCGGCGGGGCCTGCCGCTCGACCGGGCGCGTGCTGTCGCCCAGCCCGGGGCGGTTGACGCCCGACCCCCAGCTGCGCGATGGACCGCGGTCGCCGTCCCGCGACCCGGCGCCGGGGTAGTCGATGCGGCGACCCGGTGCCTCGACCTGAGGCTGTCCCACCGGGTCCTGCACGCCGCGCCCGGGGCGCAGCGTCTCACGCTGGGCCGGCGCCGCCGGGCTCCCTGCCCGGTCGCCAGCACGCGGGTCCGCGCCGGGCCTGACGACGCCCGACCGCCGCCCGTCATCGGAGCGGTTGCCGCCCGCGGGCGCGCCGGGCCAGCGCAGGTCGTTGCCGTCGTTGCGCAGGTCGCCACGCCCCGGGATCGCGCCGCTGCGCGGGTCCAGGCGGCCGATCACGCCGCGACCGTCGCGGTCGGCGTCCTGCGGCGAGCGCCCTTCCCGCAGGCCGGGCGGGCGCAGCGGCATGCCTGGCCGCGCGACATGGCCCTCGCGGGCGACGACCGGCGTCGGCAGGGCCGGCGTCGGCCGGACGACGCGTTCGCGCTCCGGGCGGCGCGCCGCCTCGGGCTCGAAGCTGCGCCAGGCGGGCCCGACCGGACGCCGGCCAGTGACGATGTCGGCCGGCACCGTGGTGCGCGCGTCGCGGATGTCGCGATAGCGGTAGCGGCCTGCGCGCATGTAGCGGTCGGGGTCGCGGACGATCCGGTCTATGCCGTCGATGCGGCCCACGTGCGTCACGTTGACCACCCGCACATAGCGCGGGCTGACGCGGTAGCCGGGCACGTAGACCTCGCGCGGCCCGAGCGGGAACCAGCCGACCGAAGGCGGCCCGCCGACACTCACCGACACGCTCACCGCAGGCCCGCCGACCCAGGCCACCAGCGCCGGCGCGTACACCGGATGGCGCACGTAACGCCCCGGCGCCCAGGCCCAGCGCCCGTGCATCTCGACCCAGCGCCCGTAGTGGAACGGGGCGAAGCCCCAGCGCGCATCGTCGACCCAGGTCCAGCCCCAGGGGCTGACCCAGGCCCAGCGGCCGTAGCGGTACGGCGCCCAGCCCGGCACGACGCTGTAGGGCGTCCACAGCGGGCCGTACTCGACGCTCGATTCCCAGCGGCCGTAGCGGTCGAGGTCGTCGACGCCGGTCATTTCCGGCGACACGTAGCGGGTCGAGGCGCTGCGCGATTCGCGGGCCTCGGCGGCGAACACCCAGTCGGCGAAGGCGTCGCGCTCGAGCGAGGCCTCACGGTGGCGCGCGGGCGAGCCGGGCCCGGCCTCGAGCCAGAACTCGCGCCGCTCGCCAGCCGCCAGCGTCAGCGCCTGCGAGGTGTCGCCCAGGCTCTCGAAGCGCAGCGAACCCTGCCAGGCCGCCGCCGTGCTCACGTCGTCCTGGCGGTCGATGCGGTAGTGGCCGGCCGCTGCCGGCAGGAAGCGGCCCTCATCGGTCAACACCTCGGTCTCGACGGCCGCCAGCCGGCTGCGCAGGCGGATCGCGAGGCTGCCACTGTGCAGTTGCAGCCGCATGCGCGCGTCATCGAGCTGCAGCACCTCGAGCTCGCTGCCCGCGCCGAGGCGCCAGGTGGTGGAGCCGACCTGCACCTCGGCCTGGCCATTGGCGCCGGTGCTGAGGCGGTCGCCCGTGGTCACCGGCCGGTTGCGCGAGGCGTCGCGCCAGTCGCCCGCCTGGTCGTCGTAGAGGAAGACCTCGCCGTTGACCTCGGCGACGCGGCCGACGCGGGCCGGCGGGTCGTCGGGCGAGGCGGGCAGCGCAGCGATGTCGGCCGCGTCCTCGTCGCCGCCGATCGACGTGTCCGGCGCGGCCGAGACCGCTTCGTCGGGCCAGCCGAGCGGCACGGCCAGCGCTGCGCCGGCGCCGAGCGCCGCGAGAGTCGGTCGGAGGCGCAACCAGGCGTCGCGCAGGCTCATCGGAGATCTCCTTCGGCGGACAACCGCCACGGACCCGGTGCTCGCATCACCACGCGCGCGTGGTGCCGGCATCCGACCCTACAACGCCGGCCCTTGCCGCCGCGCCGACCAGAGGGGTAAGCAAGCGTAAGGTTCGCGCGTCTCGCGGCGGCGCGCGCCTGGACGGCGGCGCCGCGGCAGCCGGTCAGTCCGCCGCCTCGTCGAGACCGGGAAAGAGCACGCTGGTGAAGCCGAAGCGACTGAAGTCTCGCACCCGCATCGGATACAGCGTGCCGATCAGGTGGTCGCACTCGTGCTGCACGACGCGGGCGTGGAAGCCTTCGGCCTCGCGCTCGATCGGCCGCCCCTGCGGGTCGACGCCCCGGTAGCGGATGCGCGCGTGGCGCGGCACCACGCCGCGCAGGCCGGGCACCGAAAGGCAGCCCTCCCAGCCCTCCTCCATCGCCTCGCCGAGCGGCTCGATGTGCGGATTCATCAGCACCGTGCGCGGCACCGCCGGCGCGTCCGGGTACCGGTCGTTGCGGTCGAAGCCGAAGATCACCACCTGCAGGTCGACGCCGATCTGCGGCGCGGCGAGGCCGGCACCCTCGGCGGCGCGCATCGTGTCGAACAGGTCGTCGATGAGGGCGTGCAGATCGGGCGTGTCGAAGCGCTCGACGGGCTTGGCGATGCGCAGCAGGCGCGGGTCGCCCATCCTCAGGATCTCGCGGACGGCCATGGTGCGTGGGCTCAGGGTCTGGTTGCTCGGGTCGGCCCCGAGCGTATCAAGAGCGCGTCACCCCGGTGGGCAGGTCGGGCTCGGGCGCGGCAGCACGGTCGGCGGCCCGAGGCGTCATCCGGATTGGGGAGCGACCGGCCGCCTTGGCCCCCAAAGGGCCGAGGGGTGCTTGTGAGGACAGACCTGCGCGGGTAAGAAGTGCCCGGCGCCTCGAGCAGGCGCCGAAAAACGTTCGATCCACGATCAGGGAGATCCGCATGAAGTTCATGACAGCCGCCATAGGCCTGGTGGCGACAGGCCTGGCGCAGGCCGTGCCGGTGACCAGCGACGCCTTCAACGTCCAGCTGCCCGGCACCAACCTCGCCGCGTCGCCGCACCTGGCGGGCGACATCGTGGCGCGCAGCAGCACGCCGTTCTCGATGGACATCTCGTCACGCTGCCCGGACAGCCCGACCGGGGCCTGCACCGACCCCACCAGCGGCGTGCTCGATGCCTGGGTCGTGCGCGCCGCCGACCAGACCTACGACTTCTACTGGCAGGTGAGCCACGACGCCAACGGCTGGGCCTACTTCGACGCGCTGCGCATCGACGGCTTCGGCGTCGCCGGCCAGCGCCTCGACACCAACTGGCGCAGCGACCTGCCCGGCACGCGCTACCCCGCGCTCTGGGCCGCCTCGACCGCGGGCGGGACCAACCAGCTGGAATACGGCTTCTCCGATGAGTTCGTCGTCGATGCCGACAACCGCCTGCTCCCGGGCACGCAGTCCTCGGTGTTCTTCGTCGATACCGACGCACGGGCCTACGGCACCGGCGCGACGCTGACGGTCCAGTCGCTGGTCCTCGGCGGCTACCTGGGCGGCGAGTCGGCGCAGCTCGTCACCTTCACCCCTGCGGTGCCCGAGCCCGAGACCTATGCGCTGATGCTCGGCGGGCTGGCGATGGTTGGCGCCGCCGCGCGCAGGCAGCGCCGCCGGCAGGCCTGAACGTCGCGGCCGGGTCGCGGCACGGCCCTCAGCCGTCCGACGGCCCGGCGAGCAAGGCCTGCAGGCCTTGCTCATCAAGCACCTCGACCCCCAGCGCCTGCGCCTTCTCGAGCTTGCTCCCCGCCTCGGCCCCGGCGATCACGTAGTCGGTCTTCTTCGACACCGAGCCCGTGACCTTGCCGCCGGCGGCCTCGATCAGGTCCTTCGCCTCGTCGCGGCTCAGCGTCGGCAGCGTGCCTGTCAGCACCAGCGTCCTGCCCAGCAGCGGCCGCGGGCGGCCATCGCCGGTGCCCTGGCCCTCCTCCCAGCCGATGCCGGCGGCACGCAGCTGCTCGACCACCTCGCGGTTGTGCGCCTGCTCGAAGAACGTGCGGATCGACTGCGCGACGACCGGCCCGACGTCGTTCACCTCGAGCAGCTGCTCGAGGCTCGCGTCCATCACGCGGTCGAGCGTGCCGAAATGGCGCGCCAGGTCTTTCGCGGTGGCCTCGCCGACGTGGCGGATGCCGAGCGCGTAGAGAAAGCGCGCCAGCGTCGTGCGCTTGCTCTTCTCGAGCCCGGCGACGAGGTTGGCCGCGCTCTTCTCGGCCATGCGGTCAAGTGCCGCCAGCTTGGCGATGCCCAGCGTGTACAGCTCGGGCAGCGTGCGCACCAGGCCACCGTCGACGAGCTGCTCGACCAGCTTGTCGCCCAGGCCTTCGATGTCCATCGCGCGCCGCCCGGCGAAGTGCAGCAGCGCCTCCTTGCGCTGCGCCGGGCAGAACAGGCCGCCGGTGCAGCGGTGGTCGATGCCGCCCTTCTCGCGCAGCACGTCACTGCCGCAGACCGGGCAGTGGCGCGGCATGCGGAAGTTGGGCACGTAGGGGTCGCGCGGGCCCGGCGTGGGGCGCGGCACGACGCCGACGATCTCCGGGATCACGTCGCCCGCGCGCCGCACGATCACCGTGTCGCCAACCCGCACGCCCTTGCGCCGTAGCTCGAAGAGGTTGTGCAGCGTCGCATTGCTGACCGTCGTGCCGCCGACAAAGACCGGCTCCAGCTTCGCGCCGGGCGTCAGCCGGCCGGTGCGGCCGACCTGCACGCCGATCTCGCGCAGCTTCGTGGCCTGCTCCTGTGCCGGGTACTTGTGGGCGACGGCCCATCGCGGCTCGCGCGTGACGAAGCCCAGGCGCTGCTGCAGCTCGCGCGAGTCGACCTTGTAGACGGTGCCGTCGATGTCGAAGGGCAGCGCATCGCGCTTCTCGCCGACCGCCTGGTGGAAGGCCGCCAGGCCCACGGCGCCTTTGACGACATCGCGCTCATCGTTGACCGGCAGGCCCATCGCCTTCAGTGCGTCGAGCGTCGCGGCATGCGTCGGCGGCCACTCGGCGTTGTCCGGCCCCCAGCCGTGCACCTCGCCCAGCCCATAGGCGAAGAACGAGAGCGGTCGCTGCGCCGCCATCGCCGGGTCGAGCTGGCGCACCGCGCCGGCAGCGGTGTTGCGCGGGTTGATGTAGGTCTTCAGGCCGGCCGCGCGCTGGGCCTCGTTCATGCGCTCGAAGTCGGCGCGGGCGATATAGACCTCGCCGCGCACTTCGAGCACCTCCGGCCGCGCACCCTTGAGCCGCTGCGGGATGCGGCGGATCGTGCGGATGTTCTGCGTCACGTCCTCGCCGGTCTCGCCGTCGCCGCGCGTCGAGGCCTGCACCAGCACGCCCTGCTCGTAGCGCAGGCTGATCGCCAGGCCGTCGAACTTCAGCTCGCAGGCGTAGGCGATCGGCGCGTCCTCGGGCTTCAGTCCCAGCTCGCGGCGCACGCGGCCGTCGAAGGCGATCGCGCCGCCGTCGGTGGTGTCGGTCTCGGTACGGATGCTCAACATCGGCACCACGTGGCGCACCGGCACGAAGCCGTCGAGCACCTGGCCGACGATGCGCTGCGTCGGCGAATCGGGCGTGCGCAGCGCAGGGTGAGCGCTCTCAAGCGCTTCGAGTTCCTGGTAAAGCTTGTCGTACTCGGCGTCGGGCAGCGCCGGGGTGTCGAGGTCGTAATAGAGGTGGGCGTGGTGCAGCAGGGTCTGGCGCAGCCAGATGGCGCGCTCGATGGCGGCCTCGGAAGGGGCCGCTGCGGCTTCGTCTTCGCTGGCGGGCGCGGGCCGGTCGTCGGCGGACGCGGAGAGGTCGGGCAGGCTCATCGGGCGATTGTCCGGCAGCGGCACGCGGGGTCTCGCGAAGGCGGCGGCGTCCCGGGCCGGGGCGACGCATCATCGGCGCCTGCCCGGACGGCATCCGGGCCGGGAGCAGCTCGCGATGACTGAAGACTTCGACCTCGTGACGATCGGTGCCGGCTCGGGCGGCGTCGCCGCCTCGCGCCGTGCGGCCGCGCTCGGCGCCCGGGTGGCGATCGTCGAGGGCAGCCGCGTCGGCGGCACCTGCGTGATCCGCGGCTGCGTGCCGAAGAAGCTGCTGATGTACGCCGGCGCCTACGGCGACGCACTGCGCGAGGCCGAAGGCTACGGCTGGCAGATCGACGGCACGCCGCGCTTCGAGATGTCGCGCTGGGCCGCGCGGAAGGCGGCCGAGATCGACCGCCTCGAAGGCATCTACCGCCGCCTGCTCGCCGACTCGAAGGTCGAGCTGGTCGAAGGCCACGGCCGGCTCGACGGGCCGAACCATGTCGTCGTGCGGCAGGCCGGCGGCGAACGGCGGCTCAGCGCGCGCCGCGTGCTGATCGCGACCGGCGCCGCGCCGGTGCGCGACAGCGTGCCCGGCATCGAGACCTGCCCCACTTCCGACGACCTGCTCGACCTGCAGGCGCTGCCCGCGCGCGTGGGGATCGTCGGCGCCGGCTACATCGCGGTCGAGTTCGCCAGCATGCTGGCGCGGCTGGGCGTCGAGGTGCACCTGTTCTTCCGCGCCGAGGCACCGCTGCGCGGCTTCGACGACGACCTGCGCCACCACTGCGCCGCGGCACTGGCGGCGGCCGGCGTGCGGCTGCATCCGGGTGTCACGATGGAGCGCATCGAGCGCCTGGACGCGGGCGGCGCCGAAGTTGGCGCGGCAGCCCCTGCTGGCGAGCCGCTCGCGCCCGGCAGCGGCTGGCGCCTGCGGCTCGCGAACGGCGAAGCGCACGACTTCCCTTGGCTGCTCAACGCCAGCGGCCGGCGCCCCAACACCGCGAACCTGGGCTTGGAGACGCTGGGCCTCGCGACCGGCCGCGGCGGCGAACTCGCGGTCGACGAGAGGCTGCAGACCGCCGCGCCAGGCCTCTACGCGATCGGCGACGTGACCGACCGCCTGAACCTGACGCCGGTGGCGATCGCCGAAGGCCGCGCGCTGGTCGAGGCGTTGTTCGGCGACCGCGTGCGCATGCTCGACCTCGACCTGGTCGCCAGCGCCGTCTTCACCTTGCCACCGCTCGCCTCGATCGGCCCGACCGAGGCCGAGGCAGCCGCGCGGGCCGAGCGCGAAGGCCGCCGCGTCACCGTCTACGAGGCCGACTTTCGCCCGATGCGCCAGGCCTTCATCGACGGCCCCGAGCGCAGCTACATGAAGCTGCTGGTCGACACGGCGAGCGACCGCGTGCTGGCGGTGCACATGGCCGGCGCCGACGCGCCGGAGATCGTGCAGAGCCTGGCCGTCGCGCTCACGGCCGGCGCGACCAAGGCCGACTTCGACCGCACCGTCGCCGTCCACCCGACGGCGGCGGAGGAGTTCGTGCTGATGCGGGAAGCGAGGCGCGAGGCCAAGCGCGTGCTCAGCGGGCCGGCCTGACGTTTCTCGGGTCTCCACCGCCCCGCCCGCCCAGGGCCCCAACGCTGCCCGTTCGCGGCCGGCTCGCCGCCCGGCCCGGGCTGCGTTCACGGCTCCGCATACAATGAATGCGAATTCATCGCATTCTCGTTGTCAGTCGTTCGACCCGCGAGCGATGCGAATCCGCCCGCCCCACCTACGAACGACCCATGACGAACTCACGAAAGCGCGCGCTGCTCGCCGGCGCGGCGCTGGCCGCGCTGGCATCGACCGAACCTCTGCTCGCCCAGGGCACCGAACAGCCCCCGCAGGACGGCACCCCGTCCGGCGTCCAGGCCGACACCCCTGCGGCGCCTTCCGTCACGCCGTCGCCAGGCGCCCAGTTGCCGGCCGTCCGCGTCATCGGCGAAGCGATCCGCGACAACGTCACCGAGGGCACGCACTCGTACACGCCGCCCAGCACCTCCGCGGCGACCGGCCTCGACCTGGCACCGCGCGAGACGCCCCAGTCGGTCAGCGTGATCACCCGCCAGCGGATGGACGACCAGGGGCTGATGTCGCTCGGTGACGTGATGAACCAGGTGACCGGGCTGACGATCTTCGGCAAGGGCGGCGCGAGCACGGCGAGCTACTCGTGGATCAACTCGCGCGGCTACACGATCTCGAACGTGCTGCTCGACGGCGTCCTGGTGCCGATGTCGCTCTTCGCCGGTGGTTCGCATGAAGACTGGGGCAGCCTCGACTCGGCCGTCTTCGACTCGGTCACCGTGGTGCGCGGCGCCAATGGCCTGCTCACCGGCGCCGGCGAGCCGAGCGGCACGATTGCCGTCACCCGCAAGCGGCCCACCGAGGTCTTCGAGGCCTCGGGCTCGGTGTCGGTCGGCCGCTGGCGGCAGCATCGCGGCACGGTCGATCTCGGCGGCCCGTTGACCGAAGACGGCCGGCTGCGCGGTCGCCTCGTCGCCGTCTACGAGAAGGGCAACAGCTGGCTCGACCGCTACCGCGGCTACGAGTCGACGCTCTACGGCGTCCTCGAAGCCCACCTGACCCCGCGCGACCGGCTGACGGTCGCCCTGGAGCATGGCCGCACCACCGGGCTCGGCGCCGGGCCCTACACCGGCTTCAACACCGCCTTCGAGGACGGCACGCCGACGCCATTCGCCCGCGGCCGCAACGCCTACACCGACTGGAGCAGCAACCGCGTGAAGCGCACGAACGCCTCGCTCGGCTACGAGCACCGGTTCAACGAAGACTGGACCGGCCAGGTGCAGTTCGTCGCCGGCAAGCGGACGAGCGATCGCAAGTTCGGCAACCTCTCCGCGTCGCCGGCGCTCGACGGCATCACCCCGGTCTACCTGCGCCGCATCGGCGGCGAGGACAAGCCGCGCGCCTACTTCGCCAGCCTCGACGGGCGCTACCGCCTATGGGGCCGGGAGCACAAGTTCACCGCCGGCCTCAACGGCTACAGCTCGCGCGAGCGAGACCGCCCGGGCAACACCGACTACTTCGACGACGACATCAGCTCGCAGGCGTTCACCTGGACCGGCCGCTTCCCCGAGCCGGACTGGAGCAGCTTCGAACCCTGGACACGCTCGGAGTACAAGACCGACCAGGTCGGCCTGTTCGTCAACAACCAGCTGAAGCTGCTCGACTCGCTGGCGCTGCTGACCGGCGCCCGGCTGAGCAACTGGCGCACCCGCACCACCAACCTGGACACCGGCGAGATCACCGACGACCGCAAGCAGAACCGCGAGTTCACGCCCTTCATCGGCCTGGTCTACGACGTCACGCCCAGCCTCTCGGCCTACGCGAGCTACACGACGATCTTCCAGCCCCAGAACAACCGCAACCAGGCCGGCGAGCTGCTCGACCCCGAGGTCGGCAAGTCCTATGAGCTGGGCCTGAAGGGGGCCTGGTTCGACGACCGCCTGAACGCCTCGGTCGCCGTCTTCGAAACGCGCAAGGACAACCTCGCCGTCGCGGACGGCGGCCAGACCCCGACCGGCGACGACTCCTACGTCGCCGTCGACGAGACCAAGGGCCGCGGCTGGGAGTTCGAGGTCGCCGGCGAGCTGCGGCCCGGCTGGTCGTTGCAGGCTGGCTACGGCCGCGCGGTGATCCGCGACAGCGCCGACACGCGCCTGAACACCGAGGTGCCGAAGCAGAACTTCAAGCTGTTCACGACCTGGCGGCCGGCCGCGCTGAACGACCTGACCGTCGGCGCGGGCCTGAACTGGCAGAGCAAGGCCTATGCGGGCTGGGCCGGCCCGGCGTTCCTCGAGGCGTCCACGATCAAGTCCTATGCGGTGGTCAACCTGATGGCGAACTACCGGATCAACAAGCACCTCGACCTGAACCTGAACCTGAGCAACCTGTTCGACCGCGCCTACCGGGTCGACGAAACCGGCCACGACTACGGCTCGCCGCGCGCGCTGATGGCGACGCTGCGCTATCAGCTCTGAGCCATCGGCACCAGCTCCAGGTCGGCCAGCACCACCTCCCAGCGTTCGCAGGCGATGCCGTCCTGCCATTCGGGCGGCGAGTCCTCGCGCCGCCATTCGACGACCGCGGCGACGCTGGCGCGCAGGCAGTGCCACCCCTCGTCGAGCGAGAAGGCCTGTGCCATCCGGCCGACGGTCTCGCCGCGGCGGTCGAGCAGTTGCCAGCGCCCGGCCGCGTCGCGCTGCAATGTCAGCGCATCGCCCGGCCGCAGCGCGGCCAGCCGGGCGTGGAGCGGGTGCGAAGCCGCATGGCGGCCCGGATAGCCGAGGTAGACGTCCGCCAGCCCCAGCCGGCGGTAGCGACGGTTCAGGCGCCGGGTGTCGACCTCGAGCGACACGACTTCGTCCTCGCGACGCGACCAGGTCGAAGCGGCACCGGCAAGGGCCTCGCCGAACGGCCCGGAGGGCCCGACGGGCCCGAGCCGCGCCAGCGCCAGCGTGCAGCGGGCGCGCGTCATCGCGACGTAGTAGAGGCGGCGCTCGGCGTCCGCGTCCTCCAGCGCCTCCTCGCCGGCAGGCGGGCGAGGCCTGGTGCCCACTCGGACACCTGAGCCGTCCCGGCGCGGCCCCCAGCCACCGTCGAGCACGACGACGTGGTCGAACTCGACCCCCTTGGCGCGATGCGCGCTGAGCAGCGTCAAGCCCCGCGGGCGGCGTCGCCATTCGCGGGCCCAGTCGACGAGCCATTCGACCAGGTGCGCCGGCGGCAGGCCCGCGTCGGGATGCTCGAGCCGGTAGTCGTCGACCGCCTCGCGCAGCGCGCGCCACCAGATCCCCGCCGCTGCAGCACCGTCGCCTGCCGCGACCGCGCCGTCGCCACCGAGCCGCTCGGCCAGCCAGGCGTCGAGGCCTGACGCATCGAGACCCGGCCCTGCGGGCGGCGCCCGCAGCCAGCGCAGCAGGGCCTGCGTCTCGCGCAGGCGCCACAGCGGCGGCGTGGGCTCGTCGGCCAGCTGGGCCGGAACGCCCAGGGCTTCGCAACAGGCGCGCACCGGCTCCAGCCAGCGCCAGCCGCGCGCGATCACCGCGCAACGCGACCAGTCCCAGCCCGGGTCGAGCGCGGCAAGGCGCAACAGCTCCTGCACCGCCCGCACCGCCTGCGCGGCCGCGTCCGGTGCCACCGGCAGGCGCACGACCCGGCCACGCGCCAGCAGGTCGCGCGCCTGCCAGGCACCGCCTTCGGGCCCGCCGCGCCGCGCCCGGTCGACCACGATCGGGTGCGCCGCCTTCATGCGCTCGCGCGCCGGCGCGATCACGCGGTTCGCGGCGTCGATGATGTGCGCCGTCGAGCGGTAGTTCTCGACCAGATAGGCCGGCTTCGCGCCGTAGTCGGCCTCGAAGCGGCGGATGAACTCGACCGAGGCGCCGTTGAAGGCGTAGATGTTCTGGTCGTCGTCGCCGACCGCGAACAGCGCGAGGCGGCCGGCCTCGTCGGCCCGGCGGCGACCGGCCAGCGCGGCGATCAGCCGGTACTGGCCTTCGGCCACGTCCTGGTACTCGTCGACCAGGATCCAGCGGAAGCCGGCCAGCAGCCGCTCGCGCTGCTCGTCGGCCTCGTCAGGTGCCAGCCCGCTGCCCTCGAGCAGCGCCACCGCCTGCTGGAGTGCCTCGTCGAACACCGCCTCGCCGGCCTCGGCACGCTCGGCCAGGCTGATGCCCGCGAGCCGCATCGCCAGCGCGTGGCAGGTGAGCACCGTCACGCCGTTCGCATCGTCGCCGACCAGCGCGCGCAGCCGCTGCCGGATCTGCAGCGCCGCATGCCGGTTGTAGGCGAGCGCCAGGATGCCCTGCGGCCGCTCCCGCCGCACGCGCAGCAGGTAGGCGATGCGGTGCACCAGCACCCGCGTCTTGCCCGAGCCCGGGCCGGCAAGGACCAGCAGGTTCGTCTGCTCGCGCTCGTCCGCCACGAGCTGCTGCTGCACCGGGTTGGCGAGCGACTCGACGATCGCGCGCCACGAGGCGGGCGTGGTCTGGCGGCCCAGCTCCTTCTCGCGCCCCGGGAGCCACTGGCCCAGGAAGGCCGCGCGCGACAGGGAGAAGTAGTCGGCCGCCATGCGGATCGCCTCGCCGATCGCCGCCAGCCCGCGCTCGGCGTAGGCGGCCATCACGTGGATCTGCAGCACCAGCTCGTCGTAGTGCAGCCGCAGCGGCTCGTAGTCAGGCTTCGTGAACCCGCGCCGCTCGGCACCGAGGCGGATCGTCATTGCCGGGCGGAACACCGCGAGGCCCCTGTTCAGGCGCAGCACCTCTTGCTCGTGCAGCCAGAGCAGCGCGTGCTCGAGCAGGCGCTCGGGGTGGCGCACCGAGCCCATCAGCACGAGGTCGCCGCGCATCGCGCCCGCCAGCCCGCCGACCGTCGTCCGTGCCAGCAGGTCGACGCCGCGGGCACCGTCCGGCAGGCGGGCGAGCAGGTGCTCGAGCAGGCGCTGCGCCGCGGCATGGCGCATCCCGGCCGTGCGCTTCAGGTCGGCCCACTTGCGCTGCAGCACGACGCGAACGGATTCGGCGTCGAGCCGGCGCAGGTCGAGGCTGGCGCGCGAGCCCTCCTCGCCGCGTCCGTCGGCGGCCAGGCTGCGCAGCAGGCGCCACAGGGTCTCGGGCAGCGCATTCGGATGGCCGGCGTCCTTCAGGCGCTGGCTCGCATGGCGCAGTTGCAGCACCGAGGTGCCGCCCTGCCCGAGGTCGGGGTCGTGCTCGCGCATCGCGTCGATCAGCGCGAGCTCCAGGGCCTGCGCTTCGGCGAGACGCCGCGTCGACGAGCGCTCCACGCCGGCGTGCACGAAGGCGGTGAGTGCGGTGTCGTTGCGCGCGACGCCGAGCTGCTCGAGGTCGGCGAGCGCCCGCTGCACGCCGCGCCCGTCGAGCCGCGTCGCGAGCATCAGCTCGTCGGTGCTGAGGCCGCGGTCGGCATCGGCCATCAGCAGCTCCCGCACCAGCACGAGCAGCTGGCGCCGCCGGTCCTCGTCGACCTCGGCGGTGGCGAGCCGGGCTCGCGCCTCGTCGAGCGACGCCACCTGCAGCGACGAGGGGAAGACGCTGACCACGTTCTCCTCGCGCGTCAGCAGTGCCGCCTCCTCGAGCCAGGCGATCGCGGTGCGCACGCGGGTGTCGTCGGTCGCGTTGTCGCGCTCGAACTCGCCCTCCTCCTCCTCGAGCAGGATCTCGCCCGGCGTGGCGACGATCTCGCCTTCCCCCCGCTTGCGGCGGTCGAGCCGGCGCAGCGCGCGCAGCACCGCATGGATCTCGCGCCGCGTCAGGCGAGACCGCGCCGACAGGCCGAACTGGCGCTCGGCATCGCCCGGCGCGTAGAGCAGCACGCAGCGCGCCGCCTGTCGGTCGCGCCCGGCGCGGCCGGCCTCCTGCAGGTAGTTCTCGAGCGAGCCCGGCACGTCGGCGTGCACGACCAGGCGCACGTCCGGCTTGTCGATGCCCATGCCGAAGGCATTGGTGGCGACGATCACGCGCAGCTCGCCGGCCAGGAAGCGCTGCTGCGTCGTCTTCTTCGCCTCCGGCGACAGCCCGGCGTGGAAGTGGCCTGCCGCCAGGTCGTGCTCGCGCAGGAACTGCGCGAGCTGCTCGGTGCCACGCCGCGAAGCGCAGTAGACGATCGCTCCGCCGGGCTGCTCCGGCGGCAGGTCGGCACGCAGCACCGACAGCGTGTGCGCGAAGCGCAGCTCGGGCTTGGTCGGCACGACCTCGAAGGCCAGGTTGTCTCGCGTCGAGCCGCCGTCCAGCACCGTCAGCCGCAGGCCGAGCTGGCGCTCGAAGTAGCCGGCGATGTCGTCGATCACGTCGGGCTTGGCCGTCGCGGTCAGGCACAGCACCGGGCAGTCGTCGAGTACGGGCCCGCTGCGCTCGCGGATGTAGCGGCCGACATAGCGGTAGTCGGGCCTGAAGTCCTGGCCCCACTTGCTCAGGCAGTGCGCCTCGTCGAGCACCCAGGCGCCGATGTCCCGCTGCGCGAGCACGCTGCGCAGCGCGCGGCCGCGCAGCTGCTCGGGCGAAACGAGCAGGATGCCGATGTCGCCCAGGCGCACGCGCTCGAGCACGTCGGCGCGCTCGGGCAGCGACAGCAGGCCGTTCAGCGCTGCCGCGCAGCCGATGCCGCGCGCTTCCATGCCCTGCACCTGGTCGGCCATCAGTGCCACCAGCGGCGAGATCACGACCGTCAGCGCGCCGGTGCGGTCGTAGCGCGAGAGCGCCGGCAGCTGGTAGCAGACCGACTTGCCGGTGCCGGTCGGCAGGATGCCGAGCACCGGCTCGCCGCACTGCGTGGCCTCGACGATCGCCTGCTGCAGCGGCCGGCCGTCGGCACCGCGCGGCTCGGGGCGGAAGGCATCGAGGCGGAACCAGCGGCGCAGCTCGGCGCCGCTGTCGTGGCGTTCGCGGCACCAGCGGCAGCCCGCGTCGTGGCAGGGCCGGTTGCGCAGGCGCGAGATCAGCGCGCGCGTGCCCGGATGCTGGTGCAGCACCCAGGGTGGCAGCACCGAGTTGCCGCCGGCGACCGAGAGCCAGGCCAGTGCGTAGGCGGCGGGCCAGGGATCGATCGGCGCGATCCGCCCCGAGGTGCCCGCGTCGCTGCCATGACCGTCGGCAGGCGGACCCGCCGTCGTCGACGCCGCGTCCGGCCCACGCGCCAGCTCGCGCACCGCGGCTGCGCAGGCGCGGTCGCTGGCGCAAGCAGTGACGGCTCGCGCGAAGGCCTGCGCATCGGGTGCCGCCCCGCCACGCAGCTCGCCGAGGCACTGTGCGAGACCGGTATCGCGCGGGCTCGCGGCCAGCAGCCCGTGCCACGCCGAGAGCAGTTCGGGCGCAGCCGTGCGCAGCGCCCTGCGCTGCTCGCCGAGCAGTTGCAGGCAGAGCCGCGAGTCCAGCTCGGGATCGTTGCGCGTGCTGCGCACCAGGGCGCCATCCTGGTAATGCTTGACCAGCCGGTGGTAGGGGTGGCGCGGAAAGGCGAGCGGGTTCAGTTGCAGCGTGTCGACCCGCGGCAGCCCGAGCAGGCGCAGTCCGGGCTCCAGCGCCTGCAGCTGTGGCGCATCAAAGGCCTGCAGGTTGTGCCCTGCGAGCCGCCGGGCGCCGGCGCAGAACGCATCGAGGCGTTCCAGCGCCGCGGCGAGCCCTGCCCCACCGCGATGGATGAAGGCGCGCCCGTCGTCGCCACGCACGGCAGCAAGATGGTGGATGCGCCCGTCGCGCAGGCCGACCTCCAGGTCGAGCGCGACACAGCCGGCGACGAAGGCGTCGTCGCGGGCCTGGGGCACGGCGTCTGGGCTCACCGGGTCGATGATCGCCGAGGGACGGCGGCGGCCCGACGTTCGCCCCTGCCCGTCGCCGCAGCGGCTTGCATTCGGTCACGCTCGCCGCGAGCACCTGTCCGCTCAGGCCCCCGGCACCGCGCCCGTCAGACCTCGTCTGACCTCTCGCCCGAGCCCTCTGCCGGCCGTCGGGCGATCGTCACCCAGCGCCTCAACGGTCCCCGCCCTGCCCCCCGAAGCGCCGTTCGGCCTCGGCGAGATGGCGCAGCAGCACGTGCGAGATCATGTTGACGCCGATGCCGCCGAAGGTCGCCGGGAACAGGTAGAGAGCCACCGAGAGCTCGGAGGTGAAGACCGCGTCGTCCGCCAGCGAAGGCGAGGCCCTGGCCGCCGCCGACAGCGCCTGCAACAGGAAGACGTCGACACCGGCGATGAGCACCAGCAGCAGGCCGAGCAGGGCCACCGTCTTCGGCGAGATCGCGCGCCTGACCAGCAGGCCGCCGTAGATCGCGAACGGCGGCAGCAGCGAGAGCAGCAGCATCAGCCAGAAGCTGGCCTGCGAGAAGACGGAATGCGGCATCGGAGTGTTGTCCTGCCTTGTGCAGGGTCGTCGCGCACCCCGCGATGGTCCTCGTTGCGGCCAGCTGAGGACCACGAGTCGCGCAGCCTAACGACCGAGTGTTGACCGAGGCTTAAGGCGCGACCCGGTCGACGTGCGCATCGCTGCAGTCGCAAGGCCCGACGGGCGCACGAGCGGCCGCCGTTCCACCTTTCAGGCGCCTGTTCAGGCGGGATGGTGCGCGACACACTCCGCCGCTCCCGAGACACACCAACCAACTAGAGGGACAGCGATGAGTACATGGGAATCGAGTCGACGCCGCTTCATCAAGGGCGCAGGGAGCGGGCTGGCGGCAGTGCCTTTGGTGGGCGCACCAGGCCTGCTGATGCCGCGAGAGGCACGGGCGGCCATCACGGTGTTCCATTCACCGGCCGTGACCCCTTACCGCGACGAGCTGGTGGTCCCACCGCTGCGCAGCGGCAACCAGGAGCTGGCGATGGCCGAGGCCACGCACCGCTTCCACAGCAGCTACCCGACGAGCGTCACCTGGGGCTACGGTGGACAGAGCTACCACGGCCCGACGGTCCAGGCCTATCAGGGGCAGCCGCTCGACCTCAGCTTCCCGAACCGCCTCGGCAGACACGCGCTGGCAGCGAACGTCGACACCACGCTGCACCACATGTCGGCCGACGACATCACCGCGCCACGGGCCAATGTCCACCTGCACGGGCACCTGAGCCAGCCGCAGCAGGACGGCCACCCGTTCGACACCTGGCGCCGCGGCGCGATGCGCAGCTACCACTACGAGAACAAGGAGAGCGCGCGCCACTTCTGGTTCCACGACCACTCGGCAGGCATGACGCGGCTCAATGTCGCGGCCGGCCTCTCGTCCCAGTACCTGGTGCGCGACGCCTACGACACCGGTGAGCCGGGCAACCCTCTGGGCCTCCCGGCCGGCGAGTTCGAGATCCCGCTGCAGATCCAGGACCGCATGTTCGACGCCAACGGGCGCCTCACCTACCGCTACACGCCGCTGGCCGCGGCCAATCGCTGGTCGGGCACCTGGGTCGGCGACCGCGTCGTCGTCAACGGCATCGTCTGGCCGCGGCTGAGCGTCGCGCGCGGCGTCTATCGCTTCCGCGTCCTCAACTCGAGCTCGGCGCGCAGCTACAACCTGACGCTGCGCGGCCAGGCGCCGATGTACGTGATCGGCAGCGACCACGGCCTGCTCAACGCGCCGATCCGCGTCAGCGAGCTGAAGATCGCGCCCTCCGAGCGCTACGACGTGCTGATCGACTTCCGCAACGTCGCGCCCGGCACGCGCATCGAGCTGCGCAACACCGAGCTGCCGCCGCTGGTCGACCTGGTGATCGGCGCGATGGTCGTGCCGCAGGTCATGGCCTTCGACGTCACCAGCGCGCTCGGCCCGGTCACGCGGATCCCCGAGCGGCTGCGCGGCGGGCCGAACCAGCCCCCGGTCATCCCGCCGGCGCCGAGCCCGACGCTGCGACGGATCATGACGCTGCGCCAGGTGATCGACCTGGAACGGATCTTTCCGCCGATCAAGATGCTGCAGAACAACGTCGGCTTCGACACGACCTACGTCGACATCGGCAAGTGCGGCACGACCGAGCAGTGGGACGTGGTCAACACCACGGCCGACGAGCACCCGATCCACGTCCACATGGCGTCCAGCATGCGGCTGGTGCACCGGCGGCGCTTCAACGGCGTGTTCTACGAGCTCTTCAACCCGCCGCCGCGCCCCGGCCGGCCCTGGCGGCCGAACCCGGACCCTTTCCTCTACGGCTCGACCGACCGCGCCGCGGGCTACGAGGATTCACCGAAGGACGTGATCATCGCCCGGGCCTTCTCCGTGACCCGTTTCACCGTCACCTGGCCCAGCGCGGACCTGCTCGGCTTCGACCCGGACCAGCGCTTCGAGGCCGGCTCGCTCGTCGTCCACGACCCGGCCGGTGGTGAGCACGTGCACAGCGACCACGACCACCACGGGCAGGTCGGCGGCTATGTCTGGCACTGCCACATCCTCGATCACGAGGATCACGACATGATGCTGCCGATCCGGCTGCAGCGCTGAAGCGGGCGGCCCAACGGGAAACGGCGCCTCTGAGGCGCCGTCTTCGTTCGTCGAGCCGAAGGGTCTCAGTCCATCTGGTCGATCAACACATGGAAACCGCGTCTAAGCCCTTGTCGCGTAACGATCTCCTCGCAAGCCAGCTTTCCCATTTCCCGGGCGTTTCCCAGTTCTAGAGGACAGGCTCGCATCGGCCCAGTGCATCCCAAGTCGTACCTTGGGAGCTAAGAATTTAGCACGTGCTCGCTGCTAGCGCTGAGGACGGGAGGCTACTTCGGCCAAGTCATGAGGATGACTGCGCAGGCGGCATCGGCCCCGGTAGGCGCACGATGTGCAAACCGCGCTCGTACGCGGGTAGCTTGCCAGTTCTGCGCCCGCCAGAAGCGCCTCGCGCCTCGAGGCAAGGTCCCAAACGGCCTGCGCCGACATCAGAGTGACGCGATGGGCCGTTCGCAATGTTCCCGATTCCACGACAACCCATCCGATGCGATCGACCGGCTCCCCGGTTTCACCCGCCAGTGCAATGCGCTGCGCAGACAGTTCTATGACGTCCGACAGATACGCGCGATCGGTTCGTCGTGTCTTCAGTTCGACCAGCGTGACCAACCCGTTGCGCCCGCGGTACGCGCGATCCACGCGGGCGACCACCTGTTTGTCGCCGCCAGACCTAAACGTCCTCTCCGAGTAGGCGAGCCTGTGGTTCTTCAACTCCCCGGGCATCCATTCACGTGCTGCCGCTGCGCGCTCGCGAACAACCCGAATCACCCAGACCGCCGTCATGCAGGCCGCGCAGCCGGCGACGAGAAGCCAGAGCTCAGCGGCCGACATGGCTTGTCTCCGGATCGGCAAGAAGATGCGTGGCGAGCCAAACCAGGGGCCTGAGAGCTGCCCTCGCCGCGGGCCGCGTCGCTGGCCACCTTTTCATCGCCCGGTACACGGGCGGTGCCAGTTGGTAGTAGGCCAGGATCAGGTACCGACCGGTACGCGCGGGCCGCAGGAATCGATCGCGAAAACACCGCAGGACTTGTGTCTCCGGCCCTTCCCCAAAGACGTGCGTGGCAATGAAGCAGCGTCCTTTCCGCGCTGCTTCCAATGCGCTCTCGGACGCGAACTGCCGATGCGCCCGCAGCCCGCGCTCCAGGGCCACCCGCTGCGCGGGTGTCGGCCGTTTTCCCTCATGGTGTTCGAACACGACCAGCCGCTCGCAGACACCCATCTGCACGAGCGCCGAGGCGCTGACGGCCCCCTTCTTCTTGCGCCGGCGTCCCATCACTCCTCCGCACCGCCGCTGCTGACCTCGAACGCCTGGCTGGTCTGCCGCGCCACGGCTGGGTCCACGCCGACCTGCGGCGCCGCCTTTGGCGCGGCCGCCGTCAGCGCCGGCAACTGAACGGGCATGCCAAGAAGCCACTGCTGTGCCAGCAGGCCTTCGTGGGCGAGGAACCGCAGCCGGTTGACCCGCTTCGGTCCCTTGTTGAATCGCATCAGGTCGTCGAACAGCCGTGGGTTGTCGTCGCGCGACAACTCGAAGAGCAGCCTGACGCTCTGATCCTGCTTCGTGTCGACGGCACTCATGCCCTGCCCCCTTCCGCCGCCACAACGCCTGCCCCCTGCGTTGCCGCAGCCACATAGTTGGAGCCTGCGATCTGGTACCCGCGCACGTTCGCGAACATCGGCTCCTTGACTTCCAACACCTCATTCGACGCGAACGCCTGCTTGACCGCCTTGCGAAACAGGAAGGCGCCACCGCCGACCAGGATCACGTTGCGCACGTCGTAGGCGGGCCCGATGCGCCGCATCATGGCCGCGACGGCCTGGCGGGCGATGCTCTCGACCATCGGCCTCATCCGCGAGAGCTGATAGGTCTTCTGGTACACGGTCAACGCCTTGCCGGTCCGCAGCGCATGGTCGATGCTGTCCAGGCCGGTGTAGGTGGAGCCGATCTCCACGCTCACGTCGTCCGCGATGAGGTTCAGGATGTCGGCCACCCCGCGGTCGACCGAATGGCTGCGCTTGTGCGACAGCTTCATGCCGCGCGCCACCAGCCAGTCGAAGGTGCGCGAGCCGGGGTCGATGACCAGGCTTTGTTCGTCCTGCATCGCGAGTACGCGGTCGTGCTGGTCCGCATAGTCGATCAGCGCGCCGTGCGGCTGGGCCATGGCCAGCGCCTTGCGCACCTGGACCGTCTTGCCACCTCCCACGTCGTGCCGGCCGGTCATCAGCTTCTCGAGTGCGGCCTTGTCGGCAGCGAAGGTCGCCACGGGCAGGCCGACCACGAGCAGGTCGATGTGTTCCACCTTCATCGAGCGCATGGCCCCACGCGCCAGCGCCAGGTACTCGGGCGTGTCGATGTAGCGGTGGTGGATCTGCGTGGCGCGGAATCCGTCGCCCGCGAGGACCACGTCGGGGCCGACCTCGTAGAAGACGCCCTTGATCGGGATCGCGAAGGTCCGACGGCGCTCCGCGCCCAGCGATGCCGACGGGTCACGCGTGCTGAGGCAGGCCAGTGACGGGAAGCTGGCGCAGCGGATGTCCGAGGCGCTCCCGCCGACCGTGAACTTGGTGTAGCCGAAGCCGACGTCGATGGCTCTGACGACTGCTGTCATGGAGTTCCTCCAACAGGTTCAGTGAAGACCGCCCAGCATCGGGCGACCGATGGCTGGCTCCCACGCGGAAGACCGTCGAACCGCGCGCGCTATCGCGATCAGGTCGCTCGCCACGACGGCCTCGGTGGAACGCGGCTCTCGCTGCACTCCCACCTCGCCGCCGCCGCACCGGTGCTTCCGCAAGTCGCTCCACGGTCGCACCCGGCTCGGTCCCGTCAAGTGCCGCAGTCGCGCCAATGACCCGCCAGACCGTCCTGTCCTGGTCTTTCGGAGGCAGAGGTAGGAAGAAGGCTTGTCAACCCCTCTCGCTCTGCGACCCGACCTCGATCACGGCGCGCTTATCGGCACATTTCGAGCTTGAGGTCCGCGTTGCGCTGGCACATGATTGCGGTGCGTCAAGCCGGTAGCTTCCACACCGGGCGCAGTGCACAGTCGCCGCGTCGAAGGAAGCCCCATCAGTCCGGTGACCTCGGTCGCCGAGGGCCAAGAGCCCCGGATCCACGCGGACTCGATCCGCCAAGTTCACCCACCAGCCGCCATGGCCCCCGAGGCCGTGGATTGCGGCGTGCCTTCGGGCACCCGCCTCTTTTCCCCTGACGTTCCAGCATCACGCGCCGCGGCCGCCTCGAGCGACCGCGACCCACGACACACCGGCTCGACCGGTATCCGCGGGACCTGCGTAAACGGACCGCCCACCGCGTTGGCTGCGGTGGTGCCTTTCGGTCCGGTTGAAACGTCCGCGTGCGGCCCCTCGATGGGCCGACGTACGGGTGACGCCCGCACACCATGCCGCGCCCGCCCTCGGCCCCTGCCGAGCTGGCGTCGCGGTCCGCCCCGAGCGGACAGCCACGCGTGTACGCACCGTGTGCAAGGCGATCACTTTTACGAAGGCCTGGACGGTGCTGCCGTCCGAACCTTGGCAGCCGCGCGTGGGGACGCGCAACCGACTCGATGCCTGGCCCGGCACCTGTCGGTCTCTCAACGGGCCACTCCTTTCGATTCACCGGCACCCGGAGGTCGCCATGTCCCAAACCGATCCGCTCACCGTCGATCTCGACACCCTGCCGCTGCAGCCGCAGCGGTGCATGCACGTGCTGGCGCTGATCCTGCGCCGGTACAACTGGCAGCACGCCGTCAAGGCCAAGAACATCGGCCATCGCACCGCGCAGGCGCGCGGCCGGCTCTGTGTGTGGGTGTTCCGGTTCCTGCAGCACAACCCCGTCAAGGCCTTCAAGCTCGACCCACGCTCGTTCAGCGGTCGCCATGCCGACTTCGTGTTGGCGCACTGGTGCGCCGAAGCCAAGGCCGGCCGTCTGGCGCCGGGCACGATCCCGACCTACTACTCGCACCTCAAGACCTTCACCCGCTGGATCGGCAAGCCCAAGCTGCTCAAGCCCATCCGGGCCTACTTCGACGACCCCGCGCTGTACCGACGCAGCGGCATCACGACGAACGACAAGTCGTGGCGTGCGCTGGGCATCGACGTCGCGTCGGTGATCCACGATGTCGAGGACTACGACGTGCACGCGGCGGCAAGCCTCTGGTTGATGCTCGCCTTCGGACTGCGGTTCAAGGAGAGCCTGATGCTGCGTCCGCACGTCGACGTGGCGACCGCGTGCCAAGCCAAAGGTGATTCACGATCGGATAGGGAGGAGGCAAGCGGAGCGGTCCGGTACCTCGATACCCACCGCGGCACGAAAGGCGGGCGGCAGCGCTACGTGCCCATCGACGATGCCTTGTGCCGCCATGCCATCACCTACGCCTGCCACGTCGCCAAGGGCACGCAGGGCAGCGTTGGCGACCCGAACCTGACGCTGGTCCAGGCGCTACGGCGGCTGCGCTACGTGATGGAGCGCTTCGGCATCACGAAGCGCGATCTGCGCGTGGTTCCGCATGGCCTGCGGCACCAGTTCGCGGCCAGCCGCTACACCGAGCTGACCGGCTCGCTGCCCCCGGTGGCTGGCGGCCAGGGTGTCGCGGTGGAAGTTGACAGCGCCGCGCGGCAACACGTGTCCGCCCTGCTCGGCCATCGCCGGCCGCAGATCACAAACGCCTATTTAGGTCAGTCCACGGCTATGCGCAACAAAGCGCGAGCCGGCTCGACGCCCGCCCACCCACCGGCCGAACGGGAGGCGCGGATCGAGAGCGTTCGCGGCGCGACAGCCCAGTGCCCAGCCCCTCAGAGAAGCAGGAACGCCGCCGCCGCGACGGCGGTCGGCCCGAGTGCACCGATGAGCAAGCCCCCGGCCCCAATCGACTCGTCGTCGAAGCCGCGCTTGAGCAGCGCCACGCCGGCCGGATTGGGTGCGTTGGCGATCACGGTCAGGCCGCCGCCGGCCACTGCACCGGCCACCAGCATGTACTTCGACTCGTCGCCGATGCCAGTGATCAACGAGCCAAGGTAGGTCAGCGCCGCGTTGTCAGTAACCGCCGTCAGGCCCAGCGCACCGAAGAAGAGGGCCAGCGGCTCCAGGCCCGAGACGATGGGCTGCAGCCACCAGCGCTGCAAGCCACCCAGCACTACGAGGCCGGCCAGGAAGAAGCCCACGAGAAGCGCTTCCTTCAAGATCAGCGGGGCTTGGTGGCGCTCGTAGGCCTGCGTGAAGCCGAGGAACAGCAGGAACAGCGCCAGGAAGGCCACCGGGTGATGGGCCAGCATGACCACGCCGGCGAGCAGCGCCAGATGCACGGCGACCACCGGCAGCGGTACGGGCGCGGCGACGGCGCCTTCGACGACTATGGGTGAGGCTGCCAGATGGTTCCGCAGCAACACCGTCGCTAGCGATGCATTGACGACTACGGCAAGCGCCGCCTTCCAGCCGAAGGTGGCCAGCATGAAGGCACTATCCCACTGCCATGTGGCGGCCACCATCAGCACTGGCGGCGCGGCGTAGGACGTCAGCGTGCCGCCGATCGAGACGTTGACGAACAGCACGCCGAGCGCCATGTACTTGATGCGCTCGGGCACGCCGGGCTTGAACACCTGGGGTGCAAGCATCAGCGCCGCCAGTGTCATCGCCGCGGGCTCGGTGACCAGCGACCCAAGCAGCGGCACCGCGGCCAGGCCGAGCCAGGCCGAGGCCAGCGGCGTGGGCAACGGCACGAGCCGGGCCACCGCGCCGACGAGGCGCAGCACGGTCTGCAGCACCGGACGAGAGGCGGCCACGACCATCACGACAAAGACGAAAAGTGGCTCGGTGTAGTTGCGCGACTCGGCGTACTCAAGCGCAGCGGCACCGCCGCTGACCAGGGCGAGCATCACCACCAGCACGATGGCCCAGAAGCCGAACACGACCTCGACTTCGCCCAGGAGGTGAAACACCCCGGCATGGCGCGGATAGCGGTGTGCGAAACGTTCGAAGAGCTTCGCTGCGAAGGTGTGGAGGACAGCGATGCCGAATAGGGCAGCGGCGATCAGGTCGATCGTAGGGTCGGTCATGGTCTCCAGTCGTGTAGAGGCCGCGAGGCGGCCCGACCTTCGCATGAACCTGCTGCAACGCACCCGCGATCCAGCACCCGCAGCAAGTCTAGGGCCAAGCTCCGAACTGGTGGTAGACCGACCGGTGCCTCAGCATGGGCAATGTGATCTGTCCAGGCTGGTGGCCGAGAGGTTCGCAGAGCTATCACTTCCGCTTCAGTTGCACCCGGGCCGGTGGCCTTTGCTGCGTTGAAGGGCGCTGGCTCTCCGATCAATGAGTGCGGCTACTCGTCGGCAGTCTCCCGATCCCGCCGCCCGTCTGCAGGCTTGGCGCCCGGGTCCACGTCGACGTGTTCTCGTTGCCTCGGTTCAGTCTCGCCGCGCCGTGGGGACGTCCGCAGGCACCGCGGCAGCCAGCCCGTCCCGGCCAGCGCCTGCTCGGCACCTGCCGCAGCGCCATCCTTCTTCAGCCCGGCCAGCGGCGAGGCGGCGTTGGCACCCGCAGCCTCGGTCACCGCGGCGAGCGTCGTCGCCTTCGACACATGGTTGAAGTACGAGGCGGCACCGGCCTTCCACCAGCGCCGCATGTCGAGCGCAAGCGCCTGGGCCAGCGCGTCCGTGCTCTGGCGTTCGCGCTCGGTGCCTTCGACCCCGGTGACGCTCGCGGCGACGAGGAAGGTCAGCAGCCCGATCACGGTCGGGCGTTCCTGCGCCAGCAGCCAGGGCATCAAGGCCGCGCCGTCGGCCGGCAGTCGCGCGGTCCACTCGACGCGCGTCTGCTCCATCAGCTTCCAGGCTTCGGCCTCGGCCATGTCCGCGGACTCGCGACGCAGGCCCTCATGCGTCTCGCTCGCGCTGACGGTGAGCGCATCGTCGCCGCCGCGGTAGCGGTGGAAGCCGTCCTTGAGCAGCTTCGCTGCCAGATGAGCTGTCAGCGCGGCCAGGGCCACGTCGGGCCGCAGCAGCAGTTCGGCCTGGATCGCCGCGACGCGGTGCGCGGTCAGGCTGCGCATCAGCTTCTCGGAATGCGCCGCGCGGGCGCCACCCTTGGGCAGGCTCACCAGCGCCGTGCCGGTGGTCGACTCGCCGCTCGGGGCCTGCCGCGCGGCCTGCACGACCGCCTCACGATCCTCCGACCGGACCAGCCCGCGCTTGACCTCGACCGTTCCCCGCGCTCCCACGAACACCACGCAGCCCGCCTGCGCCATCAGGTCTGCCGGAAACACCGCCAGCGCTTCGTCGATGGCGCTCAGTTCGGCTTGCAGCCGCTCGTCGTCGGCTTCGAGCGCGGCGTACTCGTTCTCGTCGCCGTCGTCGTCGTCCGACATCGCCTCCATGCGCGCGTGCAACGCTTCCAGCTCGGCTTCGAGTTGCGCATGGCGCGCCGCCTCTTCCGCGCTCGGCGCACGGCGTGCGCGGCGTACCTCGCCGTGACGCACGTAGTCCTCGTAGACATACCGGGCCCGCACGTCGACCCACTTCCAGCCTTCGGCGACGACCTCGCGGGCCGGCTGCTGAAGCTTGTCCAGCGCCAGCCGTTCGAGCAGCGCGGCGTCCTGCAGATAGGCCTTGCCGTCATCGCTGAACAGGTCGCGCCGCAGTGGGCCGCCCGCGGCCTCGTAGTGAGGCAGCGTCACGAAGATCGCCACGCCGTCGCGGTCCGACTCGACCTCGCCGCGGGTCAGCAGCCGGCGCAGTTGATCCGCGCTGCGGTTCCATTCGGGCAGCTGCTGCCACAGCTGCTCCTGCCGCGCCGGGTCGTCGATCGACGCGAGCACCATCAGGCAGTCCAGCCCGATCCCGCCTTCACGGAATAGCGTCAGCAGCGCAGGCGACACCGCCGCCAGCTTGAGCCGGCGCTTCACGACCTGCGGCGTGACGCCGAAGGCCGCCGCCACGTCCTCAACCGACCGGCCGCCATCGATGAGCCGGGCGAAGGCCGCGAACTCGTCAGCCGGATTCAAGGCCTCGCGCTCGACGTTCTCGATCAGGCTGGCTATCAACGCCTGCTCGACCGGCACCACCAGCACCGGCACCGGCTGGTTCTCGGCCCAGCGGTCCTGCTCCACGAGCAGCGCCATCGCGCGCAGGCGCCGCCCGCCAGCGCAGACCTCATACACGCCGCGCACGCCGCGAACGACGATCAGGTTGTGCAGGAGGCCCGCAGCCTCGATGGACGCGGCCAGTTCGGTGAGCGGCAGCGGCACCGCCGGGTTCTCGGGCCGAGCCTGGTAGGTCGGCGACAGCACGAGCTTGTTGAAGGGAACGAAGCTGCGGGGTGAAGCCGCGATCACGGCTTCCAGCTCCTGCTTGGAGAGTTTCATGGGGGCTCCTGAATGAGGGCGGGCGCGACATCGGCCCGTGGATTCAGGTTCCCATGAGGGAGGGCGCCATCAAGTGCGGGGCGGCTGCATGGGCGGCAGACACGCCCGGTGTGCTTGCTGGATCGGGCCGATGCGTCCTGCCAGCGCCGGGTCCTGCAGTGCCACCACCAGCAGGTTGGCCGTCATCAAGGCCATGCCATTCGCGTTCTGCAGCACGCCGACGAGTTGCCGGGGCGTGCAGCCGGCCAGACTCTGCACCACGGGCCGGATGCCACCGTGCACGTACGAGTTCATTGGCTGCCAGGTCGCTGCCTTGAAGGCGCCAAGCGTCTGCGCGATGAAGGGCGGCGCGGTCTTCGCCAGCGTCTGCAACATCGCGTCGACGTTCGGCCCCAGCACTGGTTCGGCGAGCTGACCGGCGGCCATCGGCGCGGCGAAGCCATCCAGCCACTCGTCGCTGGCGCCGTGATGGAGCCAGATCGCCCGCACCGTCGCCTCAAAGTGCAGGCGCACCAGGGCCAGGGCCGCGGTGTGCATGCTCGCGCGAATCAGCAGGCGCTGCGCCACCCAGAACTCCACAGCGACGTCGCACAACGCGAGGGTCAGCAGCGCTCGCCGCGACGGCGGGCGGCGCGGATGTGCCAGCAGCGGGGCCAAGTCACCCTCGAAGCGCTCGGACTGCTCGAGCATGTCCGCCAAGGCTTCGTCTGCTTCGGCGGGTGGTGGCTGGTCGTCCGACATGCCTCATTGTCGGGCGCGAGCCGCCACCGCGCGGGCCCTGCGAACTCGGGCCTTGGCAGTGGCAACCGGTCGAGACGCGATCGGACGCGCAGGCCTTCGCGCACAGTGCGAGGGCTACTCGCAGGCGCCAGCCTGCCCAGCCCCGACTTGCTCGGCGCCGCGGTCGATACCCGCCTTCCAAGCCCCTTCGTGCTCCGCCTGGAGCCCGATGCCCGCGGCACACCGACACCGCATCTGACTGATTGACCGCCGCCTCGCGCGGCACCAGAGCCACCTACCGATGCGCTGCGCATCCGGTGGGCCATCCATCCACCCTGACGGGGAGCCATCTCCCCGCTGGGGCAGGTGCGTCTCCGTCGCCCACGGAGACCCCCATGACTCGCATTCCCGAGCCCTGTTCCTGGCTGCCCGGCTTCGAGCCGGAGCCTGCCGCGGCCTTCGCGCCGCCCATGCCTCCCGTTCCTACCGATCCGCCGCTCGACGACGAGCCGGGTGACGAGGAACACGAGCCTCGCCCAGCACAACCGTTGTGGCGACCGAGCGAACCGCCGACGCCCAGCGCCGCGCGGCGCCCCTGGGCCCAACTGCCCGCCGGCGGGCTCGACATCCCGCGCGGCGCGGTCGCCAAGTTCGACGCTAACCTGGCCGCGATCGACATCCTCCGCGCGCTCGCCGCTTCGGGCAGCGAGCCCGACGAGAACCAGCGCAGCACGCTGCTGCGCTACACCGGCTGGGGTGGCCTGCCCGCGAGCTTCAACCTCAAGGCTCCGGAACCGGCCTGGGCGCGTCGCGCCGCGCAACTGCGCGACACGCTCGAAGCCGACGATCACAGCTCTGCGCTCGCGTCGGTCAACAACAGCCACTACACCCCGGTCGCGGTGATCGCGGCGATGTGGCGTGCGGTGCAAGGCTTTGGCTTCACCGGAGGCCGCGTGCTCGAACCGAGTGCCGGCATCGGCCACTTCCTCGGCGCGATGCCGGCGGCGCTGGCCGAGCAATGCACGGTGACGGCCATTGAGATCGACCGGCTTTCGGGCCGGATGCTGCAGGCGCTGTACGGCACCACCGGCGTAGATGTGCGCATCGCCCCGTTCGAGAAGACGCCGCTGGCCGATGCCTGGTACGACCTGGCGATCGGCAACGTGCCTTTCGGCGCCTACAAGGTGGCCGATTCGAGCAACCGGCCCTACGGCCGCTTCAGCATCCACAACTACTTCCTCGGTCGCGCGCTCGATCTGCTGCGGCCCGGTGGGCTGGCCTGTTTCATCACCAGCAGCCACACGATGGATGCCTGGGACGACACCGTGCGGCGCTACTTGGCGTCGCAGGCGGTGCTGCTGGGCGCGATCCGCCTGCCGCGCGGCGCCTTCGCCGAGATCGCTTCGACCGACGTGCAGGCGGACATCCTGTTCCTGCGCAAGCGCGTGCCGGGTGAGGCCGACGAGCAGCCCTGGCTGGGCCTGAGCGTGGTGCCCGAGTCGCTGCGCGATCCGCGCTGCGGCGAACGCTACCTGCAGGTCAACCAGTGGTATGCCGCGCAGCCCCAGTTCTGCATCGGCCGCATCCGCCAGGAAAGCAACGGCCACGAGCCGGTGCCGACCGCGGTGTTCGAAGGCGACCTGGCCGAAGAACTGCCGCGGCGAATCGATCTGCTGCCGCGTGGCGTTTACAGCGCCGCCGCACCGGAGGCCACTCCGGCCCCGAGCCGCGGAACGATCGCGGCAGGTGCAACCCGGCCCGGGGGTCATCACCTCCATCACGGCCGCGTGCACCGCGTGGAAGACGGCGAGTTGGTGGACATCCACGAGCGCCTGAATGCCACGCAGCGCGCCCGCATCGCGGGCCTGTGTTCGATTCGCGACCACGCGCGGGCATTGCTCGATCTGCAGTTGGCGGACGCCGATGACAGCCGGCAGCGCCACGAGCGCGCCATGTTGAACGGCAGCTACGACCGCTACGTCGCGCGATTCGGATGCCTGTCGAACCGGGCCAACGCCCTCGCGTTCCGGCGCGACCCAGACTACCCGCTGCTGTTGTCGCTGGAGCATTACGACGAGGAAACCGAGACCGCCACCAAGGCGGCACTGTTCAGCCGGCGCACGCTGGCAAGGATCGTCGAGCCCGAAGCCGCGGCCGAGCCCGAGGAGGCGCTCGCCGCCTCGGTGCAGTGGCGCGGCCGGGTCGATCCGGCCTGGATGGGTCAGTTGCTGTCAGCGCCGCCACAAGCGGTGCTCGATGCCCTGGCCGAACGCGGGCTGGTGTTTCTGGACCCCGCGGACGGTCAGTGGAAGACCGCCGACGACTACCTCTCAGGCGAGGTCAAGGCCAAGCTCAGGCAGGCGCTGGCCGCCGGCCCGGAAGCCGCACGCAACGTGACCGCGCTGGAGCGGGTGCAGCCGGAGGACTTGCCGCCGGCAGCCATCGAGCCGCGCCTGGGCGCGGTGTGGATCCCCGCCGGCGACGTGGAGGACTTCATCCGGCAGGTGCTGGAGCAGAAGGACTGCGAGGTGGGCTATTCGGCGCAGGCCGGGGCCTGGTCGGTGCGCTACCCCGAGTGGAGCGCGCGCCAGAACGTCAAGGTGACGCAGGAGTTCGGCACCTCGCGGCTGAACGCCATCGAGCTGGTGCAGTGCGCGCTGAATGTGCAGGTGCCGACGGTCCGCGACCCGGACCCGGAGAGCGACCGCATGATCGTCAATCCCGACGAGACACTGGCGGCGCGGGAGAAGCTGGCGCTGATCAAGGAACGCTTCGCCGCCTGGGCCTTCGACGAAGCCGAGCGCCGCGAGCGGCTGTGCCGGACCTACAACGATCTGTTCAACGCCACGCGGCCGCGGCAGTTCGACGGCTCGCACCTGAAGCTGCCGGGGTTCTCGCGCTGCTACGCGTTGCACCCGCACCAGCGGGATGCCGTGTGGCGTGTCGTGCAGTCCGGCAACACCGGGCTGTTCCACGTCGTCGGCGCCGGCAAGACCGCGGTCTGCGCGATCGCCGGCATGGAGCTGCGGCGCCTCGGCTTCGCGGCCAAGCCCTGCCATGTGGTGCCGAACCACATGCTGGCGCAGTACACGGCCGAGTTCGTCCGGCTGTACCCGAATGCCGCCGTGCTGATGGCGGGCAAGGAAGACCTGGAGGGCGACCGCCGGCGCGAGCTGGTGTCACGCATCGCCACGGGCGACTGGGACGCGGTGGTCATCACGCACTCGAGCTTCGAGCGCATCCGGATGTCGCCGGCTTTCACACAAACCTTCATCAAGGAACTCATCATGGAAATCGAGATGGCAGTGCGCGCCGAGCGGCGCAACGACCGGGGCAACCGGATCGTCAAGCAGCTCGAAGCGATGAAGAAGAACTGGACGGTGCGGCTGGAGAAGCTGCTGGCCGACGCGAAGAAGGACGACCTGCTGAGCTGGGAACAGCTCGGCATCGACACGCTCTTCGTCGACGAGGCCCACCTGTTCAAGAACCTGTACCGGTTCACGAAGATGACGCGCGTCGCCGGCCTGCCGCTGGCGAGCTCGGAGCGGGCCTTCGACCTGTTCCTGAAGACGCGCTACACGATGCGCCTGCACGGCGGCGCGCAGCGCGGCGTGGTGTTCGCCACTGCCACGCCAGTGGCCAACACGATGGCCGAGGTGCACACGATGATGCGCTACCTGCAGCCCAGAAGGCTGGAAGCGCTCGGGCTGCAGCAGTTCGACGCCTGGGTGGCCACCTTCGGCGAGAGCGTCACGGCGCTCGAGATCGCGCCCGACGGCAGCGGCTACCGCATGAACACGCGCTTCGCGCGTTTCATCAACGTGCCCGAGCTGATGGCGGTGTTCGGCGAAGTGGCCGACATCCGCACCGCGGAGATGCTGAAGCTGCCGGTGCCGGCGCTGCGCGGCGGCAAGCCGCGCAGCGTGGCCTGCCCGGCGAGCAGCGCGCTGAAGGCCTATGTGCGCACGCTGGTCGAGCGCGCGGAGGTTATCCGCATGGGCCGCGTCAAGCCGCAAGACGACAACATGCTCGCGGTGACCACCGACGGCCGCAAGGCCGCGCTGGACTTCCGGCTGGTGGCACCGGGCGCGCGTTTCGACGCGCAGGGAAAGGTGGCGGCGTGTGTTCGCGAGGTGCTCGCGGTGCGGCAAGGCACCGAAGCCTTCCGCGGCGCGCAGTTGGTGTTCTGCGACCTGTCGTCGCCGAAGGAAGGCAAGGCCTTCAGCGTCTACGATGACCTGAAGCAGCGCCTGATCGACGCCGGCGTGCCGGCCACAGAGATCGCGTTCGTGCACGACGCCGACACCGATGCGCAGAAGGCCGCGTTGTTCAAGGCCGTGCGCGAGGGCCGGGTGCGGGTGCTGCTCGGATCGACGGCCAAGATGGGCATCGGTACCAACGTGCAGACCCGGCTGGCGGCGCTGCATCACCTGGACGCGCCCTGGCGGCCCTGCGACGTGGAACAGCGCGAAGGGCGCATCCTGCGCCAGGGCAACGAGTGCGAGGACGTAGAGATTTTCCGCTACGTCACCGAGGGCAGCTTCGACAGCTACATGTGGCAGGCCTTGGAGACCAAGGCGCGTTTCATCGCCCAGGTGATGAGCGGCGACAAGGGACTGCGTTCGATCGAGGACGTGGAACTGGCCGCGCTGTCGTACGCTGAAGTGAAGGCGCTCGCCTCGGGCAACCCGCTCGTGATCGAGAAGGCTGGCGTGGACGCCGAGGTGGCCAAGCTGTCGACGCTGTTCTCGGTGTGGCGCAACCAGCGCTATGCGAACGAGAGCGAGGTGGCGCGGCTGCCGATGCTGATCGAGTCGCTGGAACGCAAGCTGGCGCTGCTGGAACAGGACTGCGAGCGCGCGGAGCCGGCATCCGCCGGATACATGCGCGTCGAGTTGGCCGGCCAGGTGCTGATCGGCGCTGAAGCTGTCGGCGAAGGCTTGCGGCAGCTGGTGCGTGCGGCAAAAGCCGCGCAAGGCAGCGTCGAGCAGCGCGTCGGCCGGTTCGCCGGCTTCAAGCTCGGACTGCGCGCCAGCCGCGACGACGGCGTTCCCGGCATCTACCTCGAAGGTCACTGTCGGTACGACGCCGACCTGTACCAGACGGCCCAGGGCCTGGTGGCGGCGCTGCTCGCAGCGCTGGCGTCGGTACCCAAGGAGCGCGATGCGGCACGCCAGCAGTTGGCGGTGCGCGGCAAGCGCCTGGCCGATCTGCGGATCGAGCTCGAACGCCCGTTCGAGCATGAGGGTCGCCTGGCGGACCTCCTCGCGCGGCAGCGCCGTTTGCAGCGCCAACTCGACCTCGACCAGGACTCGGCGGGCGCCAGCCGCATGGATGCCGAGGATTCGAAGCTCGCCGCCTGACAGCGGTTTTGACCCTCCCCGCTACGGCGGGGAGGGTCTCTCCTCACATCGGCGTGGCCCTCGCCGAGCGCCGACTGAACGACAGGTCAGTCCGCCGCCAGCGCGTGAATGATGGGGCAGCAGCTTTTGCTATCGGGCGCATCGCACTGGCGCACCAGCTTGGCGAGCGCCTTGCGCATGGCCTTGAGGTCGGCCAGCTTGCTGTCGATGACTTGCAGCTTGCGGTCCGCGAGCTCTCGCGTTTCGGCGCAAGCGCGCGCCTCTTCGAGTCGCAGCAGGCCTGCAATCTCCTCGAGCGTGAAACCGAGCACCTGCGCGCGCTTGATGAAGCGCACGTGTTTGGTGAGTTCGGCCGGGTAGCGGCGCTGCCCGTTGAGCGGCCTTTCCGGCTCCGCGAGCAAGCCGCGCCGCTGGTAGTAGCGGATCGTCTCCACGTTGACACCAGCCTCGGCGGCCAGCCGCCCGATCGTCAGTTCAGACCTCACGTCTCACCCCTTGACTCCGTACCATGGTACGGACTCTAGACTGCGTTCGTCGTCATGGGTTCGGAGGTCGCGGTGGCATCGCTCAACGTCAAGGGTTCGCTCGTCGCGGGAGCGTTGGCAGCCATCGGGGCGTCGATCTGCTGCGTCGGGCCACTCGTGCTTTTGTTGATTGGCATCGGCGGGGCCTGGGTGGCCAACCTGGCGGCCTTGGAACCGATGCGCCCGTTCTTCATCGGCGCAACCCTGCTCTTCGTCGCGCTCGCCTTCCGCCGCCTTTACCTCGTGCCCCAGGTCTGCGAGCCCGGCGCGCCCTGCGCCGATCCGCGGATCGTCACGCGACAACGACTGATGTTCTGGATCGTCGTTGTCGCCCTGGCCAGCTTGCTCGCGGTGCCATGGATGGCGCCGCTCTTCTACTGAAGGTACCCCACGATGCGCAAGATCCTCGCCGCGACCCTCGCTCTCGTCATTCCCGTCGCGGTGCTGGCCGGCGGCGAGCAGACGGCTATCCTCGACGTGCAGAACATGACCTGCGGCGTGTGCCCGATCACGGTCAAGAAGTCGCTGCAGAAGGTACCCGGCGTCACCGATGCCAAGATCGACTTCGAGCGCAAGACCGCGACGGTCCGGTTCGAGACCGGCAAGGCCGACGTGGCTGCGCTGGTGAAGGCGACCACCGAAGCCGGCTTTCCGTCGACGCCCCGCAAGTAGGCGCATGGCCACCCTCGTCGTCGAGTCCGCGCTGACGTGCCCGCAGTGCGGCCACGTTGCGCACGAGACCATGCCGGTCGAAGCCTGCCAGTTCTTCTACCAATGCGTGGCCTGCAAGACGCTGCTGAAGCCACGGCCGGGCGACTGCTGCGTGTTCTGCTCCTACGGCTCGGTGAAGTGTCCTCCGGTCCAGGCAAGCAGGTCGTGCTGCGGTTGACCCGCGGCGGATGCGCCCCGGCAGAATGGGGCGATGAAGACTTTCCTGCTGTTCGTCGTCACGGCCTTGGCCGAGATCGTGGGCTGCTATCTGCCCTACCTGTGGTTGAAACAGGGTCGCTCGGTCTGGCTATTGGTACCTGCCGCCTTGAGCCTGGCGCTCTTTGCCTGGCTGCTGACCCTGCATGCCACTGCCGCCGGGCGCGTCTACGCGGCCTACGGTGGCGTCTACGTCGGGGTGGCACTTGCGTGGCTGTGGGCCGTTGACCAGGTGCGTCCGACACCGTGGGACCTGGCAGGCGTCGCGGTGGCCCTTCTCGGCATGGGCATCATCATGTTTCAGCCGGTGCGCTAGCACTGGCCGACCACGCGTTGCTGCACCATGGACAGGACGGCCGCACGCTGCACCTTCGCTAAGGCCTCGGTGCCGCCGCGCAGCTCGAGCGGCTCGTGGCGCAGGAACGTCAGTGCTGCGCGCTCCTGCAGTGCGACATGCATCGGACGCCCGACGCGGTGCATCTTGACATCACCGCGCCGACCGAAGCCGGCGAGTTCGCGCTGCTGCTCTATGCGCGCTTCGTCGGGCGGGCGGCGCGGCTCGTTTGCGCCTGCGGCAACGGGGCCGACCGTGTTGCTTGCGTGCAAGCGACCGCCAGCCCTCAGACGAAGGGGAATTTTCGGCGGGCTTGACCATCGATTCCGTCGTCACTGACGAGGTCGACCGACTCCGCCACGTCACAGGACCGCCGAAGACGCACATTTGCGCGTGGCGGTCATCGACGCCCGCACCAGCACCCTTGCTTCGGCAAAGCCTTCGGCCAACACTGGCGGCGCTACCTGTGGGCATCGTGCCTGCAAAGCCTTCACCGGAGCCTCGGCTGCGCTGAAGTCCAGCCGTGCTGGCGTCGCGGTCGTTACCCGCCCTCGAGCACCGGGCCCTGCCCGGTCAGGCCGCTCCATGCGGCCCGTCAACGGCGCCCGCCTCCGTGCAAGCGCCAGTGAATGAAGCCGCCGACGTGCTGGCTTCACCAGCGCCGACACGCGCTGCGCAAGCAGCGTGATGCCCGGCACCGAGCAAGGCCCCGATCGAAAGACCGTGGGCCTTCTTTTCATGGCGAACCACACCTCTCACGGGGTGCGGCTTGCCATCCAGTCGCTTCGACCCACGCGGGCCGAAGCATCCCAGACGGGGAACCATGTTCCCCGACGGGAGCGGCGTTCCCCTTCGCTTCACGAAGGAGAACTGCCATGTGTGCAAGCCAAGCAACGAGAGCGCCACGGCCCGTCGGCGTGCTGCTCGGAGGATCGGGACGCGTTCGCGCGCAGATCCCGCCGCCACCGCGACTGGCCGCCCTGCTGCGCCCTGCCGCAGCGTGAGAGTGCATTCGTCGGCGAGTCGCCTGGTCTCACGGCCAGACACTCGCCCGACGAGGCCGATAGGTCGCGCTCCGCGTCCCACCGCCAACGATGCCGATTTCGTCGGCGATCTTCCAACCAGGGGAGTCCACCGTCTCCCCTCGGGGTCACGGTGCGCTCGCCGACCAAGGAGTCCCCCATGTTGAACGACAGGCCCTACCCGGCTCCGCGCAAGGCAAAGCGCTCGGCCGTGGAAATCGAAGAAGAGCGCGCCTGGGTCCGCTTCTACCGGCAGGTCGGCCAGGCCGACATCGCCGCCGAGGTGCTGGCCCAGCTCGATGCCGACGCGCAGGCGCGGCACGAGCACCTCGCGCTGTACCTGAGTTGCCGCGAATCGCTGCGCGCGCACAAGGCGCGGACGCAGCGCAACAAGCGGATCGGACAGTTCGTGCGGCAGGCTGGCCGCGTGCTCGTCGTCGACCCGCTGCGGGCGCTTCGGATGAAGAGTTCTCGCGCGATCGATCTGCTCGTCGAGTGCCTGCCCGAGATGCGTCGCGAACCCGCCGCGGCGAAGGTTCGGCAACTGCGGCGCGACGCTGACGTCGCCCAGGCCCTTGCCGCTTTCGACCCCAAGGCCACGCGGCAGCCTTCGCCGGACACCGAGGCGCCAGCGCACGCCGCGGCGCGCACGGCCTGACGCCACCCCCCGCCCCGAAGCCCTCGTGCTTCGGGGCTCCCTTTCCTTCTCTACGCCGCGACTTCGAGTCGGGCCCGCTCTTGGTCGATCAGCCAGTGCAGGAACTGCGTGTCGCGCGAGAGGCCCCAGTAGTGCGCCTTGCAGCGGACCACATAGGCGTCAAGGTCGGCGGGCGTGTGGATGTCCACCGGCTCGATGTCAGTGAGCCGGAACAGCCGTTCGGCCTCGGGCCGAGTCAGTCGAATGTGGGTTCCAAGGCGGATCATGGCGGGCGCGCAAACGAGGGTCTCACCGCCATGCTCGCGCCAAGCCGCGCATAGCTGCAAGCGCAAAACACTCTCTCGTTGGACTTTCTTCGCCAGTGCGACCCCAGTCGCGTCCGGCTGCGATTCGAGTCGTAGCACATGGCGCCGCGTTGCGGGAACGCGACGCGGCGCCGGGCAGTGGCGCCACGCAGAACTCTCCTGTTCCGCCGGCCCGCGCTGATGGCGCTCGCGTCGCCACGGTGTCCGCCGAGCGCCACCCCGACGACACTGACGCGGCATTCGATCGTGAGATCAAGCCCTCCCACCGGAGGTCCTGGCCCGGCCAGGCGTAGCAGTCGTCACCTGCCCCCTTTGGCGCCCTCGCGGCGCCACCCGCTCGGGAACCCGTTCCCGGCTGGGGCGGCGTTCCCGTTCGTCCTTTCGATGAACCCCATGGAGAACGCCATGCAGAACCTTGCTGCCTTGTCGCGCGCCGAGCTGATCGGCGCCTTGCTCGCCCCCGTCCTGCCCAAGGACCATCCGCATGCGAATCGGGTGAACGACCTCGAGTCCGCCTACTTCGGTACCGCTGCCGTCGCCACCGAGGCGAGCGACACCTTGCTCGACCACAAGCTCGGCGTCGCGCGCGAGTTGCTGATGCGAGACCTGCGTGCGCAGCTGAGCGCCGGCCCGGTGATGAACTCACCGCAGGCGCTGCGCGACTGGCTGCGCCTGCACTGCGCCGGCCTGCAGCACGAAGTCTTCATCGTGCTGTTTCTCGATGCGCAGAACCGGCTGCTCAGTGCCGTGGAGATGTTCCGCGGCACGTTGACGCAGACCTCGGTGTACCCGCGCGAGATCGTCAAGAGCGCGCTGGAGCGCAACGCCGCCGCGGTGGCGCTGGCCCACAACCACCCGAGCGGCTCGGCCGAGCCGAGCCGTGCCGACGAGTTCCTGACGCAGAACCTCAAGTCGGCGCTGGCGCTGGTCGACGTCCGGGTCCTCGACCACTTCGTCGTGGCCGGCGACCAGTGCGCTTCGTTCGCCGAACGCGGACTGATCTGACCCGCGGCAGCCGCCGCCATCGACAACCCCGAGGGGGCGTATCGCCCTTGTGGGCGAGCGCCCCTTCCGAGAAAGAAGGAGCCACACCATGTTCACCGGCATATCGCCGCAACCACCCGCCTGCCCGGTCTGCCCGGGCCGGGGCGTGCCACTCGGCCAACTCGGCCGTCTTCGCTGGTACCGCTGCCGCGATTGCGGCATCGATTTCAACCGCCGCGCGAAAGCGCCGCCGAGCCCGTCTCTCCGGCCTGCCGGGAGAGCGTCATGAGCGAGCTTGTCCTGACCCGCCTGCGCGAGCTCGCGGAGCCCCTCGTCGCACTGTCGACCGCGCACCTTTCACCGGCCACGCGCCAACTTCTGCAGGAGGACCAGTTGTCCGTGAATGCCTATCCAACGCTCACCGGTGGCTTCGTCTACGTCGGCACACCCGGCTACGACACGCCGCTGGAGGCCGACCTCGCCCAACTGTTCGAGCTGGCCGAGCGCGCGGGGATCGTCTGGCTCAAGTTCGACGTGCACGGCGCCACGGTCGAAGGCATCGAATGCTTCGAAGATCAAGAGGAAGCGTCATGAGCCGGCACCATCTGCGCCAGGTTCGGGCCGGAAGCCCGTTGCTCGTCGTGATGGGCTACGACCGGCCGCTGAACGAGTTCTTCCTGCAACTCTGGGACGATGGCTCCGGGGGCGATGCCGAAGAACCCGCCTACAGCAGCCTGGATGAGCCGGCAGCCGACTGGCGCGACATCGCCACGGTCGTGCGGCGGCTCGCGGAACTCGATGTCCCGGTGCCGCACTCGATGATCGATGCCGTCGTCGCCGACGGCGTCCAGCGCGCCGGCAACCGGATCGTGGAACACGCACTCGACGGGCGAGTGACGGTGCTGTCGAGCTGATGCCGGCGGCGACCGATCAGGAGGGGAAGCCAGCCCGCGATGGGCCTGGCTTTCCCTCATTCCCCGCGAGACTCACGGCAACACTCTCGTGACAAGCCCGCTCGGTTGCGACCACCATCTCGTCGAGGTCGATCACCGCGTCCGCCATGGCCGTCAACTCGGGCGTCTGCGACACGAAGAACTCGCGCTCGTACCCGCCGAGCTTGAGCACCTCGCGCTTCATCGCCATGAACATGCGCTTGCGGTCGGCATCCAGCGCACCATCGGCTTCGTCGCAGAAAAGGGTCATACAGCGCCGGCCGGACTGCTGCGCGAGGTGCAGCGCCACCGCGCGTGTCAGGCATTCGTTGATCCACACCCGTTCGCCGCCGCTCATCAGCGCGACGCTTTTGCCACCGCCCGACTCGCTGTCGTGCACTTCGATGTCGAACCCCTCGCGTGCTTCTCCCTTCGCCGTTTCGACCTGGGTGCGGATCGCCACCGTGAAGCGGGCGCCGTAGCACGCCAGCAACAGGTCGTTGGCCAGGCCCGACAGTGCGGGGCCTGCGTCTTCGATCGCCAACGCGATAAGGCCGTCGTGGCTCATGCAGCGCGCGAACAGCAGCCAGTCGGCGAGGCGACTCTGCACACGGTCGATGTGTGCACAGACCACCAAACGCCGTGCCTGGTGGCGGGAAAGCTCGGCCTCAGCGGCTCGGCGCTTGAGCACGTCTGCCAACGCGGCGACATGGGCGCGCTCCGCTTCCTCGAGGCGACGCTGGGCCGCGGTGACGTGCGTCGCCGCGTCCGCCAGCCGTCGCGTGTCGAATCGCGGTGGCAAGGCCGCCAGCGTCTGTTCGATGGCGAAGCTGTCGGCGCGGTGCGCCTCGCGCCGGGCTTGCCGCTGCCGCGCGCACTCTTCCCGTCCGGCAGCGATGGCCCGCCGCTCGGCGCGTTCATCGTCCGACTTGCCGCGCGACTCGGCCAGCCGCAACGCCTCCACTTCCTCCAGCAGCGCCGCGTGATCCTCCTGAGCGCGCAGCAGGTCGGCCTTGCGCCCGGCCAGCGAGCCAAGGGTGGTCTCCCTGCCGGCCGCGGTGGCGGCACGGCGCTCAGCGTCCCGAAGCGCATCCGTCGAACTCCGCAACTGCGCCGCCTGCCGCTCGAGCGGCTCGATGTCGCGCAGCACTTGCACCCGTTCTTCAGCCAGACGTTCGATCTCGACGCGCGCGGATGGCATCAAGGTGGCGGCTTCTCGGGCGTCGCCCAGCAGCTGGCAGCGGCCTTGCAGCGGCAGACCCGCGCATGGCACTGACCCGGTGAGGCCGAACCGACGAGTGAGTTCCTGCGCGCGCAGCGCAGCGCGGCCCGCCGCCTGCTCGACCGCGCCGAGCCGCTGCCTTGCGTGGCTCAGCGCATCGCGCGCCCGTCCCGCTTGCTCGACCACGAGGCGCGCTTGCGCCAAGCGCGCCTGCCACGCCGCGACAACTCGCCGGGCGAGTGGCAGTCGACGCTCCGCACGGGCGACATCGGACGCGTCGGCCACAAGCGCGGCACACCGGCGTAACCGGACCTCCGCTGCCTCGCGGCGCGCCTTGGCACTTGCGATGCGCTGAGCGACCCGCCGATCCAGGCGTTCGGTGCGCTCGCGCAGGTCGTCCTGCTGTCGCTGCCCCTCGGCCTCGGATCGCTGCAGGCTCGCCTCGGCAAGGCGCAGGCGGGCTTCCAGTCGCGCGCGCTGCTCACCGATGGCGGACGACTGCGACTGCTCGGCCAGTAGCCGAGCGTGGGCCAGCCGGGCCGCGTCGCATCCGCTCCGCGCCGTACCCTGGGCTTTCACCGCTACGGCCACAGCCTGCTCGGCGCCGTGCAGCCTGATGAGGTCTGCCTTCGCCCTCTCTTCTTCGACGGAGAGTTCGGACTGCCGCGTCCGCAGCGCGCTCAAACCCGCCTTCAAGCCGCGAACGACCTCCTGAGCCCGGCTGCCGATCCTCCCGATCTCGTCCAGGCCGAGCAGGTCGGCCAGCAGCCCTTTGATCTCGGCGTTGCGATACTGGCTCAGGTGGCGCCGTCCCTGCGCGGCGAACACCGAAGTGAAAAAGGTCTCGTCGCTGCCGCAGATCGACTCCACGCAACGAGAGTAGCTGTCGCAGCGGCCGTCCGAAACGGTACCGTCGGCGATCACGGCGGGCCGCCACGCCCCTTCATCCCAGGCGAACAGATACGCCTCGGTCCGGCGCCGGCCGCCGGACCGGATCACCAGCTGCGATCGGTAGCGCCGCCCGTCCATCTCCCACACCAGCGTCTTCTCGCTCTCCGGCAGCACGACATGCTCGTAGTACGAGAAGCCGCTTGGTGCGCCCATCGACGCCCGTGACGGCATCAGCAGATAGGGGTGCAGGTTGTCCATCACGGTGGTCTTGCCGCGCCCATTGGCGCCCGCGATGGCCACCAGCGTAGCGCCCGGGGCCAGGCGCTCAAAGTCCAGCTCCAGCACGTCCCGCCCCATGCCGTCGCGGATGCCGCGAAAGCCCTTGAGCATCAGCGAATGGACTCTCATGCGTGTGCTCCCGATGAAACCTCGAGGCAGTCTCCTGCCAGTTCCAACGCCTTCAAGTCGGTCGCCACTTCGCCTGCGGGTCGCTGCGCATCGACCTCTGCCGCCACCCCCAGCTCGGCCAAGGCAGGGTCCACGATCTGCTGCGGCTCGTGCGCCGCGAGCTCGTCGAGACACGCCCACAGCGATTCGGGTCGCACGCCGACCACGCCAGCCCAGGCCTCCACCTTGTCTCGCATCGCACCGGCCTGGCCGATACCGCCGGATCGCACACGCACCACCGGCAGGATGCGCCCCTCGAACTGCACGCCCGCGGCGTCGGCCAGCAGTTCGCGCATCCCGGCACGGTCGACATCGTGGCGTTCTTCTTCGGGAACGCTCCAGCGCAGACGCACCCAGGCCCCTTCGACCGGCTGCGCCTCCAGTGCGGCGCGTAGCGCGCCGAGGTCGGGCTTACCGTCGAAGCAGATATCGACCGTACGGCGCGCCGGCGTCACTTCCAGGCGGCATGCGGCAGAGTCGGGGCCGACCTGCCAAAGCAGGAAGCCCTTGTCGCCAGCCTCGCCGTGGTGGAATCGGCCGATCGACCCTGCGTAGGCGATGCAGCGGCGGCTAATGCCATCGTCGCGTTCCCAGCACTGGTGGCGGTGAATGTGTCCCAGCAGCACCGCCTGCGCGCCCGCATCGAACAGGCTGCCGGTAGTGAACTCATGGTCGAAGCCGGCCATCGGCACGCCGTGCTCGGTGATGCAGCCGAACACCGTGCCGTGAGACACGAGCAAGGTCCGCACACCAAGCTGACGTGCCATCGCGTGGCTCGGTGCGAGCCCACGCAACAGTGTCGCGACATGTTCGCCGGTTGCGCCGGCGGCGTCGGCGGCCCCGAGGGCCGCTGCGACTGCCGCGCGGTTGACCGAAGGCAGGCACGTGAAAAGCGCCGCCAGCCCATTCGGCAGCGCGTCGAAGCCCCATCCCGGTGACACGACCCAGTCGCCCGCCGTGGTCAGACCCACCTGCCCGATTCGATCAGCCACGTACACGGCATGGCGCCCGCCCAGTTCGCGGAACACGGACAAGGTACCCGGCGGCTCGTGCGACCAGGTTCCTTGGAGCATCAGCACGGGGCAGTGATCCGCCAGCCGTCGAACACGCGACACGAGCGCCACCGCTGACGGTGAGTGCAGATCGAGCGCGTGGTCGGTGCTGTCGCCGGAGATCACCGCCACGTCGACGCCAAGCTCCACCGCGCGCTCGATCGCCGCGCCAAAGCACCGGTCGGCCTCGGCCAGGTTTCGCGGCCCGTAGTGCAGGTCGGAGAAGTGCGCCACCCGCAGCGCCGAGCGCGTGGTCATGACGCCTCCCGCAGCGCCGCGGCGACCTTGTCGGCGTAGCTCGGCGCGTCGTTGCGGTGGCGGTCCAGTTCGTCCCAGGCCCGGCGCCGGCCCTGCGGGTTGAGCTTCCAGCCCGGTCCCCAGCGCCGCGCCGCGTAGGCCTCGAAGTCGGCGGCGGAGACACCGTGCCCGCCGGCCAGGGCCAACACCTTGTCCAGCGTCGGCTCGCCGCGAGACGGGGCCACATGGGCGTCCGCGACCTCGGCAACTACCGCCGTGGCCCCGGCGGGCTCACCGTCGAGCACACCGCAGGCCGCATGCGCCTGCACGACCACGGCCTCGTCGTCCTCGCGGTCGCGCAGCAGCGCACTCACGTCCACCGGCGCCTCGAGATCGATGATCCACTGCGGCACCCGCACCGCCCGGCCCTGCTCGTCGATGTGGCTCACTTCCATCAACCGCTTGGACAGGAAGAACGGCGTGCGCTGGCGGTCGAGAAAGCCCGAGATGCGCCCGCCGCGCAGGAAAGCCACGGTCTCGAACTTCTGGATCGCCGCGTTCATCGCGTAGAAGCTGGTAGTGTGCAGTTCGAACGCGCTCAGCGAGCGGATGCCCGGCACGAAGAACAGGAAGCGGCCCGTCAGGTTGCATTCGCGCTGCTGGTACTCGCGGCAGGCCTCGGGCTCGCACACGCCGCCGTTGGCCTCGCGCATCACCGTCTTGCGCCCGCCGAACAGGCGTACCGCGCGCCTCCCCTGCGCGTCCACCGGCACGGGTGCGTGGCACATGCAGTGCCGCACGCGACCACCCGGCGCGTACTCCGACCAGTAGCGCTTGTCGTGCGTTCCCCAGGCCGCCAGTTCATGCGGCATCACGGTCTGCCAGTGGTCCGACGGAAACACGATCGGGAAGCGGTACAGGTGCCTGCCCTCGCCGCGATCCTCGCCGTAGGCCTCGATCAGTTCACGTGCCAACGCCGGGTTGCCAAAGTCCTGCGCGCGCACGGTGAACCACGGCACGTTGCGCGGCACCAGCGGGTTCTTCAGCTGAGGCAAGGCCTCGGCAAGCGCCTGCTCGATCCGGTCGAACGAGTGGCCGTCGCGCAGTCCGCGCTCGTAGATTTCGCAGGCGCGCGGCTCGCCCGCGGCGCGCTTGGTCAGCACCTTGATGCCGGCGCGGATCTTCCCGGCGGTGGGGATGCGGGCAGGCCCCTGCCCGAGCACAGTGGCCGGTGTCGAGGGACCGCCGTGCAAGGTGACGGTCGGCAGTGCGGGTGCGGCGGTCATGGCGGCGCTCCTTGGCGAGACGTGCACCGGGACATCCCGGCCATTTCATGCTCTCGCGAGAATCCGCCGCTTCAAGTGCGCTTGTTCAGCCGCGCCGCCCTCACGTGCGCCGCGGTGCGGCCGGCGGCAGCGCCGGCATCGGCTCGTCGGTGGCCCACACCCAGCCGCCGCCCGCCGCACGCAGCGTAGCGGCCTTGGCCTCACGCTCGCGTGGGGTCATGAAGGGACTGAGGACATGCAGCGGCAACGGCACGGCGCCCGTGTCCAGCAGCAGCGCGTTGGCAAACGCGGCTGCGCAGCGGGCGTCGTAACGCAGCGGCTTGACGAAGTACCGCCCCGCATCGACGAGCGCCTGCAGCAGCGGCAGTTCATGCACGCCTTCGACCGGGATCCACTGATCGTTGGCGAGCAGCAAGGTCGCGGTGTCGATCTCGTAGGTGTGCTCGCGCCGCGCGCGGATCAAGGCCGTGATCACCGCGCGCACACGCTGGCCATGATCGGCGTCACGGGCCTCGAGCACTGCCGCATAGGTCCTCGCGATCCGTTCCCAGGTCTTGGCCGACGCCAGCAGCGGCGCGTCGGGCATGTGTTTCAGCCAGATCCGGTAGCCGCCCGGGCAGGCCTCGGCCGCCTTGAACTCGGCCAGCGCCACGGCCAGCGGCGCCACGCCATCGTGCGGCCGCAACACCCCCAGGCGTTCTCGGCGGCGCCGCGCTGCTTCCGCATGTGTCGCTTCGTTGAACTGCTCGGGCACGTACAGGCGCTCGCCGAGGGCGACGCCCTTCGCCCTCACCTGCTCGGCGGCGCGCTGCAGGTACTTGTGCAGCACGCCCTGCGATCGTTTGCCGGCCATCGCCGGCGACCAGCGGTTGAAGCCCCCGCGCTCGAACAGGAAGTGCGTCAGCGCGCGCAGGCTCATGCGCCGCCGCGGCGCCTCGATCTCCCCCGGGTCATCGTCAGTCCGTCGGCCCGGAGCCCTGCCTCCCGCCTGCCGGCTCCACGCGAAGTCGACCCGCAGTTCCACCGCGCCCTCGGACTCGAGCACCGCGTCGCCCACCAACTCGCCCAGACCCGATTGCTGCGGTGACGGCTCGAACGACACGCAGGAAGGATGGTGCTGGCTGCCGGTGTCGGGCATGCGCTTGGCGAGGTAGCGGCGGTGAAAGGCGACGTACATCTCGACGCCGCCGGGCACGCACAGGCAGCGCGGGCGTTCGGGTGTTCCATAGACCGCCGCGAGGGCATCCTGCAGCGACGCGTCGTCAGCCGCGAAAGCGCACCCTCGGATCACCAAACATGAAGACTCCATGGCCTCCCATGTTGGCGGCGTGGCGAGCGAATCCGCAAGTGGATAGCGGTGCGTGGAAGGCTGGCTTTCGGATCCAGGCCCTACAACTGAGCCTCGAGGCCGCTCGAGGCCGACTCGGCACCAGGGTCGCGCTTGCACGACTCCATTGCAGTTTCGTCACGCCGCCGACCATCGATTGACCCAGGCCGCTTCCTAGAGTCGTTCTCATGACGCGCCCTTGCGTCATCGGCATCGCCCCGGCGCTGCCGGCCACCCGCAAGAACTGGAGGCCCCCATGAGAACGACATCGACCCTTCGCGCCACCCTGCTTGCCACCCTCGCCGCGGCTGCCTTCTCGGCCCACGCCGACACCTTCAGGAACGGCGAATCCTTCTATGGCACGCCGACGGCAGCCACCGCCTACGCGCGCCAGGTGACCCTGGGCTCGCGCACCACGATGAACGTCGAGTACGGCAGCGTCATCACCTTCACGAACGAAGGCCGCAGCTTCACCTGGCAGTTCAACGGCTTGGACCACCGTGCGGTCGACATTGCCAAGATAGCCCCGGCGGGCTTCCCGACCAAGCCGCTGATCATCTACGTGGCGCCGGACCCGTTCAACCGGGGATGATCTGTCGGGTCAGCTGGATCGGCACTGATCTATCGTGCCGGCCCGCAGCAAGCCGAGCAAGGCAAGCACCTCGACGACTGATCAGCATCAGTCAGCATTGATGGCCGTTGCGGTAACGGCGGATAGCGTCGGGCCTGCGGCAGACCTTCGAGGGCATCGCCGGTCAGCCGCGTCAAGCGGGGCACCTCACGAGATGCCCCGCCATTGACGACTCTTGGTCAGAACGCGTGCCGCACTCCGAACACCGTGACGTTGCTCTTGTCGGTGGCGAAGTCGGACAAATCACCGCTCTTTCGCTCGTAGCTTGCATAGGCCAGCGTACGCTTCGAGAGGCCGTACTGCGCGGCGACCGCGACCTTGCTCAAGTCACGATCACCACCACCGCGAAGGTCGAAGGTCGCGGCTGTGTAGTTCGCAAGAACGGTGACCTTGCCCAACGGTACGGTTGCGCCGATGGTGTAAGCATCGGAATCCTCGACCAACGGACTGAGCGCAAAGCCATTGGTGCCCCCATTGACGAAGCCGAAGTCACGAACCTCGTTGTAGCCCGCATGCAGCTTGGCCACACCGAGGTCATAGCTCGCGCCCACGGTCAGGCTCTTGCCTCCGGCGCTGCTCCCGTCGACCTTCTCGGCTTGCTCGTACGAGAACCCGGCCTGCAACTGACCGCCCTTGAACACCAGCTTGCCGCCATTCGTGCGCGGAATGCTGCCTTCTCCTGCCGCGACATACAAAGCCGCTTCGAATCCGCCGAAGCTCGGCGTGTAGTAGTGGACTGCGTTGTCGCGGCGGTCTCCATAGGTCCCGAACATTTGGTAGGTGTCCGTCGTTGCACCCGGCGCACCAGCCACGCCGAAGCCGGCCCGCTGGATCGATATCGCCTCCCTGATGGTCGTCGCGGAAGCATTGCTGCCTGGGTCGATGATTGCCATCATCTCGTAGCTCATCGTCTGCTGGCGGCCCATGCGTATCTCGCCCAGCGCGCTGGATCTGATGCCGACATACGACTGGCGACCGAACAAGCGTCCGCTCTGCCCCGAGGTACCCGTGTCGGAGTTGAAGCCGCTTTCGAGCACGGCGATGGCCGTCAAGCCGCCACCCAGGTCTTCGGCGATGCGCATGCCCCACCGGCTGCCGGCGGTGGACTGGTGCGATCCGTCACCGGAGAGCTTCCAGACCGACTCGCCGCCGTTGACGTTGTCGCCCGGCGTCTGGTAATTGATGCTCGCGTCCACGATGCCATACAAGGTAACGGACTGAGCGGATGCCGCGCCGGCAATGGCACCGAGCACGGCGAGAGCGAATCCTGATTTCTTCATTGGAACTCCTAGGTTGGATGACTGAACTGATGCCCGGTCGTTTGAACACTCAATCGATCACGCGCCCGGAGTCCAGGCACGATGGGCTCGGACATCAACCTGGAACGGTACGGGCCAATGACTGCTGGCGATGGGTCACGTGCCGAAGGGCTTGCTTTGACAAGTGAGCCCTGCAGAACATGAACCAAACCGTCTCGTCATCGGAACAACGAAGAGCCACGAGAAGACGTCGGCAGCTTGCCGACGGAGGTGAGGCGAGTCACGCGAGCCGCGTACTTGTTCAGCCGCCAAGCTTCAGCGGTCCTGCGCCTCACTCCGAACATTGCTGAATCGTCATGATCTCGCCACGATTCAGGCCAACCCCGCGCCCTACCGTGATCGTGAAGCTCGTTCGCTGAACTTCACCGTGCACGACGTGCGGGGAGCACAGCGCTGACGCGTCAGAGCGCAAGGCGACCATGAAGAGACGAGACATTCAGCTGCTCGCGGCAGCCCGACAAGGCGATCCCGATGCATGCTGCGAGTTGGGGCGGCGATACCTGCTTGGCTCAGATGGCTTTCCCCGTCATCAGCGGACTGCTATCGACTACCTCTGCGGGCCCCCGGTCGCTGACTCGCCCAAGGCCGCGTCGATCCTCGCCGAGGGCATGTCGCTCGTGGACATCATCCTGACCGGGAACGAAGCTAGCCTACGCCTTGCCGCCGTGTCCGGCAGCAGGATCGCGCAGCTGAAGGTGGCAGCTTGGTTGCTGATCCGCTGTGGCAGCACGGGCGAATCCCGAGCTTGGCTTCAAGTCGCTGCCGTGGCGGGCAACGAGGTTGCGCTCCGTGCGTTGGCCACGCTCGACCGGGATGACAGCGCGATCATCGCCGCGGAAATTCTGACAGCTCATTGCGCGCAGAGCCATGCGGATGTCGCCCGTCTGAACACGATCGCCGCCGAGCAAGCGATCGAACGCAACGATCTGCCGCAAGCCATGAAGTGCCTCTGCGCCGTTGTCGAGGCCGGCTCGCCGCCGTCGGACGATTTGGCAGACCTCACGCTTGCTGTCGTCCACTTGGCAGACAAGTGCGGACATTCAGTAAGTGACTTGAACACGGCATGGATCGAGTCATGTCTGGCATCGGCCAGTGACCGTGGCGACCGAAACGCGAACTATCTACTCGGGCGTGCTTTGTGCGGAATCTCGTCGGGCTCCTTGGCGGCTGATCAACTGACACGCCACTCCAATGTTCGGCAAGGCTCTGCGTTGCTGATGCGGGCAGCGCATGGCGGCATCGATGCGGCCTGGCTGCATCTTTACCGACTGCACGCCGAGCCGCGATCCTCGGTTGCCAACCTACCGATCGCTCGCGTCTTCCTGGAGAAGTCAGCCCACCGCGGCTGCAGCGAGGCTCAGCGAATGCTGGGGGCCCTGCTCATGAGTGAGTGCACTGATCTGAGCAAGTCCGAGCGCGCGATCGCATGGCTGCATCAAGCCGCCAGCACCGGCGACCGGCACGCTGCGGCATTGCTGGATTCTCTTGTCGTACGGCCCACCGGCAGCGATGCCGAAGCGAACCCCATCATCGATGAGGTCAGCCGCCACGAGCCCCTGCTCGCTGCCAGACTGCAGCTTGCGCGCCACTTCGGTCTCACCAAGCGGGAAGCATCGCTCGTGAATCCTGCAACCGGCATGCGACCCTGGGGCCTGGTGGTCGAGCGGAACCCCTACGTCGAGCAGCCTCGCCTCGCTGCGCCGCGCGCGATCCCGAGCTTGTCGGAGCTTGCCCTGAGCACCCTGCAGCAAGCTGCGTCGATGTTCAAGCGACTGGGACAGGAAGATGCAGTTGCCGGTGACTGGCGGTACCGCACCAAGCGCATGCGTTCGGCTCTGAACCGGTACCGGGTAGTCGAGTCGCTGTTCTTCGCGGAGATTTCGTCGCACACACTGGAAACTCTGCGCGGCGGGCCGAAGTGGCGATCTCGTTGTCGCCGCGAGTTGGAGGCTGCCCTCGAGCCGACTGACGTTGACTTGCGCTTCGACCATCCCATCCTGCCGATGAATCTGAGAGAGCGATTCTCCGGTCAACACTCAGGTCAAGCGGCTCGCTCATCGCGTAACTCCGCTGCATCGGTGTGGTGATTCGTTGTTGCACGTTGAGCGCACGCGTCAGCCGGACGTTCAGCTTGTCGACCTGTACAGAGAATTACCTCGACGGCGTATCAGCCGATACACCGCCGGCACCACGAACATCGACAACAACGGCGCCGTCACCATGCCACCTACCATCGGCGCGGCGATGCGCTGCATCACCTCGGAGCCGGTACCGCCACCGAACATGATCGGCACCAGGCCCGCGATGATGACGGCCACGGTCATCGCCTTGGGCCGCACGCGCAGCACAGCGCCGTCGCGGATGGCATCGAGCAGGTCGTCGTCGCTCGCTGCGCCACGCGCCAGCCGCGCCTCCCAGGCCTGCTTCAGGTACAGCAGCATGATGACGCCGAACTCGGCCGCCACCCCGGCTAGCGCGATGAAGCCGATGGCGCCGGCCACGCTGAGGTTGTAGCCCAGAAGATAGAGCAGCCAGAAGCCGCCGATCAGCGCGAAGGGCAGCGTCGCCAGGATCAGCAGCGCCTCGTCGAAGCGGCGAAAGGTCAGGTAGAGCAGCACGAAGATAATGCCCAGCGTAAAGGGCACGACGACCTTGAGCTTGGCCGTCGCGCGCTCCAGGAACTCGAACTGACCCGACCACGAGACCGAGTAGCCGGGCGTCAGCTTCACCTGCTCGGCCACCGCCTTCTGCATGTCCTGTACCGCTGACTTCAGGTCGCGCCCGCGGATGTCGACGTAGACGAAGCCGGCCAGCCGCGCGTTCTCGCTGCGCAGCATCGGCGGGCCGTCGCTGATGCGCAGTTCGGCCACATCCGACAGCACGATGCGCGCGCCGCGCGGTGTCAGGAAGGGCAGCGTGCGCAGCTTCTCCAAGGAATCGCGCGTCTCCCTCGGATACCGCACGTTGATCGGGAAGCGCTGCAGGCCCTCGACCGTCTCGCCGACGTTGTCGCCGCCGACCGCGGCGCTGATGACCGACTGCACATCGGCGATGTTCATGCCGTAGCGCGCCGCTGCATCGCGGTTGATATTCACGTCGACATAGCGCCCGCCGGTCAGCCGCTCGGCGAGTGCGCTGCTGACGCCCGGCACGCCCTTCACCGCCTTCTCGATCTCGCCGGCGATGCGGTCGATCTCGGCCAGTTCGGTGCCGGCCACCTTGATGCCCACCGGGCTCTTGATGCCGGTGGCCAGCATGTCGATGCGGTTGCGGATTGGCGGCACCCAGATGTTCGACAGTCCCGGCACCTTGACGATGCGGTCCAGTTCCTCGACCAGTTTGTCGCTGGTCATGCCGTCTCGCCACTCGCTCTTGGGCTTGAACTGGATCGTGGTCTCGAACATTTCCATCGGCGCCGGGTCGGTAGCCGTCTCGGCGCGGCCGGCCTTGCCGTAGACCGATTGCACCTCCGGCAGCGTCTTGATCAGCCGGTCGGTCTGCTGCAGCAACTCGGCCGCCTTGCCCGCCGACAGGCCGGGCAGCGCGGTTGGCATGTACAGCAAGTCGCCCTCGTCCAGCGGCGGCATGAACTCGCCGCCGATCTTCAGGATCGGCCAGGCGGTGCTGGCGAGCAGCAGCACGGCGACGGCGATCGTCGTCTTCGGCCAGGCCAGCACGCCGTCGAGCAGCGGCCGGTACGCGGCGATCAATGCGCGGTTCAGCGGGTTGCGCCGTTCGTCGGGGATGCGCCCGCGGATCAGGTAGCCCATCAGCACCGGCACCAGCGTCACCGCCAGCCCGGCCGAGGCCGCCATCGCATAGGTCTTCGTGTAGGCCAGCGGCGAGAACAGCCGGCCTTCCTGCGCTTCGAGCGTGAACACCGGGATGAAGCTCAGCGTGATGATCAGCAGCGAGAAGAACAGCGCCGGGCCGACCTCGACCGCCGCGTCGCCGACCACACGCCACTGCGCCTCGCCCTTCAGGTCCTCGCCTGGGTGCTGGTGCCGCCAGGCCTCGATGTGCTTGTGTGCGTTTTCGATCATCACCACCGCCGCGTCGACCATCGCGCCGATCGCGATCGCGATGCCGCCCAGCGACATCACGTTGGCGTTGACGCCCTGGTAGTGCATGACGATGAAGCTCGCCAGGATGCCGAGCGGCAGCGTGACGATGGCCACGAAGGCCGAGCGCAGGTGAAACAGGAACACCACGCAGACCAGCGCGACGACGATGAACTCCTCGATCAGCTTGTGGCTGAGGTTCTCGACGGCTCGTTCGATCAGGCTGGAGCGGTCGTAGGTCGGCACGATCTCCACGCCCTTCGGCAGGCTGGCCTGCAGCGACGCGATCTTGGCCTTGACGGCGGCGATGGTCTCCAGCGCGTTCTTGCCCGAGCGCATCACGATCACGCCGCCGGTGGCCTCGCCCTCGCCGTCGAGTTCGCCGATGCCGCGGCGCATTTCGGGCCCGACCTGAATGCGCGCCACGTCGCCGAGGCGCACGCTGATGCCGGTGTCGGTGGCGGTGAGCGGGATCTTGCGGAAGTCGTCCAGCGTCGCCAGCAGGCCCGAGGCGCGCACCACGTACTCGGCCTCGCCCAGCTCCAACACCGAGCCGCCGGCCTCCTGGTTGGCATTGCGGATCGCATCGATCACATCGCCGTGCGGGATGTTGTAGGCCGCCAGCTTGTCCGGATCGAGCAGCACCTGGTACTGCCTCACCATGCCGCCCACCGACGCCACCTCGGCCACGTTGGGCACGGTCTTCAGCTCGTACTTCAGGAACCAGTCCTGCAGAGCGCGCAACTGGCCGGTGTCCATCGTTCCGCTGCGGTCGACCAGCGCGTACTGGTAGATCCAGCCCACACCGGTCGCATCCGGTCCGAGCGCCGGCTTCGCCGCCGCCGGCAGGCGCGACTGCACCTGGTTCAGGTACTCCAGCACCCGCGAGCGCGCCCAGTAGGGGTCGGTGCCGTCGTCGAACAGCACGTAGACGAAGCTGTCGCCGAAGAACGAGTAGCCGCGAACGACCTTGGCGCCCGGCACCGACAGCATCGTCGTCGTCAACGGGTAGGTCACCTGGTTCTCGACGATGCGAGGCGCCTGCCCCGGGTAGGGCGTTCGGATGATGACCTGCACGTCCGACAGGTCGGGCAGCGCATCGAGCGGCGTGCGCTGCACCGCCCACAGGCCCCAGGCGGTGACGATGACTGTGGCCAACAGCACCAGGAAGCGGTTGACGATGGACCACCGGATCAGCGCGGCGATCATCGCGAGGCTCCCGGGGCCGCGGGCACCACCGGCGGCAGCAGCGTGAGCCGCGTCACCGTCGGCCCGTCATCGGGGTGCATGTAGAACTCGAAGTCGACCCGGTCGCCAGTCTCCAGACCGCGCGGTCGCTGATTCGGCGGCGGCAGCCTGAACTCCATCGTCATCGCGTCCCACTTGATGCTCGGCACCGGCCCGTGGCTGAGCGTCACGGTGTCGCGGCCCAGGGCCTCGATCAGCGCTTCGCCGCGGTGGCGCTCGGCCTTGTCGGCGGCGCTCGGGGCCGGGTCCTGGTTCAGCCGCGCTTCCACCCCTTTCAGGCTCGCCTCGGAGTCGATCAGGAACTGCGACGACACCACGACGCGCTGCCCGGCCTTCAAGCCGCGCTTGATCTCGGTCCGGCCGCCGGTCTCCAGCCCGGTCTCGACATCGACCGGAGCGAAGCGCCCACCGTCCTCGGCCACCATCACCACCGCGCGGCGGCCGGTCTGGATCACCGCCTCGGTCGGCACCAGCAGGGCCTTCTCGGCGCGCATGTCCATGAACTGCATCGTGACGAAGAGGCCCGGCACCAGCCGCCCCTCGGGGTTGGCGAACTGCACCCGCGCCTTCAGCGTCCGCGTCGTGGGGTTCACGTCGGGCAGCAGCGCCTGCACGCTGCCGCGGAACACCGCCCCCGGCACGCCGGGGCTGCGTGCCTCGACCTGGCTGCCGGGGCGCACCAGCGCCGCCTGGCTCTCGGGCAGTTCGGCCAAGGCCCAGACGCTGGCCAGGCCGTTGATGCGCGCGAGCATCATCCCTGGGCTCACCGTCATGCCCTCGCGGGCAACCAGTTCGGCCACGACGCCGCTCGACGGCGCAACGATCGTGATGCGCGGCTGCACGGTCCCCGCCGCATCCACCCGCGCGACCTGGGTCTCGCTCATGCCCGCCAGCAGCAGGCGCTGCCGCGCCGCCGCCAGCAGGGCCGCGTCACCCGGTGCGATGCGGCGCACGGCCAGATACTCCTCCTGGGCCGCCACCCAGTCGGGCACGTAGAGCTCGGCGAAGGGCTGGCCGGCGCGCACGCGGTCGAGCGTCGCGCGCACATACAGCTTCTCGAGGTAGCCGGTCGCGCGCGCCTGCACCACCGACTGGTCACGCTCGTTCCAGGCGATGCTGCCGACCACGCTGACCATGGGTTGAAGCACTCCCTCCTCGACCACGGCGGTGCGCACGCCCAGGTTCTGCTGGATACGCGGGCTCACCGTGACCGTGCCCTGGTCGTCGCCGCCGGCGCCGCCGTAGACCGGCACCAGCATCATGTCCATGAAGGGCGACTTGGCCGGCGCGTCGAAGCGCTTCCCCGGCACCATCGGGTCGTGGTAATAGAGGATCGGCTTGCCCGTGGCGGGGTCGATCTCGCCGGCCTTGATGCCGGCTTCGATGTGGCGACGCGTCGCGGCCTCGCCAGCGGCGATGCTGCTGGTCGGGTCTTCCACGGGTGTCGTCGCCGCGGAGGTGGCGGGACCGGACTCGGCCCTGCCCTGCATCATGCCGAACTGGTGGAGTGCGTAGCCTCCGGCGCCCAGGGCGGCCAGCATGGCTGTGGCGATCAGGACATTGCGCAGCTTCATGGCGTGCTCCTCGGAAGGGCCTGGCCGTCGGGCTGCGGCATCAGGAAGTTCAGTTGAGCCCAGAGGCGAGCGATGTCGGCCTCGATGGACAGGCGGTCCAGATGGACCTGCAGCGCGTTGCGGCGCGCTTCGAAGACGGCGGCGAGCGTGCCGCTGCCGGCTGCATAGGCGCTCAGCGCCGCAGCGGCTCGCTGCTCGGCCAGCGGCAGCAGGGCTTCGTCGTGGCGGCGCAAGCGGCGCTCGTGACTCCGCCAGGCCCGCTGCCCGGACTGGAGTTCGGCCTGGACGCCGCGCTCGGCATCCTCGCGCCGGGCACGCGCCTCATCGATCCGCGCGAGCGTCGCGGCATGCTCGCGATCCTGGCGGTTCGCACGGTCCCACTGCAGCGGCACCGACAGATTGATCGAGACCATGTTCGAGTAGGCCGTGCCGCGCTGGCTGTACATCACCTCCACGCTCCAGTCGGCCCGCCGCTCGGCGTCGGCCACCTGCGCATCGGCCACCGCAGCGGCTTCCTGCTCGCGACGGGCGGCGATGTCGGGCAAGGCGTCGAGCGCGACGGCCCCATCCAGCGCCAGCCACGCGGGGAGCACAAAAGCCGGTCGCGAGCCCAACGGCTCATTGGCCGCATCGCCGACGAAACGTGCGAGCCGTACGGTTGCAACCTCGATCTCGCGCTCGGCCTCGTCGAGCCGGTCGCGCAGGGCTTCGACCTCGCTGCGCCCGGCGTACACGTCGGTCTGGGCCCCGCGGCCGCTGCGGTACAGCGCCTCGGCCGCCTGCACCTGCTGGCCGGCCTGCGCGATCTGCCCGAGCAACTGCTCGCGCATCGACTCGGCGAAGGAGCGGTCCAGCCAGGCGAGCGCGGCGTCGCGCTGCACCGCAGCCACGGCCTGCAGGCGCTCGGCCTCGGCCAGCGCCACATCGCGCTCGGCCCGCGCGCTGCGTGCCAAGCGCTTGTCGGCACGGGTGAACTCCTGCATCAGACCGACCGAGCGCATCGTCATGAAGTCGCGCGTGACGCTGAACCGGTCCGGGCCGTCGATCGGCAGGTTGTTCAGGCCGAGCTTGAGGACCGGATCGGGGCGCTGGCCGGCCGCCACGGTCCGCTCCCGCGCGGCACGGACCTGGGCGGCCATCGCATCGACCTGACGGGAATGGCTGGTTGCGATGCCCACGGCGGCATCGATAGGCAGCATGGAAGGTGGTGCTGCGAGCGCCTGGGCGAGCGGCCACTGCAACAGCAGCGGCAGCAGCACACGGCAGGCCGCGAGACGCGCGGCCGCGACCGGCAAACGAGGATTCATGGTCACTCCTGAAGATCGACGAGGTCGGTGCGGGCATCGCCCGCACCTCAGGCCGGAACTTCAGGAGATCAAATGCGCCAGCAGCAGTGGACGACGCGGTGGTCGTGGGGCGGCGCGCGGTCGAGGCGACGCTCCTGCGCCGACCAGCGACCGTCGGCGCCCGCTTTCGCAAGCGGCACCGACACGATGAAGTAGCCCGCCATCGCTGCGGCGGGCACATTGGTGAACTGCGACGGATCAGCGGGCGGCTGCGCGGTGTCCGCCTGGCAGTGCTCGTGGCATAGGCCCGGCTGCGCGTCGTCGACCGGCAGTGCGCCCGCCATCATCTCCGCACAGGGCATGCCGGCCATGGATTGCGGGCTCTCGCCGCCGGCCTGACCCTGCGCCGGGCAGGCATAGGCCGCCGTCGCGAGCTGCGCGAACAGCAGCACCGCCATCATGGCGCCGACGACCCAGCGGCGAAGCGTGCGGTTCAACCCCATGGCGAAAGCTTAGCCCACATCGGACCCACCGGCACCGAGCGCCGCACCGTCCTCACGGCGCCCGCCCGGCGCGCGGGATGCGCAGCCGGTTCTTCCCGCCCGGCTTCGGGCTGCCGCGCCGCGGGCGACGGCGATCGCGCCACACGAGGTAGGCGACGAAGCCGATCAGCAATGCCGCCCCCACGCCGCCGCCGACCAGCAGCGTCGTCAGCGTCTCGTGCGACTGCCCGGCGACGGCATGGAGTTCGTGGGCCACGACGCCTCCGCTCAGCCGCGCCCGAGGCTGGCGTGGATGTGACGACCGGTCACTTCACCGCCTCGATCTCGGTGACGGTGAACTTGCCCGACTCGCTGGCCGCCTTGAACTTCACCTTGTCGCCGGCCTGAACCTTGTCGAGCATCGCCTTGTCCTTGACCTGGAAGACCATGGTCATGCCGGGCATGTCCAGGCTCTTGATCTCGGCATGCTTGATCGTCAGCTTGCCGTTTTCCTTGTCGACCTTGCGGATCTCGCCGTCGGTCATCTCGGTGGCGGCGCCGGCCGCCTTCGCAGCATGCGAGCCATGCGAGCCGTGGTCGTTCGCGGCCAGTGCCGGCAGCGAAGCCGCCGATGCGGCGAAGGCGATGGCGGCGATCAGGATGTGCGCTTGGGTCTTCATGAAAACTCCTTCATCGATAGGATTGGTAAGGGGTGACGCGGCCGTCCTTGCGGACGAGCAGCACGTCGTAGGGGTCCTGGTGACCGCCGTACTCGGGGCCGTCCATGCCCGGCGAGCCACGCGGCATCGCCGGCACTGCCAGCCCGACGGCGTCGGGGCGTTCCTTCAGCAGCCGCTTGATCTCCCGGGCCGGCACATGCCCCTCGATCGCGTAGCCGCCCACCTGGGCGGTGTGGCAGGAACCATAGGCCACCGGCATGCCCAGGCGCGCCCGCGCATCGGTGTTGCCGATGTCGTGCGAGCGGACCTCGAAGCCGTGGACCTCGAGATACCGCACCCAGTCCTTGCAGCAGCCGCAGGTCGGGCTCTTCCACACCGTCATCAGCGGCCCGCGGCCCTGCGCCGCGGCCACTGGGGGCAGCAGTTGCAGGACGGCCGCCGAGGCGGCGGCGAGCATCAGACGACGCTGCCTCTTCATCGCGCCGCCACCACGATCTTGCCCACCATGCCGGCCTGGTAGTGGCCGGCGATCAGGCAGGCGAAGTCGAACTCGCCCGCGCGGTTGAAGGTCCAGACGACCTCGCCGGTCTTGCCCGGGGCAACGTGGGCCATGTAGGGCGCGTCGTGCTCCATGGTCGGGAACTTGATCATCAGCGCGGCATGCTCGTCGTTCTCGGCCTTGGTGCCGATCACGAACTCGTGCATCACCTTGCCGTCGTTGCGGACGATGAAGCGGACCGTCTCGCCCTGCTTGACGTCGAGCCGATCGGGGCTGAAGCGCATGCTATCGAGCATCTTCACCTCGACCGTCCGCTTGGCGGCCTTGGCATCGCCGGCGATGCCCCAGTCCTTCTGTTCCTTGATGACGGCAGCCGGCTTCTTGGCATGGTCGGCATCGCCATGGGCCTGGGCGAGGCCGGAGGCAGCGATCAGCGCCGCCAGCAGCAGGGTCTTGATGTTCGGCATGGAGGTCCTCTTGGGGTGGGTGGTTCGTGATGGCAAGCTCAGTGGCCGGCGTGTCCGCCGCCGCCGCCGCGTACCGGCTTGCGGACCTGGACTTCGATGTCGGTGGCCGGCATGTTCTTCGCGGGCATCGCGCCGGCGCTCTCGGCCTTGAAGCGCGCCGGCTCGGCCAGCGCGCCGGTCCACTCGTAGGCAACCGTGCCGGCCGGGTGCTTGAACCAGCCCGGGTCCTTGTAGTCGCCCGGCTTCTGGTCCTTGCGCACCTTGACCATCGTGAACATGCCGCCCATCTCGACCGAGCCGAAGGGACCGTCGCCGGTCATCATCGGCGCGGTGTTGTCGGGCAGCGGCATCGTCATCTCGGCCATGTCGGCCATGCCGCGCTCGGCCATCACCATGTAGTCGGGCACCAGCTTGGTGATCTGCTTGACGACCTGGCGATGGTCGACGCCGATCATCGTCGGCACGTCGTGCCCCATCGCATTCATCGTGTGGTGGCTCTTGTGGCAGTGGAAGGCCCAGTCGCCTTCCTCGTCGGCCAGGAACTCGATCTGGCGCATCTGGCCGACCGCCACGTCGGTGGTCACCTCGTACCAGCGCGTGCTCTTGGGTGTCGGCCCGCCGTCGGTGCCGGTGACCAGGAACTCGTGGCCGTGCAGGTGGATCGGGTGGTTGGTCATCGTCAGATTGCCGATGCGGATGCGGACCTTGTCGTTCTTGCGCACGTTCAAGGTATCGATCCCCGGAAACACACGGCTGTTCCACGACCAGAGGTTGAAGTCCAGCATCGTCATGATCTTCGGCGTGTAGGCGCCGGGATCGATGTCGTAGGCATTGAGCAGGAACACGAAGTCGCGATCCACCTCGTCGATCAGCGGGTGCTTCGCCTTCGGGTGGGTGATCCAGAAGCCCATCATGCCCATCGCCATCTGCGTCATCTCGTCGGCGTGCGGGTGGTACATGAAGGTGCCGGGGCGGCGCGCGACGAACTCGTAGACGAAGGTCTTGCCCGTGGGAATGGCCGGCTGGTTCAGCCCGGCCACGCCGTCCATGCCATTGGGCAGTCGCTGGCCGTGCCAGTGGATGCTGGTGTGCTCGGGAAGCTTGTTCGTCACGAAGATGCGCACGCGGTCGCCCTCGACGACCTCGATCGTCGGCCCCGGGCTCTGGCCGTTGTAGCCCCACAGATGCGCTTTGAAGCCGGGCGACATCTCGCGCACCACCGGCTCGGCGACCAGGTGGAACTCCTTGACGCCAGCGTTCATGCGCCAGGGCAGCGTCCAGCCATTGAGCGTGACGATCGGGTTGTAGGGGCGGCCGGTGTTGGGAACCAGCGGCGGCATCGTGTCGGGCTTGTCCTGCATGACCGGCTCGGGCAGCGCGGCCATCGCGACCTTGCTGACGGCAGCGGCGCTGACGGCCGCGGTGACCGCGCCGGCACCGCCGAGGAAATTGCGTCGGGAAACCATGGGTGTGTCCTTCTTGGGGTTCAGTGGCCGCCGCCGGCATCGCCAGCGGCCATGCCGGCGCCGATCGCCATCGCACCGCCCGACAGCTCGGGCTTGCCGATCAGCGCCATCTCGAGGTCGGCCTGCGCCAGCCAGAAGTCGCGCAGCGACTCGATGTAGGCGTTGACGCTGGCGATCTGCGAACGGGTGTCGGCGAGCAGCTCGAACACGCCGATCAGCATGCCGTTGTAGCGCAGCACGTTCTCCTCGGCGATGCGCTGGCGCAGCGGGACGATCTCGTCGCGGTTGTGACGCGCGATGTCCCAGCTGCTGCGGTAGGCGCCGTAGGCTTCGCGTACTTCCGAGCGGGCGTTCACCGCGGTTTCGGCAGCGCGGTTAAGCGCCTGCATGTACACCGCCTCGGCCCGCGCGACGCGCGCCCCGCCCCAATCGAACAGCGGCAGCTCCAGCCCGACCTCCCAGCCGGTCTGGGTCGGCTCCTCGTTGGAACTGTTGTGGACCCAGCCCAGCTCCAGCACGTTGACGAAGCGCGTCGTCTTCGTCAGGCCGAGGTTCTTCGCGGTCTGCTCGGCCGCGAGCTTGGCGCCCTGCACGTCCAGCCGCTGGGCGAGCGCGACGCGCTCGATGTCGGGCTGGTCCTTCGGTGCCTCGGGCAGGTCAGGGAGCCGCTCGGGCAGCTGGAAGCGGGTCTGCGCGCCCCACAGGCCCATCAGTCGCGTGAGCTTCTCGCGCGAGGCGAGCGCGGCGCGCTCGGCGCGCGCCAGCGTCTGCGTCGCGTCGGCGTAGAAGCCCTGCTCGCGCATGCGCTGCAGCTTGTTGAAGTTGCCGACCTCGGCCATGCGCCGCGCCAGCTCGGCGCTGGCCTCGGCGGCCTGCTGCACCTGGCGCATGTAGCGCACCGTCTCCTCGGCGGCGACCGCGGTGAAGTAGGCCTTGCGGGCGTCGGACGCGAGCGACAGCAGCTGCACTGAGACCGCGCCGCGGGTCAGCGCGTAGCGCCGCTCCTCGGCCTGGCGCAGCAGCGGCATCACCAGCAGGCGCGCGAGGTTGAGGTGGTAGCCGCGTTCCAGCTCGACCTCGTCACCGCGCTTGATGCGTCCGAAGCTGAAGCCGGGGTTCGGCAGGCGGCTGGCCTGCACCAGCTCGGCCTCGCCGATGCCTAGCTCGAAGAACCGGGCCTGCAGGCCCTTGTTGTTGAGCAGCGCGACCTGCACCGCGTCGTCGACCGTCAAGGGCTTGGCCAGCAGCTCGGCCACGCGGGTGTCGATGCGGTCCTGGTCATCGGCGGTACGGGCCCAGCGGACCTCCTTGCCGAGCCGCTCGCTGGCGGTCTGTTGCACCGGGCCGAAGCCACCGTCGGGGCTGAAACTGGCGCAGCCGGCCAGCACCAGCACCGACATCGCGGCCGCGGGCAGTCGCAGGCGACCGAGACCCGGGCGCCGGGTGCCTGCCATGGAATCTGTGTGCATGCTCATCCTCAGTGCTTGTGATGGCCCGCAGGAGCCTTGGGCGCCGGCACCGTGCGGTCCTCGCCCGTAGCCTTGGGACCGGGCGCGGCTGCGGGCTCCTGCTGGGCAGCCTCACGCGCATACGAGCGCCAGCCGCCGATGCGGCCGACGTTGTCGTTGGCGTCCTTCCAGGAACGCAGCGCCTGGTCGGCGTGCGGGCGGTAGCGCGTGAAGGCCGATTCGTGGGTGACGGCAGGCACGTCGGCCGTCGCGTCGAGCGGGCTGGCGCGTGCCGCGGTGGGGGCGTCGTGACCGGCTTGGGCCGTCACTGCAGCGGTCAGCGCCAGCGCCGGCAGCATCCGGCGGATGGGGATAGGGAGCATGGTGTCCTCGCAGGAACCTGGGGTCAGCCCGACCGCAGGAGCGGCCGGGAACGGTTCATCGCGACGGGAGCGGGCGCGCACGGATGCGCGCGCAGGGCACGTCGCTAGGCGAGGAAGGGTCGGGGTGGCCGCTCGGGGCCGGTCTGGGCGACCTGGGGGTAGTCTCCAGCTGCCAGCACCGGGGCGATCGACATCGGCTCGAGCCGGATCGGGTCGGTCACCCGGTCTAGCAGTGCGACCGAGGCGCAGCACTGAGCACAGGCGCTGCACTTGAACTTGCCAAGCTGAGCCTGGTCGGCCTGCGCCGCCGGCTGCCCGTCATCAGCCGATGCAACATCCGGCGCCGCAGTTTCAACGTGATTGGGCTGGTGGTCTTCAGCCGGATCATGGTGCACCGAGCCAAGCCCGCGATGGCTGCCTTGGTGGTCGGTCGCGCTCGCCTGCACCATCTGGCGTTCATGCCCCGGCCCGCAATGCAACATGGCGGATGCGGCGATACCTTGGAGAGGGATCGCTAGCATCACCAGCCAGATGAACGTGGCGCGGAGGGAAAACCACATATTCGGTAGCTTAGCGCAACACGAGAGGACCGGAGGGCCCGGGGGTACAAGGACAAGCCTCGGACCGCCCCCGCGGGGCCGGAGTTCCGAGAACACGTTGATGATCCGACGATGCCTCGGTCAGGAACTGGTCCGAATCATTACAGCTTCGTCATGAGCGCCTGCCGCAGACCCGGCTGGCGCGTCCGCTGGCGGAAACTCCAGCAATCGACGACTCCTGCCCTGCCATGCGACTGCTGATCATCGAGGACGAGCCGCGGCTCGCCGCCTACCTGCACAAGGGCCTGCGCGAGAACGGCCATGTCGTCGACGTCGCCCGAGACGGTATCGACGGGCGCCACCTCGCCCTGGAAGGCGACTACGACCTGGTGCTGCTCGACGTGATGCTGCCCGGCGTGGACGGCTTCGCCGTCCTCAAGGACCTGCGGGCCCGCAAGAACACGCCGGTGCTGATACTGACCGCCCGTGATCAGGTCGAGGACCGCGTCCGCGGGCTGCGCGCGGGTGCCGACGACTACCTGGCCAAACCCTTTGCCTTCTCCGAGCTGCTGGCGCGCATCGACGCCGTGATGCGGCGCGGCACGCCCCAGCCGATCGAGGACCAACTGCTGCTGCGCCTGGCCGACCTGGAGGTCGACCTGTCGGCCCGCCGCGTCCACCGCGGCGGGGAACGCATCGAGCTGACGGCGCAGGAGTTCACCCTGCTGACATTGCTGATGCGGCGGCGCGGCGAAGCGATGTCGCGCACGACGCTGGCGGAGCAGGTCTGGGACATGAACTTCGACAGCAACACCAACGTCGTCGATGTCGCGATCCGTCGCCTGCGGGCGAAGGTCGACGAACCCTATGGCGCCAAGCTGATCCACACCGTGCGCGGCATGGGTTACGTGATGGAATGGCGCGGCCCCGGCGAGGCTCCGCTGTCATGACGGTCCTTTCGATCCGCCAGCGGCTCGTGCTGACGCTCGGGCTGAGCGCCGTGGCGGTGTTCGCCGTCGTCGGCGGGATCCTCTACTGGGCCCTGGCCCACCAGCTCGAACAGGCCGACCGCGATGGCTTGGCCGGCAAGGTCCGGATCGTCGGTCATTTCATCAATGAAACGCGCGACGGCAGCGTGGACGACCTGCGCCATCACATCGACGATGTGCTGATCGGCCACGGCGAGCTCCGCGTCTGGCTGCTGGACGCGCAGCGCCGCGTGACGGTCGGCGATCCGGTCCTGCCGACGGTCGCCCACCGCATGGAAGGCGTGTTGCGCCTGGCGCATGCGGATGGCACGCCGATGGAGGGCCTGGAGGTTGCCGTCGACAACGCCGGAGCCCTGCCCGTCGCGACGATGCTTGTCGCCATCGACATCCGTCCGCGCCTGCGCCTGCTGGCCGCTTACCTCGTCGTGCTGGTGGCTGCCTGCACCATCGGCGTGCTGGCGAGCATCGGTCTCGCGGCCTGGACGACCCGGCGCGGCCTGCAGCCGCTGGTCCGGCTCTCCGCGGAAGCCGCCGCCATCGCCCCGGCGTCCCTCTCGGTGCGGCTGCGCGACGACGCCGTCGATCCGGAAGTGCATGGGTTGGTGCGGGCGTTCAACGCGGCGCTGGACCGCGTCGAGCAGGCCTACCGCCGCATGGAGGCCTTCAACGCCGACGTGGCCCACGAACTGCGCACACCGCTCGCCAGCCTGATCAATGCCGCCCAGGTCACGCTGTCCAGTGCCCGCCCCCACGAAGAGCTCGAACAGACGCTGGCCCAGCAGCTCGACCAGCTCGAGGAGATGAAAGGCATGGTCAATGACATGCTGTTCCTGGCCCGCGCCGACCGCGGTGAGTCCGCGGCGGTGTGGCACGACCTCGACCTGCGCACCGAGGCCCGCAAGGCCCTGGACTATTTCGAGGCGGCTCTCGCCGACGCGTCGATCACCGCCGAGCTGGTCGGCGATGCGCGCTCGCGCGGTGACGCCGGTCTGGTGCGGCGCGCACTGTCGAACCTGCTGTCCAACGCCATCAAGCACACGCCCAGCGGCGGCACGATCGAGTTGCGCCTGGGTCAGGAGGACGGTCAGGCCGTCGTCGAGGTCTACAACGCCGGCGAGCCCATCCCGGAGGCCGTCAGGACACGGATGTTCGACCGCTTCTTCCGCGCCGACGGATCGCGCCAGCACAGCGGCGAGAGCGTCGGGCTCGGCTTGGCCATCGTCCGGGCCATCGCCGTCATGCACCGGGGCAGTGTCTTCGTCCGCTCCGAGGCCAACGGCAACGCCGTCGGCCTTCGGCTGCCGGTCTAGCCCCGCCGTACCGCGGGCCGCGACGCGGTACGACCCGCCACCGGCCGCGTGAGCTGGGCGTAGAGCGAGGTCTATCCGGTGAGCCGGATGCGACAACCGGCCGTGCCAGACAGAACCTGGCGTCGGCACCTCCGCTCACGCCCTCATTCTGCGGAGCCGCAAAGCATTTGCAATCACCGAAGCCGAGCTCAGGCTCATCGCCAGCGCGGCGATCATCGGCGACAGCAGCCAGCCCGTGAGCGGATAAAGCAGCCCCGCGGCCAGTGGCACGCCCAGCGCGTTGTAGATGAAGGCGAAGCCGAGGTTCTGCTTCATGTTGGCGACGGTCTGAACCGACAAGGCCCGCGCGGCAGCGATACCCCGGAGGTCGCCCTTGACGAGCGTGACCTGCGCGCTGTTCATGGCAACGTCGGTCCCCGTGCCCATCGCGATGCCGACATCCGCCTGGGCCAGCGCCGGCGCGTCGTTGATGCCGTCGCCAGCCATGGCCACCACGCGACCTTCGGCCTGCAGCCGCCGCACCAGCGCCAGCTTGTCGGCCGGTTTCACCTCGCCGTGCACCTCGTCAATGCCCAGTCGCGTGGCCACCGCACGCGCGGTCGTGAGGCCGTCGCCGGTGGCCATCACGACGCGCAGCCCCTCTGCGCGCAAGGTGGCGAGCGCCTCCGGTGTGCTCGCCTTGACGGGGTCGGAGACGGCCAGCAAGCCGACTTGCTTGCCATCTGCGGCGAGGAACATCACGCTGGCGCCCTGGCCGCGCAGCGCCTCAGCCTGCGGCAACAGGCCCGACACGTCAACGCCCAGTTGCTGCATCAGGGCGGTGTTGCCAAGTGCCATCTGGCGCCCGCCCACCAGGCCACGAACGCCGATGCCCGAACCCGACTCGAACCGTTCCGCCTTGTCGAGCGCCAGCCCCTGCTCGCGCGCCGCGCGGACGATGGCGTCAGCCAACGGGTGCTCGCTGCCCTGGTCCAGGCTGGCGGCCAAGCGCAGCACCTCCTCAGCGGTGAAGCCCACTGCCGGCACCGCGCGCTCGAAGCTGGGCTTGCCTTCGGTCAGCGTACCGGTCTTGTCGACGATCAGCGTGTCGACCTTGCGCAAGTGCTCGATCGCCGCCGCGTCGCGGAACAGGATGCCCTGCGTCGCGGCGCGCCCGGTGGCGACCATGATCGACATCGGTGTGGCCAGCCCCAGCGCGCACGGGCAGGCGATGATCAGCACGGCGACCGCGTTGATCAGCCCGTAGACCCAGCTCGGCTCGGGGCCGAACACGCCCCACACGAAAAAGGTCAGCACGGCGATGGCGACCACGGCCACGACGAACCAGCCGGCCACCTGGTCGGCCATGCGCTGCATCGGCGCCTTCGAGCGCTGTGCCTGCGCCACCATCTGCACGATCTGCGACAGCATGGTCTGCGCGCCGACACGCTCGGAGCGCATCACCAGCGCCCCGCTGGTGTTCAGCGTGGCGCCGATCAGCTTGTCGCCGGCCCGCTTGCTCACGGGCAGGGGCTCGCCGGTCAGCATGGACTCATCGACCGCGCTCGAGCCCTCCGTCACCTCACCGTCCACCGGCACCTTCTCGCCGGGGCGCACGCGCAGCAGGTCGCCGACGTGGACATGCGTCAGCGGCACGTCTTCCTCGCTGCCATCGGCGGCGATGCGGCGCGCTGTCTTTGGCGCCAGGCCCAGCAGGGACTTGATGGCCGCCGAGGTCTGCGACCGGGCCTTGAGTTCCAGGATCTGGCCCAGCAGCGTCAACGAGATGATGACCGCCGCGGCCTCGAAGTAAACCGCCACCCGGCCCATGGCCTGAAACGAGGCCGGGAAGACATCCGGCGCCACCGTGGCCACCAAGCTGTAGGCGAACGCCGCTCCAGTGCCCAGCCCGATCAGCGTCCACATGTTCGGGCTGCGCAGTCGGATCGATTGCACGCCGCGCACGAAGAAGGGCCAACCCGCCCACAGCACGATCGGCACGGACAGCACGAGTTCGACCCAGCTCTGCACGCCCATGCCGAACCATGGCAGGCGATGGCCGACCATGGCCAGCAGCGTGACGATCACCGTCAGCGGCAGGGTCCACCAGAAGCGCCGGCTGAAGTCGGCCAGCTCGGGGTTCTCTTCCTCGTCGAGCGTCGGTAGCACCGGCTCCAGCGTCATGCCGCACTTGGGGCAGTTGCCGGGGTGGTCCTGCCGCACCTCGGGGTGCATCGGGCAGGTGTAGACCGTGCCGGCGCGCGGCGCTTCACCGGCTGCGCCCGGTGTTCCCTGGCTGGGCGCTTGCTGACTACCCTGGTGGTGGTGACCATGCTCATGGTCATGATGCGGGGCCTTGGGCTGCGCTCCGTGCTTTTGTGATTGCGTTTCCATGGTCTCAGCCTCCGCGCGCCGTCTTGTCCGACCCATCGCTTTCGTGGCGACCATGGCCCCCGTGACGATGGAACAAGTGCATCAGCGGGCAGGCCAAGAGCAGCAGGTATGGCCAGAAGCCGGACACATGACCCCAGTGTTCGCGCAGCAGATAGAACGCGGCGATCAGCGCGACCATCAGCAGCGCGATGGCGACTGGGCGACGACCCGAGGGCACGCCGTCTGCATGGGATTGATTGTCCGGGTGGCTCATGAATGACTCCTTGCCCCATCGGACACTTGAGGTGCCCACCAGGGATGCGGCAACCTTAGCCCTTGACAACGTGGGAAGGTCAAGCAGAACGGCTCAACGCACGAGCAGATCGTCGCCGTGCGCTCGTGAATCACCGACATCAACGGCAATGCCCGCAGCATGACCCCATGCGGGGCGCCTCAGCTTCGGAGGCTGCCGCATCGACCAACAATGGCGTGTAGCCAGCGTTCTTGATGGCTTCCGCCAGTTCCTCGGCGTCGGCCGAGACCGGCTCCACCTGCACCCGGTGCGTGGCGAGGTCGATCTGAACCTTGGCGTCCTGGTCGGTGGCTTTCAGCGCCTTGGTGATGGTGCTGACGCAGTGGCCGCAGGTCATGTCGTTGACTTCGAAGGTGATCATGGTGGATCCAGTGGGTTGTTGATGGGTCAACTCTCCACTCTCCTACTGTTGGAAGGTCAAGCGACCCTTTCTGGAACCCACAATGCTCGTGGGCAGAATCCCCGGTCGGTGTTGACCTTGCCATATTTGGAACCTTGACGATGCGCAGAATCGAACCATCAATCAAGGTATCCATGAACACCGCTGCACTGTCCGACATCAAGCTTCAGGTCACGGGCATGACCTGTGCCTCGTGCGTCATGCGCGTCGAGAAGTCCCTCACCGCGGTCCCCGGCGTCAGGCAAGCCAGCATCAACCTGGCGACCGAACAAGCCGTCGTGAGCGCCGATCCCGCAGTGACGGCCGACACGCTGGCCGCTGCCGTGCGCAAGGCCGGCTACGACGTGGCGACGACCGAAACCACGCTGCTGGTCGAAGGCATGACCTGCGCCTCGTGCGTGTCTCGCGTCGAGAAGGCGCTGCGCAAGGTCCCCGGCGTGTCCGGCGCCACGGTAAATCTCGCCACGGAGAAGGCGAGCATCCAGGCGCTGTCGACCGTTTCAGTCGCAGCGCTGAAGGCCGCGATCGAGAAGGCCGGCTACAGCGCGAAGGACGTTCAGGAAGCAAACTCGCAGCCGGCTGCTCGTTTGCCGGCCTGGTGGCCCGTGGCCGTGAGCGGCGCGCTGACGCTGCCGCTGGTCTTGCCGATGCTGCTGCAGCTCTTCGGCATCCACTGGATGCTGGACGGCTGGCTGCAGCTGGCCCTCGCGACCCCGGTGCAGTTCTGGCTCGGCTGGCGCTTCTACCGCGCGGGCTGGAGGGCCGTGCTCGCCAAGACCGGCAATATGGACTTGCTGGTGGCCTTGGGCACCTCGGCGGCCTACGGGCTCTCGGTCTACCTGCTCTTCAAGCATGCCGCGCATGGCATGCCGCACCTGTACTTCGAGGCCTCCGCAGCCGTCATCACGCTGGTGCTGCTGGGCAAGTGGCTCGAGCAGCGCGCGAAGCGGCAGACGGCCGATGCCATCCGGGCGCTGAACGCGCTGCGGCCGACCACCGCCCGCGTGCGCCGCGGTGATGTCGAGGTGGACGTTCCGGTCGAACAGGTCGTGGTCGGCGATCTCGTCATCGTGCGCCCCGGTGACCGCGTGGCCGTCGACGGCGAGATCGTCGAAGGCCGCAGCCACGTCGACGAATCGCTCATCACCGGCGAAAGCCTGCCGGTGGCCAAGGGCGCTGGCGATAAGGTGACCGGCGGCGCCATCAACGCCGAAGGCGCACTGACGGTCCGCACCACGGCCATCGGCGCCGAGACGACGCTGGCCCGCATCATCCGCATGGTCGAGTCGGCCCAGGCCGCGAAGGCGCCGATCCAGCGCATCGTCGACCGCGTCAGCGCGGTGTTCGTGCCGGTTGTTCTAGCTATCGCGCTGGCCACCTTCCTGGGCTGGTTCGGCTTCACGGGCGACTGGGAGCAGGCGCTCATCAATGCGGTGGCCGTGCTAGTCATCGCCTGCCCTTGTGCGCTCGGGCTGGCCACGCCGACCGCCATCATGGCCGGCACCGGTGTCGCGGCGCGCCACGGCATCCTGATCAAGGATGCCGAAGCGCTGGAGGTCGCGCACGCGGTCACCGTGGTCGCGTTCGACAAGACCGGCACGCTCACCGAGGGCAAGCCGTCGCTTGCTGCGGTGGTGGCTGCAGATGGTTCGACGCGGGACGACGTGCTGCGGCTGGCCGCCGCGCTGCAGAAGTCGAGCAGCCATCCTTTGGCTGTGGCCGTGATGGACCAGGTTCGCCACGAGCGCCTGCCGGTGCCCGAGGCGCACGATGCCCAGGCCCTGCCGGGGCGTGGGGTGCAAGGCATGGTGCGTGGCCAGACGCTGGCCCTGGGCAGCACGCGCCTGCTGCGCGAGCTGGGTCTCGAAGAAGCAAGTTTGCACGCCGAGGCTCAACGCCTCGAGAAGCAGGGCAGGACCGTGTCGTGGCTGGTCCAGTCCGACGCCGGCCAGCAGCGTTTGCTCGGCCTGCTGGCCTTCGGCGATACGGTCAAGCCGGCTGCGGCGGAGGCGGTGTCACGTCTGCATCAACTCGGCATCCGCACTGTGATGTTGACCGGAGACAACCGCGGCGCGGCCGAAGCCGTCGCGAAGGAACTGGGCATCACCGATGTGCGTGCCGAGGTGCTGCCCGGCGACAAGGCGTCGATCGTCAAGGAACTGCGCGACGCTGGCGAGGTGGTCGCCTTCGTCGGCGACGGCCTCAACGACGGGCCCGCGCTCGCCGCCGCTTCGGTGTCGTACGCGATGGCGGGGGGCGCTGACGTTGCGACCGAGACCGCCGGCATCACGCTGATGCGCGGCGACCCGCGCCTGGTGGCCGACTCGCTGGACATTTCTCGCCGCACCTACTCGAAGATCAAGCAGGGCCTGTTCTGGGCCTTCGGCTACAACGTGCTGGGCATCCCTCTCGCAGCGCTGGGATTGCTGAACCCGATGATCGCGGGCGCCGCGATGGCCTTCAGCAGCTTCAGCGTCGTGCTGAACGCGCTGACATTGCGCCGCTGGCAGGGTGTCGCCGACGCACGCTCGACGAAGCCGACAAACCGACAGCCCGGAACCGTGGCAGCCTTGGGAGAGCAGCGATGAGCATGAACATCGGTGAAGCCGCCAAAGCTTCGGGCGTGTCGGCGAAGATGATCCGCCACTACGAGAGCGTCGGGCTGTTCCCCGAGGCGGCACGCACCGACTCTGGCTACCGGCAGTACACCGCCAAGGAAATCAGCACGCTGCGCTTCGTCCGCCAGTCGCGCGACCTGGGTTTCTCCATCGAACAGATTCGCGAGCTGCTCGGTCTGTGGCAGGACCGAAAGCGGCCGAGCCGGCAGGTTCGTGCCTTGGCACAGGCGCACATCGAAGAGCTTGACGAGAAGCTGAGGGAATTGCAGTCGATGAAGGCCACGCTGGCGCATCTGGTGCACTGCTGCCATGGTGACGACCGGCCCGACTGCCCGATCATCGACACGCTCGCCCGTGAGGGCGCCGGGCAGGCAGCCCTGGCACGTCGCGCGCTCGGCACGACCGTCGGGTTGCAACCAGGGCGGCCACGTCGTCGGGCCACCTGATGGCCGGCGCCGAACGAAGTCAGACGAACGACGTGCCCGCGCTGGCCGCCGCCGACTTGTGCTGTCGATATCGAGGTTTCCATCGACGACACCCCGCACTATGAGGGCTGGGGTTGGCAACTGCGTTGGCGGGCAGTTCCGCTAATCGAGCAGCAACCAGACTCCTATCAGCGCAATGCTGACTGCAAAGTGGACTCCAGTCTCATCGCTTCGGTGGTCGACACTGCTCCGCACAGACGACAGAGCCGCATGCGATACGCTCAGACCAGTTCCTGCACCAGGCTCGCCATGGTGGGTCGGGCACGCGGGAACTGCTCGCGCACCGCGCTGCGTTCGCTGATACCAAGCACCAGGCCGACCTGTTCTTCGTCGGCACCGCGGTCGTACAGGCGAGCCACCACCGTTCGGCGGATCGATAGCGGTGTCGCCCACTCCAGTTCGGCGTAGCGGAACAGCTTGCGGTAGGTCTCGAGGATCGGGCGGCACAGGCAGCGCCGCCGACCCTCGGCACCGTACTGCGTGATGCGGAAGCCTTCGCCCGTCGCACTCAGGAACAAGGGGCCGTCCGGATCGAGACCTCGGTAGGCGCTGCTGTCCGCGATGCCATGGCCCCGAGCCACTCGTTCCGCGAGATAGGCGTCCAGCGCGTCGTCCAACTTGCGGCTGGCGAAGTAGAGCGGTCTTGATTTCCCGGAGATGCTGGCGCTCGCCGGCAGTTCCGACTCTCGGCGTACCTCACCGCCGGCCTGCAGGTAGTCACGGACGCGCAGCCGCACGATTTCGAGCGGGCGCGCGCCGGTGACGAACAGCGTGTAGAACAAGGCCACGTCGCGCGCGGGCTGGGCGCTGCGGCCGCGGATGCGCAACACCGCCCGGGCGATCTCGTCCGCGCTCACGACCCGATCCCCTTTCGGAGCGTGGCCCGCGGCAGGCTCGAACCGCTCCAGGGCGTGCAGGATAGCCTCGCGCCGCTCGCGCAGGCGCCGCACGAAAGCGGTGGCACCGTCGTTCATGCCCTCGATGCCCACCTCCCTGCACAGGCGGATCGCCACCGCCTTGACGCGCCGCTCCACGGCGGTGCGCGTGATGCCGAAATCCGCGGCCACCGATTCGTAGGTGCGGCCGTCGATCACCGCACGCAGCATGGCCACCGCCTGTATCGCGGCGGCCCCCGTGGAACCTGGTTCATCGTCTTCCATGGCATGCCCTCCGACTGCTGTCGAACATGTCCATCGTTCCCAAGAGATTCCTGCGCGGACAGCCAAAACCACGCGGCCCGGCCAGAGGTATCGGCACTGGCTCATTCAATGGCGACCGCTGTCCATCAATCTCCACTGACAAGCGATTCGCGGTTTAGTTACCGGGTGCAACCCGAGCGCGCACACCGCGCCGTTTCCTGCGCCAATATCAACGAGCCACTCCATGGGAACGTCGGTGTCGAAATGCTAGGTGGAAGGCGTCGCGGCCGATCGACGTTTAGGGAGTTTCGTCGGCACGCAGAAACGCTGAACAGGGGGCAAGAAGAATGCTCGATCGCGATCAGCTGGAAACCTTCGCGACGGTGGCCGAGGCGCACAGCTTCGAGCGCGCCGCGGCATTGCTCAACATCACGCGCGGGGCGGTGTCACAGCGCATCAAGGCCCTCGAGGAGTCGTTGACGACGGTGCTGCTGGTTCGCGAGAAGCCCGTCGTGCCGACTGCCGCGGGCGAGGTTCTGCTGCGCCACGTCAAGGCGCTGCGCCTGCTCGAAGGCGCGACGTTGAACGAACTCAAACCCCAGGCCGGCCCGCATGTGCCAGTGCCGCTGGCCATCGCGGTCAATGCCGACTCACTCGCGACCTGGTTTCCGCGCGCCTTGTGGGAACTGCTGCTGCGCCGGCAGGTGGCGCTGGAGATCGTCACCGACGACCAGGACCACACGTCGGGGCGCCTGGCACGTGGCGAGGTCATCGGCTGCGTGTCCACCGATGCCAAACCCGCCGGCGGCTTTCTGGCCGAATGCCTGGGCGCGATGGAGTACCGCTGCTACGCCACGCCGGCCTTTGCGGCGGAACACTTTCCGAACGGACTGAACGTGCAGGCAGTTCTCGTCGCGCCGGCCATCCTGTTCAACCGGAAGGATTCACTGCACGACGACTTCCTCAAGCGACGTTTCAGCTTCGCCGTGGAGCGCTACCCGCGCCACTACCTGCCCTCGCCGATGATCCTGATGGAGGGTGTTGCCGCCGGGATCGGCTATGGGCTGGTGCCGAGCCTGCAGGCCGCCGCGGCAGCCGGGCGCGGCGAACTCGTCGACCTCGCACCCGATGAACCGGTGCTCGTCAACCTGCACTGGCATCACTGGGAGCTGGAGCCACCTCTCTCGCGCGAGATCACGAACCTGGTCGTCGGCCATGCACACGCCCAACTGCTGCCACGCGCGGCGCAGGAGCCGCCTGAGGCGGCAGCTTCAGCGCCGAAGGCCACCGACGCCGATTGACCTGGGCCCACCCATCGCGCAGATCAGGCCCACGATGGCCGACACACCGAGTCCTCCGATCAGCGACACCGTGTCGGCGTCGCCCTTGATCCAGCCCGTCCACCCTGCCAGGTAGACAGCACCCGACGCGGCCAATCCAGATCCCATCACGAGGCCTGCCTGGCCCGCTGGAAGGGTCGCTCCGCGCAATAGCAGAACGAACAGCCACCCGACACTGGCGAGATAGACCACGTTCACCGACACCATGGTCTCGACGATGCCCTGCCCGCGCGCGGCCAGCAGGCCACCGGCGGCGAGCGCGGCCATCGACCAGCCCACGTGGTTCGTATCGCGCGCGCCGGGTACCGCAGCCGCCATCGCGCTGGCCATGGCACGCACGATCGCCGCGCCCGACCCCAGCGCCGCCGTCGACAACGCTGCAAGCAGCAGTGCCTGCGATCCCGGCCACACCCCATCCGCCGCGCGCCCCAGCGCAAACGGGATCACCTGTTTCGCGTCCGGCAGCCCGTCCAGTTCGCCCGAACCCCGTAGCGCCAGCACCAGGGCCGGCGGCAGGAAGGCGACGGCGATCAGGATGACGCCGGCGAGCGCGCAGCCTGCGGCCGCGACCAGCGGACGGCGCGCGGCCAGCACGAACTGGTGGTAGTCCGCGCCCAGGCACACGAGCAGCCCGACGGCCAGCACGATGGACACCAGCCGGGACGTGCTGAACCCGCCGAGGTCGCTCACGAACCGTGGCGCCGCCTGCGCGTACACCGCCAGGCCGCCCGCATCGGCCAGCGCGTAGAGCAGCACCAGCGCGCTCGCCAGCAGGCAGGCGGCGAACAGGCGCGATGCGACACGCAGGTCGAGCCTGGATGCGCCGAGGATCAGCGCCAGCACCAGCGCCTGGGACAAGTACCCCGGCAGGCCGATCACCCGCGCAATGGCGACACCGCCCGCGATCTGGGCCGCCAGGACACCGCTCATCCAGACCAGGGACAGGAAGGCCACGGCACGCTGGATCGGCTGGCCGAAGCCCTGCCCGAACAGTTCCCAGACCGGTACGCCGAGCTTCCACAACCTGCCCGCGAAGGTCGCAAGCGCCAGCATGCCCAGCGCGGTCGCGACACCGTACAGACCGCCCGCCATGCCGTGCGACAGCGCCATCTCGCCCGACCCGAACAAGAAGCCGATGCCGTAGCTCGCCGACACCAGAAGGGCTGCCACCTGCAGCGTGCCGAGCACCCGTGTCGTCATGATCTTGCCTCCCGCTCCCAGGCCCGCACGACCGCGGCGGGACCGGCGAAGTACGCGTCACAGACCGTCCCATGCGCCCGGTACGCGGGCAGGCGCCGGAAGAGCGCATGCGCTCGCGGCAGACGGTAGTAGGGAACGGCCGGCAGCAGGTGATGGGTCAGGTGGTAGCCGTTGTTGCGCGGGTGGATCAGCCAGCGCGCAGGGCCGCGCACCGCCATGTCGCGCGTGAAGCTCAGGATGCCGCCCGGCTGCAGGCCGAAGTGGTCGCACATCTCGCGGAGTGTTGTGATCAGGTGGAAGACCGTCGCCCGCGCCAGCAGCCACAGGCCGATGAACGTCAGCGTGAACTGCGCGCCTGTGAACTCGAACAGCAGCGCAAGCGCCCCGAGCCACCAGGCCGCGATTCCGACCCGGGCCGACCATGGCACGCCCACAGCCCCGAGGTGCCCGAGGAAGTTGCCCCACCAGGCTCGCAGCGAGAAGACTTGGCGCAGATAGCTCGACAGCCAATGGTCAGGCAGTGCGTCCGGTGGATCCATCAGGTCGGGATCACCCCCTGCGGCACCGAGCTGCATGTGGTGCTTGAAGTGGTCCGCTCGATAGCTCTCGAGCGACGCGAACACCAAAGGCGCGACGAGCAGCCCCGCGACGGCATCGTTCACGTGCAGCGTTCGGCAGAGGTTGCGATGACCGGCATCGTGCAGGATGTTGCCCAGGGCGCGCTGCCGGTTCGCAACGACCAGCAGCGCGAGCGGCAACGTCTCGAGCCCGATCCACGCCACCGCCGCCGTCGCGGCCAGGATGGCGGCCCAATCGAAGGCAATGTCGCCGAGTGGCCGCGCCCAGTTCAGTCGCAGCAGCTCGCGGTGCGCGTCGCCGTCGCGATGCAGTTGCGCGCGCAGTGCCGACTGGTCCCCGAGGACTTCCGAATGCGTCAACATGTCCGGAAACTCCTTCCCCAGGCGGCAACGCATCGCGCGCCCCACCGGCTTCGCGCCAAGTGGAAACGCCTTTGCAAAGGCCCGGGTATCGACGCTAGCAGCGCGTCGCGCCCCTGAGGCGGCGTTTAGCAACTTTGGCCCTCGGTGAGCTTCGCTAAACCGCGACCTCGAACCGCGAGAAGCCTCGCCGAGTCCTCATAATCAGTTACAGAAACCAGCCTTCCCACACACGCAAAGGAGAGCCCCGGATGAGTGGCGAACGTGACCTCGACACCCTGCGGCGCGAGATGGCCCCGCAGTTGCACCCCGAGACCTTCGTCTACTGCAGTTTCCCGGACTTCCGCATCCCACCCGGCCTGGAGCCGATCTGCACTTTTCGTGAGGCGGAGGGGATGACCGCGATCGTCGAGAAGGCCCAGGCGGACGTCTCGGCCGTGCCCTACGTCTTCGAGTCGCACCTCATCACCCTCACGGTGCATTCGGCACTCGACGCCGTGGGTTTCATCGCGACGCTGGCCGGCCGGCTGGCCGACGCCGACATCCCGTGCAACGTCGTCGCGGGCTACCACCACGATCACCTGTTCGTGCCGACCCGTCATTCACAGCAGGCACTGAAGGTGCTGGCGTCGATTTCGGCACCGCCGCGCCCCTCGGCGCGGCCCGCCGTCTAGCTAGCTGCCGCCCTGCTCGGTGATCCAGCGGCGCACGTCTTCGGCGCGCCAGGCCGTGACCCCTGCCGACAGCTTCACCGGGCTCGGAAACGAGCGCGCACGGACCTGACGCCACAGCGTGGACTTCGAAATCGGCACAAACGCGAGCACCTGACGCTGGCGCAGGAAGCCCGTGTCGGGCAAGCAGGGCGAGGGGTTGGTGGCCGCGCCTGACTCGATCGCGCGCAAGGGCGTGGCAGCGGCGGCGCTGCCGGGCAAAGAGGTTCGCGTGGGCATGTTCGGTCTCCGCGGCGTACGGCTCCGCCGGAAGGCATGACCAGCTCATTGCGACAGCGAAGGGTCACGGTCGGATCGCTGCGGAGAGGAACGCGAAGACTCCAGGTCCACCGCCAGTGCGTTCCCAGCTGGCGGTTCATGCGAACCGGCGCTGATGCCCGGCCCTGAAAAAGGTGGTCGCTGATGGCGGGATACCAGCGTTGCCGCTGGTCGCCTCAAGCGGAATCAAGGCAGGTGTCGACTGCGACGCCATCGATCTCGATGGGAGAAGCGCTGCGCCCGTGGAGCCGCTATGCGCCTGCGTGAGACCGTAGCGGCAGCGGTCGCTGAGTGCACGTCGATCAAAGCACGCGCCTCCGAAACGGCGGCCTTGCGCGGGCGCTACGCGGTGGCGACTCGCGGCGCCGGGGTTTCATCGTTCTCGCCGTCGCCAGATGCGCCAGCCTCGGCCACTGGCTCGGCGGACGGCAAGGCGGAGATCGCCGCGTCTTGGCCGGCCAGGGCATTCGCATCGTCGCGTGTCGCATCTTCGACCGATTCACCCTGCCCCTCGATCTCGACCTCGGGTGCGTTCATGCGCCGCCGCAGTCCCGACGCGAAGTTGCGTGCCGCCGTGGCGACGCCGCGCACCTGGCGCTTCACCAGCGCGCGTTGCTTGTCCACCTCGCGCGTCGTGATGACCTCGTGGATCTCCAGCGTCTGCAGCAAGGGCATCAGCTGGTCGAGCTTGCCGAGCAGTTCCAGGTAGCGCCGGCCGCTCGACGACAGCACGCCCACCTCGATCTCCAGGGCGCGGGTGTCGTAGGTCGCCACCCGCGTGATCCCGTGCGCCTTGAAGAGCGCTTCGGCACCATCGATGGCGCGGTCGAGCGCGGCCGAGACGGCATCCAGGCGCTCGCGCAGCGCGGTCTCGACGCGCGCAACGTCCTCGGGGTCCAGGCGCGTGCGTGCGATCACGGAGATGAAATGGGCGTTGAGTTGCAGCGTCGCGAACATGCGCACGAACAGGCGCTTGCCTTCGGCACTGGTGAAGCAGGCCGGCATCTTCACGCTCGCCGCCTCGACACGCCGGTAGTCGACCTTGGCCTCGCGCGCGAGGATGCGCTCGTTCACGCCACCCTGGTCCACCCGCACGATCTGCAGGCTGGTGGTCGTTGGCAGTACATCGTTGTGCATGGGCCTCTCCCGCATCAATCACACCGCAACAGTCACGCTGAGGACGCGCTGGCGGCCAGTGTTCGCCGCGGCCGGCACCCATCGCCACGCGAAACGGCCGCTCGGCGACGGTGGTTTCGCCATCAGCCTGCGCCGCACGTCGGCAACCCCGTTGACCGCCTGCGTTCGCCTCGCTACCTTTCGCACACGCAGCAGCTGGCCCTGCGTCCACTTCGGCAAGCCCTGTTGATACTTGTGCACATGCGGGCAGCTTGAACGCTGCGACCGCAACGCACCCCGAGCGCGCTTTCGAGCCGTTGACTGCCCAGGCCTCGTGCGGCCAACGGCTGCAACGCGCGCTTCGATCGGTTGCTGGCATCCCGATCACGCGGCACGCGCCGCGCCCCGCCAGCCCTTGAAGTCAGCCACCGGCTCCGAGCCGGCATTCATCACCCCGTGGGGCCATCGCCCCGTGGGCGGTCATGGCCTCCGCGTTCCCCATGGAGGCCAACATGCCACACCCCCGAGCATCGCTCGAACGTTCCCGCGCACCGCTGTTCGCAGCGGGCGTTCTCTGTGATTCGTTTGAAGGCGTCCTCACTGAGGACGACGGCACCACCCAAGCCGGCGCCGAGTCCATGGACTGGACCGAGCAGGACGTCGTGTTCCTGCACTGGCGCCTGCTGCAAGAAGTCGAGGCGCTCTCGGACCCCGAGACGCCGCTCGAAGCCAAGCTCGACACGCTGCGCTGGGTGTTCACCGAGCGCGAGAAGGACTCACGGCCGTTCTCGTTCGTGAACTGCCTGCGCGTCGTCGGCTGCAGCCCGCTGTCGCCGATTGCCTACTGCGGCCTCGTCGACGCCGAAGAGATCCGCAGCCGCATCCGCCACGGCGTGAAGCGCTGGCTGGAAGCCACGCTGACGCGCTACCCCGAGTGGGTGCGCGAAGCCGTCGCCCGCAACCCGGAGTGGGTCGAACTGCAACTCGCCCGCAATCCGCAGTGGATCAACCAACAGGTCCGTGCGGTCGCCCTGCAGGGCGACCTGTTCGCCTGAGCCCTTCGCCTGAGCCCTTCCCGGCCGCCGCCGCAGCGCGGCGACCACCACCTCAAGGAACACACCATGTCCCGCTTCTATCGCGCGGCCGGCGTACTGGCCGTTCTCGCATTGCACGCACTAGGCGCCCACCTGGACGCCACCGACCCGCCTTCGCCGCCCCTCCGCGCCGAAGGGCATCGCCTGGCCGGCGCCCCGCTGGTCCGATGAGGAGCCGCCATGCACATCGTTGCCCATCACGGACGGGTAACGGCGCTGCTGCTGCCCGTCCGCGCACCCGAGGACCTCGAGTACCTCGTCAAGGAGAGCGAGATCGTCACCGGCCGGCCCGGCCGCACCTTCGTGATCGCCGGCGCCGACCGCCTTGCCTACCGGCTGCAGTGGCATCCGCTCGGCTTCCAGGTCGAGCGGCTCGACAGCCGCGGCCGCGCGCTGCACGTGCAGCAACTGCTGCTGTTCGAGTTCCTCGACCACCCACTGTTGGAGGCCTTGCACGCCGGCCAGCTCTTCACCGCGCCGATCGACTTCGACTCACCGCGCGGCTGACCCACCCCCTGTCCACCCCAACAGGCGGGCGCTCCGTCGGGGGCACCCGCCGTACCGGAGACCCACCATGCAGATTCAAGTCCGCATCAACGAGGAAGGCGCGCTGCGCAACCAGCGCTTCGCCTTCACCGACCGATTCACCCTCGTATCGGAACTGCTCCAGAACGCCCGGCGCGCAGGCGCCACGTCCATCACCGTCGACCACGACGCCGAGACCAGGACGCTGACCGTCAGCGACAACGGCCGCGGCATCGACGACTTCCAGAAGCTGCTGACCTTCAACGAGTCGGGCTGGGATGAGACCACCTGCGACGCCGAGAACCCGTTCGGCGTCGGGTTCTCGAAGTGCCTCTACGCCGCGTCGCGCTGCATCGTGCGGTCGCGCGGGCAGTGCGCTGACTTCGACACCGCCTCCGCGCTGGCCCGAACGCCGATCGACGTCATTGAGTCGGCCGAAGCGCCGACCGAAGGCACGCAGATCGAGCTGCACGGCGTCGACCTGCCCGACCTGGCCTCGCGCATCACCACGCTGTGCGCGGGCTTCCCCGTGCCAGTGGTCTTCAACGGCAAGGCGCTCGAACGCCCGGACGCTGCGGATCGTCTGTCCCTGACCGCGACTCCCATCGGCGGCCTGCACCTGTGCGGCGCGCGCGACGGCGAACACAGCCACGACACGCTGGTCTACCTGCAAGGCTTCTGCGTGCTGCGCCCGATCTACCACCGGCCGGAGCGCGTGAACGTGCTGCACCTCGATGCACGCCAGTTCATGGCACGGCTGCCCGATCGCGACAAGCTGATCGACGAAGACCGGCAGCGCAAGCGCATCGACACCGCGCTGCGCGCCGAATGGCGCCGCGTGCTCGAGGACGCCAAGCGCGCATTGCCCGCCGACGTGTTCGTCGACAGGTTCTATTCGGCCCTGCGAGGCTGGGGCCACCTGGACCTGCTCAACGACATCGACGCCCTGCCGGCCGCAGTGCTCGACGAGATCTGCGGCTACCCTTACCAGGAGGGCTCGGGTGACCGGGACTACCTGCGCACGGTGGCCATCGCACCGGCACGGGCGGCCATCGAGGCCGGCTCGGTCAAGCTGTGCTCGATCGAGGCGATCGACGAAAACAACGCCGGCCGCTGGATGTTCGCGCGTGCCACGGGGTGCCTGCTGTTCAACCTGGGCGGCCTGCATCACGAGCATTGGGTGCAAGCCCATGTGCGCTGGCTGGACGACGAGCCAGTCACCGTCGAACCGCTCGGCGAGCGTGTTCGCCGCGCGCTGGAAGGCCGCTGGATCTGGCCGGACGTCGCGCTGTGTACTGCCGTGCGCGTAGGGGTCGGCAGCGACAGCGTGGACATCACCGATGCCGGCGTTCACCACGACGGGGTGCTCTACATCCCGGACGGCGAGTCGTCGGGCGATCCGGTGCGCCAGGTCTCGAACTTCATCGACGAGAACGATCAGTTCCAGGAGTCCGATCTGGACGCGGACCGCGACGCGCTGGCCGACCTCATCCGCCGGCTGCGCTCCGTCGATCCGAAGGACACGCTCGACTCGCTGCTGCGTGAGCTGAAGCTCGAGCGCTACCCGGTGCTGCATGGCAGGCAGTTCCGCCTGAGCGTCGGCACCGGATCGGACGGCCATGCCGTCGAACTGGCCGATTGAGTTGATGGGTGGGAGGCCTTCGGGCCTCCTCTCCCGTCCTCTCCCTAGTGCAGCACCTCGCGTGTGCGCTGCGGAGAGGCTTTCCCGCAGGTCGCAGGCACACCTGGAGCGCATTGCTCCGAAGCCGGCCCCGAAGTCCCTCCGGCGCTCAGCGCCGGCCCGCCCGCCATGGCCGCGGAGCCTCGCCCTCAACCGGGCGCGGGCCCGGCGTGGCGGGTTCACCCATCAAGGAGAAGTCATGAACCGACAACAAGCCATGCGCGTTTTCGTATGCCGCCACGGCGGCCGCGGAGGCCGCCATGGATGACACGGTCTTCGAGCATCGCATCGACGAAGCCAAGCGCCGCGCACACGGCCGCTGGTCCGAGATCCTGCGCAGCCTGGGCGTCGACGATCGCATCCTGAGCAAGCGCAACGGCCCATGCCCGTCGTGCGGCGGCACCGACCGCTTCCAGTACACCGACAAGTTCGGCGAAGGCAACTACCACTGCCGCCACTGCGGCGCCGGCGGCGGCTTCAAGCTGCTGCAGGCCGCGCTCGGCCTCGACTTCGCGACCGCGTTGCGACAGGTGGAGTCCTGCGTCGGCGCACCCACGCCCGCGCCGAGTGCCCCGCCGCCGGCGACCGAACCGTCTGCGCAGCGCATGCGCCGCTTGGCGCAGCGCCTGTGGGACGAGGCCCTGCCGGTCCAGCCCGGCGACGAGGTCGACTGCTACCTGCGCCGCCGCGGGCTGCACCTGCGCCATGCGCCGAGTGTCCTGCGCCGTCACCCCGCGCTGGGCTACTACGAGAAAAACGCCGCGGGACGCGCCTGCAAAGTGGCCGACTACCCGGCCATGTTGGCCTGCATCCAAGGGCCGGATGGCCACGCAGTGACGCTGCACCGGACCTACCTGAAAGACGGCGAGAAGGCGCCGGTGCCGGACGCACGCAAAGTGCTTTCGGCCGGCATCAACGGCGCCGCCGTCCGGCTGTGCGAACCGGCGCATGAACTCGCCGTGGCCGAAGGCATCGAGACCGCGCTGGCGGTGCACCTCGCGACCGGCAAGCCGGCGTGGGCCGCCGTCAGCGCCGGCAACCTCGAGAAGCTGTGGTTGCCCGAGGGCGTACGTCAGGTCTGCATCTATGCCGACAACGACGCCGATGGCGGCTTCGAAGGCCAGGCCTGCGCCTACGCGCTGGCCCGTCGCCTGACCCGCAGCGCACCGGGCAACGACGCTCGCCAGGTGCGCGTGTTCCTGCCGCGCCAGCCCGGCCACGACTGGGCCGACGTGTGGCGCATGCGCAGTGCGGCCGCCGAAGCCCAAGCCGCGTAGCGGGACGGAGCCATGAACCCCACCGGTCGCTGCCACACCGGGCCTTGTGTCGACCACACAGGGCGAAGGCAGACCTTGAACTGCTTGCAGTCGGCGCGGATGAACCCGCGCCATCGAGGATCCGGCCCCGTGCCGGATCCATCACCCACCCCGCGGGGCCCTGCCCCGAGGGGGCACGGCACCCCGCACTTCCGATCGGAGTTTGTGATGAAGAACGGACGCACCCTCGTGAGCCTGGCGCAGGAACTCGAACGCCAGCTGAACTCGAAGAAGGACCTGGTGGTCCCGTCGGCGCTGATGCGCCACGACACCGACGACACGGGCCAGACGCGGCTCGTCGTCGAAGAGACCGGCGGCCCGGCGCGCTACGGCGTGACGCCGCTGGCGCGCCGCCAGCTCGCGGACAAGTTGAAGATCCCGTATGCGTACTTCGAACGCATGCGCAGCGAGCAGCCGGTGCTGCTGGACCGCAACGTCAACACCTGGCTGCAGAGCGACGACGACCGCCGCATGCTGCGCACGCTAGACGGCAACGTCCGCGCGGTGCTGTCGGACCGCTACCGCCGGCTCGACAACTACGACCTCGCCGAAAGCGTGCTGCCGATCCTGCAGCGCCTGCCCGAGGTGCGCTTCGAGTCGGTCGAGCTGACCGAAACGCGCATGTACCTCAAGGTGGTCACGCCGCAGCTGAAGCACGAGATGTCACCCGGCGATGTCGTGCAGGCCGGCGTGGTGGTGAGCAACTCCGAGGTCGACCACGGGACGCTCTCGGTGCAACCGCTGATCTATCGGCTGCGCTGCCTCAACGGGCTGATCGTGCCCGACTTCTCGCTGCACAAGACCCACATCGGCCGCAGCATCGGCAACGTCGCGGACACCATCACGGTGTTCAAGGACGACACGCTGCAGGCGGACGACAAGGCCTTCTTCCTGAAGGTGCGCGACGTGGTCGAGGCGGCGGTGTCCGAGGCAACCTTCCTGCAGGCCGCGCAGAAGCTGCAGAAGACGCTGCGCATCCCGCTGACCGGTGACCCTGTGAAGACCGTCGAGGTGCTGGCCAACCGCTATGCCCTCAACGAGCAGGAGCGTGCCGGCGTGCTGCGGCACCTGATCGCCGACGCCGACCTGACCGGCTACGGCCTCGTCAACGCGGTGACGCACTACTCGCAGGAGGTCGACGACTACGACCGTGCGACCGAGTTCGAGGCCCTGGGCGGCCGGCTCATCGAGCTGCCGCAGAACGAGTGGAAGAGCCTCGCCGAAGCCGCCTGAACGCGGCACGTGCCGCAGCGGCCCGGACCCCTCGCGGGTCCGGGCTGCACGGATTCGCCCTTGAGTCCGGGCGGTTGTGCATGGCAATGCGGCCCCGACGGGGCCGCGGGCCATCGCAATCTCAGTGCCGAACCCTATGCTGTGGCGCACACCGATCGACACCAGTCCGCCACCCGACACATCCCAATCCCACCCATCCACCGTGCCCGGCCAGGGCCCACCCGAGGACAGCACCATGAACCAGGCGCAGCTCTCCGATGTCCAGCTCACCAACCTGACCTTGCTGCTCACCATCCGCGACGGTGTCCTGCAGGACCGCCCCGCCACCTGCTGCAAGTACGCGCTCGATGCCGCGCAGGCGGACCGCATTGCCGGCCTGGGCGTTCAGCAGATCATGGCCATCGTCGCCAACGTCGGCGACGCCACCCTCTTCCCGGCGCGCCGCGACCTGCTGGCGCTGCTGGAAGCGCCGCTGCCGCTGGCCCGGCCGCTCGCCGCGGTGCACGCCGCCCAGCACCTCGCAGCCTGATCGCCGCCACTGGCGATTGCCATGGGCGAGGCCCGTCCCCCGCTGCGGGTCGACCGGCAGCTGCGGGCACTGCAGCTGGCCAAGGACTGCGCCTCCCTGGGCGCCCGCGTGCGCACGATCGGCCACCTCACCGGCCTGCCACCACGCGAGCTGCTGCGCCTGCTGTTCCCCGACCGCGAAAGCGTGCCGCGCGGCCGGCCACCCGACTCGCCCGAGTGGTATCACGGCGCGAACCTGCTCTACCGCGCGGAGGCCTCGATCGTCGTGGCGCTGTACCGGCGCCTGCGCGACGGTGGCTTCGCGGCGGCCGAAGCGCTCGTTGCCGCCTACCGCCACTACGGCAGCATCTGCGAACCACCGCAGCGCATCAGCTTCGACCGCGCGTTCGACCTCGCCGCGCACACTGACGGGCTGTGGCTGACCAGCGTGCAGAGCTTCTCGCTCGTCGCCTGCCCCACGTGCCAAAGCCAGTACCTGGCGGCCTACGGTTCGGCGCCGCGGTCCAACGACGAGTGCCCGTTCTGCAAGCTGGTGCATCGTTACGGAACGGACCAGCGGGTGCAGGCGTCGTTTCCGGTGCGGCCGTTGCCGGATCTCTCGGAACTCGAGCTTGGCGCGCATCGGTTGCTGAACCGGCGGCAGGAAAGCTGACGAGGGTCCGAAGTCCGAACTGGATCCTCGCCTACGCCGTCACACTCACCTTCACCATAGTGTCGCCCCCCGACTTTCGACTGTCGTTCGGCGCCCTAAACCGAGCCAACGCGAGGTCAGCAACGCAGCGAAAGGCGACTGCGAGTATCCACATGCGAACTCGCGCTCCCGGCGAAGAGCGGTCGCAGCCGGGAACGGCGCAGGCCGGTGTCCGCCATGACCCGTCCTTCCCGCAAAGAGCGATCGCGAGACGAGAACGTCCTGCTGCATCTCCTGACCGGCGCTAACAATGAGCAGCGCGGCATACCGTCTGGCTTCTTGGGTCGTGATCCAGCATCGTCGTTCTTCCTACTGCGGCACATGGAACACGAGCACGGTCAGGATCAGCTCTCGGTTCTTGTCGCCGTTGCTGTGCAGGACATACCGAAAGCCGCTTTCGTGCGGCCAGTTGCCGGCACGTTTGAAGTTCCCGTGCGCCTTCGCGACAGCGTCGATGCCGGTCAGGACCGTTGAGGTCTCGGTACCGCGGTTGAAGACGAGGATCGCCGCCTTGCCATCGCGCCAGGTGGCGTAGCCGAGAAGCTGGTCGATAGCTTCGGTGAAGCCCTTCGGCCCCTTCCAGAACTTGCACTCGGCAATGAAGACGTTGCGGTCGCCCTCGCGCAACAGGATGTCGGTCTTCCCCGCCATATTGAAAGTCTCGCCCGTCGCCTTGCCCTCGAACTGCCCGTTGAGCTGGACGAGGAAGTGCTGGCGCAGCGCTTCCTCGTTCATGGCCTTGAAGGCATCGGGGCTGCGCTCCATCACGAGCGCCATGTCCTGCACGACCTTCAGGATGTGCTCGTACAACTCCATGGCGAGCGCCGGTTCGGGCTTGAACTGCGCCGTCGTGGCTGGCGGCAGGGTCGGCACCGCCTTGCGCTTCACGGTAAGAACCGCATAGGTCGTCGGCGCGTTGGCGCGCCGCCGGATCGGGATACCGAGCGCCTCCGCGCGCTGCGACTGCGCTAGCACGCGCTCGCGCCGCAGGCGGATCGCCTGCTCCGCTGCGGCAGGCAGGCCTTGGTTGTGCGCGTCGATCATCTGGCGCTGCCAGCCCAGATGCTGCTCGATCTCTTTCAAGGTCTGATCGACCAGCGCGCGGATGTCGCGCGGCTGGTCGGCAGGCGTGTCGTAGCGCAGGACGACTTCGTTCTTCTCGATGACGGCGCGGGGCGGGTTCATGTTGAAGGTGTTGGCCTTCGTATAGAACAGCTCGCTCTCACCCTCGAAGGGGACTCGGACCTCGACGCGCTCGCCCGCCACCATGGCGGGGCGGCTCCGATCTTCGATCCAGCGCATGCGGTCGTGGCGGACATCGACAGGGGCGTCGCGATGATCGGCATACCACTGGTCGCGAAGGAGCGTGATCGGCGTGATCCCGTGCTTCTCGACCAGGTAGCGCTTCAGGTCTTCGGGCGGCGTATTGAGAAGTCGGTTCTCGTCGAACTCGTCGACCTCCTTCTGCATGTTCTGCATGGTGAGCCGGATCGAGTAGTCGAGATCGTGGGTGACGAACAGCAAGCCCTTGCTCTTGTCGATGCTGCCAAACATGGTGGATGCCTCCTCTGCCTGTTGTCGCACCCCGGATCAAGGGATCGGCATCCGGCGGCTGCCCGCTAACTCACACGTCTTGTGGCAAGGCCGATGACCGCAACAGTCGTGCCCGCGCTTGTTGCCTCGTGCGCTCGGGCAGGGACGCGCAAACAGCCGCGCGTTCGTCGCCAATCAGCCGCACGACCCAGTCCATGTGCTGGCCCAGCACGCGCATACGCGCACCGATCAAAGCGCTATGGACCGCTTCTGCGACCCCTGCCGTCCCAATGGCGCGCTCGACTTCACCGTAGGCCAGAAGATCGGCTGTGCAGCCCAGCGGCATGGCGGCGTGCCGCCCCGCAGCCAAGCGCCTTGCCTTTCGCTCATCGATGAGGGCGCGCGCGCCCGTTTCTTCGGCATAGGCAATCGTGGCTGCCTCGCCGTCATCGAGCGTCTCACCAGCAGAGCCCACGACGAGACTCTCGAAGCGAAGGAGTCCTTGCGCCCCGAGCTTCACGACCTCGACAATGTTTGCCCCGATCAACCCGTTCAGCTTGAGCGCGTCCTGGCGGCCCTTGCGCACGCCGCTCTTGATCTCATCGACCACAACGTCGACAACCGCGACGCGGTGCGGCAGCGCCCTGAGAATCGCTTCTGCGCACCCCGTCGCATTCAGGTTGATCACGACGCTGGTGTCGGCGATCAGCAGGGCAGGTTCTTCAGACAAGGAGGGTGGGAGCGCCATCGGCCTCGTCCTCCTGCAGATCGATGTCTTGCAGCATCTCGCGCAGCTCAATGCGATCGAGATGAAGAAGGCGCGCGAGCTGTCCCTCGCTCAAGAGTTCCCGCCTGTACGCTTCGGCGGCCAGCAGGTTGAGCCTGATCGTCGTGGGTTTGTCGGCCTCCTGCTTGTGGCGATCGGGCGTGCGCAGGTCGCCGAGCACCTGCGCGGCTTGCTCGTCGGTGATGCCGCCATTGGCGGTGAACCAGTCCCACGTGCCCTTCTTCGTCAGGCCGAGCTCTTCAAGGCGCCGTACCATCGCTTCACGCGAGACACCGAAGAAGTGCGCCATCACGATGATGTGACGGCGCGTGAGGTGCGTGGAGCCCGCCGTCACCTCCTGGAACTTCTGCCGGATCGCACCGGCGGGCGTCAGGAACGAACGTCCGAATGCATTGGCGTAGCGCTCCTGGCGTGAGTTCTCGGGCTCATCCGCGTGAAGGACCTCCGGCTCATGCCGGACGGACACGAAGTGTCCTACCTCATGTCCACCGGTCTGATTGCGGCGTTCGCGCGGGTGGTTGGCGTTGAGAAGCATGCAGGCGCCGAGCGTGTCGTCGTAGGCGAACACACCAGAGACCGATCCGTCAAAGCGCCGCACATACACCCGTATGCCAAGCTCCATTTCGAGCAGGGTCACGATGTCGGCGATTGGCGCGAACCCGAGCCCGAGGCGCTGGCGCAGCTCCAGCGCATCCTGTTCTGCCTGCATCCGGACATCGCCCGGCAGGATCGGGCGCTCGGGCGGGTAGTTGCGCGCGCGCTTGACGCCGAGCAAGTTCTCTAGCTCGACTTCTGCGCGCGCGAGGTTCGCGAGCAGCTCGGTCGCTGCCGCCGCTGCATAGTCCTTGGCGTCGACGAGCTTGCGGAAGCGCGGGATCAGGTCCACATGCACCGCTTCGCGGCGCAGGACGGCGTTCACCGACACACGGTAGAGCTTCGCGAGCTGCTGCAACTCGTCGATCCGCAAGCGCCGTTGTCCTTGCTCGATCGCAACGAGGGTCGTGCGCGCGACCGAGATCGCGTCGGCGGCGTGCTTCTGCGTGATGTTCGCGGTTTCGCGTGCAAGACGGAGCCGCTCACCGATGTCGACAGGCGAGGTCTGGCTCAAAGAGGAGTCGCTCATGGCCGAGCAACCCAGTTTGCGATGAACGAGGTAGGCCCGAGGGCATCAAGAAAATTCATCCATTCACTTTCATGCTGATTCAGTAGACGGTTCATCGAGGTCCGGATCGTGTCCTGCGGGACACCGCGGGAACGGCTGAGCTGCGCGACGGCCAGGTCAATCGTTCCCTTGTTCATCGGCGACTTCTGGAGGGTCGCCAGATGGTCGAGATGCAGCGCGCCCGCGATCGCGTACTCGCGCTGCGCCTTGGTGATGTGCTCGAAGTCCGGGCAGGCGCCACCCTCGAAGGTGGACGCCGCGAGGTTCTCCCAGACGTAGGTGTCCGGCGCTTCGGTCAGCCCAGCGGCATGAACACTCAAGCGCCGGAGCATGCAGGCCGCGCAGATGCCGCACTGGCGCTTGTGTCCGGCTACCGACGAGTGCCGGTTCTGCTGCCAGCACGACCACGTGGTCTTCCATGAAGCGCCGTCGGTGCACTCCTTGACGAAGGCCGCGAGCGTCTCCCCCTTCGTGCTCCACAGACGGGGGAAGTCGAAGCGCACACGGTGGCCGAACAGCGCGTGGAGAAAGGTCTCCATGCGGTCCGTAAACAGCGGGTAGGAACGGTAGTCCTCGTAGCCTTGGCCCACCGGTACCAGCACCGGCCCGATGGAGCCCTGGCCGCTCTCGGTCACGATGACCCGCTCAGCCCTAACCATGTACGCGGCGATCCCGCTGGTCGTTGCGAACTTGAAGCCGCGCGAGCGGGCGCTCGATTCGACGAACTCGCCCGTCTTCGGCTTGACCCGGTAGGGCACGGAGGTGAAGGGTTGCTTCTTCCCGGAGGGCTCTATGGCAGGCAGGAACTCTTTCGTGCCGAGACGCACTCGGATCAACCCATCCCCCAGTTCGTGATGCATGAGGCCCGCAACCGCGCGCGAATCAAGCCCCTCGCTGAACGGGATGACAGCCCGTGCATCGCTGGGTAGGTCGAACGGAAACTGGTGAGGGACGTAGGCTGGCGCTTTCCGCGCTGCAAAGGAGATCAGCCAGCAGTCCCCAGTCAGAAAGTCGAGCGCATCCTTGAGGGACCCGCCGACCGCGGGCGCACTCCAGCGCTCCGGATCGTGGACGGGGATGCGCAACTCGATGTTGCGGCCCCAGTGCTGCGTCTGCCGCCGCTGAATGCGGTCGCAGAACTCGACTGCCGCCGCGACGACCAGCGCGTCAAAGATGACCGGCTCCCACTGCGCCAGGCAGTAGCTCTCCAGATGGCTCGTCGAGAACGTCAGGTCCGAGCCGATCTCGCAGGGACGGCAGCCACGTCGCGCGCGGCTCCCGGCCTCGACGACATCAACACGCAAGGACGTTGCAGCAAGCCGATGTTCGTCGCGCCTCATGACAGTGGCACTCCATCGTCGATGTCGACGTGCTTGCGCACCCCGCCGCGCCTCCCGGCGCGCGGCTCCAGCCCAGAGCACTGCCGCGCCAGCGTGTCGAAGTCGGCAGCGCCGATGGCGCTGGAGATCCGGTTGCGCACCTGCTGAGTGAGCTTGGTCGATGCCCTGCGGCAGTAGTGCTCCTCGATCTGCCGCGCGGCGCGCGCTGCGTATGCATCGAGCGCCCGCCTCGTTGCTTCCGCAAGGCCCGCCTCGCCGGTGAGGCCCTCAGCCAGTACAGAGGAGGCATGTCCAGCGAGCTGGCGTCCAAGCCCGTAGCCCGCTGCTGCCGCGGCCACCGCATCGATCTTTGCGAGGCGCGCGTCGGGGAAGAGGCCGGGCTCCCGGTCCAGGAACACGTCCCGGAGACCGTTGACGACTACCGCTGGGACCTCATCGCGCCACGTGGTCCCCAGTGCATGGCTTGCCGCCGCGCAGGCGTCAGCACCGTCGAAGTTCGCGTTCTCCGCGTACTCCGCCAGTCGCTTCCATCCCCGCGGCATGGGCAGGCTTCTGTATGGGCCGTCGCTCATGGGCATCTCCAATGTCAGATATACTGCACCTTAAGTCTGACAATGTCACCCAGTAGCTGTCAAGCCCACGACCGCCCTTGAAGGCCAGCGCTGGCAATGCTCAAGTCGTTGGCGAGAGGAAACAGCAGACAGGGGACACCATGAGCGAGGACGACGAACACAAGCGCATCTGCTGCGAATGCGTCAGAGAGGCCTTCCTGTCGCAGCAGATCGAGAAGGAAGGGCAAGCAGGAGAGTGCTCCTACTGCGGTGAGACGCTGGCCTCCATCCCCATCGAGGAGCTTGCGGACCGCATCGAGACAGCCTTCGCCGATCACTACGTGCGAACGGCGAACTACCCGGAATCCTGGCAGGAGCGGGCCATGGCTGATCGCGAGTCCAGCTACGTGTGGCAACGCGAGGGCCAGCCTGTGCACGACGCCGTCGAGGCGGCCGCTTCGATCCCGAGCGAAGCCGTCGCCGACGTTCTAGAGATTCTCGACAACCGGTACGGCGACTTCGACTCTGCCGCCATGGGCGAGGAGACCGAGTTCTCCGGCGAAACCTACTATGAGGAGAAGGGCGCCAGCGCGCAGGCCTGGCACGAGGAGTGGCGCAACTTCGAGCAGTCCCTCAAGACCGAGGCGCGCTTCTTCAGTCGCTCTGCGGCGGAGCTTCTCGCACGGGTGTTCGGTCAGGTCGATACCCTCAAGACCAAGCCGCGTCATCCCCTTGTCGTTGAAGTCGGTCCGGGCCGCAAGCTGACTCATCTCTACCGCGCCCGCGTGTTCCAGTCGGAAGGCAGGCTCGAAGAGGCACTATGTCGCCCCGACTTGCATCTGGGATCACCCCCAGCCCGTCTTGCAAGCGCCGGCCGCATGAACGCGCGCGGAATCTCCGTGTTCTATGGGGCGACCAATGCTGCCGTCGCCCTCGCCGAAGTGCGTCCGCCGGTGGGAAGCAAGGTCGCCATCGCGAACTTCGAGATCACGCGCCGCTTGCGTCTTCTCGATCTCACCGCACTCGATGGCGTGCAGGACGGCGGCAGCATCTTCGATCCCAGCCTCAAAGGTCGACTCGAACGGGTCGCGTTCCTCCAGACCCTGCGCGAGCGCATGACCCGTCCCGTCATGCCGGACGATGAGGCCTTCGACTACCTCGCGACGCAGGCTGTCGCCGACTTCCTGGCGACGGAGAACGAGCCCCGCCTGGACGGAATCATCTTCGGTTCCGCGCAAGCCAAGACCGGGCGCAACGTCGTCCTCTTCCACAAGGCCGCGCGCGTGGAAGAGATGCAGCTCCCGCTAGGGACTGACCTAACGGCACACACGGGCTACGACACCGAAGAGGGCTGGGAGATCGACTACGGGGTCAGTGAAGAGGTGCCAAAACCAAAGGCTCCTGCACCCCCGAAGGATGACGGCCTGTTGGCTGGACTCTTGCCGCAGCCATACGAACCCTATAGGTCAGACGGCGACTTTCGGGACGCTGCCTTGCGCGTCGATGGAAGTTCAGTCGAGGTGCACCACGTCGAGTGGGTGAAGGTGAACAGCAAGGGCTTTGCCGTGAGCCGTCACCGGCACGAGAAGCAGGATTGGAAGTTCTGACCCTGTCACTGGCAGGGTCGACCAAAAGTGCGGGCGAACCTCCGTTCTGCGCACCGAGGGGCCGGGCTCCATGCATTTCGGCGCCGGGCCACGTCGCAGCGGCGCCACCCTAGGAGTTGATCCATCGAGACAACGCCGAAACCCCTCGATCTTGCTGATCTTTCAAGGTCGCCTTGCTTGGTCTCGCCCCGGAAAGTGCGGCCATGCATGGCCTCGCCCCATCGCCGCGCGCCGAGTCATCCGGACATCCCTATCCATCGGCGGATCCCGGGTTCGTCTGTGCAACCGTGAGCGACATCCTCGCCGACCACGACAACCTGCTCGCCCGCATCCGCCTGTGCTTCGGCGTGGACCAAGAGACCTTCGCGCGGGACGCGTTGGCGCTGATCGAAGCCTACGCGGGCTACGTTCACCTGCTCCCCGCCACACCCGACAACTGCTTCCGTCAGCCTGGCGGCCTGCTGCAACTGGGGCTAGAGGCAGCTTTCTATGCCCTCCAGGGCACGGACGCGCACATCTTTTCCGGCCAATCCACCATCACCACACGCCGTCAGCTCGAGCCGCGCTGGCGGCACGCCACGTTCATCGGCGGATTGTGCTGCGAACTGCACCGGGCACTAGCGTCGTTGATCGTCGTCGATGCCGACGGCAACGAATGGCCCGCTTACCTCACCCCTTTGGCCACCTGGCTCGCCGAACGCCGCGTTGAGCGCTACTTCGTGCGCTGGCGCGCTCAAGCACCCGAGGCGCGCAGCCTTGGGCTGTTCGCGCTGCCTCACGTCGTGGGGCCCGCCGTGCTGCAGAACCTCAGTGCCGGCAACACCGTCATCGTCCCGCACCTGCTTGCCAGCGTCGGCGGCCTCCCGGTGTATCGCGAGCCCAATGTGCTCGATAGCCTGGTCCGCCGCTCGCTCGCGCTCGTCATCGACCGCAACCTGAAGGCCAGTGCCGATCGCTACGGCTCGCCGCAGTTCGGCTCGCACCTCGAACGCTATCTGGTGGATGCACTGCGCCGCCTGGCTTCGGCCGAGTCGGCCTGGGTGCCGAACCGCGAGAAGTCGCGCGTCTGGTATGGCAGCGACGGTCTATTCCTGCTCTGGCCGCAATGCGCGGCGGACGCGCAAGCCTTGCTTGAGGCGGACCAGCTGCCCGGCATACCGAAGTCTGCCGACACCGTGCTCGACCTGCTGCTCGCTGCGGGAGTGGCGGAGCCTCGCGACAGTTCTCGCAACACGTGGTTGATTCAGCCGCCCGGCGCCAAGGGCCCGCTGGACGCCATCAAGCTGACCTCTACGGCAATACTCTGGTCCGGCCCCGAGGCCAGCCCGCACCCGCTCGCCGGCACACTGTCGACGAATCTCGAGCCCACGAGACCGGTGGCCGCCACGGCAGGGCCAGCACCGCCGCCATTGCTGCGGGGCCAGATGTCGCTGCTCGATGCCGCCGAGCCAGACCCTTCGGCGAGCGTGTCGCCGCAGCCGGACGCCCTGACGACACTCTCACCCGCGGTGTCAACGGCATCTCAATTTTCCCCAGTCGCGGCACTCTAAATTTCCCCACCCGGCTGTGAACCTTCGTTGTCGTGCGACCGGATGAGCCCGGCCTTGAGCTTGTCCTTCAGGCGGTACGAGTTGCCCCGGATGTTGAGCGTGACCGCGTGGTGTAGTAGCCGGTCGAGGATGGCCGTTGCGATGATCCGGTCGCCGAAG
>JAMHWF010000043.1:0-1307 GCA_035911095.1 Ideonella sp. | reverse complement strand
GGTCTGGCTCGAACCGGTGGAGGACGCGGCGCGCCGCGAGCGCCTGTGGGCCGGCATCCGCGCCGGCCGGCGCCGCTTCGAGCAGCTCGAGGCCGGCGGATGAAGCTGAGCCTGCCCTGGCGCATCGGCCTGGTGATCGCGCTCACCGGCGCACTGGCCGCCGGGCTGGCCGGCTACTACAGCTACCGCGCCAGCCGCGAGTTGCTGATCGCCGGCGCCGAGGATCGACTGCAGACCGCCACGCGGGTGCTGTCGCGCCAGTTGGCGCTGGCGCTGGATGCCGGTGCGCGCGACGTGCTGGTGCTCGCCCGCCACCCGCAGGCGGCGCTGCTCCTTAGCGGCGCCGAAGCGTCGGAGCTGCGGACGCGCTTCGAGCGCAACACGGCCGCGCTGCTGCAGGGCATCGTGCGCACGCACCCGGAGTACCTGCAGCTGCGCCTGATCGACGCGCAGGCGCATGGCCTGGAGCACATCCGCGTCGACCGCGAGGGCGACACGGTGCGCCGCATCGAGGGCGACGAGCTGCTCGAGAAAGGGCACCAGCCCTATGTCTACGAGACCCTGCGCCTGCCGGCCGGGGCGATCTACCTGTCGGAGGTCAGCCTGGGCCGCGACGGCGAGCCGGCCGGCCGGCCGCAGCCCAATCTGCAGATGGCCGCCCCGATCCACGACGCGCAGCAGCGCGCGCGCGGCGTGGTGGTGGTCGACATCGACCTCGAGAAGCTGTTCCGCCAGCTCGCCGCCGACCTGCCACCGGGGCTGCGCCTGTACCTGCTGAACGGCCGCGGCGACTACCTGATCCACCCCGATCCGGCCCGCGCCTTCGCCTTCGCGCGCGGCCAGCGCGCCAATGTGCTCGACGACCACCCGCAGGCCAAGGCCTTGTTCGAGGCGCCCGGCAAGCGGATCGACGAGCAGGTCAGCCACTCGGCGGACGGCCATGTGGCGGCCTTCGCGCGCCAGCCGGCCACCGAGGCCAAGCTGGACACCACCTTCATCGTCGGCCTGTCGCAGCCGCTGGCCGAGGTGTCGGTCGAGGGCGAGCGCCTCGGCCTGAGCGTGCTGCGCATCGGCCTCGCCGCCTGCCTGCTGGCCATGCTGCTGGCGGCGCTGTTGGCGCGTGCGCTGTCGCGACCGCTGCTGCAGATCGTCGGCGCGGTGCAGCGCGTGGCCAGCGGCGCCCCGGAGGAGGTGGTGTTGCCGCTGGGCCGAGGCGATGAGATCGGCCTGCTGGCGCGCGCGGTGCGCGACATGCAGCAGCAGATCCGCAGCCAGTTCATGCGCCTGCAGCTCAAGCAGGACGAGCT
>JAMHWF010000042.1:0-1997 GCA_035911095.1 Ideonella sp. | reverse complement strand
TGTGCGCTTCCGCAACCAGGGCCGCATCTTCGTCGTGCATGTCGACGAGCGCGACCCGCTCTACTTCCGCCTCACCATGGCCTTTGCCGAGGACGACAAGGGCGGCGACGCCCGCCGGCGTCACCTCGAGGGCTGCAACGCCGCCAGCGCCGACGTGAAGGTGGTCAAGTGCTTCCTGGACGAGGACGGCGACCCGACCTTTGCGGCCGAGATGTTCCTCGTCGTGCCGGACGATTTCAGCCTCGCCTTCGACCGCCTGCTGCGCGCCATGGACAGCGCCTACCGGCGCTACACGCGGCGCGTCAACGAAGGGCGCTGAGGCGGCTCACCAGCCCAGTTCGGGCAGCGGATAGCGCAGGCGCAGGCGCAGCTCGCGTTTCACGCGGGCGTTGCCGATGCGCCGACTCTCGCTCATGAAGCTCAGCTGCATCGGCGAGAGCCGCTGCGCCAGCTCGGCACGCGGCAGGCGCGGCGCACGCGGCAAGCCCAATTGATCAGCGGCCAAATCGAAGTGCTCGCCCATGCGGCGCTCGCTGTCGTCGACCACGTTGTAGACCCGCAGCGGCGCCGCGCGCCACAGCGCCAGCCGGCAGGCCTGCGCCAGGTCGTCGGCATGGATGTGGTTGGTGAACACGTCGTCCTCGGGCGTGAGCAGCGGCCGGCCGGCCTGCAGACGCTCGCGCGGGTGGCCCTCGCGGTCGGCGGCGTAGATGCCCGGCGCGCGCAGGATGGCCAGGCGCACGCCGGCGCGCCGCGCATAGTCGCTCAGCACCCGCTCGGCATCGACGCGGCGCAGCGCGCGCGGCGTCTGCGCCAAGGTCGGCGCGGTCTCGTCGATGGGGCGGCCCTGGCAATCGCCGTACACCCCGGTGGTCGAGACGTAGACCAGGCGCCGCGGCGCCCTCCCCTGTGCCAGCGCCCGCACCAGCGCGCGCGTGCGCCGGTCCTGCGCGCCCTCGGACTGCGGCGGTGCCAGATGCACCAGGGCGTCGAAGACGCCTGCCAGGCGGCGCAGGCTGGATGCATCGTCGAGGTCGCCGCGCAGCACGCGCACGCCGCTGCGCTGCAGATCCTCGCGCGGGAGGCGCGACAGCACCCAGGGCTCGACCCCCGGCGCCTGCTCGCGCAGCTGCCGCAGCAGGCGCTGTCCCACGTCCCCACACCCCACCACCAGCAAGCGCGTCATCGCCCCTCCCTGCAAGGGCCGCATCTTCGCGCGAGACAATCCCGCCCCCGCCGCAACACAGCCCTCGCGTACCCGCCATGCCGCTCACCATCACCGTCCAACCCGCCGGCCGCAGCTTCAGCGCCGAGCGCGACGGCACCCTGCTGGCCGCCGCCATCGCCCAGGGCGTTGCGCTGCCCTATGGCTGCAAGGACGGCGCCTGCGGCTCCTGCAAGAGCCGCCTGCTCGAAGGCCGGGTGATCCACGGCGTGCACCAAGCCAAGGCGCTGTCCGCCGAGGAGGAGGCGGCCGGCTTCATCCTCACCTGCTGCGCCAGCCCGCAGAGCGACTGCGTGATCGAGGCACGCAGCGTGCCGGCCGAGGGCGTGCACCCGGTGCTGAAGATGCCGGTGCGCGTGCAGCAGCTCGAACGCGCCGCGCCCGACGTGCTGATCCTGCAGCTGCAGCTGCCCGCCACGCAGAACTTCCGTTACCACGCCGGGCAGTACCTGGAGTTCCTCCTCAAGGACGGCAGCCGGCGCGCCTACAGCATGGCCAACGCGCCGGGCGATGAGTCCCGCGTCGATCTGCACATCCGCCACATGCCCGGCGGCAAGTTCACCGACCACGCCTTCACGCAGCTCAAGGAGCGCGACATCCTGCGCGCCGAGGGCCCGTTCGGCAGCTTCTTCCTGCGCGAGGGCGACGAGCCCCTGGTGCTGCTGGCCAGCGGCACCGGCTTCGCCCCCATCAAGGCGCTGATCGAGCAGCTCGAGCGCAGCGGCAGCACCCGCCCTGCCACCCTCTACTGGGGCGGCCGGCGCCCGCAGGA
>JAMHWF010000041.1:0-1335 GCA_035911095.1 Ideonella sp. | reverse complement strand
GATGCAGCTGGTCGACGACGGCAGCGACACGCGCCCGGCGGTGCTGCTCTACGACACGATGAAGCACAAGCTGCTCGGCGCGGCGGAGGTGGTGGAGAAGTGGGGCGTGCCGCCGGCGCAGCTCGGCGACCTGCTCGCGCTCACGGGCGACAGCTCCGACAACATCCCGGGCGTGCCGGGCGTCGGGCCCAAGACCGCGGCCGCGCTGCTGGCCGAGTACGGCTCGCTCGAGGCGCTGCTGGCCGGGGCCGGGGCGATCAAGCAGGCCAAGCGGCGCGAGGTGCTGCTGGCCAGCGTCGACGCGGCGCGGCTCAGCCGCAAGCTGGTCGAGCTGGTGCGCGACGTGCCGAACCTGCCGCCGATCGAGAGCCTGGTCGATCCGGGGCCGAACGCCGAGGTGATGGACGCCTTCTTCGCGCCGCTCGGCGTGCGCTCGCTGTCGGGTCGCTCGGCGCGGGCCGTGGCGGCGCAGGCGGGGCGCGGGCCCGAGGGCCCGCTCGAGCTCAAGGCCGGCGCGCCGCTGCTGCTCGACCGCACGCGCATGAAGGTGTTTCGCGCCGCCGACGAGGCCGCGTTTGTGGCCTGGATCGCGGTGGCGACGGCGACGGCCAGCGAGCTCGCGCTGCAGATCACGGTCGATGTCGGCGACGCCACGCAGGCGCAGCTGGTCGGCCTGGCGATCGCCCCGCACTCGGCAGCGGGGGCGGAGGGCGCCGAGGGTGCCGACGAGCTGTGGCCGGCGTACATCCCGGTCGGGCACACCGGCGACGCGCTGCTCGCGGGGCAGTTCTCGCGCGAGCGGGCGCTGGCGCTGCTGCGGCCCTTGCTGGCGGCGCTGCCGGTGTGGGCGCACGCGGCCAAGTTTCAGGCGATCGTGCTGCGCCGCTGCGGCGGCACCGAGCTGCCGCGTCTGGTCGGCGATCCGAAGCTCGCGTCGTACACCCTCGATCCGGCGCGCACGACCCACACGCTGGCCGAGCTGGCCAAGGACCTGTTCGCCCACACCACGCTCACGCACGAGTCGGTGCTCGGCAAGGGCAAGAAGGCGGTCAGCTTCGCCGGGGCGCAGATCGATCAGGCGGCCGCCTACGCGTGCGAGCGGGCGGTGCTCACCGGCATGCTGGGGCGTCATCTTCGGGCCCAGCTCGACGCCGCGGGGCCGGCGATCGCGGCGATCTTCGATCAGCTGGAGATGCCGCTGTCGCGGGTGCTCGAGGCGATCGAGGAGCGCGGGATCGCGATCGACACCGGCGTGCTGGCGGCCCAGGGCAAGGCGATCGGGGCCGAGATCGACAAGCTGCGCGCGGAGATCGAGGCCGAGGCCGGCCACCCGCT
>JAMHWF010000040.1:0-3055 GCA_035911095.1 Ideonella sp. | reverse complement strand
CGCTGCGCGGAGCTCGCTGCGGCTGCGCCGCTGGCTTACGGCCTGTTCGCGCTGCAGAGCAGGAATCCCCAGCATCGTGCAGCCGCGGCGGCGCGGCTTCTGCCAGAGGAGTGAGCTCGGAATACGGAACACCACGTGGCCAGGTCACGCGCTTCCCTGACCAATGAACGCGGCCGGAGAGGAGAAATCAGTGAGCACCTGCGACCGCTGCCGATGTCATCGCGCATACCCACGCCGCCGAGCGCGGTGAACGTAGGTTGATATGCCCGCCGACGCCCGCGAGTACGCCCACGGTTGAACCTCGCGCGACCAGTTCTCCACGCACCAAGGCGGGCACCGTTCGTCGCGCGTCGCGAGCCTTCGCCCCGATGATCAACAGGCTCGGCCCCGTCGCGGGCGCCGAAGCTGTTGACCAACGGGGCGACTGTTGATCGCCGGGTACGCAGTTAAACGCCTCTCGGCTTCTCTCTCCCCACGGGACAGGAGAGAGAGAAGGAGAGCTGTCCCACGCGGCGCTCATCGAGCTCGCTCGGCGCTCTCTGCGAGCACGCGCGAGAGCGGCGCCGCAGCACGCGCAGCGCGCGAAACGCTCGGAGTTCTGGGGAGAAACGGCGAAGCCCCCTCGGATCGCTCCTTGGGGGCTTCTGTTTACCGACCCTCGCCGTTGGTTGGCGACGAGAGAAAAATGGCTCCGAAGGCAGGGTTCGAACCTGCGACCCGCCGGTTAACAGCCGGCTGCTCTACCACTGAGCTACTTCGGAAGAGCCGGGGGGAACCCGGCGGAACGTATGGATGCCCTAGCCGGCGGCGGGTGTCAAGAGCGGGCGCACGCGAGCCGCGCTCAGGTGCGCGCGGCTGGGCGCAGGGCGGCCACCAGGGTCGACAGCCGGACCTTGGCCAGCCGGGCCAGGGCGGCGCGCTCGGCGTCGGCGAACACCGGACCCAGCACGTCCTTCATCCGGCAGCTGACGTCGCAGTGCGGGTTGGGCTGGTTGGGGTTCATCGCGAACAGCACCGGCTCGTCGACGGCGCGGTGGACGTCGAGCAGCGAGATCTTGCTCGCCGGGCGGGCCAGCGCGGCGCCCCCGCCCCGCCCGGTCTGCGCCACCACCAGGCCGGCCGCCTGCAGGCGCCCGATGATCCGCCGCACCACCACCGGGCTGGTGTTGATGCTCGCGGCCAGCTCGTCGGAGGTCCGCCGGGCCGCGGGATCGTCCTCGGCCGCCAGCGCGAGGCTGGTCAGCACGTGCGTGGCGACGGCGAAGCGGCTGTTCGACATGGCGGCGGCCCGACCCGGCCACTGTAGCCACGGGCGCCAGCCGACACAACGACCGTCCGGTGGCCCCTTGCGTTCTGCAACCACGCTGGTTACACAATCGGAACTGTAACCATCACTGTTTCATTTTTCTCCTGCCCGGAGCCCCCGATGTCCCAGCCCACGAGCCTCCTGTTTCAGCCGACCACGCTCGGCCCGCTCACCCTCAAGAACCGCCTGGTCATGGCGCCGATGACGCGCAACCGCTCGATCGGCAACGTGCCCGGCGAGCTGGTCGCGACCTACTACGCGCAGCGCGCCGGCGCCGGGCTGATCGTCACCGAGGGCACCGCGCCGACCGCCGACGGGCTGGGCTACGCCCGCATCCCCGGCGTGTTCAGCGACGCGCAGGTCGCCGGCTGGCGCAAGGTCACCGACGCGGTGCACGCCGCCGGTGGCGTGATCTTCGTGCAGCTCATGCACACCGGGCGCGCCTCGCACCAGGCCAACCTGCCGGCCGGCGCCCGGGTGCTGGCGCCGTCGGCGATCAAGCTGGCGTCGGACATCTGGGTCGACCCCGACGGCAACCAGCCGGCCACCGAGCCGGTGGCGATGACCGAGGCCGACATCGAGCAGGCGCTCGAGGGCTACGCCCACGCCAGCGCCCGGGCGATCGAGGCCGGCTTCGACGGCGTCGAGCTGCACGCCGCCAACGGCTACCTGATCGATCAGTTCCTCAACACCGCGTCGAACCAGCGCACCGATCGCTGGGGCGGCACGGTCGCCAACCGCATCCGCTTCGCGGTCGAGGCGGCCCGGCGCAGCGCCGCGCGCATCGGCGCCGCGCGGGTCGGCATCCGGGTGTCGCCGTACGGCGCGTTCAACGGCATGCAGGCCGATCCCGATCACGAGGCGCTGTACGCGGCGCTGGCCGGCGAGCTGTCGGCGCTGGGGCTGGCGTACCTGCACGTCGTCGATCACAGCTCGATGGGCGCGCCCAAGGTCAGCGACACCGTGAAGGCGGCGCTGCGCAAGGGGTGGAAGGGCACGTACATCCTGTCGGGCGGCTACGATCGCGCGCGCGCCGAGGCCGACCTGATCGAGGGCAAGGGCGACCTGGTGGCGTTCGGCCGGCCGTTCCTCAGCAACCCCGACCTGGTGCAGAAGCTGGCCACCGGCGCGGCGCTGACCCCGCCCGACTTCGCCACGTTCTACACGCCGGGCGAGCGCGGCTACACCGATTACCCCGTGGGCTGAGCATCAGCGGTCGGGGCGCGCCGGCACCGCGGCGACGAACGCCGCCAGCTCGGCGAGGAACGTCGGGTCGACCTGCCGGCCCGGCGTGGCGTACTCGGCGACGTCGCCGGTGGCCGAGACGACGAAGGCGTGGTCGAGCGACGGGAAGCTGCGCTCGACGACCGGTGCCCCGCCCGCGCGCGCGGCGGCAGCGAGCGCGGCGGCGTCGACCGGCGTGACCTGCTGATCGATCGCGCCCTGGGCGATCCACAGCGGGCAGGCCAGCGCGCGCACGGCGGCCAGCCCGTCGTGGCGCATGTGCGAGCGCAGCCAGGCCTCGCCGCCGGCCCACTCGTCGGCCTCGGCGGTGTCGGGCAGCGGCTGCCCGGCGCGGATCGCGGCGAACGTCGCCTGGTGGCGCGCCAGCGCGGCGGCGGCCTCGGCGTCGGTCAGGCCGCCCTTGGCGAGCGTGTGCGCGACCTGGGCCAGCAGCACCTCGTCGACCGGGCGCCCCGGCGCCGCCAGGAGCGCGACCCCGGCGACGCGCGGATCGGCGGCGGCGAC
>JAMHWF010000039.1:0-2634 GCA_035911095.1 Ideonella sp. | reverse complement strand
CGGCGCAGCGCCTCGGCGATCCAGGCCTGCGCCGATGCATCGTACTGCTCGCGCGAGCGACCCTCGCGGTTGACCAGGATCCCCACCGCCAGATTGGCGCCGAGCGCGTTGGAATACATGTCCTCCGGCGAGAAGCCCGAGACCCGCTCGGAGATGCCGGGCAGGCTCTCCCAGCCGTACCAGGTCACCACCTCGTGCCAGATCGACAGCTGATAGTTCACGTAATTGGCGATCACCGTCGCCGTCGACCAGCGGCCCTCCCGGGCCAGGAGCCCGTCCGGCAGCGCCTGGATGTGGACCCGCCGCTTTGTGCCCTCCTCCCACAGCTCGAGCGTCACCGCCCCGGGTAATCCGCGCACGATCGCCATCGTCAGATAGAGCGTGCGGTCGATGTTGTCGCGCACGTGCGCCAGGTCGATAAAGCCGCCGCGGCAGGTGTACAAGAGCCCGTTGTGCTCGCGCTTCAGGTCGCTCTTGTTATATCCGTGCGGGCCGATATCCCGCGGCCCGAGCATGTTCCCGAGCGCGTAGAGCGGCACCGGCACCTGCCCCACCTTGGCCTTGAGATCCTCGCCGAATGCGCAGCAAGGTCGCAGCGCCGTGGGGGCGGCCAGGTCCGGCACCGTCTTCGGGTCGAAGGGCTGGCCGACCTCGGCCAGGTCGCCCAGGGCGCGGGCCACCTGCTGCGTATTCGCCTGCAGCGTCGAGTCCCAGCGCGCGCAGCCGGGGCTGGCCAGCGCCACGGCGAACAGCGCGAGCAGCCGGCGGCGACGCTGCGGAGTGGACATCACCGCCGCCGTGTACACCGATTTACCGGCGCACGCACGCCGGATGCGGTGCATGCTCGCGGGCGCGATGGACCTCCGACGTCCCCTCGGGCTCCTCTTCACCGCCAGCGTGGTCGGTGTGGTCGTGCCGCTGGCCCTCGGCCTCGGCTACGCCGGGCGGCTCGTCGCGTCGTCCGGTTTCTACACCGTCCACGTCGAGGACGAGGTCGACGCGGTCGCGGTGCGCCGCCCCCGCAGCACGACCCTCGTGGTCCTCGATGGGCTCGGTCACAACGAGGCGCGCGACATGCCGACGATCGCGCGGCTGCAGGCACGCGGGCAGTGCCGCCGCACCGACGTCGGCTCCCTGCCGATGTCGCGCCCGGTCTACGCGGTCCTCTCGACCGGCCTCGAGGCGGACCGCGCCGGCACCCGGGATAACGACGATACCGGCCCGCTCGCGGCGCAGTCGATCTGGGAGCTCGCGCGCGCGGCGGGCCTGCGCGTCGCCGCGATCAGCGAGCTGCCGTGGTGGCGCGAGCTGTTCCCTCGCGGCTTCGACACTTATATGCTGGCCGAGCCGGCCAGCAATTTCTTCGCACTCGCACCCGCGGCGGAGCTGCGCCTCATCCATCCGCTGTACATTGACGAGGCCGGGCATAACTTCGGCGCCGCCTCGCCGCAATACCACGACGCGGTCGCGCGGGCCGACCACGAACTCGGCGCATATCTCGACACCCTCGACCTCACGCGCGACCTCGTCGTCGTCACCGCCGATCACGGGCACTCCCTGCTCGGCGGCCACGGCGGCCTGCAGGACCGCGTCGCGCACGTCATCACCTGCCTCGCCGGCCCCGGGGTGCGCCACCTCGACGCACCCGGCCAGCTGCGCAGCACCAGCGTCGCCCCGGCCCTCGCCCTCCTGCTCGGCCTGCCCTTCCCCGCCGAGATGCGGGCCGGCGACGACGAGCTGGACCTGCTCGCCGACCTCGTCGACCCGGCCGCCTTCCCCCCTGGATACCTCGACTTGCGCCGCACCAGCCTGACTCGCTTCCGCGCCGCCAACGCGGCCCAGCTGCGCGCCTGGTGGCCGGCGAGCGCGGGCAGCTGGGACCGCTTCTACGCCCTGCACCGCGCCCGCCAGCGCCGCGCCGCCCTGCCTGCGCTCGTCGCGGTGCTCCTCCCGCTCGCCTGGCAGGCCCGCGCGCACCGACGGCCCGCACCCGCGCTCGTCGGCCTCGGCTTTGTCGCCCTCGTGTACCTCACCCTGTTCGCCGCCCAGGTCGGCCTGCGCGGCAGCTTCGATCTCAGCGCCGTCGCCGGGCGCGAACAATTCATCAGCTTCACCGTGGCCCTCGCCGTCCTCACCACCCTCGGCGCTGGCGGCCTGCACCTGGTGCTGCGTCGCGACCTCGGGGCGTTGCTGCGCGACCTCACCGCCCTCTCGCTCACTGGCACCCTCCTGACCCTCGCCCATCCGCTCGCCTTCGGCTGGCAGCTCGGCTTCCCGCTGCCGCCGCCGAGCCTGTACTTCTTCCCCTACTTCGCCGCGATCGCGCTCTCGGTCAGCAACGGCCTGTGCCTGCTGCTCGCCCTCGCCTGCGTCGTTTGGGCGCAGCGCGCCCGGCCGGCATGATCGTGTAGCATCGCGGCGATGGCCCACTCCTCGCGCAAGCACTGCATCCGCTGCGAGCACATCGTCGAGGTCGAGTACGAACATTCGGCCACGATGCGGCGCTGGTGGCGGGCCTACTTCATCGTCCCGATCATGCTGACCCCGGCCGTGCCCTTCCTCGCCGGCGACTTCGCGGTCTCCTTGCCGCTGATCATGGCCTACATGCTCGGCATCGGCCCGGTGCTGGCGGTC
>JAMHWF010000038.1:0-1359 GCA_035911095.1 Ideonella sp. | reverse complement strand
CTGGCCCGCGAGGCCGGCGACGGCGCCGTCGACCTTGAAGCCGCCTACGCCAGGGCCGACGCTCGCCTGCTCCACCTGCAGCGCCAGGAGCGCGAGGCCATCGCCGCCTTCGAAGAAAAAACCGCCCTGTTTCGCACCACCCGCGACCATCGCGGCCCGCCGGGCGACCCGGAAGTCAGCCGCTTCCGCGCCCGCCTGGCGGAAGCCGGCATCGGCCACCGCGCGCTGGCCGAAATCGTCGAAGTCACCGACCCGGCCTGGCAGGGCGCCGTCGAAGCCGTGCTGCGCCCCTACCGCCACGTATTGCTGCTCGAGAGCGAACAGGACCGCCACGCCGCCTGGGCGCTGGGCGAGCAGGAACGCTTCCGCCACTTCCTGGTGCCCGAGCTCGAAACCGCCCCGCCGGCCACCCGCGGCTCGCTGGCCGAAGTCATCCGCTTTGCCGGCGACGTGCCCCGCTGGCTCGCCGACCTGCTGGGCCGCATCCAGCGCGTTACCGACACCGACGCCGCCCGCCGCCTGCCGCGCGAAACCGAGTGGATCACCCCGGACGGCTACCACCGCGAACGCCGCGGTGCCCGCCACCTGGGCAAACCCACCGACTTCCATTTTGGCGAACTGGCCCGCAGTGCCCGCCTCAAGCAATGCGAGGCCGACATGCACAGCATCGACGCCCGCCTGCAAAAGCTGCGCCCCGAACTCGACGCCACCAAGGAAGAAGCCGACGCCCTGCGCGCCCGCCTGCACGGCATCGAAGCCGCCCAGCTGCTGGCCGCCCGCGCGGATGAATTCGAGCGCGCCGATGCCGTGCTACCCGCCGCCCGCGCCCGCCTCACCGCCGCCATCGCCGCCCGCACCGAAGCCAAACGCCAGGTGGAAGCCGTGGACCAGCGCCTGCGCGGCATCGATATCGAACTCGACCGCCGCAAACGCGACATCGCGGGCCTCGCCCGCCGCGTCAGCGAACTCGCCCTCGAAGCTGCCCCGCGCCGCAGCGAGCAGGCCCGGCGCACCCTCAGGCTACGCAAGCTGCGCCGCGGCATGCCCGCCGGCTGGCGCGACCCGCAGCAGAACGCCCTCCTCGCCGACCGATACGGCGATGCCCGCGGCGCCCGCGCCGAACTCGAACGCCTGCGCTCGCGCCTGGCCGACGGCGACTGGATCACCGACGACAGCGTGCTCACCCTGGCCGGCCGTCTCAAGGCCGACCTCGGCCTGCGCGAACGCGACTACGCCGAGCGCGAAGCCTACTTCGCCACCGCCCGCCGCCTCACCTCCGACGCCCGCGCCGCCTACATCGCCAAGCTGCGCGCCACCGTGCGCCAGTACGGCAAAAACCTGCGCGCCCTCGGCGAGCTG
>JAMHWF010000037.1:0-105832 GCA_035911095.1 Ideonella sp. | reverse complement strand
CGTCGAGGAGAAGCAGGACATGTGCCGCTTCGTGCTCGACGTCAACGACGAGTTCGGCACCACCATCGTGCTGATCGAACACGACATGGGCGTGGTCATGGACATCTCCGACCGCGTCGTCGTGCTCGACTACGGCAAGAAGATCGGCGACGGCACGCCCGCCGAAGTGCGCGCCAACCCGGACGTGATCAGCGCCTACCTGGGCACCTCGCACTGAGCGAAACATGGGCTTCTTCCTCGAAACCCTCATCGGCGGCCTGATGTCCGGCATGCTCTACGCGCTGGTGGCGCTGGGCTTCGTGCTGATCTTCAAGGCCAGCGGCGTATTCAACTTCGCGCAGGGCGCGATGGTGCTGTTCGCGGCGCTGGCGATGGCGCGCTTCGCCGAATGGGTGCCGCAGTGGACCGGCATCGACAACCGCTGGTTCGCCAACCTCGCCGCCTTCGTGCTCGCCGGCGCGCTGATGTTCGCGCTCGCCTGGGCCGTCGAGCGCCTGGTGCTGCGCCACCTGGTCAACCAAGACGCCGCGACGCTGCTGATGGCCACGCTGGGCATCACCTACTTCATCGACGGCGCCGGGCAGACCGTCTTCGGCAGCAGCATCTACAAGATCGACATCGGGATGCCGAAGGACCCGATCTTCGCCTTCGAGTCGGTGTTCGAAGGCGGCATCCTGATCAACCAGGAAGACCTGATCGCCGCCGCGATCGCCGCCGCGCTGGTCGCGGGGCTGACGCTCTTCTTCCAGAAAACGGCCACCGGCCGCGCGCTGCGCGCGGTGGCCGACGACCACCAGGCCGCGCAGTCGATCGGCATCCCGCTGGCGCGGATCTGGGTCATCGTCTGGTGCGTCGCCGGCATCGTCGCGCTGGTGGCGGGGATGATCTGGGGCAGCAAGCTCGGCGTGCAGTTCTCGCTCGCCACGGTCGCGCTGCGCGCCCTGCCGGTGGTGATCCTGGGCGGCCTCACCTCGGTGCCGGGCGCGATCATCGGCGGGCTCGTCATCGGCGTGGGCGAGAAGCTCTCCGAGGTCTACCTCGGCCCGCTGGTCGGCGGCGGCATCGAGATCTGGTTCGCCTACGTGCTCGCCCTGCTCTTCCTGCTGGTGCGACCGCAGGGACTGTTCGGCGAGAAGATCATCGACCGCGTATGACGCACATGGTCGACCACCGGGCCCAGGCGTGATCTACCGCGAGAACGGCCAGTTCAAGACCAACTACCGGGCCGACCAGCAGGTCTTCCCGATCGCGCAGGACCGCGCGTTCATCGCGCTGCTGCTCGCCTTCGCCTTCATCGTGGTGCCGCTCACGGCAGACGACTACCTGTTCCGCGCGATCCTCATCCCGTTCCTGATCTTCTCGCTCGCGGCGCTGGGGGTGAACATCCTGGTCGGCTACTGCGGGCAGATCTCGCTCGGCTCGGGCGCCTTCATGGCGGTCGGCGCCTACGGGGCCTACAACTTCTTCATGCGCGTACCGGGCATGCCGCTGGTGCCGGCGCTGATCCTCGGCGGGCTGTGCGCCACCGCTTTCGGCATCCTGTTCGGCCTGCCGAGCCTGCGCGTGCGCGGCCTGTACCTGGCAGTGGCGACGCTGGCGGCACAGTTCTTCGCCGACTGGATGTTCCTGCGCATCCGCTGGTTCACGCTCGACTCGCCCTCGGGCTCGGTCGCGGTGTCGAACCTGCAGGTGTTCGGGCTGCCCGTCGAGAGCGCAGCCTCGAAATACCTGCTGTGCCTCGCGATCCTGGTCGTCATCGCGCTGCTGGCGAAGAACCTGGTGCGCGGCGCGATCGGCCGCGAGTGGATGGCGATCCGCGACATGGACGTCGCCGCCGCGGTGATCGGCATCCGCCCGATGTACGCCAAGCTCTCGGCCTTCGCGGTCAGCTCGTTCATCATCGGCGTGGCCGGCGCGCTCTGGGCCTTCGTCTACCTCGGCGCCTGGGAACCCTCGGCCTTCTCGGTCGACACCTCGTTCCGGCTGCTGTTCATGGTGATCATCGGCGGGCTCGGCTCGATCATGGGCAGCTTCTTCGGCGCCTTCTTCATCGTCGTGCTGCCGATCGTGCTCAACCGGCTGCTGCCACTCGTCGCCGGCGTGTTCGGCATGCAGATCTCGACGGCCGCGATCTCGCATGCCGAGCTGATGATCTTCGGCGGCCTGATCGTCTGGTTTCTCGTTGTCGAGCCGCACGGGCTGGCCAGGCTCTGGTCGACAGGCAAGCAGAAGCTGCGGCTCTGGCCTTTCCCGCACTGAACCCCACCGACCACACCGACGCCCGCCGGCGCCACCCGTCCGACATCGAACGCACTGCCGTGCTCAACACCAAGGAGGCTCCCGCCATGAATCCGAGATCGATCGCCCGTGCCGTCGCCGTCGCCGCGTCCCTGGCCTGCGCGGCATCCGCGCAGGCGCAGAGCGCGGAGCAGTACATCCCGGTGCTGTCCTACCGCACCGGCGCCTACGCGCCGAACGGCGCGCCCTGGGCGAACGGCTTCGTCGACTACCTGAAGCTGGTCAACGCGCGCGGCGGCCTGAACGCAGTGAAGCTTGCCTTCGAGGAGTGCGAGACCGCCTACGACACCGCCCGCAGCGTCGAGTGCTACGAGCGCCTGAAGGGCAAGGGCGCGTCGTTCGTGCAGCCGCTGTCGACCGGCGCGACCTTCGCGATCACCGAGAAGGCACCGGTGGACAAGGTGCCTGTCGTCACCGTCGGCTACGGCCGCAGCGAGAGCGCCGACGGCTCGGTGTTCAAGTGGAACTTCCCGATCGCGGGCACCTACTACGTGGCAGCCGACGCGATCGTGCAGGCGATCGGCAAGAAGGAAGGCGGGCTGGACAAGCTGAAGGGCAAGAAGCTCGCCCTCGTCTACCACGACAGCCCCTACGGCAAGGAGCCGATCCCGCTGCTGCAGGAGCGGGCGAAGCTGCTCGGCTTCGACCTTCAGCTGCTGCCGGTCACGGCGCCGGGCGTCGAGCAGAAGGCGACCTGGCTGCAGGTGCGCCAGTCGAGGCCCGACTACGTGCTGCTCTGGGGCTGGGGCGTGATGAACTCGACCGCGCTCAAGGAAGCGCAGGCCACCGGCTATGCGCGCGAGAAGATGTACGGCGTCTGGTGGGCCGGCGCCGAGCCGGACGTGAAGGACGTCGGTGACGGCGCCAAGGGCTACAACGCGGTGACGATGCAGCATGGCGCCGAGCCGCAGAGCAAGCTCGTCAAGGATGTGCTGGCGCTGATCCACGACAAGGGCCAGGGCACCGGCCCGAAGGCCGAGGTGGGCCAGGTGCTCTACATGCGCGGTGCGATGAGCGCGATGCTCGGCGTCGAAGGCATCCGCGCGGCCCAGGAACGCTTCGGCAAGGGCAAGGTGATGACCGGCGAGCAGGTGCGCTGGGGCCTCGAGAACCTGAACCTGACCCAGGCCAAGCTCGACGCGCTCGGCTTCGCCGGCGTGATGCGGCCGATCAGCACCTCCTGCGTCGACCACATGGGCGCGTCCTGGGCGCGCATCCACACCTGGGACGGCAGCAAGTGGGTTTTCACCTCCGATTGGCTGCAGGGCGACGAGCAGATCATCAAGCCGCTGGTGAAGAGCGTCGCCGCCCGCTACGCGGCCGAGAAGAAGCTCACCACGCGCAGCGGCGACGACTGCCAGTCCTGAACGCGATGGCCACTGTCGCCGGAACGGACCAGGTGCAGGCCGGCGCCGCGCCGGGCCCCATGCTGCTCGACGTCAACGGCATCGAGGTGATCTACAACCACGTGATCCTCGTGCTCAAGGGCGTCTCGCTGCAGGTGCCCGAGGGCAGCATCGTCGCGCTGCTCGGCGGCAACGGCGCCGGCAAGACGACCACGCTGCGCGCCGTCAGCAACCTGCTGGCCGGTGAGCGCGGCGAGGTCACCAAGGGTTCGATCGCGCTGCGCGGCGAGCGCATCGAGAAGCTCAGCTGCGCCGAGATGGTCGAGCGCGGCGTGATCCAGGTGATGGAGGGCCGCCACTGCTTCGCCCACCTGACGGTCGAGGAAAACCTGATGACCGGCGCCTGGACCCGCCGCGACGGCAAGGCCGCCATCGCAGCGACGCTGGAGAAGGTCTACGCTTACTTTCCGCGCCTGAAGACGCGGCGCGGCTCGCAGGCCGCCTACACCTCGGGCGGGGAACAGCAGATGTGCGCGATCGGCCGCGCGCTGATGGCCAACCCGAGGATGGTGCTGCTCGACGAGCCCTCGATGGGCCTGGCGCCGCAGATCGTCGAGGAGGTCTTCGAGATCGTGCGCGACCTGAACCTGCGCGAGCAGGTGACCTTCCTGCTGGCCGAGCAGAACACCCACATGGCCCTGCGCTACGCCGGCTACGGCTACATCCTCGAGAGCGGCCGCATCGTGATGGACGGCAGCGCCGCCGACCTGGCCCGCAACGAGGACGTGAAGGAGTTCTACCTCGGCATGGGCCGCTCGGCGGAGGAAGGTGGCGACCGCCGCAGCTTCCGCGACGTCAAGAGCTACAAGCGGCGCAAGCGCTGGCTGGCCTGAGCCGCCGGACCCGCACCCGACACCCACCGGAGGTCCCGATGCCCGACGACGACAGCTTCCTCGCCCCGCCGCCGTTCAAGCCGGCCGAGGCGCTGGTGCAGCTGCGCCGCAGCCTGCGCGAACTGCGGGGTCTCTCCGAGCGGGGCGCCGGCTTCGACTGGAAGGGGCAGGCGGTGGTCGCCCTCGAGGCGAGCGACGAGGCTATCGCCGCCCGCCTGGCCCGCCGCCCGGCGCGCAGCCCGGAGTGGGAGCCCCGCATCCTGCGCAGCAGCGCCGACGTGCGTCGCTTCGGCGACGACGTGAAGCGCGCCGTCGCCCGCTGGAGGGACGCCGATGAGTGACGCGGCCGACCGCCCCTTCGACGCGCTCGAGACCCGCGACCCCGCCGCGCGCGAGGCCGCGCTGCTCGCCGCGCTGCCGACGCTGGTCGCGCATGCGCAGCAGGCGGCGCCGGCCTACGCCAACCTGTTCGCCGGCGTCGACGCCGCCGCCGTCACGACCCGCGCCGCGCTGGCGGCCCTGCCCGTCACGCGCAAGCACGAACTCCTCGAGCGTCAGCAGGCCTCCCGCGCCCGCGGCGGCGACCCGTTCGGCGGCTACTCGGCCGTGGGCTGGGCAGCGCTTGGCCTGCCGGGCCGGGCACGCCGGGTCTACCAATCGCCCGGCCCGATCTACGAGCCGGAGGGAGAACGAGAAGGCACAGGCGGGGACAGCTGGCGCATGGCGCGCGCCTTGCACGCGGCCGGCTTCCGCGCCGGCGACCTGGTGCACAACAGCTTCAGCTACCACCTCACCCCGGCCGGCGCCTTCATCGAGGCCGCGGCGCAGGCCCTCGGCTGCACCGTCTTTCCCGGCGGGGTCGGCAACACCGAACTGCAGCTGCAGGCGATGCGAGACCTGGCGCCGGACGGCTACGCCGGCACACCGAGCTTCCTGCGCATCCTGGTCGAGAAGGCCGAAGCCGCGGGCGCGGGGATCCCGCGCCTGCGCAAGGCGCTCGTCTCCGGCGAGGCCTTTCCGGCGCCGCTGCGCGACAGCCTTGCCGCGCGCGGCATCCAGGCCTTCCAGTGCTACGCGACGGCCGAGCTCGGCCTTGTCGCCTACGAGACCGAGGCTCGCGAAGGCCTGGTCGTCGACGAGGGTGTGCTGCTCGAGATCGTGCGACCGGGCACCGGCGACCCGGTACCGCCGGGCGAGGTCGGCGAGATCGTCGTCACGACGCTCAACCGCGACCATCCGTTGATCCGCTTCGGCACCGGCGACCTCTCGGCCGTGCTTCCCGGCGTGTGCCCGAGCGGCCGGACCAACCTGCGCATCCGCGGCTGGCTGGGGCGCGCCGACCAGACGGCCAAGGTGCGCGGCATGTTCGTCCACCCGGCGCAGGTGGCGGCCATCGGGGCGCGGCACCCTGAGGCGCGACGCCTGCGCCTGGTCGTCGACGGCGCGGCCGCCGACGACCGGATGGTGCTGCATGTCGAGGTCGAAGGCACACCCGAGGGCCTGGCCGAACGGATCGCGCAGAGCGTGCGCGAGCTGACGAAGCTGCGCGGCGAGGTCCTGCTGCTGCCGCCCGGCTCGCTGCCGAACGACGGCAAGCTGGTCGACGACCGGCGCCCGCTGGCTTGACGCCCAGGCGGCCGAACAGTGACGAACGCCACGGTGTCCCGGGTGGCCCGCTCGGTACTTTCCGTAGTGGGCCTGGACGCCCGAGCGGCCTAGCATCGGCTTCCGCGCGACAGTGGACCCGCCTTGCGGCACCGTCGGATCCCTCACGCCTGAATCAAGGAACCCTATGAAGCGACTGCTGGCCACGGCCGCCCTCGTCACGGCCTCTGCGGCTGCCCTCGCCGCCTACCCCGAGAAGCCGATCACGATCATCGTGCCCTTCTCGGCCGGCGGGCCGACCGACAAGGTCGCGCGCGACTTCGCCGAAGCCCTGCGCAAGCCGCTGGGCAATGCGGTGATCGTGATCGAGAACGTCGGCGGCGCGGGCGGCACGATCGGCGCCACGCGCGTGGCCAAGGCCTCGCCCGATGGCTACACCCTGCTGCTGCACCACATCGGCATGGCGACCTCGCCGTCGCTGTACCGCAAGCTCGGCTACAAGACGCTGGACGACTTCGAGTACCTCGGCCTGATCAACGAGGTGCCGATGACGCTGATCGGCAAGCCGGGCCTGGCGGCGAACACCTACCCCGAGCTGCAGAAGTGGCTGGCCGACAACAAGGGCAAGGTCAACCTGGCCAACGCCGGCCTCGGCGCCGCCTCGCACCTGTGCGGGCTGATGTTCCAGAGCGCGCTCAACATGCCGATGCAGACCGTCCCCTACAAGGGCACGGCGCCGGCGATGACCGACCTGATCGGCGGGCAGGTCGACATCATGTGCGACCAGACCACCAACACGACCGGCCAGATCGAAGGCGGCAAGGTCAAGGCCTACGCGGTCACGACGCCCCAGCGCCTGACGACGCCGACGCTGGCCAAGCTGCCGACGCTCGACGAGTCCGGCCTCAAGGGCTTCAACGTCAGCATCTGGCACGGCCTGTACGCGCCGAAGGGCACGCCGAAGGACGTGGCGGACAAGATCAATGCGGCGCTGAAGACCGCGCTGGCGGACCCGGACTTCCTCAAGCGCGAGCAGGACCTGGGCGCCGTCGTGACGACGGATGCTCGCGTCAACCCTGCCGAGCACAAGAAGTGGGTCGCGTCCGAGATCGACAAATGGGGCGCGGTGATCAAGGCGGCGGGCGAGTTCGCCGACTGAGCTGCGGTCCTATGCGCCGCGAGGCGCCGACCAGGCAAGGGCCACGCGATGCGTGGCCCTTTGCTTGTGGCTTTGCTTCGCGGGTCGCACCAGCCCCGCTCGCCCCACGCCCGCGCCACTGCCGCGACCGCGGTGGCCAGGTAGATTCGCTCAGCGCGCCGTGCCGGATGCCGGCTCGACGCGCAGCGGAATCGTCACCGGCCCGTCGTTGACCAGCGCAACGCGCATGGCCGCGCCGAAGCGCCCGGTCTCGACAGGCGCATGGCGCGCCCGGGCCGTGGCGACGATACGCTCGTAGAGCCGCTCGCCGAGGACCGGTTCGGCCGCGCCCGAGAAGCCCGGCCGGTGGCCGCTGCGCGTGTCGGCCGCCAGCGTGAACTGCGATACCAGCAGCAGCCCGCCCTGCACGTCCTGCAGGCTGCGGTTCATGCGCCCGGCGGCGTCGGCGAACACCCGCAGCTTCAGCAGCTTGTCGACCAGGCGGTCGGCTTCGGCCTCGCCGTCCTGCGGCTCGGCGCAGACGAGGACGAGCAGGCCGGGCCCGATCGCGCCGACCGTCTCCGCGTCGATCTCGACACGGGCCTCGAGCACCCGCTGCACCAGGGCCAGCATGGCGAGAGGCTCAGGCCAGCGTGACCCGCGCGAACTTGCGCTTGCCGACCTGCACGACATAGGTCCCGGCGCCGAGCTTCAGCCCGCGGTCGGCGACGACGCTGCCGTCGACACGCACGCCGGCCTGGTCGACCAGGCGCAGCGCCTCGCTGGTCGACGGCGCGAGGTTGGCCTGCTTGAGCAGCGCGCCGATCGCGAGCGGCGCGCCGGCCAGCGTCACGGCGGGGATCTCGTCGGGCACGCCGCCGCGCGCGCGCAGCTCGAAGTCGGCCTGCGCCGCCTCGGCGGCCGCCGCGCCGTGGAAACGCGCGGTGATCTCGCGCGCAAGCAGCACCTTGGCGTCCTTCGGGTTGCGCCCGCTCTCGACCTCGGCCCGCAGCGCGGCGATCTCGGCCTCGCTACGGAAGCTGAGCAGCGTGTAGTAGCGCCACATCAGCGTGTCGCTGATCGAGAGCAGCTTGGCGTACATCGTCGCCGCCGGCTCGGAGATGCCGATGTAGTTGCCCTTGCTCTTGGACATCTTCTCGACGCCGTCCAGCCCTTCGAGCAACGGCATCGTCAACACGCACTGAGGCTCCAGTCCGTACTCCTGCTGTAGCGCGCGGCCGACGAGCAGGTTGAACTTCTGGTCGGTGCCGCCGAGCTCGAGGTCGCTCTTCAAGGCCACCGAGTCATAGCCCTGCATCAGCGGATAGAGGAACTCATGCACCGAGATCGGCGTGCCGGCCTTGAAGCGCTCGCTGAAGTCGTTGCGTTCCATCATCCGCGCCACCGTGTAGCGCGAGGCGAGCTGGATCAGGCCGCGCGCGCCGAGCGGGTCGCTCCATTCGGAGTTGTAGCGGATCTCGGTCTTCGCCGGGTCGAGCACCAGGCTGGCCTGAGCGTAGTAGGTCTGCGCGTTGGCCTCGATCTGCTCGCGCGTCAACGGCGGGCGCGTCGTGTTGCGGCCCGAAGGGTCGCCGATCATCGACGTGAAGTCGCCGATCAGAAAGATCACCGTGTGGCCGAGGTCCTGCAGCGCGCGCAGCTTGTTCAGCACCACGGTGTGGCCGATGTGGATATCCGGCGCGGTGGGATCGAGGCCGAGCTTGACCCGCAAGGGCACCCCGGTGGCTTCGGCGCGGGCCAGCTTGCGGGTCCATTCGTCTTGCGGTAACAGCTCGTCACAACCTCGCAAACTGATTGCTAAAGCCTCCCGAACACCTGCCGTTACGGGGTAAACGGGCTCTTTCGTGGATGCTGATTCGACAGGCGGAGGCATAGCGGCGCGACAGGCTTTGTGAGGAATTCGTGAAATCGGTGGCTATACTGAAACGGTATCGGGTCGCAAGGCCCGATTCTCATGTTGTCGACCTGTGTTCGCCCTGAGTGGCGAGGCCGTACCGAGGTCCACATCGCTCACGGATTGCGTCCCGGCCACCGCCGCTGATTCTATTGGACGACGCAATCGGCCCTTGACTGCTGGCGGTCGCCTCAGAGGCGGCCCGACCTCGGAGCCACGCTCCTCACCCGACTCGATGGAAGACGCGCAACCGATCGACGACCCCACCGCAGACCGTGCGGCAGCCGTGCCGCCGGCATGGCGCACGCAGTTGGCCAAGCACCTGGCGCACCGCCCGCGCGGGCTGGTGCCGGTGCTGTCGATCGTGATGTTCGGCGCCGCTGCTGCCGCCTTCGGCATCGCCCCGCTCGCCCCCGACGCGGCCCGCCTGCCGAGCCGCCTGGTGACGCATGCGGTCGTGCCCGAGGCGATCGCCCCGCAGTTCGAAGCCCTGGCGGCACACGACCTGCGCCTGTACCGCAGCAGCGTGACCCGGGCGGCCGACACCGCCGACACCCTGCTGCAGCGCCTGGGCGTCACCGACCCGCAGGCCTCGGCCTTCCTGCGCGAAGACGTCACCGCGCGGCGCGTGCTCGACGGGCGCGCCGGCAAGATGGTCCGCGCCTCGGTCGATTCGCGCGGCCGACTCGACGAACTCGTCGTGCGCTATCCGGCCGAGAACGCCGAGGACGAGGCGAGGCGCTTCACGCGCATGACGCTGACCCGCGGCGACGTCGGTTTCGATACCGTGGTCGAGTCGGCGGCGCTCGAACCGCAGATGCGCCTGGGCAGCGGCACGATCCGCACCACGCTGTTCGCGGCGATCGACGAGGCGCGCCTGCCTGACGGCGTCGCGACCGAACTGGCCGAAGTCTTCGGCACCGACCTCGATTTCCGCCGCGACCTGCGCCGGGGCGACACCTTCTCGATCGTCTACGAGACGATGACAGCCGACGGCGAGCCGATCACCTGGGCCTCGGGCCAGGACACGCTCGGCCGCATCCTGGCCGCATCGATCGTCAACCGCGGCAAGGAACACGCGGCGGTCTGGTACCAGGGTAACGGCGGCAAGGGGGCCTACTTCGACTTCAAGGGCGAGGGCAAGCGGCGTGCCTTCCTGCCAAGCCCGATGGAGTTCTCCCGCGTGACCTCCGGCTTCAGCATGCGCATCCACCCGATCCTCAAGACCTGGCGGGCGCATCTCGGCGTCGACTATGCGGCACCGCGAGGCACGCCGGTGCGCACCGTCGGTGACGGCGTCGTCGAGTTCGCTGGCTGGCAGGGCGGCTACGGCAACGTGGTGCAGGTGCGTCACGACGCGACACGCGCCACGACCTACGCTCACCTGAGCCGTGTCGACACCCGGGTGGGCGAACGCGTACGTCAGGGCGAGCGCATCGGTGCCGTCGGCTCGACCGGCTGGGCGACCGGGCCGCACCTGCACTTCGAGTTCCGCGTCAATGGCGAGCAGCGCGACCCGATCGAGATGGCCAAGGCCTCCGAGGCGATCGCGCTGGACGCCGACGACCGCGAGCGCTTCGCGAGCGTCGCTGCCAGCGTGCGGGTGCAGCTCGACGCCGCCCGCCGCGACCCGGAAAGCCGCGCCACCGAGTGAGCGCGTCGGGCGGCGCTGTGGCCGGCGCTGCATCCGGCATGACAGAGAACCCGGCCAGCGGGGCCTACATCGGCCTGATGTCCGGCACCTCGATGGACGGTGTCGATGGCGTCGTCATCCAGGCGGGCCCGGGCGACCGCGTGCGCGTCCTCGCTGCGGCACATCGAAGCTTCGAGCCGTGGCTGCGGGCCGAGCTGCTCGACCTGAACACGCCCGGGGTCGACGAACTGTCCCGCGCCGCACTGGCCGGCAACGCGCTCGCCAGGGTCTATGCGAGCGTGGTGCAGGACCTGTTAGCCAGCGATGCATCACTGCGCCGTCGTGCGCGTGCCATCGGCGTGCACGGCCAGACGGTGCGGCATCGGCCCGGTGGCGCCGACGGCGTCGGCTATACGATCCAGCTCAACAACCCTGCACTGCTCGCCGAGCTGACCGGGGTCGACGTCGTCGCAGACTTCCGCAGCCGCGACGTTGCTGCCGGAGGACAGGGCGCCCCGTTGGCACCAGCGTTCCATGCCGCGGCGCTGAACCCTTCGGGCGGGCCGCTGGCGGTGCTGAACCTGGGCGGCATCGGCAACCTGAGCTTGCTGGCGCCGGATCAGCAGCCGCTCGGGTTCGACTGCGGGCCGGGCAATGCGCTGCTGGACTTCTGGTGCGAGCGACACCTCCAGCAGCCCTACGACGACGGCGGCCGCTGGGCGGCCGGCGGGTCGGTGCTGCCCACGCTGCTGCAGGCGCTGATGGCCGAGCCCTATCTGGCCCTCCCACCGCCCAAGAGCACCGGGCGCGACTTGTTCAACCCCCCCTGGCTCGCCGCGAAGCTGGCGGCTGCGGGTGCCGCAGCACCTCGGGACATCCAGGCCACGCTGGCCGCCTTCACCGTCGCCTGCGTCGTCCAGGATCTCGAGCGCCACGCCGGAGGCCGCACCCGTCATCTTGTGGTCTGCGGCGGCGGCGCCTACAACGCCTTTCTGTTGCAGAGCCTGGGAGCAGCGCTGCCAGGCTGGCAGGTCGACAGCTCGGACCGACTCGGCGTGCCTCCGCTGCAGGTCGAAGCAGCCTGTTTCGCATGGCTGGCCTGGCGCTTCGTGCAGGGCCTGCCCGGGAATCTGCCCTCCGTCACCGGCGCGGCCGGGCCGCGGCGCCTCGGGGCGCTGTACCCGACGCGCTGAGCGATCGCCGGCAGAAGGGGGCAGCAGCCCCAAAACGCAAAGGGCCGCCCAAGGGCGGCCCTGCTCGTCTTGCGTGGCCCGGAACCGTCAGACGGAGAACGAGGAACCGCAGCCGCAGGTTGTCGTCGCGTTCGGGTTCTTGATCACGAACTGCGCGCCTTCCAGCCCTTCCTTGTAGTCGATCTCGGCGCCGACCAGGTACTGGAGGCTCATCGCATCGATCAGGAGCGTCACGCCATTCTTGTTCATCTGCGTGTCGTCTTCGTTCACGATCTCGTCGAACGTGAAGCCGTACTGGAAGCCGGAGCAGCCACCGCCCTGGACGAAGACGCGCAGCTTCAAGCCGGGGTTGCCTTCCTCGGCGACCAGGTCGCGCACCTTGTCGGCGGCGCTGTCGGTAAAGACCAGCGGCGGCGGCATCTCGGCGGGCGCAGCGGACGGGACGGTATCGGCGACGGCACTCATGTCGAAATCCTCGGTTGACGAGAACTGTGATTATCCATGTCCGCCGGAAGACGGCAGGACGAGTACGGGATTGGCCGATGGCCAGGCGGCGCTCGTCGCCACCCCTGCCCCTCGGGATCGATCGCCCCCCCCGCCGAGATCCCTTTCGCGAAATGAGCAAGGGCCGCTCGGTGCGGCCCTTGGCATGCGGAGGTTCGAGCCTGCGGATCAGCGCTTGCTGAACTGCTTGCGGCGACGGGCACCGTGCAGACCAACCTTCTTGCGCTCGACCTCGCGGGCATCGCGCGTGACGAAGCCGGCGCGGCTGAGTTCGGGCTTCAGCGTCGCGTCGTAATCGATCAGGGCGCGCGTCACGCCGTGGCGCACCGCACCTGCCTGACCCGACTCACCGCCACCGTGGACGTTGACCTTGATGTCGAAGGCCTCGCCGTTGTTCGTCAGCAGCAGAGGCTGCTTGACGATCATGATCGAGGTCTGGCGGCCGAAGTACTGCTCCACCGGCTTGCCGTTGACCAGGATCTGGCCGTTGCCCCTCTTGATGAACACGCGCGCCACCGACGACTTGCGGCGGCCGGTGCCGTAATTCCAGTTTCCGATCATCGCGCCGCTCCTCAGAAGTTCAGCGTCTTGGGCTGCTGGGCGGCGTGCGGGTGCTTGTCACCGGCGTACACCTTCAGCTTCTTCACCATCGCGTAGCCGAGCGGCCCCTTGGGCAGCATGCCCTTGACGGCCTTCTCGAGGGCGCGCCCCGGATGCCGGGCCTGCATGTCCTTGAACTTGGTGCCGTAGATGCCGCCCGGATAGCCGGTGTGGCGGTAATACACCTTGTCTTCGGCCTTGTTGCCGGTGACGCGGATCTTGTCGGCGTTGACGACGATGATGAAATCGCCGGTGTCGACGTGAGGCGTGTAGATGGCCTTGTGCTTGCCGCGCAGACGGAGTGCCACTTCGCTGGCGACACGTCCGAGCACCTTGTCGGTGGCATCGAGCACAAACCACTCGTGCTTCACTTCGGCCGGCTTGGCGCTGAAGGTCTTCATGAGCATCTTTCGATGGCCGCGCCCGGCGCCAAGAACGCGAGGGTGAGCGGATGGGTTTGTCGACTCCTTGCGCCCGGGACAGGTCCCGGACGCGTCCACTGCCATCGCCTTCGGCTCCGCTCGCTGGTGGCGGGCTCTCAGGCGACTGCCGCCGGCGAAGACGCGCTTCGCGGGTAGGCGCAGGGTTTTCCCCGGAGTCGTTCAGAGAAAAGCCGATGAGTATACATCGACGGCGTCACGGATGTTGCACCTGCAGATGCATCGCCGGCAGCGGCACGACTAGACTCGGGTTAACCCCAGGGCCGTGCCAGCATCACCACCAATGAGTTCCAGCGCAGCTCCCCACTCCGATACGCCACTTCCCTCCCAGGGGGAAGCGCGGCGCCCCGAGCAGCGGCCTCTGCCTAGCTGGGTACCGATTCGATCGTTGTCGCCTCGCCACCGTGACCGGATCCTCGCCCATCTGCTCCAGCTCGAACCACAGGACCGTTATCTGAGGTTCGGCTATGCCGCTTCCGACGAGCAGGTTGCCGCGTACGTGGCGTCGCTCGACTTCAAGCGCGATGAAGTCTTCGGCGTCTTCAATCGGCGGCTGGAGCTGATCGGCATGGCACATCTCGCCTACGAACCACCGCCGCAGCGAGAAGGGCAGAAAGCGATGGCGGAGTTCGGCGTCTCGGTGACCCACAAGGGCCGCGGGCGCGGGCTGGGGCAGCGCCTGTTCGAACACGCGATGCTGCACGCAAGGAACCGCGGTATCCAGACCCTGTTCATTCACGCGCTGACCCAGAACGCTCCGATGCTCCGCCTCGCACGGAAGGCCGGCGCCACCGTCGAGCGGGACGGCTCTGAGTCGATGGCTTGGCTCCAGTTGCCCCCGGACACGATCGCCTCCCACGTCGATGAGCTCGTCGACGAGCACGCCGCCGAGATCGACTACCAGGTGAAGTTCCAGGCGCGCTGGATGGACCGGCTCTGGTCGAGACTCTCTGCTCCGTTCGGCGCAAGACGTGGCGGCGACACGCCATTGTCCTGAGCGTTCACTTCACCTGAGCTCGGTGGGTTTCACCTGAGAGCGGGGTGCCGGGCGCCGGAGGGCCTCGTTACCATTCCGCTACATTGTCTTCGTGCGATCGCAACAGAGCGATCGATATAGAAACCCAATGATGTCGAGTTCCGAGATCCTGCCGTGGGCCATCGCCTTGCTGGCTCTGGTGGGTGCCGTCGTGGCCATACTCTGGCGACCACGCCGCCGTTCGACCCGGCATCGCCCGCTGCCGACGGAGTGGAACCTGGCTCCGCGCCCCGTCTTCAGCACCGATGAGCGACGCGTCTACCGCCAGCTGCGCGAGGCACTGCCGCATCACATCATCCTGAGCAAGCTGCCGCTGGTGCGTTTCTGCCAACCGCTGGACCCGCAGCAGAGACGGTACTGGTTTGAAACCCTCGGCACCGGCCACGTGACCTTCGCCGTCTGCAGCATCAACGGACGCGTGCTCGCCGCGGTCGACCTCGACACCGAGCGTGGCCACTCGCAGCGCATGCTGCTGATCAAGCAGTCGGTGATGGCGGCCTGCCGGATCCGCTACCTGCGCTGCCCCGTCGACCACATGCCCTCGGTCGCCGAACTCCAGCTGCTGGTGCCCCAGGCCGGTGCGATGCGCGGGCCGCAAGCTGCCCCTGTCCCCGAGCGTTCGACCCTGCGCGATCCACTGACGCCCAGCCGCGCCGCGCCGCGCCGGGCGCCGCGCCACCCGTTGTGGCAGGACTCCTCATTCCTGCAGGACTCGTTCTTCTCGCCGGATTCACGCCAGGATCAGCCGACGAGCGGCTACTCCACCTACGGCAGCGGGGCGGGAGCCCTGCCCGAAAGCCCCGAAGCGCCTCCGCGCCCCCGCAGCAGCAGCGCGGTGCCGGACGAGTTGCGCCGGATCCTGGACTCCGACGACGACGACCTCGTCCCGCCTTCGCGGGCGTGACGCAGCCCGCCGCGAGGCGGAGACCGGTCACACCGCCTGCGGCATCTGCCAGCCGCCGTGACAATGGGTGGGTGCCGGCCACCCCATCCCCTTCTGCCCCGGACGATGTCCCCGTCTTCACCGACCTGACGCCGGGCCATATCCTCGATGCGCTCGACGGCGTCGGCCTGCGAGGCGACGGGCGCATCCTCCAGCTCAACTCCTACGAGAACCGCGTCTTCCAGTTGCATCTGGACGACACGACGGTGGTGGTCGCGAAGTTCTATCGCCCTCGCCGCTGGACGGACGCTCAGATCCTCGAAGAGCACGCCTTCAGCGCCGAGGCCGCCTCGGACGAGATTCCGGTGGTCGCGCCTCTGCGCCTGGCGCGCCTGGCCCGGCTCGAAGCCGGGAGGGACGACGGAGCCACCGAACTGCTCGGAGACCCACCGACGCTGGCCCGGAGCCCCGTCGCCTTCGGCGGCTACCGCTTCTCGGTGACGCCCCGACGCGCCGGCCGCGCACCGGAGCTGGAAGACCCCGAGACGCTGCGCTGGATCGGCCGCTTCCTGGGCCGCCTGCACGCGGTCGGCGCTCGGCGTCCGTTCCTGCATCGCACGACGCTCACGCTCGACGGCACCGCGCGAGCGGCACGTGACTGGCTGCTCGAGCACGACCGCATTCCCCCTGAAGCGCTGGCGGTTTGGCGCGATGCCTGCCAGCAGGCGATCGAAGAGGCCGCGCGCCTCTTCGACGCTGTCGGCCCGGTCGAGACGATCCGCCTGCACGGCGACTGCCACCCGGGCAACCTGCTGTGGACGCCCACCGGCCCGCACTTCGTCGACCTCGACGACGCCTGCAACGGCCCGGCGGTTCAAGACCTGTGGATGCTGCTGCCCGGCGACGCCGCCAACGCGGCCGCGCCGCTTGCCGCGCTGCTCGAGGGCTACACCGCCTTCCGCGACTTCGACCGCCGCGAGCTGCGTCTGATCGAGCCCCTGCGGACGTTGCGGATGCTCCACCACAGTGCCTGGATCGCCCGGCGCTGGCAGGACCCGGCCTTCCCGATCGCCTTCCCGTGGTTCGAAGGCTCGACCTACTGGCAGCAGCAGGCGCAGCAACTGCGCGAGCAGGTCGACGCGATGCGCGACGCGTAGCGCGCGCTATGCCACCAGCAGGGCGTTGACCCGCCGCACGTAAGCCGCCGGATCGTCGAGCTGGCCGCCCTCGGCGAGCAGCGCCTGGTCGAACAGGATGCGCGCCAGGTCGTCGAAGCGCGGGTCGTCGGCCGGCCGGTCGGCCAGGCGGCGCACCAGCGCGTGCTCCGGGTTGACCTCGAGAATCGGCTGCGAATCGGGCGCCTTCTGCCCGGCCTGCTTCAGCAGACGCGCCAGGTGGCCGCTCATGTCGCCTTCGTCGACCACCAGGCAGGCCGGCGAATCGACTAGCCGCGTCGTCACGCGCACGTCCTTGGCCTGATCCTTCAGGCTCGCCTTCAGGCGCTCGAGCACCGGCTTGAAGCCTTCGGCGACCTCTTCGGCCTTTTTCTTCTCTTCCTCGTCCTGCAGGCCGCCGAGATCGACGCCGCCCTTCGCGACGCTCTGCAGCGGCTTGCCGTCGAACTCGTAGAGGTGGCTCAGCATCCACTCGTCGACACGGTCGGTCAGCAGCAGCACCTCGAGGCCCTTCTTGCGGAAGAGCTCCAGCTGCGGGCTGCCCTTGGCCGCGGCCAGGCTGTCGGCGGTGATGTAGTAGATCGCCTCCTGGCCTTCCTTCATCCTCCCGACGTAGTCGGCCAGGCCCACGCCTTCGTCGGCTTGCGTCGAGGCGAAGCGCAGCAGCTTGGCCAGGCGTTCCTGGTTGGCGTGGTCCTCGCCGAGGCCCTCCTTCAGCACGACGCCGAACTCCTTCCAGAAGGCGGCGTACTTCTCCTTCTGGTTCTCCGCCACGTCCTCGAGCATGCCGAGCACGCGCTTGGTCGAACCCTCGCGGATCGCCTTCACGTCGCGGCTTTCCTGCAGCAGTTCGCGGCTGACGTTGAGCGGCAGGTCGGCCGAGTCGATCACGCCCTTGACGAAGCGCAGGTACACCGGCATCAGCGCCTCGGCGTCGTCCATGATGAAGACGCGCTTGACGTAGAGCTTGACGCCGCCGCGCTTGTCGCGGTTCCAGAGGTCGAACGGCGCCTTCGCCGGGACGTAAAGCAGCTGCGTGTACTCGGTGCGACCTTCGACGCGGTTGTGGGTGTACGCCAGCGGCGGCTCGCTGTCGTGGCTGACCGTCTTGTAGAACTCCTGGTACTGCGCGTCGGTAATCTCGGACTTTGGCCGCGTCCACAGCGCGGCGGCCTGGTTGACCGTCTCCCACTCGTCGGTCAGCACGTATTCGCTCTTGTCCTTGTCCCACTCCTGCTTGCGCATCAGGATCGGCAGCGAGATGTGGTCGGAATACTTCGACGCGATCGCCTTCAGCTTCCAGCGGTCGAGAAACTCCTCCTCGCCCTCGCGCAGGTGCAGGATCACGTCGGTGCCGCGCTCGGGGCGGGTGATCGACTCGGTCTCGAAGTCGCCGCTGCCCTCGGACGACCAGCGGATGCCGGCGTCGGCCGGCAGCCCTGCGCGACGCGACTCGACGGTGATGCGATCGGCGACGATGAAGCCCGAATAGAAGCCGACGCCGAACTGCCCGATCAGGTTCGCGTCCTTCTTCTGCTCGCCCTCGAGGCGGCTCACGAACTCGCGCGTGCCGCTCTTGGCGATCGTGCCGAGGTTGGCGACCGCCTCTTCGGCCGACAGGCCGATGCCGTTGTCGCGGATCGTGATCGTGCGCGCCTCCTTGTCGAAGCTGATGCGCACCTCGAGGTTCGGCTGGTCCTCGAGCAGCTCGGGCATGTCGAGCGCCTCGTAACGCAGCTTGTCGCAGGCATCGGAGGCGTTCGAGATCAGCTCGCGCAGGAAGATCTCCTTGTTCGAGTAGAGCGAATGGGTGACGAGGTGCAGGATCTGCTTGACCTCGGCCTGGAAGGAATGAGTCGTCTTGTTCATGGCGATGAAGCGAGGGCCAACGAAGCCGCGTCAGGGCGGCACCCGAGCGCAATTGGGGCGGGGGCGCGAGCTTACAAGGCCGGGCGGCGGCGGTCAGGGCCGCCCGGCGGCCCGCTCGCAGACCGGCCGCCGAGAGGCATCCGGCATTTCACTAGGCATCACCGGGCTTGTCGTCCTCGACCTTCGAAGGCTTTGACCCCTCCTTCGCCCGGCTGCCGCTGCCCGGGAGCAGTTCCTCTGCCATCTGCAGCAGGCGGCTGGCCGACCGCTTCCGGCGGGCGCCCGTCTCGCCGCTGCCTGACTCGCTCGCGAGCGCCTCGTAGAGCCGCGACATCGTCGTCATCTGGCCGACCACCGAGTCGATGTGGCGACGCGTCAGGAGGATGCCGTCGATCGACTCCCGGTAGTCGCGCAGCCGATCCTCCAGCGCACGCTGACCATCGTCCCCGGGCGAGCCGAACGAGCCGTCGAGCAAGGCCGCGACGAGGCGCGCCTCCGGCGCCATGATCGCGTCGAATGGGTCTTCGCTGCGACGATAGGCTTCGTTGGCAGCCGCTTCGCAGCGCCGGACGAGTTCGATCGGTGGCGATGCATCGCCGTCCGTCCCTTCGGCCAGGAGCGCGTCGATCCACAGCCGGTTCAGCGCCGGATACGGCGCCAGCACGCCACCCAGCGACTCGCCGCGCGCGTAGGCGTCGCGCGCCTTCCCCAGCCCGAGACGCAGCTCGCGCAAGGCGTCGGCCCTGTCGCGGCGACCCGGTCCGGGCTGCAGGACCTCGTCCGCCAAGGCCACGACGGCGCGCTTCTTCACCGCCCCGCGCAGGCCGTGCCGCTCGCTGGTGCCGGCATACGGGCCGGTGGCTGCGGCGCTCCCCTTGCGCCTCCGTCCGGTGGAAGTCTCTTTGGGCGCAGGCCCGGTGGCCTCGGGCTCGAAGCTCGGGGCCACGACCCGGTCGAGCGCATCGAGGCGCTCCAGCGCCCGCGCCGCCGCCGCACCGTCCTCCGCCTCGCGGCCCTTGAGGCGTGACTCCACGTTCGCGAGTTGCTCCAGCGCCCGCATCGGCACGCAGTCGAGCTGCTCCGCCTGCACGGCCTTCACGTACTCGTCCCGTGCGCGCGACATCTCGCCCAGGTCGGCGAACACGTCGCCGAGCGCGGCATGCACCTGCGGCAGGCTCAGCCAGGCGGGCTGGCAGCGCTTGCGCAAAGCATCGACGCGTTCGACCTGGGCCTGGCGGTCCGCTGGCGTCAGCACGCCGGGGCGCCGCGCCAGGTCCGCCCGCAGGCGCGCCAGCGCGTCGAGCAGTTCGTCCGGCGACGCGAAGTCCTCGTCACCGCTGGAGGCCGACAGCCCGTCGGCCGGCGGCTCGGCGCGCCAGCTCGGGTCGCCATAGGCCTGGAACGCACCCCAGGTGTTGTCCACCGAGCCGCTGCGCTGGGCCGCCGCCCATACCGCGCGGCGCGCGCTCCAGACCGCTTCGCCGAAGGACTGTCGTCGCTCCAGCAGTTGCTCGTAGAAGTGTTCGCCGAACAGGGCCGCCATCGCATCGTCGACCGCCCAGCCGGCGACGATGACGCAGCGCACGCCGCTGGCGATCAACTCGCGCGCGACGCTCGCCGCCAGCAGGTTGCCGCCGGCTTCGGTGCTGGCGCTCTGGCCGGCGTCGATCGTGCCGAGGTGGCAGCAGTTGAGGAAGACCAGCTCCGGCGCGTACTCCATCGCACGGAACTCGGCCGCCGTGAGCAGCAGCCCCCCCGACAGCACGACGCCGCTGCGCAGCAGCCCGTCCCTGTGGCGGCGCGCGAAGACGCCGTGCGCCGAGACATGCACGATGCGATAGCTGCGCTGGAACAGGCGCGCCATCACGCTGGCGGCAGCCCAGTGCTTGCCTATCGTCGGCACCACGGTATAGCCAGACGCCCGCAGGCGGGTCGCGATCGCCTCGGCCTCCTTCTCCGCCTGCGCCAGCGGGTCGAGCGAACCGTCGCCCGGCGACGCAACGGCAGCCGACGGCGTCAAGGGCGGAAACGCCGGCCTGAAGCCCTGGGTCGACGGATTGCCGATCACCATCGCGAAGCGCTGCACGCTCTGCCGCACGCGCGGCCGGAACTTCGAGGTTTCGAACTGGCGCACCATCGGCCACTGGACCGCCAGCGGCACCGACGCGTCGCCGTCGCTTTCCTCGTCGGCCAGCATCAGTTCCCACGGCAGGTTGGCGGTCGACTCGTCGACGACCAGCACCAGGCGCTCCAGCTGGCGGGTGGCTTCTTTGAACTCGACCGGCACCATCAGCTGGAACAGCAGCCGACTGAAGTCCTTGTCCCATCGCGTCTCGGCGATCTGCTGCGCGACGAGCTGCTCGATGAGCTTCGGCTGCCGCTCCAGGATCACCGCCTCGGCGCGCGCGCGCTGGCCGACGTACAGGAACTTGAGCCTGCGGGCCGTCGGCGCCGCCGGTGCGGGCGGCGCGCCGGCCAGGCCCGCCTGCGCGACGCTTGCCGCCGCCGGATCGACCGGCCAGGGCGCCAGGAGCGCCGGCGTCGACGCGGTGGTGCACCCGAGGTTCGCGATCGCCTCCAGCCGGTCGGCGTCGCTCACGATCATGCGCGGCCAGTAGCCGCCGCCCCGGCCGTCGAACAGGCGGTGGCGTGCGCTCGCGTGCTTGCGCATCTCGCGCAGCACGACGAGGCGCGAACCTGACTCCATCGCCAGCGGCTGCAGCTTGGCCTCGATGCGCCGCAGCTCGTAGGCAGCGGTGATCGCGGTGTCGAGGTAGATCTCGACGATCGCCAGTTCGGAGACGCGGATGTCCAGCTTGGTCGCGTCGCGGAACTGCCGGTTCGCCTCCAGCACGCCGCGCACGAGGGCCTCGACCGAGGTGGCGAGCGGCAGGTTCGCGGTCGAGTTGTAGCCGAGCAGCAGGCTCGCCAGCCTGAGCTCGCGCGGCTCCTTGCCGAGCACGTCGGCGACATGCAGCAGGAAGCGCAGCGTGCCGCTGCGCACCGCCTCCACCAGTTGCTGCAGGCCGAGCGGCGCCCCGTAGAGGCCGAGCCCGGTCACGATCGCCCCGCGCAGCGTGCCGCGCGCGATCTCGGCCGCGTTCGGCTTCTGCAGCACGGCCGACGCCGTCCCGGGCGGCCCGGGGTAGAGGCCGAGCATGTAGCGCTGGCTCAGCTCTCCGTCCAGCATCTCCTCGTCGATCAGCTTCTGCGGCCCGGCGATCGGGTCCTGCTGGTATTGGCCGACCAGGATCGGCTGCGACCCCAGGCAGCGCAGGTCCATGGCCCGCACCTCGACGGTCAGCGGCCGGCCCTCGCGGGCGCGCACCGCCGGCGTGTCGATGCCGCCGAGCAGCCCGCCCGACAGGGCGACGATCGGTTCGGCCGTCGGCACCCCAGGCTCGTAGACCACCGGGCGGTCGGCCTCGCCGTCGCGGCGCTTCGGCTCCTCGCTCTGCAAGGCAGCGGTCGCACCGGTCGCGAGCAGTTCGGCGATCGCGTCGAAGTGCTCCTCGGTCGCCAGCAGCTTGCCGTGTCCGGCGGGCATCCAGAAATACTTGCCGATGCCGCCGATGCGGCCCGAATCCCAGGTGACGGTGCCGTCGCCGCGCGTCGTGCCGACCATCTTCAGGCGGCCGTCGACCGCGCGCACGCCGCAGGGCGTGTTGCGCGCGATGCCGAACACGTAGACCGACTTGGCGGCGTACTCGGCCGGCAACGAAGGCGGTGCCTCGCGGGGTTCCTTGCCTCCGTTGTCCTGGCGCCAGAGCCAGCTCCCTGCCTCCAGCGCGTCGCCCTCGAAGCCCGGCACGATGCCGTCGCCGGCCCAGAAGTCGCGGTTGCAAGGCGCCAGCTGCAGCGTCCAGGTGCCCGTGCTCGAATAGTCGAGCGCCTTGCCGAAGCCGTTCGGCTCGTCGGCAAACGTGTCCTTGAAGCCGGGCCGCGGCAGCAGCTGGAGGGCGCCACGGAAGCCGGCGACGAAGTCGATCAGCTCCTTCAGGTCGTGCCGCAGGTCGGCGATGGCCAGCGAGCGCAGCATCGTCGCCTTGCCCAGCAGGTTCTCGACCATCGAGTGCGCGCCCTGGTGCGGCGTGCCCAGCATCACGAGGCGCGCCCCGGGTCGCTGCATCAGCTCGTCCATCACGCCGCGCCGCTGCAGGATGCAGGCGCGCACGACGAGGCCACCCATGCTGTGCGCCAGCAGGCGGACCGGCCGCCCGGGGTTCGCCTTCAGCAGCGTGTCCAGCATCTGCCCCAGGCGCTCGCCCAGCACGTCGAGCGGCTGCCGCCAGTCATAGGCGAAGCGCTCGACGCGATGGCTCCTGGCCAGGTGGTCGCAGAGATCGCCGTAGCTCATCTCGAGCAGCTCCTCCGCCTCGACCCCGGGCTGCCCCCACTTCAGCTTGGCCAGCCCCCCGTTGGCCAGCTCGAGCGGGTCGACCCAGACGCGGTTCTTCGCACCGACCCGCAGGTGCGAACCCATGACCCCGGGCAGCACGACGACGATCGGCGCATCCGCCGGTGCTTCGCCCCCGCGGGCGATGCGCCGGCCCGGGTCGAGCTCGAGCGGGTCGAAGGCCGCGACCTGCTCCGGCTCCTTGGCGGCGAGCCAGTCGAACAGCGCCTCGCGCGTCTGCGCATTGCGGAAGTAGTTGAAGTGCGAAACGTCGGTGCCGCGGTCGAAATGCGCGCGCGCCTTGGCGGCCGGGGCGATGCCGCGGTACATCGCCTCGGTGTCGACGACGAGGTCGTGGTCCTCCTGCTCGAAGATCAGCGTGTCCGTCAGCAGCACGGCCAGGCGGCGGAACAGGCCGCTGCCCTGGATGTCGCCGGCGATCACGGCCATCCTCAGCCCGCCGGCGGGCCGTATCCGCGCCAGCAGGGCGGCGAGCGGCGAGTCGGGCAGCATCGCCTCGATGCCGGGCACGACGTGGGCGTCGGTGCGGTTGCGCACGATCTGCAGCACCGCCCGCGACAGCACCTGGTAGACGATGCTCGTGCCGAAGGCAAGCCGGCCCAGGTTCACCAGCGCCGACAGGAAGACGTCGATGTTCTCGCCGGCGAGCTTCGTGCCCCGCGCCGGCGCCGCGACGCGCACGTAGCGCTCGACGACGAGGCCGGCCGCCGCGAGGCGCTCCGCCAGCGTCACCAACTGGCCGCGCTGCCCGGCGTGCGCATCGTCCAGCTCGGCACGCAGCTGCAGCTGCTGATCACGCCCGCGACCGGTCGCGTCGCCGCCCAGCCCCGGCAGCTGACGCCGGTAGGCCGCGATGGCATCGGCCGTCAGCTCGGCCGCACACAAGAGGTCGGCGATCAGACCGCCGCGCGAGTGCGTGACGAAGCTGACCCGCAGCCCCTTCGGCAGCGCGTCGAGCAGCGCGATCGCGTTGTCGATCGGGCTCTCGGACAGCGTGTGGTGCTCGAAGGCGTAGACCCCGCCTTCGAAGTGCGCGCCGAGCTTGGCGATCAGGTCGCCCTGCTCCTTGACCAGCGCCTTGTAGCCACCATGCGTGCTCGACCCGGTGCCGTGGACGAAGATCAGCACCGGCTGGTCGCGCTTGGCGGCGTCGGCAAGGGCCGCACGCGCCCGGTCGGCCGCGGCCTTGTCCTCGCGCCGGCTGTCGTCCGTCGCGGCCGCATCCTTCTCGCCGCGGTCGAAGGCATGCTGCCAGGCGTAGAGCCCCGGCTGGCAGGGCAGCTGGTTCTCGATCACCTTCATCAGCGCGCGCGTGCCCGCCCAGCTCAGGCCGTAGGTCGCCACGCTCCCGGCCTTGTCCGCGACCAGGTCCTTGGCCGCATCGATCAACCCGTCGACGCCGCCGCTGGCGAAGACGAAGAGCTTCGACAGCAGGCCCCGGACACCGCCGCCGCGCGTGGCGCCGGCGATCCCGATCTCGCCGAGCTTCTCGAAGTCGATGTTGCCATCGGCGTCGACCAGCTCGGGGTGCGACCGCAGCAGCGTCTGGCGCAGCTTCGACGCGGTGGTGAGCAGCGTGTCGCCGTCGGTCAGCTCGAGCACGACGACCTCGTCGGCCTTGGCGTCCAGCTCCTTCGGCTGCTCGCCCGCGCCGCGCCGCTTGCCGAGGTCGTAGACCTTCGCCGGACCGAGGAAGCCCGCGATGTTCAGCGGATCCGCAGGCGCGCCGTCGGCCCGCGTCGTCGGCCGCAGCGCGGCCGGGATGCCCGGCGGCAGGGCGGCCGGCAAACCCTTGAAGCGGACCGGCGCGCCCTGGTCGGGCGTGCGGGGCGGCGCCTTGGGCGGCTCGCCGGACGGCATGCCGTTGCCACTCGGACGCGTCCCCGCGCGGGCGGGTCGGTCCGCTCGAGTGCGCACCGAAGGCGGTGGCGGCACGCGCGCCGGCGGCCCGCCGCTGTCGCCCGCTACCGTCTCGGCGGCAGGGGCCGCGGGCGGGGTCCTGATCGACGACGGTGCCTTTGCCGGCGCCTTGCGAGCCGCGGGTGCCTTCTCGGGCGCCTTCGCGGCGGCCTTGCGCGCCGAGCCGCCCGCGGCGGTCTTCTTCGCCGGCGCCCTGCCGCCCCGTGCCTGCCCCTGCTTGCTTGCCATCGCGTCTCCTCGGTCGTTCTTGTTGTGCGCCCGCGCCGGCGCAGCCCGCCCGCCTGCACCGCTACGCGAAGATCTCCCGCTTCCGCGCCGCCGCGCTGCCGACGATCTGCGGCCGCTGGTTGCAGTTGCCGTTGGGCAGGCAGTCGGGCGTGACCGCCTTCATCCACTGCTCGTAGGTCGCCCCTGCGGGCAGCTTCGCGAGCTGCTGCCTGGCGAAGTAGCTGAAGGCGCCCACCGGCCGGCCGTCGAACTGGGTGTCGTAGCTGAAGTGCTTCGGCCCTTCCTCGCAACCGGCGAGCAGCAGGTCGGCCTCGCCGGCGCGCAGCGCCTTCTTCAGCACGCGGCCGCGCACGCGCCGGGCGTCGAAGTCCTCGGGCGCCGCGCCGCGCCAGTTGGCGATCGGCATGAAGCGCGGCACGGGCAGTTGCGGGTCGCGCAACCCGTCGCCCGCGTCGCGCGTCACCGTCCCCGAGTGGCAGCTGTCCGAGATCAGCACCAGATGCGCGCCGGCCGGACAGGCGGCGAAGAGCGCGTGGATCTCGTCGTCGATCAGCGGCCCGGCCGTCTTCACGTCGTGCGGGCACAGGCCTTCGTCATAGCCGTCGGCCTCGTCGCCGCCCTTCGCATCGGGCGCATAGGTGCCGTGACCCGAGAAGGTCACGACGACGACGTCGCCCGCCCGCGCGTCGCCGATCAGGCGGCGCAGCCCGGCGACGAGACCGGCCTTCGTGGCCTGCTTGTCGAGGAGCTGCCGCACCTCGAAACCGCGCCCCTCCAGCACCGCGGCCCAGTCCTTCGCATCGTTGACACAGCCTTGCAGGTCCATGTCGGTGCCCGGGTAGTCGTTGATCCCGATGCACAGCCCCCGACGCTTCATCGTTGTGCTCCCTGTAGCCGCGCGACAGCCTGAGGCCACCGAGTCTAGGGAGCGCCCTGGGCCGCCACAAGGCGACCCCCCAAGTTCGAAGTCGGCGCCTACCGGTCCGCGCGCCGCCAGCGGAGGTCGCCCGCGCCGTTCTCGCGCCGCACGGCGCCGTCGCCCTCGAGCTTCAGCAGGTGCGCCAGCAGCGAGCGGGCGGCGACGCCGTGGCGCCCGCCGGGCACGTCGGCGTAGACCAGGGGCACCAGTGCCTCCGTCGTCACGCCGCCCTCGCCCGGCAGCGCCTCCAGCACCTTGGCCTCGCGCGCCAGCCGGTGCGCGACCAGGCGCTCGATCGCCCGCGCCGGCCGGTCGATCAGGAAGCCGTGCGCCGGCGCCAGCCAGGCGAGCGTCGGCAGCAACGCGGGCAGGCGGCGCAGCGAGGCGAGATAGGCCGCCATGTCGCCGTCCGGCGGGTCGATGACGACGGTCGAGCCCTGCATCAGATGGTCGCCGGTGAACAGCATGTGCTCCTCCGGGAACCACCAGCAGACATGGTTCGACGCGTGCCCCGGCGTGTGCAGGGCCTGCAGGCGACAGCCGGCGACGTCGAACCACTGGCCGTCGGCCGGCTGCTCGCGCGGCGCGAAGCCGTGGTCCTGGCGCGTGCCCGGCGGCGCGGGCAGCCCGATCAGGCGCGCGCCGCAGCGCTCGGCCAGCGGCCGCGCGGCGGGCGAGTGGTCGAGGTGGGTGTGGGTGACGAGCACCGCCTCGACGTTGCCGGCGCAGCTGGCGACGATCGCGTCGATGTGGCGATCGATCGCCGGGCCGGGGTCGAGCACCGCGTAGCGGCCGCCGCGGCCGATCAGGTAGGTGTTGGTGCCGGGGCCGGTCATCATCCCGGGGTTCGGCGCCGTCAGGCGGCGCAGCGTCGCGCCGAGCATCACGACCCGGCCCGGCTCGATCGTGCTCAGGGCGCTGGCCGAACCCTGCGGGTCGAGCCGCTGCACCTCGGCGTAGGCATGGTCGCCGGGCAGCAACACGCGCCGACGCCCCTGGCCGTCGCGGCTGGCGCGCGGATGCACCGGGCCGGCCGGGGGCCGGCGGCGCGCCGCGGCGAGCAGCGCGGCAACGTCGGCACAGGGCAGCAGCTCGCGCAGCAGCGTCGTGGTGACGAACTCGAGTTGCAGTTCGCCCTCGTCGCGGCGCGCCAGCGCCTCCTCGGGCCGTACCCAGACGAGCGCGGTGGTCTCCTGCGCGTCGACGCTCGCCTGCTGGCCGGGCGGCGCGGCGGCGACGAAGAAGCGGGTGTCGAAGCGCTTCGGCGCGTCGATCGGCGTCACCCAGTGGCTCCAGGGCTGCAGCGCCGAGGTGACCAGCGGCAGGCCGTGGCGGCGGGCGACCGCGAGCAGGGCGGCCATCGCAAGGTCTGGCCCGGCGCTGGCGGCGCCGTCGGGTGGCGTCTGGCGCAGGCGCTCGCGGGTTTCGGCCTGTTGCGCCCGAAGTGCCGCCAGCTCGGCGGCCGCGTCATCACCCAGCGGCGCCGCGGCGCCCAGCCAGAGGCCGCATTCCTCGAAGCACTCGCGCAGCGCCGCCACCGCATGCGCCGGCGCCCCCGGGTCGCCGCCGAGCCGGGCGCGCAGCGCCTCGGGCGCCTCGTCGCAGGCGGCCAGCACCTCCGGCGCGGCGTCGCCCGGGTCGACCACGCCGCCGGGGAAGACATAGCTGCCCGGCATGAAACTCGCTGCGTCCGAACGGCGCAGCATCAGCACCTCGAGGCGCGAGCCGCCCTGCTCCTCGCCGGGCCTGGCCGCGGCGCCGGGCAGCGCGTCGCGCACCACGAGCGTCGTCGCGGCCGGGCGGGGTAGCGTGTCGTGAGCCATCGTCTGATCCGGGTCCTCGGTGCGCGATCATCGCGCCTTCTCCTCCACCCCCCTCGCCACCCGCGCCATGCAGCCCGACCCGACCCCCCGCCGCTGCGGCATCCTGCTGCACCCGACCTCGCTGCCGGGGCCGCACGGCATCGGCGACTTCGGGCCCGGCGCCTGGCACTTCGTCGACTGGCTCGCCGCCGCGGGCCAGGGCGCCTGGCAGGTGCTGCCGCTGGCGCCGGTGGGCCCCGGCAACTCGCCCTACGCCGGCGTCTCCGCCTTCGCCGGCTCGCCGCTGATGGTGGCGCTGGAGCCGCTGGTCGAGCGCGGCTGGCTGGCGCCGATCGACGCCGCCACGCTCGGCTTCGACGCCGCCCGCGTCGACTACGAACGCGTCGCGCCCTGGCGCATGGCGCGCCTGCGCGAGGCGCACGCCGGCTACCTGGCACAGGCCGACGAGGCCGAGCGCGCGGCCTTCGCCGCCTTCCGCGCCGAGGCGGCGCACTGGCTCGACGACTACACGCTCTTCATGGCCCTCGACGAGCACCATCGGGAGCAGGGCGTGACCCGGTGGACGGCCTGGCCGCGCCCGCTGGCGCGGCGCGATGCACGGGCGCTCGTGGCGGCCCGCCAGTCACACGCGCCCGCGCTCGAGTTCTGGGCCTTCGTCCAGTGGTGCTTCACCACCCAGTGGCGCGCGCTCAAGGCCTACGCCAACGGGAAGGGGATCGCACTGATCGGCGACCTGCCGATCTTCATCGCCCACCATTCGGTCGACTGCTGGGCCCAGCCCGAGCTCTTCCTGCTCGACGAGGCCTTCGCGCCGCAGGTCGTCGCCGGCGTGCCGCCCGACTTCTTCTCGGCCACCGGCCAGCTCTGGGGCAACCCGCTCTACGACTGGGAGCGCATGGGCGCCGACGGCTACGCCTGGTGGGTCGCCCGCATGCGGCATGCGCTGACCCAGGCCGACCAGGTGCGGGTCGACCACTTCCGCGGCTTCGAGGCCTTCTGGGAGATCCCGGCCGGCAGCGCCGACGCGACCGGCGGCCACTGGGTGCCGGCCCCCGGCGACGCGCTGTTCGAGACGCTGCGCGCCGCCCTCGGCGGCCTGCCGGTGATCGCCGAGGACCTGGGCGTGATCACCGCCGAGGTCGAGGCGCTGCGCGACCGCTTCGCGCTGCCGGGCATGCGCATCCTGCAGTTCGCCTTCGGCGAGACCGGACGCCACCTGTACCTGCCGCACGCCTACGCACGCAACTGCGTCGCGTACACCGGCACCCACGACAACGACACGATCGCCGGCTGGTGGCAGCGCGCCACCGACGCCGAGCGCCACCATGCCGGGCTCTACCTGGGCGAGATCCACCCGCGCGAGGTGCACTGGCAGATGATCCGTGCCGTCTGGACCTCACCGGCCCAGCTCGCGATCTGCCCGCTGCAGGACGTGCTGGGCCTCGGCAGCGAGGACCGGATGAACCTGCCCGGCCACATCGGCTGCTGGACCTGGCGCTTCGACTGGGACATGGTCGGCCCGACGGCCGGGCGGCGGCTGGCCGAGCTGAGCGCGGCCTGCGGGCGCGCGCCGGACGCACTGGCCGGGCTGCCGGGGCCGGGGGAACTGCACGAGGCGGTGGCGCCGCAAGCGCCGGCCGCGGTACCGGCCGCCGCGGCGGAAGACGCGGCACCGCCGCTCGACACGGTGGCGGGCCCGGCCCGATAGGAGCCCCGCCGCCCGACCCACACCCGACCCACACACAAGAGGAGACGATGGACGCCAACGAACTGAAAACGCTGCAAGCGCCGTTGAAGGGACGCTACCGCGAGGACGCCAAGGCGGCTCTCGTCACGCTCACCGCCCAGGGCCGGCTTGGCGACGGGGTGAGCTGCAGCGTCGAGACCGGGCGCAGCCTGGTGCGCGCCGGCCTGCACCCGGCCACCGGCGGCGACGGCCTCGCCGCCTGCTCGGGCGACATGCTGCTGCAGGCGCTGGTGGCCTGCGCCGGGGTCACGCTGAACGCAGTAGCCACGGCGCTGGGCATCACGCTGCGCGACGCGACACTGCGCGCCGAGGGCGACCTCGACTTCCGCGGCACGCTGGGCGTCGACCGCGAGGCGCCGGTGGGCTTCTCGGCGATCCGGCTCGCGATCGAGCTGGACACCGACGCGCCCGAGGAGCAGATCGCCTCGCTGCTGAAGCTGACCGAGCGCTATTGCGTCGTCTACCGGACGCTGGCGCGGCCGGCGGCGCTCAGCGTGTCGCACCGGCGCGCTGGCGGCGGCTGAGCACGGCCTGATCGCGGCCTGATCGCGGCACAAGGCGCCGCCTGATCGGCGCCGGAAGCGGCCCCAGAAACGGCGCCAGAAACGGCGCGCGAACGCTGCGCGTGTCGCAACGAAGAACGCATTTGCTGATGCGAACGCTGACGCAGGCGCAGGCATACCATGCCCCGATGACCGCGCCGCCCCGCCCCGCCGTGCTCGACCTGATCGGCAACACGCCGCTGGTCGAGGTGACGCGCTTCGACACCGGGCCGTGCCGGCTCTTCCTGAAGCTCGAGTCGCAGAACCCCGGCGGCTCGATCAAGGACCGCATCGGCCTGGCGATGATCGAGGCCGCCGAGCGCGACGGCCGCCTGCCGCCGGGCGGCACCGTGGTCGAGGCGACGGCCGGCAACACCGGGCTCGGCCTGGCGCTGGTGGCGCGGGCCAAGGGCTACCGCGTCGTGCTGGTGGTGCCCGACAAGATGTCGGCCGAGAAGGTGCTGCACCTGAAGGCGCTCGGCGCCGAGGTGCACTGGACGCGCAGCGACGTCGGCAAGGGCCACCCCGATTACTACCAGGACCGCGCCGCCGCGCTCGCTGCCGGCATCCCCGGCGCCTTCTACGCCGACCAGTTCAACAACCCGGCCAACCCGCTGGCACACGAGACGGGCACCGGCCCCGAGCTGTGGTCGCAGACGGGCCACGACCTGGACGCGATCATCGTCGGCGTCGGCAGCTCGGGCACGCTGACCGGGCTCACGCGCTTCTTCCGCCGCGTGCAGCCGGCGCTGCAGTTCGTGCTGGCCGACCCCGAGGGCTCGGTGCTGGCGGAAGTCACACGCAGCGGCGTGGTCGGCACGGCCGGCAGCTGGGCCGTCGAGGGCATCGGCGAGGACTTCGTGCCGGCGATCGCCGACCTCAGCGGCATCCGCGCCGCGTATTCGATTTCCGACGCCGAGAGCTTCGCCACCGCGCGCGAACTGCTGCGCCGCGAAGGCCTGCTCGGCGGCTCCTCGACCGGCACGCTGGTGGCGGCGGCGCTGCGCTGGTGCCGCGCGCAGACCGAGCCGAAGCGCGTCGTGAGCTTCGTCTGCGACACCGGCACGCGCTACCTGAGCAAGGTCTACAACGACCAGTGGATGGTCGACCAGGGCCTGCTCGAACGCCGGCACTACGGCGACCTGCGCGACCTGATCGCGCGCCGCACCGAGGAAGGCGGCGTCGTCAGCGTCGGCCCGGCCGACACCCTGCTCACCGCCTTCCAGCGCATGCGCACGGCCGAGGTCTCGCAGCTGCCCGTGCTGGACGGCGGCGGCCTGGCCGGCGTGCTCGACGAGTCCGACCTGCTGTTCGCGCTCGGCGACGGCAGCCTGCACTACCGCGACAGCGTCGCCTCGGCGATGACGCGCGAGGTGCGCACCCTTGCGCCCGACGCCCCGCTCGCCGCGCTGCGCCAGGTGCTCGACGCCGGCCTGGTCGCGGTGGTGGCCGACGAGCAGGGCTTCCATGGGCTGATCACCCGCTTCGACCTGCTGAACCACCTGCGCAAGACGGCCGCCTGAGGCCGCCAGAGGACTGCCGAATGACCACCGACTCCACCCACCGCTTCGCCACCCGCGCGATCCACGGCGGCCAGGCCCCCGACCCGACGACGGGCGCGGTGATGCCGCCGATCTACGCCACCAGCACCTACGCCCAGTCCAGCCCCGGCGTGCACAAGGGGCTCGACTACGGCCGCAGCCACAACCCGACCCGCTGGGCCTGGGAGCGCGCGGTGGCCGACCTCGAAGGCGGCGCCGTCGCCTACGCCTTCGCCTCCGGCCTCGCCGCGATCGCGACCGTGCTCGAGCTGCTGCCGGCCGGCGCGCACGTGGTCAGCGGCGACGACGTCTACGGCGGCAGCTTCCGCCTCTTCGACAAGGTGCGCCGCCAGAGCGCCGGCCTGAGCTTCAGCTACGTCGACTTGGGCGACCCGACGCGCCTGCTCTCGGCGCTGACGCCGCAGACCAGGCTGATCTGGCTCGAATCGCCGACCAATCCGCTGCTCAAGCTCGCCGACCTGGCCGCCATCGCGGCGATCGCGCGCGAGCGCGGCATCCTGACCGCGACCGACAACACCTTCGCCAGCCCCTACAACCAGCGCCCGCTGGAGCTGGGCATCGACATCGTCGTCCACTCGGCCACCAAGTACCTGAACGGCCACAGCGACGTGATCGGCGGCGTGGCCGTCGTCGGTACCGCCGAGCACCTGGCGCCGGTGCGCGAGCGCCTCGGCTTCCTGCAGAACTCGGTGGGCGCGATCGCCTCGCCGTTCGACAGCTTCCTCGCACTGCGCGGCCTGAAGACGCTGGCCTTGCGCGTCGAGCGGCACAACCAGAACGCGCTCGAACTCGCGCGCTGGCTCGAGGCACAGCCGAAGGTCAGGCGGGTGCACTACCCGGGGCTCGAATCCCACCCGCAGCATGCGCTGGCCCGGCGCCAGCAGCCGGGCGGCTACGGCGGGATGATCTCGGCCGAACTCGCGACCGACCTCGCCGGCGCGCGGCGCTTCCTCGAGGCGGTGCAGGTCTTCACGCTGGCCGAGAGCCTGGGCGGCGTCGAGAGCCTGATCGAGCACCCGGCAATCATGACCCACGCGACGATCCCGGCGGCGACGCGCGCCGAACTCGGCATCGGCGATGCGCTGGTGCGGCTGTCGGTGGGGGTCGAGGACGTGGAGGACCTGCGCGAGGATCTCGCGCAGGCGCTCGAGACCGTCTGAGGGACGCGGAAGCCGCGGCCGCCTCGCGGCGCTCGCGCCGCGACCCCGCCGGGCGTGCTCAGCGCACGCGCAGCGTGTACGTCCCCTCCGTCGTGCCGAACGTGCTCACCGAGCGCAGCACCAGCGTGTGCGTGCCGCGCAGCAGCGGGTCGATGAAGGCCCAGTAGCCGTCGGAGACGCCGACCTGCGGCGAGCCGGTGAGGCAGGGGTCGGCCGAGGTCAGGCCGTCCGCGGCGGTGAAGGGGAACAGATTCGTCGCGATGCGGCGCACGCGCAGGCTGCGGCCGTTCAGGCGCGCCTGGGCGAGCGAGACGCCGTCGATGTACGGCGCGACGCCTTCCTGCAGGAAGTCCTCCAGGCTCTGGCCCGGCGCGGGCCTGAAGCTCGGGTCGGGGCAGGGATAGTCGTTGAGGAAGGCAAAGACCGGCGCGACGATCGCGCGCCCGGCCGGGATGTCGCAACTGCGGCTGAAGGCCGCGCCGACCGGCCCGCCGAGATACCAGAACGGCCCCTGCTGGTTGATGCCGCAGTTGACGCCGTCGACGTCGTCGTTCGGCGTCACGCCCGGCGGGATCGACATCAGCCAGCGCCACGAGGCGACCGTCAGCGCCGCCAGGCTGGCCTGGCGCCAGCGGTCGCGGCCCTGGCTCCGCGCCTCGCCCAGCGCGGCGCTCACGCGCGCGGCACCGGCCGCCGCCTGGCTGCGCAACGGTGTGTGGCCGTCGCCGCCGGAAAGCGCGGGCCCCGGCAGGGCGAGCAGCAGTGCGGAAGCCGCGGCGGCGAACCCCCGAGCGGCGGCGAGGCGCCGGGCGCCGCGGCTTGCGGGGCAGAGACGGGTCGATGGGCGGTGCTCGACTGGCATGGCGTTCTCCTCCGGATCGACCGCTCGCTCGGCGGGTGCTCGGGGATCGATGCACGCCCGGGGTCGAATCCTTATGGATAGGCCAGGAACCACCGGGCCGACCCGGGCGCCTCATGAAAGCGGAGGACGGTGCGGCGCGGGCGCGCCCACCCAGCGGTCGGCGCGCCGCGGCGCCGGGGCGCCGCATGCAGCCTCCGACGCACACGGTTCAGGCGCCGCTCACTGCACGTACTCGTACAGCGGCTTGCCCTTGTCGACCACGTGCACCGTGAACAGCTTCAGCGGGGTGTCGCCGACGACCGTGAAGCCGGCGTGCTTGACGTCGCGCAGATTGAGCAGCGTCGCCCCGGTCGCCAGGCTGATCGGGTCCTTGCCCGGCACCTGCACGCGAGCGCCCTGCAGCACGTAGACGGCCTCGACGCCGTGGTGCAGGTGCAGCCCGATCGGGTCGCCCGGCTTGTACTCGGCGACCGAGGCGATCACCTCCATGCCGCTGGCGCCCGAGAGGTCGGTGCGCTTCTGCTCGACGCGCTGTGGCGAATCGGTCGAAGGCTGTGCGACCAGCCCGGTCGCCAGGCCCAGGCCGAACAACGCGATGCCGGCGAGCGGTGCGGCGATCTTGCGAGGCGTCATGGCGCGCTCCTGAGTGTCGTTGCGGGGCCGCAGTGTTCTGCCGCGCCGCGGCGGCGGTCAAGCCTGGCGGCCCGCCCGCCGGCCACTGCGGGCTTTGCGCTTGGCCTAAGGTCGGGCCGATCGCGACGCCCCGTGTCGCCACACTAGGAGCACCCGATGAAACACCGCCTGCTCGGCACCGCCGGCCCCGCTGTCTCCGCGATCGGCCTCGGCTGCATGGGCATGACCCACGCCTACCCGCCCTACCCCGAGCGCGGCGCGATGGTGGCGCTGCTGCGCACCGCGGTCGAGCGCGGCGTCAACTTCTTCGACACCGCCGAGATCTACGGCCCCTACACCAACGAGGAGCTGGTCGGTGAGGCGCTGAAGCCGCTGCGCGACCAGGTCGTGATCGCGACCAAGTTCGGCTTCAAGGTCGGCGCGATGCCCGAGGTCGACAGCCGGCCGGCGCACATCCGCGAGGTCTGCGACGCCTCGCTGCGGCGCCTGGGCCTGGAGACGATCGACCTGCTGTACCAGCACCGGCCCGACCCGACGGTACCCATCGAGGACGTGGCCGGCACCGTGGGCGAGCTGATCCGCGAAGGCAAGGTGCGCCACTTCGGCCTCTCCGAATCCGACGCCGCGACGATCCGCCGCGCGCACGCGGTGCAGCCGGTGGCGGCGCTGCAGAGCGAATACTCGCTTTGGACGCGCGACGTCGAGGTGGAAATCCTGCCGACGCTGGCCGAGCTGGGCATCGCGCTGGTGCCCTTCAGCCCGCTGGGCCGCGGCTTCCTCACCGGCGCCCTCGACGACAAGACGGATCTCGCCGAAGGCGACTTCCGCCGCACGCTGCCGCGCTTCACCGCCGAAGCGCGGCAGCACAACGCGGCGCTGGTCGCGCTGCTCGCCACAGTGGCCGGGAAGCATGGCGCGACGCCTGCGCAGGTGGCGCTGGCCTGGCTGCTGGCGCAGCGGCCGTGGATCGTGCCGATCCCGGGCACGACCAAGCTGCACCGACTCGACGAGAACATCGCCGCGACCGAGCTGGCGCTGAGCGCAGACGAGGTGCGCGAACTCGGCGAGGCCGCGGCCAAGATCCCGGTGCAGGGCGCCCGATACCCGGAGCGCTGGCAGCGGCCCGGCGCGCGTTGAGCCTGCGCGCTACCGGGCCGCGCGCCACCGCCGTGCGGGCGCCGCAACCGCTACGGCAAGCGGGTCAGCCCGCCAGTTCGCGCAGGTCGCCGACCGGCGCCTCACCGAAGCGCTCGCCGAGCAGGTAGCTGACGAAGCGCCGTGCCGCATCGGCCGGCGCGACGAGCTGACCCTCGGCCTTCAACGCCTCGAAGCGCGCGCGCATCGGAAAGTGCTCGGCCGGTGTCGAGCGCACCAGCGCCTGCATGTCGGTGTCGATCACGCCCGGCGCCAGGCTGCAGATGCGCAGCCCCGCCACCTCGTCGAGCGCCAGGGCGCGCGCATGCTGGTCGAGCGCGGCCTTGGTCGCGCAGTAGACGCTCCAGCCGGCGTAGGCACGCCGGGCCGCGCCGCTGCTGACGTGGGCGATGCGGTGCTCGCGCACACCCGGGCTGGCGGCCAGCACGGCCTGCGAGAGCATGAGTGGCGCCGCGACGTTCAGCGCCACCGCGCTCGCCAGCTCGGCCAGCGGCTGCACCGCCAGCGGCCCGACGGGTCCGACGACGCCGGCGTTGTTGACCAGCAGCACCCGCTCGGCGCCCGCGAGAAAGCCGGAGAGTGCCGGCCCCGCGAGCCAGCGCTGCAGCGCAGCCCCGTCGGCGAGGTCGAGCGCGACCTGCTCGAACGCGGCGCCCGCGGCAGCGGGCACCTCACCCTCCTGTCGCGCCAGGCCGAGCACTGCGACCTCATGGCGCAGCAACTCGGCAGCGATCGCGGCCCCCAGGCCGCGCGAATGTCCGGTGACGATGGCCTTGATCTTCATGGCGGGCGGCGCGGGTCGCGCGACAGGAACAGGGAACGCGCAGTGTGCGGGCAGGCGGGCGGGCGCGCACCTGCCGCGCCAGGTCCATGCCGGCCGCTTGGGCGCGCGCCCGCACCGATGCGGGCCTGCGGGCGATGTAGCAAGACGTAAGAGTCCTGCGAGGCGGCAATGCCTCGCGCGCGCAGGTGCGGAACGAGCCGCCTAGGGGTCGGGCGCGTGGCGGCCCGCCGCTATGCTCCAGGCACCCCTCGCGGCTTGGGCGGCGCCCGCTCCCCGGCCCGCCCCTGCACACCACGCGGCCTGCTGCCGCCACCAGACGGTTCGAGACATGAAACTGTTGGGCATCGCCTTGCGCAAACCACGCTATGTCGAATTCACCGCCGCCTCGGTGATGGCGGTGGGCCTGTGGGTCGCGGCGATGGGCGTGTCGAGCGCCGCCGGGCAGGCGCTGAGCCTGGCCGAGGCGGCGGCGGTGCTGGTGATGATGTGGTGGTCGTGCGTCGGCATTCGCTGCGGCATCGACCTGGCCCGAGGCGGCTGGCGCCACTGGACGGCGCACGGCGCGATCGCGCTCGCGCTGGTGGCGCTGAGCCAGCTGCCCTGGGCCCTGCTGCCGGCCTGAGCCTCTCTGCCCTCTTCAACGACATCGGCCCGCGCGAGCGGGCCGATGGGGGCGGCCGGCGGCCGCGTGAGGTTCGGGGAAGGCTCAGCGTACCGAGCCACGCCTGAACAGGTTGACGATCGCCAGCAGGATGATCGCGCCGAGCAGTGAAACGCCCAAGCCTGCCAAGCTGAAGTCGTTCTGGTTGATCGTGCCCGCGCCGAGCAGCGGTGTCAGCAGCCAGCCACCGAGCAGCGCGCCGACGATGCCGACGACCACGTTCAGCACGAGGCCCTGCTGCGCGTCGGTCCGCATGATCATGCTGGCGACCCAGCCGATGAGGCCACCGATGACGAGCCAGATGATGAGGTTCATACGCCATTCCTTTTGGTTGAGGTTGCGCGGCGGCCTTGCGGCCGTGCCCCACCGACGCCTCCCCTCTTGGGTTCGACCGCAGAGCAAGGGCACGATAGGCCGCCGCCCGAGCCCCCGCCGTCGGGTAGCGGCGCGACCCGATGTCAGCCGCCGCTGACAAGCTCCTGTGCCGGCAGCGGCGCGGACCGGCCCTGCGGCCGGCCCGGCGCGCAGAATCGCCGCCCATGTCCACGCCCTCCCCCATCGACCCCGGGCGCTTCGAAGCCGCCCGGGTCGCCTTCCTCGAAGGCCTCGACGCCCTGCAGCACCACCGCCTGGCCGAGGCCGAAGCGCGCTTTCGTGCCTCGCTTGCGCTGCTGCCGGGCCGCATCTCGACCCAGGTCAACCTGGCGGCAACGCTGATCCGGCTCGAGCGCCCGGCCGAGGCGCTGGCCATCGCCGACGCGATCCTTGCCGTCGAGCCCGACAACCGCGACGCCTGGTTCCACCGCGCCTGCGCACTCGGCCGCCTCGACCGCGCGGCCGAGGCGCTGCCGGCCTTCGAGCGCGTGCAGGCGCTGGGCGACGACCAGGCCGAGGTCTGGCTCGAGCAGGCGCAGGCCCTGCACTCGCTCGGCCGTCTCGACGAGGCACTGGCGGGCTACGACCGCGCGCTCGCGCTGGCGCCGACGCTGGCCGCCGCCTGGACCAACCGCGGCAACCTGCTGCGCGAAACCGGGCGCCATGCCGAGGCGAAGCACAGCTTCGAGCAGGCCGCCGCGCACGGCGCCGACCCTGCCCTGCACGCCTACTACCTGGCCGCCGTCGGCGGCGGCGCGGTGCCGGCACAGGCGCCGCCGGGCTACGTCGCGGCCCTGTTCGACGGCTATGCCGAAGGCTTCGAGCAGCACCTCGTCGAGGTGCTGCGCTACCGGGCGCCCGAGGGGCTGGTGCAGCAGCTCGCCGCACTCGGCTGCGGCCCTTTCGACTCGGCGCTCGAACTCGGCTGCGGCACCGGGCTGGCCGGGCCGCTGCTGGCGAAGCGCACGCGGCGGCTGGTCGGCCTCGACCTCTCGGCGCGCATGCTCGACGCCGCCCGCGCGCGCGGCGTCTACGACGCACTGGTGCAGGCCGACATGGCCGAGCACCTGGCGAGCACCGACGAACGCCACGACCTCGTCTTCGCCGCCGACACCTTCATCTACGCCGGCGACCTCGGGCCGGTCTTCCGCGGCGCACAGCGCGTGCTGCGGCCGGGCGGGATCTTCTCGTTCACGGTCGAGCGCGCGGGGCCGGGGGTCGAGAGCTACGAGCTGCGTTCCAGCTTGCGCTATGCGCATGCCGAGGCGGCGCTGCGGGGCTGGGCCGAGGCGGCGGGGTTCGAGTGGCTCGGGCTGGAGGTAGCGCCGATCCGGGAGGACCAGGGGCGGGGGATCGAGGGGTTTTACGTCTGCCTGCGGAGAGAGTGAGAGGCGGACCGGGACAGGTTCTCGTCTCGCAACAGCTTCACGCCGCGGCCAAGCGCACTTCGTGCGATTCGCGGTCGGCGGCGTACGCCAGGCAAGCCTGGATGTCCGCGGGCATCAGCTCGGGATAGTCGGCCACGATCTGCTCCACCGTTTGCCCCTGGGCCAGCCAGCCCAGCACGTCGCCCACGCTGATGCGCAGGTCACGCACGCAGGCGCGCCCACCGCGACGCCGAGGGTCGAAGGAGATCGCGGATTGCCAGTAGGCTTGGCCGCTGCCAATCATCAGATCAGTACTTGAGCCGCGCGTAATACGTCCTCTCCGCCGCCGCCCTGGCCTCGGCCACGGTGCGGATCCCCTGCTCCGCCAGCAGCGGGATCAGCCGGCGGAACACCTCGGCAGTGACGAGCGCGTCGCCCAGCGCGTTGTGGCGGCCACTGACGGGCACGTCGAGGCGCTCGGCGATCGCCTCCAGCCGGTGCGCCGTCTGGTTCGGGTGGACGACGGCCGAGAGCAGCAGGGTGTCGAGCACCGGGTGGTCGAAGCGGACGCCGCAGGCGGCCTCCTCGAGCTGCAGGAAGCGCATGTCGAAGGCCGCGTTGTGGGCGACCAGCACCGTGCCCTCGGCATAGGCGTGGAAGGCGGGCAGCACCGTCTCGATCGTCGGCTTGCCGCGCACCATGTCGGGCGTGATGCCGTGGATCGGGATGCCCGCCTCGGGGATCGAGCGGCGCGGGTCGACCAGCTGCTCGAAGCACTCACCCTTCAGCAGCCGGCCGTTGACGAGGCGGGCGGCGCCGATCTGGATGATCTTGTCGCCGCCGCCCGGGTCGAGGCCGGTGGTCTCGGTGTCGAACACGGTGAAGTCGAGCTCGGCGAGCGGCCGGTCGTCGAGCGCGCGCTGGGCCTCGCCGACGGCGAAGAGGTCGAAGTCGTAGAACTCGGGGCGGCCGCCGCCGGATTCCGGGCCCGGCGCCGTGGCAGCACTGGATGGCGCCTGCGGCGCCGCCGCCAGCGGCAGCAGGAAGCGGAAGAAGCTGCGCTGGCGCACGCGCTCGCGCTCGAACCAGAACTCGCCGCCGTGGCGCTGCACCACGTCGCGCACGGAGAGGGCCGCCGGCTCGCCGCCTTCGAGGCGCATCGCGTCCAGCTCCCAGCCCATCGCGGTCTCGGTGTTGAGCGGCTGGCCGGTCCAGGCCAGGTCGAGGCGGGCCCGGTGCGCGCCGTCGGGCGACAGGCACAGCTCGACCGCAGGCGCCTCCAGTTCCTCGCGCAGCCGCAGCGCCAGCGAGACCAGCGCCTGCAGCAGCGAGAAGCTGTCGACCCTCAGCCACAGCGCGCCGTCGACGCTGCCTTCGGCCGCAGGCGGGCCGCCTGCGGCCTCGATGCGGCGCACCGCGGCCTGCACGAGATCGGCGCCGAGCATGTTCTCGAGCGGCCAGCGCGTCGCCTGCGCCTCGGCGCTGCGCTGCGCCGTCTCGCGCAGGCGCTGCGCCATCGCCTGCGACTCCTCGCGCACGACGCCGAGGAAGCGCTCGCGCAGCTCGGGCGGCAGGCCGGCGTCGTCGAGCATCTCGACCGCCGCCTGCAGGTTGGCGAGCGAGCCGCGGCTCTCCTCGGTCAGCGACTGCAGCAGCTTCTCGCGCGCCTCGTCCTGCTCGATCTGCTGGGTGACGTTGTCGAGCAGCAGCACGAAGCCGGTGGGCGGCGCGGGCGCGGCCGGAACGGCGGAGGGCTCTGCCTCGGCCTCGGCTGCCGATGAGGCGGCCGCGGTTGTGGGGGTCGCGGGCGTCGCGGCAGGATCGCCCGCCTGCGCGGCCGGCGCCGCATTGGCGCCCACCAGCGTCAGCTGCGCGCGCAGCAGCTGGCCCGAGCGGGTGACGGTGACGAAGTGCGTGCTCGGCGGATGGCCCCGCGCCTGGCGCTGTCGCGCGGTGTCGAGCGCGTGGGTGACGAGGCGGCGGTCGAAGACCTGGTGGATCGAGCGGCCGAGGCCGAGCAGCTCGGCACCGTCGGCCAGCCCCGGCGCGCCGGAGAGGGCGCGGAACTGCTCGCGCGCCCGCTGGTTGTAGAGCAGCACCCGGCCGTCGAGGTTGCAGACGACGACCGCCTGGGTCAGCTCGCTCATCAGCGCGGCCAGGCGGCTGCGCTCCAGCTCGATGCCGCGGCTGGCGCGCGCGACCTCGTCGGCGATCTCGTCGCGCAGGCGGTCGCGCTCGCGCGCCAGGCCATTGACCACCTCGGCCAGGCGCTGCATAGACGCCGCGCCCGGCGGCGCGGCCAGTTCGCGGCGCACGCCGGAGCCGACCAGCACCTGCGCCTGCTCGGCCAGCTGCGCCGGGGCGGCGACCCAGCGCCGGTACAGGCCCGGCACCGCGGCCCCGGCGATGCCGGCGAGCACGAGCCCTGGCAGCCACAGCAGGCCCCAGCGGCCCTGCAGCGCGGCGGCGACCGCCGCGCGCTGCGCCTCGTCGAGCTCGCCCGCGATCAGCGCCCCGCCGGCGAGCGCGAACACCGCCAGCAGCAGCACGACGCCGAGCGCCGCGAGCCCGGCCGCGAGCAGCACGCGATGTTCCTGCCTCATTGCCATCGCCGCGCCCCTGTCGACCCGTTGATCGACCCCTGTGTCGACCAGCGCACCCGCGCGCGCGCTGCCACGCTCAGGCGGCCGGCGCGCGGCCGCGCGCGAGGAGCTCGCGCACCGTGCGCACCAGTTCCTGGGTCGCGAACGGCTTGGTCATGTAGCTGTCGGCGCCGACGCCGAGGCCCTTGGCGACGTCGGTGTCGCGCCCCTTGGCGGTCAGCATCAGCACCAGCGTGTCCTGCAGCTCGGGCTCGGCGCGCAGCGCCTGGCAGACCTCGAAGCCGGTCTTCTTCGGCATCATCACGTCGAGCAGCACCAGGCGCGGGCGCACGCGGCGCAGCGCCTCCAGTGCCTCCTCGCCGTCGCGCGCGACGTGCACCTCGTAGCCCTCGCGCTTCATCAGGTACTCGAGCGTGATCAGGATGTTCGGCTCGTCGTCGGCGATCAGGATGCGCTCGCTCATCGGCTGTCTCCTCTTCTTGTCGTGTCGGTGGCCTGGGCTGCATCACCCCCTGCCGCGGGCCCGCGCCACGGCAGCGTGAAGACGAAGCAGGCGCCGCGGCCTTCGTCGGGCTTGAGCATCATGCGCCCGCCGAAGTGCTCGACGATGCTGCGGCTGATCGGCAGGCCCAGCCCGGTGCCCTGCGGCCGGTGGCGGTCGTCGCCGCCCTGGCGGAACTTCTCGAAGATCAGAGCGCGCTGGCCATCAGGCACCCCGGCGCCGTTGTCCTGCACCTCGACCGTGGCGCCGTCGGCGTCGGCCGAAAGGCGCAGTTCGATGCGGCCTTCGCCGCCGCCGCGCGCGAACTTGGCGGCGTTCGACAGCAGGTTGATCACGACCTGGGTCAGCCGGTCAGGGTCGGCGCGCAGGGTGGGCACGCTCTCGGGCAGGTGCAGTTCGAGCGCGATGCGCTTCTCTCGCATCAGCTCCTGCATCGTCACCGCGGCCTGGCGCACGAGGGCAACGAGGTCGATGTCGGCGCTCAGCCATTCGGCATGGCCGGACTCGATCTTCGCCATGTCGAGCACCTGGTTGACCAGGCGGGACAGGCGCTCGGTCTCGGCGACGACGATGCCGAGGAACTGCTGGCGCTGCGGCTCTGGCATCTCGGGGTCGTCGCGCATCAGCTCGCTCAGTCCGCGGATCGACGTGAGTGGCGTGCGCAGTTCGTGCGTCACCGAGGACATGAAGTCGTCCTTCAGGCGGTCGAGGCTCTCGAGCCGCTCGTTGGCCGCGCGCAGCTCCTCGCCGGCCGCCTCCAGTGCCGCGGAATGGGCGCGCAGCGCGGTGGCCTCTTCGACGATGCGCATCACGTCGGCCATGTCGAGCGCCTCCTCCTCGACCACCGAGGCGACGGTGGCCTGGGCCGAGGCGCTGCCGATCGCCCCTGCGAGCTGGGTCTGCACGTGCAGCACCAAGCGCGCGTCGGGCTGCAGGCGGTCGACGCTCGACACGCCCTGCTCGCGCGCGTAGTCCTCGAACAGGCGGCCGGCGTTGTCGGCGCCGAGGAAGCGGATCGCCAGCGCCCGCAGGTCGGCGAGGTTCGCGCGGCCGCGCCAGAACACCGGCGCATCGCCCGGGCTGCGGTCGAAGACGTCGACGAACAGCAGCGCCTGGCTCGCCTCGCGCGGGGTCGGCGGCCGCGCGAGCGACACCGCGACGTAGAGGCCGGCGTTGACGAGCAGGCTCCAGAACAGCGCGTGGGTCAGGTAGTCGAGCCCGGCGAGGCCGAACAGCGCCTCCGGCTTGAGCAGGCCGATGCCGAACGGCCCCTGCTCGAGGAACGAGGCCGGCCACCAGCCGGACTTGGCCAGCGATGGCAGCATCAGCGTGTAGATCCAGAGCGCGAAGCCGCCGCTCAAGCCGGCGATCGCGCCGCGCCGCGTGCCGCCCTTCCAGTACAGGCCGCCGAGCACGGCCGGCGCGAACTGCGCGACCGCGGCGAAGCTGATCAGCCCGATGCCGACCAGCGCATAGGCGTCGCCGGCGAAGTGGTAGTACAGGTAGCCGAGCATCAGCACGACGAAGATCGCCGCCCGGCGGATCCACAACAGCCGGCCGGCGAGCTCGGCGCCGTCGGCCAGGCCGCCGCGGCGCAGCAGCACCGGCATCACGAGGTCGTTGCAGACCATCGTCGAGACCGCGATCGCCTCGACGATCACCATGCCGGTCGCCGCCGACAGCCCGCCGACGAAGGCCGCCAGCGCAAGCGCCGTCTGCCCTTCGGACATCGGCAGGCTGAGCACGAAGGTGTCGGCGTGCACGCTGCCGTCGGGAAAGCTCAGCAGCCCGGCCAGCGCGATCGGCAGCACGAAGAGGTTGATCGCCAGCAGGTAGGCGGGGAAGACCCAGGCGGCGCGCTTGAGGTGCCGCTCGTCGACGTTCTCGACCACCATGACCTGGAACTGGCGCGGCAGCAGCAGCAGCGAAAGCATCGACAGCAGCGTCAGCGCGAACCACTGTGCATGGGCGTGCGGCTGGTCAGGGCGCGCGAAGGTGAACAGCGGCTCCAGCGCCGGCACCGCCGCGGCACGCGCGTAGAGGTCACCGAAGCCGTCGTAGAGGCCCCAGGTGACGAAGACGCCGACGGCGACGAAGGCGACGAGCTTCACCAGCGACTCGAAGGCGATCGCCGCCACCATCCCTTCGTGGCGCTCGGTGCTGTCGAGGTGGCGCGTGCCGAAGACCATCGTGAAGCCGGCCAGCGCTAGCGCAGCATAGAAGGTGCCGTCGCGCCACCAGTCGATCGACGCGGTGGGGGCGCTCGCGCTGCCGTCGCCGGTCAGCACCGCATAGCCGATCGCGACCGCCTTCAGCTGCAGCGCGATGTAGGGGACGATGCCGACCAGCGTCACCAGCGTCACCAGCCCCGCGAGCTGCGGGCTCTGGCCGTAGCGGCTGGCCACCAGGTCGGCGATGGAGGTGAGCCGGTAACGGCGCGCAATGCGGATCATCTTGCGCAGCACGCTCCAGGCCAGCAGCATCGCGAGCATCGGGCCGAGGTAGACCGGCAGGAACCAGACGCCGCCCGAGGCGGCGCGGCCGACGCTGCCGAAGTAGGTCCAGGCCGAGCAGTACACCGCCATCGACAGCGCGTAGACCCAGGCGTTGCCGACCACCGAGCGGCCCTGCGCCGCGCGCCGGTCGCCCCACCAGGCGACGGCGAAGAGCAGCAGCAGGTAGGCCGCCGCGAGGGCGAGCAGCAGCGGCGGCGCGATCATTGCGGCATCCCCGCGTACAGGGCGCGCACCGCCTGTGGTCGGCCCGGCCGCGGCCGGGCGCGGCCGGGCGCCGCGTGGCCCCGCGCGGCGGCGTCAGTCGGCGCCACGTTCCATCAACCAGGCGAGCAGGCCGATCAGCAGCGCCCAGAGCACGAACAGCGCAAGCGGGAAGAGCGGCAGGCCGAAGAGCGTCGCCCGGTGGTCCCAGAGCGCGAGCAGCGGGTAGTTGAAGAGCAGGAGGGCCAGCACGAACAGCGCGTGCAGCCGGTTCGCCAGCAGGCGCTCGCGCATCACGGCGGCAAGGCGCGCCCGGCACGCGCTGCGATGGGGGGACGCAGAGGCATCGTGGTCTCCTCGTTCTCGTTGGGGCCCCCGCCCCGCCGACGGGACAGAGGCCCGGCGGCCTGTCTCGGCCTGTCCTCTACTGCGAAGCGCCATTCTGGACCCAGGACCGGTCTGTCAGGCGCAACGTCCTTTCGAGACGGTCGTGAAGCGCCGGGCCGGGCAGCCACCGGGTGCCGACACAAGGGGCGCGCGGCAATCGTTCACGGCCCGCCGGGGCGCCACGCAGGACGGTTCGGCCGGCGATCCACCCTGCGATCCTTATTACCGTTCGGCGCGTTTTCGTCGGCGCAGGGGGCGGGTCGCCGCGGCGGCCCGGTGCTAGTGTCCGAGCGCCGGACGCAGGCCCCTGCGCCGCCACCCTCCCCGCACCCCGAACTGTCCGGGTGCCGGCCGTCGCAGCCCGACCGGGCCGCCGGCTCGAACGTCGTCGATGAAGAAGGACCCCGCCACCGCCTGGTTCCCCGCCTGCTCCGCGATCGCGGTCGCCTACGCGGCAGCCGGCTGGTTGGCCGTGATGCTCGCCGTCCCGCCGAGCTATGCCTCGCCGCTGTATCCGTCGGCCGGCATTGCGCTGGTCGGCGTGCTGCTGTGCGGATGGCGCGCGCTGCCCGCGGTCTGGCTGGGCTCGTTCACCGTCAACCTGGGCATCGCCATGACCGGGGGCGCGCCGCTCACGGCTGCGACCTTGGGGCTGACGGCCGCGATCGCGGTCGGGGCGATGCTGCAGGCCGCGGTCGGGGCCGCCCTCGTGCGCCGCTTCGTCGAGCCGGCGATGACGCTCGCCGAGCCGCGCGAGTTGCTGCGCTTCTTCGGAGCCGGCGCCGCGCTGGCCTGCGTCATCAGCGCGAGCGTCGCGGTGGCCTCGATGACGGCTGCCGGCTCGATCGGGCCGCACAACCTCTTTCGCATCTGGCTCACCTGGTGGTTCGGCGACGCCCTGGGCGTGGTGATCGCGACGCCGGTCCTGCTCGCGTTCTTCGGCCGCCCGGGCCGGGCCTGGCGCCCGCGGCGACGCACCGTGGCTGTCCCGATGCTGGTGGTCACGCTGCTCGCGAGCCTGGCGATCGTGCAGGCACGGCGCTGGGACGAGGCCCGCGCGCGGGCGGTCTTCGAGCGCGACGTCGCCAGCGCGACCAGCGCGGTGCGCGCCAGTCTCGAGCGGCCGCGGATGGCGGTCGAGGCCCTGCGCAGCCTCTTCGCCGCCTCCGACCAGATCTCGTCAGAAGGCTTCCACGCGGCGACGCTCGGCTGGGCGCAGATGCCGGCCGCCCCGCATTCGTTCGGCTACAGCCAGCTGATGAGGCGCGACGAGGTGCCGGCTTACGAGGCGCAACTGCGGCAGGCCGGGCTGCCCGGCTACCGCGTGTTCGACCGCGGCCCACAGGGCGAGCGCCTGCCGCTGGCCGCGCCCGAGGTGGCGGCGCTGCGCTTCATCGAGCCGCCCGAGCTGGTCGACGCGCTCGGCGTCAATGCGATGTCGCTGCCGGCGACGCGTGAGGCGATCGCGCGCGCCCAGGCCAGCGGGTCGCCCGCCGCCACCGCCGGCATCCGCCTGCTGCAGGAGACGCAGGACCAGGTCGGCGTGCTCGTCTTCGCGGCGGTACGGGGCCTCGACGGCGCCAGCGGCGCGGGCGGCGCGCGCGGGGGCGTCGTTTCGGTGAGCCTGCGCCTGGACGAGATGCTGAGCGCCGCCTCGCGGGCGCTGCCGGCGCACCTGCACCTGTGCCTCGAGGACGTCGGCGCGCCGCTGCGCGTGCTGGCCGGGGCGGCGGAGTGCGAGCGCATCGCGCGCATGTCGCTGCGCGAGACGCAGGCCCTCGACTTCGCCCAGCGCCACTGGGCGCTGCACATCGGCGCCGACAACACCGAGGCCTCGGCCCTCGGCCACCAGGACACCTGGCTGTTCGCGATCGTCAGCCTGCTCGCCGCCGGCACCTTCGGCACCCTGCTGCTGACCGCCACCGGCCGCACGCAGCGCATCGAAACCGCGGTGCACGAGCGCACCGCTGCGCTGCAGCACCAGATCCTCGAGCGCGGTCGCACCGAGGCTGCGCTGCGCGACAGCGAGCAGCGCTTTCGCAACATCTTCAACCACGTGCCGATCGGCGTGATCTACACCGACCTCGACGGCCGGATCATGCACACCAACCCCCGCTTCAGGGAGCTGGTGGGCTTCGGCGCCGAGGAGCTGCCGCAGATGCGCGCGGCCGACTTCACGCACCCCGACGACGTGGCCGAAGACAACGTGCTGACCCGCCGCCTGCTCGACGGCGAGCTCGCGGTGTTCCAGCGCCGCAAGCGCTTCGTGCGCGTCGACGGGCGCACGCTGTGGGCGCAGGTGATCGTCTCGGTGCTGCGCGACGCGCAGGGGCATCCGCAGCGCATCGTCGGCGCGGTCGAGGACATCACCGAGCGGCTGCAGCTCGAGGAAGCGCGGGCCGGCCGCGAGCTGGCCGAGGCGGCGAACCGCGCCAAGACCGACTTCCTCTCGCGCATGAGCCACGAGCTGCGCACGCCGCTGAACGCGATGCTCGGCTTCGCCCAGCTGGTCGAGCTCGATCGGCAGCACCCGCTGTCGCCGAGCCAGCGCGACTGGGTGGGCCAGATCCAGACCGCGGGCTGGCACCTGCTGGAGATGATCAACGACACGCTGGACCTGTCGCGTATCGAGTCCGGCATGCTGAAGCTGGCGATCGAGGCCACCGACGTGCAGGACCTGCTCGCCGGCACGGTGTCGCTGGTGCAGCGCTCGGCGCAGTCGCGCGGGCTGGCGGTGAGCTCCATCGTCGCGCCCGATGCCGCGCAGATCGCCGGCGACCCGACGCGGATCAAGCAGATCCTGACCAACCTGCTGACCAACGCCGTCAAGTACAACGTCGACGGCGGGCGTATCCATGTCGAGAGCCGCGCGGCCGGCCCCGGCGAGATCTCGATCACGGTGCGCGACAGCGGCCTGGGCATGAGCCACGAGCAACTGGGTGCCCTGTTCGAACCCTTCAACCGCCTCGGGCGCGAGCGCTCGTCGCAGGAGGGCACCGGGATCGGCCTGGTGATCAGCAAGCGGCTCGCCGAGCTGATGGGCGGGCGCCTGGAGGCCGTCAGCACCGAGGGCGTCGGCTCGGCGTTCACGCTGACCCTGCCGCGCGCGGCGGTCCGCACGGCGGCGGCCACGCCAGCGACGGTCGACGAGGCGCCCGAGGGTGACTATCGACACCGGATCGTCCATTACATCGAGGACAACGAGACCAACGTGATCGTGATGGAGGGCATCCTCGCGCAGCGTCAGCAGGTCAAGCTGCGCGTCTCCGAGACCGGCCTCGAGGGCCTGGCCGCAGTGCGGGCACAGCCGCCGAGCCTGATCCTGCTCGACATGCACCTGCCCGACATCGACGGCCTGCAGTTGCTGCGACTGCTGAAGGACGACCCGGCGACGGCCGACGTGCCGGTGGTGGCGGTCTCGGCCGACGCGGTGGCGGCGCGCATCGATGCCGCGCTCGACATCGGCGCCGACTACTACCTGACCAAGCCGGTCAACGTGGCCAAGCTGCTCGGCATCGTCGACCAGGTCCTGGAAGGACGAGCCACCATGTTCGACGTGATGTGAGTATTTGCTCTCGTTAAGGATTGCAGAATATCTATCTCCAATCGACAAATGGATTGGATCCCCTGATCAGCACTCTCGGACGTCGAGTGCTAAAATTCCGGAACCAAAGGAGGGTTCAGGATGTCTGACCGGTCCATGAAATCCACACCAGCCACTGCTCTTGCCGTCCGCGACCCCTGGGCGCTGCTGCCGCCGCTGGGGAACCTCGACGCCTACATCTCGGCCGTCAACCGCATCCCCCTGCTCACGCAGGAGGAAGAAGTCAGCTTGGGCAAGCGACTGCGCGACCAGGGCGACCTCGAGGCCGCGGGGCGTCTCGTGATGTCGCACCTGCGCCTCGTGGTGTCGGTCTCGCGCCAGTACCTCGGCTACGGCCTGCCGCACGGCGACCTGATCCAGGAAGGCAACGTCGGCCTGATGAAGGCCGTCAAGCGCTTCGACCCGGAACAGGGTGTGCGCCTGGTCAGCTACGCGCTGCACTGGATCAAGGCCGAGATCCACGAGTTCATCCTCAAGAACTGGCGTCTGGTCAAGGTCGCGACGACCAAGGCCCAGCGCAAGCTCTTCTTCAACCTGCGCTCGATGAAGCAGGGCCTGAAGGGCCAGGCGGGCGATGGCGACACTCACCGCAACACGCTGACCCCGACGGAGGTCGACGTGGTCGCGCGCCAGCTCAATGTCAAGCCCGAGGAGGTGCTCGAGATGGAGACGCGCCTGTCCGGCGGTGACGTCGCGCTCGAGCCGCAGAACGACGACGGCGAGGAGTCGTATGCGCCGATCGCCTATCTGGCGGACGACTCGCAGGAGCCGACGCGGGTGCTCGAGGCGCAGCGCCGCGACTGGATGGCCGGCGACGGCATCAGCCAGGCGCTCGAGGTGCTCGACCCCCGCAGCCGCCGCATCGTCGAGGAGCGCTGGCTGAACGTGAACGACGACAGCTCGGGCGGCATGACGCTGCACGAACTGGCCGCCGAGTACGGCGTCAGCGCCGAGCGCATCCGCCAGATCGAAGTGGCGGCGATGAAGAAGATGCGCAAGGCCCTGGCGGAGCCCGAGACGGTCTAGGAAGCTGGCCTGAGCGGCACCCGCCGCTGCTGAGATGCCCACGACGGCCCCTGCGGGGGCCGTCGGCGCTTCCGGGCCGGTCCATCCGGCCGGCGGCGTCAGGCAACGGGCGTCACCACTCGGCCGAGTGAACAATAGTTGTCCATATAGGAAACTATTCCTACGATGGAGAACCTACTCAGCTCGACGAGGACAGGACGATGAAACTCGCAGTCAGCGACTTCCCGCGCATCACCTCCGGCATCTACTACCGCGACGCCTCGCGAATGATCGACTGGCTCTGCGAGGCCTTCGGCTTCGACGTGCGCCTGAAGGTCGAAGGCGAGGACGGCCGCATCGAGCACAGCGAGCTGACCTGGGGCGACGACGGCGTGCTGATGGTCGGCCAGGAGCGCAGCGGCGCCGACCGCCGCTTCGAGACCGACATGCTCAGCCCGCTCAGCGCCAAGGGCAACACGCAGGGCCTGATGCTCTATGTCGACGACGTCGACGCCCATTGCGCGCGCGCCCGCGCGGCCGGCGCGCGCGTTGTCGCCGGGCCCGAGGTGCAGGACTACGGCGACGAGTACTGGGCCGACCGAAGCTACGGCGCCATCGATCCCGAGGGGCACCTCTGGTGGATCAGCCAGCGCGTGCGCACCGGCGGCCGGCCGGCCTGAGGCCGTCGTGAAGCTCGTCCCGCGAAGCCGGGCCGCCACGGCATGAACGCCACCCGCCGCAGTCTCGGCGACACGACCGATGCGCAGCTCACCGCCACCTTCGGTGCGCTGTCCGACCCGACGCGTCGCGCCGTCGTACGCCTGCTGGCCGCATCGCCACGGCGCGCGGGCGAGCTGGCCCAGGCGCTGTCGATGACGCCGCCGACCTTGAGCCGGCACCTGCGGGTGCTCAAGCGCAGCGGGCTGATCGCCGACGACGAGCCCGCGCACGACGCGCGTGTGCGCCTCTACCGCCTGCAGCGCGAGGGCTTCAGCTCGCTGGCCGGCTGGCTCGAAGAGGTCGAGGCCTTCTGGGGCGACCAGCTCGCGGCTTTCAAGGCCTTTGCCGAGGCCGGCCGGACGGACGCGCCCACTGCCCTGCCGGCAGCACCGCCGGTGACGGACAACGCCAAACCCCGGCGCGCCACCGCCCGTTCGCCATCGCCGTCGGCTCGCCGCCCCGGCCGATGAAGCCCGCAGGCGACCAGGCCCGCGTGACGGTCACCGTGGCCGTCCCCGCTGCGCAGGCCTTTCGGGTCTTCACCGAGCAGATCGACCAGTGGTGGCGGCGCGGCGGGCGCTTCCGACACGCGGGCGGCGGCCGAGGCATCGTCGCGATCGAGCCGCGCCTGGACGGGCGCCTGTTCGAGGCTTACGACGCCGCCGACGGCGCCGAGCGCGTCGTCGAACTCGGCCGCGTGCTCGCCTGGGAGCCCCCGCGCCGCCTCGTCTTCGAGTGGCGCAACGCCGACTTCACCCGGCACGAGAAGACCGAGGTGGAGGTCAGCTTCGAGTCGGTCGATGCCGCACGCACGCGGGTGGTGCTGCTGCACCGCGGCTTCGCTTCGCTGCGGCCGGACCACCCGGTGCGGCACGGCCTCGACGCGCCCGCCTTCCTGCGGATGATGGGCTTGTGGTGGGGCGAGCAGCTGACGGCGCTGCGGCGACTCGCTGCGCCGTCGCCGGGGTCAGGCGCGAAGGACGGCGCCTGAGCAGGCCCCGTGCGGGCGCGGCCTCAGGCGCTTTCCGACAGCAGCTGCTTCAGGTCGGACGTCAGCGCCTGCGGCCCGGCACCGTAGCGCGAGAAGAGGCGCACCCGGCCCTCGCCGTCGAACACGAAGGAGCCGGCGGTGTGGTCGATGCCGTAGCTGTCCGGCGTCTTGCCGGGGCTCTTGGCGTAGAAGATGCGGAAGTGCTTGGCGGTCGCCTGCGTCTGCTCGGGCGTGCCGCGCAGCGCGACGAAGCTCGGGTCGAAGGCGGCGACGTAGTTCTTCAGCAGTTCGGGCGTGTCGCGCTCCGGGTCGAGCGTGATGAACACGCCCTGCAGCCGTGCACCGTCGGCGCCCAGCGAACGCTTGATCTCGGCCAGTTCGGCCATCGTGCCGGGGCAGACGTCCGGGCAGTGGGTGAAGCCGAAGAAGACTACCGTCACCTTGCCGCGGAAGTCGGCCAGCGTCCGCGCGCGCCCGTCGGCGTCGGGCAGCTCGATCTGCTTGGCGTAGTCGGCGCCGGTGATGTCGATCGCGTTGAAGTTCGCGCGCGTGGGCGCCCCGGCGGGCCCCGAGCCGCGGTCGCACCCGGACAGCGCCAGGGCAGCGGCGCCGCCGAGCAGCAGGTGTCGTCGCAGGATGTTCACAGCCAGGGCCTCAGGTAGTGGTCGACCAGCAGCGCCGCGAACAGCAGCGACAGGTGCCAGATCGAGAAACGGAAGGTCTTGCGCGCGAGTGCGTCGCTGTAGTCGCGCCACAGGCGCCAGGCGTGGGCGATGAAGAGCGCGCCCAGCACCACCGCCGCCGCCAGGTAGACGAGGCCGCTCATGCCGATCACGAAGGGCAGCAGCGTCGCCGCGAACAGCACGATCGTGTAGAGCAGCACGTGCAGCCGCGTGAACTCGGCGCCGTGGGTGACCGGCAGCATCGGCAGGCCGGCGCGGCGGTAGTCCTCGGCGCGATAGAGCGCCAGCGCCCAGAAGTGCGGCGGCGTCCAGAGGAAGATGATCAGGCACAGCACCAGCGCCTCGGGGCCGACCTCGCCGCGTATCGCGGCCCAGCCCAGCACCGGCGGCATCGCGCCGGAGGCGCCGCCGATCACGATGTTTTGCGGCGTCAGCGGCTTCAGCACCACGGTGTAGACCACCGCGTAGCCGACGAAGGTGGCAAAAGTCAGCCACATCGTCAGCGGGTTCACCGCCCAGTACAGCAGCGCGCTGCCCGCGGCGCAGAGCAGCACCGAGAACACCAGCGTCTGCGTGCGCGTCAGCTCGCCGCGCGCCGTCGGCCGCCAGGCGGTGCGGGCCATGCGGGCGTCGATCTGCTGCTCGACCAGGCAGTTGAACGCCGCCGCGGCCGCGGCGACGAGCCAGATGCCGGCCACCGCCGCCAGCGCCTGCGGCCAGGGCGGCAGGCCCGGCACCGCGAGCAGCATGCCGATCAGCGCGCAGAAGACGATCAGCTGCACGACGCGCGGCTTGGTCAGCGTGTAGTACTGGCGCAGCCGCGACGCGCGGGTGACGGCCGCGTGCGGCCTCGACGGCGAGACCGCCTCAGACATGGTGCAGCCTCGACGCTGGCTGCCGGCCGGACGCCGCCTGCGGGCTTGCCGTGCCGCCGGCCACGGTCGCGCCGGACGCGGCCTGCCCGGCGCGCACGAGCAAGCTGGTCATCGCAAACACGAGGGCGGCGGCGCCGCCGGTGTGGGCCAGCGCCGCCGCGATCGGCCACCCGAGCACGACGTTGCCGATGCCACTGGCGGCCTGCCAGAGCGCCAGGCCGACGAGCACCGCCGCATCACGCGGGGCCGCCGGGTCACCGCCCGCGCGGCCGAGCCGCCACAGGCGCCAGGCCAGCCCCAGCAGGCCGGCGAAGACGATCAAGGCGAAGGCGCGGTGCGTCACGTGGATCGCCGTCAGCGCCTCGAACGGCAGCGCGCCGCCGTCCTTGCCGGTGCCGAGCTCGCGTGCCAGCGCAAAGCCGTGCTCGAAGTCCATCGGTGGCCACCACTGACCGTGGCAGGTCGGGAAATCGGTGCAGGCGAGCACCGCATAGTTGGTGCTGACCCAGCCGCCCAGCGCGATCTGCACCACGACCAGCAGCGCCACCGCGGCGCTCGCCCGGCGCAGCCCGGCGCCGAGTGCCAGCGGCCGCGGCGCCTGCAGCTGCGCCTGCGCGGCCAGCAGCGCGAGCAGGCCCAGGCCGCCGAGCAGGTGCAGGACGACGATCGCCGGGTACAGCTTCATCGTCACCGTCAGCGCGCCGAAGGCGCCCTGCAGGCAGACCCAGACCAGGGTCGCCGTCGCCCAGAGCGGCGAGACGACCGGCGCACCCGCCGCCGCGGCGGACACCCCAGGCGCGTCGGCCGCCGCGCGCCGGCGCCAGCCGATCCAGGCGGCCACCGTCATCGCGATGATCAGCATGCCGACACCGGTGGCGAGATAGCGGTGGACCATCTCGACCCAGGCCTTGCCGAAGGTGACGACGCCGGTCGGGTGCACCGCTTCGGCGGCGCGGATCTCGGCATGGGCGCCCAGCGGGCTCGCGTTGCCGTAACAGCCCGGCCAGTCGGGGCAGCCCAGGCCCGAGTCGCTGAGGCGGGTGAAGGCGCCGAACAGCACCAGGTCGAAGGTCAGGAACAGCGTCAGCACGGTCAGCGCGCGGCGCCGCTGGCCGGGCACGCCGGCCCGGTGCCGGCGCCAGATCCAGGCCAGAGGCCCTGCTGCCAGCAACAGGCCGACGACGGCGATCGCGAGCACCGGGCGCAGGTCGTAGAGGGGGGTCGGGTCCATCGTCGGTCCGCTCAGCGCCCGGCGCGGTCCCAGCTGGAGGAGGCGCGCAACAGCCGCTCGAGGTCGCGCTTCAGGCGGCTCGCGTCCGGCGCAGGCGGCGTGCGCATCATCCAGGCGCCTGCCGGGTCGACGACGTAGACCTGCTCGTCGAGCCGATGGCCTTCGCCGGGCTGCAGCCACTGCCCGAGGGCCGCGCGGTCGACGCGCAGCACGCGCACCGCGGGTTCGCTCGTGACGGCGCGCTCGAGCTCCGGGCGCAGCGGCGCCGCATCGGTGACGAACCACACTTTGTCGACGCGGTCGCGATCGCGACCGAGCGTCTCGCGCAGTTGGCGCTGTTGCAGCAGCAGGCCTTCGCAACCGGCGTCGCAGGCCGCATCGGAGACGACCACGAGCAGCCACTGGCCCTTCAGGCTCTCGGCCGCCACCGGCGCGCCCTGCAGGTCGTGCAGCCCCAGGGCGGCCGGCAGCGGGCGCGGCGGCGTGATCAGCTCGCTGTAGTTGGTGCGCGCCTGGGGCCGGATCACGAAGTAGGTGAAGTACGACGCCACCACCGGGGCGGCGCAGACCGCCAGCACGAGCAGCATGCGCAGCCGGCCGGCGCGGGTGCGTCGCTCCTCCGGCAGCACCGGCGCCGGCATGCTGTGCACGGTGAAGCTCACCGCCTCAGCGCGCGAGGCGGCGGAGCCGGGGGCGGAGGAGCTGGAACCAGACATAGAGGCAGGCGATGAGCGCACAGAGCGCGAACCACTGAAAGGCGTAGCCGTGATGCTTGGCGACGTCGACGGCCGGCGCCGGCCAGTCGCGCTCGAGGCCGTCGCCCGCCGTCGCGGGGGTCGGCAGCTGCTGCAGGGTCACCGGGCGCAGCGCCAGGCCGAGCGCGCGCGCCTCGGTGTCGAGGTCGAGATTCTGCCGGATCGGTCCACGCTCCTCGGCGCCGAACGACAGGAGCCGGGCCGGGGGTGGGGCGATGCGACCTTCGACCTCGACGTCGCCCGCGGGCGTCGCCAGCGCTGGGAGTGCGGTTCGGTCCTCGAAGTTGCGCGCGACCCAGCCGCGCTGCACCAGGATCGCATCCCCTGGCGCCAGGCGCAGGGGCGTGACGACGAAGAAGCCGGGACGGCCGCCCATCTGCCGGTTCTCGAGCCATCGCGTGGCCTCGGGCATCCACTGGCCGCGCAATGTCAGCCGGCGCTGTTGCTGCGCCTCGGCGTCATGGCGGCCGCGCGCCAGCTCGACCGGGTCCAGCGGCGGCAGCGCGGCGCGCTGCTCGATCTGCGCCTGCAGCGCCTGCTTCTGCGCGCCGCGGTCGAGCTGCCAGAGGCCCAGGCGGGCGGTGAGCGCGCAGCCGGCAATCGCTGCGAGCAGCACGACCCAGCGTCTGCGGCGTGGGCTCAAATGCCCCCCTTTGCGGCCCGCAGGCGCGCGGCGCGGCGAGGGCGGCACCGCGACGCCGGTGAATGCCCGCGCCGCCCTCGCAGCCGCGGCGGCTGCCGATAATCGAGCCTGATGAAAATCGTGCTGATCGGCGCCGCGCTGATTGCGATCCTTGCCGCCCTCGGCGCAGCGGGCCTTTTCATGCTGCGCGGCGGCAAGGACACCTCCGACGAGCGCAAGCGGATGATGGCGCGCGCGCTCGCGGTGCGGGTCGGGCTGTCGATCCTGCTCTTTGTCTGCATCCTGCTGGCCTGGGAGTTCGGCTGGATCGAGCCGACCGGCCTGCCGATCGCACGCTGAGCCTTGCCAGGAACGCAAAGGGCGCCCGCGGGCGCCCTCGCTGCGGCCGCGGGAACCGTCACAACCAGTAGACGACCACGTAGAGGCCGAGCCACACGACGTCGACGAAGTGCCAGTACCAGGCCGCGCCCTCGAAGCCGAAGTGGTGCTTCGGCGTGAAGTGCCCGCGCATCAGGCGCAGCGTGATGAACAGCAGCATCAGCATCCCGACGAACACATGGAAGCCGTGGAAGCCGGTGAGCATGAAGAAGGTCGAGCCGAAGATGCCCGAGCTCAGCTTCAGGTTCAGGTCGCGGTAGGCGTGGAAGTACTCGTAGCCCTGCACGCAGAGGAAGGTCGCGCCCAGCAGCACGGTGATCCACATGAACGCGATCGTCTTGCTGCGCTTGTTGGCGATCAGGGCGTGGTGGGCGATCGTCAGCGTCCAGCCGGAGGTGAGCAGCAGCGCGGTGTTGATCGTCGGCAGCCAGAACGGCCCCATCGTCGCGAAGGGCTCGACGAGGTTGGCCGGCGAGGCGGTCGCACCCGGCGCGGTGCTCGGCCACACGGCCTTGAAGTCGGGCCAGAGGATCGCGTTGTCGATGCTGCCGAGGTTCGGCACCGCATGCATCCGCGTCCAGTACAGGGCGCCGAAGAAGGCGCCGAAGAACATCACCTCGCTGAAGATGAACCAGCTCATGCTCCAGCGGAACGAGGTATCGATGCGGTCGCTGTAGAGGCCGCCTTCGCTCTCCCGGATCGCATCGCCGAACCAGTTCGTCAGCACGAAGGCCAGGAACACCAGCCCGAACAGCAGGCTCCAGGCGCCCCAGCCGTGGCCGTTGATCCACTGGCCGGCACCGAGGATCACGAAAAAGAGGCTGATGGAGGCCATCACCGGGTGTCGGGACGGTCCCGGGACGAAGTAGTACGGGGCGTGGCCGTGGGGTGTCGCTGCCGACATGAGGTGTTCTCCTGGTGTTTTCTCTGTTGTCCGTGTAAGCCGGCCGCGACCTCAGCCCGCGACGCCTGTCGTCACCCAGCGCACGACAAGCACGAGCACGACGACGAAGAGCACGGCGCCCGCCACGCCGGCGACGATCACGTGCAGCGGGTTCAGCCGACTCAGGTCGTCGGCGTGGTCCGAGGACTTGCGCACGCCGAAGAACGACCACGCGACCGCCTTCGCGGTCTGGCCGAACGAGCCCTTGCGGGCGACCGCCTGACGCAGGCCGTCGGAGGGCTCGCCGGCCGCCGCGCCCTGCGGATGCTCCCTCGGCGCGGGACGCGCGCCGCCTTCGGAAGACCGGGCCGAAGCGTTCACGACCCGACCTCCGTGGCCTGGCCTGCAGACCTCACCGCCGCACTCTTGCCACCGTCCGACGGCGCCGGCGGCACCTTGCCGCCGACCTCGAAGAAGGTGTAGCTCAAAGTGATCGTGCGCACGTCCTTCGGCAGCTTGGGGTCGATGTAGAAGACGACCGGCCACTCCCGCCGCTCGCCCGGAGCCAGCGTGTACTCGGCGAAGCAGAAGCACTCGAGCTTGTTGAAATGCGGGCTCGCCTGGCGCGGCGCGTAGCTCGGTATCGCCTGCGCCGCCATGGTCCGGTTCTGCACGTTGACGAACTCGTACATCACGGTGGCGAGCTCGCCCGGGTGGATCTCGATCGAGCGTTGGGCGGGCTTGAACTCCCAGGGGCCGCGCGAGTTCGCGTCGAACTCGATCGTGACGGTGCGGCTGCGGTCGACCTGGGTGTTGTCCGGCCCGGCGGCCTTGCGCAGGGGCAGCGTCTGGCGCTCGGCCAGCGACAGGACGTTGATGCCCAGCGCGTCGCAGATCGCCCGGTACATCGGCACCAGCGCGTAGCCGAAGCCGAACATCAGACCGGTCGCGACGAGCAGCTTGCCGACCATGCGTCGGTTGTCGGCGCGCAGGGCGTCGACGCGCAGGCGCTCGAGCAGGGATTTTCCGGACACCGTTGGCCTCCGCCCGCGTCAGCCGCCGAACAGCGCGATGCGGGCCACGAAGCCGATCGCGAAGGTGACCGCCACCGAGGCGAGGATCACGGCAAGTCGCAGGTTCGCCTTGCGCTGCTCGGGCTTCATCGCTCTGGCCTCGTCACGTCACTGCTGGCGCCAGCCGCTCAGGCGACGATGCGGGTCGCCGTCGGGTCGAGCTTCGGCGGCGTCTCGAAGGTGTGGAACGGCGCCGGCGACGGCACTTCCCACTCGAGCCCCTCGGCACCTTCCCAGGGCTTCTGCGGCGCCGGTTGGCCCTGGCCGCGCATCATCGGCACCACCACGAAGAGGAAGAAGTAGACCTGCATCAGCCCGAAGCCGAAGGCGCCGACCGACGCGATCGCGTTGAAGTCGGTGAACTGCATCGGGTAGTCGGCATAGCGGCGGGGCATGCCGGCCAGGCCGAGAAAGTGCATCGGGAAGAAGGTGACGTTGAAGAAGATCAGCGAGCCCCAGAAGTGGATCTTTCCGCGCGTCTCGCTGTACATCACGCCGGTCCACTTCGGGCCCCAGTAGTAGACGCCCGCGAACAGCGCGTAGAGCGAGCCCGCGACCAGCACGTAGTGGAAGTGCGCGACGACGTAGTAGGTGTCCTGCAACTGGATGTCGACCGGCGCCATCGACAGGATCAGCCCGGTGAAGCCGCCCATCGTGAACACGAAGATGAAACCGACCGCGAACAGCATCGGCGTCTCGAAGGTCATCGAGCCGCGCCACATCGTGGCGACCCAGTTGAAGATCTTCACGCCCGTGGGCACCGCGATCAGCATCGTCGCGTACATGAAGAACAGCTGCCCCGTCACCGGCATGCCGGTGGTGAACATGTGGTGCGCCCAGACGATGAAGCTCAGGACCGCGATCGACGCGGTCGCGTAGACCATCGAGGTGTAGCCGAACAGCGGCTTGCGCGCGAAGGCCGGCACGATCGCACTGACGATCCCGAAGGCCGGCAGGATCATGATGTAGACCTCGGGGTGGCCGAAGAACCAGAAGATGTGCTGGTACATCACCGGGTCGCCGCCGCCGGCCGGATTGAAGAAGCTGGTGCCGAAGTGGCGGTCGGTCAGCGTCATCGTGATCGCACCGGCCAGCACCGGCATCACCGCGATCAGCAGGAAGGCCGTGATCAGCCAGGTCCAGGCGAACAGCGGCATCTTCATCAGCGTCATGCCTGGCGCGCGCATGTTGAGCACCGTGACGATGATGTTGATCGAACCCATGATCGAACTCGCGCCGAGGATGTGCATCGCGAAGATGCCGGCGTCCATCGACGGGCCCATCTGCAGCGTGAGCGGCGCGTACAGCGTCCAGCCCGCGGCCGGCGCGCCGCCCGGCATGAAGAACGACGCGACGAGCATCAGCGCAGCCGGGATCATCAGCCAGAAGCTGAAGTTGTTCATCCGCGCGAAGGCCATGTCGCCGGCGCCGATCTGCAGCGGGATCATCCAGTTCGCGAAGCCGACGAAGGCGGGCATGATCGCGCCGAACACCATGATCAGCCCGTGCATCGTGGTGAGCTGGTTGAACAGCTGCGGGTTCACGATCTGCAGGCCCGGCTGGAACAACTCGGCGCGGATCAGCAGGGCCAGCACGCCGCCGATCATCAGCATCGTGAACGCGAACAACAGGTACATCGTGCCGATGTCCTTGTGGTTCGTCGCGAACAGCCAGCGGCGCCAGCCGTGCGGGTGGTGGTCGTCGTGCGAATGGTCGTGGCCGTGGCCGTGGCCCGCGTGGTGGTCGAGGACTGCGCTCATCGGGTCTTCCTTAGTGCCTGGGGTGCCGCCTGGGCGTGCGTGTGTCCGGAGGGAGGAGGCGCGCCTACTTGCGCGCTGCCGCCACTTCGGACGGCTGCACCACCTGGCCTGTCTTGTTCGACCAGTTGTTCTTGGTGTAGGTGATGACGGCCGCGAGCTCGGTGTCGCTCAGCTGCTTCCAGGCCGGCATCATGCCGCCGCCGGATCCGTTGAGCACGACGGCGATCTGCTTGCTCTTGTCGGCATCGAGCACGATCGGCGAGGCGTCGACCGCCTTGATCGGGCCCGCGCCCTTGCCGTTCGGCTGGTGGCAGGCGGCGCAATTGGCGGCGTAGACCTGGGCCCCGCGCGAGACGAGGTCGGCCAGCTCCCAGACCTTGCTCGGGTCTTCGGCCTTCGCCGCCAGCTCCTTCAGCTTGCCTTGCACCCAGCTGGTGTAGTCGGCCTCGGACAGCACCTTGACGTGGATCGGCATGTACGCGTGTTCCTTGCCGCACAGCTCGGCGCACTGGCCGTAGTAGTCGCCGGTCTTCTCGGCGCGGAACCAGGTGTCGCGCACGAAGCCGGGGATCGCGTCCTGCTTGACGCCGAAGGACGGCACCATCCAGGCGTGGATCACGTCGTTGGCGGTCGTGATGATGCGGACCTTCTTGTCGACCGGCACGACGAGCGGGTTGTCGACCTTCAGCAGGTAGTCGTCGCCCTCGGGTTTGCCCTCATCGGACATCACGCGCTGCGCGGTGTCGAGCGTGGAGAGGAAGCCGATGCCCTCGCCCTCGCCCTTCAGGTAGTCGTAGCCCCACTTCCACTGGTAGCCGGTGGCCTTGATGGTCAGATCGGCGTTGGTCGTGTCCTTCATCGCGACGACCGTCCGCGTGGCCGGCAGCGCCATCACGATCACGATGATGAAAGGCACCACGGTCCAGATGATCTCGACCGTCGTGCTCTCGTGGAAGTTGGCCGGCTTGAAGCCCTTGGACTTGCGGTGCTTCAGGATCGAATAGAACATGACCCCGAACACGCCGACGAAGATCGCGACGCAGATGCCCATCACCAGGTAGTGCAGCCACTGCTGCTCGGCGGCGATGCGCGTGATCGGCGGGTGCAGGTCGAGCTGGTTGACGGCGGGGCCGCCGGGCAGGTCGTTGACCTGTGCCATCGCCAGAGGCATGGCCAGCGTGGCGCCCGCCCACAACCACAGGCGGCCGAGGCGTCCGGCCAGCGTCTCGATCGTCTTCCTCATGCTTGTCTCACCGTCTCGTTTTCTCGTCAATCTGTCTCGCCCCAGGCCGCGGCCGGCCTTGAGCCGAGCACGTCACGCAATTCCTTGGCCAGCAACGGCCGCAGCTCGGGCCGGGTGTGCCGACCCACGCTGACATGCAGGCCGCGGCTGGACAGCTCGATCAGGGCTTCGCCGCCGCCGACCGTCGCCACGCGGACCCCGCCCGGCCCGAACTCCACCCGCTGGGCGCTCGACCCGTCGGTTGTTTCCACCGTTACACACCCCTGTCGCCAGGCGATGCGCTCACGGTCACCGACATGTCGACCGTGCACCCACAGCGCCAGCCCCAGCGCCCCCATCTCCAGCCACGCGAATGGCATCACCAGCGTGGCCCCAAGGCTCCAGCACAGTGTGGCAACGCCGAGTGACACGGCACACAACAGGCCATAGACCTGGAGCAGGCGTTGCGGCGAGATGGAGCAATTGCGCTTCAGCAGCCACTCCACATCGCCCCCATGCGCCACACCGAAGCGCAGCGGCATCACCGGCGGCAGACCCGCGATCTGCGGACCCGAGGGCATCGAAGTTGTCATCGACACGCTGCGTCGTCTCCCGCCTTGTGGACCTCGACGATCGGGCAAGCTGCCAGCCGCCATGCGAAGTCGCGAGGCCCATGACGCGAGCGACGGCGACCGAGGTCAGCGCCCGGAGTTTAGCCCAGGGCCTGTCGAAGCCCACTCGCGGAGGACTCTCACCGACGAAGCGCCGTCGCGCCGTCGCGCTGACGACCACGGGCGTTGAGGCCGTCAGGCATGAGCCGCGCCAATCGCGCTTCGTGCTCATCATCGCGCCATCGCGAGGACCAAAGACGTCCGTGCGGACAGCTGCTGCGGCATGTCGTGTTGAGCGGCAGCTCTCGCCGCTTCGACAGACGCCTCCAACGGCTTCGCGAGCACGCGGTCGCGATCAGCTTGCTCATCGACGAGCCCATTGCGCCAGCAACCACCGTCTTTTGTTCGGCCCGCCGCAGCGCTCCGTGCCTCGCTTGCTGGTCGGTCAAGCAGGCGCCTCGCATTGCGCTATACTTGCGGGCTCAGTCGCGGGGTGGAGCAGTCTGGTAGCTCGTTGGGCTCATAACCCAAAGGTCGTAGGTTCAAATCCTGCCCCCGCAACCAAGAATCATCAGTGCCGAGAGGCACTTGCGAAGCCCGCCCAGCGCGGGCTTCGTCGTTTCCGGGGCTCGGTGCCCGTCTTGTGCCCACGCTGTGCCCATGCCGCGTCCGCCCTGATGCGACTCACGCGCGGACGACCATTGGGCGGGTGCTCGCCTCGTAGTCGAGAAGCAGCACCTGTTCGATCAGCTGGTCGCCTCGACGATGGCCCAGCGTTCGAAGCACCGATTGCTGCAATCCCCACCCCTGCCGGCAGCAAGCGATCGGATCGAGAGGTCTGTCGTGGCTCAGTTCGGGCCAGTGCGTTTCAACGTTTGGGTTGCTTGACGCGGCGGTAGGTCCGCTCCATCAACGGCCCCCGATCGGTGTCGACCTTTCCGCTGCGCACATCGTCGAAGGCGTGCTGCCCTGCTTCGTCGATTGACGGCGCGGCTGACGACTGGCTGTCACTGGAGGCGTCGTGTTCATGAGGCAGTCGCGGGCGCCGCGAGCCGGCCTGCGAAGGGACGGTCTCGCCGCGTGCACGCTCGTCGGCCCCTCCCTCTGTTGGCTTGTCGGCGGGTGATGGCACAGATCGCTTCATTTGCGTCTACCTGTTCTGGATCGATGACGCCGCCTGCGCCCTCGCACTGACCACCGTCCCGCGGTGCCCGCGTTGGCTCATCGGCGAAGGCGGCGGAATGGCGGGCGGTTCCTGCACGGGGGGCGGAATCTCGCTTGGCGGTGGATCGCCCACCTCTGGCGGTATCACGTCGGGGACTTCGGGCGCCGGCGGCTCATTCGGAGGCGTCGGAGGCGGTCGGCTGGGGGATGGGGGGCCCGAATCAATGCGGGCGACCCACGCGGACGGAAATGCGATATCGATCATGCAGTGGTCTCGTGGTCTGAAGTCGTTGCATCCAACGACGGCAATCGGTGTGCCGTCGAGATCGAGAGAGCAACGCCAGCTCCTTCGCGGTGACACGCGCATATCCCCTGCTGGACCCGCGCGCGCCGATCAAGCGGATCGCGCAGACCCGGCGCTCCCCGCATTCGAACAACTCGTTGCTTGACGCGCATGGGCCCGGCCCGATGGGAATCCGGCTTGCCACCACCCCGCTGCTGGCATACGGCAACGGTTCGTGCCACGCCAGTGGTCAACAGCGACTCGACAGAAAGGGGACAGACATGGCAAATCACGACCAATCCAGGCGCCCGCAAGCTGAGCAGCAAGGGGGCCGCGAATGGCGCGACGACGAACGACAGGAACAGCAGTTCGGCGGCTACGGTGGCCAGCAGGGCGGCTATGGAAGTGGCCGCCGTCAGGAAGGCGACCGCGGCAGGTATGGCACCGAGGACGAACGCAGCCGTCCGGAGTCGGGCTATCCGGCCCGCGGCGGGGGGAGCAGCGGCTACCGCGACGAAAGTGAGTCCCGTCGCTACGGTCTGGGCGGTGGCGCCCAGAACCCCTACCGAGGCGAACGGGACGTCGGCGGTGGGTACGAGCGCAGCCGCAGCGGGCCCGGCGGGTACGGCGGAGGAAGCTTCGGTGACTACGGGGAATACATCGAAGGCAGCCGCACGCCGGGCCGCGGTCCCAGTGGCGGCCCCGACACCTCGTACGAGAGCGGGAGTTACGGCGGCTATGGCCGCGGCGAGTACGGCGACGAGAATCGCTTCCGCAGCGGGGGCCGCGATGACTACGGAGACCGGGAACGCCTCTACGGCGGACCGGGCGGCTTCGCCCAGCGTCAAGACGAGGGCGGCTTCGGTCAAGAGGGCAACGACGGCCGGGGTCAGGGCCAGGGGCGCTTCAGCGAGGGCGGCTATGGCCAGGAACGCTACAGCCAAGGCAGCTCTGGCGGACGGCACGATCCGCGTTCCGACCCCGACTACCACCAATGGCGCACCGAACAGTTGCGTAACCTCGACCGGGACTACGACGACTGGCGGCGCGAGCGCTACCAGCGCTTTTCCAGCGACTTCTCGCAGTGGCGCAACCAGCGCGACGGCCGGGCGGGTGGAACGGGCGCCGGAGAGGCGAGCGGCGCCGGATCGAGTGGATCGCTCGGTACCGAGGGCACGGAGCGGAATGAGGGTCAGTCGAAGAGTCTTTCGGGATCCAGCGACAGCACTGGTATGAACAAGTCTTCGACCAGCCCGTCGGGTCCCTCGGAAACCGACAAGGGCTCGAGCAGCAGCGCTTCAAAGGGACATAAGGAGACCTGAAGCGTTGAAGCGGCCTGCCGAGGAGCCCGGATGCTTATCGTCTTCGACCTTCGCGACGGGCTGACACCCGTGCGTTCACCAGCGGCACCACCGCCCGGCACCGAGTTGCCGCAGCCCGGGCTGCCGACCGACAGGCCGCTGCCCGGGCCGCGGCCCCCTCTACCGCCCGAGCCCGAGCCGAACGGCATCAACGGGTTGGGTATCGGGTCGCGCGGCGGCGGCTGGTGCCCGACGCCGTGATTGGACCGGCCGCCGCCGCCAGCTCCAGACGGCGCGCGCGGCCTCCAACCACAGTGCCCGGGCCGGCGTCTTGTGCGACGACCACAACGCCGGCAGGAGCAGCACGGCCAGGCTGAACAGGCGCCCGGCGAAGGCGGGCCGGCCGACCACCCCTTGTGCTGCCGACAGGCGACGGTACCGGCGCAGCCGCCGCACGACCCACCACCCAAGCAGCGCGGCGCCAGCACGTGCGCCCCAGGAGGCAACGGCCTGCGTGCGCTCGTGCGTCTGCGCGCGGGCCTGCTCCCAGCAGTGGCGCACGCGCAAGTCACGTTCGACGATGGCCGCTTCGGCCTGCCGCAGGCGTTCTGCGAACGGCCGGTTGTCGGGGACCGGAGGGGGCAGGCTCATGGCGCCCTCTGCGGCGGATCAGATACCTCCGGCGGCGGCCGTCCCGCAAGCGTCAGGTGACGCATCGTCCCCGGCAGCGTCAACCGCGGCAGGCGCGCGATCGCCATCCATGACGCGAAGACCGCGCCCGACACGTTCGCAAGCGCGACGGTCAGCACGGCCACCGGCCACGAGGCACCCTGTTGCACGAGCCACGCGACCAAGGCCATGCAAAGCAGCAGCCAGGCCCCGAGCCAGAGCAGCAACGCCACCGCCGCCATCGCGACCAGCCCGACGAGCGCCGTCCTGGCAGCTCGCAGCTCCAGCGCGAGCAGTCGCAGGCGATCGCCGATCAGGCCGGGCAACTCGTCCATGAGTTCGCGGAGCGTGTCGGCGAGCGCGACGTCCTCGTGCGTGTCGGCTGCGTCGCGGGTTGTGCGGGTCGGTCGGTCCATCGGTGTCTCTTGGCCTGCGGAAATCGTGTGGAAGCGGGCCGAATTCGGCAGCCGGCCAGCGCCGTCGACGCACTGCTCAGCGCCGCGGCAAGCTGCGTTCAGGTGAAAGAAAGGTCTCGAACCAGCGTGCGCTGTGCACGACGACGTCGGCTCGCGCCGAGCGTCCCTCGAGGCGGGCGGTGGCGCCACGCAATATCACCAGCTCCTTGTGGCAGCGCAGCGTGTCGAACGCCATCCGGTTGAGCGCCAGCACCATCTCGTCCCGTTCGAAGGCCATCAGCAGTGTCGGAGCGACGATGTGGTCGAAAGCACTGTCGGCCAGTTCCGGCCGTCCGTCGCCGGTGACGACGGCGGCGAATCGATTGCCTGGCGCCGCCGCCGCGAGCCACGCGGCCGCAGCGCCGAGGCCGGTGCCGTACAGGCCCAGCCGGCGCGCCCATGGAACCTCCTGGTCGAGCAGCCAGCGGGCCGAGTCCTGCAGGCGCTCGGCCATCAGCGCCACGTCGAGCGCCTTGGAGCGGTCGGCGGCCTCGTGCGGCAGCAGCAACTCGAGCAGCAGCGTCGCGAACCCCAGCTGGCGCATGGCGGCGGCGAGCGGCAGGTCGCTCTCGCGCGATTCGCCGCTGTCATGCACGAAGACGATGACCCCGCCCGCGCCGGGCGGCACGCCGAGCCATGCCTTCAGGTCGAGGGGTGGCAGCTCGATCTCAGCCAGCCCAGCCGGCGTGCGGGCCCACGGCCGCATCGCCAAGGGCATGTCGACCTCCAGCAGCCTGTCGCGCAGTGCTTGCATGCCTGACCTCCTCTCTCAATTCCGCCTCAACCGCCGGCGAATCTGCCGGCCGACGACCAGCGGGCAAGCGGCGCGCCGCTGCCTGGATCAACCCCTTGCCCCACCCCACCCTCAGGGTTGTGGTTTGCGTCCCCGATGGGGCACAGCGGCAGAGGACTTCGCGACGCCGGCGTGTCCAGGGCCATGGGACTCGGCCGACTGCACCTGTCCGTCGACCTCGTCGCCACGGTCCCGCGCGGGGACGGCACCCGGCGCCGAGACGCTCGGAGAAATCGGATCACTGGCCGGGAACGTCTCTTCCAAGGCTTCGTCGAGCGCGTCCTCGGAGGCCGTGACCGGTGGCAATGCCGGCGCGGCTGGCGCCCGTCGACGCCGTGTACTCGAGTGCCTCTTCATCAAGGCCGCCTTCGGTGACGAGAGCGGCGCCACCAAGCGCGGCCCGCCGGCCTGGATCGGCGACGCTTCAGGCGCGGCACCGAGTGTCGACCCGGTGTCGGTTGGCAGGTCCGCCGGGTGTGAGGTGGGCTTGGTCATGGGCTTCGCTCCCGGCCGCCGAAGAGCAGTTCGTCGGTCCGTAGGTCATCGGGCGGTCCGTCATGCGGCAAACGGTGCGCCACTGCCTCTCCAGACGGCCGTGCCGCCGCGGGTTACGCGAGGCTCCGACGGTCGGTTCATGCTGCGCGCGTCCTCAGGTCGCAGCCGTTCGCACGGCGCGGCGGCCCATGGGTCGGCCTCGCGCTGGTGCTCACGGCGCACCAGGCCCGGGGCCGCGAGCGAGCGCGCCACGTGCGCGACGTAGACGTTCCGGCCTCCCGCGTCTACGCTGCCCGCGCGGGCGAGCGGCGAGGCGTGTTCGCTGATCAGGGCGATCCTCAGTCGGTTCGGAGCCATCGCGGTTTCGGCGTCGTGGTAGCGGAGCCTTCTCCGAGGCAAGTCCGCTTCCACGACTTTGGCGGCAACCCTCAGGCCGTGGCGCGGCGCCTCGACACCGACTCGACGTGCAGGCTCTGCCTGTACTTGGTCACGGTGCGGCGCGACACCTTCAGCCCCTGGCCCAGCAGCAGATCGGTGATGCGGGCGTCGGACAGCGGAGCGCAGGCGCTCTCGCCGTCCAGGATCTCGCGCACGAGGCCGCGGATCGCGGTGCCCGAGCAGGCCGCGCCGCTGGGCATGACCATCACGCGCGAGAAGAAGCGCTTCATCTCGAACACGCCGGCCGGCGTCGCGATGTACTTCCCGTGGGTCGCGCGCGAGACGGTCGATTCGTGCGCGCCGACGAGCTCGGCGACATCCCTCAGGCCGAGCGGCTTCATCGCCATCTCGCCGTACTCGAGGAACTGGCGCTGGTGGTCGACGATGGCCTGCGCGACCGCGACGATGGTCGAGAAGCGTTGCTCCACGTTGCGCAGCGTCCAGCGCGGCACGGCGCTGCTCCAGGCGGTGCAGGCACTTGGCGAGACGGACGAAAGCTTCGTGGCGGCGCTGGAACACGAGCGGGACGGTCCCCTGCCCTTGCAGGAGCGCGAGATCCTGTGATCTACCTGCTGGACACCAACATCCTCATCTACCTGATCAAGCACCAGCCACCCGGGGTGGCGCAGCGGGTCGACGCGCTGCCCGAGGACGACAAGCTGTGCATGTCCTTCGTCACCTGGGCCGAATTGCTTCGCGGTGCGGAGCGCAGCACGCGCAAGCCCGAAGTGCTGCGCCGGCTGGATGCCTTGGCCCGTCAGGTCCCCGTGACCTATCCAACCGGGCCGGCGATCTGCCGGCACTACGCCGAGCAGGCCTCTCGCCTGAAGGACGCCGGCACGCCGGTCGGCGCGAACCTGTGGATCGCCTGCCATGCGCTGGCCGAAGGGGCCACCCTCGTCACGCACAACACCCGCGAGTTCCAGCGGGTCGAGGGCTTGCGGCTGGAGGGCTGGGCGGAGCCGGCCTGAATCACCAGGCCGGCCCAACCTCGCTGGCCGGTTGCTCAGGCCGGCACCTCCTCCTTCGCGATTTCCTTCGCGACGGCCTGCGCCTCGACCTGCTGGCGACGGTCCTCGATGCGCTGCTTCAGCGCGTCCGGCACGATCTTGCCGAAGAACTCACCCTGGAGGCTCTGCGACGGCTGGCCGTCCACGCCCACCGGGATGTCGCCGATGATCGTCGTGCGGTAGAGCACGCGCGGCACGTCGATGTGGTCGGTGTCCGAGGGCGCCAGGTGCGCGGTGGCGCGGTTGTCCCAGAAGGCGATGTCGCCGTTGTTCCAGCGGAAGCGCGTCGTGTAGGTCGGGTTGGTCACCTGCTCGAAGAAGATCTCGAGCAGCTTCTCGCTTTCCACCGGCGACAGGTCGACGATGTGCGAGGTGAAGCCCGGGTTCACGAACAGCGCGCGCTCGCCGGTTTCCGGATGCACGCGCACCACCGGGTGCACCGTGACCAGCGGGTTGGCCGCGACCCGTTCCGCATAGGGATGGTTCGAGACATAGCGCCGGCGGGCGTTGAAGCGGTGCTCGGCACGCAGGCCGTCGGCCAGCGCGCGCAGCGGGGCCGACAGGTTCTCGTAGGCCGCGACCAGGTTGGTCCAGGTGGTGTCGCCACCCACCGATGGCACGTCGAAGGCGCGCAGGATCGACGCCGCCGGCGGGTTGATCGCCGCCGTCACGTCGGTGTGCCACTGGCTGTCGTAGCTCGAGCGGCGGAAGTTGCCGCGCTTCTCGAAGCGGCTGCGGTCGATCGGCAGCAGCTCGGGGAAGTCGGCCACCGGCTCGTCCTCGTGCGGGTGGGCGTAGGTCACCTCGCCGAAGCGCGACGTGAACTCGACCTGCTGCGCATGGTCGATGTGCTGGCCGCGGAAGAAGACGACCTTGTACTTCAGCAGCGCGGCGCGTATGGCCTGCACCTGCTCGTCGGCGAGCCGCGTCTTCAGGTCGACGCCGCCGATCTCGGCGCCGATGTACCCGGCCACCGGCCGGATCTCGATGGGGGTGCTGGATGCGTTGGACATGATGGGGAAGCCTTTCACTTTCATCGCATGACAGGCGGTTGCCTGCCGAGGAACACCGGCTGCATCGACGCAGGCTCAGGGCGCCCGCCCCTGCTGCGCCGGTGCGGCTGAGACGCGCGCCGGTTCCGACGCGCGCGGTCCGGCGCCCGCAGGGCGGTCACCGGCCTGGATGCCGAGCGGCTGGCCGTCGGCATCGAAGGAGGGCCAGGCCTCGCCGAGCCCTTGCTCGGCCAGGGCCTGCTCGAGATAGCGCCGGTCGATCCACGCCTCGACCTCGAAAGGGCGGCGGATCAGGCGGAAGTCCAGCGCCTCGCCCACCGACTGGCGCAGCCGCGCGACGATGAACGGGTCGATCAGCGGCGAAAGGATCTCGGGCAGCGCGCGCGTGCGGTACTCGCGGCGGTAGGTGGCCTCGCTGATCGAGCCGGTCTCGCCCCAGTGGCGCACCACCTCGTCGCGCCGCGCCTCGTCCGAGGCCCAGGCCGCGGTGCCCAGCAACGCGCCGACGACGCGCTGCGTGGTCTGCGGATAGCGCGTGGCGAAGGCCTCGCTGACCAGGATGTAGGTCTGCGTCGACGAGGCCGGGTCGGCCTTGGTGTCGTGCACGACCTCGGCGATGCCCAGGTCCTGCAGGCGCAGCACCGCGAGGTTGCCGAACAGCGCATCGATGTCGCCCGACTGGAAGGCCGCGGTCTGCGCCGCCAAGTCGAGGTTGACGACGCGCAGGTCCTTCTCCGTGAGGCCATGCGCCTTCAGCATGCGGTTGGCCGCCAGCTGCGTCGCGGTGCCCTTGTGGAAGGCCACGCGGCGGCCGCGCAGGTCGGCCACGCCGCGGATGCCAACGCCGGGCCGCGCGACCACGTAGTACTCGCTGCGCGGCGCGAGCGTCAGCACCAGGCGGGTGTCGACCCCGACCGAGCGGCCGATGATCGCCGGCAGGTCGCCGAGCGCGGTGAAGTCGAGCTGGCGGTTCGTCAGTGCCTCGTTGACCGCCGGGCCAGCGCCCTTGAAGAACACCCACTCGACGGTGACGCCCTGGCCCGCGAAGGCCTGCTCGATGCGGCGCTGCTGCTGCGCGAAGGCAAGCCAGCTGGCGCTCATGCGCGGCGGGCTCCCGACGCCGACGCCGAGGAAGCCGAAGCGGATCACCTCGGGCGGCGTCTCGGCACGCACGGTGCCGGCCACCGCCGGCAGCAACAGCGCCGCCAGCGCGACGAGCAGTTGTCGCCAGACGGTGACCGCCTCGTGCCCGGCGAGAGACCGGCGCCAGCGCATGCCTTGCACCCCTGCTGCGCTCAGGCTGCCAGCTTCTCGAGCTGGTTGTAGCGCCCGGCGTCGCCGGTGATCACGCTGCTGCGCTGGCCGTTCACGCCGACCGGCACGTCGCCGACGATCGTCACGCGGCGCATGTGTCGCGCCTGGCTGCCGTAGTCGGCCACCGCGTAGTGCTGGGTCGCGCGGTTGTCCCAGAAGGCGACGTCGCCCAGGCGCCAGCGCCAGCGCACCTGGTTCTCGGGCAGCAGCACGTGCGACTGCAGCACGCGCACGATGTCGGCTGACTGCGAAGGCGAGTAGCCCTGCAGCCGGCGCACGAAGCCGCCGATGAAAAGCCCGCGCTCGCCGGTCTCGGGGTGTACGCGCACGACCGGGTGCAGCGTCTCGTACTCGACCGACTCGAACACCGCCTTGCGCTCGCGCGCCTGCGCCGACAGGTCGGCCAGCGCGCCGGCGTAGTCGTAGGCGTTGCTGTGCACCGCGGTCAGCGTGTCGGCGAACACGCGCAGCGAAGGCGGCAGGTCGTGGTAGGCGGTGACGCTGTTGGCCCAGATCGTGTCGCCCCCCGCCGGCGGCAGCACCAGCGCGCGCAGCACCGAGCCGAGCGGCGGGTTCTCGACGAAGGTGACGTCGGTGTGCCAGTTGTTGGCCCGCGCCTCGCTACGGCTGTAGTCGAGGTCGAGCACCTCGGGCTGGCCTTCGAGCGCCGGCACCGTCGGGTGCGCCAGCGTGACCGGGCCGAAGCGCCGGGCGAAGGCCAGCTGCCCGCGGTCGTCGATCTGCTGGTCGCGGAAGAAGATGACCTTGTGGTCGAGCAGCGCCTGGCGGATGCGGGCCACCCGCTCGTCGTCGAACGGTGCCGCCAGGTCGACGCCCTGGATCTCGGCGCCGATGCGGCCCGAGACGGGAACGATGCGGAGGCTGGGCTGGCTCATGCGGGCTCCTGAAAGCGTGTGCGCGATGGCAGCTTCAGGGCAACCGGCATGCCAGCCGTTTGCGGGGCCGGGCTAGCGTGGGGACAGCAGTCCGGCCGTGGGCCTGCTGCAAGGCCAGCATCACGGGCCTGGCCCGTGCTGCGCGGCCATCAGGGCGGCGGCGGCGGTGGCTTCAGCGCCTCGTCGCCGCCACGCCCTCAGTAGCTCGCGTTCAGCGTCAGCAGCACGCTGCGCGGCCGGCCGTAGGTTTCGTTGGCGCCCCAGTACCAGTCGTAGGAGATGGTCGAGTAGTAGACCTTGTCGAACACGTTGTTGACGTCGAGCTTGGCGCTGAGGTGCTTCGTGAAGCGATAGGTGGCCGACAGGTCCAGGACCGCACGCGCGCCTTGCTGGTTGCGCACGGTGTCGCCGTCAGCGTTCTCGCGGTCCGCGTACATCCGGCTCTGCCAGTTGACCCGCCCGCCCAGCGTCAGCTGGTCCAGTGCGCCGGGCAGCGTGTACTGGGTGCTCAGCTTGAACAGCGTGGTCGGATCGCCGGTGTTGAGCCGCGTGCCGACGTTGTCCGGATTGATGTCCTTGCGGTAGCGCGTCTCCGACCAGGTGACGCCGGTGCCGACCTGCCAGTCGGGCGTCAAGGCGCCTTGCAGTTCGAGGTCCACGCCCTCGGTGCGCACCAGGCCGGCGGCCGCGAAGCATCCTGAGGGCACGGGGCAGCCCGTCTGGTCGGACAGGTAGACGGCACGGTTGTTCTCGTCGATGCGGAACAGCGCGAGGCTGGCGTTCAGCGTGCCGTCCAGGTACTCGCCCTTCACCCCGACCTCGTAGTTCCTGCCGCTCTTCGGCGGCAGCAGCTTGCCGCTCAGGTCGCGCGCGTTCTGGGGCTGGAAGACGTCGGTGTAGCTCAGGTAGGCGGAGTGCTGCGCCGCGAACGCCCACACCAGCCCGAGGTACTTCGTCAGGTGCGCGGGCTGCGAGTAGGAGGCGCCGCTCCAGGGGTCGGTGCGGTTGAACCAGTCCAACCGCGCGCCCACCAGCACGTCGAGCGGGTCGGCCACATTGAACTTGCCTGCGGAGTACAGGCTGTCCTGCTTCTCCCGACCCGGGAAGTAGAGCAGCCAGGGGCTGGTGCTGCTGGTGTCCGGCCGCGGCGCGACATGGTTCCAGGTCGACAGGTCGACGCCGCTGGTCAGCGGGGCGTCCCAGCCCTGCCACCACTCGGCGATGCGCCCCTTCTGGCGGTTGACCGTGGCGCCGAGCACCAGGTCGTGCTGGCGCCCGAACCAGGTCACCGGGCCGGAGAGCTTGACGTCGATGGCCTTCTGCTTGCGCGTCGTCTGCGTGGCCCACCAGACGTGCCCGTAGCCGCCGACGTCGGGCGTCGGGATCAGGTAGGTCGCGAGGATGTCGTAGTGGCCGTCGACGTAGGTCGCATTGGCGTTCAGGTTCCAGCCCGCGCCGAGGTCGTGCGCCAGGCTGGCGTAGACCGTGTCGGCCTTGTTCTTGTTGTATTCCCAGTCAGCGCCGGCGAAGGTCGAGCGCGGCACGTCGAGGTGACGGTAGGCGTAGTTCGTCGGCAGCGCGCCCCAGGTCAGGTTCTTGTTCGAATAGAGGTGGGAATAGCCGATGTTGAGCGTCGTGCGCTCGGTCAGGTCGACATCGACCGTGGCATAGCCCAGGCGCTTGTCGTTGAAGGCGAGGTCGTAGTAGTCGCCCGCGTTCTGGACGTAGCCGACGACGCGGCCGCGCACGCGGCCATCGGCCGCCAGGGGGCCGCTGACGTCGGCGGTCAGCCGGTAGTCGTCCCAGCTGCCGGCGCTGGCCGAGCCCTTGAACTGCCAGGCGCTGGTGGGCCGCTTGCGGATCATGTTGACCGCCGCCGAAGGGTTGCCGCTGCCCTGCATCAGCCCCGTCGCGCCGCGCACCACCTCGACCCGGTCCTGCATCGCGAGATTGCCGAGCGAGTCGCCCGCGTAGGCGTCGTACCGGACCGCGATGCCGTCCTGCGTCACGCTGTCGACCTCGTAGCCGCGCGATTGCAGGTAGGGGCGCACGTCGCTCGACTGGATCGACAGCCCCGGGGTCGACTTGGCGATGTCGACCAGGTCGACCAGGTTGTCGGCCGCGATGCGCGCGCTGGTCAGTACCGTCACCGACTGCGGCGTCTCGCGCAGCGTCAGCGGCAGGTGGGTGGCGCTCGACATCGTGTCGGTGGTGTAGGAGCCGCTGCCTTCGGTGGTGCCGGCCCGCTCGGTCTGCGCCGTCACCTTCACCGCCGGCAGGCTCGTCTCGCCGCTGCCTGGCGCGCGCTGCACCGTGAGGACGCCGCCGTCGAAGCTGCCCGCCAGGCCGCTGCCCGCGAGCAGTTGGTCCAGCGCCTGCTGAGGGGTCAGCTGCCCGGACACGGCCGGGGCTGCCTTGTCGGCCAGCAAGGCCGGGGACGCCACCAGGGTGGCGCCGGTCTGCCTTGCCAGCTCGGTCAGGGCCTGCGACAGCGGCTGGGCCGTGATGCTGATGGCCCTCGCGGCGGCAGCCGCCTGGGCCGACGCGGACTGCTGCACGCCCAGCGAGAGAGACAGGGCCAGCGCCAGCGGCGCCACGGCAAAGCGCGCGCCGACCGGATCGCGGCGAGCAGACGAGGAACGACGTGACGGACCCATGGAACCCTTCTGCAGGAAAGTGAGAGGCAGCCGCGGCATGCGGCCTTCACTTCCGACGACGGATCACCCCGGCCGACCCTGATGTGGCCGCGCAGAAATTTCGCCGGCGGGCGCGCGACACCCCGCCGCCCGCGGCGGCGCGGGATGAGCGTCAGCGGCGGCTGGCGACGATCTCCAGGCCGTCTTCGCGCGCCATCAGCCGCACCGGCAGCACCTGCGGCAGGGCGCGGATGAAGGCCTCCGGCCGGCGCAGGTCGACGCTGGCCGTCACCGGCAGGCGGCCGACGGCGGCGTCGCCCAGGCGCACGCCGGTGTCGCCGTAGCGGCCGATCTCGGCCAGCACCTCGGCCAGCGGCACGCCGTCGAAGTTCAGCCGCTGGCCGCGCCAGGCGGCGACGGCATCGACCGGCCTCTGCGCCACCGCGCCGAGCAGGCCCTGGGCGTCGGCAGCAACCGACTGGCCGGCGCCGATCTCGATGGCGGGGCCGCCCGCCGCACCACCGGTGGCCGAGGCAACCCGTACCCGGCCCTCGATCACCGCGACCTCGACCGAGCGGCTGCCCATCGACGGCGTGTAGCGCACCGAGAAGGTCGTGCCGACCACGGTGATGCGGGCGGCACCCGCCAGCACGTCGAAGGGCCGGGCCTTGTCGCCCTGGACCTGGAACAGCACCTGGCCTTCGGGCAGGCGCACCTCGCGCCGGCCGCGGTAGAGGCTGACGTCGGCCGCGGAGGCGGTGTCGAGCAGCAGGTGGCTGCCGTCGGGCAGCGCGGCCTCCAGCCGCTGCCCGCGCTCGGTGGCGTAGTGGCGGCTGAACTGCGGCTGCGCCTGCCAATGGCTCCAGCCGAGCCAGCCGCCGCCGACGACGGCCAGCGACAGCGCGGCCGCGACGGCCTGCGGCAGCCAGCGCCGGCGGGCCCGGTCGGGCGGCGCGGGCACCGAAGGAACGGCTGTCGCAGCCGCAGCCGCAGCCGCAGCCGCAGCCGCAGCCGCAGCCGCAGGCACGGGCACGGGCACGGGCACGGGCAACGAAGCCACATCCTGGGCCGAGGACGCGGCCGCGGTGTCGATCGCCACCGTCGCGCGCAGGCGCGCCTGGCCCGCGGGCGAGACCTCGTCGAGCGCGGCCCACACGCCGGCCACCTCCTGGTAGGCACTGCGGTGCACGGGGTCGGCGGCGAGCCAGGCCTCGAAGCCGCGCCGGGCCTCTGGTCCCAGCCCGTCGGAGACGCGCACCGACCACTGCAGCGCGGCCAGGTCGACCGGCGAGAGCTCGTCGAGCAGCGACTCGTCGACCGGCTCGTCGACGCGCCGGTCGCCCGGAGCCGGAGGGCCCGCAGGTGGCGGCGATGGCGTGCCTGGGCTGTGCATGGACGGGTCTCGGCTCGAGTGCTCTTGATGATGACGGATCGGGCGCCGCGAACCTGATGTCGCGCCCGCCGCGGGCCCGCGAAGCCGCTCCCGCCGGGGCCGGCCGTCAGTCGCCGCGGCCCGCGACCGGCTCGGGCAGCGCGACCGGCGCGCCGCCTCGGCGCGCACGCTCTTCGCCGAGCGCCTTGCGGCAGGCCGCGACGGCCAACATGATGTGCCGCTCGACCATGTTCAGGCTCACCCCCATCTGCTCGGCGATCTGCATCTGCGGCAGGCCGTCGATCTTGTGCAGCACGAAGGCCTGGCGGCAGCGCGGCGGCAGGGCCTCGATCGTGCGCACCAGCAGGTGCAATCTTTGCTGGCCGGCATAGCGGACGGCCGGGTCGTCCGCCGCCGGGCCCGGCAGGTCGACGAGGGCCGCGTCCTGCACATGGTCGCGCACCTGCCGCATGCGGTGGCGGTCGATCAGCAGGTTGCGCGCGATCTCGTAGAGCAGGCCGCGCAGGTCGTCGATGCGCTCGCCGCGGTCGACCTTGGCCAGTACGCGTCCGAAGCTGTCCTGGACGAGGTCCTGCGCCTCGTGCGGGTCTCGCACGGCGCGGGTGAAGTACCTCAGCAACTCGTCGTAGAACTGGACATGCACGGCGCCACCTTCGAACAACGGACGACGGATGGAAGGCCCTCCGGGCGGCAGCGGGGTGGCGCGGCGAGATCCTGTCTGCGCAGACCGGCGGGCAGCAGGAATGATATTTCACGAATGAGAGTGCATCTCATTCTTGTGGCACAACACCGAGGGATCGCATGACCCACACCGCCCTGCCCGTCATCGACGTGTCGCCCTGGCGCGACCCGCAGGCGGCACCGGACGCCCGTGCCGAGGTGGCGCGCCGCCTCGAGGCGCTGACCGCGGCCGGCATCGAGAGCTTCCTGCTCTCGGGCGACGCCGCGCTGGAAGACGCGCTGCGCTATGGCGAGGAGCTGCTGCCGCTGGTGCGCGCGCAGGCGCCCGCCTCGTGTCGGGAGGTGGCATGACCCCTACCCCCATCGCGGACCCCACCGGCGCGGCGGCAGGCGCCGAGTGCCACTGGTTCGTACCTTCCGGCGGTGACGGCCGCCACCTGCTGAACACCGTCGTGCGCAGCGCGCCGTCGAGCACCAAGGGCGCGCGCAGCCCGAGCCCCGGCTATCTCGCCCAGGTGGCACGGGTCGCCGAACACGCCGGCTTCGACGGCGTGATGCTGCCCACCGGCCCCGGCACGCTCGACCCCTGGCTGCTCGCCGCCGCGCTCTGCCGCGACACGCGACGGCTGCGGCTGATCGTCACCTTCCGTCCCGGGCTCGAGCTGCCGACCCACCTGGCGCAGCGGGCGGCCACGCTGCAGACGCTGAGCGACGATCGGCTCGCGCTGCACGTCGTGCACGGCAGCCTGGCGGCCGAGCAGCGCGCCTATGGCGACTTCCTCGACCACGACGCGCGATACGAGCGCTCGCACGAGTTCCTGGCGCTGGCGCGGGCAGCCTGGCAGGGCGAGCCGATCCAGCGCGCCGGGCGCCACTACCTGGTCGACACCCAGGGCCTGCCGGCCGCCTGCGCGACGGCGCCGCCGATCAGCATCGGCGGCGCCTCCGACGCGGCCGAGCGGCTGGCGCTGGCGCAGGGCGACCTGCTCGCGCTCTGGGGCGAGACGCCGCCGATGCTCGAGCAGCGCGTGCGGCGGCTGCGCGCGCGCGAGGCCGCCGGCGAACGCGGGCGGCCGCAGCCGCTGCGCTTCGCGCTGCGCATCCACGTGATCGCGCGCCCGACCGAGGCCGAGGCCTGGGCCGAGGCCGCCCGCCTGCTGCGCGCGCTGCCGCCGAGCCTGATCGAGATGGCGCAGCGCCAGCTTGCGCGTTCGGAGTCGGTGGGGCAGGCGCGCATGCGCAGCCTGCACCGCGGCAAGGCGGTGGCCGAGGTGCGCGAGCTCGAGGTCCACCCCAACGTCTGGTCCGGCGTCGGCCTGGTGCGCGGCGGCGCCGGCACCGCGATCGTCGGCTCCTACGCGCAGGTCGCCGAGCGCATCGAGGAGTACGCGGCGGTCGGCGTCTCGAGCTTCCTGTTCTCCGGCTATCCGAACCTCGAGGAGGCGCGGGTCGTCGGCGAGCACGTGCTGCCTCGCCTGCGCCGCAACGCGCTGGCGGCCTGAAGCGCCTGTCCTTCCCGACCCGCCCGACCCGCGGCCCGCCCCCCTTCCCGCACCGCCCCTGTCGATGCCCTGTTGCCCTTCGCCGAGCCTCCAGCGCGCGCCCGACGCGCCGGCGCTGCCCGCCACGCCGCTGCGCTTCATCCTGTACTTCGTGCGCCGCTACCGCGGCTGGTACCTCGCCATGCTGCTGCTGGAGACGCTGACGGCGACCTGCGGCATCCTGGTGCCGCATGCGGTGGCGAGCATCGTGAGGATCGTGACCGGCGCGCAGGGCGCGCTCGGGTCCTGGGCCGCGGCGATCCAGGGCCCGCTGCTGCTGTTCGTCGCCTTCAGCATCGGCGAGGTGCTGTTCGGCCGCGCGGCAGGGGCGATCCAGATCCGCCTCGGGCCGCGCCAGCGCCAGAACGTGACCCGCTCGGTCTACCACTACCTGCAGCACCACTCGCACCGCTACCTGTCGAGCAACTTCGCCGGCGCGCTCGCGCACCGCATCAGCGAGACCTCGATGGGCGTGACCCAGGTGCTCTGGTCGATGATCACCGAGTTCTGGCCGATCGGCATCGTCCTCCTCGCGTCTACTGCGCTGCTGTTCCAGGCCCATGCGACGCTCGGCTGGTTCGCGCTCGGCTGGACCGTGCTCTTCATCGGCGCCTCGTACCTGATGGCGCGCCGCTGCCAGCCGCATGCGCTGCGCGCGGCGGCGGCGCGCAGCGAGACCACCGGCACCGTCGTCGACTCGGTCACCAACCTGGTCAGCGCGCGCCTCTTCGCACGGCTCGGCTTCGAGCGGCAGCACCTGGAGGAAGACCTCGACAAGGAGCTGAAGGCGGTGCGCCTGTCCAACGGCTACGCCGAGAAGATGCGCTGGTTCCAGTTCTCGGCGGCCGCCGCGCTGAAGATCGGCCTGCTGCTGTTCTCGCTGCGCCTGCTCGAGCGCGGCGCCATCGGCGTCGGCGAGTTCGTGATGGCGGTCAGCCTCTCGCTGCTCATCATCAACGAGGCACGCAACCTGAGCCGCCGCTTCCTCGAGTTCTTCGAGTACCTTGGCAACGTCTCGAACGGGGTGCACACGATCGTGCGCGCGCACGAGCTGGTCGACGCGCCCGATGCGCGGCCCGCCCGCCTGCCGAGCGGCGCGATCGCCTTCGAGCACGTGGACTTCGCCTATGTCGACGGCGCGCCGGTGTTCCGCGACCTCACGGTCGCGATCCCCGGCGGGCAGCGGGTGGGCCTGGTCGGCGCCTCGGGCTCGGGCAAGTCGAGCTTCGTCGCGCTGGTGCTGCGGCTGCACGACCCGCAGGGCGGGCGCATCCGCATCGACGGCCACGACATCCGCGCGCTGACGCAGGACTCGCTGCACGAGCAGATCAGCCTGATCCCCCAGGACCCGACCCTCTTCCACCGCAACCTGCGCGAGAACATCCGCTACGGCCGCGTCGAGGCGACCGACGCCGAGGTGGAGGAAGCGGCCCGCATGGCGCATGCGCACGAGTTCATCGGGCGCATCCCGCAGGGCTACGACTCGATGGTCGGCGAACGCGGCGTCAAGCTCTCGGGCGGGCAGCGCCAGCGCATCGCGATCGCGCGCGCGATCCTGAAGAACGCGCCGATCCTGATCCTCGACGAGGCGACCTCAGCGCTCGACTCGATCACCGAGCGCGCGATCCAGCAGACGCTCGACGGCGTGATGCACGGCAAGACGGTGATCGTCGTCGCGCACCGGCTGTCGACGGTCGCGCACCTCGACCGCATCCTGGTCTTCGACGCCGGCCGCATCGTCGAGGACGGCACGCACGCCCAGTTGCTCGCGCGCCGCGGCGCCTACTGGCGGCTCTGGCAGCGACAGACCGCCGATGGCAGCCTGCCGTCCAGCGATGGCGGCGACGGCCTGGCCGCGCGTGCCGAGCCGCCGCCGGCCGCGCTGGCCGCGACCCCGGCCGCCGAGGCGCTGGACGAGGACCTGCGCGACGCCGCGGCGCGCGCGGTGCCCTGAAGCAGGCCCGCCGCCCGCAGGCGTCAGAGGGAGCCCCAGCAGATAAGAAAACTCGGAATCATTGGTTCGAAAGCGCGGACTCGTCCTCGACATTTGGCTGTCTGGACGCCGCGTGGGCGCCCACTGAAAGCCGCTGTATGCCCACTTTCGCCCAAGGTTTCGACCACCGCTTCCTCCGCGGAGAGGCGGACACGGCCGACGAACCGGCCACCCCGCCGCGCCGGCCGCCGCTGTTTCGCGACGCGCGCTCGCTCGAGCTGCTCGCGCGCGTCGAGCGCATCGCGCGCAGCGACGCCTCGGCGCTGATCTGTGGCGAATCGGGCACCGGCAAGGAGCTGATCGCCCGCCTGTTGCACGAGCGGAGCGGGCGCCGCGGGCCCTTCGTCGCGGTGAACTGCGGCGCCTTCAGCGAGACGCTGATCGACGCCGAGCTGTTCGGCCACGAGTCCGGCGCCTACACCGGTGCCGGGCTGGCGCGCGCCGGCTGGTTCGAGGCGGCCAACGGCGGCACGCTCTTCCTCGACGAGATCGGCGAGCTGCCGCTGCACCTGCAGGTCAAGCTGCTGCGCGTGCTGCAGGAACGGCAGGTGGTGCGGCTGGGTTCGCGCCGCCCGGTGACGCTGGACATCCGCCTCGTCGCGGCGACCCACATCGACCTCGAGCGCGCGGTCAAGGCGCAGCGCTTCCGCTCCGACCTGTACTACCGCATCAGCGTCGCGCCGATCGAGGTGCCGCCGCTGCGCGAACGGCCCGACGACATCCTGCCGCTCGCGCGCCACTTCATCGGCCTGCACGGCGCGCGCATGGGCCGCGACGCGACGATGCTCGCCCCCGACGCGCAGGAGGCGCTGCTCGACTACGGCTGGCCGGGCAACGTCCGCGAGCTCGAGAACGTGATGCAGATGGCGCTGATCGGCATGCGCGGCCCTTCGATCCGCGCCGGCGACCTGCGCCTCGACGGGCACGAGCTGCTGCCGCCGTCCGCAGCGGAGGCAGACGAGCGCGACGCCGATGGCGAGGACGAGCCGCAGGTCGACGCCGCCGCGCAAGACCGGGCGGCCGAGCGCCAGACACCCGAGGCGCTGGCCTCCACCCTCGTCGACACCTTCGGCCACCTGCTGGCCTCCGACACGCCGGCCCTCTTCCGGCAGATCGAACAGTCGCTGGTGCGCACCGCGTTCGCGCACAGCGGCGACAACCAGGTCCGCACCGCGCACGCGCTCGGCGTGACGCGCAACACCCTGCGCACGCTGCTCAAGCGCCACGGCCTGCTGGACCGGGACTGAAGGCCTCGCGCCGCCCGGGGCGCGAGGCCTTTCACTTCACTTCAGCGTGAAGCGCGCCGTCGCCGGCTGGCCAACCCCGGTGACCACCGCCACCGCCTTCGTGTCGGCGCCGACCTTGAAGCTGCCGGTGGCCTCCAGCCGGTCGCCGGCGGGCTTCAGCTCGACCTCCTGCTTCTCGCCGCCGCTCAGCAGGGTGAGCTTGGCGCTGGCCTTGCTCACGTCGGCCGGCTTGCCGTGGTCGCGCAGGTACAGGCGCAGCGAGCCGGCGTCGGCGACGAGCTCGAAGTCGATGTCCTTCACCTCGACCACGACGCCGCCATGCAGCGGCTCGTGCGCATGGGCGTGGTCGTGACCGCCCGCCGCATGGGCGGGGGCGGTCAATGCAAGGGCGGCGCCCAGCGCGGTGGCGAGGCGGAGCAGTGGCAGTCTCATCGTGGGTCCTTTCATGGGGCCGTTCGTGGGGATGCAAAGGGCGGGGCTCACAGCGCTTCCGCGTCCTTGTCGCTCATCAGGCGTTCGGCGTCGCGTCGACCGAAGAGCCAGAACATCGCGGGCGTGAGGAAGGTGTCGAGCAGGGTCGAGCTGATCAGGCCGGAGAAGATCACCACGGCCACCGGGTGCAGCACCTCGGTGCCAGGCTGCTCAGCCTCGAACAGCAGCGGCGCGAGCGCGAAAGCCGTCACCAGCGCGGTCATCAGCACCGGGCTGAGCCGTTCGAGCGAGCCGCGCAGGATCATCTTGTGGTCGAAGTCCTCGCCCTCGAAGCGCATCAGGTTGATGTAGTGGCTCACCTTCAGGATGCCGTTGCGCACCGAGATGCCCGCGAGCGTGATGAAGCCCACCAGCGCCGCCACCGACAGCGGCTGGCCCGACAGCCACAGGCCGATCACCGCCCCCACCAGCGCGAGCGGGATGTTGACCATGATCAGCATCGAGAGCCGGGTCGACTTGTAGCGGCTGTAGAGCACGACGAACATCAAGGCCAGCGAGAGGATCGACAGCAGTCCGACCAGTCGTGAGGCCTCTTCCTGCGCCTGGAACTGGCCGCCCAGCGTGATGAAGCTGCCCTCCGGCAGGGGCGTGTCGGCGACGACGCGCCGGATGTCGGCGACGATCTCCGACAGCGCGCGCCCGGAGGCGTTGGCCGAGAGCACGATGCGCCGCTTGCCGTCGTCGCGGCTGATCTGGTTGGGCCCGTCGCCGTCCTCGATCGTGGCCAGCCGCGAGAGCGGCACGCGCCCGCCCGGCGTCTCGATCAGCAGGTTCGCCAGGCCGTCCAGCGAGCGGGCCGATTCCGGCAGCCGCAGCACCAGCGCGAAGCGCCGCCCGCCTTCGACGATCTGCGTCACGCGCTCGCCTTCGACCAGGCCCTGCAGTGTCGCGAGCAGCTGCGGCGCGGCCACGCCGTACTGCGCGGCGGCCGCGTAGTCGATGCGCACCTTGATCTGTGGCGCGAGCACCTGCTTCTCGATCTGCAGGTCGGCGATGCCGGGGATCGTGGCCAGCCGCGCGCGCAGCGTATCGGCCTGGCCGCGCAGCGCGTCGAGGTCTTCGCCGAAGATCTTGATCGCGATCTGCGAGCGCACGCCCGACAGCATGTGGTCGATGCGGTGCGAGATCGGCTGGCCGATCTCGATCGCTGCCGGCAGGTTGGCCAGGCGCGCGCGGATGTCGGCACGCACGGCGTCCATCGTGCGCGTGAGTTCCGCGGTGGGCTTGAGGCCGACGTCGAGCTCGCTGACGTGGACGCCCTCCGCATGCTCGTCGAGCTCGGCGCGGCCGCTGCGCCGGCCCACGTGCGTCACCTCCGGCACCTGGCTCACCAGCACTTCCGCCTGGCGCGCGATGGCCGAGGTCTCGGTCAGCGTCACGCCCGGGTTCAGGCGCAGGCCGATCAGCAGCGTGCCTTCGTTGAACGGCGGCAGGAAGGTCGTCGGGAAGAACGGCACCGCCGCCACCGCCGCCAGCACCGCGAGGCCGGCCGCCGCGATCGCGGCGCGGGGCCGGTCGAGCACCGCCGCCAGCGCGCCGCGGTAGCGCGCCTTGAGCCAGGCCAGCATCCGCGTGTCGCCGTGGTCGAGGTGCTTCATCCGCGGCAGCAGGTAGAAGCTCAGCACCGGCGTGATCGTCACCGAGACGACGAGCGAGGCCAGCGTCGAGACGATGAAGGCCACGCCGAGCGGCGCGAACAGCCGCCCCTCCAGCCCCGGCAGGGCGAAGAGCGGGATGAACACCAGCACGATGATCACCGTCGCGTAGAGGATCGCCGAGCGCACCTCCATCGTCGCGCGGGCCACCACCTCGATCGGATGCAGGCGGTGGTCGGGGTGGCGCGCCCGGTCTTCCTTGAGCCGGCGCAGCACGTTCTCGACCCCCACCACCGCGTCGTCGACCAGGCCGCCGATCGCGATCGCCAGGCCGCCCAGCGTCATCGTGTTGATCGACAGGCCGAAGTAGCGGAAGACCAGCGCGGTGACGAAGACCGAGACCGGGATCGCCGTCAGCGCGATCACCGTCGGCCGCAGCGTGCCGAGGAAGAAGAACAGGATCAGCGCGACGAACACCGAGGCCGCGACGAGCTTGCCTTGCAGCGTCTCGATCGAGGCCTCGATGAAGCTCGCCTGGCGAAAGGTGACGCGCGGCGCCTCCATGCCGGCGGGCAGCGAGGCCTGCAGCCCGGCCAGCGCGTCCTCGATCGAGCGCGTCAGCGCGATGGTGTCGGCGGTGGGCTGCTTCTGGATGCCGAGGATCACGGCCGGCTTGCCCTCGAAGCCCGCGTCGCCGCGCTTGGGCGCGGCCGCGAAGCTCACCTCGGCGATCTGGTGCAGCAGGATCGGCTGGCCGTTGCGGGCGGTGAGCGCGACGTTGCGCAGGTCGTCCAGCCGCGAGGTGCGGCCCAGGTGCCGGATCAGGTACTCGCGCCCGTTGAGCTCGAGGAAGCCGCCCGAGGTGTTGGCCGAGAAGCCGGTGAGCGCGGCCTCGAGCTGGTCGTGCGTGATGCCGAGCGCGGCCATGCGCACCGTGTCGGGCTGGACCTGGAACTGGCGCACCTCGCCGCCGATCGGGATCACCTGCGCGACGCCGGGCACCGAGAGCAGCCGCGGGCGCAGCACCCAGTCCGCGTACTCGCGCACGGCCATGGCGCCGATCTTGTCGCTCTCGACCGGGATCGCGATCTGCATGATCTCGCCCATGACCGAGCTGATCGGCCCCATGCGCGGCACCACGCCCTCGGCGAGGCCCTCCTCCATCGCCGACAGCCGTTCCGAGACGAGCTGCCGCGCGCGGAAGATGTCGGTGCCCCAGTCGAAGGTGACGTAGAGGAAGGACAGGCCCGCGGACGAGGTCGAGCGCACCGACTCGACGCCGGGCAGCCCGTTCATCGTCGTCTCGAGCGGGAAGGTGATCAGCTGCTCCACCTCCTCGGCGGCCATGCCGCCGGCCTCGGTCATGATCGTGACCGTCGGCTTGTTGAGGTCGGGGAACACGTCGACCGGCGTGCGCGACAGCGTCCAGGCGCCGTAGCCCATCAACACGACGCTGGCGATGATGACCAGCAGCCGGTTGCCGAGGCTGTTGTCGAGTAGCCACTTGAACACGCGTGGCTCCTTTAGCGGACTTGGTTGATGAGGCTCGCACCGCTGGTCACGACGCGATCGCCGTCGGCCAGGCCCGAGGTGACGGCCGCGCTCAGGCCGTCCAGCGGCTCGGCGGTCACGGGGCGCGGCGCGAAGCGCTCGGCTGCCGTCTTGACCCAGACGATCGTCTGGTTGGCCGGGTTGCGCATCAGCGCCGACGCCGGCACCGGCACGCCCCGCAGCGTCGTCCGCGTCTGCACGTAGACGCGCACCGGCTGCCCGACGGCCAGGCGCTCCAGCGCCGCGCCCTCGGCGCGGAACACCAGCGGCAAGGCCTGCTCGCGCAGGCTGCGCGCCGAGCCGACAAACGCCAGCGACACGCGCTGGTCACCGACGGCGAGGGTGGCGCCACCGATATCGGCGGCCAGACCGGCGTCGAAGGCCAGGGCCTCGATGCGCAGGCGCGCCGGGTCCACGATCTCGAACACCAGCTCGCGCGCATCGACCACCTGGCCGGCGACGACGCCGGCCGAGGCGATCACGCCGGCCACCGGCGACACCAGCGCCTCGCGCGTGGCGAGCCCGCGGTCGACCGCCCCGATGCGCTGGCCCAGGCTCTCGGATTCGTTCTCGGTGGCCTCGATCTCCTTGCGCGGCACGGTGTCCGCCAGTTCACGCAGGCGCGCCAGGCGCTTGTCGGCGAGCGCCTTCGCGGCACGCAGCTCGACGAGCTGGGCGGCCTGGCCGGCGCGCTCGATCGGCGCCACCGAGGGCACCAGGTAGGCGAGCACCTCGCCCTTGCGGATGCGCTGGCCCGGGCTCGGCAGCCCGCGCGGGCCGGCCTCGATGCGCCCCGGATGCAGCGCCTGCACCATGCCGCCGGCGTTCGGGTCCATCACGACGCGGCCGTTCAGCTCGAGCGCGCGCGGCAGCGCGGCCCGCTCGGCCGTGCGGGTGCGCACGCCGAGCTGGCGCTGGGCTGGCTTGGGCAGGAAGACGCTGCCGTCGGGCAGGCGTTGCGGCCCGCCGGTCACCGAAGCCGCGGCGGCGTCACCGTGGTCGTGTCCTTCGCCTGCCTGCAACGGGGCGGCGACGAACACCAGCGCCGCGGCGGCGATGGCGAGTCTCAGGGACCGGCTCATGCGGCACCCCCGGCGCGTTGCGGCTGCGGGGCCGGGCGTCGGCGAAACAGCGCCACCAGGGCCAGCAGCGCGACGATCCCACCGGCGGCCCAGCCGGCGTAGGACGCCCAGGCCGTGCCGGGGCCAGCCTCGCCTTCGGCATGCGCGACTTCGTGAATGTCGAGTGCCGCGGCGAGCAGGTCGACCTCGCCGCCGGCCGTGACCAGCGCGGTGATCGGCAGCACGCCCGCCCCGGGGGCTGCGGCGAGCTCGACTTCGAAGGCGTCGGCACCGTGGCGCACGGCCTTCAGCTTCTCGCGGCCGACCTCGAGCTCGATCTCGGCGTTCTCGACCGGGCTGTTGTCGGCCGCACGGTCGAGGTAGAGGGTGATGCGCCGGCCGTCCAGCACGCCCACCAGCTCGAACAGCTCGGTGGTGGCGGCGAAGCGCGGCAGCGCGGGGCCGGTGGCGGCAGCGGGGCTGTCGCCGTGGTCGTGCCCGTCATCGGCGCGCAGGCCGGCGGGGGCGGCGAGCAAGGTCGCCGCGAGGCCGATTGCGGCCAGCAAGGTGGAGAAGCTCATGCGAAGGGTCCGGTGAGGTGTTCGTTCGTGCGTGGGGGCCTGGCGCGGCGTCACTGCGGCAGCAGGCCGAGCGCCTGGCGTCGCGCGGAGATCGCGGCGGCCAGCTCGAGCCGGCTGCCGGCCGCCTGGCGCTCGGCCTCGACGGCCTCGGCCTCGATGCGCAGGCGGGTCGGCAGGTCGGTCTCGCCGAGGCGGAAGGACTTGTCGAAGAAGTCGCGTGACTCGCGCGCCAGCTGCGCGCGCCGATCTGCCGCCTGCAGTTGCAGGCGGGCGGCGTCGACGCGCACCCGGCTCGCGTCGCGCTCGGCCGCGAGGCGCTCTCGCTGCAGCTCGAGCTGCGCCTGGGCCTCGGCGGCATCGGCGCGGGCGGCGGCGAGCCGGCTGTCGTGAAGCGCGCCGCCGCCGAAGGGGATGCTGATCGCCACCGTCACCGTCCGCCCGTAAGGGTCACCGGCGACGCCGCGGTCGCGGGTCACGGCCAGCAGCAGCTCGGGGTTGGCTCGGGATTGCCGCGTGGCGAGGGCCGAGCGGCGATCGGCCACGGTGACCAGGTCCTGCAGGCCGCCGAGGGCGGGATGGGTTTCGGGCGCGGGCTCGCTGGCCTCGGCCTCGGCCTCGGCTTCGGCTTGAGCCGCGCCGTCCGGCAGCGGCGGGGTCGCCTGGGCGACCGGCAGACCGGTCAGCGACTGCAGTTGCTGCGCCGCCCCCATCGCCCCGGCGGCGGCCTGCGCCACCGCGGATTCCGCGGCGGCAACGGCGCCGTCGGCCTGGTGCTGGTCGGCACGCGCCAGCTCGCCGGCACGCAGGCGGCGGGAGACGTCCTCGGCCAGGCGGCGGGCGCTGCCGAGCTGGTCGCCGGCGACCTCGGCCTCGATCCGGCTGCGCTGCCAGGCCCACCAGGCCTCACGCACCTCGGCCGCCACGGCGAGCTGCACGGCGCGGGCGCGGCTCTCGACCGCGGCAGCCTCGGCATCGGCCAGCTCGGCGCTGCGGCCGCGCTCGCCGGGCAGCCACAGCGGCACGGCAAGACCGATCTCGTCCTCGCGCGCGCCCTCACGGCGGTTGAAGCGGTCGGTCTTGTGCGACAGCTCGAGCGCCGGGGGACCAGGGGTCCAGGCGTCCGCGGCACGGCGCTGGGCGCCGGCCGCGTCCCGGCGCTCGGCGAGCGCGCGTGCCTCGGGCTGGCGCGCCCAGGCCGCCTCGTAGGCGGCCCGCAGGTTCAGCCCCGGTGGTGCCGTGGCGGCCGACGCCTGGACCTGCGCCTGGGCTGTGAGGGTGATGTAGGCCAGGGGCGCCGCGCCAAGCGCGCGCCACAGCCGGCCGGAAGTCGGTTTTCGTCGGGACATCCGATGCTCCAGGGTGGTGGGACCCCACGGGAGATCGGCGAACGGCAGCCGGGGCGCGCCATGCGACGGGTGCGCATGCCTGCCCGACGCCCGTTGGGACGGGCGCGTTCAGGAACGCAGCGGAAAGAGAAAGTCCGGACCCGAGGCCTCGCCGATCAGGCGAGGCGCGGCCACTGAGGGCGATCGGGGGGCTCTGGGGCGAGCCACAAGGCGGCCGTGCTGCCCGCGACGGCGGGCGGGCCGTTCAGTGCTTCGGGTGCGACCGCGTCGAACGAACCCGGCATGCCGGAACACTGGCCGTGGCAATGGTTGCAATCGAGGCCGGCAGCCGGCTGGTCCTGCTCGCTCGAGCCCGAGGCCTTGCCGGTCTTGTCGACCTTGCCATGCTCGTGCTGCGCAGGGTCGTGATGCCCCAGGTGCCCGGCGGCGCTCTGGCCCTCGTACTCGCAGTACGCCGCCACCGCCGACCAGCTGAACTGGATCGGCAGGAAGGCCAGCATGAGGAGCACGAGCCATCGGCGCATCGCTTGAGTGTACCCATGGCGCGAATGGCCCCGGCGCCCCGGGGTCGACCGATGCACGGCGGCGGCGCGCCAAAGTCGACACGCCGGCCGCGATGGCAGCGCCCGGCGCGCGCCGGCGCCGCTCGGTTGCCTGGGGCCTCGCATTGAGGCAACATCGCTCCCGCAGTAACGTCGCTGCGCAACGAAAGGAGGTGATCCGTTGATGCTCTACCCTACTTTCGCGTCCATGCGGACGCCGCGGCGGATCGGGTCAGAACGGCTCCTTTCCGGGACAGACCGGTGACCATCACTGCCACGCGCTGAGGCTCTGCGCGCCGTGACACGGCGGCAGGCGTGACGCGAAACAGGGCTCCTTCGGAGCCCTGTTCTTCTTTCTGGTCCGCGCCTTTCGGTCCGCGCCTTCTGCCCGGCCCTTGCTTGCGGCTACTGCATGAACCAGCCGTGGCTGACCACCAGCGACTGCCCGGTCAGCGCATTCGACGGGAAGGCCGCAAACAGCAGGGCGACCTGCGCGACATCCGCGGTGGTCGTGAACTCGCCGTCGACGGTCTCCTTGAGCATCACGTTCTTCACCACTTCCTGCTCGGAGATGCCCAGCGTCTTCGCCTGCTCGGGGATCTGCTTCTCGACCAGCGGCGTGCGCACGAAGCCCGGGCAGATCACGTTGGCGCGCACGCCATGGGCCGCGCCCTCCTTGGCCACCGTCTTCGCCAGGCCGATCAGCCCATGCTTGGCGGTGACGTAGGGCGCCTTGAGCAGCGAAGCCTCCTTCGAGTGCACCGAGCCCATGTAGATCACGCTGCCGCCGCGGCCTTGCGCATACATGTGGCGCAGGCAGGCGCGGGTGGTGAGGAAGGCGCCGTCGAGATGGATCGCGAGCATCTTCTTCCACTCGGCAAAGCTGAACGCCTCGACCGGATGGACGATCTGGATGCCCGCGTTGCTGACCAGGATGTCGATGCCGCCGAAAGCCTTGGCGGCTTCCTCGACCGAGGCATCGACCTGCGCCTCGACGGTGACATCGACCCCCACGCCGATGGCCTGCGCGCCGCCTGCCTTCAACTCGGCCGCGGCCGCGTCGGCGGCCTGCTTGTTGAGGTCGGCGATGACGATCTTCGCGCCTTCACGGGCGAAGAGGGCGGCGATCTCCTTGCCGATGCCGCTGGCGGCGCCGGTGACGTAGGCGACCTTGTCTTTCAGTTGCATGCCGTACTCCTTTGAACTCGAGGGAACCGGGGCGTCGCCTCAGGGCGAGCCGCCGCCTGCGACAGGGCATCGGCTCAGCCATGCCGGTCGTGGCGGTTGAGTTCATGGTGAGGGGCAGCACTTAGGCGAATCTGAAACCCGCATCGACATCCGGCGGGTGAAACCACCCCTGTTCTGCCGATCGGCATCGCCTCGGGCGAACTAAGGTCCGGCATCCCGCCGAATGTCGGCGCAGCCTCAGCCCGGGGCCTGCGCCTCCGGTCCCGGCCCGCCTTCCTTCCGCTGCATCATGGCTTTCCGCAAGCTCGACTTCCGCACGCCCGACGGGGCGCTGTGCTTCTACGCCACCGCGGTGCTCGCCGCATACCTGGCGGCGGCGCTGAGCTCGCTGTCGGCGGCGTCCGCCACTGCTGGTCACGGCGCGGACGCGCCGCCACGCGCGACCGTCCTGCAGACCCTGCCGCAGGCGGTTCCCGAGACGCAAAGCGCCGCCGCGGCGGCCCAGCCAGCCGTCGTCGCGACGGCTGACGGCGGGGTGGCCTGCGACGCGGCCGGCATGCACGCGCAGTACGTCGAGACCCTGGCCATCGAGGCCGGTCTGCCTGAGGCGCCGGCGCCCTGCTTGCACAGGAACACCTCGGTCGAGGCCGGGCGACGCTGGGCGCAGGCCGCGGGCTGGCCGGGTTCGCCGACCGCGCTCTGGGTGGGGGATGCCGCGGCGCCGACGTCGTCGGCAGCGGCGAGGGCGACGCTCTTCTGAGCTGAGCGCCCACAGGCCGGGCGGTGCCAGGCCCGTCGGTTCCGGACGCAATGGGAACGGGCGCTGCGCGCGCCCTTCCCTTCTACGCAGTAGACACTGCCCCGGCCATCTCAGCGACTCGGGGCAGGCGGGATCACTCGGCGGTGTTTGCCGGGGCCTCGCCGTCTTCGCCGGCCGCCTGCGGTTCCGGCCGGTCGACGAGCTCGACATAGGCCATCGGCGCGTTGTCACCGACGCGGAAGCCCATCTTCAAGATCCGCGTATAGCCACCCGGCCGCGTCTTGTAGCGCGGGCCGAGTTCGCCGAAGAGCTTGACGACGTTGTCGCGGTTGCGCAGGCGGTCGAAGGCCAGGCGCTTGTTGGCGAGCGTCGGCTCCTTGCCGAGCGTGATCAGCGGCTCGACGACGCGGCGCAGTTCCTTCGCCTTCGGCAGCGTGGTCTTGATGGCCTCGTGCTCGAGCAGCGAGTTGGCCATGTTGCGCAGCATTGCGAGGCGATGCTCGCTGGTGCGGTTGAGCTTGCGAAGCCCTAGACGGTGACGCATGGTGCTTTCCTTTCCTTCGTTGTACTCCCGGCCGTATCAGGTACCGGGAGGTGCACCGGCCGCCATGGGCGGCCCTCTCTCTTGTCAGCGCTTGTCGAGGCCCTGGGGCGGCCAGTTCTCGAGCCGCGCGCCGAGGGTGAGCCCGCGCGAGGCCAGCACTTCCTTGATCTCGTTGAGCGACTTGCGGCCCAGGTTCGGGGTCTTCAGCAGCTCGGTCTCGGTGCGCTGGATCAGGTCGCCGATGTAGTAGATGTTCTCGGCCTTCAGGCAGTTGGCCGAGCGCACCGTCAGCTCGAGCTCGTCGACCGGGCGCAGCAGGATCGGGTCGAACGAGGTGTTCGGGCGCTGACCGGTGTCGGGCCGCGAGATGTCCAGCGGCGCGTCGCCTGGCAGTTGCGCGAAGGCGACCAACTGCTCGACGAGGATCTTGGCCGAGGCGCGGATCGCGTCTTCCGGCGTGATCGCGCCGTTGGTGACGATCTCCATCACCAGCTTGTCGAGGTCGGTGCGCTGTTCGACGCGGGCGCTCTCGACCGTGTAGCTGACGCGGCTCACCGGCGAGAACGAGGCGTCCAGCACGATGCGGCCGATCGACTTGGTCGGCTCGTCGCCGTAGCGGCGCAGCGTGCCCGGCACGTAGCCGCGGCCCTTCTCGACCTTGATCTGCATGTCGAGCTTGCCGCCCTGCGACAGGTGGGCGATCACATGCTCGGGGTTGATGATCTCGACGTCGTGCGGGGTCTGAATGTCACGCGCCAGCACCGGGCCTTCGCCCTCGCGACGCAGCACCAGCGTGACCTCGTCACGGTTGTGCAGACGGAACACCACGCCCTTCAGGTTGAGCATGATGTGGACGACGTCTTCCTGCACGCCGTCGATCGCCGAGTATTCGTGCAGCACGCCGGCGATCGTCACTTCCGTCGGCGCGAAACCCACCATCGACGAGAGCAGCACGCGCCGCAGCGCGTTGCCCAGCGTGTGACCGTAGCCGCGTTCGAACGGCTCCAGCGTCACCTTGGCGCGATCGCCGCCGAGCGGCTCCACCTGGATGTGCTTGGGTTTGAGCAGATTGGTTTGCATTGAGTGATGTTCCTGTCAATACCCTCGGCTCGTTACACCGATAAGGCTGATGGACCACCGGGCGGGGAACCGCCGATTCGCGCCCGGCATGCGGCACGGCGGAGAAGCGGCAACGCGCCGGCGGGTGGGCCGGCGCGTACCGCTGCAAAGACGATCAGCGCGAGTACAACTCGACGATCAGTGCTTCCTTGATGTCGGCACCGAACTGGTCGCGGTCAGGCGTCTTCTTGAACACGCCTTCGAGCTTCGCCCCGTCGACCTGCACCCAGTCCGGCAGCCCATGCGATTCTGCGAGCTTCATCGCGTCGGTCACGCGCAGCTGCTTCTTCGCGCCTTCGCGCACCGCGACGGTGTCGCCCGTCTTCACCAGGTACGAGGCGATGTTGACCACGCCGCCATTGACCGTGATGCCCTTGTGGGAGACGAGCTGACGCGCCTCGGCGCGGGTGGAGCCGAAGCCCATGCGGTAGACGACGTTGTCGAGTCGCGACTCGAGCAGCACGAGCAGGTTCGCGCCGGTATTGCCCTTGCGGCGCTCGGCCTCGGCAAAGTAGCGGCGGAACTGGCGCTCGAGCACGCCGTACATGCGCTTGACCTTCTGCTTCTCACGCAGTTGCAGACCGAAGTCGGAAGTGCGCGAGCCGGAGGTCCGGCCATGCTGGCCGGGCTTGGTGTCGAACTTCGCCTTGTCGCTGATTGCGCGGCGAGCGCTCTTCAGGAAAAGGTCGGTGCCTTCGCGGCGGGCCAGTTTGGCCTTGGGTCCCAGGTAACGTGCCACTCGATGTCCTCGTCTAGCTGACACGGGCCGCCGGGAAGCGGCCCGTGCAAGTCCGGCGCATGTTGTTATGGGGCGCTCGGACGGCGGCGGGGGCGCGTGGGCCCCCGGTCATGCGGCCGACGCCTTGTCTCGGGCGTGCGCCGGCCGCGGGGGCCGTCAAGGCGGCCCCCGATTCGGTTCAGATGCGACGGCGCTTCTGCGGGCGGCAGCCGTTGTGGGGCACCGGCGTCACGTCGGAGATGGAGTTGATGCGGATGCCCAGCGAGGCCAGTGCACGTACCGACGACTCGCGCCCGGGGCCCGGCCCCTTGATGCGCACGTCGAGGTTCTTGATGCCCTGCTCCTGCGCGGCGCGGCCGGCCGTCTCGGCGGCCACCTGTGCCGCGAACGGTGTGGACTTGCGCGATCCCTTGAAGCCCTGGCCGCCGCTGGACGCCCACGACAGCGCGCCACCCTGACGGTCGGTGATCGTGATGATCGTGTTGTTGAACGACGCGTGCACGTGCGCGATGCCGTCGGCCACATTCTTGCGGGCCTTCTTGCGCACACGCTGGGCGGCGGAGTTGTTCGGTCCTTTTGCCATCTCGGGTTTCCTTCGATCCTTGCCTCTCGGCCCGCCGGGGGCCGGCGCGTCGCCTTACTTCTTGACCGCGCCGGACTTGCGCGGGCCCTTGCGGGTGCGCGCGTTGGTGCGAGTGCGCTGGCCGCGCACCGGCAGGCCACGACGGTGGCGCATGCCGCGGTAGCAGCCCAGGTCCATCAGGCGCTTGATGTTGATCGACATCTCGCGCCGCAGGTCGCCTTCGATCGTGATGCGGCCGATCTCCTCGCGGATGCGCTCCAGGTCGGAGTCGGTCAGGTCCTTGATCTTCTTCGAGTGGGCGATACCCGCGGCGTCGCAGATCTTCTGCGCGGTCGTGCGGCCGACGCCGTAGATGGCGGTCAGGCCGATCTCGGTGTGCTTGTGCGGCGGGATGTTGATACCGGCAATGCGTGCCATGGTGTTCCTCTGTCCTTGTCGTCGGGGCGGTCAGACGGGCCGACCGCTCAACCCTGACGCTGCTTGTGGCGCGGGTCGGTGCAGATCACGCGCACCACGCCGTTGCGGCGGATGATCTTGCAGTTGCGGCACATCTTCTTGACGGATGCAGCGACTTTCATCTTTCTCTCCTGGCTATCTGTTCGGCGTCCGCGCGGGCCATCACTTGGCGCGGAAGACGATGCGCGCGCGACTCAGGTCGTACGGCGTGAGCTCCACCGTCACCTTGTCGCCCGGCAGTATGCGGATGTAGTGCATGCGCATCTTCCCGGAGATGTGCCCGAGCACCACGTGCCCGTTCTCGAGCTTCACGCGGAAGGTCGCGTTGGGGAGGTTCTCGAGAATCTCCCCTTGCATCTGGATGACGTCGTCCTTGGCCATGTCTCGGTGCTTGCCTTCTAGCTGGGCTTGAAGTTGGCCTTCTTCAGCAGCGATTCGTACTGCTGGCTCATCACGTACGACTGCACCTGGGCCCAGAAGTCCATCGTCACGACGACGATGATCAGCAGCGACGTACCGCCGAAGTAGAACGGCACGTTGTACTTGAGCACCAGGAACTCGGGCAGCAGGCACACGAGCGTGATGTAGATCGCCCCGGCCAGCGTCAGGCGCGACAGGATGCGGTCGATGTGGCGCGCCGTCTGCTCGCCCGGGCGGATGCCCGGGATGAAGGCGCCGCTCTTCTTCAGGTTGTCGGCCGTCTCGCGGCTGTTGAAGACGAGCGCGGTGTAGAAGAAGCAGAAGAACACGATCGCCGCCGCGTACAGCAGCACGTAGATCGGCTGACCCGGCGAGAGCAGCGCGGCCAGGTCCTTCAGCCAGCGCAGGCTGTCGCCGGTCGCGAACCAGCCGACCACCGTCGCCGGCAGCAGGATGATCGACGAAGCGAAGATCGGCGGGATCACGCCCGACATGTTCAGCTTCAGCGGCAGGTGCGAGGCCTGCCCGCCATAGACCTTGTTGCCGACCTGGCGCTTGGCGTAGTTGACGAGGATCTTGCGCTGACCGCGCTCGACGAACACGACGAAGTAGGTGACAACGACGACCAGCGCCAGGATGAACATCGAGACGAGGATGCTCATCGCCCCGGTGCGCACCAGCTCGAACAGGCCACCGATCGCGCTCGGCAGACCGGCCGCGATGCCAGCGAAGATCAGGATCGAGATGCCGTTGCCCAAGCCGCGCTCGGTGATCTGCTCGCCGAGCCACATCAGGAACATCGTCCCTGCGGTCAGGCTCACGATCGCGGTGACGCGGAACATCACGCCCGGCTCGATCACCAGGCCCGCCGAGCCTTCGAGCGCCAGCGCGATGCCCATCGACTGGAAGAGCGCGAGCCCCAGCGTGCCGTAGCGGGTGTACTGCGTGATCTTGCGCCGGCCCGCCTCGCCTTCCTTCTTCAGCGCCTCGAGCGTCGGGACCACATAGGTCATCAGCTGCATGATGATCGACGCCGAGATGTACGGCATGATCCCCAGCGCGAAGACGGTGAAGCGCGACAGCGCACCGCCCGAGAACATGTTGAACAGGCTCAGGATGCCGCCCTGCTGGCCCTGGAACAGCTGCTGCAACTGCTGCGGGTCGATGCCCGGCACCGGAATGTGCGCGCCGAGGCGGTAGACGACGAGCGCAAGCAGCAGGAAGACGAGCCGACGACGCAGGTCGCCGAACTTGCCGCTCCTGGCCAGTTGGTTCGCGGAGGTTGCCACGCGCTTGCGGTTCCGTTGTTGGCTAGTCGTCGACCCGCGGCCGTCAGGCCACCGAGCCGCCGGCGGCCTCGATCGCGGCCTTGGCGCCGGCGGTCGCGCCGATGCCCTTGAGCGTCACGGCCTTCGACAGTTCGCCGTTCTTGATGACCTTGACCACGCGGGCGAGCTCGCCCACCAGGCCCGCCTTCTTCAGCGTGACGAGGTCGACCTCGCTCGCGTCGAGGCGCTGCAGTTCGGTCAGCGTGACTTCGGCGTTGTACTTCAGCGAGGCCGACTTGAAGCCGCGCTTCGGCAGGCGGCGCTGCAGCGGCATCTGGCCGCCTTCGAAGCCCACCTTGTGATAGCCGCCGGCGCGCGACTTCTGCCCCTTGTGGCCGCGGCCCGCCGTCTTGCCCAGACCGGAGCCGATGCCGCGGCCGACCCGACGCCGGGGGCGCTTGGCGCCGCCGGCCGGCTTGATCGAGTTCAGTTCCATCTCAGAGCACCTTCACCAGGTACGAGACCTTGTTGATCATCCCGCGCACCGCGGGCGTGTCTTCCAGTTCGGACTCGCTGTTGAGCTTGCGCAGCCCCAGGCCGCGCACCGTCGCGCGATGCGATTCGCGCGTGCCGGCGACGCTGCGCACCAGCTTCACCTTGACCGTCTTCTTGTCGCTCATCTCGGGTTCCTCCGGCCGGCTGCTCAGCCGAACAGTTCCTCGACCGTCTTGCCGCGCTTGGCGGCGACCTCGGCGGGCGTGGTCGACGACTTCAGCGCGTCGAGCGTCGCGCGCACCATGTTGTACGGGTTGGTCGAGCCGTGGCTCTTGGCGACGATGTCGGTCACGCCGAGCACCTCGAAGACCGCGCGCGTCGGTCCGCCGGCGATGATGCCGGTGCCGGGTACCGCCGGGGCCACCAGGACGCGCGAGGCGCCGTGCTCGCCGATCACCACGTGATGGACGGTACCGCTCTTGAGCGAGACCTTGATCATGTTGCGACGCGCCGCTTCCATCGCCTTCTGCACGGCGACCGGCACTTCCTTCGCCTTGCCCTTGCCCATGCCGACCCGGCCGTCGCCGTCACCGACGACGGTCAGCGCCGCAAAGCTCAGCGTGCGGCCGCCCTTGACGACCTTGGTGACGCGGTTGACCGCGATCATCTTTTCCTTCAGGCCGTCGTCGTTGCCTTCGGTCTGCGCGCGGGGTTGAAACTTAGCCATGTCCGAAATCCTTCAGCGTATCGCTCGAGCGTCGCGGGGTCAGAACTGCAGGCCGGCCTCGCGGGCGGCTTCTGCCAGCGCCTTGACGCGGCCGTGATAGGCAAAGCCTGCACGGTCGAACGCCACCTTCTCGACGCCGGCGGCCTTCGCCTTCTCGGCGATGCGCTTGCCGACGATCGTCGCCGCGGCCGCATTGCCGCCCTTGCCGGCGTCCAGTTCCTTGCGGACATCGGCCTCCGCCGTGGATGCGCTGGCCAGCACCCGCGCGCCGTCGTCGGAGATGACGGCCGCGTAGATGTGCAGGTTCGAGCGGTGCACGGTCAGCCGTGCGACACGCTGCGTGGCAATGCGCACCCGCGTCTGCTTGGAGCGGCGCAGGCGCTGATCTCTCTTGTTCGTCATGCTCGCGCTCCTTACTTCTTCTTGGTTTCCTTGAGGGAAACCTTCTCGTCCGCATAGCGGATGCCCTTGCCCTTGTAGGGCTCGGGCGGGCGGATCGCGCGCACCTCGGCGGCGATCTGGCCGACCACCTGGCGGTCGGCGCCCTTGATCAGGATTTCCGTCGGTGTCGGCGTCTCGACCTTCACGCCCTCGGGCATGTCCTTGGCCACCGGGTGCGAGAAGCCAACCTGGAGGTTGAGCTTCTGGCCCTGGGCCTGGGCACGGAAGCCCACGCCGACCAGGTTCAGCTTGCGCTCGAAGCCCTTGCTGACACCGTTGACCATGTTGGCGAGCAGCGCACGCGTGGTGCCGCTCATCGCATTCGCCTCGGCCGAGTCGTCGGCCGGCGTCACCTGCAGCGTGCCGGCGTCGTTCTTCACCGACACCAGTCGGTGGATCGGACGCACGAGCGTGCCGAGCGAACCCTTGACGCTGATCTGCTCGCCCTGGACCGCCACGTCGACGCCCTTCGGCACCGTGATCGGCATCTTTCCTACGCGGGACATCTCGATCTCTCCTCTGGCCTCAGGCGACGTAGCAGAGCACTTCGCCGCCAACGCCGGTCGCGCGCGCCTTGCGGTCGGTCATCACGCCCCGGGGGGTGGTGACGATCGCCACGCCGAGCCCGTTCATCACGTTCGGGATGTCGTGGCGGCCCTTGTAGATGCGCAGGCCGGGGCGGCTCACGCGCTCGATGCGCTCGATCACCGGACGGCCGGCGTAGTACTTCAGCGCGATCTCGAGCTGCGGCTTCGCATCGCCCTTGACCGCGAAGTCATCGATGTAGCCCTCGTCCTTGAGGACCTGGGCGATCGCCACCTTCAGCTTCGACGACGGCATCGCGACGCTGGTCTTCTCGACCATCTGGGCGTTGCGGATGCGGGTCAGCATATCGGCGATCGGATCACTCATGCTCATGCGTATCTCTCCTCGACGCGCCGCTTACCAGCTCGCCTTGACGACACCGGGGATGTCGCCGCGAAAGGCCAACTCACGGATCTTGTTGCGGCCGAGACCGAACTTGCGGAAGGTGCCACGAGGGCGGCCCGTCAGCTCGCAGCGGTTGCGCAGGCGGGTCGGGTTCGCGTTGCGCGGCAGCTTCTGCAGCTCCAGGCGCGCCGCATAGCGCTCGTCATCGGAGCGCTTCGCGTCATCGATGACCGCCTTCAGCTCGGCGTACTTCTTTGCGAAGCGGGCGACGAGCTGCTCGCGCTTGACTTCACGTTGCTTGATCGAGAGTTTGGCCACGGCTCTTCCTCAGTTCTTGAACGGGAAGCGGAAGGCCGTCAGCAGGGCCTTGCACTCGTCGTCGTTCTTCGCGCTCGTCGTGATGCTGATGTTCAGCCCCCGCAGCGCATCGACCTTGTCGTACTCGATCTCGGGGAAGATGATCTGTTCCTTGACGCCGATGTTGTAGTTCCCACGGCCGTCGAAGGCGCGCCCCGAGATGCCGCGGAAGTCGCGCACGCGCGGCAGCGCGACGGTGACGAAGCGGTCGAGAAATTCGTACATGCGCACGCCGCGCAGCGTGACCATGCAGCCGATCGGCACGTTCTCGCGGATCTTGAAGCCCGCGATCGCCTTCTTCGACTTGGTGACGACAGGCTTCTGCCCGGCGATCTTGGTCAGGTCGCCGACGGCGTTGTCCATCACCTTCTTGTCCGACACCGCCTCGCTCACGCCCATGTTCAGCGTGATCTTGGTGATGCGCGGCACCTGCATGACCGACTTGTAGCCGAACTTCTTCACCAGTTCGGGGACGATCTGATCGCGGTAATGCGCCTGGAGGCGCGCGATCGCATTTGCTTGTTGTTCAGCCATCACGGGCCTCAGAGCTTGATCTCGACGCCGGTCGAGCGGTAGATGCGTGTCTTCTTGCCGTCGTCGAGCAGCTTGATGCCGACGCGGTCGGCCTTGCCGGTGGCGGCATTGAAGATCGCGACGTTCGACTGGTGGATCGGCATGACCTTGTCGACGATGCCGCCGGTCGTGCCCTTCATCGGGTTCGGCTTGACATGCTTCTTGACCATGTTGACGCCGTCGACCAGCAGGTGGTCGTCGTCGACGCGGCTCGACACGGTGCCGCGCTTGCCCTTGTCACGGCCGGCCAGCACGATGACCTGGTCGCCCTTGCGAATCTTGTTCATGACCTGTCCTCTGCGGGGGCGCTCACAGCACTTCGGGCGCGAGCGACACGATCTTCATGAAGCGCTCGGTGCGCAGTTCGCGCGTGACCGGGCCGAAGATGCGGGTGCCGATCGGCTCGAGCTTCGCGTTCAGGAGCACCGCGGCGTTGCCGTCGAACTTGACGAGCGAGCCGTCCGGACGGCGCACGCCCTTGGCGGTGCGCACGACCACGGCGCTGTAGACCTCGCCCTTCTTGACGCGGCCGCGCGGCGCAGCTTCCTTCACGCTGACCTTGATCACATCGCCGATGCCCGCGTAGCGCCGCTTCGAGCCGCCGAGCACCTTGATGCACATGACGGACTTGGCGCCCGTGTTGTCCGCGACGTCGAGCCGCGACTGCATTTGGATCATGTCTGTTCCCAACTTGACCCGCTCGACACCGTCACGGCGGACGTGGCGGCACTTGCGGTCAGTCTTGGGCCCGTGGGCCTGCCGTCGCGATGCGCCGGCAGGCGGTTGAGGCGATGCCTGAACCTGCGCCACACCACGCGATGTGACCGGTATTCGAAGCGGAGCCGACGATTATACGTTCGGCGGCGAGGTCATGTGAAGAGCTGCGTCAGCCGGCTGCCACGGGCGTGCCGGCCGGCCGCTCAGGCCTTGGCCTTGCGGGCCTGGGCCAGCATCGTCGCCGCGTCGCTGACCTCGAACTTGCCCGGCGCCTCGACGTTCAGCGTCTTGACGACGCCGTCGACGACGAGCATCGAGTAGCGTTGCGAGCGCAGGCCCATGCCGCGCGCACCGAGGTCGAGCGTCAGGCCAACCGCCTTGGCGAAGTCCGCGCTGCCGTCGGCCATCATGCGGACCTTGCCCGCCGTCTCTTGCTCGCGACCCCAGGCACCCATCACGAAGGCGTCGTTGACCGAGAGGCACCAGATTTCGTCGACACCCGCCGCCTTGAGTTCACCTGCCTTCGCCACATAGCCCGGCACATGCTGGGCCGAGCAGGTCGGCGTGAAGGCACCCGGCAACGCGAATATCGCAACCGTCTTGCCGGCCGCTTCCTTCGCGACGTCGAAGCTGTTGGGGCCGAGACTGCAGCCGTTGCCTTCGACCTCGATGTACTCGTTCAGCGTGCCCGCAGGCAGCTTGTCGCCGATCTTCAGCATGTCGGTGCTCTCGTTACGGTCTGATTCAGACTTCCCGCGCCTTCTGGACCAGGCGCGTGACGATCCACGACTTGGTCTTCGAGATCGGGCGGCATTCGCTGATCTCGACCACGTCGCCCAGCTTGTACTCGCCCTTCTCGTCGTGCGCGTGGTACTTGTTCGAGCGCGCCACGATCTTGCCGTAGAGCTCGTGCTTGGCACGGCGCTCCACCAGCACGGTGATCGTCTTCGCCCGCTTGTCGCTGACGACGCGGCCGACGAACGAGCGCGGCACGCGGTTGGGGACGATCTTCTCCGGCGCATCCGCCTCGGGGGTCTGCTGCTGCTCGCTCATTTCGCGACTTCCTTCTTCGCCTGGGCCTGCTTCTCGGCCAGGATCGTCTTGGCGCGTGCAATGCCACGTCGCGTCTTGCCCAGCTCCGAGTGGTTGGTCAGCTGCTGGGTCGCCTTCCGCATGCGCAGGCCGAAATGGGCCTTCAGCAGGTCGGAGACTTCCTTCTCCAGCCCGGCAACGTCCTTCTCGCGCAGTTCGGATGTCTTCATTTGCGTTCCCCTCAAGCGCCGACCTGGCGCGCGACGAAGGTGCAGCGCAGCGGCAGCTTCGCCGCCGCGAGCGTGAAGGCCTCGCGGGCCAGCGCCTCCGGCACCCCGTTGATCTCGTAGAGCACCTTGCCCGGCGTGATCTCGGCGACGTAGTACTCAGGATTGCCCTTGCCGTTGCCCATGCGGACTTCAGCCGGCTTCTGCGAGATCGGCTTGTCCGGGAAGATGCGGATCCAGATCCGCCCGCCCCGTTTCACGTGACGCGAAATCGCGCGCCGGGCGGCTTCGATCTGGCGCGCCGTGAGGCGGCCGCGCTCGGTGGCCTTGAGGCCGAAATCGCCGAACGACACCGCAGCGCCGCGGGTGGCGACGCCGGTGTTGCGGCCCTTCTGTTCCTTGCGGAACTTGCGACGTGCAGGTTGCAGCATCGTTATTCTCCCTTCGCCTCGCCGGCAGCCGGCGGGCCCGCCTTGCGAACGACGCGCTTGACGCCGGGCGTCTTCGGCGCATCGGCAGCGCCGGCATTCGCTTCGGCCGGGCGGTCGCCGCCTTCGCCGGGCGCACCACCGCCGGCACGCGGACCGCGGTCACCTGGGCGACCACGACCACCCGGCGCGCCGGGGCGCGGGCCGCGCCGCGAGCGGCGATCGTCCTCGCCCTCAACCTTGCCGATCGTCGGCGCCTCGCCATTGGCCAGACGGTCGCCACGGTAGACCCAGCACTTGACGCCGATGACGCCGTAGGTGGTCTTGGCTTCCGAGAAGCCGTAGTCGATGTCGGCCTTCAGCGTGTGCAGCGGCACGCGACCTTCGCGGTACCACTCGCAGCGCGCGATCTCGATGCCGTTCAGCCGCCCCGAGGACATGATCTTGATGCCCTGCGCACCCAGGCGCATCGCGTTCTGCATCGCACGCTTCATCGCGCGGCGGAACATGATGCGCTTCTCGAGCTGCTGCGTGATGCTGTCGGCGATCAGCTGCGCGTCGATCTCGGGCTTGCGGACTTCCTCGATGTTGACCGCCACCGGCACGCCCAGGCGGCGCGTCAGCTCGGTCTTGAGGTTCTCGATGTCCTCGCCCTTCTTGCCGATCACGACGCCCGGACGTGCCGAGTAGATCGTGATGCGCGCGTTTTTCGCCGGACGCTCGATCAGGATGCGCGAGACGGCCGCGCTCTTCAGGCGCGCGCGCAGGAACTCGCGTACCTTCAGGTCTTCGGCGAGCATCGTCGCGAAGTTCTGGCTGTTCGCGTACCAACGCGACGACCAGTTGCGCGTGACGGGCAGCCGGAAGCCGGTCGGATGGATTTTCTGGCCCATGGTCTTCTTTCTGCCGTCAGTCGCCGACGGTGACGTAGATGTGGCAGGTCGGCTTGCTGATGCGGTTGCCGCGGCCCTTGGCGCGCGCGGCGAAGCGCTTCAGCGTGGCGCCCTGCTCGACGTGGATCGTCTTGACTTTCAGCTCGTCGATGTCGGCACCGTCGTTGTGCTCGGCGTTCGCGATCGCGGACTCGAGCGCCTTCTTGATGATGCCGGCGGCCTTCTTGGGCGTGAAGGTCAGGATGTTCAGCGCCTGGTCCACCTTCTTGCCGCGCACCAGGTCGGCCACCAGCCGGCCCTTGTCGACCGACAGGCGCACGCCGCGCACGATTGCTTGGGTTTCCATCGTCGCTCTTCCTTACCTCTTGGCCTTCTTGTCGGCCGGATGGCCCTTGAAGGTCCGCGTCAGCGCGAACTCGCCGAGCTTGTGACCGACCATCTGGTCGCTCACGTACACCGGCACGTGCTGCTTGCCGTTGTGCACGGCGATCGTCAGACCGATGAACTCAGGCAGGATCGTCGAGCGGCGCGACCAGGTCTTGATCGGCTTCTTGTCCTTGATGGCCGTCGCCTTCTCGACCTTTGCCAGCAGGTGGTGGTCGACGAACGGGCCCTTCTTCAGCGAACGGGTCATGGCGGCCTCTTACTTCTTGCGGCGCGAGACGATGAACGTCTGCGTGCGCTTGTTGCTGCGGGTACGGAAGCCCTTGGTCATCGTGTTCCACGGTGACACCGGCACCTGGCCCTCGCCGGTGCGGCCTTCGCCGCCACCGTGCGGGTGGTCGACCGGGTTCATCGCGACGCCGCGCACGGTCGGGCGGATGCCCTTCCAGCGACGCGCACCGGCCTTGCCGTAGTGACGCAGGTTGTGCTCTTCGTTCGACACCTCGCCGATCGTGGCGCGGCAGTCGACGTGGATGCGGCGCACCTCGCCCGAACGCAGCCGCACCTGGGCGTAGATGCCCTCGCGCGCCAGCAGCGTCACCGAGGTGCCGGCCGAGCGGGCGATCTGCGCGCCCTTGCCGGGCAGCATCTCGACGCAATGGATCGTCGAGCCGACCGGGATGTTGCGGATCGGCAGCGCGTTGCCCGCCTTGATCGGCGCCTCGGCGCCCGACAGCAGGGTCGCCCCCACCTCGACGCCGCGCGGCGCGATCACGTAGCGGCGCTCGCCGTCGGCGTAGCACACCAGCGCGATGTGGGCGGTGCGGTTCGGGTCGTACTCGATGCGCTCGACCTTCGCCGGGATCCCGTCCTTGTTGCGCACGAAGTCGACGACGCGGTAGTGGTGCTTGTGGCCGCCACCCTTGTGCCGCATCGTGATGTGGCCATTGTGGTTGCGCCCGGCGTTCTGCTTCTGCGGCTCGAGCAGCGGCCCGTGGCCGTCGCCCTTGTGCAGATGCTTGTGCACGACCTTCACCAGGGCACGGCGGCCCGGCGACGTCGGCTTGACTTTGATGACGGCCATTACGCGGCCTCCCCGGAGAAGTTGAGCTCCTGGCCCGGCTTGAGCGCGACGAACGCCTTCTTGACGTTGTCGCGCCGCCCCATCGTGCGGCCGAAGCGCTTGTGCTTGCCCTTCTGGTTCAGGGTCGTGACGCTCGCGACCTCGACCTTGAACATCAGCTCGACGGCGGCCTTGATCTCCGGCTTGGTCGCATCGCGCAGCACCTTGAACAGCACCTGGTTGTGCTTCTCGGCGGCCGCGGTGGCCTTCTCGGAGACGATCGGCGCCACCAGCACCTGAGCCAGACGGCCCTCGTCGAACTTCAGGTTCCTGTCCCCGTGGCTCATGCGAACATCTCCTTGAGCTGCTCGATCGCGCCCTTGGTCACCAGCACCTTCTTGTAGAAGACGAGCGACAGCGGATCGGCGTAGCGCGGCTCGACGACGAGCACGTTGGCCAGATTGCGCGAGGCAAGCGCGAGGTTGTCGTCGACCTGGTCGGCGATGACGAGCACAGAGTCGAGGCCCATCGCCTTGAACTTCTGCGCGAGCAGCTTGGTCTTCGGCGCATCGATGCCAAAGGAATCGACCACCGCAAGGCGGCCTTCGCGCGCCAGCTGCGAGAGGATCGACGCCATGCCGGCGCGGTACATCTTCTTGTTGACCTTGTGCGAGAAGTTCTCGTTCGGGCTGTTGGGGAAGATGCGGCCGCCCCCGCGCCACAGCGGCGACGAGGTCATGCCGGCGCGTGCGCGGCCGGTGCCCTTCTGGCGGAAGGGCTTCTTGGTCGAGTGCTTGACCGCGCCGCGATCGAGCTGGGCGCGGGTGCCTTGGCGCGCGTTCGCCTGGTAGGCGACGACGACCTGATGCACCAGCGCCTCGTTGTAGTCGCGCGCGAAGACGGTGTCCGGCGCGTCGACCTTCGAGGTGGCCTGGCCCTGTTCGTTCAGGAGCTCGAGCTGCATCACTTGGCTCCCTTCTTCGGCGTCTGGGCAGCGCCCTTGGCCTCACGCGCCTTGACGGCCGGCCGCACGACCACATGGCCGTTCTTTGCGCCCGGCACCGCGCCACGGACCAGCAGCAGCTGACGCGCCTCGTCGATGCGCACGATGTCGAGGTTCTGCGTCGTCGTCGTCTCGTCGCCAAGGTGGCCAGACATCTTCTTGCCCGGAAACACGCGGCCCGGGTCCTGCGCCATCGAGATCGAGCCCGGCACGTTGTGCGAACGGCTGTTGCCGTGCGAGGCGCGCTGCGAGCCGAAGTTGTGGCGTTTGATCGTGCCCGCGAAGCCCTTGCCGATCGAGGTGCCCTGCACATCGACCTTCTGGCCGGCGGCGAACAGGCTCACCGGCACCGGCGCGCCGGGCGCGTACTGCCCGGCGGTCTCGGCGTCGACGCGGAATTCCTTGAGCACCTCGCCGGCCTCGACGCCGGCCTTGGCCAGGTGGCCGGCCTCGGGCTTGGTCACGCGCGAGGCCTTGCGGCTGCCAAAGGCGATCTGGAGGGCGGTATAGCCGTCGGTCTCGACGGTCTTGACCTGGGCGACGCGGTTGTTGGACACGTCCAGCACCGTCACGGGCACGGCATCGCCGTCGTCCGTGTAGATGCGCATCATGCCCACCTTGCGGCCCAGCAAGCCGAGCCGATGGCCCGGATTGGCGGTCGTCATGGTCGTTCTCCAGCCCCGCAAGCGGAGCCTTGTTTCACACGCCCGACATCGATTGGCCGGGCTGGGATGCGAATCGCCCGCGGCTTGCGCCCGGGCGATCCTTGGGCCGGGTCGCCACGGAAGGCCGTGGGCGCTCGGCGAGAAGCCTGCGATTGTAGCAAACCGCGGGGCGCCCACAAGACGCCCGGCGGAAGGCAGATCACTGCAGCTTGATCTCCACGTCGACACCGGCCGGCAGGTCGAGCTTCATCAGCGCGTCGACCGTCTTGTCAGTCGGATCGACGATGTCCATCAGGCGCTGGTGGGTCCGGATCTCGAGCTGGTCGCGGCTCGTCTTGTTGACGTGCGGCGAGCGCAGGATGTCGAAGCGCTGCATGCGCGTGGGCAACGGCACCGGGCCGCGGACGATCGCACCGGTGCGCTTGGCGGTATCGACGATCTCCAGCGCGGACTGGTCGATCAGCTTGTAGTCGAACGCCTTCAGGCGGATGCGGATCTTCTGCTTGGTCATGGCGGTTCCTCAAAGAGCGTGCGGCCGCTGGGCAGCCGCGTGACGTGTGGGCGGAGACAGCCGGCCGAAGCCCGTGCGGCGCGCTCGACACGCCGCACGCAGGCCCGGCCGGAGACTCGAGGTTTACTCGATGATCTTGGCCACGACCCCTGCGCCGACGGTGCGGCCGCCTTCGCGGATCGCGAAGCGCAGACCTTCTTCCATCGCGATCGGCGCGATCAGCTTGACCGTGATGCTCACGTTGTCGCCCGGCATCACCATCTCCTTGTCCTTCGGCAGCTCCACCGCACCGGTCACGTCCGTCGTGCGGAAGTAGAACTGCGGCCGGTAGTTGTTGAAGAACGGCGTGTGGCGCCCGCCCTCTTCCTTGCTCAGCACGTAGATCTCGGCCGTGAAGTGGGTGTGCGGCTTGACGCTGCCGGGCTTGCACAGCACCTGGCCGCGCTCGACGTCTTCGCGCTTGGTGCCGCGCAGCAGGATGCCCACGTTGTCG
>JAMHWF010000036.1:0-1520 GCA_035911095.1 Ideonella sp. | reverse complement strand
GCCGTCATGCTCACGAACATCAGCAGCGGCCAGCGCCACGAGCGAGTCTCGCGGCGCACCACCGCCAGCGTCGACATGCACTGGCACGCGTACACAAAGAACACCATCAGCGCGAGCCCCGACAGCGGCGTGTAACGCGGCTGCCCGTCCGCCTGCTTCGCCGCGCGCAGCGCCTCGCGCAGCGGCAAGGTGTCGTCGTCGTCGGCCTCGATGCCGTGGACCAGCCCGAGCGTGCTGACGAACACCTCGCGGGCCGCGAAGCTGCCCACGATCGCGATCCCCATGCGAAAGTCCTGCCCCATCGGCGTCAACGCCGGCTCGATCAGCTTGCCGAAGCGCCCGCCCAGCGAGTGCTCGATCGCCGTCGGCTCCGACCCGACCACCTCGATCGGGTCGACCTGCGCCTCCGGCAGCCCCGGCGCCTCCGGCAAGCGCGGGAAGCTGAGCAAGGCCCACAGCACGACCGTCATCGCCAGGATCACCGTGCCCGCGTCGCGCACAAAGTCCACGGTGCGATCGTAGACCGTGAGCAGCGTGTTGCGCACGCGCGGCAGGCGGTACGGCGGAAGCTCCAGCACCAGCGGCGGCGTCGGGCCGCGCAGCAGCGTGCGCTTGTAGATCGCCCCCACCGCCAGCGCCGACACGGTCGACAGCACGTACATCGACAGCAGCACCAGGCTCGCCTGCGTGAACGGACCGACCCGCGCCTCGCCGTCGAACAGCGCCGAGATCAGCAGCACATACACCGGCAGGCGCGCGCTGCAGCTCATGAACGGGATCATCATGATCGTGACCAGCCGGTCCTTGAAGCTGCTGATCGTCCGCGTGCCGAGGATCGCCGGGATCGCACACGCGTAACCGCTGAGCAGCGGCACGAAGGCCTTGCCGTGCAGCCCCACCCGCGCCATCAAGCGGTCGATCAAGAACGCCGCCCGCGCCATGTAGCCGGTGTCCTCGAGCAGCCCGATGAACAGGAACAGCAGGGCGATCTGCGGCACAAATACCAGCACGTTGCCGACGCCCGCGATCGCCCCCTCGGTGAGCAAGTCCGTGAACAGCCCCGGTCCCAGGCCCGCCTTGACCTGCTCCGAGAGCCAGCCGATCCCGGCCTCGATCACCCCCATCAGCGGCTCCGCCCACGCGAAGATCGACTGGAACAGCAGCGCCATCACCCCGAGGAAGATGAGCAGCCCCCACACCCGGTGGGTCAGCACCGCGTCGATGCGCGCCGACCGGTCCATCGCCGGCGCCCGCTCGCCGCCGCGGTGGCCGATCTGCGCCAGCACCCGGTCGACCTCCGCGTAGCGCCCGATCACCAGGCCCGTCGCCACCGCCACCAGCTCGTCCGCGCCGACCCGCGCCAGCGCCGCTCGCTCGTCGTCCCGCACGCCCGTCAGCCCCAGCGTCTCGCTCGCCTGCGCCGCCACCAGCCAGCGCGCCCGCGCCGCTCCGATCCCCGCCAGCGCCGCCGGCAGCGGCGCCTGCAACAACCGACCTTGCACTTCGGACATGTCCCACGG
>JAMHWF010000035.1:0-48366 GCA_035911095.1 Ideonella sp. | reverse complement strand
ATGTCGTGACGCTCGAAGTGCTGTCGCCTTGAAGCGTCGCAGGACGCCGGCTCGCCGGGCCGCGCGCCACGGCCGACAGCGCGGCTGCGCCGCGTGAGCGCGGCTGCGCGGCCGGCGCCCGGCGCGCCCAGGTCACGCGGCGGCACCGGCCCGGCCGGCGCGACCGCGCGGGTCGTCGTGCCATACCGGGTCGACCCCGGGCTGCCGCCCCCCGGCGCCAGACTGCAGCGGCTCGGCGGGCTCAGCATGGGCACCAGCTGGCAGGTGCGCCTCGCCGCGCCTGACACCGCGCCGCTCGCGCGCTGGCAGCGGGCGATCGAGGACGAGCTCGCGCTCGTCGACCGCCAGATGAGCACCTGGGCGCGCGACTCCGACCTCTCGCGCTTCAACGACGCGCCGGCCGGCAGCCGGCACCGCCTGCCGGCCGCCTTCGCCGAGGTGCTGGCCTGCGCGCTGTCCGTCGCCGCCGACACCGGCGGCGCCTTCGACCCGACGGCGGGTCCGCTGGTCGAGCTCTGGGGCTTCGGGCCGGGTGACGCGCACCGGGCGCCGGGGCATCGCGCGCCGGCGCCGGAGGCGATCGCCGCCGCCCGCGCTCGCGCCGGCTGGCAGCGCCTGCGCTTCGCTGCCGAGAACGGCGGGCATGGCGAGGCCTGGCAGCCCGGCGGCCTGCGCCTCGACCTGTCGGCGATCGCCAAGGGGTTTGCGGTAGACCGCATCGTCGAGCGGCTGCGCGACGAAGGCTGCGCGCACGCGCTGGCCGAGGTCGGCGGCGAGCTGCGCGGCGAAGGCCTGAAGCCCGACGGCCAGCCCTGGTGGGTCGAGCTCGAGGCGCCGCCGGCCGAAGCGGCCGCGCCCTGGCCCCCGGAAGGGCCGGACCCCGCGGCTGACGCCGGCCTGCCGGCGGCGACGCGCGTCGCGCTGCACCAGCTCGCCGTCGCCACCTCGGGCGACTACCGCCGCGGCTTCGTCGACGCCGACGGTCAGCACTGGGCGCACACGCTCGACCCGCGCAGCGGCCTGCCGGCGCGCCACCGGCTCGCCTCGGTGAGCGTGCTGCACGCCTCGTGCATGTGGGCCGACGCGCTGTCGACGGCGCTGACCGTGCTCGGCCCGGACGCCGGGGCCGAGTACGCGGCCCGGCGCGGCATCGCGGCGCTGTTCGTGCAGCGCCGGCCGGACGGCCGTCTCGACGAACAGGCGAGCCCGGCGCTCGCCGCGCTCGCGCACTGACGCCGCGCGCAACCCCGGGAGCCCTGCCGTGAGCCCGGAACGCCTGCTCGCCGCCGCCGCCGTCGTGCTCGCCTACGCGGCCTTGTGCCTGGGCATCTGGTGGCGCCAGCGCCGGCGCCGCGAGGCCGCGGCGCGCCAGGCCGCCGGCTTCCGGCGAGACGGCGACGACGCGGCAGGCCCGGTGCTCGTGGCCTACGGCAGCCAGACCGGCCAGGCCGAAGCGCTGGCCTGGCAGACCGCGCAGGCCTTGCACTCAGCCGGCGTCTCGACGCAGCTGCTCGGCCTGAACGAGGTCGGCGCCCAACTGCTGTCCAGGGCGCGCAAGGCCCTGCTGATCACCAGCACCTACGGCGAAGGCGACCCGCCCGACGGCGCCGCCGGCTTCGCCCAAGGCGTGATGGCGGGCGCGGCGCCGCTCGCGCTCGGCGGGCTGCAGTTCGGCCTGTTGACGCTCGGCGACAGCAGCTACCGGCACTACTGCGGCTTCGGCCGCCGGCTCGATGCCTGGCTGCGCGCGGCGGGCGCCGAGCCGATGTTCGAGCGGGTCGAGGTCGACCGCAGCGACGGCGCCGCCCTCGCGCGCTGGCGCGCGGCGCTGTCGGCGCTCGCCGGCGCGCCCGCGCAGGCCGACTGGTCGGCCCCGGCCTTCGCGCCCTGGCGCCTCGTCGAGCGGCGGCTGCTCAACCCCGGCAGCCACGGCGGGCCCTGCTTCCACCTCGAGCTGCAACCGGCCGAGGGGCCGCTGCCGCGATGGGAGGCCGGCGACCTGGTCGAGCTGCAGCTGGCCGCCGACCCGCAGCGCCCGCGCGAGTACTCGATCGCCTCGGTCCCCGACGACGGCCGCCTGCACCTGATGGTGCGCCAGGAACGGCATGCCGACGGCAGCCTCGGCCTCGGCTCCGGGCTGCTGACGGCGCAAGCCGCGCCGGGCGACACGCTGCCGCTGCGCCTGCGCGCCCACGGCGGCTTCCGCCTCGGCGGCAACGCCGGGCGCCGGCTGGTGCTGATCGGCAACGGCACCGGTCTGGCGGGCCTGCGCGCGCACCTGCGCGCGAGGGCACGGCAGCGGCGGGACGCCGCGGGCGGCACCGCGCTGCCGGCAGGCGACTGGCTCGTCTTCGGCGAGCGCCAGTCGGCGGTCGACGGTTTCTACCGCGACGAGATCGAGGCCTGGCTGCGCGACGGCACGCTGGCGCAGGCCGATCTGGTCTGGTCGCGCGACCAGCCCGCGCGCCGCTACGTGCAGCACCGACTGCGCGAGGCGGGCGACACGCTCGCCGCATGGGTGGATGCCGGGGCCGCGGTCTACGTCTGCGGCAGCCTGGTCGGCATGGCCGCCGAGGTCGATGCCGCCCTCGCCGATCTGCTCGGCGAGGAGCGCCTGCAGGCGCTGCGCGCCGAAGGGCGCTACCGCCGCGACGTGTACTGAACCGCACAGGCCCGGCGACGCCGGCCGGTCCCGGCGGCCGTCGGGGAGGCCTCCGTGCACCCCGGCGTTCTTCCCGCCGACGGCGCCCGCCGCGTGCCGCCGAAGCGGGGTGCGTGACGCACTAATGAGAAGCGTTATCATCAGCGACCGTGCCAACGCCGTCACGCGGCGCCATCCCCCCGGCGCTGCCGGCCGCGAGGCCGCTGCACGGCCGGCGCGATGACCCTCGGTCGGCGCGACCGAAGCCTTCCCTGCCACCCGATGACCTCGAATTCGCTGACTGCCCCACCGCCCGGCCCGTTCGCCAACGCGCTGGACTGGAACCTGGAGGAGCCTGCGCCCAGCGCCTGGCGCCATGTGCCGGCCATCGCCGGCGTGCTCGCCGCCCACGTGATCGCCGGCTGGGGCCTGATGCAGGTCGACAGCGTGCGCCACGCCGCGCAGGAGATCTCGCCGCTGTTCGTGAGCCTGATCACCGCGACGCCGCCCGAGCCGCCGCCGCCGATCCCGCTGCCGCCGCCCCCTCCGCCACCGCCGAAGCCCAAGCCGATCAAGCCCCCGCCGCCGCCGATCGTCGCCGCCAAGCCGGTGCCCTCGCCGGCGCCGCCGACCTTCGTCGTGCCCGCCCCGCCGCCCGAGCCGGAACCGGAAGTCGTGGTGATCGAGGCGCCGCCCCCGCCGCCCGCCCCGCCCGCGCCCAGCGCGCAGCCGAAGACGGTCTCGGCCGACCAGGTCGACTACCTCGACCCGATCGCGGTCGAGTACCCGGCGTTCTCGAAGCGCGCCGGCGAGTCGGGGCGCACGCTGGTGCGGGTGCTGATCGGCATCGACGGCATGCCGCGCCAGATGCAGGTGCAGACCTCGTCGGGCCATCGTCGCCTCGACGAGGCGGCCATGGCCGGCGTGCGCAAGGCCCGCTTCAAACCCTATACGGAAGACGGCATCGCCCAGCCGGTGTGGGTGCTCGTCCCGATCGTTTTCGAACTGGAGAGATGACGTGAACGAAACCACCGCCGCTGCGGCCCACCAGACCCTTGGCTTCGGCCACTTCATTGCACAGAGCGACGCCGTCGGCAAGTTCCTGCTCGGCGTGCTCGTCCTGATGTCCGTCATCTCCTGGGTGCTGATCCTGTCCAAGGGCATCGGCCTGGCGCTGCGCAAGGCGCGCAGCGAGAAGTTCCTGAACCTGTTCTGGAACTCCACCTCGCTCGATGCGGTGCTGCACGAGGTCGGCACCCACGGCGTGAAGGACCCGTTCTCGCACCTGACCGCGCACGCGATGCACGCACAGGCCCACCACGCCCGCTACGGCGCCTCGAAGCTCGAGGAATCGGGCAGCGCGCAGGACTTCCTCACCCGCACGATCAAGAAGGTGCTCGACGAGGAGACGATGAAGCTCGAGAACGGCCTCACCGTGCTCGCGACGATCGGCGCCACCGCGCCCTTCGTCGGCCTGTTCGGCACCGTCTGGGGCGTCTACCACGCGCTGGTGGCGATCGGCATGAGCGGCTCGGGCACGCTGGACAAGGTCGCCGGCCCGGTCGGCGAGGCGCTGATCATGACCGGCATCGGCCTCGCGGTCGCGCTGCCCGCGGTGATGGGCTACAACTGGTTCACCCGCAGCAACCGCGTGCTGACCTCGAAGCTCGACGCCTTCGCCTTCGAGCTCTTCACCTTCCTGTCGACCGGCGCCACGCTGCGCGGCAACCACAAGGCCGCGGCCACCCGCGAGGGGTCCACCGTGCGCCCGCTGAACGTCGCCGCGGCGAAGACCTGAGCGTTCCCCGCACACAACCGAGGAGGGAGACCTCATGGCCTTCGCCAGCTTCGACAGCAACCGCGGCGCCGCGCCGATGGGCGAGATCAACATGGTCCCGCTGATCGACGTGATGCTGGTGCTGCTCGTCATCTTCATCGTCACCGCCCCGCTGCTGACGCACGCGGTCAAGCTCGACCTGCCCAAGGCCTCGAGCCAGGTCAACGAACTCAAGCCCGACAAGGTCGAGTTCGCGATCGACGCGGTCGGCATCCGCTACTGGAACGGCGAGGTCGTGAGCCGCGACGAAGCCGCGCGCCGCTTCGACATCGAAGGCCAGCGCGAGCCGCAGCCCGAGGTGCACCTGCGTGCCGACGGCGAGGTGGCCTACCACTACGTCGCCGAGACGCTGGCCGACGCCTCGAAGGCGGGCCTGTCGAAGATCGGATTCGTCAGCGAGCCCGAGCGCGGCAACTGACCGGCGCGCGGCGCGCTGCAGGCCGCGCGCCCCCTGAAGCCCCCCCGCGCGAGGCGGCGGCTCGAAGAACAAGAGGAGGAGCAGGCGATGGCGTTCGACAACCGTCGGCCCGTGCGGCCGCGCCGGCACCAGGCGCTCCGGATCGTCGGCAGCGTGCCGTTGGCCCTTGCCGCGGCGCAGGCGGGCGCGCAGCCCGCCGAACCGCCGCCGCAACCGCAACCGACCGCCCAGGCAGCGCCGCCGGCCGCCACCCCCGACGCGCCTGCCTCGGCCGCAGGGGCCGCGCCTCCCGGCAGCGGCCCGCGCACGGAACTGGCCCCGGTGCGCGTGACCGGGCAGCGCGGCAGCGCCCGCAACGAGGTGCGGGCCGCGGAATCGAACCTCGGCGCGCTCGGCGACGTGCCGCTGCTGGAGACGCCGTTCTCGGTCAATGTCGTCACCCGCGCGCAGCTCGACCGGCAGATGGCGGCCACGCTCGGCGACGTGCTGAAGAGCGAGCCCGCCGCGGCGGTCGGCAACGTCGCGGTGCCCTTCGCGCTGCTGCGCGGCTTCTCGCTCGGCACTGACGGCAATCTCTACGACGGCCTGCCCGGCCACGGCGGCCTGACCGACGGCCGCGTCGCGCTGCAGTTCATCGACCGCGTCGACGTGCTCAAGGGTGCAAGCGCCTTCCTCTACGGCATGGGCAACGCGACCAGCCTCGGCGGCGTGCTGAACTACATCCCGAAGCGGCCCGCCGCGGTGCCTGTCACCGACTTCGGGCTCGGCTACACGAACCGCTCCCTGATCGACGCCGAGGCCGACGTCAGCCGCCGCTTCGGCCTCGACGAGCGCTTCGGCTGGCGCGTGAACCTCGGCTGGCGCGACGGCACGCAGGCGGTCGAGCGGTACGGCTGGAACCAGAAGACCGCGGCGCTCGCCTTCGACTGGCGCGCCACGCCCGACGTGGTGCTGAACCTGAACGCCGAGTACGTCGCCAACCACATCCCCGAACTGCCGCCGTTCTATGCCGTGGCACCGGGTCTCGCGATACCGAAGGCGCCCGACGCGAGCCGCAACGTCGCCCAGCCCTGGGACGACTTCCGCACCACGGCCGGCACCGTCTCCGGCCGGCTCGACGCAACGCTCGCACCCGACTGGACGCTGACGGTGCAGGCGCTGCACGGCGTCAACAAGCGCCCGCGGGTCAAGGAGGCGCGCTTCGGCAGCATCGTCGCCGCCGACGGCTCGGTGCTGCTCTTCGGCAGCGAGGATGCATCGAGCGAAACCAACGACAGCGCCCAGGCCTCGCTGCACGGCCGCTTCGCCACCGGCGCCCTCGCGCACCGCCTGACCGTCGGGCTGAGCGCACGCCGCACGCGCGGCGAGGGCGGCTCGACCTCCTTACCGCTGGCCAATGGCGGCGCGACCAACCTGTACCGCCCGGTCGACCTGCCCGAGCCTTTCGGGCCGGCCCCGGACGTGCAGCTGACGAACCGCACCCGCACCCACAGCGTGCTCGTCAGCGACCTGGTCGACTTCGGCCCGCAGTGGTCGGCCCTGCTCGGCCTGCGCCACGCGCGCATGCGGGTGACCAACTACAGCCCGGCAGACGCCGGCGGCGTCGACGCGAACCCGACGACCAGTGTCAGCAAGACCCTGCCGACCGGCGCGCTGATGTGGAAGCCGACGCCGTCCTCGCTCGTCTACCTGAACCACTCGCAGGGCCTCGAGGCCGGCGGCGACGCCGACGTCGTGCCCACCGGCCGCACGCTGCCGCCGCTGCTGACGCGCCAGATGGAGCTCGGCGCCAAGCTCGACTGGCGCGCGACGAGCTTCACCGCGGCGCTGTTCGACATGAAGCGCCCGCTCGAGGTCTTCGACGCCGACAGCGGCGTCAACGTGCAGCGCGGCCACCAGCGCCACCGCGGCATCGAGCTGACCGCCAAGGGCGACCCGCATCCCGGGCTGACCGTGGTCGGCGGGCTGATGTGGCTGCACACGCGCATCCGGGACACCGGCGACGCGACAAGCGAAGGCAAGCAGGCGCCGGGCGTGCCGCGCTGGAACGCCAGCGCCTGGGCCGAGTACCGGCTGCCGTTCGCGCCCGGCGTGTCGGTCAACGGCGGCGCCTTCCTGATCGGGCGCCAGTTCCTCGACGGCGCGAACGCGCAGCCGCTCGGGAGCACGGTGCGCTACGACGTCGGCGCCGCCTGGGACACGCGCCTGGCGGGCACGCCGGCCACCCTGCGCCTGGCGGTCGAGAACGTCGACGACAAGAGCTACTGGGCCAGCACCCAGGGCGGGATCCTGACGATCGCCGACCCCCGCACGGTCAAGCTGGGCCTGCGGCTGGCTTTCTGAGCAGACGTCTTCGATCGAGCGCCCTCGTTCGAGGGGCCCGTACGAGGAGCCGAGGACGGGAACCGGCCTCCCGCGGCTGAAGCCCGCGCGACGCAAAGACCCGCCGCCCCGGTCGGCCGGCAGGTCTCCGCTAACGTGCCCGGCGTTTGAACCGAGCGGAGGCAACGCCATGTTCAAGGTTCGCGGCTATGCGGTGCACGACGCGACGTCGCCGCTCGTGCCCTTCGGATTCGAGCGCCGGGACCCGGGCCCGCGGGACGTGCGCGTCGAGATCCTCTACGCAGGCATCTGCCATTCCGACCTGCACCAGGCGCGCAACGACTGGGGCAACTCGAGCTACCCGATGGTGCCGGGCCACGAGATCGTCGGCCGGGTCGTCGAGGTCGGCGCCGAGGTGACGAAGCTGGCGGCCGGCGACCTTGCCGGCGTCGGCTGCATGGTCGACTCCTGTCGCCGCTGCCCGGCCTGCATCGACCGGCTCGAGCAGTATTGCGAGGACGGCGGCCCCACGGTCACCTACAACGGCACCGAGCGTGGCAGCGACCGGCCCACCTACGGCGGCTACTCGGAGCAGATCGTCGTCGACGAGCACTTCGTCGTGCGGGTCTCGCCCAAGCTCGACCTGAAGGCGGTGGCGCCGCTGCTCTGCGCCGGCATCACGACCTGGTCGCCGCTGCGCCACTGGGGCGTGAAGCCCGGTGACACCGTCGCGATCGTCGGGCTCGGCGGCCTGGGCCACATGGGCGTCAAGTTCGCCAAGGCGCTCGGCGCCCGGGTCGTGATGGTCACGACCTCGCCCGGCAAGGGCCAGGATGCGAAGCGGCTGGGCGCCGACGAGGTGCTGCTCTCGACCGATGCCGCGGCGATGGCCGCCGCCGCGGGCAGCTTCGATTTCGTGCTCGACACGATCCCGGTCGGCCACGACCTGAACCCCTACCTCGCGCTGCTCAAGCGCGACCGCACGCTGGCCCTCGTCGGCGTGCTGACGCCGCTGGAGCCGCCGGTGGCCGGCGCCAGCCTGATCGTCGGGCGCCGCTCGATCAGCGGCTCGGCGATCGGCGGCATGGCCGAGACGCAGGAGATGCTCGATTTCTGCGCCGAGCACGGCATCGTCAGCGACGTCGAGGTGATCGCGATCGACACGGTCAACGAGGCCTACGAGCGCATGGCCCGCAACGACGTGCGCTACCGCTTCGTGATCGACATGGCGTCGCTGAAGGCGGCCTGATCCCGGGTCTCGCCAGCGTCCGCAGCGCCTACGGCCACGCGGGCCCCGCCCTCGGGCGGGAGAACGGCCTCAAGGCGAAGGGCCACTCCTACACTCCGCCCGCCTCGGCCGGCCCAGCCCTCAGCGGGAGCTGCAACGCGACGGGTCGGTCACCCCTCGGAAACTCAGGAGACTCTTCGATGACGACATGGCGTGGAGGTGCCTTGGCCGTGGCCGCAACGGCGGCCCTGCTGGCCGCCTGCGGCGGCGGCGAGGACGCGGCGGAACGGATCGTCGTGCGCGGCACCGGCAGCGGCTCGGTCACCTGCGACGATGCGCCGGGCACCGTCGTCCCGGTGTCGTTCGACGGCGGGCTCGTCATCGGCTCCGACAAGACCCGGGTCGTCGACCACCTGGTCGAGATCGCGGTGGCCGACAACTCGATCTACTGGTCCAACGTGCCGCCATACGAAGGCCCACGGCTGATGATGTCGATGATGTACAAGGTGGCGCAGGGCTGGCAGCCGATGTGGATCTTGTTCGGCGCCAACGGCGTGATGAGTCACGTCGTCTTCGGCCCGACGAAAGAGACGCTGGAGGTGCCCGTGTCGCTCAGCCTGCTCGGGGCCACGAAGGTATGCCGGGCGGCCGGCAACCCGAAGCCCTGGAACAACGACCCCGCCCTGGTCGGTGACGTGCGCTCGATCTACATGGCCATCGTCGAGCGCCCGAAGAGGCTGCCGCGCAACAAGGTCATCTGCTACCAGTTGAACGACTTCGAGCAGCGAAACCGTTGGGAGGCGCAGGTGTCGATCGTCGATGGCGCGATCCGGGTCACGCCGCCGCCGGGCCGCACCGATCCGCTCAAGGCCGTCACGACCGACGACTTCGGCACCCACGTCTCGACCGTGAGGCGGGACTGGTCGGTGCAGCATGCCTTGGTCAACCCAGACTTTGATTCCAACTACCGTTCCAGTTACACGCTGGCGTCGAGCGGCCGCATCATCGCGGTCAGCGCGGCGTCCCGCGGGTACGGATTTGTCTGCTACCGCGGCTGACGCAAGCCCGGCGTCCCTTCGCTCGGGAAAGCCGCGCATGGCGCCGCGGCGCACGGTCCGTGGTCAAGGCGTCGCCGCCCGCGACGCCCGTGCGAGCAGCATCGCGTCGCCATAGCTGAAGAAGCGGTAGCACGCGGCGATCGCGTGGCGGTACAGCGCATGCATGCGCTCGTGCCCGGCGAAGGCGCTGACGAGCATCAGGAGCGTGCTCTTCGGCAGGTGGAAGTTGGTCACGAGCAGGTCGACGACGCGGAAGTCGAAACCGGGCCGAATGAAGAGCGCGGTCTCGCGCGCGCCGGGCCTGAGCGTGCCGTCGAGCGCGGCGGATTCCAGCGCGCGCAGCGAGGTGGTGCCGGCGGCGACGATGCGGCCGCCGGCGGCGCGCGTCGCGTGTATCGCCTCGACCGTCGCCGGCGGGACCTCGAACCATTCGCTGTGCATGCGGTGCTCGTCCAGGCGTGCGCTGCGCACCGGCTGGAAGGTGCCGGCGCCGACGTGCAGGGTCAGCGCCGCGCGCCGCACGCCGCGGGCGTCGAGCGCGTCGAGCAGCGCGGGGTCGAAGTGCAGCGAGGCGGTCGGCGCCGCGACCGCGCCCGGGCGGGCGGCGAACACCGTCTGGTAGCGCCGCTCGTCCTCGGCGTCGTCGGCGTGCGTGATGTACGGCGGCAGCGGCACATGGCCGTGGCGCTGCATCAGCGCGTGGGCATCGGCCTCGAAGCGCAGGTGGAACAGCGCGTCCTCCGGGCCGGCGCGCCCGAGCACCTCGGCGTCGAAGGCCTCGGCGAAGCGCAGGCGCTGGCCGGCCTTCGGTGACTTGCTCGCGCGCACATGGGCCAGCACCTCGCGGGCCGGTGTGCCCGGTGGCGCGTCCGGCGACGGCGGCAACACGCGCTCGACCAGCGCCTCGAGCTGGCCGCCGGGCCGGCCGTCGGCGTGCTGCTTGCGGCCGTGCAGCCGCGCCTTGACGACCTGGGTGTCGTTGAAGACGAGCAGGTCGCCCGGCGCGAGCAGCCCGGGCAGTTCGCGGAACACGCGGTCGACCGGCACCTCGCCGCGCCCGTCGAGCAGGCGCGACGCGCTGCGCTCGGGCGCCGGGTGCTGGGCGACGAGTTCCGGCGGCAGCACGAAATCGAAGTCGTCGAGCGTGTAGCCGTGGCCGGCCGCCACCGGCTCGGGCGGTGCGGCACTGTCGGCCGGCGCGGGGCGGCGGGCGGGTTCTGGGGTCATCGTCGGGGTCGGGCCCGGGTCGCAGCCGTGGCCGGCGGATGGAGGACGGCGCGGGCCGTCCCGGGCAGGGGGCAGAATTGTTCCATGCCTGACGCGCGTGCCGAGAAGCGCTCCCAGCCCCCGGCGGCCCACGCGGATGCCGAGGACGCGGCAGCGACGCCGGCGCCGACGTCGAACGCAGCGGGCCAGGCGAAGGGCGATCGCCCGCCGGCCGCCGCGGCGCTCTCGGCCCCGCAGCGCGCGCTGCGCAAGCTCGGCCTGCTGCGCGACATCGACCTCGCGCTGCACCTGCCGCTGCGCTACGAGGACGAGACGCGGCTGTCGCCGATCGCGCGGCTGCGCGACGGCGAGGTGGCGCAGGTCGAGGGCGTGGTCGAGGACAGCCAGGTCGAGACGCGGGCGCGGCGCCAGCTCGTCGTGCGCATCGCCGACGGCGCGGGCGACACGCTGCGGCTGCGCTTCCTGCACTTCTATCCCTCGCACCGGCGCACGCTGGCGCCGGGCCAGCGCGTGCGGGTGCGCGGCGAGGTGCGCGGCGCCTTCCACGGGCGCGAGATGGTCCACCCGAGCTTCAGGGCGGTGGACGCGGACACGCCGCTGGCCGAGGCGCTGACCCCCGTCTACCCGACCAGCGCGCAGCTGCCGCAGGCCTACCTGCGCAAGGCGGTGGCCTCGGGCCTCGCCCGTGCGGCGCTCGACGAGATCCTGCCGCCCGCGCTGCTCCAGGCGGCGGGCCTGGCGGCGCGGCCGGGGGCGCCAGGCCCGGCCGCCGCGCTGCCCAGCCTGCGCGAGGCGCTGCAGTGCCTGCACCACCCACCGCCGGGCACGCCGCCGGCGGTGCTCGAAGACCGCGAGCACCCGGCCTGGCGGCGCCTGAAGTTCGAGGAGCTGCTCGCGCAGCAGCTGTCGCAGCAGCTCGCCCGGCGCGAGCGCGCGGCGCTGGCGGCGCCGGTGCTGCAGGCCGCGCGCGGCGGCCTGCCCGAGCGCCTGCTCGCCGCGCTGCCCTTTGCGCTGACCGGGGCGCAGCGCCGCGTCGCCGAGGAGATCGCCGCCGACCTCGCGCGGCCGCAGCCGATGCACCGCCTGCTGCAGGGCGACGTCGGCTCGGGCAAGACGGTGGTGGCCGCGCTCGCCGCCACGGTCGCGCTCGACGCCGGCTGGCAGTGCGCGCTGATGGCGCCGACCGAGATCCTCGCCGAGCAGCACTTCCGCAAGCTGATCGACTGGCTCGAGCCGCTCGGCATCGCCACCGCCTGGCTCGCCGGCAGCCGCAAGGGTCGCGTGCGCGACGAGATGCTGGCGCGCATCGCCGACGGGCGCGCGCCACTGGTGGTCGGCACCCATGCGGTGATCCAGGACGACGTCGCCTTCCAGCGCCTGGGCCTCGCGATCGTCGACGAGCAGCACCGCTTCGGCGTCGCGCAGCGGCTGGCGCTGCGGCGCAAGCTCGACGACCAGCATCTCGAGCCGCACCTGCTGATGATGAGCGCGACGCCGATCCCGCGCACGCTGGCGATGAGCCACTTCGCCGACCTCGACCTCTCGACGCTCGACGAGCTGCCGCCGGGCCGCACGCCGATCGTCACGCGGGTGTTCGAGGACGGCAAGCGCGAGGCAGTGGTCGCGCGCATCCGCGAGGCGGTGGCCGCCGGCCGGCAGGTCTATTGGGTCTGCCCGCTGGTCGAGGAGAGCGAGCACGTCGACCTGCGCAACGCCACCGAGACGCATGCCCAGCTCAGCGCCGGGCTGCCCGGCACGATGGTCGGCCTGCTGCACGGGCGCATGCCGGCGTCCGAGAAGGCGGCGGTGATGTCGCTCTTCACCGACGGCACGATGCAGGTGCTGGTGGCGACGACGGTGATCGAGGTCGGCGTCGACGTGCCGAACGCGAGCCTGATGGTCGTCGAGCACGCCGAGCGCTTCGGCCTCGCCCAGCTGCACCAGCTGCGCGGGCGCGTGGGGCGCGGCGAGGCGGCCAGCATCTGCGTGCTGCTCTACACGCCGCCGCTGTCCGAGACGGGCAAGGCGCGCCTGCGCGCGATGGCCGAGACCGCGGACGGCTTCGAGATCGCCCGCCGCGACCTGGCGATCCGCGGGCCGGGCGAGTTCCTCGGTGCGCGCCAGAGCGGCGACGCGCTGCTGCGCTTCGCCGACCTGGTGCAGGACGGCACGCTGCTCGAGGCGGCCCGCCGTGCGGCGCCGGCGCTGCTCGACAGCGACCCGCAGGCGGCGCGGCGCCAGGTCGAGCGCTGGCTCGGCGGGCGAGAGGAGTTCCTGAAAGCCTGACCCGCCGCGACGCGAGGCCGCGGGACGAAAAACGGCCTGCGCGGGCCCGTACCGGCGACCCGGCCGATACGGCCCCGGCTCGCGCACAATCCTGCGGCCACAGCGCGCCCACGCCTTCCGCCCGATGACCCTCACCGAGTTGCGCTACATCGTCGCCGTCGCCCGCGAGCGCCACTTCGGGCGCGCGGCCGAGGCGTGCTTCGTCTCGCAGCCGACGCTGTCGGTGGCGATCAAGAAGCTCGAAGACGAGTTGCAGGTCAAGCTCTTCGAGCGCGGCGCCAACGAGGTCAGCGTGACCCCGCTCGGCGAGGAGATCGTGCGCCAGGCGCAGTCGGTGATCGAACAGGCGGCGGCGATCAAGGAGATCGCCAAGCGCGGCCAGGACCCGCTGGCCGGGCCGCTGCGCCTGGGCGTCATCTACACCATCGGCCCCTACCTGCTGCCGGCGCTGGTGCGCCAGGTGATCGAGCGCGTGCCGCAGATGCCGCTGATGCTGCAGGAGAACTTCACCGTCAAGCTGCTCGAGATGCTGCGCACCGGCGAGCTCGACGCGGCGATCCTGGCCGAGCCCTTTCCCGACACCGGGATGGCGGTGGCCCCGCTCTACGACGAGCCGTTCATGGTCGCGGTGCCGGCACAGCATCCGCTGACCAGGCGCAAGAGCGTGGCGGCCGAGGAGCTGAAGCAGGAGACGATGCTGCTGCTCGGCACCGGGCACTGCTTTCGCGACCACGTGCTCGACGTCTGCCCCGAGTACGCCCGCTTCTCGAGCGACGCCGAGGGCATCCGCAAGAGCTTCGAGGGCTCGTCGCTGGAGACGATCAAGTACATGGTCGCCTCCGGCATGGGCATCACCGTGGTGCCGCAGCTGTCGGTGCCGGCCGAGCCGCAACCCCACGTCACCTACATCCCCTTCGCCGAGCCGGTACCGACGCGGCGCGTGGTGCTGGTGTGGCGGCGCAGCTTCACGCGCTACGAGGCGATCGCGGCGTTGCGCAATGCGATCTATGCCTGCGACCTCGCCGGGGTGAAGCTGCTCACCGCCTGAAGGCGGCACCGCCGCGGCCATATCGACCAGCTATCGACGCGGTCGAGTCAATCACTTTGACCGCATCCTCCAGGCTGCCTAGAGTCGGTGCAGCCGCTCGCCCCCCGGGGGCGGGCACCCCGCAGCCAGCGCCACGAAGGAGAACGACCAGATGGACAGCGACCACCCGAGCACCGCCGCCCCTGCCACCGCATCGAAGTGCCCGTACCCGCACGTCGCCGGCGGCGGCACCACCAATCGCGACTGGTGGCCGAACCAGCTGCGCGTGGACCTGCTGAACCAGCACTCGGCCCGGTCGAACCCGCTCGGCGAGGCGTTCCGCTACCGCGACGCCTTCAAGACCATCGACTACCACGCGCTCAAGTCCGACCTGCGCCGCCTGATGACCGACTCGCAGCCCTGGTGGCCGGCCGACTTCGGCCACTACGGGCCGCAGCTGATCCGCATGGCCTGGCACTCGGCCGGCACCTACCGCACGAGCGACGGGCGCGGCGGCGGCGGCCGCGGCCAGCAGCGCTTCGCGCCGCTCGGCGCCTGGCCCGACAACGTCAACATCGACAAGTCACGCCGCCTGCTGTGGCCGATCAAGCAGAAGTACGGGCAGAAGCTCTCCTGGGGCGACCTGTTCATCCTGGCTGGCAACGTCGCGCTCGAGACGATGGGCTTTCGCACCTTCGGCTTCGCCGGCGGCCGCGAGGACACCTGGGAGCCCGACAACGACGTCAACTGGGGCAGCGAAAAGGCGTGGGCCGCCCACCGGCCGCTCGCGCAATTCGACAAGCCGCTCAGTGCGACCGAGATGGGCCTGATCTACGTCAACCCCGAAGGGCCGGGCGCCAATGGCGACCCGCTGTCGGCCGCGGCGTTCATCCGCGAGACCTTCTCGCGCATGGCGATGGACGACGAGGAGACCGTCGCGCTGATCGCCGGGGGGCACACCTTCGGCAAGACGCACGGCGCCGCGCCCGAGTCGCACAAGGGCCCGGACCCCGAGGCCGCGCCGCTCGAGGCGCAGGGCCTGGGCTGGATCAGCGACTACGGCAGCGGCCACGGCGCCGACGCGATCGGCAGCGGCCTGGAAGTCACCTGGACGCAGACCCCGGCCCAGTGGAGCAACTTCTTCTTCGAGAACCTCTTCAAGTTCGAATGGGTGCAGACGAAGAGCCCCGCCGGCGCGATCCAGTGGGAGGCGAAGGACGCGCCGGCCGTCATCCCGGACCCGCAGGACCCGTCCAAGAAGCGCAAGCCGACGATGCTGACGACCGACCTCTCGCTGCGCATGGACCCGGCCTACGGCAAGATTTCCCGGCGCTTCCTCGAAGACCCGCAGGCCTTCGCCGAGGCCTTTGCGCGCGCCTGGTTCAAGCTGACCCACCGCGACATGGGCCCGAAGGCGCGCTACCTCGGCCCGGAAGTGCCGAAGGAAGACCTGCTCTGGCAGGACCCGCTGCCGGCGCGCACCCTGCCGGCGCCGAGCGCGGCCGACCTCGCCGACCTGAAGGCGAGGATCGCCGCCTCCGGCCTCACGGTGGCGCAGCTGGTGTCGACCGCCTGGGCCTCGGCCTCGACCTTCCGCGGCGGCGACAAGCGCGGCGGCGCCAACGGCGCGCGCATCCGCCTCGCGCCGCAGAAGGACTGGGCGGTCAACAACCCGCCCGAGCTGGCCGCGGTGCTGGGCACGTTGGGCGAGATCCAGCGGGCCTCGGGCAAGGTGTCACTGGCCGACCTGATCGTGCTCGCCGGCGGCGTGGGCATCGAGCAGGCGGCCAAGGCGGCGGGCGTCACGCTCGAGGTGCCGTTCACGCCGGGCCGCGTCGACGCGAGCGCCGAGCAGACCGACGTCGAGGCCTTTGGCGTGCTCGAGCCGCTGGCCGACGGCTTCCGCAACCACCTGTCGGCGCCGGTCGGCACCGCCGCCGAGCACCTGCTGATCGACCGGGCGCAGCTGCTGACGCTGACCGCGCCCGAGACGACGGCGCTGGTGGGCGGCCTGCGCGTGCTCGGTGCGAACGCCAACGGCAGCCCGCACGGCGTGCTCACCGCGCGGCCGGGCGTGCTCAGCAACGATTTTTTCGTCAACCTGCTCGACATGGGCACGGAGTGGAAGCCCGCGGCGGACGACACCTACGAGGGGCGCGACCGCAGCACCGGCGAGCCACGCTGGACCGGCACCCGGGTCGACCTGGTCTTCGGCTCGAACTCGGTGCTGCGCGCGCTGGCCGAGGTCTACGCGAGCGCCGACGGCAACCGGAAGTTCGTCGACGACTTCGTCGCGGCCTGGGTGAAGGTGATGAACCTCGACCGCTTCGACCTGGCGTAAGCCAGCCCGCACCTCGTCGCGCCCGGCGATGCGGCCGGGCGCACCCTCCCGGCATCGCGGCTTCGCTAGAGTGCGACGCCTCGCCTTCCTGTTCAGGAGTTTTCATGGCCAAGACAAAGAGCCCGACCACCCCTTCGATCAACATCGGCATCGGCGAGAAGGACCGCGGCGCGATCGCCGGCGGCCTCTCGAAGCTGCTCGCCGACACCTACACGCTCTACCTGACGACGCACAACTTCCATTGGAACGTCACCGGGCCGATGTTCAACACGCTGCACGCGATGTTCATGGCCCAGTACACCGAGCTGTGGAACGCGGTCGACCCGATTGCCGAGCGCATCCGCTCGCTCGGCCACGCGGCACCTGGCTCGTATGCCGCCTTCGGCTCGCTGGCCTCGATCAAGGACGCGCCGACCGCGCCGCCGAAGGCGCTCGAGATGGTGCGCATCCTGGTCGACGGCCACGAGGCGGTCGCGCGCACCGCGCGCGAGGTCTTCACGATCGCCGACAAGGCCGACGACCAGCCGACCGCGGACCTGTTGACGCAGCGCCTCGACGTGCACGAGAAGACGGCCTGGATGCTGCGCTCGCTGCTCGAGGAGTGAGCGCCGCGGGCCCCGGCGCCAGTCCGGGCCCGGGGCCTTGCACCCGGGCCGGGCTGATGCGGGCCCGCCCTCGCGTCGCGGCTCAGGCCGCGGCACGCGCGGCGCCGGCAGCCAGCGGTTCCCCGAGCAGCGCCGCCACGCGCTGACGCAGCGTCTCGGGGGTCACGGCCTCGGCCAGCGCCGGCCCGGCTTCGACGCCGACCCGGTTGTAGAAGCCGCGCCGGAACGGGCGCGCCATCGCACCCGCCGGCTCGATGCGAGAGAAGTAAGAGCCCCAGAGATTCGTCAGCGCTATCGGCACCACCGGTACCGGCCGCGACTCGAGGACCTTCATGATCCCGGGGCGGAAAGCCTGCAGCCGCCCGTCGCGCGTGATGCCGCCTTCCGGGAAGATCCCCAGCAGTTCGCCCTCGGCCAGCGCGCGGTCCGCCGCGGCGAAGGCACGCCCGTAGACCTGCGGGTCCTGGTCGCGCGGCGCGACCGGGATCGCCCCGGCGAGGCGGAACAGCGCGCCGAGCACCGGCGTGGCGAAGATGCGGTGGTCCATCATGAATCGGATCGGCCGCGGGCTCACCGCCATCAGCAGCACCGCGTCGACGAAGCTCACATGGTTGCTGGCCAGGATCGCCGGCCCGGTGGCCGGGATGTGCTCGGCCCCGCGCACCTCGAGCCGGTACACGCAGCGCGAGGCGATGAAGGCGACGAAGCGCAGCAGGTACTCGGGCACGAGCAGGAAGATGTAGCCCGCCACTAGCGCATTGACCAGCCCGGTGACGAGGAAGATCCCGGTGATCGACACCCCGGCCGCCAGCAGCCCGGCCGCGAACAGCGCGCTCGCGATCATGAACAGCGCATTGAGGATGTTGTTCGCGGCGATGATCCGCGCCCGGTGGCCGGGCTCGGCACGCAGCTGGATCAGCGCGTACATCGGCACGCTGTAGATGCCGGCCGACAGCGCGAGCATCAGCAGGTCGAACAGCACCCGCCAGTGGGCCGGCTGCGCGAGGAAGGCGCCGGCCGTCCAGACGGCCCCCGGTTCCGCCACCGGCGGCAGACCGCGGCAGGCCAGGTACAGCTCGACCGCGAACACCGTCATGCCGATCGCGCCGATCGGCACCAGCCCGATCTCGACCTGGCGGCGCGACAGCAGCTCGCACAGCAGCGAGCCCGCGCCGATGCCGATCGAGAACACCACCAGCAGGACCGACGCCACCTGCTCGTTGCCGTGCAGGACGTCGCGGGCGAACGACGGGAATTGGGCGAGGAAGACCGCGCCGAAGAACCACATCCACGAGATGCCGAGGAGCGAGCGGAAGACCGCGGGCTTGCCGTGCGCGAGCTTCAGGTTGCGCCAGGTCTCGCTGACCGGGTTCCAGTTGATCTCGAGGTCCGGCACGCTCGAAGGTGAGGCCGGCACCCGGCGCGAGGCCACGACGCCGAGCAGCGCGACCACGAGGCAGGCCGCGGCGACCCAGGCGGCGCCGGTGCCGGGAATCGCCACCAGCAGCCCGCCGGCGACGTTGCCGAGCAGGATCGCGACGAAGGTGCCCATCTCGACCATCCCGTTGCCGCCGGTGAGCTCGCGCTCGTCCAGGTGCTGCGGCAGGTAGGCGTACTTGACCGGGCCGAACAGCGTCGAGTGCAGGCCCATCAGGCACACGCAGGCGAGCAGCAGCGGGACGGTGCCGGTGACGAAGCCCCAGCCCGCCACCGCCATGATCGCGACCTCGAGCCCCTTGACGCCGCGGATCAGCCGCGCCTTGTCGAACTTGTCGGCCAGCTGGCCGGCGGTGGCCGAGAAGAGCAGGAACGGCAGGATGAACAGCGCGCCGATGACGAGCCCCGCCATCGCCGGCGGCAGCCAGGCGACCTGGACCTGCCAGGTCACCATCACGGTGAGCGCGAACTTGAACAGGTTGTCGTTCCCCGCGCCCAGGAACTGGGTCCAGAAGAACGGCGCGAAGCGGCGTTGCTGGAGCAGGGCGAACTGGTTGGGATGGGTGTCCATGGGGTGGGTGTTCAACGGATCACGACGAGCGGGCGGCCGAGGCCGCTGCGCGACAGCCAGGCGAAGACCGAGTCGGCGGTGACGGTCTCGATGCGGTCGGACCAGCGCTTGTCGCCGGGGTGGTCGTCGAAGGCGGCGTTGGCGCGCGTCATCCGCGCGCCCATGCGCTCGAAGGCGCCGAGGTGGAGCGTCGTCGGCACGTAGCCCTGCAACATCAGCCAGGCCTGGGCACGCTGGCGGGTCGTGGCGCCGGGCTCGAGTGCGTAGGCCAGCGTCTCGATCGCCCACTGGTTCGACTGCTGGTAGCGCTGCGCCCAGGGGTAGGCGACCACGCTGTAGGCCGGCTCGTGCAGCGCGGCCACGCGCCGGTCGTCGACCAGCAGCGTGCGCAGCCGCTCGGCCACGTGGGGCTCGAGCACCATCATCGCGGCCTCATGGCGGTAGGGGTCGTCGGTGAAGAATTCCAGCAGCCCCTGGCGGTAGACGCCGGCCGTCGTCTTGCCGCAGGCGTTGAGCTTGTGGACCACGCGCCAGACGCCCGGGCCGCCGGGGCCCGGATCGGTCCGGTAGGCAAGGCCGATGTGCGACCAGTCGAGGCCGTACTTGCGCAGGTCCTGGCCGGCGCGGGCCAGCACCGCGACGGTCGCGCCGCTGCGGTCGAGGGCCTGGGCCGTGCTCTCGGCCAGCGCGAAGCCGCGCTGCATCGTGCCGACCGTGGGCACGGTCCGCTCGCAGCTGCGCCCGGCCTGGGCCGGCGCCGGTGCCGCGACCGCGAGCGTGAAGGCCATCGCGAGGGCTGCGAGCGGCGCCAGGGCGCGGCCACGGGCCGGGCGGGGCGAGGAGGTTCGGAGGTTCATCTCGGCCCCTCGCTCAGCGGATCCGCTGGTCGTAGAGCAGGCGCGCCTGCTCGTCGCGCGGCACATACGCGAGCACCGTGCCGTCGGCGGCGAGGAGCCAGCCCGCCGCGACCGGGACCACCGTGACCGCGCGGCCGGAATGGATCGTCGCCAGGCGGCTCGTGTCGCCGGCGAAGCGGGCCACGACGCGGGCACCGTCGCTCGCGCGCTCGAGCAGCCACACCGTGCCCTCGGCCGAGGCCTCGGCCGCCACCAGCAGCAGCTGCCCGGCGGCCGACAGCAGCACCGCGGGCGCGATGACGACGCTCGCCGCGGCGGCGCTGCCGACCGAGGCGACGGCGGTGACGCTGGCCAGCGGCAGCGCCGACAGGGCCGACAGGGCCGACAGGGCCGACAGCTCCGAGGCCGCCGACGGCTCCTGGGCCTGGGCGGGAGCGGCGAGAAGTCCGAGGCCGCCCAGGGCCAGGGACAGCGCCAGCGCGGCAGCGGTGCTGCCCATGCGGGTCAGGGGGCGGGGACGGGACGAGCGCATCGGGATCTCCTGTGGCGCCGCCGCGCGACGGGATGTCGATGGCGGGACGGCGAGGCGGATCCTCCGACAACGGCCCTGGTAGGGGCAACCTGAAGCTACCGTGTATCGATTCGACGGCGTTTGAGTATCTCCATTCGATACTTCAACGCGATACTCGCCGACATCACCTCTGTCCGGAGCCCTTCGATGAGCAGCACCGCCGACCTGGTCGCCGCCCTCAAGCGCGAGCTGAAGGACGCCGGCATCACCTACGCCGAACTCGCCCGGCGGCTGAAGGTGGCGGAGTCGACGGTCAAGCGCAGCTTCGCGCGCGGCGAGCTGACGCTCTCGCGCGTCGACGCCGTGCTGCGCGTGCTGAACCTCGACTTCGGCGAGCTGGCCCGGCGCATCGCCGAACGTGCGCCGGTGGCGATGGAGCTGACGCTGGCGCAGGAGGAGGCGGTGGTCGCCGACCGGCGCCTGCTGCTGGTCGCGATCTGCTGCCTCAGCGAGTGGTCGAGCGAGCAGATCGTCGCCCACTACCGGCTGACGAAGGCCGAGTGCGTCGGCTACCTCGTCAAGCTCGACCGGCTCGGCGTGATCGAGCTGCGCGCCAACGACCGCTACCGGCTGCGCGTCACCAAGGGCTACCGCTGGCGGCCCGACGGCCCGGTGATGCGCTACTTCCGCAGCGACGTGATCGGCGACTACTACGCCGGCGGCTTCGACCGCGAGCACGAGCTGCTGCTGCTGGTGCACGGCTCGATCGGCCGCGACATGGCGGCGTCGTTCAACGAGCGCCTGCAGCGCCTGGCGCAGGACTTCGCGCGCCAGCACCGGCTCGACCAGCGGCTCGGCTTCGCGCAGCTGCGGCCGTTCACGATGCTGCTCAGCATGCGCGACTGGGAGTTCGCGGCGTTCGAAGATCTCGAGCGGCGGGAGGTCGGCTGGGCGCCGCGGGGCTGAGCCGGTGAGCGAACCCGCCCCTCGGCCGCCGAGCGGCGTCGACGCTCAGGCGCCGCGGCCGTCCGGCGGTGCGGGCCCCGGCGCGGAGCCGGGGCTGCCTGCGGCGTCGGCGTCGACACGCTGCCGCCGCGCGGTGACCTCGATCTCGATCTTCATGCGCGGGTCGAGCAGGCCGGCGCAGCACATCGTCGCCGCCGGCGGCGCCGCGCCGAACCAGCGGCGCAGCACCGGCCAGCAGGCCGCGAAGTCGCCGCCGTCGGGCAGCAGGTAGCGCACGCGCACGACGTCGGCGACCGAAGCGCCGGCCTCGCGCAGCGCGGCGTCGATGTTGCGCAGGCATTGCTCGGCCTGCGCGGCCACGTCGTCGGCGATCGTCATCGTCGCGTAGTCGAAGCCGGTGGTGCCGGAGACGAAGACCCAGTCGCCGTCGACGACGGCGCGCGAGTAGCCGATCTGCGCCTCGTAGGGCGAGCCGGAGCTGATCCACCGTCGGATCGTTGCGGCGTCCTGCGCGGCGGCGGCAGCCGACGTCGTGCTGGCAGCGGCCACCGCGGCGCTGGTGGTCGCGGTCGCCCCGGCACCGCGCATCGCGGCAGCCAGCGGCGGCGCGGCCGCTTCGGCCTCGAGCCCCGCGACCACGCCTTCGCGGTCGGCCGCACTGCGGTTCTGGCTGAGCTTGAACTTGCCTTCGAGCCGCTCGATCGTGAACTCGATGCCGACGATCGCGCGCAACATCTTGTCGATGTAGTCGGACGGCGCATCGTCGAGCTGCCAGCGCGCGCCACCGGGGCCGAGGCGCCGGCCTGCCTCGTGATGGTCGCTCAGGCGGGCGACGATCCGCCGCAGCGCCTCCGGGTCCTCGATCGCGCGCGCGACGCCGTGGGCATGCACGACGGCGTAGTTCCAGGTCGGCACCACGCGCGGGTCGGTCGCCTTGGTCGCGTACCAGGCCGGCGAGACATAGCCGTGCGCCCCCTGGAACACGACGACGCCGGGACCGGCCTGGCGCCAGGCCGGGTTGGCGCGGGCGACGTGGCCGACGAGGGTCCCGTGCGGACCTCGCGTGGCATCGAGCAGGAAGGGCAGGTGGTTGACCTCGAGGCCAGTCTGGCTCCCCATGACCCAGATGCCGAGCGGATAGGCGGCGATCAACGCCCGCAACGGGGCCGGGTCGGCTACTTCGAAATGGCGAGGGAGATACATCGGGCGCGGCGACCTCGGGCAGTGAAAGGGCGCGGGCAGGATACGCGGCCGCGAGCCTGACCCAGCAGGCGCGGCAACTGGTGCAGGCGGTGGCGGTGTTCCGCATCGCCCCCGGCGCAGTGCACTGCGCCTTTGCCGGGCGGCGGCGGCACCCGCGCCGCGACCCGCACCGGACGCAGGGCGGGCCGGCTCCGGACACGCGCCGCGGCGCTGCCTTAGGATGCCCGACCCTTCGGCACGCTGCCGCCCCTGCGGGCGCGCGACGCCGAGCCTGGCGCGCCCGCGGCGTGCCTCCCCTGCGGAAAGCAACCCGATGGCAAGCGCATCCATCGCGGACGAAGTCGGCCGGCGCCGGACGTTCGCGATCATTTCCCACCCCGACGCCGGCAAGACCACGCTGACCGAGAAGCTGCTGCTGTTCTCGGGCGCGATCCAGATCGCCGGCTCGGTCAAGGCGCGCAAGGCCTCCCGCCACGCGACCTCGGACTGGATGGAGATCGAGAAGCAGCGCGGCATCTCGGTCGCCAGCTCGGTGATGCAGATGGAGTACCGCGACTGCGTGATCAACCTGCTCGACACGCCGGGCCACCAGGACTTCAGCGAGGACACCTACCGCGTGCTGACCGCGGTCGACGCCGCGCTGATGGTGATCGACGCCGCCAACGGCGTCGAGCCGCAGACGCGCCGGCTGCTGCAGGTCTGCCGCGCGCGGCAGACGCCGATCCTCACCTTCGTCAACAAGCTCGACCGCGAGGTCAAGGCGCCGCTCGACCTCTTCGACGAGATCGAGCGCGAGCTCGGCATGAGCGTGGTGCCGTTCAGCTGGCCGGTCGGCATGGGCAAGGTCTTCGGCGGCGTGCTCGACCTGCGACGCGAGCAGATGCGCGTCTTCTCGGCGGGCGAGGACCGCAACTCGAAGGACGACGAGATCATCGAGGGGCTCGACAACCCGGCGCTCGCCGAACGCTTCGGCGTTGCCTACGAGCAGGCGGCCGGCGAGGTCGAGCTGGTGCGCGAGGCGGCCCCGGGCTTCGACGAGGCCGCCTTCCTCGCCGGACGCCAGACGCCGATGTTCTTCGGCTCGGCGATCAACAACTTCGGCGTCAAGGAGGTGCTCGACGCACTGGTCGAGCTGGCCCCGCCGCCGGGGCCGAAGGCGGCGATCCAGCGCACGGTGGCGCCGACCGAGCCCAAGTTCACCGGCGTGGTCTTCAAGATCCAGGCCAACATGGACCCGGCGCACCGCGACCGCATCGCCTTCCTGCGCATGGCCTCGGGCCACTTCGAGCGCGGCATGCGGCTGAAGGTGGTGCGCTCGGGCAAGGAGCTGCGGCCGAACACGGTCGTCAGCTTCCTCTCGCAACGGCGCGAGCTGCTCGACGAGGCCTACGCCGGCGACATCATCGGCATCCCGAACCACGGCGTGCTGCAGCTCGGCGACACCCTGACCGAAGGCGAGGCGCTGCAGTTCACCGGCCTGCCGTTCTTCGCGCCCGAGATGTTCCGCAGCGTCGAAGTGGCCGACCCGCTGAAGACCAAGCAGCTGCGCGCCGGCCTGACCCAGCTCGGCGAGGAGGGCGCGATCCAGGTCTTCCGCCCGGTCGCGGGCACGGTGCTGCTGCTGGGCGCGGTGGGGCAGCTGCAGTTCGAGGTCGTCGCGCACCGGCTCGAGCACGAGTACGGCGTCAAGGCGCGCATCCTGCCGGCGCGCTACAACGTGGCGCGCTGGGTCACCTGCGAGACCGGCGAAGGCGCCGCGGCCGACGAGCGCGAGCTGAAGCGCTACATCGACGGCAATGCGCACCGCGTCGCGCTCGACGCGGTCGACGCGCCCTGCGTGCTGCTCGAGTACGCCGGCGAGCTGCGCGCGATGCAGGACAACTGGCCGAAGATCCGCTTCCACGCGCTGCGCGAGCACGCGGGGCTGGTGTTCCAGCAGCAGCTGAGCGGCTGACCGGCGACGGCACATGGCCGCCGCGCCCTGCGGCGGCCACCGAGAAGGGTGTCAGCCGCCGGCCGCCTTCGCTGCATGGCCCTGCGCGACGAGCAACGCGACGACGCGCTCGCGGTGGTCGCCCTGGATCTCGATCACGCCGTCCTTGACCGTGCCCCCGCTGCCGCAGGCCGCCTTCAGGCGCTGACCGAGGGCGGTCAGCTCGGCGGCGGCGAGCGGCAGGCCGCGCACCACGGTCACCGTCTTGCCGCCGCGCCCCTGCTTCTCGCGCCAGACGCGCACCGGGCCGCCGGCGGCCGGTGCCGCCTCGCGCCGCGCGCGGCAGGCGCAGCGGGCCACCGGCTGGCCGCAGCCAGGGCAGAGGCGCCCGCCCTCGGTCGAGTAGACGGGGCGGCTGTTCGAGGGCGGGTCGCGGTGCATCGGGCGATTGTCGCGGCGGTGCGGCCTTCTGCCGCCCCGGTCCGCTGCAGGGCAGCCGTCAGGTCCGACACCTATCATCGACCGATGCCGTCGACCCTTGCCCCGTCGCCGTCGCGCCTGGCGCTGTATCTCGACCTGATCCGCTGGAACCGGCCGGCCGGCTGGCTGCTGCTGCTCTGGCCCGGCCTGTCGGCGCTGTGGATCGCCGCCGGCGGCTTTCCGGGCTGGCACCTGCTCATCGTGTTCGTGCTCGGCACGGTCCTGATGCGCAGCGCCGGCTGCTGTGTCAACGACGTGGCCGACCGCGAGTTCGACCGCCACGTCAAGCGCACGGCGCAGCGTCCGGTGACCAGCGGCGCCCTGACGGCCAGCGAGGCCCTGGGCCTGGGCGCGGTACTGGCGTTCGCCGCCTTCGCGCTGGTGCTGACGACCAACCTGGCGGTCGTCATCTGGTCGTTCGCGGCGCTGGCGGTGACGATCTTCTACCCGTACACCAAGCGCTTCTTCTCGATGCCGCAGGCGGTGCTGGGCGTGGCCTTCAGCTTCGGCATCCCGATGGCCTTCGCCGCGGTGCAGGGCGGCACGCGCTGGGACCCGGGCGCACTCGGGGGCGCGGTGCCGCCGCTGGCCTGGACGCTGCTGCTCGGCAATCTGTGCTGGGTCCTGGCCTACGACACCGAGTACGCGATGGTCGACCGCGACGACGACCTGCGCATCGGCATCCGCACCTCGGCGATCACCTTCGGCCGCTTCGACGTCGCCGCGGTGATGGGCTGCTACGGGCTCTTCCTGGCGGTCTGGGCGGGCGTCGGCCTGCACCTCGGCTTCGGCAGCGCGTACTTCGCCGGCCTGCTCGCGGCGGCCCTGCAGGCCGCCTGGCACTGGACGCTGATCCGCGGCCGCACGCGCGAAGGCTGCTTCCGCGCATTCCGCCTCAACCATTGGATCGGCTTCGCCGTCTTTGCCGGCGTGCTCGTCGATACAGTTGTTTCCTAGTCCGTTGCGCGGGCTTCAGAACCCCCGCACCACGCAGGCGAGAATGCACCGGCGTGGCGCGTGGCGCGCCATCGCTCGATTCCTCACTTCAGAAGAAGCTCCATGACGAAGGCCATGATCCTTGCCGCGGGACAAGGGACCCGCGTGCGACCGTTGACCAAGAACCTGCCCAAGCCGATGGTCCCGATCCTCGGCAAGCCGGTGATGGAGTACCTGATCGAGCACCTCGCGCGGTACGGGGTGGACGAGATCATGGTCAACGTCGCGTTCAACCACTGGAAGATCGAGAACTACTTCGGCGACGGCCACCGCTGGGGCGTCACGCTCGGCTACTCGTACGAGGGCGTGCGCGACCACGGCGAGATCGTCGCCAAGCCGGTCGGCTCGGCCGGCGGCATGCGCAAGATCCAGGACTTCGGCGGCTTCTTCGACGAGACCACGCTGGTGATCTGCGGCGACGCGATCATCGACCTGGACATCGGCGCGGCCGTCCACGAGCACCGCTCGAAGGGCGCGCTGGCCAGCGTCGTCACGCTGGACGTGCCGCGCGAGGATGTCGTCAACTACGGCATCGTCGTTGCCGACCGGGACGGCCGGGTGGAGTCCTTCCAGGAAAAGCCGAAGCCCGCGGAGGCCCGGTCGACGCTCGCCAGCACCGGCATCTACATCTTCGAGCCGTCGGTGCTCGACCTCGTGCCCCCGGGCCGTCCGTTCGACATCGGCAGCGACCTGTTCCCGCTGCTGGTCGAGAAGCAGCTGCCGTTCTTCGCCCAGAAGCGCTTCTTCAACTGGATCGACATCGGCCGCCTGTCCGACTACTGGACGGTGCTGCAGCGCGTGCTGCGCGGCGAGGTCGCTCAGATGGACATGCCGGGCAAGGAGGTGCGCCCGGGCATCTGGGCCGGACTGAACACCTCGGTCGACTGGGACAAGGTCTCGATCGAAGGGCCGGTCTACATCGGCTCGGGCGTGCGGATCGAGGCTGGCGCCAAGCTGGTCGGCCCGAGCTGGATCGGCCAGGGCAGCCACCTCTGCGCCGGCTCAACCGTCGCGCGCAGCGTGCTCTTCGACTACACGCGCATCGCCGAGGGCATGAACTTCACCGACATGATCGTGTCGCCGCAGTACTGCGTGATGAGCAACGGCGACACGACCTACGTCGGCGACGACCGCAGCGCGCTGCGCTGGGGCGACGCGCGGGCCGACTGACCGGCTAGCCGAACTCGCGCCCGAGTTCGTCGGCGCGCTGTTGCGCGGCCTGCAGCGCGCGCGCGAAGCTCGCCTTCACGCCTTCGGCTTCGAGCACCTCGAGCGCCGCCTGCGTCGTGCCGCCCTTCGACGTGACCCGCTGGCGCAGCAGTTCGAGCGCCTCGTCGCTGCGCCGTGCGAGTTCGGTCGCGCCAGCCAAGGTGCCGATCGCGAGCCGCCGCGCGGCCTCGGCCTCGAGACCCATCGCACCCCCGGCCCCGACCAGCGCCTCGAGCACGTAGAAGACATACGCCGGCCCGCTGCCCGACAGCGCGGTCACCGCATCGAGGTCGGCCTCGCGCGCGACCCATAGCGTCTCGCCGGTGGGCGCCAGCACCGTCTCGACCGCGGCGCGGTCGACCGCCTCGACCGCCGGCCGCGCATAGAGGCCGGCGATGCCGCAGCCGATCAGCGCCGGCGTGTTGGGCATCGCGCGCACGACGCGCTCGCTACCGGTGGCGCGAGCGATCGTATCGCTGCGGATGCCCGCCATCACGCTGAGCTGCAGCGCCGCGCTCACATGCGCGGCACAGGGCGCGGCCGCCGCTGCGAACACCTGCGGCTTGACCGCCCAGACGACGAGCGAGGCTCGCGTCAGCTCGGGCCCGGCCTCGGCCAGCACGCGCACACCCTGCTCGCGCGCGAGGCGCTCGCGCTGCGCCTCGGAAGGCTCGACGACGAGGATCGTCGCGGGCGCGCGGCCGCGGCCGATCAGGCCGCCGGTGATCGCGCTGGACATGTTGCCGCCGCCGATGAAGGCGATCGGCGCTGAGGGGTCGTGCATGGTGTCGGGCTCCTTTTCGTGGGACGGCGCGCGGAGCCCTCAGGTCGCGCGCGCGCCGAAGATCGCGGTGCCGATGCGAACGATCGTCGCCCCCTCGGCAACGGCGGCCTCGAGGTCGTCGCTCATGCCCATCGACAGCGTGTCGAGCGGCAGGCCCTGCCCGCGCAGCGCCTCGAGCATCTCGCGCAGCGCGCGATGCGGCCGCCGCTGGGCCTCGAACCCGGCCGCCGGCTCGGGCAACGCCATCAGGCCGCGCAGCGCGAGGCGCGGCAGGCGCGCCACCTCGCGCGCGAGCGCCGGCAGGTCTTCAGGCGGCACGCCGCTCTTGCTCGCCTCGCCGCTGACGTTGACCTGCAGGCACACCTGCAGCGGTGGCAGGCCATCGGGCCGCTGGGCGGCGAGACGCTCGGCGATCTTCAGTCGGTCGAGGCCATGCACCCAATCGAAGCGTTCGGCGACCTCGCGCGTCTTGTTGCTCTGCAGCGGGCCAATCAGGTGCCATTCGAGCGTCTCGCGCAGATCGGACAGCGCCGCGATCTTCGGCAGCGCCTCCTGCACGTAGTTCTCGCCGAAGCGGCGTTGGCCGGCCGCCACCGCGGCGCGCAGTCGTTCCGGTGCCACCGTCTTGCTGGCCGCGAGCAACGTGACGCTTTGCACGTGACGATGCGCGGCCGCGCAAGCCGCCTCGAGGCGAGCACGCACTTGTTGTAAGTTCGAAGAGAGCCTCTCCATAATCCACGAGCTTAGTCGTCACGTCGATGGACATCACCCAACTCCTGGCGTTCTCGGTCAAGAACAAGGCCTCCGACCTGCACCTGTCCGCCGGGCTGCCTCCGATGATCCGCGTGCATGGCGACGTGCGGCGCATCAACGTGGACCCTCTCGAGCACAAACAGGTGCACGACATGGTCTACGACATCATGAACGACAGCCAGCGCAAGGCCTACGAGGAGACGCTCGAGTGCGACTTCTCGTTCGAGATCCAGGGCCTGGCGCGCTTCCGGGTCAACGCCTTCAACCAGAACCGCGGCGCGGGCGCGGTCTTCCGGACCATTCCGTCGAAGATCCTGACGCTCGAACAGCTAAACGCGCCGCGCGTCTTCGCCGAGCTGGCGCTGAAGCCGCGCGGCCTGGTGCTGGTGACCGGCCCGACCGGCTCGGGCAAGTCGACCACGCTCGCCGCGATGGTCAACCACCTCAACGAAAACGAGTACGGTCACGTGCTGACGGTCGAGGACCCGATCGAGTTCGTGCACGAGTCGAAGAAGTGCCTGGTCAACCAGCGCGAGGTCGGGCCGCACACGCTGTCGTTCTCGAACGCGCTGCGCTCGGCCCTGCGCGAGGACCCGGACGCGATCCTGGTCGGCGAAATGCGAGACCTCGAGACGATCCGCCTCGCGCTGACCGCCTCCGAGACGGGCCACCTGGTGTTCGGCACGCTGCACACGAGCTCGGCCGCGAAGACGATCGACCGCGTGGTGGACGTCTTCCCCGCGGCCGAGAAGGACATGGTGCGCGCGATGCTCTCGGAGTCGCTCGTCGCGGTGATCTCGCAGACGCTGTGCAAGCTCAAGGACGGCTCGGGCCGCGCGGCGGCGCACGAGATCATGCTCGGCACGCCTGCGATCCGGAACCTGATCCGCGAGAACAAGATCGCCCAGATGTACTCGGCGATCCAGACCGGCAACAGCATGGGCATGCAGACGCTCGACCAGAACCTGACGGAGCTGGTCCGGCGCAACATCATCTCGCCTGCCGAGGCACGCAGCCGTGCCAAGATCCCGGAGAACTTCCCGGGCTGATCCGCAGCGAGGCCGCGCGACGGCCCGGACGCGAGGCTTCACTGCCGTGAAAAAGCTGTTCAAACGCCCGGCGGGCGCGCCACCTGTCGACCTCGACGTCGGCCCAGGCGGCGAAGGCGACGCCGGCTTCTTCGCGGCGCAAACGCCGGAAGCCGACGACGACGAGCTGGCGCTCGCCACCTGGTCGCAGCGTGCCGTCGCCATCCGTGCGGAAATGCTGGATCGCACCGAGGGCGCCGCACTCTTCAGCCGCCTGTGGGGGGAAGATCGCCACTTCGCGCGGCTGTCGGCGCAAGACCTGGAACGCATGAGCAGCTACCTGCAGTTCGTGCAGGTGGGGCCGGGCAAGGAGGTGATCGAGCAGAACGAGCTCGGCGACTTCCTGCTGATCCTGCTCGAGGGTGCAATCGCGGTCGAGCGTCGCCAGCGCGAGACGCGCGTGCGCATCGGGCAGGCACACGCGGGCGACATGCTCGGCGAGATGTCGCTGCTCGACGCGGGCGCGCGCTTCTCGTCGTGCACGACGCAAGGCAAGGTGAGGCTCGCCGTGCTCGAGGCGCGGCAGCTCGACGCGATGATGGATCAGGACCCGCCGCTGGCACTGGCGCTGCTGGCGTCGCTGTCCCGTCGGCTGTCGCTGCGCCTGCGACAGACGAGTGCGAGGTTGAGCGCGCTGCTGGCGCGCTAGGCCGCTGGGCGGGCGGCCCTCCGGGGACGAGGAATGGAACGAGACCAGGCATCGAAATTCATCAACGACCTGCTGCGCCTGATGGTGTCGCGCAACGGCTCGGATCTGTTCCTCACCGCGGACTTCCCGCCGGCGATCAAGGTCGACGGCAAGATCACCAAGGTCTCGCCGCAGCCGCTGACCGGGCAGCACACGCTGGCGCTCACGCGCGCGGTGATGAACGACAAGCAGGCCGCCGAGTTCGAGAGGACGAAGGAATGCAACTTCGCGATCTCGCCGCAGGGCATCGGCCGCTTCCGCGTCAACGCCTTCGTGCAGCAGGGCAACGTCGGCCTGGTGCTGCGCACGATCCCGCAGTCGCTGCCGACGATCGACGCGCTGAACCTGCCGAAGGTGCTGAAGGACGTCGCGATGACCAAGCGCGGCCTGGTCGTCTTCGTCGGCGCCACCGGCTCTGGCAAGAGCACCTCGCTGGCGGCGATGGTCGACTACCGCAACGAGAACTCCTACGGCCACATCATCACCGTCGAGGACCCGGTCGAGTTCGTCCATCCGCACAAGAACTGCATCGTCACCCAGCGCGAGGTCGGCATCGACACCGAGAACTGGTTCTCGGCGCTGAAGAACATGCTGCGCCAGGCGCCGGACGTGATCCTGATGGGCGAGATCCGCGACCGCGAGACGATGGAGCACGCGGTGGCCTTCGCCGAGACCGGCCACCTGTGCATGGCCACGCTGCACGCGAACAGCGCCAATCAGGCGCTCGACCGGATCATCAACTTCTTCCCCGAGGAGCGGCGCGCCCAGCTGCTGATGGACCTGTCGCTGAACCTCAAGGGCCTGGTCTCGCAGCGGCTGCTGCCGCGCCAGGAAGGCAAGGGGCGCGTCGCGGCGGTCGAGATCCTGCTGAACACGCCGCTGATCGCCGACCTGATCTTCAAGGGCGAGGTGAGCGAGATCAAGGAGCTGATGAAGCGCTCGCGCGAGCTCGGCATGCAGACCTTCGACCAGGCGCTGTTCGACCTCTACGAGGGCCAGGTGATCAGCTACGAGGACGCGCTGCGCAACGCCGACTCGGTCAACGACCTGCGCCTGCAGATCAAGCTCAACAGCCGCCGCGCGCGCAACGCCGACCTCTCGGCCGGCACCGAGCACCTGACGATCGTCTGACCCGCCGGCGCGCCGTAGGATGCGCGCCATGAGCCACAAGACCTACGAACCGACGCCGCCACGGCGCGTCGCCTTTCTGGGCCTCGGCGTGATGGGTGGCCCGATGGCGGGTCATCTGGCCGGCGCCGGCCACGAGGTGACCGTCTACAACCGCACCACCGCCAAGGCCGAGGCCTGGGCGCGAGCCCACAGCGGGCGCACCGCGGCGACGCCCGCCGAGGCCGCACGGGGCGCGGCCTTCGTCTTCTCCTGCGTCGGCAACGACGACGACCTGCGACAGGTGACGCTCGGGCCGGAGGGTGCGTTCGCGACGATGGCGCCCGGCGCCGTCTTCGTCGACCACACCACCGCTTCGGCGGCGGTCGCGCGCGCGCTCGGCGCCGCCGCGCGCGAACGCGGGCTGGCGTTCATCGACGCGCCGGTCTCCGGCGGTGAGGCCGGCGCCGTCAACGGCACGCTGACCGTGATGTGCGGCGGCGACGAGGCCGCGATCGAAGCGGCCCGGCCGCTCGTCCTGGCCTTCGCCCGGGCGGTCACCCGCGTGGGAGACAACGGCGCCGGACAGCTGGCCAAGATGGTCAACCAGATCGCCGTGGCCGGCGTGATCGAGGGCCTGGCCGAGGCGATCGCCTTCGGCCTGAAGGCCGGGCTCGACATGCCGCGCGTGCTCGAGGTGATCGGCAAGGGCGCGGCACAGAGCTGGCAGCTCGAGCAGCGCGGGCCGACGATGGTCGAGGACCGCTTCGACTTCGGCTTCGCGGTCGACTGGATGCGCAAGGACCTGGGGTTGGTGCTCGACGAGGCGCGGCGCAACGGTGCGCGGTTGCCGCTGACGGCGACGATCGACCAGTTCTACGCCGACCTGCAGGCGGTGGGCGGCGGGCGCTGGGACACGTCTTCGCTGATCAAGCGCCTGCGCTGATGCCCGGGCTCAGCCCGGCGTCTGGCACCGGCCGCGCCGAGGGCCGGGGCCACTGGCGCGGAGCCAGCCAGCTTCGGCGGCAGGCTTAGCGGGACTCGACCGGCGCCTGGCGCGGCGTCGAGCCTGCCAGCTCGGACTCGCTGACGATCTCGAACACCCGCACGACCTTCCGCACGTTCTCGACCCCGCGGGCGATCTCGGTCGCGCGGTTGGCCTCGCGCTCGGAAACGATGCCCATCAGGTAGACCGTGCCCCGTTCGGTGACGACCTTGATCGAATTGGCCATCAGGTCCTTCGCATCGAGCAGCGAGGTCTTGACCTTGGTCGTCAGCAACGTGTCCGAGGAACGCTCGGACAGCGAGGTCGGCGGCATCACCGCCAGCTCGTTGACCACCGAGCGCACGTTCTCGACCGTGGCGGCGGCACGGCCCGCGTTGATGCGGTCGTTGTCGGTCGCCACCTCGCCGGTGAGCAGCAGCTGGCGGTTGTAGCTCGTCACGTTGATGTGGTTCATCAGCCCCGCGTGGTCACGCGCGCGCTGGCCGGCCTTGAGCTCGATCGCCTGGTCCTCGAGCTGGGCGCCGGAGGTCCGGCGGTCGGTCGCCACCAAGGCACCTCCGACCATGGCACCGCCGATCAACAGCGGCGCGCAGGCGCCGAGCAACGTCGTGACGGCGAGGGCCGCTGCCAGCGTGCCGAGGCGCCGCGAGGGTGACTTCATGCGTGGTCCTGTTCTCCGAGCAGTTGGAGATCCACCGCGTCGCACAGACAGTGGATCGCGAGGATATGTACTTCCTGGATGCGCGCGGTGCGGTCGTGCGGCACGCAGATGTGGACGTCGGTCTCCTGCAGCTTCGCGCGCAGGCGCCCGCCGCCGCGGCCGGTCAGGGCGATGACCGTCATGTCCTTGGCCTGCGCCGCATCGATCGCGGCGAGCACGTTCGGCGAGTTGCCGCTCGTCGACAGCGCGAGCAGCACGTCGCCGGGCTGCCCGAGGGCCTGCACCTGCTTGGCGAAGATCTGCACGTAGTCGTAATCGTTGGCGACCGCGGTGAGGATCGAGCTGTCGGTGGTCAGCGCGATTGCCGCGAGACCGGGGCGCTCGCGCTCGAAGCGGCCGACGAACTCGGCGGCGAAATGCTGGGCGTCGCTGGCGGAACCCCCATTGCCGCAAGCCAGCACCTTGCCGCCGGCGGTGATGCAGCCGACCACTGCGTTGACGGCGTCGGCGATGGGGCGACTCAGGGTCTCGGCCGACTGGTACTTGAGGTCGGCGCTTTCGAAGAACTGCTGTTGGATGCGCTGTTCGAGCATGACCATGAATCATATGACACGGGTCGCGTCCTGCCGGTTCCTGCGCAGCTGCCGCGCGGCCTTGGCGCAAGCGGCGGAAGAGGCCTTCAGGTCCCCGCGTCGAAGGCCGCCTGCAGCCATTCCAGCCGCTCGCCGTCGATCACGACGACGTCGAAGCGACAGGGCGGCCATCGCGCCAACGTGCCGAGGTAATGGCGCGCGGCAAAGACGATGCGGCGCTGCTTGGCAGGCGTGATGCTGGCAGCCGCGCCGCCGTGGTCGGCGCCCGCGCGCAGGCGCACTTCGACGAAGACCAGCGTGCCGTCTCGGTCGCGCAGGATCAGGTCGACCTCGCCGCCGCGCGCATACGGCCCGCGCGCCACCCGATAATTGCGCCGCACCAGCACCAGGCCCTGGCGCTCCAGATGGTGCAAGGCCAGCGCCTCGCCGGCATCGCCACGCGCCTTGCGCGTTCCCTCCGTCCCTGCGCGTTCCGCCATCGCCGTGACCTCCGACGCCTTGCTGCTGCTCCGGGCCGCGGCCGCCGCCGCAGGCGGGCAGCAGTATCCCGCGGCGACGCTGTACGTGGTCGCCACGCCGATAGGCAATCTGGCGGACATCACCCTGCGCGCCTTGCATGTGCTCGGGCTGGTCGATGCGGTGGCATGCGAGGACACGCGCGTCGGCGGTGCGCTGCTGCGCCACTTCGACCTCACGCGGCCGCTGCTCAGCGTGCATGGCCACAACGAACGCAGCGCTGCGGGCGCGGTACTCGAACGCCTGTCGCGCGGGGAGCGCGTGGCCTACCTCAGCGACGCCGGCACGCCGGCGGTGTCCGACCCCGGCGCGGCGCTGGTCGCCGCCGTCGCCGCTGCCGGCTACCGCTGTTTACCGATCCCCGGCGCCAGCAGCGCGCTGGCGGCGCTCTGCGTGGCGGGCGACACGAGCGGCAGCGGCTTCGCCTTCGCCGGCTTCATCGGTGTGCGCGAGCAGGAGCGCCGCGCCGCCATCGAGCGGCTGCTGACCGCGAGCCAGACGCAGATCCTGTTCGAGGCGCCGCACCGCATCGCCTCGCTGGCCCGGCTGCTGGCCGAGGTCGGCGCCAGCCGCCCGGTGACGCTCTGCCGCGAGCTCACCAAACAGTTCGAGACCGTCGCGACGATGCCGGCCGCCGAACTCCCGGCCTGGCTCGCCGCCGACCCGAACCGACAGCGCGGCGAGTTCGTCCTGGTGCTGCATGCGCCGGCGGCGGCGCGGCTCGACGCGAACGACGACCCTGCCACCGACCGTCTGCTCGACGTGCTGCTGGCCGCGCTACCGCTGAAGCAGGCCGCGGCGCTGGCAGCCGAGGCGACCGGTGCCTCGCGCAAGCAGCTCTATGCCCGCGCGCTGGCCCGGCGCCGCCACGATGAGCAAGAACCGGTCGGCGACGCCGAATCCGACCCCGCGCCGCCCGGCTCGGGCAGCGCCAGCGAAAGCTGAGCGGCGGGTTGATGGGCAGGTTGACGAACGGCGACGCGGCGCCATCTCGGACAGGGGCGCCGCCCGCGCCCCACCCGGCAGCGGCGCCGGATCGAGCAGCCCTTGGCAGCGCCGGTCGTCTTCCCGCGAGGGCTTTCCGCGCCGGCCTTGGCGGGCGCAGGCCGGCTCCTACAATGAAACGATGATCTCCCGCGAACCCACCCTCGAACGACTGGCGACGGCGCGCGCGCTGCTGCTGGAGCCCTTCGGCCTCGACGAGGCGGCCCTGGCGCGTGCGTTGCGCACGATCACCGAGCACCGGGTCGACGACGCCGACCTGTACTTCCAGTACACGCGCAACGAGGGCTGGAGCCTCGAGGAGGGCATCGTCAAGAGCGGGAGCTTCGGCATCGACCAGGGCGTGGGCGTGCGCGCGGTGGCGGGTGAAAAAACCGCCTTCGCGTACTCGGACGACATCTCCGACGCCGCGCTGCTCGACGCCGCGCGTACCGTGCGCACGATCGCCGCCGCCGGCCAGAGCCGCAAGGTCAAGCTGCCGGCGCGTCCCAACGTCGCCGCGTCGCGCCGGCTGTATGCGCCGCTCGACCCGATCGCCACCCTCGACAGCACGCAGAAGGTCGCGCTGCTCGAGAAGGTCGAGAAGCTCGCCCGGGCGCGCGACCCGCGCGTCTCGCAGGTGATGGCCGGGCTCGCCGCCGAATACGACGCGGTGCTCGTCGCGCGTGCCGACGGCACGATCGCCGCCGACGTGCGCCCGCTGGTGCGCGTCTCGGTGACGGTGATCGCCGAGCAGGGCGGCCGCCGCGAGGTGGGCAGCGGCGGCGGCGGCGGGCGCTTCGGCCTCGGCTATTTCCAGGACGAGGTGCTCGAGGGCTACGTCGAGACGGCCGTCAACGCGGCGCTGACCAACCTCGAAGCGCGCCCGGCGCCCGCCGGCGAGATGTCGGTCGTGCTCGGCCCCGGCTGGCCCGGCATCCTGCTGCACGAGGCCATCGGCCACGGCCTGGAGGGTGACTTCAACCGCAAGGGCTCGAGCACCTTCAGCGGCCGCATCGGTCAGCGCGTCGCGGCCAAGGGCGTGACCGTGCTCGACGACGGCACGATCCCCGACCGCCGCGGCTCGCTGAACGTCGACGACGAGGGCAACCCGAGCCAGCGCAACGTGCTGATCGAGGACGGCATCCTGGTCGGCTACCTGCAGGACGCGATGAACGCACGCCTGATGAAGACCAGGCCGACCGGCAACGGCCGCCGCGAGAGCTACGCCGCGGTGCCGATGCCGCGCATGACCAACACCTACATGCTCGGCGGCGACGCGACCGCCGAGGAGATCGTCGCCTCGATGAAGCGCGGCCTCTACGCGACCAATTTCGGCGGCGGCCAGGTCGACATCACGAGCGGCAAGTTCGTGTTCTCGGCCAGCGAGGCCTTCTGGGTCGAGAACGGGCGCATCCAGTACCCGGTGAAGGGCGCGACGATCATCGGCAACGGGCCCGACGCGCTGACCCGGGTCGCGCTGATCGGCAACGACATGAAGCTCGACCCCGGCATCGGCGTGTGCGGCAAGGAAGGCCAGAGCGTGCCGGTCGGCGTCGGCCAGCCCACGCTGCGCATCGACGGCCTGACCGTCGGCGGCACGGCCTGAAGCGTGCGCGCCGCGCAACGCTGGCTGGTGCCGCGACGGAACCCCTGCTAGAGTCGCGACCCATGCTTCCGGCCCGCTCGTTTTACTTTGCGTACTTTTGGTTCTCGCACCGCCCCGGCGGAGGAGAGGCGAAGGCGCAGGCCGACTGAGCATCGCGAAATCCTCGAAAACCGCCGGGACCTCCCGGCGGTTTTTTTTCGCCCAGGGCCCTCTCCGAACCCACCTGCCGAGACCCGAACCATGAACGCCAAAGCCGCCGCGCCGCATGCCGAACACTGGACGCCCTCGACCGAGCGCACGAGCCAGACGGACGACGAACGCATCGAAGAGGTGATGCCCTTGCCCCCGCCCGAGCACCTGATCCGCTTCTTCCCGATCGCCGGCACGCCGGTCGAAACCCTGGTCTCGAACACGCGGCGCACGATCCGCCGCATCCTGCACGGCGAGGACCAGCGCCTGCTGGTCATCATGGGCCCCTGCTCGATCCACGATCCGGCCGCCGCCCTCGAGTACGCCCGCCTGCTGAAGGCCGAGCGGGAGCGCTACGCCGACACGCTCGAGATCGTGATGCGGGTGTACTTCGAGAAGCCACGCACGACGGTCGGCTGGAAAGGCCTGATCAACGACCCCTACCTCGACGAGTCCTACCGCATCGACGAGGGCCTGCGCATCGCGCGCCAGCTGCTGGTCGAGATCAACCGCCTGGGCGTGCCGGCCGGCAGCGAGTTCCTGGACGTGATCTCGCCGCAGTACATCGGCGACCTGATCGCCTGGGGCGCGATCGGCGCACGCACCACCGAAAGCCAGGTGCACCGCGAGCTGGCCTCGGGCCTGTCGGCGCCGATCGGCTTCAAGAACGGCACCGACGGCAACATCAAGATCGCCACCGACGCGATCCAGGCGGCGGCGCGGCCGCATCACTTCCTGTCGGTGCACAAGAACGGCCAGGTGGCGATCGTCGAGACGCGCGGCAACCCCGACTGCCACGTGATCCTGCGCGGCGGCAAGGCGCCGAACTACGACGCCTCGCATGTCGAGGCCGCCAGCCGCGAGCTCGAGGCCGCGAAGCTCCTGCCGCGCCTGATGATCGACTGCTCGCACGCCAACAGCAGCAAGCAGCACGAACGCCAGCTCGACGTGGCGCGCGACATCGGCCAGCAGCTGGTCGCGGGCAACCGGCGCATCTTCGGCGTGATGGTCGAAAGCCACCTGAGCCCCGGCGCGCAGAAGTTCACCGCCGGCAAGGACGACCCGCGCGGGCTGCGCTACGGCACCAGCATCACCGATGCCTGCCTCGGCTGGGAGGACTCGCAGAAGGTGCTGGCGGTGCTGCACGACGCGGTCAAGACCGTCGGCGCAGGCAAGTAATGTGAGCGCACGCCCTCTATCGAGGCTTGTCGAACCGGGCTCCAACCGTGGGTGCCCCTGCGGACCATCGTCGTGCCGACCCGCGGGCACCGCACCGCCCGGGTGCGGCCGGGGAGGCACCGCCCGGTGCCATCGCGGCCGCGGCGTCTGGTAGCTTCGGGCAGTGAGCGATTTCCCTGACCCACCGCTGCCGCCCTGGTCGGCGGCCTTGTTCCTCGACCTCGACGGCACGCTGGCACCGCTGGCGCCGCGGCCGGAAGACGTGCGTCTCGACGCGCCGCTGCTCGACAGCCTTCGCCTTTTGCAGGAGCGCCTGGGCGGCGCGCTGGCGCTGATCAGCGGGCGCCCGATCGCGCAGCTCGACGCGCTGGTGGCCCCGCTGCGCCTGCCCGCCGCCGGCGTGCATGGCGCGCAACGCCGCGATGCCGCGGGCCGCCTGCACGCCGCCTCGGGCGAGCCGCCGGCATCTGCCCAGGCCGTCGCCGCCCGCTGGGTGACGCGCCATCCTTCGCTGCGCCTCGAGCTCAAGCCCGCAGCCTTCGCACTGCACTTTCGCGCCGCGCCGGAACTCGGCCCCGACTGCGCCCGGGCGGTGCGCGACGCGCTGCGCGACGAGCCCGCCTGGGAGGCGATCGACGGCCACTGCGTGGTCGAGGTGCGGGCCCGCGGGGTGCACAAGGGGCAAGCGCTCGAGGCGTTTCTCGACGAGGCGCCATTTGCCGGCCGCCAGCCGGTCTTCATCGGCGACGACGTGACCGACGAGGACGCGATCGCCGCGGCGCAGGCCCGCGGCGGGCTCGGCATCAAGGTCGGCGCCGGCGCGACCGCGGCGCAGCATCGGCTCGCCGACCCGGTCGCGGTCGGGCGCTGGCTGGCGCGCTGGGCGACGGCACCGGCCGGCCCGGACGGTGCCACCGAGGGGACGCACTGATGCCCGGCCGCCTGGTCGTCGTCTCGAACCGGGTTGCGGAGCCGCGCAAGGCCGCGGCCGGCGGGCTCGCCGTCGCGGTGGGCGACGCGCTGGCGACCACGGGCGGCCTGTGGTTCGGCTGGAGCGGCAAGATCATCGAAGGCGCCCCGCGTGGCAGCGGCGAACTGCACCAGCAGCAGGTCGGCCCGGTCAGCTACGCGACGCTGGGCATCGGTCGCGCCGACCACGACGACTACTACCTGAACTTCTCGAACAGCGTGTTGTGGCCGGTGTTCCACAACCGCATCGACCTGGCGGACTTCGCCGCCGGCACGCTCGAAGGCTACCGGCGCGTGAACCGCCTCTTCGCGGGCAAGCTGGCACCGCTGCTGCGCCCGGACGACGTGATCTGGGTGCACGACTACCACCTGATCCCGCTCGCCGCCGAGCTGCGCAGCCTCGGCTGCACGCAGCGCATCGGCTTCTTCCTGCACATTCCGCTGCCGCCGCCGCTGATCCTGGCCGCGGTGCCGGGCCACGAGTGGCTGGTGCGCTCGCTCTTCGCCTACGACCTGGTCGGCCTGCAAAGCCATACCGATCTGGCGCACTTCGAACGCTACGTCGAGGAGGAGGCCGCCGCCGAGCGGGTGGCCGGCGGCCACTGGCGTGCGTTCAACCGCGTGGTGCGCGCCCAGGCCTTCCCGATCGGCATCGACGTCGACGAATTCCGCGCGCTCGCCGCCTCGCGCGAGTCGATCGAAACCTACGAAACGCTGCGCGAGCAATACGCGAAGCGCCGCCTGCTGGTCGGCGTCGACCGCCTCGATTACTCAAAGGGCTTGCCGCAGCGCCTGCGCGCTTTCCGCCAGCTGCTCGCCGACTACCCGGAGAACCACAACAGCGCGACGCTGATCCAGGTCGCCTCGCCGACGCGCGAGAGCGTGCATGCCTACGAGGACATCCGCATCGAGCTCGAGCGCCTGGCCGGTGGCATCAACGGCGAGTACGGCGAGCTCGACTGGATGCCGGTGCGCTACATCCACCGCGTCTTCGCCCGCCGCCGCCTGCCCGGCCTGTACCGGATGGGCCGAGTCGCGCTGGTGACGCCGCTGCGCGACGGGATGAACCTGGTGGCCAAGGAGTTCGTCGCGGCGCAGGACGAGAGCGACCCGGGCGTGCTCGTCCTGTCGCGCTTCGCCGGTGCCGCCGAGCAGATGCGAGAGGCGTTGCTGGTCAACCCGTACGACGCCGCCGCCACCGCGCAGGCGATCCAGCGTGCGCTGCACATGCCGCTCGAGGAGCGGCGCAGGCGGCATGCCGCGCTGCTGGCCGGCGTGCAGGGGGAAGACGTGCACTGGTGGCGACGCCGCTTCCTCGAGGCCCTGGCGACTGCCGACCGTTTGCCGGATTGAACTGGTGCGCCGCCTCCGCCCGGCGGGCCGAGCTCAAGCCCCCCCGCCCGGGATGCTCAGGACTGCGCGCGCAGGCGCTCGCTCTGCCAGTACACGTCGTCGCCGCCGAGCCCGTCCAGGTTGGCCCGGTTGAGCACACGGGCCAGCACGAACAGCAGGTCGGACAGCCGGTTCAGGTACTGGCGCGGCGCATCGCGCAGCGGCTCGGCCGCATGCAGCACGACGAGCGCCCGCTCGGCGCGGCGCGCGATGGTCCGGCTCAGGTGCGCCAGGGCCGCGCTGCGCGTGCCGGCCGGCAGGATGAACTCCTGCAGCCGCGGCAGCGTGGCGTTGTAATGGGCCAGCGCCTCGTCGAGCCGCAGCACGGCCTCGGCTTTCAGCAGCTCATAGCCGGGAATGGAGAGCTCGCCGCCGAGGTCGAACAGGTGGTGCTGGATGACGCCGAGCAGCGCGCGCACGTCGTCCGGCAGCGGCTCGGCCAGCAACACGCCGAGCGAGCTGTTGAGCTCGTCGACATCGCCCATCGCCTGCACGCGGTCATGCCCTTTGGGCACTCGCGAGCCGTCGCCGAGCCCGGTCGTGCCGTCGTCTCCGGTGCGGGTGGCGATCTGAGTCAAGCGATTGGCCATGGACCATGCTAGCAGGCCGACCGGGCGGCGGCGGCGGTGCGGGCGCGCCCTAGAATCGATGCACACGCGCGACGCCGCCGGCGCGCCGCGACCCCCGAGGAGACCGCAATGGACGCACCCCTGCCCCCCGAGGCGCTGCAGGTGCCCCTGCCCCGCCTCGACCCGCGACCGATGCCAGCGTCGATGCGCTCCCGGTTGCAGTCCCGCTTCGGCGAACGCTGCTCGACGGCCCGGGCGGTGCGTGAACACCATGGCCGCGACGAATCCCCGTTCGACGTGCCGCCGCCCGAGGCGGTGGTCTTCTGCGAATCGAACGACGACGTCGCCGACGCGGTGGCGATCGCCCACGAACACGGCGTACCGGTGATCCCGTTCGGTGTCGGCTCCTCGCTCGAAGGGCATCTGCTGGCGGTGCAGGGCGGCGTCAGCCTCGACCTCTCGCGCATGAACCGCGTGCTGGCGGTACATGCCGAAGACCTGACGGTCACGGTGCAGGCGGGCGTCACGCGCAAGCAGCTGAACGACGAGATCCGGCACACCGGCCTCTTCTTTCCGATCGACCCGGGCGCGGACGCCTCGATCGGCGGCATGTGCGCGACCCGCGCCAGCGGCACGAACGCCGTGCGCTACGGGACGATGCGCGAGAACGTGCTCGGCCTGGCCGTCGTCACCGCCCGCGGCGAGCTGGTCCACACCGGCACCCGCGCGCGCAAGAGCGCGGCCGGCTACGACCTGACGCGGCTCTTCGTCGGCAGCGAAGGCACGCTGGGCGTGATGACCGAGATCACGCTGCGGCTGTACCCGCAGCCCGAGGCGGTGTCGGCCGCGGTGTGCTCGTTCCCCACCGTCGACGCGGCGGTGAACGCGACGATCCGCATCATCCAGCTCGGCGTGCCGATCGCGCGCTGCGAACTGCTCGACGTGAACGCGGTGCGCGCGGTCAACGCCCACGACAAGCTCGCGCTGCGCGAGGCGCCGATGCTGTTGATGGAGTTCCACGGCAGTCCCCACGGCGTCGAGGAGCAGGCCGCCACGGTGCAGGAGATCGCGCGCGAGTTCGAGGGCGAGGACTTCGACTGGGCGACGACGCCTGAGGCGCGTACCCGGCTGTGGACGGCGCGCCACCACGCCCTCTTCTCGGCGCTGCAGACGCGCCCCGGTTCGCGCGCGGTGACGACCGACACCTGCGTGCCGATCTCGCGCCTGGCCGAATGTGTCGACGCGACGGTGGCGGAGGCCGACGCTTCCGGGCTGCCGTACTTCATCGTCGGGCATGTCGGCGACGGCAACTTCCACGTCGGCTACCTGATCGACCCGGCGCAGCCGGCCGAGCGCGAGACGGCCGAGCGCCTGAACCGGCAGCTGGTCGAGCGCGCGCTGAAGCTGGAAGGCACCTGCACCGGCGAGCACGGCATCGGCCTGCACAAGATGGACTTTCTGGTCCGCGAAGCGGGTGAAGGCACGGTGGCACTGATGCGCCACGTCAAGCAGGCCCTGGACCCGAAGAACATCCTGAACCCGGGCAAGATCTTCACCCTCTGACGGCCGCGGCCGGCACCACTGTGGCGCGCAAGCTGCTTGCTTGCGTTTCGCTACGCCTCTCAACCACGACTCGGATACGCTAATCGAATGCGAGCAGCTTTCATGATGGTGGCCGTCGCCCGGCCGTCGATGGTCGGCGCGATCCTGCCGTCCTCGCGCTTCCTGGCGCGTGCCATGGCCGAGGCCGCCGACGGCGCGGAGTTCCTGGTCGAGCTCGGCGCGGGCACCGGGGCGATCACCGAAGCGCTCCAAGAGCGGCATCCGCGCACGCCGACCGTCGCAGTCGAGATGGAAGCGGTGCTGGCGAAGCACCTGCACCGGCGGTTCCCTGCGGTCGATGTCCGCGCGGCGCCCGCGCACCGGGTCCTGGCCGAACTGCACGAAGGGACGGAGCGCACGACGATCGTCTCGTCACTGCCCTTTCGCTCGCTGCCGGCGCGCTGGCGCGAGACGACGAGCCACGCGATCGAGCACTTCCTGCTCGCCCATCCCGAGCGCCGGATGGTGCAGTACACCTACCAGCCGCTGGTGCCGTTCAAGCTGCGCGCGAAGCAGGCGCTGCAGTGGCGCCGGGTCGAGCTGATCTGGCGCAACATGCCGCCCGCCTGGGTCTGGACACTGGGCCCTCGCGGCGAACGCCAGGGCTGATTTTCGTCCCCCCGGACGGCACGAGGCCGCCCGTCGGGCGGCTTCGTTGCTTTCGGCGCAGCGGGCTCGCGCCGCTCAGTGCGCCGGCGGGGTCACCGACCAGCGCTTCTTCACCTCGCCGTCGTTGTTGACGCTTTCGAGGTGCACGCCGAAGCCCCAGAGCCTCGCGACGTGCCTCAGCACCTCGGTCGCCCCGTCGTGCAGCGGGCGGCCGTTGTGCTGCGTATGGCGCAGCGTCAGCGAGCGATCGCCACGCAGGTTCACGCTCCAGACCTGGATGTTGGGCTCGCGCGAGCCGAGGTCGTACTGGCGCGCGAGCGACTCGCGCACATGGCGGTAGCCGGCTTCGTCGTGGATCGCGGCGATCTCGAGCTCGCGCTCCTTCTCGTCGTCGAGCACGGTGAACAACCGCATCTCGCGCATCAGCGCCGGCGACAGGTACTGGCCGACGAAGCTCTCGTCCTTGAAATTGCGCATCGCATGGTCGAGCGTGGGCAGCCAGTCGCTGCCGGCGATGTCGGGAAACCAGTGACGGTCCTCGTCGGTCGGCTTCTCGCAGATGCGCTTCAGGTCGGTGTACATCGCGAAGCCGAGCGCATACGGGTTGATGCCGCTGTAGGCGCGGTGGCCGACCGGCGGCTGGTAGATCACGTTGCTGTGCGACTTCAGCCACTCGATCATCATGCCGTCGCTGAGGTAGCCGTCGTCGTACATCGTGTTCAGCAGCCGGTGGTGCCAGAACGTGGCCCAGCCTTCGTTCATCACCTGGGTCTGGCGCTGCGGATAGAAGTACTGGGCGACCTTGCGCACGATGCGCACCACCTCGCGCTGCCAGGGCTCGAGCAGCGGGGCATTCTTCTCGATGAAATAGAGCAGGTTCTCCTGCGGCTCGCTCGGAAAGCGCTTCGCCTCGGGCGCGTCAGCGTCCTTCTCGGCGCGGCGCGGCAGCGTGCGCCAGAGGTCGTTGACCTGCTGCTGCGCATAGGCCTCGCGGTCCTTGCGCTGACGCAGCTCCTCGGCCAGCGACTTGCGGCTCGGCCTGCGGTAGCGGTCGACGCCGTGGTTGGACAGCGCATGGCAGCTGTCGAGCACCTCCTCGACAGCATCCACGCCGTGGCGCTCCTCGCATTCGGCGATGTAGTTCTTCGCATAGACCAGGTAGTCGATGATCGACGCCGCATCGGTCCACATGCGGAACAGGTAGTTGCCCTTGAAGAAACTGTTGTGCCCGTAGGCCGCATGCGCGATGACGAGCGCCTGCATCGCCATCGTGTTCTCCTCCATCAGGTAGCTGATGCAGGGGTTGCTGTTGATGACGATCTCGTACGCCAGGCCCATGTGGCCGCGCTTGTAGTTCTTCTCGGTGGCGATGAATTCCTTGCCGTAGCTCCAGTGCCGGTAGTTCACCGGCATGCCGACGCTGGCATAGGCGTCCATCATCTGCTCGGCCGTGATGATCTCGAGCTGGTTCGGGTAGGTGTCGAGGCCGTAGCGCGCGGCGGTGGCCTTGATCACCTCGTGATAGCGGTCGATCAGCTCGAACGACCAGTCGCTCGGCGACGGCAGCGGCTCTTGAGGGCGCCGCTCGAGCGGCGCCATCTGGCGGGGGACGGGTCGGGACAGAACGGCACTCATCGCATGACCTCCTTGCGGCATCCCGCGGCTGCCAGGCACCGGGCCGGCAGGCGCGCGGACGCGCGACGCGCGCTCATGCCGGCGCGCCTTCCTTCTTGAACAGGTCGCGGAACACCGGGTAGATGTTCGCGGCGTCGGTGACCTTGCGCATCGCGAAGACCTTGCCGTTGTCAGCGGCGAGTTGCGCGTACTCGTCCCACAGGTTCTGCTCTTCCTCGGCGACCTGCACGTAGGCGAAGTAGCGGCACAGCGGCAGGATGTTGTTGGCGAGCAGCTCGCGGCAGCGGCCGCTGTCGTGATGCCAGTTGTCGCCGTCGCTCGCCTGGGCGCCGTAGATGTTCCACTCGTTGCTCGGGTAACGCGCGCGGGCGATCTCCTCCATCAGCACGAGAGCGCTCGAGACGACGGTGCCGCCGGTCTCGGTGGCGTGGAAGAAGTTCTGCTCGTCGACCTCCTGCGCCTGCGTGTGGTGGCGGATGAAGACGATGTCGATCTTCTCGTAGTGCCGCGTCAGGAACAGGTAGAGCAGGATGAAGAAGCGCTTGGCGAGGTCCTTGCGCGACTCGTCCATCGAACCCGAGACGTCCATCAGGCAGAACATCACCGCCTTGCTGGTCGGCACCGGCACGCGCACCCGGCTGCGAAAGCGCAGGTCGATCGGGTCGAGGTAGGGGATGCGGGCGACCTTCTGGCGCAGCAGCGCGATGCGCTCCTCGAGCTCGGCGACCTCGTGCTTGCGCAGCTCGCGCGCGGCCTCGTCGTCGGCGAAGGCGGCGCCGCCGGGCGTGGGCTCAAGCAGGCGCTCGAGCCGCGCTTCGAGCTCGTGCAGTTCCTGCCGCGCCGACGAACCGAGCGCGATGCGGCGGCCGAGCGCACCGCGCATCGAACGCACGACGTGCAGGTTGTTCGGCGTGCCGTCACTGGTGAAGCCTGCCCGGTGGCTCTTCCATTCGGGCGTCTCGGCGAGCTGGGTGCGCGCCAGGTTGGGCAGGGCCAGGTCGTCGAAGAAGACCTGCATGAACTCTTCCTTGCTCAGCTGGAAGACGAAGTCGTCTTCCCCCTCGCCGGAATCGCTCGCCTGGCCGCTGCCCGAACCGCCACCCCCGCCACCCTTCGGCCGCTCGATGCGGTCGCCGCGCACGTACTCCTTGTTGCCGGGGTGCACCGTTTCGCGCACGCCACCCTGCGCATGGCCGAACACCGGCTCCTGGATGTCGCGGCGCGGGATGTGGATCTCCTCGCCCTTCTCGATGTCGCGGATGCCCCGGCCGTCGATCGCGCGACGCACCGCGTCGCGGATCTGGTCCTTGTATCGGCGCAGGAAGCGCTCGCGGTTGCCGATCGATTTGTTCTTGCCGGCGAGGCGGCGGTCGATGATCGATTGCAACATGAGCGCTTATCCGGGCAAGGTCGGGCGCAGGGAGCAGGCGCGCGGCGCGACCACCATCTCAGCTCGACTTCCGCACACGAAGGTACCACTCGCACAGCAGGCGGACCTGCTTCGGCGTATAGCCCTTCTGGACCATGCGGTTGACGAAGTCCTCGTGCTTCTTGGCCTCGTCGGCGCTGGCCTTGGCATTGAAGCTGATGACCGGCAGCAACTCTTCGGTGTTCGAGAACATCTTCTTCTCGATCACGGTGCGCAGCTTCTCGTAGCTCGTCCACGCCGGGTTCTTGCCGGCGTTGTTGGCCCGGGCCCGCAGCACGAAGTTGACGATCTCGTTGCGGAAGTCCTTCGGGTTGGCGATACCGGCCGGCTTCTCGATCTTCTCGAGCTCGGCGTTCAGCGAGCCGCGGTCGAACACCTCGCCGGTGTCGGTGTCGCGGTATTCCTGGTCCTGGATCCAGTAGTCGGCGTACGTCACATAACGGTCGAAGATGTTCTGGCCGTATTCGGAATAGCTCTCCAGGTACGCGGTCTGGATCTCCTTGCCGATGAACTCGGCATAGCGCGGCGCCAGCTGCTCCTTGATGAAGCCGGTGTACTTCTGCTCCAGTTCGGCGGCGAACTGCTCACGCTCGATCTGCTGCTCCAGCACGTACATCAGGTGCACCGGGTTGGCCGCCACTTCAGCGCTGTCGAAGTTGAAGACCTTGGAGAGGATCTTGTAGGCGAAGCGGGTGCTGATGCCGCTCATGCCTTCGTCGACGCCGGCGTAGTCGCGGTACTCCTGGTAGCTCTTGGCGCGCGGGTCGGTGTCCTTCAGGTTCTCGCCATCGTAGACCTGCATCTTGCTGAACAGGCTCGAGTTCTCCGGCTCCTTCAGGCGGGTGAGGATGGCGAACTGGCTCATCATCTTCAGCGTGCCCGGGGCGCACTTGGCCTGGCCCAGGCTGCTGCTGTTGATCAGCTTCTCGTAGATCTTGATCTCTTCACTCACCCGCAGGCAGTACGGCACCTTCACGATGTAGATGCGGTCGAGGAAGGCCTCGTTGTTCTTGTTGTTGCGGAAGGCCTTCCACTCGCTCTCGTTGCTGTGTGCCAGCACCACGCCGTCGAACGGGATGGCGCCGAAGCCCTCGGTGCCCTTGAAGTTGCCTTCCTGCGTGGCGGTGAGCAGCGGGTGCAGCACCTTGATGGGCGCCTTGAACATCTCCACAAACTCCAGCAGGCCCTGGTTGGCCAGGCACAGGCCGCCGCTGTAGCTGTAGGCGTCGGTGTCGTCCTGTGCAAAGCTCTCGAGCTTGCGGATGTCCACCTTGCCCACCAGGCTGGAGATGTCCTGGTTGTTCTCGTCACCGGGCTCGGTCTTGGCAATGCCCACCTGCTTCAAGATGCTGGGGTAGCGCTTGACCACGCGGAACTGGCGGATGTCGCCGCCGTACTCTTCCAGCCGCTTCACCGCCCACGGCGACAGCACACGCTGCAGGTAGCGGCGCGGAATGCCGAACTGCTCCTCCAGCACCGGGCCGTCTTCTGCGGCATCGAACAGGCCCAGCGGCGATTCATTGACCGGCGAGCCCTTGAGCGCATAGAACGGCACCTTTTGCATCAGCGCCTTGAGGCGCTCTGCAATGGAGCTTTTGCCACCGCCCACAGGGCCCAGCAGGTAGAGGATCTGCTTGCGCTCTTCCAGCCCCTGCGCGGCATGGCGGAAGAAGCTCACCACCTGTTCGATGGACTCCTCCATGCCGTAGAACTCGGTGAAGGCGGGGTACCGTTTGATGACCTTGTTGGAAAAGAGCCGCGACAGACGCGGGTCGTTGCGCGTGTCCACCATCTCGGGCTCGCCAATGGCGGCCAGCATGCGCTGGGCCGATGTGGCGTGGGCCATGGGATCAC
>JAMHWF010000034.1:0-2531 GCA_035911095.1 Ideonella sp. | reverse complement strand
AGCAAGGACCTCAGCCGGGCCTTCATCGACGTCAAGATCGAGGGCGTCGACCCGGCGACGGTCAACATGTTCCACATTCATTGCGGGAAGCCCGGCATCCTCGGGCCGATCCTCGTGGACTTTGCGCTGGCCACCGACCTCAAGCGCGACCTCGCCGACGGGGTGATGACGGTCGAGATCCGCAACGAGCACATCGTCAAGAACGTCGAACACGCCCACGGGGTCGTCGCGGCCTTCACCGCTGGTTGCATCGTGCCCAGCCTCTCGCTGGCCGGGCTCAAGCCGACCAAGGTCTCGACCGTCGCCGGCATGTACCAGCTCGCGCTCGAGCGCGAGCTGTACTTCAATCTCCACACCACCAGCCAGACCTACTTCGGCGATATCCGCGGGCAGCTGCACCCGGTCGCCGAGCAGTGAGCGGCGCGTTAGATGCAGGTCGAGGGGATGAAGCCGCTGTCGAACTTCGGCGGGGCGCAGGTCTGGCCCATCGCGCAGTCGGCGTCGGCCTTGCATTGTCCGCACACGCCCACGTCGAGAAAGCCGCCGAGGTCGAGCACGGCGCACTTGCTGGTCGTGCACATGGCGTCGCCGTCGGGCAGCGGGCACAGGCCGCCCTGACCGACGGTGCCGGGCACGGCGCAGGACTTCATGCCGCTGTAAGTGTTGACGTCGATCTCGGCGACGCAGCGCAGGCCGCCGCCGCCGCAGTCGGCGTCGACGCTACACTCGCTGCAGACGCGCGGGAGCAGGCCCTCGGCGCCGTCGACGAGCGGGGTGCAAAACAGGTCGTCCTGGCAGGCGGCCTGGGTCTCGCAGAACGAGCCGGCGTCGCCGTAGCTGCACTTGGCGGCCTGGGTGTTGGCGTCGACGGTGCAGGCGGTGCCGAGGCCGGCGTCGACACAATCCATATCGCTGTCGCACACCGAGCAGATGCCCGGCGGCAAACCTTCGACCGGCAAGGGGATCTTGTAACAATTGCCGGTCATGCACTGGCCGGGGTCGGTGCATTCGTCGCCGTTGGGGAAACCGTCGGGGTTGGGCGGCGGATCGCCGCTGTCGTCGGTGGCTCCGCCGGTGCTGGGGTCGCCGCCGGTGCTGGGGTCCCCGCTGGTGTCCTGGCCGCCGGTCGGGTCCGTCGTGATGTCGCTGTCCGTGCCCGTCGTGCCGGCGTCGGTGCCGACGGTGCCTGACGGGCCGCTCGCGCCCGGGGTGCTCAGGCCGCCAAAGCTCGAGCCCGACGATTCGTCGCCACCGGCACAGGCCGCCAGCAGGAGCAGGAGCCCCGCGGCTCGCGATCGTTGACTCGGGCCCGGCATCGCTGGTCGCTGTGGCATCGTGTCGGGAGTGTCGCGCGCCGCCGCGCCGGGCGCAACCGCGCCGCCCGATGCCCACGACGCCCCGTGGAACAGCGTATTCCGGGGATTCTTCGGGAGGCCGGCCGAGCACGGACCGAGCTTAGCGAGCCGTGGCGCTGCAGCGTGCAGTTCGGGGCTCGCTGTCGATCTGTCCTCCGGGACAGATCCGGATTGACACGTGGATCTGCCGCTGATACGGCGAAATCCATGACCGCTCGCGCTGTGAAGAAGTCACCACAATCGCCTCGCAAGTCGGCTGACAAGGCCGTGACCACCGCGGCGCCGGCGGCCATCCGGAGTGACGCGGAGCAGGTGGCGAGGCGGGCGCGAAAGGCGGGGAAGCGGGCCGCGAGCAAGGTCGCCAGCGCCGTGTCGAGCACCGCGAAGAAGGTGGCCGAGGCGGTGTCGAGCACCGCGCAGCGGGTCGCCGAGGCGGCGAAGGGCGTGGCGAAGCGAGTCGCCGCAGTGACGACCCCCGCGGTGCCCGTACCGGCTCCCGCCGCACCCGTGAAGGCTGGCACGAAGGCGCGCGCGAAGAAGGCAGTGAAGGCGGCGGGGCCAGCGAAGGCAGCCGCGAAGAAGGCAGCGAAGTCGGCGGCGGGGCCAGCGAAGGCAGCCGCGAAGAAGGCAGCGAAGGCAGCGGGGCCAGCGAAGGCAGCCGCGAAGCAGGCAGCGAAGGCGGCGGTGGGGCCAGCGAAGGCAGCCGCGAAGCAGGCAGCGAAGTCGGCGGGGCCAGCGAAGGCAGCCGCGAAGAAGGCAGCGAAGTCGGCGAAGACGGCGGTGGTGCCGGCGAAGGCGAGCGCGAAGAAGGCGGCGAAGGTGCCAGCGAACGCGGCGCCCACGGCCGCGCTGACGGGTCCCCTGGCGGACTGGCTCGCGCGCCTGAACACGTCGATCGCCAGCTTGCAGGCCGATCCGCGGATCGACGTGGTGGTCAACTGGCAGGCTCCCGGGGCCACGCTGGCGCAGCTCGATGCGGTCGAGGCGAAGCTCGGGCTCAAGCTCGGGCCCGCGATCCGAAACCTCTACCAGCAGGCCGACGGCCTCGCGCTGGTGTGGGGGCCGAAGGGGGAGTGTCCGCCGGTGCTGCGGGGGCGACCGAAGATGATGTACATCGAAGGTCTCGGCGGCGCGCGCGGGGCGATCTACTTCCCGCCGATCGGCGAGGTGTTCGGC
>JAMHWF010000033.1:0-78899 GCA_035911095.1 Ideonella sp. | reverse complement strand
GCCTGGTGCCCGCCTTCGAACCCGGGCGGCTGCGCGGCCTCGGCCTCGTGCGGCCGGAGGACCCGGCGATGGAAACGCTGGCGCCGGCCTGGTCGCACCCCGCGGCCGGCGACGTGACGCTGCCGGTCTACCACCACTGGTCGTTCTCGACCGGGCCGGCCGGCGACTTCGAGTCGCTGGCGCGGCGCCTGCGCACGCCCGGCTCGTACAAGGGCACGCCGCTGGAGGACGAGCTGGCCCGCATCGGCACCGCGCCGATGCGCGTCGACGACCTGCTGAACGGCTCCACGCCCGGCCTCGCGACGACGATGGAAGGCGCGCTGGTGCCGATCCGCTACCGCCCCGGCGGCCCGCCTGCCGAAACGCAGGCCGAGAGCCTGGCGATCATCGTCAACACGCCGAACGAGCAGGTCGACAACCCGGTCGTCGACGAGGCCGACGGCAGCGTGCGCCGGCTCGAGGTGAAGGCGCCGCTCGCCGGCGCCTGGCACGCCAAGCAGCACACCGCGCCGCTGCCGGCGCCCTGGCCGGCAAGCGACGAGGCCTGGCGCGAGCACACGCCCTGGCTCGCCGGCCTCAACCTGAACCCGCGCTACCGCGGGGCGGCCGGCCACGGCTACGAAGTCGTGCGGCGCAACCAGGAGGACTACGTCGACGCCTGCTGGGACCAGGTCGGCGACATCCGCGCCGCCGAGCTGAAGTTCAACCTGACCCGGCTCGCGATCGAGACCCAGCGCGCGATCCGCCGCAAGCACTTCGAGCCGCTGAAGCCCGAGCGCCTGCTGCAGCTGATGGGCCCGGCGCTGGCGCGCATCGAGGCGCTGGACGCCCGCGGGCAGCCGGCGCTGCGCATCGGCGGCCAGCTGGCGTCGGTGCGCGGCCAGGTCGACCGCAGCAGCCTGCCCGCCGCGCTGACCGAGACCGCGCTGCGCCGGCACGCCTCGCCGAACCGCCCCGCGCTGCGCGCCGCCGCCCGGCGCGTCGACGGCCTGGCCCGCCTGGGCTCGCTCGGCACGCGCTACTTCGCGCAGATGGCCCAGGCCACGCAGCGCGGCGACGCCTTCGTGGTGAACCGCTACGTGCCGGACGGCATCCTCGGCACGCGGCTGCTCGACGGCGTCGACCTCTCGCTCGACGACCGCACGCCGGTCGACCTCGAGGGCCTGGGCTTCGGCCGCCGCTTCGGCGCCGGCGAGCTGAAGGGCCTGCTCACGCAGGGCGAGCAGGCGCGCAAGACCTTCGAGCGCAGGGGCGCGCCCGCGCTCGTGCCGGCGCGCGACGCGCGCGGCGTGATCGTCGACCAGCATGTCTCGCGCTTCGGCGAGCTGGTGAGCGCCGCGCCCGGGGTGCGCCTCGCCGACTGGGTGCCGGTCGCGACGCGCCTGGACGGGCTGACGCGCGAGGCCCAGGGCGCGCTGATCGAGGCCGACATCGCGACCGGCGTGCTCGAGCTGCGGCCTCTGACCCTGAAGGCCGGCGGCGAGATCGCGATCGACGAGCGCGCCGTGGTGCGCATCGGCACGGTCCGCCAGGTGATCCCGCGCGCGGCGCTGGCGACCCCGCGGCCGCTGGCCGGCACCGCGGGCCTGGTCGGGCGCATCCAGCTGCCCGCCGGCCGGCTGCGCCCGGACCCGATCGGCGTGGTGGGCTCGCTGCCGATCGACAGCATCTCGAGCGGCCGTCTCGGCGAGGTGCGGCTGCGCCTGGACCCCGACTTCCGCATCATCGGCGAGCGCCCGCCGGCCGACCGGCGGCCCGGCGTGGCCGGCGTCGCGATGCCGCCGCCGCTGGTGCGCGAGGACACCCTGCGGCGCTTCGAGAAGGCGACGCAGCAGGTGCAGCAGCTCTGGGCCGACCCGCTGGTCGGCGCGAAGCTCGAGGTGCAGGCGGTGGACTTCGGCGTCGCCCAGGCGGCGCAGATCGTGCGGGCGCGCACCGACCCGGAGCTGACGCTGCCGGCGCGGCTCGCCGCGACGGTGTCGATCGCGAACACCGCCGCGAACGCGGGCAATGCCTTCGTCGGCCGCTACCTGGCCGCCGATGCGGGCGCCAGGCTGCAGCGCTTCCTGGTACCGCGGCTCGCCGACCGGGTCATGGCCTGGCCGCGGCTGCGCGACCCGATGTACCAGGCCCTGGCGGCGCTCGACGCCGAGGCCTTCATGCCCGGCGTCGGCAACCTGCCGCAGGACCTGGTGATGCTGGTGCAGGTCAACCAGTTCTTCGTCGACGCCTTCATGGTCGGCGCCAACGCGGAGATGAACCGCGAGCTGCTGTGGCGCGGCTTCCCGACCGACCTGCGCGGCACGCCCTTCCAGCGCTTCTGGGGCCGCCTCGGCGTCGATGCCGCCGGCGCCGCGCTGCCGCTGGACGACATGCAGCCGATCCACCAGTGGGGCCCGCAGCCGCTCGGCCTGCGCCGCGACCCGAACCTGACCGACCCGAACCGGGTCGCGCTGCTGGTGCGCGGCCAGCTGCTGCGGCGCTACCCGAACACCTACGTCTACGCCTGGAAGCGCAACCGCTCGGCCGGCGCGGCCGAGAGCCAGCTGCTGAAGGTCGACGGCGCCCCGCCCGCGGGCGCCGTGGAGCGGCCGAGCTTCGGCGGCTTCATTCCGCCCGACATCAACTTCTTCGGCTTCGACATCGACCGCGAGCAGGTCGGCGACTGGTGCTTCGTGCTCGAGGAGCCGATGAGCGAACCGCGCTTCGGCTTCGACGTGGACGAGCCGCCGGCCGGCGGCCCGGGCCCGACCATCGGCGCGAAGCGCCGCGCGGTGCTGGCCGGCGCGCTGGCCGAGGCGGCCGTGCGGGCACGGCCGCGCGGGGCGCCGGCCTTCAACCTCTACAAGGCGCTGTCCTGGTCGCACCTGCAGGTGGCGGCCGGCGGCCACGTCTCCGTCTCGGCGCTGGTCGCGCCGCCGAACCTGCCGTTCGCCGACTTCACGACCCTGAGCACGACGCCGACCTCGGCCGAGATCGCGAAGGCGCTGCTGCAGGAACCCTTCCGCGCCTACTTCGTCGGCCCCGACCTCGCCACCTGAACGCCATGCCCCCGCTCGACCTCGACCGCCGACCGATCGCGCAGGCACGCGCCGAACTCGAGGCCCGCCGCGCGGACCAGCGCGCCGCCGGCGCCCGCCACCACGCGGCGCAGGCCGAGCTGGAACGGCTGCGCCGCAGCGGCGCCGATGCCGGCCTGCTGCGCGAGCAGGAGGCGCAGGTTGCCGGCCTGGCGCAGGCGGCGCGCGGCGCGATCACCGCCGCCGACGGCGCGCTGGCCGCGACCCTTCAGCTGCAGGAAGGCCTGCTCGCCAATCGCGACCCTGCCCTGCTGGTCGAGGCGCTGGGCACCGAGCACCCGGTGCTGCTGCTGCCGGTGGCGCTGCAGACGCGCTACGACGACGCGCTGACGCAGCTGATGATCCGCATCTACCCGGACGCGCCGCACACCTGGCAGCACGACCCGGGCCTGACCGAGGCGGAGGCCGAGGCCGGCCAGCGCTACTGGCGCGAGCGCTACGCCGCACCGGCCGAGCCCGCCCTGCCCTGGCAGGCGATCGCCCTCGCCTACGGGCCGATGCGCGCCGCCTACCTGGTGCAGGCGACGACGCCGCTCAACGTCGCGACGATCGGGCAGGAGCCCGAGCCGCAGTTCGACCCCGGCGCCTGGCCCGCCTCCGCCGCCGAAGGGCGCCGCCCCGCCGCCGCCGCGCTGCCCGACCGCTTCGTCGCGATCGGCTGGCGCCACCTGCGCGGCGGCGCGGCGGTCGAGATGTTCCGCGTCTGGGGCCGCGCAGTCGCCGATTGGCTGCCGCTGGCGCCGAGCTTCGACCCGCTGCAGGCGGCCGGCGGCGCCGCGGCCTGGCAGCCCTTCGACGGCGACCGCGCCTGGCTGGTCGACTACGCGGCCGCGGTCGAGGCCGGCATGGCGATCACCGTCACCGCGCGCGACCTGAAGAACGGCGCCAAGCTCAGCGACCCGGTCGACGGCCTCGTCGTGCTCGGCGTCGACTGGACGCAGACGCCGGAGAGCGCGGCCGCGCTCGTCGGCTCGCTGTTCGACAACCACGCCCACGGCGACGGCCTCTCCTTCGTCGCCCAGGGCACGCCGAGCAACAACACCGGCGCCGGCCGCGCCGGCTTCGCGGCCAACGGCGCCGACCTGCAGGCCGCGCTCGCGCCCGAGGCCACCGCCGCGCGCGCCGAGGCGGCCGCCGACGAGCTGGCCAGCGCCGGCGCACGCCTGCAGGCGCTGCTCGGCCTGCCGAAAGATGCTTTCGACGCCGGCCGCCTGCCCGGTGCCGCGCTGCAGGAAGGCGCGACCTCGGCCCACATGCAGAACGCGCTGTGGAACGCGACGCTCGGCTTCACGCTGCGCTACTTCTGGAACCCGCTCGACCAGGCCGAGACTCTGGTGAGCGACGCCGCGATCGAGCAGCTGCGCGCCCACGCGGTGCGCTACCTGCGCCCGAGCGGGCCGCTCTCGACGCTGCGCTTCGGCCGCCAGCCCTATGGCCTGCTGCCGGTCACGGCGCGCGGCTTCCAGCCGAAGGCGAACTCGGCGCTCGAGCGCGAGCTGCTGCAGGCGCTCGAGTGGTTCCGCGGCGCCTGGACGGCGGCGATTGCCGGCGTGCCCTCGCTCGCCGACCCGAGCCCGGAGAGCCTGCACAACGTGCTGGCGATGCAGCCCTGGGCGGCGGGCAAGCGCTTCTGGCAGGTCGTCGGCCCGGCGGCGATCGCCAACTACCCGGAGATCAAGGACCACGCGAGCGCGCAGGCGGCGCTGATGCGCCTGGTCACCGAGACCCTGCTCGACGGCAAGCCGGGCCAGCTGAAGCAGCCCTTCCTCGCCACCTGCGCGGTCAAGCCCCAGCCGCACCCGCTCGACGCCGTGCCCTGGGTGCAGCGCGATCCCGACCACCCGCAGCGCGAGCGCCCCGACGCGGCCCGGCTCGCCCCCGACTACCTGGCGACGCTGATCGAGCTGCTGGGTCGGCCGACGGCGGAGATCCGCCGCCCGCTGGTCGCGATGCAGGCCGGCGAATCGCTGCTCGAGGCGATGCTCGCCTTCGCGGTCGACGAGGAGCTGACGCAGTCCGGCCGCCGGCTCTTCAGCAGCCACATCCAGCGGCTGCCGGACCTCACGGCCGACGTCAAGGCCCGCGCCTCGCACTGGCGCTATGCCGAGTTCTCGGGCGTCGACCTCGAGACGCCGCTCGGCGACCAGGTCGACATCGGCAGCGCCAGCGCGCTGATGGGGCTGCAGCTGGTCGGCACCACCGGCGATCAGTCGATCGAAGGCTGGATCGGCAGCTGGCTCGGCCGCCCGCGCCTCGAATGGCCCGAGCAGCTGCGCAACGTCGCCAGCCTGGCCGAGAGCCTCGGCTTCCTGCAGCAGGCCACCGTGGGCGAGCTGGGGCTGGCGCTGCGCAGCACGCTCGACCTGGCCTCGAACCGGCTGGACGCCTGGATCACCTCGCTCGCGACCAAGCGGCTCGACGAGATGCGCGAGAAGGCGCCGCTCGGCCTGCACCTCGGCGCCTGGGGAATCGTCGAGGGCCTGCGGCCCGACACCGGCGCGCGTGGCGACGACAGCCTGGGCTACGTGCATGCGCCGTCGATCCAGCAGGCGACGACGGCGGCGATCCTGCGCAGCGGCCACCTCGCGAACCGCGAGCAGGCCGGCAACGCCTTCGACATCGACCTGCGCTCGCACCGCGTCAAGCGCGCGCGGCGCCTGCTCGAAGGCCTGGCCAACGGCCAGTCGATGGCCGCGCTGCTCGGCTACCGCTTCGAGCGCGCGCTGCACGTGGCCGGGCTGCCGCAGCACATCCTCGAGTTCCGCCGCGCCTTCCCGCTGGTGCCCTCCGGTGAGACGGCGGCCGACGAGCCGGGCGATGCGATCGCCGCGCGCAACGTCGCCGACGGCGTGCGCCTGGTCGCCGAGTACCGCGAGAAGGGCATCGCCGGGATCACCCCGGCCGGCGTGCCGGCGGCCGACCAGCCGCGCCTTGCCGCCGCGATCGACGAGCTGGCCGACCAGCTCGACGCGGTGGCCGACCTGCTGATCGCCGACAGCGTGCACCACATCGCCGGCGGCAACCTCGACGCCGCCGGCGCCTCGATGCAGGCGATCGACCAGCAGCAGCGGCCGCCCGAGACGCGCGTGGCCGACACCCCGCACGCGACGCGCGGCTATGCGCAGCGGGTGGTGGTCGCGCTGCAGTCCAGCGACGCGCCCGACTGGCCGGCCGACCTCGCCGCGCGCGTGGAGCCGCGGCTCAACGCCTGGCTCGCGCGGCTGCTCGGCGCGCCCACGCGCTACCGCTGCTTCGCGCGCGTGCTGCACCCGGTCGAGGCGCCGCCGGTCGACGGCCGGCCGCAGCAAGGCTGGGATGACCGCGGCGAGACGCTCGAGATCGGCTTCGAGGCGCTCGGCCTCTCGCCACTGGCGCTGGTGCTCGGCAGCGAGGTCGAGCAGGGCGCCGGCCGCAGCGCGGTGCAGGAACGCCTCGCGCTCGCACTCGGCGAGGCGGCGAAGGCCCGTTTCGGCGCGGAGGCCGATGCGCTGGCCCTGGTGCTCGACGCCGAGGCGCCGGCCGACGCGCCTGCCGGCACGCTCGGCCTGGTCGCGTTCGAGTCCTATGCCTGGCTGCTGCGCCGCCTGCTCGAACGGGTGCGGCCGCTGCGCCGGATGGACCTGGTGCGCGCGGTCGACGGCATCGAGACCGAGGCGACGCTGAACGACGGCGAGCACGCCGGCGTCGATTTGGCGGAGCTGCAGGCCCGGCTCGCGATCGCCCAGGCCGAGGCGGATGCGGTGCTCGCGGCGCTGGACGGCGCGCTGGCGCCGTTCCCCGACGATCTCGACGAGGTGGCGGTGCTGGATGCGGCCGACCCGACGGTCGCCGCGCAGCGGGACGCGCTGGTCGCCGCGCTCGGGCAGGCCCACGCGCTCGGCTGGCGCGCGGCGATCGCGACCGCCGGCGTGGCCACCGCCACGGCCGACGGCGCCGGCGACGGCGACAGCGAAGGCACGCGCGTCGCGGCGCCCGACAGCCTGGCGGGCGCCGTGGCGCGCGGGCGCGCGCTGCGCGCCGAGGTCGCGGCCCGGCTCGAGGCTGCGCCGCCGCCCTCGCCCACCGACGCCGACGGCGCCGCGGTGCCGTTCGCGGTGCAGGCCGAGGCGACCGTCGCACGCGTGAAGGCGATCCTCGGCAAGGCCTTCCCGCTGCTGCCGCTGTTCACGCTCGGCAGCTATGCGGGCGAAGCTGGCGCGACGCTCGGCGACCGCGACACGCTGTTCGGCAAGGCCGACCTCGGCCACGATGACTGGCTGGTCGCCGGCTGGCTGCCCAAGCTGGGCTGCGTGCGCGAGGCGGTGGGCCGCCTGGCCGACGTGCTGACGGCCGCCGAGGCGCAGGGCCTGGACGCGGCGCCGGAAGACTTCAAGCTGCTGCAGTTCCCGCGCGACCCGGCCGCGCACTGGGGCGCGCTGCCGCCGGCGCGCCGCGTCGACGCCGACGGCCGCGAGGTCGTGCAGGACCTGCGAGGCTGCGTCGCGGTCGTCGCCCATGCGCCGGCGGCGCTGGACGCGATCGCGCCCGGCGACGGCTTTGCGGGCCTCTTCGTCGACGAGTGGTCCGAGTCGCTGCCGCCCACGCACGAGAAGACGGCGATCGGCTTCCACTTCGATGCTCCGGGCGCGCGCCCGCCGCAGAGCCTGCTGCTCGCGGTGCCGGCCGACCCGGCGGCGGCGAACTGGACGCTCGACGCGCTGGTCGACACCGTGCGCGAGGCCATGTCGCTCGCCCGCCTGCGCCTGGTGCGGCAGAAGGACCTGAAGGGCACCGGGCTCGTGCTGCCCGGCATCTTCCTGTCGCAGGGCTTCACGAAGGACGTGCCCTCGCTCGACTTCGGCCAGCTCGCCGCGAAGGGGCTGGCGCATCTGAAGTTGGTCGAGGGCGTCGCCGCCGGCGCGGCGGCGCGCATCGTCGACGGCAAGCTCCACCTGAAGGCCTGAACCATGCCGGTACGCCTGTCACTCAGCGCGGCGAAGCTCGTCGCGAAGGTCGAACTGCTGCGCCCCGACCCGAAGGCGACGATCTGGTCGCGCCTGGAACCGCTGCCGGCGAGCGACGACGCCGCCGAAAGCCTGCAGGCGCGCATCGCCGACCCGCTGTGGATGCTCGGCCGCCAGTGGCAGTTCAACGAGTTCCAGGGCGAGGACGCGGGCAGCCCGGTCGGCGCCGCACTCGCGGTGCAGGGCGTGCCGGTGACCTCGCTCGCCGCCACCGACGAGGGCGTGGCCGCGCGGCCGGTCTCGGTGGACACGCCGCCGGTCGAGGCCCTGGTCGAGCGCGAGCAGGTGCTGGCCGCGCACCCCAAGCTCAACGCGCAGGCCGGCCAGCAACTGCTGCGCCGGCTGCGCGCGCTGGGCGACCCGCCCGCGGTCGAGGCGCTGCGCGCCGCCTGGCCGGCGACGATCGCGGCGCCTGCCGACCCGGCGGCCGACAACGCCGGCTTCGTCTGGCACCGGCTGCTCGACGGCCGCTCGGTCGACGCGGCGCGCCTGGCCGCCGAGCTGCGCGCGCAGCAGGCCGGGGGCGACGACCTGACCGCCTTCGCGCAGACGTTGGGCGCAGCCGACGCCGCAGGCTTCGCGGCCGCACTCACCGGCTGGCTGGCCTGGCTCGACGACTTCGTGTTCGAGGAAGCCACCGTCGCCGGCGCCAGCCCCTACTGGGACGCGCAGCGGCTGGAGTACCGCTTCGCGTTGCAGGCCGACGCGCCGCAGCCGCCGCTGCGCCTGGAGGCCGACGAGTACACCGACGGCCGCCTCGACTGGCACAGCTTCACCGTCGGCGCGGCCGGCACCGCGCCGCCCCTGGGCGCCGCGCCGATCGACTACACGCCGGCGCGCCCGCCGCTGCCGACGGTGGCGCGCTACCCGGGCATGCCGGCCGACCGCTACTGGGAGTTCGAGGACGGCCGCGTCAACTTCGGCATGCTCGGCGCCGCGAAGAGCGACCTGACGCGCGTCGCGGTGATGGAGTACGCGCTGGTCTTCGGCAACGACTGGTTCCTGCTGCCGGTGACGCTGCCGACGAACGGCGTCTACCACGTGAGCCGGCTCGCCATCAGCGACAACTTCGGCATCGAGGTACCGATCCCGCCGGCGCGCAACGCCGACGGCTCGCAGTGGACGATGTACGAGATGTCGGTGACCCCCGGCGGCAACGCGCCGCGCGCGCGCCTGGGCGACCTGCTCTACCTCTGCCCGGCCGCCGACACGCTGAAGGGCCCGCCGCTGGAGCACGTGCTGCTGATGCGCGACGAGATGGCCAACCTGGTGTGGGCGATCGAGAAGCGCGTGCAGGGCACCTCGGGCGAGCCGCTGGACCGCCGCTACGAGAGCGACCGCCTCTCGACCTCACAGGTGCTGCGCCCGCCGGCCGGCACGCCGCCGCTACCGGACGGCGGCGCCCTGCTCTCGTACACGCTGCAGACGCCAGTGGCGGCGCACTGGATCCCGTTCCTGCCGGTGCGCCGCGAAGGCGCGACAGTGGCGAACTGGTCGATCCAGCTGCAGCGCGGCGTCGTCGTGCAGCACTACCAGGTCACGCCCGAGCGCCTGGCCGACCCGCGCAACGCCGACATCCGCCGCCACATCGAGCGCCTGCGCAGCGCCCCGTTCGTCGAAGCCAAACCCGAGGACGGGCCGCCCGACAACCGGCTGCAGGGCTTCATGTTCCACCCGCGCGGCCAGCTGCTGCGCATCGACGCCTCGGCCGGCCCGGAGACGCTGCGCACCACCGACTTCCTGCGCCTGGCCGACGAGGAAGTGCCGCGCGACGGGGTCGAGCTGAAGAGGGCCTTCAACTACGCGCGCGACTTCCGCGGGCGTGGGGTGCTGTGGCTGGGGCGGAGCAGGACGACGGGGCGGGGCGAGGGGGCGAGTGGGTTGAGGTTTGATGTGGTGAGGCGGGGGCGGTGAGAGGCCGCGCCGCCCTTCATCACCCAAGCGGGTCGCCAACGGCTGCACATGCGGCAGCCCGGTCGGACGCCTTTCAACGGACGGGCGCAGGTGGTAAGCCGCGGGCCCGGAACGATGGTCCGGTCCTACATCGACTGCCCGGAGCCAGATCTTGACCCAGTCCCGCCACCTCGCCATCGACTCCTTGCCGACCGCCGGTCCACCGCGCTCCGCCAGCTCTCGCACGCCGCGCCTTGGACGACCGCTGACCGACGGATCGCTGCCTCTCAGGCCGTGACGCGCCTCAATGTTCGCGATGCAGCTTGTTACGGTCAGTCGCCAACGGGAATTGAGCGCCCGCTGGCCACCCGTCGATCCAGATGCCAGGCGCCCATCAAGACAAGAACTCCAACTACTTGAGGCCGAACGCGAAGTCGTGCTCATAACGCTCGGGAGTTGTTCCCGGTCGGAACGCGTTCGTTTGCCGATTCTTGATCTCGGTGGTTTCGCCACCATGAAGTGGCTTGATCGTCATGCCATCAAACCCTGCAGACAATGAGCTCTGCAGCCCTTGGAACAAATCCTCTTTGGTCAGCCTTGCACCGCCAATGCGAATGACAATGATGGCGCCGTTCTTGACGAGCTTCGCGCAACCTGCCCAAGCCTCAGCAAGGAACTGCCAGTACAAATCAGCGCTGGTGTGTCTGTCGTCGCGATTCTTATTGATCAAAGGCCGCTCAGCGCCTCCAAGAAACCAGAGTCGAAGCCACTGATCTTCGCTGTAGTCCGTCGTATCCAGATACGGCGGGGAAGTCACGATGAGCTTGACCTGGTTCTGGAGGCTCGGGAAGGCGCGCTTGGCTTCCCGGGCGTCGCGCAGCTTGACTTCGCCTCGCAGGCCGGGACGCTCAGCCGCCAAGCGATAAGCTGCAAGGTCTCCTGCGATCTCATACGCATCACGTTGAGGTGCAGTGAGTCGCTTCTCAGTCCACCACCGAACGGAATAGTCCGGCTTCGTGCTGATTGTGCGTGGCATGCGATTGCTCAGGCAGTTCGCCGTCTTATGCGACTCACCATGCAGCGCGCCTAGCAGCACTGCCGCGACAAAGCGGTCAACGCGGGACTCTTTCCAATTCAGCTCGCGGCGCAGGAACAAGAGTTGCTGCAGCGTCTTCTCGTGGAAGCAGTTCGTAAAGAATTCGCCGGCAGGAATTTCGATGGCGGGCGCATGAGCCTGGGCCTCCTTCAGTTCCTTCAGTCTTGCCTGAACTGATTTGAGTTGGGGCGCATCAGCCTTCGCACCCGCGATACAAGCGGCCACCGGGTTGATGTCCACACCGCTCGCGCGTCGGCCGTTCAGCAGACTTTCAAACACGGTAGTACCCCGACCACAGAACGGATCGAAAACCGTGTCTCCTCGCTCCGTGTATGCAAGCAACTGCTTGGTGACGAAGTCCTCGGGAAACATCGCGAAGTACGGGCAGATCGAATGCAGTGGGTGTCTCATATGTGCACCAGTCCCGCGGTCTGGCGCGTACTGGATACCCAGATCACGACCTGATCGAAACGGTCGCAGCCATCGACCTTGAGGCGATGGCCATCAGCGAACGCCATGCAGGCGTTCGCGAAGTGGGTAATGCGTAGCCTGTCGAAAATGACCCCGAACCGGGGCTCTTCATGCCAGAAGCGGTTCTTCACCGCGTCCAGATACGGCCCGTTCCGCTCCGAGATATCGTGATGGAACGGGAACGGAATGAACATCGCTGGCGTCGAATGCTCCGCAGGACGATGCGTGAACCAGGAACCGTGCAGTTGACGGATGTACTCGACGACCGACTTCTCCCGCCACTGCAATCCGGACGCGCACTGCCCAATGAGATAGAGCTTGCCCGGCATCCCATCAGGATGATTTCGCCACGCAATGACATCAATGCCACCGTCCTTCAGTGACGTTGGCAGTCCGTCTGGTATGTCTTCGTTATCACGAACGCGACCAATGCCGAAGCGCGCGAAGGTTTCACGGAGAGCGGTAAGGAATCCAGATCCTGACGCGCGCGGGAAGCCGAACGAACTGACATCCCCATTGAGGTAGCCGCCAGCCGCGAGGCAAGCGCAGATTTGGAAGCCATCTGCGATCTCTTGTTCCGCCTGGCTCAACGCCGTTGCTGCCTGGAGTCTGCGCTCTCTGATCGCTGATGCAAGCAGGCAGAAGAGGTAAACAACTTGGCCCGTATGATCAGCATGCTCGTCGGATCGCCTGGTGAGCCGCTGTCTCGCGGCATCCACCTCGAACGGGTAAGAATCTCCCAGCAGATCGCCTCTGTACTGAAGCTCTTCAAAGGTGACGTCGACAAACTGGTATCGATCGCCCTCCAAAATAGCCTCATCCAGAACCTCACCCGTTTCGACGTCCACCGAGTCTGGCTCAGCGGCCCGATCTTCGAGGATATCCAGGACGTTCAGCAGCGTTGCGCGCGTGGAAACGCCGCGCGTATCCATCAGCGTGCGGAGTTCAAGCCAGTCGGCGAGCGCGCTCCGCGTGTCCGTTGGGTTGGGCGGACTAATCACAACCATCAGTTATCGCCCGCCTCGACCTGTTGGTCACGCATCGTGGTCACAAGCGCACGGGCCGTTCGTTGCATACCCTCTGCGACCTTCAGCAAGGTCGGGTCGCTGTTATACGCGCCGGCGAGGCCGAGCACGTCCTCGCACTGCTTCGCCGCTGTCATGAGCGCCTCTTCAAAGCGCACTGAGGCAGGTTCTACGCGTTCGTAGGCCACGCGCAGATCGCGCTTGGCCATCAACATCGCCTTGGCCTCAGGATGAGCAAGCACCTTGCTCAGTTCATTCAGGTTCGGGTTTTGACTCTGAATGATCGTGGACTCGCCTTTGTGCTCCTGCCCGTACAGCCATGACATGAGCTGCTGGAATTCGCCGCGCTTTGCCGGCGCGATTGGGTCGGTCTGAGGCGGAGCAGAAAGGTCCTCGTTGCTCAGACCCAGATAGTCCCGGACAGACGCCCGGGTGAGGGCCGTGTAGAGATGCGAGAACGCAAAGTTCTTCTTCGAGATCTGAGTGAGGTCGAATCCATCCTTGATGGCTTGCTGCAGAGCGAACCAACCATTCACCAAACGTCGCACCGTGTTGTGGTTGTCGCCGAGGGTGCGGCTGATCGTTCCAATGTCGCCACCGCTTTCATACCACTGCGCCGCATATTTGGCCTTCGCCAAGGCATCCCATTTGTGCGGGCCATTGATGTGCTTGAAACCGATGAAGCTGCGGGCATGGTCGCGATGCTCGACGACAAGAATGCGGACCTTCTCGGGTAGTGGCTTCGGCGTTTCAATATCTGGCAGACTGATCTTGAGCTTGCGTCGCAAGTCTTCACTGGCGATAAGCCTTAAGGCGGCCAATCGACGATTGCCCTCCAAGACGATGTTGCCGGCGCGGAGCACGATCAGCGGCTCGAAGTCGATGTACCCGGCGGACAGAATCGACTGGATCAGTTCGTCCACATCCGCCTGATCGTAGAGTTCGCGAATGATGTCCGCTTCATCCGTGTAGCCCATGTCCACGAACCGGGGGTTCTCACGATCAAAGTGCAGATCCGCAGGCGCGACTTCATCCGGCAAAGGCGACGTGGGGGTATTGGCTGCCTTGGCCATCTAGTCGACCTCCTTCCTGCTGCTTTCGTGTGCTCGCGTTGGTGTGTTCATGACTCCGCCGCCTTCTGTTGCTCAATCCAAGATTCGATGTCTGCGCGCTTGAAACGCCAAGCCCCCGCTACCTTGAAACCTGGAAGCTCGCGCTTTTTCACCAAGCGATAGACGGTCTTTTCGTCCACGCGCAGTAGTGCGGCAACTTCCTTCACTGTCAGCACGGTGTTGTCGACCATAGCGATGAGACACAAAAAATTACTAGCATTCTAAGCGAAACCAGTCCAAACCAGAGCACTCCAAGGTACGCGCGTCCTGTCCAGCATCGTCGCAACGAGGTGCTTGCTCGGTCAGATCCAGCGTCGGTTCCTGGCCGGGACCTGGCACTGCCGCTCTGAGAAGCTGACGTTCTCGTCGCAAACGTGATGAAGATCCGCTGTCGGAAGATCGGTCATCTAAGACACGTGGGTCGAGTGGCCGCTCTCAGTCTGAAGCGGCCGTCGCTTCGTGCCAGAAAGGTGACTGCTCCAAGCCGCATCCGGCCCGACGACCTGTACACGGAGCAACAAGCAGGACGACGAACAGATCGGTCAAGTTGACCGAAACGTGCACCGCCGCGCATCGAAGCGGTGCCGACGCCGACCTTGAACGTGCCGTGGACCCGGCCAGCCGCGACGGCGCCGGCGCGCTTCGTTCCACCCTGGTCAATCCAGCCGCTGTCGCGCACTCTCCGAGAAGTAGCGCAGCCGGTACAGCTCCCACGGCGCTGCATCAGCCACGCGGCAGAAGCCATAGCGGAAGGTATCGGCCAGCGCCGGCAAGTCGTAGCGCCGGTCGGTGAACCAGACGCAGGCGCCGCCGCCTACTTCCTCGTCGACCCGCGAGACGCTCGGGTACACCGCGAAACGCCGGAACGGCGCGAAGCGCGGGTCGCCCCAGAGCTGCTCGGCCAGCGCGCGATGCGGCGCATCGCCGAAGCGGGGCAGGCGCCGCCAGTCCAGCGCCTCCCGCGGGCGGTACGCGGCGGCCAGCTCGTGCACACGCGGCAGCCCCGGCCACGACGGCACCAGCGGCGGGTGGCCCGCCAGGTTGAGGTGCGCCTCGTGATACCCGGCGCCGTCGGCCGCGAGCAGCTTCCAGTTGAACGGCGAGAACGGCTGCGCCAGCGCGGCCCAGCTGTCGGCCTGGATCCCCTGCGCACTTGCGGCGGCGCGGCCCTCGTCCAGCGCGCGCTGCTGCAGCCCGGCCTGGGCGCCGACGTAAAGGCAGAGCACGGCCAAACCGGCCCAGGCGGGCCCGCGCCGACCGGTGCGCAGGCCCACGGCGAGCCCGACGACGACGATCGCGGTGAACAGCGGGTCGATGACGTAGCTCAGGCCCAGGCTCCAGCGCCGCGTGCTGAGCGGATGCAACAGGGCCGTGCCGTAGGCGGTGATGAGGTCGGCGGCGATGTGGGAGGCGATGGCCAGCGCCGACACGAGCATCGCCGGCGCGAAGGCCGCGGCCCGCCGCCTGACGGCGCAGAACGCGCCCGCGAGGGCGGCCGCCCACAGCGGCAGCAGGACCAGCGAATGGGTCGGCCCCTGGTGCCAGTCGGCGAGAAAACGCAGCGGGTCGAGTGGGAAGAGCGCGAAATCGACGTCGGGGAAGGCGCCGGCCACGGCGCCGAGGCCGAGGCACTCGCGCCGGGACAGGCCCTGGCGCGGCGGCACCGCAGCCCAGGCGAGCGAGGCGCCGAGCGCCGCGTGCGTCAGCGCGTCCACCGGCCGCTCAGCCGCGCGGCGCGATCGCCCGTGCGGCCCACTCGGCCCGGCCGAGCAGGCCGTCGAGCAGGCGCTCGCTGCGCAGGCTCGCGGACGTGTCGTCGGTGAGCCAGCGCGCCAGCGTCGCGAGGTAGATCGCGGTGAGCGCGGCCTCCTCGACCTCGCGCCGCCAGCCGACCGAGGGCAGGCCGGCCACCTCGCGGATCCACTGCACGGTGCGGCTGACGCGGACGGCGCCCAGCGCCTGCAGGTGCAGATGCTCGGGCTGCAGCTTGTAGCGCAGCATCGCCGCCGTCAGCCGGCGGTGGGGCGCCAGGGCCTCGAGCCAGGCCCGGATCGCGCGGTGCAGGCGCTGGCGCGGGCTCAGCCGGTGCCAGCCGGGCGCCTCGGCCGCGGCGAGCAGGGCCGCGTCGGCGCGGTCGAACCAGGCCTCGGCAAGGGCGTCCTTGTCGTCGAAAGATTGCCGCAGGGTCGCGAGGGAGAGGCCCAGCGCCTGGGCGATCTCGTGCAGGTGCACGGCATCCCAGCCGCGCTGCTCGCCGAGGGCCAGGGCGGCGTCGAGGATCTCGTCGCGCGTCGGGGCGGGGGCGGGGGCCGGCGCGGGCGAGACGGCCGGTTCGGGGTGGGTCGCCTGCATGCGGGCATTGTTGGGCCGTGAGGCGGGCGAGGCAAGGCGAAGGCGGCGCGGGTGCCGGGTCCAATGCCGGGCGCATTGACAACTATTGATAGTTGGCGGGATCATCCCACCCATGAGCACCAACACCATGAGCTTTGCGTTGCCCGAAGCCATGCGCAGCTACGTCGACCAGCGCGTGCGCTCCGGCCAGTACGGCAACACCAGCGAGTACCTGCGTGAGCTGATCCGGCGCGACCAGGAGGAACAGGCCAAGAAGCGCCTGCGCGAGCTGATCGAAGAGGGCCTCAACTCCGGCCCCGGCCAGGTGCTCACGCCTCAGCGCGCCGCCCACTTGAAGAAGCTGGCCCTGGGCAAGCTGCGTTGAAGCCCGCCCGCCTGCGCCCGCAGGCCGAGGCCGACCTGCTGGAAGCCGCACGGCACTATGCCGAGCAAGGCAGCGTCGAACTCGCCGAGCGCATGTTCGATGCGGCCATCGCAGCGCTCGGGCCGATCGAGCGCATGCCGGGCATGGGCTCGCCCAGGCTCGGGCAGCTGTGCGAGATCCCGGGCCTGCGTTCGTGGCGCGTCACCGACTTCCCGATGCAGTGGCTTTACTTCGAAAGCGAACACCACCTCGATGTCGTACGCCTGCTCGGAGATCGGCAGGACATCGTCGCCATCCTGGGCGGGGATGGGTGACAAGCGAATGGGCATGGCGCGCCAGCGAGCCGGCTCGCGGGTCGAAGCGACAGCTGGCAAGGCCAAACCGCCCTCTCCGCGTGAGATGCGCGCCGACACGACAATAAGCCCCCGCCCCGGAGGACACGCCTTGCACCCCGACCCCGCGCTGCAACCCTTCCTGCGCCCCGGCAGCCACGGCTTCGTGCGCGTCGCGGTCGCGGTGCCGCGCCTGCGCGTCGCCGACCCGGCGCACAACGCCGCCGAGACGATTCGCCTCCACGCGCAGGCGGCGTCCGAAGATGCGGCGGTCGTCGTCTTCCCCGAGCTGGGCCTCTCGGCCTACACCTGCGACGACCTGTTCCACCAGCGCACGCTGCTGCGCGCCTGCGAGGCGGCGCTGGCGCGCATCGTCGAGGCCTCGGCGGCACATGCCTGCGTCGCGGTGGTCGGCCTGCCGGTCGAGCTGGGTCACGCGCTCTACAACTGCGCGGCCGTCGTGCAGCACGGCCGCCTGCTCGGCGTCGTGCCGAAGACGCACCTGCCGAACTACGCCGAGTTCTACGAGGCGCGGCAGTTCCAGCCCGCCGCACATGCGGCCGAACGCGAGGTGGTGCTCGCCGGCCAGCGCGCGCCCTTCGGCAACGACCTGCTGTTCGAGCTGCCCTCCGCGAGCGAGGCCACGCCGCCGCTGCGCCTGCATGCCGAGATCTGCGAAGACCTGTGGGTGCCGGTGCCGCCGTCGAGCCTGGCCGCGCTGGCGGGCGCGACGCTGCTCGTCAACCTCTCGGCCTCGAACATCACGATCGGCAAGTCGGCCTACCGCGAGGCGCTGGTGCGCGGGCAGTCGGCGCGCTGCCTCGCGGCCTACCTCTATGCCTCGGCCGGGCATGGCGAGTCGACCACCGACCTGGCCTGGGACGGGCAGTCGCTGATCGCCGAGAACGGCGAGCTGCTCGGCGCCTCCGAGCGCTTCTCGATGGACTCGCACCTGCTGTTCGCCGACGTCGACACCGAACGCCTCGCGCACGAGCGCATGCGCCAGACCTCGTTCGGCCATTCAGCGGCGCTGCTGCGCAGCGAGGTCGGGCGCTTCCGCGTCGTCGCGGCCGAGGTCGCGCCGCTCGCGGCCAGCGGCCCGCTGCGCCGCCGCGTCGAGCGCTTCCCCTATGTGCCGGCCGACCCGGCGCGGCGCGACGAGCGCTGCCGCGAGGTCTACGACATCCAGGTGCAGGCGCTGGTGCAGCGCATCGAGGCGACGCACACGAAGCGGCTGGTGATCGGCATCTCCGGCGGGCTCGACTCGACGCAGGCGCTGCTCGTCTGCGCGCATGCGATGGACCGGCTGGGCCGCCCGCGCAGCGACATCCTCGCGGTGACGATGCCCGGCTACGCGACCAGCGCGCGCACGCTCGACCAGGCGCAGCGCCTGATGGCGGCGCTGGGCTGCGACGCGCGCACGATCGACATCCGCCCGAGCTGCGAGCAGATGCTGCGCGACATCGGCCACCCGGCGGGCCACGGCGAGAAGGTCTACGACATCGCGTTCGAGAACGTGCAGGCCGGCGAGCGCACGAGCCACCTCTTCCGCCTGGCCAACCTGCACGGCGGCTTCGTCGTCGGCACCGGCGACCTGAGCGAGCTGGCGCTGGGCTGGTGCACCTACGGCGTCGGCGACCACATGTCGCACTACAACGTCAACGCCAGCGTGCCCAAGACGCTGATCCGCCACCTGGTGCGCTGGGTGGCCGACAGCGGCCGCCTCGGCGCCGACGGCAGCCGCGTGCTGCACGACATCGTCGACACCGAGATCAGCCCCGAGCTGGTGCCGGGCGAGAGCGAAGACCAGCCTGCCCAGCGCACCGAGGACACGATCGGCCCCTACGCGCTGCACGACTTCTTCCTGTACCACACGGTGCGCCACGGCTTCACGCCGGGCAAGGTCGCCTTCCTCGCGTGGACGGCCTGGCACGACGCGGCGGCCGGCGCCTGGCCCGATGCCGAATGGATCGAGCGCCGCGCCTACACACTGGGCGAGATCCGCCGCCACCTGCGCGGCTTCGTCGACCGCTTCTTCCGCACCAGCCAGTTCAAGCGCAGCTGCGTGCCGAACGCGCCGAAGGTCGGCTCCGGCGGCTCGCTGTCGCCGCGCGGCGACTGGCGCGCGCCGAGCGACGGCGAGTCGGCGGCCTGGCTGGCCGAGGTCGAGCGCATCCCCGACGCCCAGGCCTGAGGGCCCGCCCGGCACGCCGCGCGGCAGGCCGACCGCGCCCGCAGAGGGCGCCCCACGATGCCCAGCCGGCTGCCTGAGCCGGTCATCGTGCCGTCGTCCCCGGCTGACAAGGTGACAGCCTGTCGATTCTTCCCCGCCCCGTTCGTCGTCAGAAGCGGGACCCAGTGCATGTGCTGGGCACGTGTTGCCGCTCAAACCCTTCAGCAAAGGACCCTGCCATGAGCTCCATGACCTACGTCGACGGCTATCTGCTCGCCGTGCCCACCGACCGCAAGGACGCCTACCGCGACATGGCCACCAAGGCCGCCGTCGTGTTCAAGGCCCACGGCGCGCTGAGCGTCGTCGAGACCTGGGGCGACGACGTGCCCGAAGGCAAGCTCACCTCGTTCCCGATGGCGGTGAAGCGCGAGCCCAACGAGACGGTGGTGTTCTCGTGGATCACCTGGCCCTCGAAGGCCGTGCGCGACGACGCCACGAAGAAGGCGATGGACGAGTTGCACCAGATGTTCGAGGGCATGCAGGACATCTTCGACGGCAAGCGCATGATCTACGGTGGCTTCGAAGTGCTGGTCGATGCCTGACCCCGCCGCCCGCGCGCCACCTCACTTCGACAGGAGCACCCCATGACCCCGAAGAACACGATCTGCCTCTGGTACGACGGCACCGCCCTCGAAGCCGCGCAGTTCTACGCCGAGACCTTCCCCGACAGCCGCGTGGGCGCCGTGCACCGCGCGCCTGGTGACTACCCCGACGGCCAGGAGGGCAACGTCCTGATCGTGGACTTCACCGTCATCGGCATCCCGTGCGTCGGCCTCAACGGCGGCCCCGCGTTCAAGCACAGCGAGGCCTTCTCGTTCCAGGTGGCCACCGACGACCAGGCCGAGACCGACCGCCTGTGGAATGCGGTGGTCGACAACGGCGGCCAGGCGAGCGACTGCGGCTGGTGCAAGGACCGGTGGGGCCTGTCGTGGCAGATCACGCCGCGCGCCCTCCTCGCCGCGGTCACCGACCCCGACCGCGCCGCCGCCAAGCGCGCTTTCGACGCGATGATGACGATGCAGAAGATCGACATCGCGACCATCGAAGCCGCCCGCCGCGGCTGACCCCCGGGCGGCCTCGGCGGCCGCCCCGCGCGACCTCCCACTGCCGGTGACCGGGCCATCCGGCACCGGCCGGGTTGTCGCAATCGTCCAAGACCGCACGGGCCCTCGAACTCGACAGTCCTCCTCCGAGATTGCGGAGAGAGCGACTGATGAACACATGCACCTGGGCCGGCGCGGCGAGCGCCTGCCTGATCCTGTTCGGCCTGGCCGCCTGCGGCGGCGGTGGCGACGAGCCGACGACGGCAAGCGAGACCCCTTCGGCGCAGGCGCGGGCCATTGCGCCCCCACCCTCTTCGACCGCGAGCGGCGCGGCAACAGCGCCCTCCGCCGCGGCGCCATCGGGCGAGGGGCCGTCAGCGCCAGGCCTGGATGCGGCGGAGGCCGAGGCCAGCGATCCCGACGAGGCGATCGAACTGCTGCACGGCCCCGACCCCGCCGGCCGCGAGGACGCGGCCGACGCGCAGGCCCGCAGCGAGCTGCTCGCGCAGTCCACCCGCAGCGGCCACCACCGGGCACCGTTCGACTGGCTCGACGCGCTGCTCGGCCGCCGCCTCTTCGAGCAGGAACGCTTCGCCGGCAACGGCCGCACCTGCGCCACCTGCCACGAGCGCGCCAGCGGCAGCGTCTCACCGGCCTCGGCGCGGGCCCGCTTCAAGCGCAACCCGCGCGACCCGCTGTTCCTCGCCGACGGCAGCGACGACGGCCAGGGCCACGGCAGCAGCCGCATGCGGCGCGACGCGACCGTGCTGGTGCGGGTGCCGCTGGCCGACAACGTACGGCTGCTGCACGACCCCGCGGCGCGCAGCGTCGTCCTGCGCCGCGGCATCGCGAGCACGCTGAACACGCCGGCGCTGGACCCGGTGCTGATGCAGGACGGCCGCGCGCCCAACCTCGTCGAGCAGGCGCGCGACGCGATCGCCGGCCATGCACAGGCGCGGCGCACGCCCTCGGCACGCGAGCTGCGCCGCATCGCCGAGTTCCAGAAGACGCCGCGCTTCTTCAGCTCGCCGGCGCTGCTGCGCTTCGCCTACACCGGCCAGGCGCCGACGCTGCCCGAAGGGCGCAGCGAGGCCGAGGTGCGCGGCCGGCGCTTCTTCATCGACGCGCCGCCCGGCCCCGACTTCAAGACCGGCCTCTGCGCCGGCTGCCACAGCGGCGCGATGCTCAACGAGACGAACGAGTTCCTGCCGGTGCCGCCCAACGCGCGCGGCGGGCGCTTCCAGTCGGTGGGCGTCTCGGAGTTCAACGCCGCCGGCAACCCGGTGCTCGACTTCGTCTTCCGCCGGCCCGACGGCAGCGAGCGCATCGTCTCGAGCCCCGACCCGGGCCGTGCGCTGGTCAGCGGCAAGGTCGACGACCCGGAGCACCTGAACGCTTTCAAGACCCCGTCGCTGTGGGGCCTGCAGCGCACCGCGCCCTACTTCCACGACAACTCCGCGCGCACCCTGGAGGACGTCGCGGCGCACTACGCGCGCTTCTTCGCCGCCGTCTCGCCGATCGTGCTGACCGAGGAGGAACAGCGCGACATGGTGGCCTACATGAAGCTGCTGCGCTGAGCGGCGTGGGTCGGCGGGCGAACGTCGCGGTCGCCGCCGCCGGGCGTGCGGTGCCTCAGGCCACCACGCCCTTGTCGCGCCAGGCCCGGATCTCGTCGTCGCCCGCACCGAGGGCCTTCAGCACCTCGTCGGTGTCGTCGCCCAGGCGCGGCGCCGAGCGGCGCAGGCTGCCCGGCGTGGCCGAGAGCTTGGGCACGAAGCCCGGCACCTCGACCTCGTAGCCGTCGCGCGTCGGCTGGCTCAGGATCATGTCGCGGGCGCGGTAGTGCGGGTCTTCGGCGATGTCCTTCGCGGTGTAGACGCGCCCGGCCGGCACCCGCGCGGCGACGAGGACGTCGAGCACCGCGGCGACGTTGCGGCCTTGGGTCCAGGCGCCGATCGCCGCGTCGATCTCGTCGACCCGCTTCACGCGCCCCGCGTTGTCGGCCAGGTCGGGCGCCCGGCCCAGGTCGGGCCGGCCGATCGCCTCCATCAGGCGGCGGAAGATGCTGTCGCCATTGCCCGCCACCAGCACGTAGCCGTCGGCGCAGGGGTAGGCGTTGGACGGCGCGATGCCCGGCAAGGCGCTGCCCGCCGCCTCGCGCACCGCGCCGAAGGCGCTGTACTCGGGCAGCAGGCTCTCCATCACGTTGAAGACCGCCTCGTGCAGCGCGACGTCGATCACCTGCCCCTGCCCGCCGTTGACCTTGCGGTGGTACAGCGCGGTCAGCACGCCGATCGTGCCGTGCAGCGCGGCCAGCGTGTCGCCGATCGAGACGCCGCAGCGCACCGGCACGCGGCCGGGCTCGCCGGTCAGGTGGCGCAGCCCGCCCATCGCCTCGCCGATCGCGCCGAAGCCCGGCAGGTCGCGGTAGGGGCCGGTCTGCCCGTAGCCGGAGATGCGCAGCATCACGAGGCCGGGGTTCAGCGCGTGCAGCGCCTCCCAGCCCAGGCCCCAGCCTTCGAGCGTGCCGGGGCGGAAGTTCTCGACCAGCACGTCCGCCTCGGCGATCAGCCGGCGGGCGATCGCCTGCCCCTCGGCCGCGCGCAGGTCGAGCGCGATCGAGCGCTTGTTGCGCGACTGCACCTGCCACCACACCGAGGTGCCCTCCTTGAGCAGGCGCCAGTTGCGCAGCGGGTCGCCGCTGCCGGGTGCCTCGATCTTCACCACGTCGGCACCGAAATCGCCGAGCGTCTTGGCGGCGAAGGGGCCGGCGATCAGCTGGCCCATCTCGATCACGCGTACGCCGGCGAGGGCGCCGGGGCCGAGAGGGGTCGCGGGGGTGGTCGTGGCGGTCATCGTGTCGTCTCCGCGGGACTGTCTGTTGTGCGAAAGGCCGGCATGGTGGCGCGCGGGCCGCAGGGTGTAAACCGAGGCCTTGTATGGTGGCGCCGTCGGCGGCGCGGAGCACCGCGCGCCGGGCACCGGAGGTCGCATGGAGTTCCGACTGGTCTACGAGGGGCCGCTGCACGGCCAGGGCGCGCGCTCGCCGCACAAGTGGGAGATCCGCCGCGCGCTGCATCCGCAGCTGCAGCGGCTGTGGGCCGAGCAGCCGCTGCGCGACGTGGCGGGCACGCTGCTTTCCGGCCATCCCGGGCCGCGTGGCACGCCCGGCTCGATCATCCTCGAGAAGGACGGCCTGCGCTTCGCGCCGCTGGTGACGCGCAAGCTCAACCTCTACGCCGAGATCGGCGTGCTGCTGTTTCGCCAGCAGCCGCGCGGCACGCTGATCACCGACGGCGGCGACCTCGACAACCGGCTGAAGACCCTGCTCGACGGCCTGCGCATCCCGCGCGGTGCCAACGAAGGGCGCCAGGCCCTGCCCCAGGAGCCGGAGCCGAACCCCTTCTTCTGCCTGCTCGAGGACGACTCGCTGGTGACCAAGGTGACGGTCGAGTCCGAGCAGCTGCTGCGCCCGGCCGAACCCGACGTGGTGCTCGCGGTGATCTCGGTGCACGTCAAGAAGACGCGGCTGACCTTCGAGAACATGTCGATCTGAGCGCCCCCGGCCAGGGCGTTCGCCTCAGGGCCGGCCGAGGAAGAAGTAGAACGCGTCGCGCTGCGACGAGGCGCGGCCGTAGGCCAGGTAGACCGGCCCGAGCAGAGTGTCGACGTTGAGGTAGATCGCGTTGCCGTGCCGCGTGACCACGCCGCGGCCGGCCGTGTCGCCGATCCGGCCCGCCTCGGCCGAGACGCCGACGTAGGCGCCGTCGAGGAAGCCGGGCCCGGCGATGCGCAGCGCATAGACCGCGCGCGCGAAGCGCATCTCCTGGCCGATGAACTCGCCGATGTGGTAGCCCGACAGGCGCAGGAAGCCACCGAGCGAGGTCAGCTCGTAGCCAGGCAGCTCGATGGTGCCGCCGATCCGCTTCTGCATCGCGCCGGCCAGGCGCAGGACGTGGTTGCCGACGGCCACCGCGCCGCGCAGGTCGAGCGACAGCCGCGTGTACGTGTCCTCGGCGCCGAACGCCGAGCGCGAGGCGTAGACGTTGGCATCGGCCAGCCAGCCGCTGCGCGGGAAGCGCAGGTTGTCGAGACTGTCGTAGCGCAGCTGGAACTGGACGCCGCCGGTGTCGCGGTCGGGCGACAGCAGCGCGCCGGGGATGACGCTGGTGTCGGTCAGCAACTTCGCCCGCCCGCGCACCAGCCCGAGGCGCACCTCGGCCGACGAGCCGAGGGGCGCGCCCAGTGCCATCGCCAGCTCGCGCCGGTCCCAGCGAAAGCGGGCCACGCGCAAGCCTTCGTCGTAGACGTCGAAGGGCGAGCGCAGCGCCTGCAGATGGGCGGTGGCGAACACCCGCTGGCGCACGGTGAGCGGTTGATGCCACTCGGTGCGCAACAGCTCGGTGTGCCCGATCTGCAGGTCGTTGCGCCACTCGCCGCCGAGCGCGTTGAGCCAGGTCGCGCGATGGGTCGCGCGCAGCGTGAAGTAGGCGTTGCCGTCGAAGCTGGTCTGCAGGCCGAGGCCGAAGCGCAGGTAGTGCGGGCCCCAGCGCTTCTCGCTCACCGTGGTCGTCAGCACCTGCCGCTCCGACGGCTCGCCGACCAGCGCATAGCTCACGTGTTCGAAGTCGCCCAGCCCGTAGAGCCGGCGCATGTCGGCCTCGGCGGTGTCGGCATCGAAGACGCTGCCCGGCTGGCTGACCATCGCGGCACGCACCACCTCTTCGCGCGTGCGCCGCGTGCCCTCGATCTGGAGTTCGCTGATCACCACCTCGCGCGGGCGCGCGTCCTGCGTGCGCACCGCCTCGAAGGCGGCGTAGGCCTGCGCGTCGATCGCCATCGGCGCGAGGGCGGCGGCCTGCGCCAGCGTGGCCTTCTCGCCCGCGGCGGCCGCCTCGGCCAGGCGGTCGAAGTCGCCGGCCGTGATCGTGCCCAGCTCGGGCGTGATCAGCACGTCGTCCGGGCCCAGTTCGGAGAGCGACTGCGCCACGTTCTTCGCGGTGAGGAAGCGCGTGATCTGGTCGGACACGGAAAGCAGCGAGCCGATCTGGTCACGCCGCAGCGGCGGCGTGCCGATGTTGACGGCGATGATCCGCTCGGCCCCCATCGCGCGCGCGACGTCGACCGGCAGGTTGCGCGCCATGCCGCCGTCGACGAGCAGGCGCCCGTCGATCTCCACCGGGCTCACGGCCGCCGGGATCGACATGCTGGCGCGGATCGCCGCCGAGAGGCTGCCGCGGCGCAGCTCGACCATGTCGGCGTTCGCGAGGTCGGTCGCGATCGCGCGGAACGGGATCGGCAGGCGGTCGAAGTCGTCGCTCGACTGGCGCACCGTGCAGCACGGATTCGAGCGCGATGCCGGAGACGGCGGCACCCGGCAGCGCGAGGCCGTCCGGCCCGACCCCGACCTCGGGGCCGATGTAGTTGTAGACATCGTCGGCCTTGCGCGCGACCGGCATCTCGGTGCGGACCGCGTCGCGGAACAGCGTCGCGGTGCTGAGCGTGCCCATCTCGCGCTCGATGTCGGCCACCGGCATCCCGGTGGCGTAGGCGGCGCCGACGATCGAGCCCGCGCTGGTCCCGACGACGAAGTCGACCGGCAGCTTCAGCTGCTCGAGCACGCGCAGCACGCCGAGGTGCGCGCCGCCGCGGGCCCCGCCACCCGAGAGCACGAGGCCGATGCGCGGGCGCGCGGAGGGCGCGGGCGCCGATGCCGATGCCGATGCCGCGACGGGGGCCGCCTCGGGGCCGGCCGCTGTCGGCTCATCGGCGAGCGCCTGCGTGTCCGTGCAATACAGCACCAGCATCGAGAGCAGGGTCGCAAGGCGTCGCATCGCGCAAGGATAGCGGCGCACCCCGGCATCGCCGGGTATCGTGCGGGCTTCGCCCGACGCCGACACCGATGCGCAAGTCCCTGCAAGACACCCTCGTCGCCATCCGCGAACTGATCCTCACGACCGGGCCGTTCGCGCTGCTGACGGTGGTCCTGCTGGTGGTGGCCTACAAGGTGCTCAACCCGACGCCACCGAGCCGCGTCGTGCTGGCCACCGGCGCGCCGCAAGGCGCCTACGCCGCCTTCGGCCAGCGCTATGCCGAGTACCTCGCGCGCTTCGGCATCACGGTCGAACTGCGCCCGACGCAGGGCGCCGCAGAGAACCTCGCGCTGCTGCGCGACCCGAGTGCCGACGTCGACCTCGCCTTCGTGCAGGGCGGTGCCGACACCCGCGAGCCCGGCGTCTCGGGGCCGGAGAACGAGCCCGAACTGGTCTCGCTCGGCAGCCTGTTCTACGAGCCGGTGTGGCTCTTCTACCGCGAGGACAGCGCGCGCCGCCTGACCGGCAAGCCGGTGCTCGACAGCCTGACCCGGCTCGACGGCTGGCGCATCGACATCGGCGCGTCCGGCAGCGGCGTGCCGGTGCTGATGAGCAAGCTGCTCGAGGTCAACCGCATCGAACCTTCGGCGCTGACGCTGAAGCGGCAGACGCAGACGCCGGCGGTGGTCGACCTGATCGAGGGCCGCTCCGATGCGGTCGTCTTCGCCTCGGCGCCCGAGTCAGGCATGGTGCAGATGCTGCTCGGCGCCAAGGGCATCCACCTGCTCGACTTCGCCCAGGCCGAGGCCTATTCGCGCCGCTTCCCGTTCATGAGCCCGGTGGTGCTGCCACGCGGGGTGGTCGACCTCGCGGGCGACGTGCCGCCGCGCGACGTGCACCTGCTCGCGCCGACCGCGATGCTGATCTCGCGCGCCAAGACCCACCCGGCGCTGATGCAGCTCTTCGTGCAGGCGGCCGAGCAGGCGCATGGCGGCTCGGGCTGGTTCCAGCGCAAGGGCGACTTCCCGAACACGCGCAACTCGGAGTGGCCGATCGCCGCCGAGGCGCAGCGCATCTACCAGAGCGGCGGCACGCCCTTCCTGCAGCGCTGGATGCCGTTCTGGGCCGCCAATCTCGTCGACCGCATGTGGCCGGTGCTGCTGTCGATCATCGCGGTGCTGATCCCGCTGTCGAGGATGCTGCCGCCGGTCTACGAGTGGCGCATCCGCTCGCGCATCTTCCGCTGGTACGCGCAGCTGCGCGACATCGATAGCGCCACCGGCGACCGTCCGCCCGAGCAGCTGCTGGCGGAGCTGGTGCAACTCGACGAGCGCGTCGGGCAGATCCGCGTGCCCCTGTCGCATGCGGACGAGCTCTACACGCTGCGCAGCCACATCGCCGAGGTGCGCCGGCGCATCGAGAACGGCGAGAACGGCGAGACCGCCGAGTCCGAGGCAGGCAAACCCCTGCCGGCAGCGCCGGCCTGAAAAGCTTGCTGCAGAAGGCGACGCCGGCCGGACGGCTCAGCCGCCCGCGCCGCGTCCGTTCAATGGTGGCCCGCGGCGGGCGCCAGCTCGATGCCGCTGTCGGTGATGTACAGGCTGCCGTTGGCGCGCATCGTGACGCCGCGCCCGTCGGCGAGCTTGTACTCGGCGACCCCGAGCGGCTCCCAGTGCTCCTGGGCGTTGACCATCGGCTCGATCCGGCCGAGGTGCTCGTAGCCGTGCACGTAGTAGTCGACGCCGTCGCTGCCGGTGGCGTGGAACGACTCGAGCAGATGCAGTCTCTTTTCCATGCAAGTCTCCTGTCCGGGCGTGGTGCCCGACGCTCGTATCGGTCGGGCGACTCTACGCCTCACGCCCCCCACGGCGCCACCGTGGAAATGCCCCAGTGCAGCCGCTATGCAAGCACTTGTGAGGCCTGGACGAGGAACGCCTTCCTAGAATCGTCGCAAGATGGTCCAAAGGGCCGTGCCATCGCCGGCCCGACGCCAGGAGCTCCCGCATGGACACCCGCACTTCCCCGATCCGCCTGCGCCTCGAACGGCTGCGCGAGGCCATGTCCGCGCAGGGCGTCGACGCCCTGCTCGTGCCTTCGAGCGACCCGCACCTGTCCGAGTACCTGCCCGGGCGCTGGCAGGCACGCGAATGGTTCAGCGGCTTCACCGGCTCGATGGGTACGCTGGTGGTCACCGCCCAGCGCGCCGCGCTGTTCGCCGACAGCCGCTACTGGGTGCAGGCCGAGGCCGAGCTGGCGGGCACCGGCATCGAGCTGGTGAAGATCCCGACCGGCAACGCGGCGGCCCATGTCGAATGGCTGGCGCGCGAGGTGCCGGCCGGCCGCAGCGTGGTGGTCGACGGCCAAGTGCTCGGCCTGGCCGCGGCGAAGGCGCTGCGCACCGCACTGGAGCGCGCCGGCGTCGTGCTGCGCACCGACCTGGACCTCGTCGACGCGGCCTGGCCGGAGCGGCCGGCGCTGCCGCACGCGCCGGTCTACGAGCACCTCGCACCGCAGGCGCCCGAGCCGCGCGCCGCCAAGCTGGCGCGGGTGCGCGAGGCGATGCGCGCCCTGGGCGCAACGCAGCATCTCGTGTCGACCGTCGACGACATCGCCTGGCTCACCAACCTGCGCGGCGCCGACGTGCCCTACAACCCGGTCTTCCTCGCCCATGCGCTGGTCGCGGCCGACCCGGCGCAGGGCATGACGCTGTTCATCGTGCCCGGCAAGATCGACGAGGCGCTCGCCGCCCGGCTGGCCGCCGACGGCATCCGCCTGGCGCTCTACGACGACGCGGCCGATGCGCTCGCGGCGCTGCCGGCGGACGCCGTGCTGCTGATCGACCCGCGGCGCGTGACGCTCGGCCTGCGCGAGGCGGTGCCGGCCGGCGTGCGGGTGGTCGAGTCGGTCAACCCGAGCACGCTCGCCAAGAGCCGCAAGAGCGAGGCCGAAGCGGCGCAGGTGCGCGAGGTCATGGCCCGCGACGGCGCGGCGATGTGCGCCTTCTACGCCGCCTTCGAGGCCGCGCTCGCGAGCGCCGGAAGCAGCGGCGAACCCCTGACCGAGCTCGACGTCGACGAGCGCCTGACCGCCGAACGCGCGCGCCAGCCCGGCTTCGTCGGCCCGAGCTTCGCGACGATCGCCGGCTTTGCCGCCAACGGCGCGATGCCGCACTACCGCGCGACCCCCGAGTCGCACGCGGTGATCGAGGGCGACGGGCTGCTGCTGATCGACAGCGGCGGCCAGTACCTCGGCGGCACCACCGACATCACGCGCGTGTGGCCGATCGGCAGCCTGAGCGACGCGACGAAGCGCGACGTGACGCGCGTGCTGCGCGGCACGATCGCGCTCAGCCGGGCCCGCTTCCCGCGCGGCACGCCGGGACCGATGCTCGACACCCTTGCGCGCGCGCCGCTGTGGGAGGCCGGGCTCGACTTCGGCCACGGCACCGGCCACGGCGTCGGCTACTTCCTCAATGTGCACGAGGGGCCGCAGACGATCAGCAAGGCGGTCGTCGAGCCGGCGATGGCAATGCAGCCGGGGATGATCACCTCGGTCGAGCCCGGGCTCTACCGCGCCGGGCAGTGGGGCGTGCGCATCGAGAACCTGGTGCTCGCGGTGCCGGCGCCCGACAGCGGCGAGGGTGAGGCCTTCGGCGAGTTCCTCGCCTTCGAGACGCTGACGCTCTGCCCGATCGACACCCGCTGCCTCGTGCCTGAGCTGCTGCGCGACGACGAGATCGCCTGGCTCGACGCGTATCACGACGAGGTGCGCACGCGGCTGCTGCCGCTCGTCTCGGGCGAGGCGCTCGAATGGCTGCTCAAGCGCACCGAGCCGATCGGCCAGCCGGCCGCGGACGTCGCCGCCTCGGTCTGAGCGCCGCGGCATGAGCAGCGCAGCCCCGGTGCGGGCGGCAGGCGCCGCGCCCGCCGACGCGACGATCGGCATCGACGTCGGCGGCACCAAGCTCGAAGCCGTGGTGCTCGGCCGCGAGGGTGGCGAACGCTGGCGCGAGCGCGTGCCGACGCCGGCCGGCGACTACGCGGGCACGATCGCGGCGATCCGCGGCCTGGTCGAGCGGGCCGAGGCGGCGAGCGGCCTGCGCGGCGCGCCGGTGGGCCTGGGCACGCCGGGCAGCGAGACCCCCGCCGGCCTGATGCGCAACGCGAACTCGACCTGCCTGAACGGCCGCCCCTTCGGCCGCGACCTCGCCGCCGCGCTCGGCCGGCCGGTGCGGCTGGCCAACGACGCGAACTGCCTCGCGCTTTCCGAGGCGGTCGACGGCGCGGCCGCCGGTGCGGCGGTGGTGTTCGCGGTGATCCTCGGCACCGGCGTCGGCGGCGGCCTCGTGGTCGAGGGCCGCCTCGTCGCGGGCGCCAACGGCCTGGCCGGCGAGTGGGGCCACAACCCGCTGCCCTGGGCCGCGCCGGACGAGCAACCCGGGCCGCCCTGCTATTGCGGGCGGCGCGGCTGCATCGAGACCTGGCTCAGCGGCCCGGGCCTCGCGGCGGACCATGCGCGCGTCGCCGCCGCGCCGGGCGCGGCCTCCGGAGCCGGCCTCGACACCGCCCTCGATGCCGCGGCGATCGCCCGCGCGGCCGCCGCCGGCGATGCCGCCTGCCAGGCCACGCTGGCGCGCCATGCCGAGCGGCTAGCCCGCGCGCTCGCCGGCGTGGTCAACCTGCTCGACCCCGACGTGATCGTGCTCGGCGGCGGGCTCTCGCAGCTCGATGCGCTCTACGAGGCGGTGCCACGCCTGTGGGGCCGGCACGTGTTCTCGGCCGGCGCCGAGGCGCCGCTGCGCACGCGGCTCGTGCGCAGCCGCCACGGCGACAGCTCGGGCGTGCGGGGCGCGGCCCGGCTCTGGGGCTGAGCGGCAGGGTCCGCGCGTCGCGCACACTCCGCGCCGCGCCGGCCGTACGCGGCGCCACCCGAAGCGCATCACGCAGCGACCCGACGATGACCACGACGCCCCCCCCTGCCTTCCTGCCCCCCGACGACCCGCACCGCGCGCCGCTGCACGGCGAGGTCCACGCCCGCCCCGCCGCGCGCATCCGGCTGCCGGCGCTGCTGGTGATGGTGGCGGTGCTGAACGAAGGCACCAGCCGCACCGACGAGCTCGCCCACCTGCGCCGCCTGCCCGGCCACGCCGACCTGGCCGACGACGCGCTCGACCACAACTACCTGCAGCTGCGCCTGGCCGGCCCCGCCCACGGTTCGCTGCGCTGGGAGCGACACACCGAGTTCACCCGCTACACCGTGGTGCAGAGCCCGCCGCCCGAGGCGCTGTCGGCCGCGGGTGGCGGCGAGGCCGGCGCAGGTGCAGGTGCAGGTGCAGGTGCAGGTGCAGGTGCAGACGCCTGGCCCGCCGATCCGGCCGCGGGCGCCGCCGCCGCCGATGCGCCGATCGGGCCGCTGCGCAGCGACGCGGTCGAGCCCGGCTGGCTGGCCGCGATCCCGGGCCGCACGATCGCGGCGATCGAGCTGGTGATGCTCTCGGCGCCGATCGACGACGAGCCCGCGCTGCTGCGACGCGCCGCCGAGTGGTTCGGGCCGCGCACCGTCGTCGCCTCCTACCTCGGCGGCGGCCACAGCTGCGCGGTCACCGACTTCGCGCTGCGCCCGGACGGCTTCGAACGCATCTTGGTCCTGGCCCCGCCGGGCACCACCGACACCCGCTCGGGCCGCATTGCCGCCCGGCTGCTCGAGCTCGAGACCTACCGCATGATGGCCCTGCGCGGCCTGCCGGTCGCCAAGGAACTGCAGCCGCTGCTCGGCCGCTCCGAGCTCGCGCTGGCCGACATCACCGCCGCGCTGGAGCGGCGCGACGGCTCCGACGAGGCGCTGCTCGAGACGCTGGTCGGCCTGGCCGCCGGCATCGAGCGCGCGACCGCGCTGCACGGCTACCGCTTCGCCGCCACCCGCGCCTACCAGGGCCTGGTGCGGGCGCGCATCGCCGAGCTGCGCGAAAGGCCGATCCCGGGCACGCAGACGATCGGCGAGTTCATGCAGCGGCGGCTGACGCCGGCGATCGCCACCGTCGAGGCCGCGGCCGACCGGCTGGCGACCCTGTCGCAGCGCGTCGAACGGGCGGGCGCCCTGCTGCGCACCCGGGTCGACATCGCGCGCGAGGGCCAGAACCAGGAACTGCTCGCCCGACTCACCCGCGGGCAGGCGTTGCAGCTGCGCCTGCAGTCGACCGTCGAGGGGCTGTCGATCGCGGCGATCTCGTACTACGTCGTGAGCCTGATCCTCTACGGCGGCAAGGCGGCCAAGGTCGCGGGGCTGCCGATCCAGCCGGAGCTGGCGGCCGGCGCGTTGATCCCGCTCGTCGTCTGGGGCGTGTGGCGCCTGACGCGGCGCATCCACGACAAGCTGCACCTGCACGACGGCTGAGGCCGCGGCGGGTGCACCGCAGGCGCCCGCGCCGCCGGGCGCGTCAGCCCGCCTCGCCCCCCATCACCTGGGCCGTGGCACCGCCGGGCAGGGCCCGGTCCGGGCGCGCGGCGCCCGCCTTCGGGTCGCGCCCGCTGCGCTGCGGGCGGTCGAGCGCCGCTTCGCGCTGCTGCAGCCGGCGGGCCGCGTACAGCGCCAGGCCCGCCACCACCAGCAGCGTCAGGTCGAGCCCGGCGACCGGCCAGTAGCCGGCGCCGAGCGTCTTCAGCAGGTGGTCGCCGGTGGTGGCCCAGTTGAGCAGCACGGCCGCCACCGCGAGCCCGGCGATCGCCCAGCACTGCTCGCGCCAGGCCGGCGCGATGCGCGCCAGGGCCACCGGCGCGCTGCGCCAGAAGGCATGCGCCAGTGCCAGGACCCAGGCAGCCCAGAAGGCGCGCTCCTCCCAGTCGCCGCGCAGCGGCAGGTCGGCGGGCAGCAGGCGGTTGGCGACCAGCATCGCGATCGAGGCGACGACCATGCCGGTCACCGTGGTGACGGCGAGCGCGTCCACCACGCGGCTGCCGACCAGGCCCTTGGCGGCGTGCTGCTTCTTGCGCTTCTCGACGAAGAAGATGAAGCAGGTGGCGATGCACACGCAGCCGGCGAGCCCGCCCAGCACGTACAGCCAGCGCAGCAGCCAGTGGCGGAAGTGCTGCAGGTGCAGGCCGGTCAGGTACTCGTTGACGCTGCTCACCGCGTTGGGCACCGGGTCCTCGCGGATCACGCGGCCGGTCGAGGCCTCGAAGTGAATGCCCTGCCCGATCAGCGCGACCTGGTCGCTGCCGGCGCGGAACAGGCTCACGTAGCCGTTCTGGTCACCCAGGTGGTCCGCCAGCAGCAGGCCGACCTCGCCGGGCATGCCGCGGGCGTCCCAGCGGCGCTTGGCCTCGGCCACCATCGCGTCGATCGAGGCCCTCGGCGCCGCCACGCCGGCCGCCTCGTGCGGCAGCCCGGTGCGGGCCGCTTCGGCGATCTCGTGCGCCTTGGCCAGCGGCTTGAACATCGTGTCCGACACCGGCAGGTAGATGCCGGCGAAGATCACCAGCCCCGTGAAGGCGAAGAAGAAGTGGAACGGCAGCGCCACCACGCCGGTGAGGTTGTGCAGGTCGAGCGCGCTGCGCTGGGTGTGCTTCTTCGGCCGGAAGGTGAAGAACTCGCGGAAGATCTTGCGGTGCATCACCACCCCGCTGACCAGCGCGGCCAGCATCACCAGCGCCGCGAGGCCGACGATCCAGTAACCCAGGTCGAGCCAGTGCAGGTGCAGGCTGTAGTGCATCGGGTAGAAGAAGTCGCTGCCGATGTTCAGCTGGTCGTCGCGCAGGACGGCGCCGCTGCGGGGGTCGATCGTGGCCCAGCCGTGCACGTGCTGGTGGTCGTCCGAGGCGTCCTTCGGCTTGTTCGGGATGCTGAACTCGCCGCCGATGCCGAGCACCGGGTCGCGATGGGTCGTGTACGCGTACAGCGAGACGAGCGGCATCGTGTCCGCATCCGGCAGCGGGCCGATCACCCGCTCGGCCGTCGACTCCATGTCGTCCGGGTGCGGCTTGAGCTGGTCGAACACCGGCTTCAGCACGTGGTCGAACGAGGGCATCGGCTGCGCCGGGAAGCGCGTCTCGGGGATCGCCCAGCGATCGATCTCGCGGTCGAACACCGAGAGCGCGCCGAAGAAGAAGCAGACCATCAGCACGTAGCCCAGCACCAGGCCGAACCAGGTGTGCAGCCAGGTCATCGAGAGGCGGAAGGACGAGAACATCGGTGGATCTCCCTCGGATCGGGCGCGCGATTGTCGGGGGCGGTCCCGGCGCACCGGCATTCTGGCCCGCCTGCAGGCCCCGGCAGGCGGAAACCGCGACCAGGTGCGGGTCGTGGCCCCCGGCGGCCGGGCGGTCCGCCCGGCGGGCGCCCTACTTGACTTCGAAACTCAGCGTCGCGGTGTGCCGCACGTCCTGGTAGGTCTTGCCGTCGACCGTCACCGAGGCGTTGTCGACCCGCGCGCTCACCTCCAGCACGTAGAGGCCCGGGAACGCGGGCGTGAAGCTCACGCTGCCGTCGGCGCCCGGCTTCAGCACCCGGCGCCAGCCTTCGCTGGTGTCGACGTGCACCTGGCCGACCGCCACCGGCCGGCCCTTGAAGATGAGCTGGAAGCTGCTGCCGCCGGGCGCGGTCGGCACCAGCTCGAGGTCGTTGACCGCCGTGGTCTCGTTGCGGCCGAAGCGGGCCTGGTAGTAGGTGAGCACGCCGTCGCTGCCCGCGCGGGTGGCGGTGAAGCGGACGTCGCCCTCGCCTCCGGGCGTGAAGCGGTAGTGGTCGGCGGTGGTCTCGAACGGCAGGGTCTTGCCCTCCGGCAGCACCGGCTTGGGCTCGCTCAGCGCCGGCAGCGCGGGCTGCGGCTTGAGCACCTCGCCGGCATACACCCTGGCCTCGGCGCCGTCGCGCTGCAGCCACAGGTAGTCGGCCTGCGCGAGCCCGGGCACGGCCATCGCCAGCGCAGCCGCCAGCGCGCAGGCGGCGACGCGCCGCGGCCCTGCGGCCGGATGAGCCTTCTTCGACATCGAATCTCTCCTCATCTGTGCATCCACTTCGCCCTCGCCACGCCCGCGGGCGGGGGCCCGATCTCGTCGTCCTCGACCACCACCTGGTGGCCGGGCCCGACGTCGAACAACACATAGAAGCCGGCCGCCGGGCGGGTGAAGGTCAGCGTCGAGGCGTTGTCGAGCTTGCCGGCGACCAGGGTCTGGCCGGCATGGTCGATCACCAGCATCGACGCGCCCGGCGCCTCTTCGCCGTGGCCATAGCCGCCGCGGCAGCGCACCGTCTGCGCATCGAGCATCACGCAGCGGGCCACCGGCTCGTGCGCCGCCGCCGCGAGGCTCAAGCCCCAGAGCAGCCCGCCACAAAGGGCCCGGCCCAGGGCGCGGGCCGCAGGCCGGCGCATCGTCTCGATATCAGGGGGCTGCATGTGCGCTCCTTCGTTGCTCGAACCACGCCACCGTCGCCGGCGACACCTGGTCCATGCGCCAGGACACCTGGTGCACCGCACCGTCCTTGCCGACCACCGTGAGCCACAGCTCGCTGTCGGCGCGCAAGGTGTCCGGCAGCTGGATCTCGACGCTGCGCTGCCAGCGACCACCCTCGAAGGCCATGCCGGCGGCGCGCATCGCGCGCGGCTTGTTCACCTTCAGGTAGGCATGGCGGATGTCGAGGTCGCAGGCCTCGCAGAAGCGCAGGCGGAAGGCCTTCAGCGGCACGCCCATGTCGACCACCTCCGGCGGCGCGGGCTCGGCCTCGGCCAGCACGAAGGTCCAGGGGCCGGCGCTGCCGCGCAGCGCCTCGTCGCGCGCGAGCGGCTCGCCCTCGACCGCCAGCAGGCTGCCGCCGAACACGAGCGCGGTCGCGGCGACCAGGCCGGCGGCCACCCAGCGCCCAGGGTGGCGGCGCGGTGCCGGGGCTTCCGGCTCGGCGCGCGGCTTGCGTGCCGGCGCGTGGCGCCGCGGTGGCTGCCAGGGCCACTTGGGCAGGCTGAACACCAGCACCAGGGCCGCGACGGTGAGCCAGCCGAGCCAGAGCGTGAGGCCGATGCTGCCGCCCAGCGCCTCCATGCCCAGCGCCAGCGCCGCCGCCAGCAGCAGCCAGCCGACGACACGCGCCAGCCGCCGCCAGCGCAGCGCCGGCAACCGGCCCAGCAGGTGTTCGCCATAGCGCTCGGTGGCCAGCGCCAGGGCACTGAAGCCGAGCAGGCTCAGCAGCAGGATCGACAGATGTGCCGCGGTCACGGGGCAACCCTCCGTTCGTCAAGGGACCGAGGCCGCGGGAGTGGGTCCGTGCCGCCATCGCGCGGCCGTGCGCCGGCGCTCATCGCGACCCCGCCCCGAGCAGCAGGCACAGCAGCACCAGCAGCGCGGTGGCGCCGGCGAGCCCGACCCAGGCGCGCGTGGCGCTGCGGGTCGAGAAGACCCAGATCACGGCCACCGTGTAGACCGTGAAGCTGAGCATCGTGGCCGACAGCACCGCCTGCGCCTTGGGGATCGGCCACACGAGCGACAGCAGCACCGTGGCGGCCGAGGTGAAGGCGTAGCCGCCGAACGCCGCGGCCGCGACGCGCGACGCGACGGCCCAGCGGTCGCTCGCGGAGAGGGCAGCGGCCTTGGCCATCACGCAGCTCCCCGGTCGAGCACCGGCTCGCCGGCCAGCGGCCGGGCCTGCGGCATGTCGGCCGGCCGCAGCCGGCGGGCGAGCTTGACCGCCATCAGCGCGAAGATCCCGGCCAGGCCCCACATCGTCAGGTCCACACCGGCCAGCGCCCAGTCGCCATGCGCCAGGGTCTGGCCCAGGTGCTTGTCGGTGGTGAGCGCGTTGACCAGCGGCACCAGGGCGTAGCCGGCGCAGGCGGCCCACAGCAGCTCGACCCAGGCGCGGCCGAGCGGCCGTGCCATCGCGTAGAAGAAGCTGCCGAGCCAGACCGCGAACAGGCTGTGGAACTCCCAGGCCGGCCGGTCGGCCAGCGCCACCGGCAGCAGGCGGTTGGCCCAGAAGTACGCGGCGACCGCCAGCGGCAGCCCGGCCAGCGTCGCGACGTTCAGGTTCTCGACCAGGCGCAGGCCGAAGTGCTCGCCGGTGCCCAGCGCCGCGCCGAGGTGCCGCTTGCGGCGCTTGACCGTCCACAGCACGAGGCCGGTGCCGATCATCGCGCAGCCCAGCAGACTGGCGACGAAGTACAGCCAGCGGCCCCAGGGCTGCACGAACAAGCCCTCGTGCAGGTTGAACAGGATGCGCTCGGTCTTCGCCGCCGCGCCGCCGGGCTCGGGCTCGGGCGGCAGCGCTTCACCGGTCTCGGCATGGAAGCGCATCACCGGCGGACTCCAGAAGTCGACGCTGCCACCCTGCACGCGGGTGAGGCGGATCTCCGGCGGCTCGCCCTCGTGCCGCTCGATGCTCAGGGTGCGCAGCTGGCCCGGGCCCCACGCGGCCTCGGCGCGCGCGATCAGCGGCGCCACCGGCACGGCGGGCCGGCCGATGGCCGCGTGCTTGTGCTCGCCCTCCTCCTCCAGCGCTTCGTAGAAGGCCGTCTCGCCTTGCGGGCCGCTGCCGTAGAGCACGTCGCGCCCGGCCGGCATGTAGGTGAAGAGGAAGAACACCAGCCCGCTGTAGGTGATCATCAGGAAGAACGGCAGCGCCATCACGCTGATCGCGTTGTGCGCGTCGAGCCAGGAGCGCTGACCCTTGCCCGGCCGGAAGGTGAAGAAGTCCGTGAAGATCTTCTTGTGCGTGATCACGCCGCTGACGATCGCGATCAGCATCAGCATGCTGCAGACGCCGACGATGCGGATGGCCCACTCGTAAGGCATGTAGTGCAGCTGGTAGTGCATGCGGTACAGGCCGCGGCCGCCGGCCGTCTCGCGCGGCTCGGGCCCGGGCGGGCGCACCGCGCCGGTGGTCGGGTCGAGCAGCTCGTTGCCGCGCGCGCCGAACTCATGCCCGGGCTGGGGCATGTCCTCCCAGCGGATCGACAGGTCCTGCCAGCCGCGCGGCGCCAGCCCTTCGTGCGGCAGCGTGACCTGCCAGCTGGCCGCCACCGGGGCCACCTGCTCGAGGCGGCCGAGGGCGCGCTCGACGACGGCGGCGCTGTCGTCCACCCGCTGCGGCTGCAGCAGCGGCAGCTCGGGCTGCATCCAGCGCGTGATCTCGTACTGGAAGTAGCCCGCGGTGCCGGTGACGAAGACGAAAAACAGCACCCAGCCGACCACCAGGCCGCTCCAGGTGTGCAGCCAGGCCATGCACTGGCGAAAGCCCTCTTTCATCGCGGCACCTCCAGGCAGCGGCAGGAGGCCGCTGCCCCAAGGGGCGCGGCCGGAAACGAAGCACCCGGGCGTGGCGCGGCGGGGGCGTGCCGCGTCAGGTCCGGCGTTTTCGAAGCTCTTTCCCTCTAGGACGCACGAGACGGGAAAAGCCCGATCAAACTTACATTTGCTTTCGTTTCAGGCCGGCCGGCGGAGGCGTGCCGCCGGCTGGAGGAGACCGGACGTCAAGGCTTGCGCGCGGCGACCGCCTCCTCGGCCTTCTGCACCAGCGGCGCGCCGATCGTCGCCTTCCACTTCGCGTAGACGCGCCGCGTCGCGATGACGAAGGCCTCGCGCTCGGCCGGGCTCAGGTCGACGACCTCGACGCCGTGCGAGGCGATCTCCTTGACCAGCGGGCGGCCGGCCTCGGCCAGGCCCTTGCGCGCCAGCTCGGTCTGCTGCTTGCCGGCGTCGACGGCGGCCTGGCGCACGATCTCGCGGTCGGCCGGCGACCAGCTGGCCCAGACGTCCTTGTTGACGACGTAGATCAGCGGGTCGGCCACGTAGCCCCACATCGTCAGGTGCTTCTGGCCGACCGTCTGCAGCTTGGCGGCGGTGAAGATCGACAGCGGGTTCTCCTGCCCGTCGACCGCGCCGCTGGCCAGCGCCGGCTGGGCGTCGGCCCAGCTCATCTGCGTCGGGTTGGCGCCGAGCGCGGTGAACGAATCGAGGAAGAGCGGCGAGCCGACCACGCGCACCTTCATGCCCTTCAGGTCCTCTGGCTTGCGCACCGCGCGCTTCGAGTTGCTCAGCTCGCGGAAGCCGTTCTCGCCCCAGGCGAGCGGCACGGCGCCAGCCTTGTCGACGATCGCGAAGAGGTCCTGCCCGACCGGCCCGCGCGTGATCGCGTCGATCGCCGCGTAGTCGGGCATCAGGAACGGCAGCGAGAAGAGGTTCAGCTCCTTGATCTGCGGCGACCAGTTGATCGACGAGCCGATCGCGAGGTCGATGACGCCCTGTCGGATCGCGGTGAACTCGCGCGTCTGGTCGCCCTGCACCAGCGAGACGCCGGGGTAGAGCTTGATGTTGATCCGGCCCTCGGTGCGCTGGCGCACGAGGTCGGCCCAGATCTCGCCGCCCTTGCCCCAGGGGAAACCGGTGCCGAGCACGGTCGAGAGCTTGTACTCGGCCTTGTAGCTGCCCTGGGCGTGGGCCGGCAGCGCGGTGCCGGCCAGCGTGGCGGCGGCCACCGCGGCGGCGAGGACATGACGCAGATTCATTGCAGTCTCCTTGGTTTGGTCGTTCAGTAGCCGAGTACCGTCGGCAGCCAGGTCGCCAGCGGCGGGAACACGATCACGAGCCCCATCACGAAGGCCATCGCCGCGAGCAGCCAGCCGATCCACGGCAGCGTCTGCTCCATGCGCACACGCGCGATGCGGCACGAGACCATCAGGTTCACCGCCATCGGCGGCGTGAACTGTCCGAGCGCCACCTTCAGCGTCAGGATCACGCCGAACCACACCAGGTCCCACTGGTAGGCCTGCGCGATCGGCAGCAAGAGCGGCACGAAGATCAGGAAGATCGACACCCCGTCGAGGAACATGCCGGCCACGACCATCAGCACGATCAGCAGCCCCAGCACGCCGTACTCGCCGAGGCCCGAGTGCACGATCGCGTCGGCCAGCGGGTCGATGATCGACAGCGTCGACAGCGAGTAGGCGAAGATGCCCGCCAGCGCCACGACCATCAGGATCACGGCCGAGATCTCGGCCCCCTCGCGCAGGATCGGGTACAGGTCCCTCACGCGGATCGTGCGGTAGACGACCATGCCGACGAAGAGGCCGTACATCACCGCCACCACCGCAGCCTCGGTCGGCGTGAACCAGCCCAGGCGCATGCCGCCGAGGATCAGGAACGGCGCCGCCAGCCCCCACACGGCCTCGCGCAGGCTGCGCCAGAACGGCGGCCTCGGCAGCGCCGCCTCGCGCGCGCCCATGCCATGCCGGCGCGCGAGCCAGACCGTCGGCACGATCAGCGCCAGCCCCGCCAGCACGCCCGGCACCATGCCGGCCGCGAACAGCGCCGGCACCGAGACGCCCGGCACCAGCACCGAATAGACGATGAAGGCGATCGACGGCGGGATCAGGATGTCGGTCGCGGCCGCCGCGCCGACGACGCTCGCCGCATAGGCCGGCGGATAGCCGGCGCGCGCCATCGCCGCGATCATCACCGCGCCGACCGCCGCCGCGTTCGCCGGCCCCGAGCCCGAGATGCCGCCGAGGAACATCGCGACGCAGATCGCCACCAGCGGCAGCATGCCGGGCCCGCGCCCGACGATCGCCGCGGCCAGGTTGACCAGCCGCTGCGCGACGCCCGAGCGGTCGAAGATCGAGCCGACGAGGACGAACATCGGGATCGCCAGCAGCGGGTACTTCGCGAGCCCGGCGTAGAAGTTCTGCGGCACCGCGAGCAGGCCCCACCACTGCGTGTCGAGGTTGGCCACCGCGATCGCTGTGGTGCCGCCGATCGCCAGCGCGACACCGATCGGCACCCCGGCCAGCATCAGGCCGATGAAGATCGCGAACAGCAGCCCGGCGATCATTCGCCGTCCCGCAGGTCGACATTCCCTCCGGCGCCGACGTCCCGCCCCGCCCCGGCCCGGCCCCTGGCCTGGCGCAGGAAGGCACCGAAGGCCCGCGCCGCGATCGCCAGCGACAGCACCGGCAGCCAGATCGAGTACCACCAGGTCGGCACGCCGATGCCGGGAGACGTCTCCTCGTAGCGGTAGTTGTCCCAGACCAGGCGCACGCTGAGCACCGCGAGCACGACGAAGAAGAGCGCGCTGATGCCGGCGCTGAAGCGCAGCAGGCGGCGCCGGCGCTCGCTGCCCTCGTCGCCCATCAGGGTCTCGATGCGGATGTGCCTTTCGCGCGCGATCGCGGCGCCGGCGCCGGCCAGCGTCAGCACGATCATCAGGAAGACCGAGATCTCCTCGGTCCAGGCGAAGGACTGGTCGGTGAAGTAGCGCGCGACGACGTTGGCGAAGGTGATCAGCGTCAGCGCCGCCATCACCAGCGCGGCGAGCACGTCCTCGAGCGCGAGCGGCACGCGCACCGGCGGCTCCTGGGGGTCTTCGGGCAGCGCCGCCGGCGCGGCCTCGGGCGTCTCGTCGAGGGTTTTCATCGTCGTGCGGGGCGCGAGTGTAGCCAGCGGCCCGCGGGCCTCGTCGCCGCGGACGGCACTTCGCGCCGCCGATCCTGCGCTTCGTCGCAATCCGGCTGCGCGGCCGGAGGCGCGCGCCTACCGTTCAGCCATCGCGAACCCCGAACCGACCGCCCGAACCGAACGGAGCCCGAGATGCTGGACCGACTCTTCAACGCCGCGCTGCTGCTGGCGATCGTCCTCTGGACCCTGCTGTGGACCCACTCACTGCTGCTGCACGCCCCAGGCCCTGCGGCGGCGCAGGCCCGGGTGGCGGCCGCTGCCGTCGTCGAGCTGCCGCGCGTGGTCGTCAGCGCGCCGCGGGCCGCCGCCCCGTCGGGCGGCACATCGGTGCCGGGCGACGTCCTGCGGCTGGTGGCGAACTGAGCGGCCGGCGGTCGACAGGCAGCAGGTCAGTTGTCCGGCTTCACCTTGGCTCGCAGCAGCACCGGCTTCCAGCGCTTCTGCTCCTGCGCGATGAAGGCGGCGAACTCGGCCGGTGTGCTGCCGACGGCGAGCGCCGCCTCCTTCGACAGGTGCTCGACGGCGGTGGGCGAGGTGATCGCCTTCGCCGCCGCCGCGGCCAGGGTCTCGATCGCCGGCTGCGGCAGGCTCGACGGCGCGAGCAGGCCGTACCACTGCGTCATCTCGAAGCCCGGGAAGCCCTGCTCGGCCACCGTCGGCACCTCGGGCAGCTGTTCGATGCGCTGCGGCGTGCCGGTGGCGATGCAGCGCAGCTTGCCGGTCTTGACGAACTGCAGCACCGCCGGCGCGCCGACCGAGGCCGCGTCGAGCCGCCCGGCGATCAGGTCGGTCAGCTGCGGGCCGGTGCCGCGGTAGGGGACGTGGGTGATGAAGGTGCCGGTGGCCATCTTCAGGTACTCGAAGGCCAGGTGGCCGGCGCTGCCGTTGCCGGCCGAGCCGTAGTTGAGCTGGCCCGGCTTCGCCTTCGCGAGCGCGATGAAGGCCTTCAGGTCCTTCGCCGGCAGCGCCGGGTTCACCAGGTAGAGGCTCGGCACCTTCGACAGCAGCGAGACCGGCTTGAAGTCCTTGTCCGGGTCGTAGGGCAGCTTGTCGAAGATGAACGGGTTGACCGCCAGGGTGCCGATGTGGCCCAGGATCACCGTGTGCTGGTCGTCGGCGCGCGCCACCTCCTGCATCGCGACGTTGCCGGCGCCGCCGGGCTTGTTGTCGACGTACACGCTCTGGCCGAGCAGGCGCGCCATCTCGGCGGCCGCGGTGCGGGCGACGATCTCCGAGCTGCCGCCGGGCGCGAAGGGCACGACGAAGCGGATCGCCTTCGTCGGCCAGGCGGTGGCGGCACGCGTGACCATGGGCGCCGCGACGACGGCGCCGACGCCGGCACCCCAGGCCAGCATCCGGCGGCGGTTGAATGAGGAAGGGTCCATGCGCGCCTCGAACTCGGGTGGCGGGGCTGCGGATCGTGGACCCCTCGCCCGCGGCAGGCGATGCGGGCTTGCCCAGGTGACGCGGCGGCGAGACACCGCGTCGCGCGCCGGCGGGAGACCGCGCGGGGCAGCGCGAAAGGACGGGGTGAAAGGTCGGCGTCCGCCCCGGCCCCGCGCGCGACGGCCGCTCAGGGGCTGCCGCGCAGCAGCGGCGCCGCCAGCGCGAGGCGCAGCGACTCGAGGCTGTCCTGCAGGTGCGCCTGCGTCGCGGCATCGAAGCGGCCCCAGCCGCCGCGGGAGGCCTCGAGGCGCGCCAGCAGCTGCCGCGCGTCGCGCCGCGCGAGGCCGCGCGCGTCGGCGCGCTGCAGCGAGGCCGGCCGCAGCATCTGCGCGGCCAGCCGGTCGAGGTGCTCGCGCTGCAGTTCGCGCCGCGCCTCGGGGATGTCGCGCCGCCCCAGCTCGCTCCAGACGTCGCGTGTCAGGCGCTCGTAGAGCTCGGCGAGCGTGAAGGTCTCGGCCGAGCGGTCGAGCTTGGCGGCGTTGTCGAGCACCCGCTGCGCGACCGCGTCGCTCATCAGGTGCACCAGCAGCGCGCGCTGGAGGTCGAGCACCAGCGCGGCGATCGAGAAGTCGGTCGCGACCGGCGCCTCGCCACCGTCGCTCGCGTCGCCGCGCTCGAGGTAGTCGGGCGCCAGCCGGCGCTGCAGCCGCGGCGGCACCACCAGGCTGTCGGCGGCGAGCGCCTCGCGCGCGATCAGGTCGAGCGCCGCGCGCTGCGTGCGGGCCTCGACCGGGGTCAGCGGGTCGCGCCCGCTGCCGGGAAAGTCCCGCCGGGTGTGCAGGCCGCCGATCTGGCGCGCCAGCAGCGCGGCCGCGCGGCCGGCGTCGCGCAGCGCATAGGCGATCGCCCGGCGCAGGCTCGCGTAGTCCTCGTCGTGCGGCAGCCGACGCTCCGCCTGGCGCTGGAGCACGTCGCGCGCGATCTCGAAGCGCTGGCGGGCGAACGCGAGCGGGTCGGCGCCGAGGTCGAAGGTCGTCGCGCCGGGGTCGAGGCCGATCGCGGCGTCCTCGTCGGTCGTGTAGGCGAGGCGCAGGTCGCGCCCGCTGCGCGCCGCGATCGCCTCGCGCAGCCGGCGCTCGGCCTGGGCGTCGGCGCCGGGCGGCGCCGGCGTGTAGCCGTACTCGATCGCCCACAGGTCGTAGGGGCCGAGCGCCGCCGAGAAGGGCAGCACCATCGGCGCCCCGGGCCGCGGCAGATTGACCGCCGGATAGTCCATCACCGAGGCGCTGGTGCCGAAGGCACGCGTGAAGGCCGGGTCGGCGAGCGCCTGCGGGTCGTAGGCGAGCGAGCCGCTGAAGTTGTGCCGCAGGCCGAGCGCATGGCCGATCTCGTGGGCGGTCACCCAGCGCAGGAAGTCGTGCACGAAGGCCTCGGCCTGCGGGTCGTCCGGCGCCAGGCGGCCCTGGGCGGCGAGCACGTCCAGCGCGTAGCCGACCTGCTCGGCCGCGTGGGCGCCGAAGTCGCAGCGCCCGGCATGCGGCGCACCCGGCAGGTCGGCGCCGTGATCGTGACCGACGGCGGGCAGCGCGCCACGCTGCAGGCCGAGCCCGACCGCCGGTGCCTCGGGCCCGAGCTGGCGCCCGAGCGCACGCTGCTGGCGCACCGCGAGCCCTTGGACGGCGATGTCGGCGTCGAGGATCTCGCCGCTGCGCGGGTCGACGTGCGAAGGCCCGATCGCGGCGAAGCCGGGCCGCGCGTCGGCCAGCCAGCGCACCGAGGCGCGGTCGGCGTCGAGCGTGTCGAAGCTCGCATCGTCGGGTTGCTGCTCGACGACGATCGCATCCTTGAAGCCGATGCGCTCGAAGGCCGCGTTCCAGGCCAGCACGCCCTCGCGGACCGTCGCGCGGTAGGCCTCGGGAATGTTTCGGTCGAGCCAGAAGGTGATCGGTCTGACCGGGCGCGACAGCGGCGCCGCCGGGTCCTGCTTCTCGAGCCGCCAGCGCGCGATGTGGCGCTGGCGCGGGTCGCGCGCGCGGTCGTCGGCGTAGTCGCGCACGGTGGCGCTGAAGTAGCCCACGCGCGGGTCGGCCGCGCGCGGCGCCATCGGCACGTCCGGCAGCTTCGACAGGGAGTAGTGCAGGCCGAGCAGGAGGCTGCGCGGGTCGGGCACGAAGGACGGCGTGCGCGGCGGCATGCCCGGCGCCGGGCCCGACGCGCCGGGTTGCGGCTGGGCGATCGCGCCGGTCGCGTAGTGGTTGCGCACCTCGACCACGCTCAGGCCCGGGCCGTGGCGCAGTGCGGTGATCGCCGAGTTGCGCACGTCCAGCGCGTAGCCCTGGCGGTAGGCGCGCGCCAGCCGGGGCGCGAGCGCGAGTACGTCGCTGACGAAGAGCCCCGTCACGTCGACCAGCACCGCCTTCGATTGCGGATGCGGCTGGCTCGCGACAGGCGCGCTGCCGAGCAGGCTCGGCGCGAAGGCGGCCGCCACCCCGCGCGCCTGCGGCGTGCCTGCCGGCGCCACCGCATCGGCGTTGCGCGCAAGCAGCTGCACCACGTGGTGCAGGCGCGAGAACTCGACCAGCCTGGCGCCGCCGCCGAAGCCGTCGTCGTAGAGCATCTGCCCGCCCCAGGCGGGCGGCTCGCCGATGCCGGTGGCGAGCTTGGGGCTGAAGAAGAAGAGGCGGCCGAAGTCTTCCGGGCGCAGCTCGATCCACAGCCGCTCGTCCTTCTGCCAGAAGGCGAACAGGCCTTCGCTGCGCTTGGCCTCGCGGATCACCGCCGCGAAGGGCGGCGGGCCCGGGGCCGGCGCCTGCGGGCGCGGCATCGCGCCCGGCGTGGCGGCGGCCGCCGCGACTGGTGCGGAAGCCGCGGCGGGCGCCGGACTGCCCTCGCCCGCCGGCGGCGCGGGCTCGGCGCCGGGCGCTGGCGCCGCCTCCGGGGCACTGGGCGCCGCCGCCGGCGCGGCCGGCACCGGTGCGGCGGGCGCGCGGCCGGTCCCCGGCGCCACCGCCGCGCAGGCGGTCAGTTGCAGCGTCAGCGCCGCCAGGACGAGGCGCATGCCTCGCTCGCGCACCCGGCCTGCACTCACGCCCAGGCGCGCCGCCTCACTTCAGCGCCTTGAAGCGCACCCGCTTCGGCCGCGCGCCTTCCTCGCCGAGGCGCTTGCGCTTGTCGGCCTCGTATTCCTGGTAGTTGCCGTCGAAGAAGAACCACTGCGAGTCGCCCTCGCAGGCCAGGATGTGGGTGCAGATGCGGTCGAGGAACCAGCGGTCGTGGCTGATCACCATCGCCGAGCCGGCGAACTCGAGCAGCGCGTCTTCCAGCGCGCGCAGCGTCTCGACGTCGAGGTCGTTCGACGGCTCGTCGAGCATCAGCACGTTGCCGCCCTGGGCCAGCGTCTTGGCCAGGTGCAGTCGGCCGCGCTCGCCGCCGGAGAGCGAGCCAACCTGCTTCTGCTGGTCGTTGCCCTTGAAGTTGAAGCGGCCGAGGTAGGCGCGCGAGGGCATCACGAACTTGCCGACGATGATGTTGTCGAGGCCGCCGGAGACGTCCTCCCACACCGTCTTGTCGTTGGCCAGGCTCTCGCGGCTCTGGTCGACGAAGGCCAGCTTGGCGGTCTTGCCGATGATGACCTTGCCGCTGTCCGGCTGCTCGACGCCCTGGATCATGCGGAACAGCGTGGACTTGCCGGCGCCGTTCGGGCCGATGATGCCGACGATCGCGCCGGCCGGCACCTTGAAGCTCAGGTTGTCGATCAGCACGCGGTCGCCGAAGGACTTCGAGACGCCGTCGAACTCGATCACCTCGTTGCCCAGCCGCTCGGCGACCGGGATGAAGATCTCGTTCGTCTCGTTGCGCTTCTGGTATTCGACGTCGCTCAGTTCCTCGAAGCGGGCCAGGCGCGCCTTGCTCTTGGCCTGGCGGCCCTTCGCGTTCTTGCGCACCCACTCCAGCTCCTGCTTCATCGCCTTGGTGCGGGCGTCCTCGGTCTTCTGCTCCTGCTCCAGGCGCTTTTCCTTCTGCTCGAGCCAGTCGGAGTAATTGCCCTTCCAGGGGATGCCGCGGCCGCGGTCGAGCTCGAGGATCCACTCGGCCGCGTTGTCGAGGAAGTAGCGATCGTGGGTGATGCCGACCACGGTGCCGGGGAAGCGCTGCAGGAACTGCTCGAGCCACTCGACCGATTCGGCGTCCAGGTGGTTGGTCGGCTCGTCGAGCAGCAGCATGTCGGGCTTGGACAGCAGCAGCCGGCACAGCGCGACGCGGCGCTTCTCGCCGCCCGAGAGGTTGCCGATGGTGGCCTCCCAGGGCGGCAGGCGCAGCGCGTCGGCGGCCAGCTCGAGCTGCAGGTCGGTGTTCTCGCTGCCGGCGGCGGCGATGATCGCCTCGAGCTCGGCCTGCTCGGCGGCGAGCTTGTCGAAGTCCGCATCGGGCTCGGCATAGGCCGCGTACACCTCGTCGAGACGCGCCTTCGCCGCGAGCACGCCGCCGATGCCCTCCTCGACCGCCTCCCGCACGGTCTGCGTCGCATCGAGCTGCGGCTCCTGCGGCAGGTAGCCGATCTTGATGCCGGGCATCGGCACCGCCTCGCCGTCGATCTCCTTGTCGAGGCCGGCCATGATCTTCAGCAGGCTCGACTTGCCCGAGCCGTTGATGCCCAGCACGCCGATCTTCGCGCCGGGGAAGAACGACAGCGAGACCTCCTTGAGGATCTGCCGCTTCGGGGGAACCGTCTTGCTCACGCGGTTCATCGTGTAGACGTACTGGGCCATGCAGAGGTTTCTTCGAAGGCAGGTGGGGCCGCTCGGCGCGAACGGCCGGCGGACGAATCCCCGGATTATCCCGGACCGCGCGCCGGCCGTCCCGGTGACCGCTTCGCGTGAAGTGCGACACGAAGCACCGAAGGCAGGTGGACGCTTCGGTCAAGTCGCCCGGCGCCGGTCCGATCAGGCAGAACGACCTGAACCCTCCGGAATCCCCCCTTGAACTCCCTGCTCCAGGCCCCTGCCCGTGCCCTCGCCTGCGCCCTGTGCCTGTTGTCGCTTCCGGCGCTGGCAGCCGCGCAGGCCGGCGAGCCCGAGCTGACCCAGATGTCGCTCGAAGACCTGATGAAGATCGAGGTCACCTCGGTCTCGCGCAAGTCGCAGCGGCTCACGGACACCGCCGCCGCCGCCTTCGTGCTCACCGCCGACGACATCGCGCGCTCGGGCGCGACCAGCCTGCCGGCGGCGCTGCGCCTCGTCCCAGGGCTGGACGTGGCGCGGCTGAGCAGCTCGCACTGGGCGGTCTCGGCCCGCGGCTTCAACGGTCGCTTCGCCAACAAGCTGCTGGTGCTGATCGACGGCCGCAGCATCTACTCCCCGCTGTTCTCGGGCGTGTTCTGGGAATCCGAGGACGTGATGCTCGAGGACATCGACCGCATCGAGGTGATCCGCGGCCCCGGCGCCTCGCTCTGGGGCGCCAACGCGGTGAACGGCGTCATCAACATCATCACGCGCAAGGCGCGGGCAACGCAGGGTTCGCTCGTCGCGGCGGCCGCCGGCAACGACGACCGCGCCATGCTCGCGCTGCGCCACGGCGGCACGCTCGCCGAGGACAGCTGGTACCGGGTCTGGGCGAAGACGCACGAGGTGGCGCCGGCCGAGACGGCCGACGGCCGCTCGGGCGACGACCGCACGCGGGCCTGGCGCACCGGACTGCGCATCGACCGCGAGGCGTCGCACGGCGGCCGCTTCACGCTGGTCGGCAACGCCTCGCGCATGACCACCGGCCAGGGCCTGCTGTCCCCGATCACCACTGCGCCGTACATGGTGCCGACGCGGGTGCGCCAGATGAGCGAAGGCGCCAACCTGCTCGGGCGCTATGAGTGGACGCTCGGTGGCGGTGCCCAGGCGACCGTGCAGGGCTATGTCGACGCGACCCGCATCGACGCGAACTTCGCCGACGAGCGCCGCAAGACGGCCGACATCGACTTCCAGGTGCGCCAGCTGATGGGCGAGCGCCACGACGTGATCTGGGGCCTGGGCCTGCGCCACTCGCGCGACGACGTGCGCACCAACGGCAACGGCTACCTGCGCATCGACCCGCAGAAGGGCGACTTCACGCTCGCCAGCGCCTTCGTCCACGACGACATCGAGCTGGTGCCCTCGCTCTGGCGCCTCGTCCTCGGCTCGCGGCTCGAGCACAACAGCTACACCGACTTCGAGTTCCAGCCCAACGCGCGGGTGGTGTTCACGCCCAACGTCACCAACACCCTGTGGGGCGCGGTGTCGCGCGCCGCCCGCATGCCGTCGCGGGCCGAGCAGAACGTGGAAATCACGCTCAACACGACGCCGCCGAACACCGCCGCGAACCCTTCGCCGCTGCCGGTGCTGCAGACCGTGGTGCCGAACCCCGGCTACCAGTCGGAACGCGTGACGGCCTGGGAGCTCGGCTGGCGCACCCAGCTCGCCAACGAGCTGTCGATCGACATCGCGGCGTTCAGCAACGACTACAGCCGGCTGCGGACCTCCCGCACGGTCAGCCAGAACATGGCGTTCGACCCCAACGGCGTGCCGTACATCGACTACCGCATCATCACCGACACCTCGATGTCGGCCCGCTCGAAGGGCGTGGAGGTCGCCGCCGACTGGCACCCGGCCTCGTGGTGGCGGCTGCAGGCGGCCTACACCTGGTTCTCGATTCGCGCGCAACGCAATGGCGACCCGGCCCACGACGCCTCCGCCGCGATGGCAGAGGGCATCTCGCCGCGCCACCAGGTGTCGCTGCGCTCCTCGGTCAATCTCGCGGCCGACCACCAGGTCGACGCCTGGCTGCGCCACGTGGGCCGCCTCGACTACATGGCGATCCCCGCCTACACGACGCTCGACCTGCGCTATGCCTGGCGCGTGACGCGCCGGGTCGAGCTGTCGATCGTCGGCCAGAACCTCACCGACCCCTCGCACCCCGAGTTCGTCAGCGACCACCTGCCGACGCCTGCCCTCGAGGTCGGCCGTGCCGCATACGTCAAGCTGCGCTGGCAGTTCTGACGCCCCGAGACGACCGGTTCCTTCCTGCGATGCTTCGGCCTGCCCGGACCGTCCGCGCCATCGTCGCGCTCGCGCTCAGCGCGGGCCTGGCGGCGGCCGCCGGCTCGCAGGAGGCGAGCGAGCTCGCGGTCAAGGCCGGCTTCGTCTACAACTTCGCCAAGTTCACCGGCTGGCCGTCCAACGCGCTCGGCCCGCAGGTCAAGCTCTGCCTGCCCGGCGGTGACCCGATGGGTTCGGTGCGCCAGCTGCTGGACGGCCGCCCGCTGCAGGGCCGCCCGCTCAGCGTCGTGCGCAACGTCCCGAACGTGGACCTGGGCACCTGCAACATCGTCTACATCACCGATGTCGACGAGCGGCGCCAGGCCGACGTGCTGCGCGCGGTGCGCGACCTGCCGGTGCTGACGATCGGCGACCTGGAAGGCTTCGCGACCCAGGGCGGTGTGATCGGCCTCGTGGCCAGCGACGACCGGGTGCAGTTCGAGGTCGACCTCGAGGCTTCGCAGCGCGCCGGCCTGCAGATCAATTCACAGCTCCTGAAGCTCGCCCGCACCGTCAGGGGCCGCACGCCATGAAGTCCCTGCGCAGCATGTCCCTCGGCCGCAAGCTCGCCTGGCTGATGACGCTGACCGTCGGCGTGGCGCTGCTCGTCGCCTACCTGGCCTCGGCGACAGCCACGGTGGCGGACGCCAGGCACCACGCGCACGCCCAGCTGTCGATGCTGGCGGACGTCGCCTCGGTCAACAGCCGCGGCGCCCTCGCCTTCGACGACGCGAAGTCGGCCACCGAGACGCTGGAGTCGATGAGCGCCGCGCCGAACGTCGTCGAGGCCGCCACCTTCCGCCGCGACGGCAGCCTGCTGGCCAGCTACTCGCGGCCCAGCGAGTCGGCCCCGGCCGGCCGGCCGGCCGCCTCCGCCGCTGCGCTCGCCCCTGCCGACGAGTCGGGCTGGTTCGCCTCGCGCATCTCGGCCCGGCGCAGCGTCGTGCTCGACGGCGAGGCGCTGGGCGAGGTCCTGATCGTCGCCGAGCTCGACAGCATGTGGGCCGGCGTGCGCGGCCAGCTCGCGCTGACGGCCGCCCTGTCGGCGGCGGCCCTGCTGCTGTCGTTCACGCTCGTCGCGCGCGTGCGGCGCGTGATCTCGGACCCGATCTCGCGCCTGGCCGAGACGGCGCGCCGCGTCACCGACGAGAAGGACTACGCGCTGCGCGCCGCGCCCTCGGGCGACCGCGAGATCGGCCTGCTGATCGCCGGCTTCAACAACATGCTGGCGCAGATCCAGGCCCGCGACGAGGCGCTGCGCCAGCACCGCGACAACCTCGAGGCCGAGATCGAGCACCGCACGGCCGAGCTGCGGGTCGCGAAGGAGGCCGCCGAGGCGGCCAATCGCGCGAAGTCGCAGTTCCTGGCCAACATGAGCCACGAGATCCGCACGCCGATGAACGGCGTGCTCGGCATGCTCGAGCTGCTGCACGACAGCGGCATCGACTCGACCCAGCGTCGACTGGCCGACACCGCGCGCCGCTCCGGCGAGGCGCTGCTGTCGATCATCGACGACATCCTCGACTTCTCGAAGATCGAGGCCGGCCGGCTCGAGCTCGAGGCGGTGTCCTTCGACGCCCGCGAGCTGTCCGAGGACGTCGCCGAGCTGGTGGCCGAGCAGGCGCACCGCAAGGGCATCGAGATGGCCTGCGAGATCGCCGACGACCTGCCCGACGCGGTGCTCGGCGACCCGTTGCGCCTGCGCCAGGTGCTCGTCAACCTGATCGGCAACGCCGTCAAGTTCACCGAGCGCGGCGAGGTGGTGCTCTCGCTCGAGGCCGCTGCCCATCCGAGCGACCCGGCGCGCCTGATGCTGCGGTTCTCGGTGCGCGACACCGGCATCGGCATCTCGCCCGAGCAGCAGCGGCGGATCTTCCGGGCCTTCTCGCAGGCCGACGGGTCGACGACGCGGCAGTACGGCGGCACCGGCCTGGGCCTGGCGATCTCACGCCAGCTCGTCGAGCTGATGGGCGGGCGCATCGAGGTGCGCAGCATGCCCGGCCGCGGCTCGACCTTCACCTTCGAGATCCCGACCGAGGCGCGCATGGCCGGCCCCGCGCGCCTGCCCGCGGCCGAGCTGACCGGCCTGCGGGTGCTCGTGGTCGACGACAACCCGACCAACCGGATGGTGCTCGAGCACCAGGTGAAGCAGCTGGGCATGGCCTGCGTCGCGGCCGACTGCGCGCCGAATGGGCTGCACCTGCTGCGCAGCTCGCACTTCGACCTGGCGATCGTCGACATGAAGATGCCGTCGATGTCGGGCATCGACCTCGCCCACGCGATGCGCGCCGAGCCGGCCTGTGCCGCGGTGCCGGTGATCCTGCTGACCTCGCTGTCGAGCGGCGACGAGGAGAAGCACGCGCGCGCCGCCGGCATCGCGGCCACGCTCTACAAGCCGGTGCGGCGCGCCGAGCTGGCGAGCGTGATCCGCACCGCGCTGGCGGTCGGCGTGCCCGCTGCGCAGGCAGCCTCCGCCGCGCCGGGGCCGGTCATCCCGCCCCCGCTGCGCGGCCGCGTGCTGCTCGCCGAGGACACGCCGGTCAACCAGGAGGTCGCGCTCGCGATGCTGGCGCACATCGGCTGCGAGGTCGTGCTGGCGACGAACGGGCGCGAGGCGCTCGCGCAGCACGCGACCGGTGGCTTCGACCTCGTGCTGATGGACTGCCACATGCCCGAGCTCGACGGCTTCGAGGCCACGCGCCAGCTGCGAGAGCGCGAACGCATGCTCGCGCTGCCGCGCATCCCGATCGTCGCGCTGACCGCCAACGCGCTCAAGGGCGACCGCGACCGCTGCCTCGCGGCCGGCATGGACGACCACCTGAGCAAGCCCTACACCCGCGCGGCGCTGCGCGAGACGCTGGCCCGCTGGCTGCACTCGCCGGAGCCGCAGGCCGCCACGACGGCCCGCGGCCGCCCGGCGCCGCTGACCGAGAGCGACGAGTTCGACCTCGAGGTGCTCGGCGAGCTGCGCAGCCTCGACAGCGACGCCGACATCCTGGCCCGCGTGCTCGATGCCTTCCTCGACAACGCCGACGCCCAGTTCGCGGCGATCGAGGTCGCCTTCGAGGCGCGGAACGCGGTCTCGCTGAAGCGCGCCAGCCACGCGATGGCCTCGTCCTCGGCCGCCGTCGGCGCGGTGGGGCTGATGCGCGCCTGCCGCGCGGTCGAGAGCGATGCCGCCGAGGGGCGCCTGTGCAGCCACGACGCGCTCAACCGGCTGCGCCGCCTCACGCGCCGCGCCCTCGCCCGCCTGTCGCAGGAACAGATCGACACGACCACCAGCTGAGCGGCCGGACGGCGCTCGACCGGGGTCGCCCGGCCGGCTTCAGTTCAGGCGACGGATCCGGGCGCCGGCCGGCACCGCCTCGATCGGTTGCGGTTGCGCGCGCAGCCAGGCGATCAGGCCGTCGAGATCGAGCGGCCCGACCTCGCGCGCCGTGCCTTCGCGCAGCAGCGTGAAGTCGTCGCCGCCGCTGGCGAGGTAGCTGTTGACGGTGACCGCATAGCGCGCCTGCGGCTCGAGCGGCCGGCCGCTGCGCACGTCGCGCACCTCGGCCACGCAGGCACGGCAGATGCCGCCCTCGACCTTCGCCGCGTCCCAGGTGTAGGCGAGGCCCGAGGGCTGGAGGAAGCGGCTGCGCCCGCCCTGCCACTGCTGCTCGAGCAGGGCCGTGATCTGCGCGCCGCTCAGCTCCAGGCGCACCAGCGTGTTGCCGAACGGCTGGGCCGCGAACAGCTGGCCGTAGGTCGCCTCGCAGTCGGCGCTTGGCGCGCCGTCGGCGACGGGAGCGCAGCCGAGGTCGGTGCGCAGGCCGCCGGGGTTGGTGAAGGCGTAGCGCGTGCCCATCGCCGCCGCGTGCGCGTCGGCGACGAGGTTGCCGAGCGTCGATTCGCCGGCCGGTGTCTGCGCCCGCGTGAAGGCCCCGCGCAGCTGCGCCACCGGCCGCCCGGCGATCGGCGCGACCCGCGTCTCGGCGCGGTGCACCAGCGCCAGCGCCGCGGCGTCGGGCGCCAGGCCCGGGCCTTCGTCGCCCCAGGTGGTGACGATCCGCGCGCTGCGCCCGACCACGTCGCCGCTGCGCGCGTCGAGCCGCAGGTCGACCTGGCTGAAGGCGCTGCCGTTCGCATGCGACTGAACGACCAGCACCGGCCGCCCGGCGGCGTTCGGCAGCAGCGCGTTGGTGAACTGATGGGTGTGGCCGCTGATCACGACGTCGACCGCTTCGTCGAGCCGGGCCACGATGTCGACGACCGGCCCTTCGACGCCAGGCCGCGAGGCATCGGTCGGGCCTTCGTAGCGCGGCTGGCTGCCGCCCTGATGGAGCAGCACGACGATCGCCTCGACGCCTTGCCGGCGCAGCCTGCGCACCTGGGTGTTGATCGCCTCGGCCTCGTCGCCGAAGGCCAGGCCGCGCACGCCTTCGGCGGCGACGATCGAAGCCGTGCCGCGCAGCGTCGCGCCGATGAAGCCGACCCTGGCCGTGCGCAGCCCCCGCGGCCTGCGCTGGCTGACCTGCTTCACGGTGAAGGGCGGCAGCAGCGGCCGGCCGCTCGCGCGGTCGACGACGTTCGCGCCGACCCAGCCGTGGGCCAGGCCGGGCCAGGGGTCGACGAGGAACGGCCCTTCGGCATGGGGGCCGCCGTGGAGCTGGCGCAGGAGCTCGTGCCGGCCCTTGTCGAACTCGTGATTGCCCGGCGTGCCGACCAGGTTGCAGCGCGGCGCGTGGCGCTGCGCCCGTGAGCAGTGGCGGTTGCCGAGGCTGTCGAGGAAGGCAAGCGTCGGCTCGTCGCGCAGCAGCGCCGAGGCGATCGGCGAGGCGCCGACCATGTCGCCGGCGCCGGCGATCAGCACCCGGCCTTCATGGCCGCGCGAGGCGGCATCGATCCAGGCCTTGAAGACGCCGGCACCGCCCACCGGCCGGCCCGCAACCTGCCGGCCACGGGAGATCTGGCCGTGGAAGTCGTTGAAGCCGAGCAGGCGCACGTCGATCACCTCGCCCCGCGCCGGCGACGCTGCTTCGGTCGGCGCCGGCGTCGCGGGACTTGCCGATGCGGATGCCGATGCCGACCCCGCGCCCGCCGCCGCGCCGCACAGGCCGGCCAGCGCGAGGGCGCCGGCCAGCGCCCGCGTCGCTCGGGCGGCGCGATGGCCGGCCCGGCGGGCCGCCTGCGGCCACGCGGAAGGCGGCGGGCGCGGTGCTCCTGCCGCGGGCGGCGCCGACCGCCGGGTCTGAAAGGGATCGCACATGGCCACCAATTCTGCCGACCGCGACCGCCGCGCCTGATGACGGCGCGGGCGAGCCCCGGAGCCTCGCCGCGTGATTGCACCCGCGGCGGCAAGGGCAGCGCGCTTCTGCTAGCGTCGCCACCCCCGCCGCAGGGGTCCGCCCACCCATGCCTCCCGCCGCCCGCCCGATGCCGCCCATCCTCTACCTGCTGTCGCTGTGCAACCTCGTGATCGGCACCGGCGCCTTCGTGCCGAGCGGGATCCTGGTCGAGGTCGCGCAGGCCTTGCAGGTCGACGTCGCGGCCGCGGGCCAGGCGATCACGGTCTACGCTCTGGCGACGGCGGTGCTCGCCCCGCTCGCGCTGATGCTCACCGGCCGCTGGCCGCGGCGCCGGGTGATGTGGCTGTCGCTGCTGGTGTTCGCGGCCGGCAACGCCGTCTGCGCGCTGGCCGGCAGCCTGGCGGTGCTGCTCGCCGGTCGGCTGCTGATGGGCATCGGCGCGATGTTCACCGCGGTGGCGGCCGGGCTCGCGGTCTCGCTGGTCGAGCCGGCGCGGCGCTCGAAGGCGCTGGCGCTCGCCTTCCTCGGCATCAGCCTGAGCTACGTCATCGGCGTGCCGCTCGGCGCCTGGGCCGGGCTGCACCTGGGCTGGCAGTGGCCGATCGCCGCGGTCGCGGCCTGCGCCGCGGCGGCGGCGCTGCTGCTGGCGCTGCGCCTGCCCGCCCACATCGACGCGCCGGGCGCCAGCCTCGTCGGCCTGCGCGGCGTGCTGGCGCGCGGCGAGGTGCTGCGCGTGCTGGCCCTGACGCTGTCGTACTTCGTCGCGATCTTCCTCGTCTTCTCGTACATCGGGCCGGTGCTGCAGTCGCTCGCGCCGATGTCGGGCGAGCGCGTCTCGCTGACCCTGATGGCCTTCGGCGTCTCGGGCGTCGTCGGCACGCTGCTCGGCGGCTGGGCCGGCGACCGCTACGGCGCGCGGCGGACGCTCAGCGTGCAGCTGACCGTGCTCGGCCTGGCGATGGCGGTGATCCCGTTCACCGGCGGCCATTACCCCGCGCTGCTCGCGGCGCTGCTGACCTGGGGCACGGCCGGCTTCGGGATGATGGCGCCGCAGCAGTCGCGCCTCGCGGCACTGGCGCCCGAGCAGGCGCCGCTGCTGCTGTCGCTCAACACCTCGATGCTCTACATGGGCACCGCGATCGGCGCAGCACTCGGCGGCCTGGTCGCCGGCAGCCTCGGCTTCGCGCGGCTTTCCTGGGTGGGCGTGCCCTTCATTGCGCTCGGCCTCTTGCTGCTCCATGTCGGGGTGTCGCCACGGGCGGCGGGGCGAGCGGCCTGAGCGGCCAAGCTCCCTTCCATCCCTTCCATCACGGGCGGCGCGCGATCGAGGTCAACAATCGTGGCGGGCCGAGGGCGTCGGGTGTCCGTCGCCCTCCGTGTCCCCCGGCGGTCGCTGCGCGACCGCCTCCTCCCTTACCTGCGGTCGACGGACACCCAACACCCTCGGCCAGGCACCGTCTGTAGCGTGCGATTCCCTGCGCGAGGGCCGTGTCGACCCCGCGCCTCGGCCCATGCGCCAGGGGATTGGATTCCGACTCGCGCGCCACGCTGCAACGAAGAGGGCATTGGGTGGTCGCCGCCCGCAAGTAGAGGAGGAGGCGGTCGCGCAGCGACCGCCGGGGGACATGGAGGGCGGCGACCACCCAATGCCCTCCCCGCCACCACAATCCCGACCGACGAGATCACCGCAGCCGCAAACCGTCCCCCGGCTGCCCTCCCTCAGCGCAACCCTGCGCAGTTCGCGTAGAAGGTCGTCGTCGCCGGCCAGTCGGAGAAGACGCCGCGGACGCGAACCTGGCGCGCCAGCACATCGAGCACGCGCAGCACGTCGCCGTCGCGCTGGATCGCGGCGTCGAAGCTCTGGTAGTAGAAGCCGTTGTCGCCGTCGGCCAGCACGCCCGAGCGTTCGAGTGACCAGGTGATGATGTCGAGCCCCGCCGCACGCGCGTTGCGTGCTGCCGCCGAGGGCTCGATGCGGCCCGAGGCGTCACCGGTCAGCAGCGCGAAGATCGGCGGCGCCCAGATGTTGATGCCCTCGGCCTTGAAGGCACGCAGTTCGCCGTAGCTCGGCAGGTCGGCCACCGTCTCGGCGTCGTCGAGGTAGACGGCCTGGCGGCCGTAGGCCGGCTCCTTCGCGATCCAGTAGCGCAGGTCGCGGATGTCGAACGACTGCGGGAAGACGTCGCGCGGCGGCACGCCGGCGGCCTTGTACTCGTCGATCATCTTCTGCGCATAGGCTTCCTGCGTGAAGCCGTTGAAGGGCATCGGCACCACGGCCTCCTTCAGCTCCGGCGTCATCTTCACGCCCAGGCGCTTGAAGAGCTCGATGCTCTCGCGGTGCGTCAGCAGCGTGCCGCTGCTGGGGCCGGCGTAGAGGTCGGTGCGGAAGTCGGCGGTGCCGCCCTGGTACTCGGCCGCGGTGCGCGCGGCCGGGTTCGAGGCGTCCATCTTGCCGCGCAGGGTCTTGAACTCGGCCAGCGTGATGTCGCTGGTGCGGCACTCGGCCCGCGCCGGCGTCACCAGGGTGCCGGCGCCGTCGTAGGTCGCGGGCACGAAGGGCTGGGTGCACTTGGCCGCCAGCGGCGTGACGAGGATGTTGGTCGTCGTGTGCAGGTCGTTCTGCGCATGGCGGCAGACCAGCTGCTTGTCCTTCGTGAAGGCGACATCGCACTCGAGGATGCCGGCGCCCATGCGCGCGGCCGCCTCGTAGGACTGCACGGTGTGCTCGGGGAACTGCAGCGGCGCGCCGCGGTGGCCGATCGACCACTCGCGCTTCTCGAAGCCGCCGCGCTTCGCGCAGACCTGCAGCTCGCGCTTGAGGCGCGAGTCGGCCAAGTCCTGCACGAGGAAGAACGGCCGCGGGCCGAGCTGCGCCTCGGGCGCGTTGCGGTGATGACGGCGGCCCTGGGTGTCGTCGTTGCCGCCGTCGAAGCCCCCGCTCTGGTGGGCGCAGGCGACGGCGGCCAGGGCGGCGGTGGCGGCGAAGAGGCTGCTGGCACGCATCAGGCGGGCGACACGGGACAGGGAAGGAGCGCGAAGTCTCATGGAGGTTCTCTCGGATGTCGAGGCCGGGGCCTCGATGAGCCGCCCCCGGCGGGTGCCGGGGGCGAGGACAGGAACGGGAAGTCGAGGCTGCGTGGCCGGCTCGGCCGCCGGCGTCAGCCGCTGGGTCAGTCGGCGGGGTCAGTCGCCGGGCTCAATCGATCCGCACGATCCGCTGGCCGACGGCCGGCACGGCGACCGGCTGCGCCTGCGTGGGCAGCCAGTCGATCAGGCCGTCGAGGTCGAGTGGGCCGCCGACGCGGTCCGTGCCCTCCAGCAGCACGCTGAAGTCGTCGCCGCCGTCGGCGAGGAAGCTGTTGACCGTCACGCTGTAGGTCGCGGCCGGGTCGAGCGGCGCGCCGGTCGCGGCGTGGCGCACCTCGATCACGCAGGCGTTGCAGCTGTTGCCGACGACGAGCGACGCGTCCCAGGTGTAGGCCAGCCCCGAGACCTGCAGGAAGCGCACGCCGCTGGCCTGCCACTGCTGCTCGAGCAGCCGGCGGATCTGCGTGCCGGTCAGTGTCATGCGGGTCAGCACGTTGCCGAACGGCTGCACGCTGAAGAGCGCGCCGTAGGTCGCCTCGCAGGGGCCGGTCGGGCACGACAGGTCGGCGCGGATGCCGCCCGGGTTCATGAACGCGAAGTGCGAGCCCATCGTCGCGGCCTGCGCGTCGGCGATCAGGTTGCCGAGCGCGGACTCGCCGGCGGCCGTCTGCGCGCGCGTGATGTCGCCCGAGTAGCTGGCGACGACCCGGTTGGCCAGCGGCGCGACAGCCTCTTCGGCACGGGTGGTCAGCGCGAGGGCCTCCGCATCCGGCGCCAGGCCCGGGCCGGTGTCGGCATAGGTGGTGACGATGCGGGCCGACTTCTCGACCACGTCGCGCGTGCGCGGGTCGATCTTCAGGTCGATCTCGGCATAGGCGGTGCCCGCCGAGTAGGCCTGGGTCACCAGCACCGGCCGGCCGGCGCGGTTGGGCAGCAGGGCATTGCTGAACTGGTGCGTGTGGGCGGACAGCACCACGTCGACCGCCGGGTCGAGCCGGCTGACGATGCCGGCCACCTCGCCGCTCGCCGTCGGTCGCGCCGCATCCGTCGGGCCCTGGTAGCCGGCCTGCGTGCCGCCCTGGTGCAGCAGCACGACGATCGTCTCGACACCCCGGCCGCGCAGCGTGCGCACCTGGCGGTTGATCGTCTGTGCCTCGTCGAGGAACGAGAGCCCGGCGATGCCTTCGGCCGCCACCAGCGAGGGCGTGCCGCGCAACACCGCGCCGATCACGCCCACTTGCAGCGTGCGCCGCTTGCCGTGCCGGTCGGTGTAGCGCAGGTCCTTGACCGTCCACGACGGCAGCAGCGGGCGGCCGCTGGCGGTGTCGAGCACATTGGCGGCGACCCACGCGTGGTTGACGCCGCGCCAGGGGTCGTCGAGGAACGGGCCGTCGGCATGGTTGCCGCCGCGCAGCTGGCGCAGCAGCTCGGCGCGGCCCTTGTCGAACTCGTGGTTGCCGACCGTCGCCACCAGGTTGCAGTGCCCGGCATACGGCAGGCGGCGGCTGCAATGGCGGTTGCCCAGCGAGTTGAAGAAGGAGAGCGTCGGCTCGTCGCGCAGCAGGGCCGAGGCCAGCGGCGAGGCGCCGACCAGGTCGCCGGCGCTGGCGATCAGCAGGCGGTCGTCCCAGCCTTGCGCGGCCGCGTCGAGCCAGGACTTGAGCACCGGCGCGCTGCCGACGGGCCGGCCGGCGACGAGCCGCCCGGCCGGGAGCTGGCCGTGGAAGTCGTTCAGGCCGAGCAGTCGCACCGACACCGGTGGTGTCCGGTGCCCGCCGCGGCCCTGCGCGGTCTCGCGCCAGCTGACGGCCTGCGCGGCCTGCAGCCGCTCGTCCGCTTCGTCATCGGCGTCTGCATCCGCGCCGGTGCCCGCGGCGTCGGCCGCCTCGGCGGTCGTCGGCGCTGTCGACGCGGCGGCGACCGTGGCCGTCGCCGCGGCCTCGTGCGCGCCGCTGCCGTCGCCGCCTCCGCCGCATCCGGCAAGGGCCAGCAGCAGGGCCAGGCTGGCGCCCGCCTTCGGCCATGGGCGACCGTCGAACCATCGGCTCGTATCCATCCGCATCCTCCTCCTGTGCGCCTGCGCCCTATGGCGGGCGCGACGTGGCGGGATGCTGGTGAACGCGCGTGACGTCGGCGTGAACCGGAGGTGACCCTGCGCGGCCCGTGCTCAGAACGAGACGCAGCTGGCCTCGTCGACGCGCAGCACCGATTCCTGGTCGAACGCGGCCTTGTAGGCGCCGCGGATGGCGTCGACCGCGCGGCTGCTCTCGCGGCGGTACGGGTACAGCAGGACCAGCACGCGCGCGCCCTCGCGCTCGACCACGCCCGAGCTGCCGCGGAACTGGCCACGCCCTTCGAGCAGGGTCAGGCCGTCGGGGAAGGACGGCGTGACCTGGTCGTCGACGAAGCGCTGGAATTCCTCGGCGCTGACGGTGCCGCCCGGCCTGTTGAGGCCGAAGAACAGCTCGGTGCGCATGAAGAGCTGGCCCTTCAGCTCGCGCTCGCAGAAGCGCTGCTCGCTGAACCCTTGAGGCGCGACGCGCCTTTGCCCCGCGGGATCGACGTCGGCCCGCGCGTCGACCGGCAGCAGGCTCGCGGCGAGCGGCAGCGCGAGGGCCAGCGGCAGGAGCGCGCGTCGGGTGAACGCGGGCTTGGTGGGGATCTTCATCGGGGTCTCCTGTTCGGGTGCGGAAGTGGCCGCCCGGCGGCGGCGTCTCTCTGCGGCGTGCCCGGAGCGCTCGAGGCGTGGAGTCTCCGGCAAGGGGCGGCCCGCCCTCTGGCTGGAAGCGGTCGGCCGGCCCCACGCGCCACGGCCATCGGCGTGGGCGGATTCTTCGCCCGCGCTGCGCGCAGACCTCGGGACGCCGGTCCCGCCAGCAAGGCGCCCACGCCCGCGGATGCCCGGCGACCCGGGTCCGCCGTCCCGCGCACCGATGAAGCTAGGGGGAGGCTTCCAGGCGCGGCACACGACCGGCCCGGCCGTCGACGGAGTCGATTCGGCCGCGTGCTTCACGGAATCGGCGGCCGGCGCTCGCGGCCCTCGCGCCAGGGCGATCGAGGGGCGCCGCTACAATGCGCGTCCATCGACGCCCGTCCCAGTCACGGTGTCGCCGTCATCCCGACGGGAGTGCCAGGCCGTTCCGCGCACTCCGCCTGCCCTTCAGGGCCTGCGACTGGTGCTCACCGTGAGCGACAGGCCCCCCTCGGATCCCCTCGATGTCCTTCGACACCCTCGGCCTTGCCGAGCCCCTGCTTCGTGCCGTGCGCGAACAGGGCTACACCACGCCCACGCCGATTCAGGCGCAGGCGATTCCCGCCGTCCTGAAGGGCGGCGACCTGATGGCCGGCGCCCAGACCGGCACCGGCAAGACGGCCGGCTTCACGCTGCCGATGCTGCAGCGCCTGTCGGCCGAGAAGCCGCAGCGCGATGCCAAGGGCCGCCTGCCGATCCGCGCCCTCGTGCTCACCCCCACCCGCGAACTCGCCGCCCAGGTCGAGGAAAGCGTGCGCACCTACGGCAAGTACCTGCCGCTGTCGTCGATGGTGATGTTCGGCGGCGTCGGCATGCAGCCGCAGGTCGACCGCCTGCGCAAGGGCGTCGACATCCTCGTCGCGACGCCCGGCCGCCTGCTCGACCACCACCAGCAGGGCACGCTCGACCTGTCGAAGATCGAGATCTTCGTGCTCGACGAAGCCGACCGCATGCTCGACATGGGCTTCATCCACGACATCAAGAAGGTGCTGGCGATCGTGCCGCAGAAGAAGCAGAGCCTGCTCTTCTCGGCCACCTTCAGCGACGAGATCAAGACCCTGGCCGACCGCCTGCTGAATGCGCCGGCGTTGATCGAGGTCGCGCGCCGCAACCAGACCGCCGAGCTGATCGAGCAGAAGGTGCACCCGGTCGGCCGGGACGTAAAGAAGGACCTGCTGACCTACCTGATCCAGACCAACGACTGGCATCAGGTGCTCGTCTTCACGCGCATGAAGCACGGTGCCAACCGCCTGACCGAGCACCTGAACAAGGCCGGCGTGACGGCGATGGCGATCCACGGCAACAAGAGCCAGGGCGCGCGCACCAAGGCGCTGGCCGACTTCAAGAGCGGCGCCCTGACCTGCCTCGTCGCCACCGACATCGCCGCGCGCGGCATCGACATCGACCAGCTGCCGCATGTCGTCAACTACGAGCTGCCGAACGTGCCCGAGGACTACGTGCACCGCATCGGCCGCACCGGGCGCGCCGGCTCGCCGGGCGAGGCCGTCTCCCTGGTCTGCGTCGACGAGGAAGGCTTCCTGCGCGACATCGAGCGCCTGATCAAGCGCGAGATCCCGCGCCAGGTCGTGGCCGGCTTCGAGCCGCCGAACGAGAAGCCCGAGCCGATCGTGCTCGGCCGCATGGTGCTGAACGGCAACGGCCGGCGCAGCGCGAACCCGAACCCGCCGGCCGGGCTCGGCGGGCGTGGCGGCCATCGCGGGCCTGGACGCGGTGGCGACGCGCGCACGGCGCACGGCGGCCATCGGCCGGCACAGGAGCCGCGCGGCCAGTCGCAGGGCCAGGGCCGCGGCGCCGGTGGCGGCACGCGCCAACCGACCCATGCCAGCGCGCCGCAGGCGCACCACCATGCGCCCCCGCATGGCCACCACCCGCACCACGCGCCGCGCCACGACGGCGGGCACGAGCCGCGCCGCGACGCGCGCCCCGACGGCAACGACTCGCGCCACCGCGGCCCGCGCCAGGCGCCGCGCCTGCAGCAAGGCAAGCGCTGAGACAGACGGCCCCGGCCCGCGCCGGGGCCGCAGCGCGATGACGACGCGGCTGCTCCAGATCCGCGTCAAGCCGAACGCCCGCGCCTCGGCCCTCACCGAGGCGCCGGACGGCTCCTGGACCGCTCAGCTGAAGAGCCCGCCGGTCGACGGCAAGGCGAACGCCGAGCTGATCGCGCTGGTCGCCGAGCACTTCGGCTGCCGGCGCGCGCAGGTCGAGATCGTGCGCGGCGCGTCCGGTCGGACCAAGGTATTGGCGATCCCCAGCGCCTGACCGGTGCGGGCCCGGGCGACCTAGGGATGGCCGCAAGCCCTTCGGCGTCGATCATGGCCCGGTTCCGAACGCAACCGGCATGGACATCAGGATCGCGACCAGGTGGGACGAGCTGCTGCAGCGCCACGACGCTGCGGTCGCCCAGTGGCCTGCCCTCGAAGGCGCCGGCTTCAAGCAGGCGCTGTCCGTGGTGACCGTCGGGCTCGAGGCCCTGGCGCGTCGCGCCGCTGCGGGGGGCATGGGCGCGGCCGACCGCAGTCGTCTCTGGCGCCATCTCGGCGACGCGCTGTTCGACCTGGCCGCACGGCGCGACCCCGATGTCCTGGACCGCGCCCTCGCGGCCTACGGCCTGGCCGAACAGGCGCTGAACGGTGTCGAGGCGCCGCTCGAGCAGGCCAAGCTGGACTTCAACTGCGCCAACACGCTGCGCGCCCGCAGCGGCGGCACCGACCGCTTCCTGCTCGAGGAGGCCGGCTTGCGCTATCGCCTCGCGGACGCAGGCTTTCGCCGGCAGGCGCCCTCGCTTTGCAGCCAGGCTCAGAGCGCCTTGACACTGTTGTCGATCCAGTTGGTGGTGCTCGGCATGAGAGACCAGGCTTCGGAGACGCACGCAGCGCTCGAGGCCGCCCGGCACCGGCTGGCTGAAGCGCCCGACGACCCTGCCCGCGTGGCACAGGCGCGTCGCGCGCTGCAAGCGGCCTCCGACGCCCGCGCCGCGCTGGCCGAGGGCGTGCCCCGGGCACTCGCCGACGGCGCGGGCGTGCTGCCCGAATGGCCGGCGCGCCGCCTGGCGGCGCTGTTGGAACAGGTCGAAGCGCAGCTGGCCATGCAGGCGAACCTGCAGGCGAACAACGCGACCGACCCGGTGACCCTCGGATTCATTGCGCTGCTCGGCCGGTTCCGCGAGGAGGTCGCGGCAGGCCGCGTCGAGGGGCAGCGGACGACCGCGCTCGCCGACATCCTTCACAAGCTTTCGGCCGTGCTGTCGGCACCCGAGGACAGCGTCGCCTCGCAGGGCAGCCGGCTCGCACGCCTGCGCGAGTTGATGGGCGAGATGGCCCCGCTGCTCGTCGATCCGTCGACCGGCGGGCCGGCGCCGGCGCCGATGAGCCGGCAACGGAAGCTGGCGACACAGCTCGACCGCCTGGTGCAGTTCATGGCCGCTGAACTCGCCCGCGGGGGCCAGGGCGCCAGCGAACGCGAGGCCGGGCGCAAGCTGTTCGAGCAGACGGCCACGGCACGCGCCGCGATCGACCCCCTCGGCGACGACGGCCTGAAGACCTTCGAGCGCGACCACCTGAGGCCGCTGGCCGCACGCATCGACGAGTTCTCGCGCCGCCGCCACCTGATGGTGACGCGGCCCTTCTGGGGCTTGCCCGCCGCGGCGGCTGCCGACCCGTCGGGTGTCTTCCTCACCGGCGCCCCCGGCATCCAGGAGACGCTGAAGACCGTGCTGAACGAACGCGGCCTGTCCATGATCCGGGCGGACCGGGGCGCGGATGTCGGACTGTCGCGCTCACGGGCGATCGCAAGCGCGCGCCTGCTGGTCTGCGACTGGCGCCTCACCGACGGCGCCGCGCGGGCTGCGGCCTGCTATGACATCGGCCTGGCCAAGGCCTTCGGCTGCGCGGTGCTCGTCGTGACCGACGCCTCGGCGCCCGCCTTGCCGTTCGACATCGACACCGAGCCCCTGAACCTGGCGGCCGACGACCAGCACATGGCCCGTCAGCTCGGCGCCGCGATCGACGACGCGCTCCACGCACCACCGCATGCCGAGGCCCGCGCTTCGGTGCGGGCGACCGTCGACGTGCTCGCCTCGGCCTGCGCGGGCGATCCGCGGCCGGAGGTCCGGCAGTGGGTCGCCCAGCTGCGCGAGGCCGGCGACGATGCGATCGAGGTCCGTCGACGGGCAGGATTGCTGCTGGGCTTTGCCGGTCCCGATGCACCGCGTCTGTCGCTGCCCGCGTGGCCCGCCGCCTATCCGTCGGGAGACAGGCCGCGGCTCTTTCATGTCACGGCCTTCGGACCCGCCTGGGCCGACCCCGTCAGCGAGGCCGTCGCGATGACCTGCCAGGCGGCCGGCGCCGACTACGTGCGCGGCGACCGCGTCACGGACCCGCGCGTCGTGCGCTCGATCTGGGACGAGATCGGCCGCGCCAGCCACGTCCTCGTCGACCTCACCGGCTTCAACCCGAACGTCGCGCTGGAACTCGGCCTGGCCCATGGCATCGGGCGGCGCGTCCTGCTCGTCGTGCAAGGAACGCGCGGGCCCGGTCGGCTGCCCCGCGTCGACGAGAAGCAGCTGTTCCCTGCGATTCGCAAGCTGCGCACCACGGCCTACGACGCCGACGCGCCGCAGGCGGCCCTCGGCCCTGCCGTCGAGACCTTCCTGGCCGACCATCGTGAAGCTCCCGCCTGGAGATGACCATGAACGACCTCTTCACACTCGTAGCCCAGCAAATGCAGCGACTCGAGCAGTTGCAGCGTCAGCCGATGCCTCCCGACGCTGCCGGCGTCTGCCCGGAAGTGCTGCAGGCCAGGAGGATCGCCATCGCCCAGGCCCAGGCCCAGCTCGCGGCGCTGGAGCAGCTTGGGCAGCAGCAGGCCGCGCTCACGCAGGCGCAGCTGATGGGCTTGGCCGCTCAAGCGGGCATTCGCTGGCCCGGGCCTCGCTGAGCCGTTCGCTGCGCCCGGGCTTCGCGGGCGAGGGGCCGAGCCCCGGGGCGTCGCAGCGCCCAGGGCCGACGTGGCTCAGGCTTCGTCGGCCGCGGTCGCCGGCGGCGCGCGGAACAGCGGATGCCGCGCCGCCTCCTCCGGGCTCAGCACCGGCGTCACGCAGCAGTCGGCGGCGTCGAAGAGGGCCGCCCAGTGGTCGAGCGGCTGCGAGGCCAGCAGCTCCGCCAGCGCGTCGCGCAGGGCCAGGGCTTCGGCGCTGCCCACCGGCAGCCCCAGCGTCCAGTGCTGCGGCGCCCAGGCGGGGCGGTCCACGGCCTCGCACAGCCGCAGCCAGAAGCGGTGCTCGAGCGCACCGACCGCGAGGTGGCGCCCGTCCTGCGTGCGGTAGACGCCATAGCACGGCGAGCCGCCGGAGAGCAGTTCGCGCCCCGGCACGGCCCGGCCGGTCACGGCGAGGCCGACGCGCGGCACGACCAGGTGCCGCCAGACCTCGTGCGCCATCGAGATGTCGACGTAGCGGCCCTGCCCCGTGCGCAACGCGCCGACCAGGGCCGCGAGCAGCCCCGACAGCGCGGCCTGCGTCCCGCCGAGCAGGTCGGCCACCTGGAAGTTCGGCAGCGCCGGGTCGGCCCCGGGCCCCTCGGCATCGACGATCTGGTGCAGCAGCCCGGCGACCGCGATGTAGTTGATGTCGTGCCCCGCCCGTTGCGCCCAGGGCCCGCGCTGCCCGTAGCCGGTGATCGCGCAGACGACGAGGCGCGGGTTGGCCGCGTGCAGCGCGGCCCAGCCGAGCCCGAGCCGCTCCATCACGCCGGGGCGGAATCCTTCGACCAGCACGTCGGCGTCGCGCGCCATCGCGAGCAGCTCGCCGCGCCCTTCCACGCTGCGCAGGTCGATGCGCTGCCCGCCCTTGCCTTCGTTGAGCAGGCGGAAGAAGAGGCTCGGCGCGCCGGCCGCCGCCTCGTCGGGCGTCTGCCACATGACGCGCGCCTCGTCGTCCTGCCCTGCGCCGGCCCGGCCTTCGATCTTCACCACCTCCGCGCCCCATTCCGCGAGCCGGCGCGTGGCCAGCGGGCCGGGCAGCAGGCGCGTCAGGTCGAGCACGCGCAGCCCGGCCAGCGGCGCGTTCACTTGAACTCGCCTTCGCGCAGCCACTTGGTGGCGACCCACTTCTCGCCTTCGATCACCGGCGCGCCGCCGTGCAGCGAGCGGGTCATCGGGTGCGGCCGGTCGTAGCTGAAGAAGACGGCGTTGCCCTTGACCGGCGCCACCTCGAGCGCCACGTCGGGAAAGGTGGTGCCGCCGCCCTTGGCCGGCGAGTTCAGGTAGACCAGCAGCGTGCCCACGCGCTGGCCGCCGCGCCGCAGGATGGTCGGCGTGCCGGCCTGGGTCGGGTCGAAGTAGTCGTAGTGCGGCTTGTACTCGGCGCCCGGCCGGTAGCGCAGGATCTGCAGCCCCTCGCCGTTCTCGAGCGGCCAGTCGAGCAGCTTCGCGATGCGCGCCTCGAGCCGCGTGACCACGGCGTGTTCGCCGCGCTCGAAGAACATGCCCTCGCTGGTGCGCGCCTCGTTCAGCTCGCTGCCGCCGGTCTCGTTGTCGACCGTCTCCGAGCGCGCCAGGCGGGCGCCGGCGAGCGCGACGAGCTCGTCGCACTCCTCGTGCGACATCAGCCCGCCGAAGACGACCACGCGCGGCTTGTGCATCTGCATCAGCACGCTGACGAGGCGGTCGCCGACGTCGATCACGGCCGGCGACTCGCCCAGGTCGGGATCGGGCACGTCGACCGGGGGCGGCACGCCCGAGGCCTTCGCGTGGTCCTTCAGGTAGTCGCGCACCGTGCTCTCGAGCGCGGCCACGGCCACATCGACCTCCCAGCCCGCCTTGGTCATCGACTCCAGCACGTCCTCCGGCTTGCAGCCGGCCTGCGCCTGGTCGACGATCCACTGGCGCAGTTCAGGGGTGATCGGTTGGGCACTCATGGCGCCATTTTGCCGAAGGCACGCGCGCCGGGCGGCCCTCCGGGCCCGCAGGGCGCGGCGTGCGCTGCCGCCGCGGGGCGGGCGTCGCCCGGCGTCGACGAACCGGGCGTCAGCCCGGGCTGCGCCGGAAGACGAGCCGCTCCGGCGTCGAGGCCGCGGGCGCGTAGGCGTAGCCCTCGAGGTCGAAGCTCTCCAGGCCCTGCGGCGTCGCCACGCGGTGGCGGATCGCATGGCGCGCCATCAGCCCGCGCGCGCGCTTGGCGTAGAAGCTGACGATCTTCCACTCGCGGCCCTTGCGCTCCTCGAACACGCACTCGACCACCCGCGCCTTCAGCGCCGGCCGGTCGGTGACGCGGAAGTACTCCTGCGACGCCAGGTTGACGACGACCGGCTGCGCCTCGCCCGCGAGGCGCCGGTTCAGGTAGCGGGCGACGCTGTCGCCCCAGAAGTCGTAGAGGTCACGGCCCTTCGCCGTCGCGAGGCGCGAATGCATCTCGAGCCGGTACGGCTGCAGCCGGTCGAGCGGGCGCAACACGCCGTACAGGCCGCTCAGGATCGCGAGGTGCTGCTGGGCCCAGGCCATGTCCTCGTCGTCAAGCGTCCAGGCGTCGAGGCCACCGTAGACGTCGCCGTCGAAGGCGTAGGCCGCCGGGCGGCTGTTCTTCACGGTCTGGCGCGGCGACCAGGCGGCATAGCGCTCGACGTTGAGGTGGGCGAGCGCGGGCGACAGGTCCATCAGCGCCGCCACCTGCGCCGCCGACTGCGGCTTCAGCACCTCGATCAGCTCGGCCGCGCGCGGCATGAAGTGCGGGCGCGTCGCGCCCGCGGCAGCGGCAGCAGGCAGCGGGGTCTCGTAGTCGAGGGACTTGGCGGGCGAGAGCAGGAAGAGCATGGGGCGTGACTGTAGTCGGCGCGCCTCGGGGCCGGTCGCGCGCGGACCTCGGACCGGCGAAGCGCGTGGCCTCCGGGCCGGCGTGTTTCATCCCGGCGAAACCTCGAGGGCAGGCGGTGGGCGCCGAAAAGCCGGCGAGCCCGGCCTTTGTACACGTGCGAAAGCGGCATCCGCCGCCGATCGGCAAACACAGCCAGTGGCCACTTCGGCACCATAAAGGCCTCCGCAGCACCCTTGCTCGAATGAACACCGCTTCGCTCGGATCCCGGCATCCCGGGGGGCGCCTTCTTGCGGCCGCCGTCGGTCTCGTGATCGGCCTGGCCGGCGCCGGCCAGGCCCTGGCCGACGCGTCCCCGGATGCGCAGTACTGGAACCTCAGCGGCTTCGGGACGGCAGGCGTCACCTACCAGCGCGGTGCCGAGGGCTGGGGATTCATGCGCGAGAACGGCCAGCCCGGCGCCAGCCGCGACTTCAGCGCCGGGCAGGACAGCCGGGTCGGCCTGCAGCTCAACTGGAGCGACCGGGCGCGCTGGGAAGCCTTCGCGCAGGGCATCTGGAGCCGGCGCCCCGCCGACACGCCGCTCGCCGAGCGGATCGAATGGGCCTACGTCGGCTACCGCCCGACGAGCGACACCTCGATCCGCCTGGGGCGCGCCAACCCGGACAACTTCCTCTACTCCGACGTGCGCAACGTCGGCTACGCGCAGACCTGGGCGCGCCTACCGGTCGACTTCTACGGCTTCCAGCCGGTGTCGGCGCTCGACGGCATCCACCTGCAGCAGCAATGGCAGACGAGCGCGGCGCTGTGGCGCGCGCGCGCCGCTTTCGGGCGCTTCAGCACCAGCTCGTCGAGCGTGTTCGACCAGTCCCGCTTCGAGCTCACCGGCCGCAGGACGCTGACCCTGAGCCTGTCGGGCGAAGCGGAAGGCCTGCTGGTCAAGCTCAGCTACGCCCGCATGCGCATGGAGATGGACCTCGGCGCCTCGGTGCGGCAGCTGCAGGACGCGCTGGGCCAGATCGGCCAGCTGCCGGTGCCGGGGCTCGCCGACTCGATGCGCGAGCTGCAGCAGGGCCTGTGGACCCAGGGCTCGGTCACCTATGCCGGCCTGGGCCTGCAGTACGACCGCGGCCCCTGGACGCTGGTGGCCGAAGGCAGCGACATCAAGGTCGACGGCAGCCTGCTGCCGAGCCGGCGCGGCTACCTCAGCCTGGCCTATCGGTTTCCGGGCCTGACGGTGTACGGCACCGCGAGCCGCAGCGTGGCCAAGAAGGACCCGGCGCGGGCACCGGACCTGGTGAGCACCCTCACGCCGGTGATCGGGCCCCAAGGCGCCCAACAGGCGCAGATGCTGGCCAGCTATGCCGCCACCGGCGCCAACCTCTACCGTTTCGACCAGAGCACGATCGGCGCCGGCCTGCGCTGGGACGTCACGCCCCAGACCGCCCTGAAGTTCCAGGTCGACCGGTTCAAGGTGCATGCCGCAGGCGCCGCGAGCTGGCGCGGCGGCACCGACCGACCCGACCGCGCCACCGTGTTCACGCTGTTGCTCGACTTCGTCTGGGGGTCGTGATGAACGGCGCCCGGCTCAACACCATGCGGCGCGGCTGGCGCTCGGGCCTGGCGGCGGCGCTGCTGCTCTGCGGCCTGCTCGGATCGGCGCGGGCCAGCCCCTCCCTCTGGGTCGTCGTCTCGGCCGAAAGCCCGGTGCGCACGATCACGCAGAAGGAAGTGCTGGCGCTCTACACCGGGCGCACCCGCGCCTTCGCGGGCGGCGAGCCGGCGACGCCGCTCGACCAGCGCCGCGACGGGCCGGCCCGCGAGGCCTTCTACCAGGCCCTCACCGGCATGGACATCGCGCGCATCAACAGCTACTGGGCGCGCCTGCACTTCACCGGGCAGGTGCAGCCGCCGCAGCCGCTGAGCGACGACAGCGCGGTGGTGCAACGGCTGCGTGCCGACCCGCTGGCGATCGGCTACCTGACGCGCGAACCGCAGGACGCCGGCCTGCGCGTGCTGATGCGCCTGCCGTGACCGGCAGCAGGGCCCTGGCGTGATCGCGCGCAGCCTGCACGCACGGTTCCTGCTGGCCGTGACCCTCGCGGCGTGCCTGATGGGCCCGCTGGCCGCGGTGCTGGTCTACCTGGCCGCCCAGTCGCACCTGCACGCGACCGGGCTGTCGACGGTCCAGTCGATGATCGGCGCGATCGAGAAGACGGCCGCCGCCGGCGCTTATGCCCGCGACCCCGAGCTGATGCGCGAGATCGCCGACGGCCTCGTGCACCATCCGCACGTCTCGGTCGTGCAGGTCGCGGTGCAGACCAGCGGGCCGGCCGCCGGCAGCGGCGACAGCCTGCCGCCACTGGAGGTCGTGCGCCGGCAGAACGGCCCGGTGCCGGCGGACGCGCCGCGGCCCGCCCGCGCGCCCACCTTCGAGCACCTGCTGCATTCGCCCTTCGACCCGGCGGAGCCCGTCGGGCGCCTGAGCGTCTGGGTCGACGATGCCCAGCTGACGGCGGACGCCGGCCGGCAGGCGATGCTGCCCGGCGGTGCCCTGGTCGCGCTGCTGGTGGGCGTACTGCTTGTCTTCAACACGCTGGCGATGCGCCTGCTGTCGCGGCCGATGCATGCGCTGGCGCGCCAGCTCGCGTCGATGCAGCCCGGCAGCGCCGCCCGTGTCCGGCTCGACGAGTCTCACGCCTCCGACGAGGTCGGCACCGTGACCGCGGCGGTCAACCGCCTGCTCGAGCTGCAGCAGCTCGCGCTCGACCGAGAGCGCGTGATGCGCAGCGCGATCGCGGAGATGGAAGCCCACTACCGCGGCATCTTCGACTCCACCAGCGCGGGCCTCTTCGTGCTCTCGGCCCGGCAGCAGCTGGTGCACGCCAACCCGGCGCTCGGCCGCCTGCTCGGCGCGCCCTCGGGCCAGGTGCCGCCCGAGCTGCACACCGGCTTCGTGCAGCGCTGCGTGCGCGAGCCGCTGCGGCTCGCCGAGCTGGTCGAGGCGGCGCGCAGCTCGGGCCAGCCGCAGGCGGCCGACCTGGAGCTGACGCGGCTGGACGGCGACGTGGTGTGGGCGCACTGCCTCGTCTCGGTGATGGTCGACGAGGCGAGCCAGGAGGAACGCATCGAAGGCGTGCTCTACGACATCACGCAGCGCAAGCTCGCCGAGCGCTCCGCCCAGCACCGCGCGGAGCACGACGCGCTGACCGGCCTCAAGAGCCGCGCCTACATCGAGGCCGCGCTCGACCAGCGGGTCAAGGCCGCCCAGATGCGCCAGGGCGCGGTGACGCTGCTGTTCATCGACCTCGACGGCTTCAAGGGCGTCAACGACCGCTGGGGCCATGCCGCCGGCGACGCGGTGCTGGTCGAGACCGCGCATCGCCTGCGCGCGATCTTCCAGCGCGCCGACGACGTCGTCGGCCGCCTGGGCGGCGATGAGCTGGTCGTCCTGCTCGACGGCCCGAAGGCCGGCGACGCACTGGTGCGCGACTTCGCGAGGCAGCTCATCGCCAGCCTCGCCCGGCCCTTCGACCTGCCCTGCGGCGGGCAGGCGACGATCGGCGCCAGCGTCGGCGCGGCGAGCTACCCGTGCGACGGCAACTCCGCCGCGGCGCTGATCGCCGCCGCCGACGCCGCGATGTACGCGGTGAAGCAGGCCGGCAAGGGCGGCTTCGAGGTGGCGGCCAGGCAGGCCGGCGAACGCGCGCTGCCGGCCCCGCCGGCCACCGCCCCGGAGGCGACCGCGGCGGCGATGCTCGACCCGCTGACCGGCCTGCCCGACCGCCGCCTGCTGGCCGACCGGCTGAACATGGCGCTGGCGCGGGTGCGCCGCACCGGTCAGCTCGGCGCGGTGATCTGCATGGACATCGACCAGTTCAAGACGGTCAACGTCGCCCACGGCGTCAAGGCGGGCGACGAACTGCTGTGCGAGATCGCCCGCCGCCTGCCCGCGATGCTGCGCGCCGAGGACACCGCGGCGCGCACCGGCAGCGACGAGTTCGTCGTCGTCATCGGCAACTGCGGCGCCGACCGCGAGAAGGCCACCAAGATCGCCCTCGACGTCGCGCGCAAGCTGCTGGACGGCGTGGCGCGCCCGGTGCAGCTGAGCGACGGCACGCTCAACGTGCGCGCCTGCGCCGGCGTCAGCCTGCTGCAACCCGACACCACCCAGCCGCAGGACGTGATGCGCGAGGCGCAGCTCGCGCTGCGCCGCTCGAAGGCCCGCGGCGGCGGCAGCCTGGACGTCTTCGAGAGCGACATGATGCAGGCGCTGCGCGAGACGCTGGCCCTGGAGCAGGACCTGCGCGCCGCGATCGGCTCCGACCAGTTCCAGCTGCATGTGCAGCCGCAGGTCGGCGCCGACGGGCAGCTGTGCGGCGGCGAGGCGCTGCTGCGCTGGCGCCACCCGCAGCGCGGCTGGGTGCCGCCCGACCGCTTCATCCCGCTGGCCGAGTCTTCCGGCAGCATCGTCGAGCTGGGCCGCTGGGTGCTTCAGGAAGGCTGCCGCGTGCTGGCGCGGATGCAGCGGCAGGCCGGCCGGCCGCTGGCGCTGTCGGTCAACATCAGCACGGTCCAGTTCCAGCACGAGCACTTCGTCGACCACGTGCACGAGGCGCTCGACGCCGCCGGCGCCCACGCCGCCGGCCTGGTGCTGGAGATCACCGAGCGGCTCCTGATCTCGCAGGTCGACGAGGTGGTGCGCCGCATGCAAGCGCTGGCCGCGCTCGGCGTGCGCTTCTCGATCGACGACTTCGGCACCGGCTTCTCGTCGCTCGGCTACCTGCGGCAGCTGCCGCTGTACGAGATCAAGATCGACCGCAGCTTCGTCGCCGGGCTGGCCGAGGACACCGCCTCGGAAGGCATCGTGCGGTCGATCCTGGCGATGGGCTCGCACCTCGGCCTGCATGTCGTGGCCGAGGGGGTCGAGACGCAGACCCAGGCCGACTTCCTGCAGGCCCACCGCTGCAACAGCCAGCAGGGCTGGCTGCACGGCCGGCCGATGCCCGCCGGGGCATGGTTCGACCTGCTGGCCTCCGGCGCCGCCGCCGGGCCGCAGGCGCTGGCCGGGGCGGCCGGGAAGGTCGACACCCAGGCCGAAGCCGAGACGGACACCCTGTCCTGACCCGGCGTCGCCGGCCGGGCCCCGCGGCGTCGGGCCCGGCGATGCCACCGGGGCCGTGCTATCGGAAATCCCTGCTATCGAAAATCCCGGCTGCGGCTGGACAGCCCGCCGAGCAGCGCGCTGTGGTCGACCAGCTTCGCCGCCACCAGGTGCATCACCCCGCCCTCGCGCTGCCAGGTGCCGTAGACGGTGAGCAGCGACGCGGCGAGCAGGGGCTTGCGCTGCTGCTCGACCACGCGTGGCCAGACGATGACGTTGACGGCGCCCGTCTCGTCCTCGAGCGTGACGAAGACCGTGCCCTTGGCCGTCTGCGGCCGCTGGCGGTGCGTGACGAGACCGCTGGCACGCGCGAGGCGGCCGTGCGGGTAGGTCTTGAGCACGCAGGCCGGCTGCACGCGGAAGGCGGCGAGCTGCGCCCGCAGCAGCGCGAGCGGATGCGCCTCGAGCGTCAGGCCGAGGCGCCGGTAGTCGGCCAGCGTCTCCTCGGCGGTGGCAGGCGGGGCAAGCTCGATGGCGGCCTCGTGCAGGCGCGTCTCGCGCAGCAGCGGGGTCGGCCGCGATTCGATGCCGCGCACCGCCCAGGCCGCCTGGTGGCGGTGGCCGGCCAGCGGCGCCAGCGCGTTCGCCTCGGCCAGCAGCGACAGCTCGCGCGCATCGAGCCCGGCGCGGCGCGCCAGGTCCTCGGCCGAATCGAAAGGCCGCTCGGCGCGCGCCGCGACGATGCGTGCAGCCGCCGCCTGCGAGAAGCCGACGACGCGGCTCAGGCCCAGGCGCACTGGGTGCAGCGGGCCGCCGGTGAGCGCCGCGGCCGGCGCCTCGGCGGCGGCTTCGAGATGGCTCTCCCAGCCGCTCACCGTCACGTCGACCGGCCGCACCTCGACCCCGTGCTCGCGCGCGTCGCGCACCAGCTGCGCCGGCTGGTAGAAGCCCAGCGGCTGGCTGTTCAGCAGCGCGGCGAGGAAGGCGTCGGGGTGGTGGCACTTGAGCCAGCTGCTGACGTAGGCCAGCAGCGCGAAGCTCGCCGCATGGCTCTCGGGGAAGCCGTACTCGCCGAAGCCCTCGATCTGCCTGAAGATGCGCTCGGCGAACTCGGGCGTGTAGCCCTTCTCGAGCATGCGGCCGACCAGCCGCTCGCGGAACGGCCCGAGCCCGCCCTTGCGCTTCCAGGCCGCCATCGCGCGGCGCAGGCCGTCGGCCTCGCCGGGCGTGAAGTCGGCGGCCAGCACCGCGAGCTGCATCACCTGCTCCTGGAAGATCGGCACCCCGCGCGTGCGCTCGAGCGCCGCCCGCACCTCCTCGCTCGGGTACGGCACCTCGTGCGCCGGCAGCGCGCGGTTCTTCAGGTACGGGTGCACCATGCCGCCCTGGATCGGCCCGGGCCGCACGATCGCGACCTGCACCACCAGGTCGTAGAAGCCGCGCGGCTTCAGGCGCGGCAGCATGCTCATCTGGGCGCGGCTCTCGACCTGGAACACGCCGACCGTGTCGGCGCGGCACAGCATGTCGTAGGTCAGCTTGTCGTCGGGCGGAATCTCCTGCATGCCGAAGGGCTGCGGGGCCGCCGGGTCGCCGGCCGTGCTGCCCCAGGGCGGGCGGCCGAACTTGGCGCCGACGAAGTCCAGCGTGCGCCGCACCGCGCTCAGCATGCCGAGCGCGAGCAGGTCGACCTTCAACACGCGCAGAGCGTCGAGGTCGTCCTTGTCCCACTGCACGACGCTGCGGTCAGCCATCGCCGCGTTTTCGACCGGCACCAGCTGCGCCATGTGCTCGCTGGCGATGACGAAGCCGCCCGGGTGCTGGCTCAGGTGCCGAGGGAAGCCGACCAGCTGGGCCGTCAGCTCGGCCCACAGCCGCGTCAGCGGCGCCTCGGGGTCGAAGCCGTGCTCGCGCAGGCGCTCGACGGCGACCGAGCGGCCGTCGAACCACTGCTGCGACTTCGCGACCGCATCGATGCGGTCGAGGTCGAGTCCGAGTGCCCGCCCCACGTCGCGCAGCGCCGAGCGCGGGCGGTAGCTGATGACCACCGCCGTCAGCGCGGCGCGGTGGCGCCCGTACTTGCGATAGACGTACTGGATCACCTCCTCGCGGCGCTGGTGCTCGAAGTCGATGTCGATGTCGGGCGGCTCGCCGCGCTCGACGCTGATGAAGCGCTCGAACAGCAGCGTCATGCGGCCCGGGTCGATCTCGGTCACGCCCAGGCAGTAGCAGACGGCCGAGTTGGCGGCGCTGCCGCGGCCCTGGCAGAGGATCTTCTGCGCGCGCGCCCACTGCACGATGTCGGCGACGGTGAGGAAGTAGGGCTCGTACTTCAGCTGCGCGATCAGCGCCAGCTCGTGCTCGAGCTGCGCCACGACCTTCGGCGGGATGCCCCCAGGGTGCGTCGACAGCGGGTAGCGGCGCCTGCGCGCGCCTTCGTAGACGAGATGCCGCAGCCAGCCGGCGGGCGTCTGGCCGGGCGGCACGATCTCCTGCGGGTACTCGTAGCGCAGCTCGTCGAGCGAGAAGGCGCACTGCCCGGCCAGCGCCAGCGTCTGCTCGAGCCAGGCCGGCTCGTAAAGCGCCGCCAGCCGCCCGCGCGAGCGCAGGTGCGCCTCGGCATTCGGCTCGAGCGCGTAGCCGCACTGCGCGACCGGGCGGCGCAGCCGCGTGGCGGCCAGCACGTCGAGCAGCGGCTTGCGCGAGCGGCGGTGCATCAGCACGTCGCCGGTGGCCACCAGCGGCAGGCCGCAGTGGCGCGACACGCGCTGCGCCACGTCCGCCAGCTCGGCATCGCCGGCCCGGTGGAGCAGCGAGAGGGCGAGCGCCGCGCGCGCGCCGAACCAGGTCTTGAGCCACATCGCCTGCGCGAACACGCGCTCGAACGGCTCGCCCGGCGCCGGCACCAGCAGCGCGAGGCAGCCGGGCAGGCCGGCCAGCATCGGCGCGCCGGGCGTCTTGCCTTCGACGTCCTGTGCCAGCGCGAGGTAGGCGCCCTTGCTGGCCCGCCGACGCGCCAGCGTGATCCAGTGCGAGAGGTTGCCGTAGCCGCGGCGGGACTGGGCGAGGAGGACGAGGCGGGTGGCCGAGAGGGCCGGGGCCGGCGGCGGCCCTGCCCGCAAGGGCGCAGCCGCGGCGGCAGCCGGCGCCGATAGCCGCATCTCGGCGCCGACGATCAGCCGCAGCCCGCAGCGCTTGGCCTCCAGATGCGCGCGCACCACCCCGGCAAACGAGCATTCGTCGGTGATCGCCAGCGCCGCATAGCCCAGCGCGGCCGCGCGCTGCACCAGTTCTTCAGGATGCGAGGCGCCGACGAGGAAGCTGAAGTTGCTGCGGCAGTGCAGCTCAGCGTAGGCGGGCAGCGAAGCCGATGCCGATTCGAGCGGGGGCGCCTTCACCAGATGCACCGCCACAACGCGCCGTCATACCGCCGCCGGCAGCGCCGTGGGCAGCGAAACCATCAACGTCTCGGGCAGCATCACTGCCCTGTCCTTGTCGCCCTTGCCTGAGCGCACGACGATCGTGCGGTGCTCGAAATCGATGTCCTTGACGCGCAGGTGCAAGGCCTCTGCGATGCGCATGCCTGTGCCATACAGCAGTTGACCGAGCACGCGATAGGGACCGTCTAGCAACGACAGCACCGCGGCCACCTCGGCCTGCGACAGCACGGCCGGCAGCCGCGCCTTGCGCTGCGGCCGGCCGATCGACTCCATCCACGGCAGCTGCTGCCCGAACACCTGCCGGTACAGGAAGAGCAGCGCCGACAGGGCCTGCCGGTGAGTGGCAGCCGCCACCCCCCGATCGGCAGCCAACCACGACAGGAAGGCCTCGACCTCGGCTTGCCCCATCTCCTGTGGATGGCGCAGGCCGTGGAATCGCACGAAAGCACGCACCCAATGGACGTAGGCTTGTTCGGTTCTTAAGCTGTAGTGCAGGTAGCGGATGCGTTCGCGCAGCTGGTCGAGCAGGCGCGGTGGCGCTGCCGGCGAACAACGATCGGAGGGGGCCGCGATGCGGGGAGACATGAGACTCAGAGGCTGTGTTTTCGTACAGCATAAATGCCACCTCGATCCCTCGCAACTCACCCGCCGGCGGGCACCCCTGGTCGCACAGCGCCCAGGCGGCGAAGCGCGTTGCGCCCCTAACCGATTCTGGGCGCAGATCCATGGGTTCGGGCCGATTAGTGGCGCAAGAGTGCGCCAGTTGCCGGTTACGGGCGCGGAAGTGCGCCCGAAAACACTACAAGGGCATCGCCCCGCGTCAAGCAATATCAGGCCCTGACGAATTGCGCAGCAATTCGACTGGGAAGTCTTTCAATCTGCGGCGCGATGGCGCTGCGTCTGTCGGGAGCACAAGGATGCGGACTGCAAAACTACAACCGGCCTTTGGATGCAGCGATCTTCGCCGCTGGCCCTGATGAAAGACGCGCGCGGGGGCTCCATTCGTTAGCCGCGGTCGCCGAAGCCGGCGCCGCCCTGAATTAAACGAGCACTCCCCGCGCAGGTCCAACCTTGTCCCATCAACGCAGGCGTCACGCGGTGGCAGATTCGATATCTGGTGACCAGCCCTCCGGTTTTAAGCTGTTGGGTCGAGGGCGCTCAGGCGACTGCGACGGGTTTGAAGCCCTCGCCCTTGGCGAGCATCGCCCAGGCCATGCGCGCGTTCTTGGCAGCGATCGCGACGACGGCCTTCCAGTAACCGCGCCGCTCCGCCACGCTCAGGGCCCAGCGGCTGAGCCGGTCTTGTTTGTTTGTCGCGGCGGCGAGCACCGCTCGCGCGCCGAGGATCAGCAGCGTGCGCAGGTAGCGGTCGCCGGCCTTGGTGATCCGCCCGAGCCGGGCTTTGCCGCCCGAGCTGTACTGGCCGGGCACCAGGCCGAGCCAGGCGGCAAGCTGCCGGCCGTTGCTGAAATCGTGGCCGTTGCCGATGCTCGCCAGCAGCGTGTCAACGGCATCTCAATTTTCCCCAGTCGCGGCACTCTAAATTTCCCCACCCGGCTGTGAACCTTCGTTGTCGTGCGACCGGATGAGCCCGGCCTTGAGCTTGTCCTTCAGGCGGTACGAGTTGCCCCGGATGTTGAGCGTGACCGCGTGGTGTAGTAGCCGGTCGAGGATGGCCGTTGCGATGATCCGGTCGCCGAAG